>NZ_CP059888.1:0-1324526 GCF_016469335.1 Flocculibacter collagenilyticus
TTTTTAGACTGATTTATGCTTTAAAATTGCGTTACTAACCTTAAATAGAATAAAAATATAAATTCATAATAAACAGTGGTTTATGCTATATTTTAGTGGTGAGCATAAAAATAAAAAAAATCAATATTGAACTTGTGGATAAATAAAGCGCATAATGTCGCCCTTTCCCATCAAATAATAAGCACTTTTGCTGAAACTATGAGTGCGCAGACAATGTTAGGAGCAGTATAGGTGTATCAATCGGCATGGCAAAGTTGTCTAGAAGTGCTACAAGAAGAGCTTCCCACTCAACAATACAGTATGTGGATCAGGCCACTGCAAATCGAGTCTGCACAAGATACATTAACTTGCTACGCACCAAACAACTTTGTATTAGATTGGGTTCGTGAAAAATACCAAGGCCGAATTATTGAGCTGCTGCAACAGTATTGTGGTGAACATGCACCCAAGCTACGCTTTGATGTGGGCAGTAAACAAACTTTAGCTAAGCCACAGCCGCAAGAAACACGCAGTACACCGCAGTCAGTCAAACAGCCAGCGCCTCGAAGTAATAAAATTGCTCCCCCTGAAAGTATGATCAGTCGTGATGGCGGTTCAAGTGTGCGAGCTAACTATACGTTTGATAATTTTGTTGAAGGTAAATCAAACCAACTAGCACGTGCTGCTGCGACGCAAGTTGCTGATAATCCTGGTGGTGCGTATAACCCACTGTTTATCTACGGCGGTGTGGGGTTAGGTAAAACGCATTTATTACATGCTGTGGGAAATGGCATTATTGCACGAAAGCCTGATGCAAAAGTGGTGTACATGCATTCAGAGCGCTTTGTTCAAGATATGGTAAAAGCATTGCAAAACAATGCAATTGAACAATTTAAAAAATATTACCGCTCAGTTGATGCGCTGCTTATTGATGATATTCAGTTCTTTGCTAAAAAAGAACGTTCGCAAGAAGAATTCTTTCATACATTCAATGCCTTACTTGAAGGCAATCAACAAATTATTCTTACCAGTGACCGTTATCCGAAAGAGATTGATGGGGTGGAAGAGCGCTTAAAGTCACGGTTTGGTTGGGGATTAACGATTGTTATTGAGCCGCCAGAGTTAGAAACGCGTGTTGCGATCTTAATGAAAAAAGCGCAAGAAAAAGAAATGAAGGTGCCTGAGGAAGTTGCATTCTTTATTGCCAAACGTTTACGCTCGAATGTACGTGAACTTGAAGGTGCGATGAATCGTGTTAAAGCGAATGCAAATTTTACTGGCCGACCTATCACCATTGATTTTGTGAAAGAAGCGCTTCGAGATTTAATCGCATTACAAGACAAACTTGTTACTATAGAAAATATTCAAAAAACGGTAGCGGAATATTATAAAATTCGAGTTGCAGACTTATTGTCTAAACGCCGTAGCCGATCAGTAGCAAGGCCAAGGCAATTAGCCATGGCATTAGCAAAAGAATTAACTAACCATAGCTTGCCAGAAATTGGTGATGCTTTTGGTGGGCGAGATCATACAACAGTGCTGCATGCCTGCCGTAAGATTAATGAGCTCAAAGAGGAAAATCATGAAATTAAGGAAGATTTCCAAAACTTAATACGTACACTTTCTTCATAATCGTTTATATCAATTTCAATCAGTGGATATTTATATATGCAAATTACATTAGACAGAGACGCAATATTAAAACCTTTAATGCTAGTCTCAGGAGCGATTGAGCGCAAACATACGCTACCTATTTTATCTAATGTACTCATTAATGTTAGTGAGGGTTCACTATCGCTAACGGGCACAGATTTAGAAGTTGAAATGGTTGCAGCCTCTCAAATTGATGATATTAATCAAGAGGGCGCTATTACCGTTCCGGCAAAAAAGTTACTAGATATTTGTCGCAGTTTACCAGACGGTTGCCAACTAAATATTCGTGTAGAAAATGACTCACTGATTCTGCAAAGTGGTAAAAGTCGTTTTTCTTTGTCTACTTTACCTGCCACTGAGTATCCGAATTTAGAAAGCTGGGAAGGCGATATAGAGTTTCAAATTGAGCGTCAACAACTGCGTAAATTGCTCGATGCGACTCAGTTCTCAATGGCGAATCAGGATGTACGTTACTATTTGAATGGCATGTCGTTTGAGGTTGAAGGGCAGACATTAAGAACAGTGGCTACTGATGGTCACCGCTTAGCCCTTGCCACCTATCAGCTTAATAACGCTGTTGCAGAGCAACGCCAAGTGATTATTCCGCGAAAAGGCGTGCTTGAAATTATGCGTTTGCTTGAAAGTGATGACACATTAGTCACGGTTCAAATGGGCACTAATCATATCCGCCTTGTTGATAATCACTATGTCTTTACCAGTAAATTAGTGGATGGGCGTTTTCCTGATTATCGTCGGGTTATTCCACGCAATGGTGATAAGTTCATTACCGCAGATAAAGACGATTTACGCGCTGCATTTAATCGCGCTTCAATTTTGTCTAATGAAAAATTCCGTGGCGTTAGACTGAATGTAACAAATGGCGAATTACAAATTACGGCTAATAACCCTGAGCAAGAACAAGCGGAAGAATCGGTTGGTATTCAATATGCCGGGCCAGACATAGAAATTGGTTTTAATGTTTCTTATATTTTAGACGTGCTGGGCAATATTAAAGAAGAACAAGTTGTGATCACATTAATTGATGGTAATAGCAGCGCACTGATAGAAGCAGAGCAAAATAAAGATGCCATGTATGTGGTTATGCCAATGCGTCTATAGTGTTGAATTTTATAGTTAATGTGGCTTAGCGAACTAAACTTTCATCAATTTAGAAACTTACAGCAGCAAGTAATAACGCCAGTACGTGGCGTTAACTTTATTGTTGGTAAGAATGGAAGTGGTAAATCAAGTATTCTTGAAGGGATTTATTATTTAGCAAGAGGTCGCTCATTTCGTGCTACCCAAGTTAATAAGATTATCTCGCATGAGCATGATCACTTTGTATTATTTGGTAAATTAAATCAGGAAGATAAAGAAGTAAATCGCATTGGTATTAAGCGCGATGTAGCAGGTGGGTTAGAGGTTAAAGTTGATGGCGAATCGGTTAAAAGCTTATCGTCATTAGCAAGTTGTGTAGCAGTACAAATTGTTACACCAGACAGCTTTAACTTATTTTTTGGTGGACCAAAAGTAAGACGGCAATTTATTGATTTTGGATTGTTTCACGTGGAACACTCTTTTCATCAACTTTGGCTTACCTATACAAAACTATTAAAAAGCCGAAATGCTTTGTTAAAGCAACGTGTAATTAATAAAGAACAATACGAATACTGGGATAATGCATTAGCCGACACTGGCGAACAATTAACTCAGCTTCGTAAGCAGTATATGGATTCTTTATTTGAACAGCTTTCACAATGTTTTGAACAAATTATTTCTAAAGCCAACTTTTTAGAAGAAATAGACTTTAGTTTCTATCAAGGTTGGAATAAAGAACTGTCGCTTAAAGATGTTTTGAATGCTAATTTTGAGCGTGATTTGAAGTATGGTTTTACTCAGTCTGGTCCTCATAAGGCCGACTTGAAAATTCAATCACGCGGTTTAGCTATCCAAGATACTTTATCGCGAGGGCAGTTAAAGTTATTGTTGTACATCTTAAAGGTTGTACAAAGTAAGTATATTTATTCGTGCACCGCACGAGATACAATTTTACTGTTTGATGACTTACCGTCTGAAGTTGATGATGATAATAAAAATTTGCTGGCAGACTTAATGAAGTACAGTGCTTCACAAGTATTTGTCACTTGTATTGATCAAACTCAGGTTGCGGATATTCAAACAAAATTTAGCGTAAATAATGCAATGTTTCACGTGGAACATGGGCAAATACGTGGTTAATGGAAAAATAATATGTCTGAAAATAATTACGATTCTTCCAGCATTAAAGTTTTGAAGGGCTTAGATGCAGTAAGAAAAAGACCTGGAATGTATATCGGTGATACTGATGATGGCACTGGTCTTCACCACATGGTATTTGAGGTCGTAGATAACTCGATTGATGAAGCGTTAGCAGGGCATTGTTCTGATATCGTGATCACCATTCACAACGATGAGTCAGTATCAGTACGTGATGATGGGCGTGGTATTCCTACCTCTATTCATGAAGAAGAAGGTGTGTCAGCAGCAGAAGTTATTATGACGGTTCTGCATGCAGGTGGTAAATTTGACGACAATTCGTATAAAGTATCCGGTGGCTTGCACGGTGTTGGTGTTTCAGTAGTAAATGCTTTATCGACTAAGTTACAGTTAACGATCCGTCGCGAAGGCAAAATCCATGAACAAATTTACCGTCATGGTGTGCCAGATGAGCCATTAAAAGCGATTGGTGACACAGAAAGCACAGGTACTGAATTACGTTTTTGGCCAAGCCCTGAAACGTTTACAGACATTAAATTCCATTACGATATCTTGGCAAAACGCTTACGCGAATTATCATTCTTAAACTCTGGTGTTAGCATTAGGCTTCAAGATGAGCGTGATGATCGTAATGACCACTTCAAATACGAAGGTGGTATTCAAGCATTTGTTGAGTACTTAAACCAGAATAAAACGCCAATTCACCCTAAAGTATTCTCGTTCACGTCTGAGCGTGAAGAAGATGGTATTTCTGTTGAAGTGTCAATGCAATGGAATGACTCATTCCAAGAGAACATATTCTGCTTCACTAATAACATTCCACAGCGTGATGGTGGTACTCACTTAGCAGGTTTTAGAGCGGCATTAACACGTACACTAAATACCTTCATGGAAAAAGAAGGTTACAATAAAAAACAGAAAACCAGTGCAACAGGTGATGATGCGCGTGAAGGGTTAACTGCGGTTGTTTCAGTAAAAGTACCTGATCCAAAGTTCTCATCTCAAACCAAAGACAAGCTAGTATCATCAGAAGTGAAATCTGCGGTTGAAAGTGCAATGTCTGAGTACTTGAACGAATTCTTACTAGAAAATCCGCAAGATACAAAGAACGTTATTGGTAAAATTATTGATGCCGCAAGAGCGCGTGAAGCAGCGCGTAAAGCACGTGAGATGACACGACGTAAAGGTGCACTAGACCTAGCAGGTTTGCCAGGTAAATTAGCGGATTGTCAGGAAAAAGATCCTGCACTTTCTGAAATTTACATAGTGGAGGGTGACTCAGCGGGCGGCTCTGCTAAGCAGGGACGAAACCGTAAAAACCAAGCAATTTTGCCACTAAAGGGTAAAATTCTGAATGTTGAAAAAGCACGTTTTGATAAAATGCTATCTTCTCAAGAAGTTGCAACATTAATTACCGCATTAGGGTGTGGTATTGGGCGTGATGAATATGATCCTGATAAAACTCGCTATCATTCAATTGTAATCATGACCGATGCCGACGTGGATGGTTCACACATTCGTACGTTACTATTGACGTTTTTCTATCGTCAAATGCCTGAAATCATTGAGCGTGGTTATGTTTATATTGCTCAGCCGCCACTTTATAAAGTGAAGAAAGGCAAACAAGAGCGCTATATTAAAGACGATCCAGCGCTAACAGAGTATCTAACTACATTAGCATTAGATAACGCATCGCTACATGTAAATGATCAAGCGCCAGGAATTGCAGGCGAACAGCTAGAGAAAATGGTTAAGCTTTATCATAGTACATTTGCCACGATAGAGCGCTTGTCGCGTAAAATCCCATACCACATGCTAGAGCGACTCATTTATACCTCTACAATGACACTAGAAGACTGTAAAGATAAAGCAGCCATTGAACAGTGGTCGAATGAATTTGTTCAGTCATTAGTTGATATTGAGGTTGATGGTGCTCTTTATACTGCCGGTATTCACGAAGATACAGAGCGTAATTTATTTATGCCAAAAGTGACGATGCGCCAACATGGTATTGATCATGTTTATGTATTTAATCATGACTTCCTATCTTCAGCTGATTATGAAAATATTGGCACATTAGGTAAAGAAATCCATAACCTAATTGAAGAAGGCGGTTACATTAAACGTGGCGAACGTACTAAAGCCGTTAGCAGCTTTAAAGAAGCACTAGAGTGGCTGATGGCAGAATCTAAGCGTGGCTTGTATATACAACGTTATAAAGGACTGGGCGAGATGAACCCAGAACAGCTATGGGAAACAACCATGGATCCTGAAAGCCGTCGTATGCTTAAAGTAACGATTGAAGATGCAGTGGGTGCAGATCAGTTATTCTCAACGTTAATGGGCGATCAAGTAGAACCAAGACGTGCATTCATTGAAGATAACGCATTAAAAGTGGCTAATCTAGACGTTTAGTTACTGAATATTTGAAGTTTTATAGCTTTAAATAGTTTCTTGTATCGATAAAAAAAGCACTTTAAACAGTGCTTTTTTTATTCCTTTTATTTCAGTGTAAGAAAAACTAACAGGCATGAACTGCGATTTTCGACTCTGCTGGTGATGGCGAAGTCAGTATTTCGCCATCTAATAGTTTAAGCTGAGTTGTGGCTCTGTCTGCGTAGCGGGACTCGTGCGTTACCATGCAGATGGTGGTGCCTTTTTGATTTAGCTCGTCGAGTACATCCATTATTTGGTCACCCGTATTCGAGTCTAGATTACCCGTTGCTTCATCGACCAATAAGATAGCAGGCTCTGCGACTAATGCTCGTGCGATGGCAATACGCTGTTGCTGACCACCAGATAATTGGTTCGGTTTGTGCTGGCTTCGGTGAGTCATACTCACCATTTCTAGACATCTATTAACACGCTGCTCGATATCAGCGTTACTGAGCTTTTTGTTGCTATAACGCAAAGGCAGGGCAATATTGTCAAAAACGGTGATTTCATCAATTAGATTAAATGACTGAAATATAAAGCCAATTTTGCTATTTCTGATTTCAGCAGCATCATCAAGTGACAGATTAGCAACATTAGTACCTTCAATTATGTAGTCTCCGCCTGAGGGCATATCAAGCAGGCCTAGCAGTGATAAAAGTGTAGACTTACCACAACCTGAAGGGCCAGATATAGACACGTAGTCGCCCGCTGAAATGGTTAGGTTAACGTTTTTTAATGCGTGTGTTTCCATATCCTCAGTTTCAAAAACTTTGGAAATGTTTCTCATTTGAATTTTAATCTCGCTCATGATGCTGGTTCCTGCTAGTTAAATTTTTGAATTTAAGATTTTACGGTTAGCTCTAATGCGGTGTTTTTTTGGTTTGGTAAATCAGAAATGATAAACACATCATCCGCGTCTGCACCTGTCAAAATTTCGATATAACGACCCGCTTCGCGACCTAGTTTTAGGGTACGTAGTTCGGCTTTAGATATTTCACTGTTTAGGCGATAGAGAGCGATTTCACTAAAAGGCTGAGCATTAGCTGGGCGCTTGATGTAATACACTGCTTTTAATGTGTCAGCAATAATGGTTGCGTCTACGGTTAATTGTGGTCTGGCACTGGTTGGAAGATTGGCGGGCAGGGTGATCTCTACCTCTACCGTGTTATCTTCTACCATAGGGTTGATACGGGCGACTGTGCCAGTAATTTTGTCCTGCCGGGTGTTGATAATAGCGCTTTGTCCTACTTCAATGTGATGTATTTGGCTTTGCGGTACTCTAACGAGCGCGATGAGATCAGTAACACTGCCGATTAAAGCTACTTCCTGACCTGAGGCAAGACTTTGTCCAAGCTCTACAGATAACCTCTGTAATACGCCATTAAACCCCGCTTTTACTTCAAGTGCTTGTAAGCGTGACTGAGCAATATTCAGCTGACCTTGCCTTTGCTTAACAACTTCTTGTTGAATATTTACCGACTCTGCATGAACAAGTTTTAATTGCGCAATGCGTTGCTGAAGGATGCTGATACGTTTTGTTAGCTGGCGCTCTTCTAGTACAGACTCTTGGTACGCGAGCTGCGACACAATGCCTTTTTCAACTAACTTTTCTTCAGCTTGACGATTCAGTGATGCCGTTTCAAACAGCGCTATGATTTCTTCTAGACTGGCCGTTTCATTAAGTGTTTCACGCTTATTGTTGAGCATTAATTGGCGTAAATTCGCTTGTGCTTGAGCTAACTCTTGCTGTGCATTTTCCATTTCTTGGATCAGCTCAGGGTTTTCGAGGCGAACAATAACACTATCAACGGTGACGTTTGCGCCAGGCTTGAGCACAATCTCTTTCACGGTAGCTTGAGTCAATGTAGTAAGCAGTAACTGTTTATTTGAACTGAGTACGCCAAAGCCTTCCGTTTTGACTTCAAGATCCCCCATTACAACACGCTCTATTAAAATATCATCGCGCGATACTGAAACTGCGCCAGCCATTTTGATAGCCCAAATCAGCATCAGCACTAGTGCTGTCGAAACCACAATGATAAGTTGAAGCTTATAGTTAGCGAACAGCTTATGTTGTGGCTTTTTCTTAACTATATCCATTAAGTACTCCTGACGATTTCACGATGACTACTGACTACCTTTTAAAGAGTCGATAGGGCGGGCATTGATAATTGAACGTAGCGGCCAGTAACAGGCAACTAACGCCATCACACTAATCAACACCAGTGTTACCCCAAAGAGTGAAACCAGTTGAATGTTCACGTAACTGGCTAAATCCTCAGAAAAACCAAGATACAAAGCCAATATTACAAACATACTCACAACGATACCTATCGCTACGGCACCAGCATTATTTTTTATAATCAGATGGGTGATGTCTGCACGCTTGGCACCAATGGCAAGGCGTGTACCTAATTCGAGCTTGCGCATTTGAGTGGCATAACTAATAACGCCATATAAGCCAATAGTAGCCAGAAAGAAACTTAACATGGCTAATACAGCGCTAGTAATGGCGGTGGTGTATTGGGTAAATAATCGTTGATCGCGCAGTTCATTCAGGGTATTCATTTGTTTAATCACTAGCTGATTGTTTACTTGTTGCGTTAGGCTAATTACTTGTTCGCGCGATAAGCTTTGGTTTGGTTTAAGTTTGATCATGTAGCGCGTATCGGCTTCAGTGGTTAGCCTAAATGCGCGCATAGGAACGTCACTTTCGGTGGGCATGTATACGCCTTTTACTATACCGCTAACGGTTAAGGTAAGGTTTCTGGTAAATCTGATTTTGCTGCCGATTGCGCTCCCTTGTGGTGCTATTTCTTTGGCATAAACGTCATTGATGATCAGCAGGTTATTGCCGTCTTTAAGATCGGCTTCGCTAAATAAATCACCTTCAATAAGCGGTTGATTGATTAAATCAAAGTACTTACCGTCAACCGATTTAGTTTTAACCACGAAACGCTCATCAGTAGAGTCAATATTCTGGCCAGCCACTGCGGCATCATCAAAGGGTGTAGCACCTAGAGAGACAGCTTCAACTTGAGGCAGTTCCAATAACTTTTCTTTGAGTGCCAATACCATGGTCTTTTTCTCTTCATTGGTAACCTCATCAGCGGCATTAAGCGACAGTTCAAGCGATGTGATGTTTTCAGTATTAAACCCCAGTGGTTGGTTAATGGCTTTCAATGAGTCTTTCAACAACCCCATATTGACGAAAATTAGCACGGTTACAATGGCAACCTGAGATGTGATAAGGAAACGACGTACTTTTCTTGAAACCTGCACACCAGTCCCTTTTCCGCTAGACTGTAAAATCGTATTCAAGGCGCGGTAGTTAATCATGCTGGCACTTAGGCGAGCAAAGAATAAACCTAAACAAAGAGCAATAAGTAAAGCTGCGCTTAACGTGAAAGCGTTGATTGCTAACTCATCAACCCGAGGTAAGCGCTCAGCTAGATATTGTTGTAATACCCAGAAGCCTGCATTAGCGATTATCAGCGCCACGACAGATGAGATAAAAACCAGTAAACCAGACTGGGCAAACAAAGTTTGGAATAGGTGCTTTTTACTAGCTCCTATTGCTGCATGGATGGCTAATTGGTGTTGCTGCTCTGCAGTACGAGACATAAATAGGTTAGTGATATTGGCGCAAGCCACTAAGACCAAGCCTATTACACCAACTAACAGCAATAGCACGGTGCCTTGGCTATCGCCTAATATCGCTTCTTGAAATGATAATAAGCCCATCTTTGAAGACCACCCATTGAAAAATGCCATAGACTGAACATTTTCCTGCCATGTGCTATTTATCAAAGTGGTCAGTGACTGTTCTACTTGAGTTTGGCTCATCTCGCTGTTTAATTTGCCAACAAAGAATAATGCGCCATCAATCATGCCCCAAGCTGAACGTAATCTTTCAGCAGTGGAGTTATAGTCCCAAGGTAAAAATACATCAGAATTAATACCTTGCTGATAAATTTGCGGCTCGATGAACGATTTATCCATTACACCAACAATGCGGTAACTGGTATCGTTAAAGGTGACCGACTGCGTTAATATGTTGGGATCACCATGATATTGTGTTTGCCAGGCTTCATAACTCAATATTGCCACTGGGTTGAAGCTGTCTTTGCTTTCGGATTGCTCAAATGTGCGTCCCATTGCCATTTTACCGTCTACGAGCACAAACCAATCGGGCGTGATAAAGGTGGTGTTTACCATGGGCTGTAAAGGATGAGAAATCAGCACGTTTTCTTCATATTTTACCAGTGCTGATTGGCTAAATAGGGTTTGCTTGTCAAACAGATGCACTACGCCAGGGTAGGTATGAGAGCTGGCAACTTCCTCGTCCTTATCATTAAACAAGGTAAAGTTAACCTGATATAAATCTTGCTGATCGGGGTAAGGTAAAGGTTTAGCAATCAGTATGTAAGCCAAGGTTAGAATACACAATAAAGCGCCTAAAGTGATACCTAAAGTGGTAACGACTGCCACCATGAATCCCTTTTTTTCACTTAACCCAGCCCAAGCCTGCTTGAGTTGATACATGATATGGTTCATCTTATTATTCCTGTTTCTGTTTGCAGTGCGTAATGTAAACCCGCTTCATTTACAGTATTGGCGCGCTTTCACTCTAATCGTTCAGTTTATCTAAGTTCGTGAGGCTCAATTGCCTTTCACCTAGCAGTAACTTCAATTGCTGTGGGTGTATCTCAGGAGTGAATTGCTAATAACGTGCCAGCGTTGAATGCTTAACCGCTAATGTTTCTTTGTTTGTGCGATTAACGTACAACATGGCTTATAAATAAAGGGATTCAGGGTGATTGGATAGTTAGAGATGTTGCATTGGTTCATTGCTATGCAGGGTGTATTAGTTGTGTTTACTTAAAAATAATAGCGCGCTTTCGATTCGATTTACCGATATCGGACTGTTACCGTCCGATATCGGACACGTTATTCAGTCACCACGTTCTAACATCCTTGCTATTGAATCTTGATGATTTTCAATGGTAGTGTGATCTGGACAGTCACCCCATTGCCATGATTATTTTCTAAGCGGATATGACCTTGATGTTGTTCAATAATATTGCGACAAAAGCTCAGTCCAATTCCTTGGCCATCTTGCTTGGTAGAAAATAAGGGAACAAAGGCATTTTCTGGATTGGCAAAACCATGGCCATCATCAACCACTTTCATACAGCTTTTGTGTTTATCTTCACTAAATTCTAGGCTCACCGTTTTGGCACCTGCTTCGTAAGCATTTTTGATCAGGTTGATAAGTACCTGCTCTAAAAGGGATTGATCTGCCCAAATGAGTTTGGCCTTTAATAAGATGGTTAGGTTTTGTTGGTTAAACAGTCCTTTTAACCGGCCAGCCAGTTGCTCTGTGATTATGTGCTGGTAGTGTAAATGGATGCCTTTCGTTAATGATGCGTAGCGATTAATAAAGTCCTGCAGGTGCAAACAGCGCTCAGAGATAAGGCCTAGTGCATCTTTGTCTCTGTGATTAGTCGCACGTTCCGCTAAACTTTCTGCAATACTAGAAACGGGAGTAAGGGAGTTGCGGATTTCATGACCCATCACGCTGATCATTTGTTGCCAAGCTTTTACCTGACTAGTTCTAACGGCCGACTCAATATTAGTAAACACTAATAATTGATGCGCTATTCCCGCATCAATAAAGCTGCTTTGGCTAATTTGCCACTGCTGTTTCTTTTGTTGCTCTTGCGATTGTAATTGCCAGCCTCCTTCATCTTTAACTAGCCCAAGCATATTTGAGGAGACGTGACGAAACATTTGCCAATGTTGGCCTTCGTAAAGGTGGCTAAACGCACCGTTAGCGTAGGTGAGCTGATCTTTCTGGTTGAAAACCAATACTGGGGTATCTAGTTGGTCAATAAGCTGATATACCAAGAACGCGTGCTGATCGTAGCGCTTCTTTTTCTCCGCAAGGTCTTCACTCAAGTTCCGAAGTTGATGATGAAACTTGCCAACAATGCCAGTGGGAAATTCCGCTTTTGCATACTGCTTGTAGTCTTCTTGACGTACGGCCTCAAGGTGTAGCAATGCGCGACGGAAACTGCACATGACGTTGGCACGAAACACCTTAATCGCATAGATGCAAGCAATGGTTAAACTTGAGGTAATCAGCACGATTTGCCACGTTAACAACGCTAATTGCGACAGTAGAACATAATTCAGCAATAAAAATAGCATGGCGAATAGGCTAAGCCATAAGGTAATAAAGCGTTCAAGGTTTTTACCTTTGAATGTCGTCATACTTTTCTAAACGGCGATATAAGGAGGATTTAGTAAGCCCAAGTAATTTTGCAGCGTGAGTCATATTATTATCAGTATTGTTCAGTGCTTTTTTAATAAGTGCTTTTTCTGCCTGTTCTAATGTCATCATGCTAATAGAATCTTGGCTGTTGCTGGCAGGTGAACTTGAAAGTGGCAAGTATTGCTCTGTTATTTCACTGCCTTTAGCCAGTAAAACTGCTCGCTCCATCAAGTGGCTTAACTCTCGAATATTACCCGGCCAATGGTAACCAGTTAAATTTTGTTTAGCTTGCGTGTTTAGTGAAAGCGCGGGTTTTTGGTATTTTTGCGTATAAATATCAATAAAATATTCAGCGAGTGGAACAATATCTGCTTGTCTTTCTTGTAAAGACGGTACACGAAATTCAAGGGTGTTCAGACGATAATACAAATCTTCACGAAACGCTTCGTTAACGATGAGTTTTTTAAGATCGCCGTTGGTGGCGCTAATAATACGAGCGTGCATTTGTTGAGTTTGACTGGAGCCTAAGGCTTCGTATTGACCTGACTCTAACACCCGCAATAACTTTGCTTGTTGCGAAAGTGGGATATTCGCAATTTCGTCAAGGAACAGTGTGCCATGCTTGGCTAATTCGAATCGACCAATTCTATTACTCTTGGCATCCGTAAATGCGCCTTTCTTATGTCCGAACATCTCACTTTCAAACAAGTTCTCAGAAATGGCTCCCATATTCACTGATATAAACGGCTCTGTACTTTGTTTTGACAGCTCATGTACTCTTTCAGCAATAAAACTTTTACCTGTGCCGTTGTCGCCAGTAAGCAGAATATTTACGTTGGTATTAGCAACGCTTTCAATTTCAGCAAACAGTTGTAACATACTGGGAGAGCGCCACTTGTATTCAAGTTTGTTAGTCGGTTCTAGGCGTTGTTGCAGCTTTTGGTTTTGAACTTGTAAATTGGCGAGCGCTAATTGCTGTTTAATGATTTGTTGTAAACGCTGATTTTTCCAAGGCTTCTCAATGAAATCTCCCGCACCTAATTGCATGGCTTTTACGGCAAGTTCTACATTTGCCCACGCGGTCATTGCTACTACTGGGATCTGAAACTCTGATGTCGCTAGCCAAGATAAAAATGCGAGTCCTTCTTCACCAGAGGTGGTATCAAGGGAGAAATTCATATCCAGTAAAATTAAATCGACGCTTTCTTGTTTGAGCAGCGCGCGAGCTTCATCGGGGCTGCTCGCCTGAAGTGGGCAATAATCATTGTCCTCCAGCACAAAACTTGCGCTTAAGAATATGTCGTGACGATCATCAACGATCAGGATGCGTGGTTTATTCAAAGCAATCTTTAGTCATGTTATAACAGCGAATACGGCTACAATGAAATTCATCATACACCTGTCTGCAATTTTAAGTCCATCATGCATAGGCATTTTTCTTGATTGCTGTCATTTAGAGCCTACTTGTATTGGCCAATCTGATATTTGATGCACAATAAGTAAGCGAGGCGCTACAATTTAGCCTTGGCGCAAGGTATACTTGCTGCCAATTTTTAGAATTCTAAATCAACGTAAAAAGTCCCCTTATCATGGAAAAATACGATATTAAAACCTTTCAAGGTCTAATCCTTGCGCTACAAGATTACTGGGCTAGACAAGGCTGTGTCATTATTCAGCCATTAGATATGGAAGTAGGTGCTGGCACATTCCATCCGATGACATTCCTAAAGTCGATTGGCCCAGAGCCAATGAGCAGTGCTTATGTTCAACCGTGTCGCCGCCCAACCGATGGCCGCTATGGTGAAAATCCAAACCGTTTACAGCACTATTATCAATTCCAAGTGGTAATGAAGCCGTCACCGGAAAACATTCAAGAATTGTATTTAGGCTCATTAAAAGAGTTAGGTTTAGATCCATTAGTACATGATATCCGTTTTGTTGAAGATAACTGGGAATCACCAACGCTAGGTGCTTGGGGTCTAGGTTGGGAGATTTGGTTAAACGGCATGGAAGTTACGCAATTTACTTACTTCCAACAAGTCGGTGGCTTAGAGTGCTCACCAGTAACGGGTGAGATCACATACGGGCTAGAGCGTTTAGCCATGTATATTCAAGGCGTTGACAGCATTTATGATTTGGTATGGACTGATGGGCCATTAGGCCGTGTGACCTACGGTGATGTATTCCACCAAAATGAAGTAGAGCAGTCTACTTACAATTTTGAACATGCTGATGTGCCTGCGCTATTTGCTCAATTTGATCAGTGTGAAAAAGAAAGTCA
The DNA here is from genome assembly GCF_016469335.1 of Flocculibacter collagenilyticus. Taxonomy (NCBI): domain Bacteria; kingdom Pseudomonadati; phylum Pseudomonadota; class Gammaproteobacteria; order Alteromonadales; family Pseudoalteromonadaceae; genus Flocculibacter; species Flocculibacter collagenilyticus. Next base: position 14,883 of record NZ_CP059888.1, read on the forward strand.
AAAGTTAATTGAGAGCGGCTTACCTTTACCAGCTTACGAGCAAGTAATGAAAGCATCACACGCATTTAACTTACTTGACGCAAGGCATGCGATCTCGGTAACTGAGCGCCAACGCTATATTTTACGTGTAAGAGCACTCTCTAAAGCGTGTGCGCAAGCGTATTATGAAGCGCGTGAAGCATTAGGCTTCCCATTGTGTAAAAGCAACGCAGAGCAAGGCCAGTAAGGATAATTAGATGACCATCAAAACAGAAAACTTTTTAGTAGAAATTGGCACTGAAGAGCTACCACCAAAGTCACTTAAGAAACTGGCTGAAGCATTTCGTAATAACGTTGAAGAAGGCTTAAACAAGGCTGAGCTAACTTTTGAAAGCATTCAATGGTATGCCGCACCTCGACGTTTAGCGCTTAATGTTACCGCGCTGAGCGAAGCGCAAGCTGATAAAGTAGTTGAAAAGCGTGGTCCTGCGATCACAGCGGCATTTGACCAAGACGGTAATCCTACAAAAGCCGCAGCTGGTTGGGCACGTTCAAACGGCATTACTGTTGAACAAGCGCAGCGCTTAGAAACGGATAAAGGTGCGTGGCTACTGCATAAAGCCGAAGTTAAAGGTAAAGACGTAGATGCGTTGATCCCAGATATTATTATCTCGGCATTAGCCAAGCTACCAATCCCTAAAGCAATGAAATGGGGCGCATTTACCACGCAATTTATTCGTCCAGTTCATACCATTACTATGCTATTTGGTGACCGCGTCATTAGCGGTGAAATATTGGGTAAGCAGTCGGCACAAACATTACGCGGACATCGTTTCCATTCGTCGCAAGACGTGACATTGACTCATGCCGATAACTATTTAACTGCGTTGAAAGATGCATATGTCATGGCTGATTTTGCAGAACGTCAAGCAGTCATTACGCAGCAAGTTGAAGCCGTTGCCGCTAAATTAGGTGGTGTTGCACAGGTTGAGCAAGATTTACTTGATGAAGTTACATCGTTAGTAGAGTGGCCAGTAACACTGTCAGGTGATTTTGAAGCTAAGTTTCTAAATGTACCGGCTGAAGCATTAATCTACACCATGAAGGACGACCAAAAGTACTTCCCAGTATTTGATAACGATGGCAACTTGATGCCGAAGTTTATTTTTGTATCGAATATTGAAAGTAAAGATCCTAGTCAAGTTATCAGTGGTAACGAGAAAGTGATCCGCCCACGTCTTGCTGATGCAGAATTCTTCTTTGAAACAGATAAAAAGAAAACGTTAGCGTCACGCTTAAACAGTTTAGATACTGTGCTATTCCAAAAGCAGTTAGGCACGCTAAAAGACAAGTCAGAACGTATTGCTAGTCTCGCTGGGTTTATTGCTGAAAAGATTGGAGCAAATGTAGCGCACAGTGAGCGCGCAGGTCTATTAAGTAAAACCGACCTGATGACAGAAATGGTGATGGAATTTACTGAAGTGCAGGGTGTAATGGGAATGCATTATGCTAAACACGACGGTGAGCCAGAGTGTGTTGCAAACGCAATGAATGAGCAATACATGCCACGTTTTGCGGGTGATCATCTGCCTCAATCATTAGAAAGTTGTGCGGTAGCACTTGCGGATAAATTCGACTCACTAGCAGGTATTTTTGGTATTGGCCAACAACCTAAGTCAGACAAAGATCCGTTTGCATTACGCCGCGCTGCCATTGGTGCGCTACGTATTTTAGTCGAAAAGGAAATAGACTTAGATATTATTGAACTGACAGAAAAAGCAGTGTCGCTATTTGGTGATAAGCTTACTAACGACAATACGGTACAAGAAGTTGCTGACTTTATGTTGGGTCGTTTCCGTACTTGGTATCAAGACGAAGGTATCAGTGTTGATGTTATTCAAGCGGTATTAGCACGTCGTCCAACTAAGCCATTAGATTTTGATAAGCGTGTTAAAGCTGTTGAGTTTTTCCGTAGTTTAGCTGCATCAGACAGCTTAGCGGCGGCAAATAAGCGTGTTGGTAATATCTTGGCTAAGTTTGATGGCGAAGTACCTAGTTCAATTGATAACACACTATTAGTTGAGCCAGCAGAAAAAACATTAGCAGAAAACGTGATCGCTAAATCAGCCGCGCTTGAGCCTGTATTTGCTGATAAAGATTACCAAAAGGCATTAGCAGAGCTTGCCGAATTAAGACAAGTAGTTGATGACTTCTTCGATAATGTGATGGTAATGGCAGATGATGAAGCGGTGAAGCTAAATCGTCTAGCAATATTAGCTCAGCTACGAGCAATGTTTATGCGCGTTGCAGATATTTCTTTATTGCAGTCGTAAGCACGTAGTGAACAGTTAACTCAGCTATAAAATGAACCGTCGCAAATTAGGTTAAATTTAAGTCTAATTTGCGGCTTCTCAACATATCCCCACATTTTTTCAAAAAATCTCACCACTTTCTTTGTTTATTGGTTCAAACTGAGCGCAATTTAATATAGATTTAGTACTGTCTGATGATGCAAGGCATAAACTAAAGTTAGTTATTCATAAGTCAAAACAGTCAGGCGAAAAGCTCAAATAAATCAGTTAACTTTCGATGCAAAGTATATTAATAAAATAGCGCAAATATACGGAATGTTATCTCAATAGCATCGTGTTATTTCTCATTCAAGCTTGATCTATTAACTGATGTAGTGATGAGCATAAAAGGGCATAGACCCTTACTCATTTTTTAAGATTTAATTGAAGGAACGGACGATGGTTAAACGTTTACTAAAAACAGGTTTAGCGGCGACCACATTATTACTAGCTGCATGCGCATCAAATGATGCAAATGAAACAGAATTTGCTGAAAACATGTATGTACGTGGTGCATTTACATGGTGGGATGCAGAAGAAGAATATCGACTTAAAAAAGTGGGTAACAAACTATATAAAGCATCTGCAGATTTAAAAGCAGACGGCCAACCTTACGAATTTAAATTTGCTGATGCAGCGTGGACCGCTGGCACAAACTGCGGCTATTTAAATAAAGAAGCCGATGAAGTGATTGAATTAGGTTATGTGTACAACGCTAATTGTTCAGCAGTCTTTGAGCATTTTAAGTTTGTTCCAAAAGAAGATGGTACGTACGACTTTTATATTGACTTTTCAGACGATAAATCGCCAATGGTGTTTATCAAAAAAGTGGGCTAATGCGTTAGTTATACTGCATTAGACTAAGTCAATGTGTTTAAAAAGGATCTAGTGTTATAGATCCTTTTTTGTATCTGGCTAGTTAACGTTTACCTTTTTTAATGATGTACTGAAAGGGCAGCTCATCTGTTTGGCTTGTTACTAAGGTATGATCCATAAACTGGCAAAAGCTTGGAATATCTCGCGTGGTGGACGGGTCGTCGGCTATAACAAGTAAGGTTTCACCATCAGCGATTTTTCTTATCTTGCCACGGATCATCATTACGGGCTCAGGGCAACGTAGGCCTATGGCATCAAGGGTGTGATCGGCTTGATTGAAATCGGTCATAAACTGTATCGCTAATTAATTAAAGGAAGGGTTAACTTATGGCGTTGCCAAGTGGGTTATTATATAAGCACAAACGAATACTGCAAAAATAAAAAAGCCGAGTTAGATAATTTACTAGCTCGGCTTTTTTGTTCAGGCTAATGCAAACAGGCTACATGGCCTGATGCAAAAGTCAGTATTTATACACGTTCAAAAATAGTGGCAATACCCTGACCTAAACCAATACACATGGTCGCTAAACCTAGCTCCGTATCTTTGTCTTCCATTATATTAAGAAGCGTTGTTGAAATACGTGCCCCAGAACAGCCTAGCGGATGGCCAAGTGCAATGGCACCACCGTTTAAGTTTACTTTATCATTCATGTGATCAAGTAAATCTAAGCCTTTTAATACTGAAAGACCTTGTGCGGCAAACGCTTCGTTCAATTCTACCGACTGAATATCTGAAATTGATAAGCCAGCAGCTTTAAGTGCTTTTTGAGTAGCAGGCACAGGACCATAACCCATGATAGATGGATCGCAGCCCGCAACGCCCACAGACTTAACACGAGCACGAATGGTTAATCCTAGTGCTTTTGCTTTTTCTTCAGACATGATTAGCATAGCAGAAGCGCCATCTGATAACGCTGAAGAAGTACCTGCGGTAACAGTACCGTTCGCTGGGTCAAATACTGGACGTAATCCTGACAGTGTTTCTACAGTCGTTTCAGGGCGAATGACTTCGTCAGTATCAATTGAGCGTAAAATGCCGTCAGCATCATGTCCTTCAATAGCCACGATTTCTTTTTTGAAGCGACCTTCAACGGTTGCTTCATGGGCAAGTTGGTGAGAACGTGCACCCATTTCGTCTTGCATTTCACGGCTAATGCCATTCATTTTGCCAAGCAACTCAGCCGTTAATCCCATTGCACCCGCAGCTTTAGCAACTGACATGTTTATGCTTGGTGCAAAGTCAATGCCGTGAGTCATCGGTACGTGCCCCATGTGTTCAACACCACCGATTAGGTATACATCACCCATGTTAGCGGCAATGCGTGCGGTGGCGTCATGAATTGCTGACATTGATGAACCACATAAACGGTTAACGGTCACCGCTGGTACACTGTGTGGAATACCTGCAATTAATGCGGCATTACGTGCAATGTTAAAGCCTTGTTCTAGGGTTTGCATAACACAACCCCAAATCACATCGTCAATTTCTTTTGGATCTAACCCTGGGTTACGCTCCAAAATGCTGCTCATTACATGAGCTGAAAGTTCTTCGGCGCGCACATGACGGAAAATACCGTTCTTCGAGCGGCCCATTGGTGTACGAATACAATCTACAATTACGGCGTTTCTCATGATTTATTCTCCGTTACGCTTTATAAAAAGTTTCACCAGCGTCAGCCATTGCGCGGGTTTTTTCTGTTACTTGGTACATCTCACCTAAATCAGCATATTTGTCTGCTAACGCTACAAATTTAGCTAAGCCGATAGTGTCTACATAACGGAATACACCGCCGCGGAATGGAGGGAAGCCTAGACCGTAAATCAGTCCCATATCTGCTTCAGCTGGGCTAGCAATAATCCCTTCCTCTAAACAACGAATGGTTTCGTTAATCATTGGGATCATACAGCGTTCAATAATTTCGTCAGACTCTAATTGCTTAGGTTCATAACCTAATAGCTCGTAAGTTGTTTCTGTTAAGTTTTTAGTCGGGCGGCCACGCTTGTCTTTGCCAAAGTCATAGAAGCCTTTACCGTTCTTCTGACCATAGCGATCGTTCTTGTACATGACTGCAACAGGGTCGTTATCAATTTTTTGCATGCGCGTAGGGAAGCCATCAGCCATGACGTCTGTACAATGGAATGCTGTGTCTAATCCGACAACGTCAAGTAAGTATGCAGGACCCATTGGCCAACCGAACTGCTTTTCCATCACTTTATCAATTTGTGCAATGTCGGCACCGTCAAGTACTAGCTTGCTGAAACCGGCAAAGTATGGGAATAGTACACGGTTAACAAAGAAGCCCGGGCAGTCGTTTACAACAATGGGTGATTTGCCCATTTTCGCAGCATATGCAACAACGGCGGCAACGGTTTCATCAGAAGTTTTTTCGCCACGAATAACTTCAACCAATGGCATTTTCGGTACTGGATTGAAGAAGTGCATGCCGCAGAACTGTTCTGGACGTTCTAAATTTTCAGCCAATGATGTGATTGAAATGGTTGATGTGTTTGAAGTTAGAATCGCATCTTTTTCTACTATGCCTTCTACTTCTTTTAAAACCATGCCCTTAACTTTCGGGTTTTCAACAACGGCTTCAACCACAATATCAACGTCTTTAATGCTGTCGTAAGACAAGCTAGGCGTGATGTTATTTAATGTATTTGCCATTTTCTTACCGTCAATACGGCCACGCTTAAGCTGCTTGTTTAACAGCTGTGATGCTTCATTTAATCCTAATGCTAGTGCATCATCGTTAATGTCTTTCATCACAATAGGCGTGCCTTTAAGTGCAGACTGGTAAGCGATGCCACCACCCATGATACCTGCACCTAACACGGCTGCTTTATTAACGGCTTTAGTCGCCGTTTTAGCTGCTTTTTTCGCTTTGCCTTTAATTAGCTGATCATTCAGGAATAAGCCAATTTGTGCTTGCGCAGCATCCGTTTTTGCAAGTTTTGCAAAGCCTTTGTTCTCAATAGCTAGCGCTTCAGCACGTTCTGCGTTTGCACCTGCTTCAACACTATTTACCATCACCATTGGCGCAGGGTAATGTTTGCCTGCTTTAGCTGCAACCATGCCTTTCGCCATATTAAAGCTCATGGTTTGCTCTGTTTTGTTCATTTTCAGTGGTGACTGTTTTAATGCGCGACGTGCTTTCCAGTCTAGCTTGCCATCTATTGCATCTTTAACCATGCTAAGTGCTGCTTGTTCAAGCTTGTCAGATTCAACAACCGCATCAATCGCTTTTTGTTTTAAGGCATCGATCGCTTTGTATTCTTTACCTGTGCTCATCCATTCCATTGCATTGTCGGCACCAATAACACGTGGAAGACGCACTGAACCACCAAAACCTGGCATTAATCCTAATTTAACTTCTGGTAGGCCAACTCTTGCTGTGGTGTCGGTAACACGAAAATCGTTAGCAAGTGCCCATTCAAAACCGCCGCCCAATGCAAAGCCGCTAATAGCTGCAACAGTTGGAACGTTAAGATCTTCCATCGCATTAAATACGGCAGAGCCTTCTTCGATCCAGCCAATTAATTCTTCTTCTGGCATGGTGAAAGAGCTTAAGAATTCAGTGATATCTGCGCCTACAATGAAGGCAGATTTGCCAGAAGTACAAATAAGGCCTTTTAAGTCACTTTCTTGTTGTAATTTGTCGAGTGCTTCGCGACATTCTTTTAAGGTGGCCTGATCAAATTTATTTACTGAACCGTCAGCGTCAAATTTCAGCTCGGCGATGCCTTGCTCGATATATGAAACGCTGATTGATGTACCTTGATAAATCATGTTCTATGATCTCCGTTATCTCTTATACTCAGCTAAACCTGAGTAGAGCTGGTTGTCTTTATGTCTGTATAAACATTTGCGTAATTACTCTATTCGTCAGCAGTTTGGCGTGTCTAACAAAAAAATGCAATTAAATTTTAAACGCCTGTTTGAATCTGCGGTCATACGAAATAATTTTCATCTGGATTAAAAGTAGTCTATTTATGCCAAAACGGTTTTTATAATCGATTTTTTGTTAGTAATGCGCATTGCTGATCTTGGTTAATTGGCTCTAGAATGTTCTAATGGCAATCCATGTCTTGGAAAGAAAAGGGTCGTTAAATGATACGAAACTGGAGTTGCATAATTGGAAGTGTGTTGCTGGCGTTTAATGTTTACGCAAGTAATGACAATGAAATGCAAAAACAGCGCGATCTTTTTTTGAAAACCGAGTATGCCGCTAAAAAACCAATGAAGCGCAGCTACTATTGGTTAAAAAAGCAGTTGGGGGACTATCCGCTTGCACCTTATGCGGAACTAGAATATTTAAAACATCGGGTGTTTTATTCCAGCGAAAAACAAATTCACAGTTTTATTACCCGTTATCAAGGCACTCCCTTAGATGCACCGCTACGCGAGAAGTGGCTGCGTTATTTGGCAAAGAAAAACTATCAAAAAACCTTCTTACGTGATTACCGTGATCTCAGTGAAGCGGATTTATCTTGTTACCATTTACGTTTCCAGCTTGATCAGGGTAAGCCTGCCAAAGAAATACTGCCGCAAGTAGATAAATTATGGATTGTGGGCAAGTCGCAACCCAAAGCCTGTGATCCACTCTTTACTCAATGGCGCAAGCAAGGTTACCAAACCACAGATAAAGTGTGGCAGCGTTTAACATTGGCAGCTGAAGGAGGGAATCACACGCTTATTCCTTACCTCAAAAAGTTATTACCGCAATCGGAACGTTATTTAGCTGATTTATACTACAAAGTGCGTCGTGCGCCGAGCTATGTAAGTAAACAGGGGAAGTTTCCTAATAAAAACATAAAAGAAACCAGTATTGTTAAATACGGTATCAAACGATTGGCGTGGCGTGATCGTGATTTAGCATTGAAAGTATGGCCGAAACTACAAAAAAAATACTCGTTTACGGCTGAACAGCGTAACGACGTGATTCGTACGTTGGCGATAAGCCTCGCGTCCTCTAATCATGCCAAAGCGCGCTATTGGCTAGAGCAAGTGCCGGCTGACGTATTAGATAGCAGTTTAGTGCAATGGCGCATAGCCGACAGTTTGCGAAATGAAGAGTGGCAGACCGCGTTGAATATTTTGCAAGCGTTGCCAGAATCATTACAGCAAAAAGAAAGCTGGCAGTATTGGATTGCCCGAAGTTTGCAAGGGCTAGGGGCAGAGGCTGCGGCGCAGCAGGCGTTTACCTCGTTAGCTGAAAAACGTCACTATTATGGCTTTTTAGCTGCAGCGCAAGTGGGTAAAAAGCCTAACTTTAGTAATGTACCTGTAAAGCCAACCGCAGAAGATATTCAATATGTTGAACAGTTACCTGCGATGCAGCGGGCGAAAGAATTGTTTGGCTTAAAGCGTTTTACGCAAGCACGACGTGAGTGGAACTTTTTAAAGTCACGCATAAGTAAAAATGCAAAGTTAGCCGCAGCCAAAATTTCTCATCAGTGGGGGTGGTATGACCGGGCGATATTTACCTTGGCTGAGGTTGAGTATTATGATGATGTAGCACTGCGCTTTCCGTTAGCGTTTCAGGATACGGTGTCATCGTATGCCAATACGCATCAAATTAACCCGTCGTGGGCGTTTGCTATCACTCGTCGTGAATCGTCATTTATGGCTGATGCGAATTCAGGTGCAGGCGCACTAGGGTTAATGCAAATTATGCCAAATACAGCAAAACATATCGCTAAAAAGCGAGTATCACGTAGAAACTTATTCAATCCAAAAACTAATATCAATTATGGTACTAAGTACCTGAAGCAACTACTTAACCGAACGGAAGGCAATGTGGTTGTCGCAACCGCAGCTTATAATGCCGGTATTTATCGCGTAAGAAAATGGTTACCCGATGAAGAGCCGATGCCAGCAGATATTTGGATAGAAACGATTCCTTATAAAGAAACACGCGACTATGTGAAAGCGGTAATGGCGTATCGCCAAATTTATACGCATTTATTAGGGCAAGACGAGAATATCTTTAACGATTTAACCAATATGGCGATTCAGCGTTAGTGCACACGTGTGGCAAAGCGCTGCCATGAAATATGTTGTGCGGGCACGCCAATGCTATCAATTAAATGATGAAGTGTTGGTTTGTCTAGCTGGCTGATGGATACCGTGCTGCCTCGTACCTTTGTGCCCAATGTATAAGCAAGGTAATTAGTAGGGTTAATTTGTAAACGTTGACACTGCTGCTTGATATGGGCTTCAAAATTTGCGCGAAACGAGCTGAAGGCGGTTTTTTTGCCTTGGCTGTCAGTACTTGGAATATCACATTTCTGCATATATCCCTGACGATCACCGTCACCACTAAACCATAGTCGTATTTTTTCACTATAGCGGTTATTTTTAGTAGGTAAGTCGCTAAACAACCGCTGTTCTGGGCTGCCTGGTTGTTGGTTCATCCATTCTATAAAGCCTGCATCAATCAAACAGTGATGAAGAGGCAGTGTCCGAGACGCAAGCCGACTGTGATTGCCAACCGTAACAAAGTAGCGCTGATCATGGTGCGCGATGTCGTTTTTTGCGATTAATGCGAGCTCTTCGCTATTTGCACCGGTAAACCAAGCGAGTAAGGGAAGCCAAAACTGCCAGTCGCGAGGCTGTTCATGAGAGATCAGAAAGTCACTGTAAATATAACCAGAAAACAAGGCACGCACTTCCATAATTGAAAACGGACGTCGTCCAACATGCTTCTTCATATACTAACCTAAATATCTGATTCATTTGTGTATTGTAACCATTACTTTATTGATGTGGGTAGCTTAGTCAATAAAAAACCTGAACTCTGGATAAGCAGTACCGCTCAAAACCGTTATTTTTGCACTTCTTTGCGTTAGTTTTACTTGCAATAGGCAAGCTACTGACGTGTAAAACTGCCTTGATAAGCACTAAAACTAACTATTTTGAGCTAAAAATATGAATTTAGATTAATATCATATAGTTGCAGTACTCGTTATCCAAAGTTCAGGTTAACAAGATAATTTAAGGTGGATAGCTGGTTTGTCAGATTGGGTATGATACCATCGTCATCATTGTTCACTATTAACGAGGCAGGATATGCAAACGATTATTGCGCTATATCATGATCACATCAACGAACTTCAAGTTAGGGTTAAAAATGTACTGCGCCGCGAGGGGTTAACTGGTTTAGTTATTCATTCTGGCCAAGCTAAACGACAGTTTTTAGATGATATGGACTACCCGTTTAAAGTGAACCCACAATTTAAGGCATGGCTGCCTGTTATTGACAATCCAAACTGCTGGATTGTGGTAGACGGTGAAGCAAAGCCTAAACTTATTTTTTATCGTCCAAAAGATTTCTGGCACAAAGTGCCTGACGAGCCTAATGACTTTTGGGCCGACTTTTTTGATATTCAATTACTAGAGAAAGCGGATCAGGTAGAGCAGTTATTACCTTATGATAAGTCGGGCTTAGCCTACCTTGGTGAATATATTGAAGTAGCGCAAGCATTAGGGTTTGAACAAATTAATCCAGAAGAAGTACTTAACTATTTGCACTTTCATCGCGCTTATAAAACAGAGTATGAACTTGCGTGTTTACGTGAAGCGAACCGTATTGCTGTGTTGGGGCACACTGCGGCAAAGCGTGCGTTTTTAGCAGGTGCCTCGGAATACGATATTAATGTGGCATATAACCAGGCTATTTTGCATGGTGATGAAGAAACCCCGTATGGCAACATTGTTGCACTAAATGAAAATTGTTCAATTTTGCATTACATGGTGCGCGACAAACAAGCGCCTTCAGAAAGTCGTTCATTTTTAATTGATGCAGGTGCGCAATACCATGGCTATGCGGCAGACATTACCCGTACGTATTCTGCTAAAGATGATGAGTTCGCCGAGTTGATTAACGCCATGAGAGACGTTGAACTGGCATTGTGTGATGGCTTAAAGCCGGGTTTAAAATATGGTGATTTGCACATTGAAGCGCATAATCGCATTGCAAAAGTGCTACAAGATTTTGATTTTGTGAAGCTTGATGCCGATGCCATTGTTGAACAAAAAATCACATCAACCTTCTTCCCTCATGGACTAGGCCATCATTTAGGTTTGCAAGTACATGATATGGGCGGATTTATGGCTGACGAACGAGGCACGCACATGGCGCCGCCAGAAGGACATCCGTTCTTACGTACCACACGTATTATAGAACCTAATCAAGTGTTTACGATTGAACCTGGCTTGTACTTTATTGATAGTTTGCTCGCCGTACTGAAAGACTCTGAACAAAGCAAATACATTAACTGGGCAAAAGTCGATCAGTTCCGTAAGTATGGTGGGATCCGTATTGAGGATAATATTATTGTGCACCGTGAGCGCAATGAAAATATGACACGAGATTTAAAGCTAGGGTAAACCTTACCGAATAACGTTAATGCGGTGATCAGGTGATTACCGCGCATCTTGCTTGTAGCGCTTTCAATAAGCGTCATTCAATCATCATACTCATTAAGTTAACATGTCTAATTTAACACCATATTTTGTGCCTGCAGAACCGCTAATCCACGAAGAAGAAGTAAAACGCAGTGTATTTATTGCTCATATAGCGCACACGCCAACCCCACAGGACGCCAAAGCATTTATTAATGAAATAAAAGCAAAGCACCCTGATGCATCTCATAACTGTTGGGCGCATATTGCAGGCCGACCCAATGATTCACAGCGATATGGCTTTAGTGATGATGGTGAGCCTGCGGGCGCAGCGGGTAGGCCTATTTTCAATGCATTACAAGGGGCTGATATTGGCGAAATTACCATTGTTATCACTCGTTATTTTGGCGGCACTAAACTGGGTGTCGGTGGCATGGCAAGAGCCTATGGAGGTTGTGCTGGTGCGGCACTAAAACTGCTTAATCGAAAAGAGAGGTGGGTACTTACTACGCTATCATGTCATGTAAATTATGATGATAACTCAGTTGTGCAACATATTATCGCTCAATACGAAGGCGAGTTGGTAAAGGTTGATTATGCTGAGCAAATTACGATTGAGGTTGCCATTCAAAGCCGCAAAGTAACAGCGTTTATTGATGAGGTTTATAATGCAACGGCTGGGCGTGTTTCTTTTACTGAGCTAGACAAATAAGTTCAACGCGCAGCCAGAAACCCATCTGATTTACTAATTCAGTTTTATTTATATTCAATCCCTTATATACTTTTTGCCACAGCAAAGGGAATTTTACCCGTCATGTCTCCAACATCTGGAAAATAAGTCAAACGCTATGCAGTTTCGTACCATAATTAGAATTTTGGGTGTATTGGTTGCACTATTTAGTATGTCGATGGTTCCACCCGCAATTGTTTCGCTTATATATAAAGATGGCGGCGGATTACCATTTGTTATTGCTTTTATTCTTAGCGTGCTAACGGGTCTTGCGTTTTGGTATCCCAATCGAAACCAAAAAGGAGACTTAAAGGCGCGAGAAGGCTTTCTGATTGTTGTGCTATTTTGGGTGGTGCTGGGTAGTTTTGGTTCGTTACCTTTTTTATTTTTAGATCAGCCTGCCATGTCATTAGCTGACGCCATATTTGAGTCATTTTCTGGCTTAACCACCACTGGGGCGACGGTCATAACGGGGATTGAGTATTTACCTAAATCATTCCAGTTTTATCGTCAACAACTACAATGGCTCGGCGGGATGGGGATCATTGTACTTGCGGTAGCTATTTTACCTATGCTTGGTGTAGGTGGCATGCAGTTGTACCGCGCAGAAACACCAGGCCCCATTAAAGACTCAAAAATGACGCCGCGTATCGCGGATACGGCGAAACACCTTTGGTATATTTATGTGTCGTTAACGGTTGCGTGTACCGGTGCATACTGGACGGCAGGGATGAATTTATTTGACGCAATTTGTCATGCATTTTCAACCATTGCGATTGGTGGTTTTTCAAATTATGACGCCAGTATTGGGCACTTTAATAGCCCTGTGATTAACGCTATTTGTGTGGTGTTTTTATTAATTTCAGGGGTTAATTTCGCCTTGCACTACGCGGCATTAAATCATCGTAGTATTAAAACTTACTTAGGTGATCCTGAGTTTAAAGCCTTTATGGGCATTCAAATATCCTTAATTTTATTATGCTTTGTTGTGCTACTAAATAGCGGCATTTATGACACTAGCGAGCAGGCATTAGATGATGCCGTGTTTCAGGCGGTATCAATTAGCACCACAGCAGGCTTTGCAACAGCAAACTTTGCAGAATGGCCAGTATTCCTTCCCATCTTACTTATTTTTGCTAGCTTTATTGGTGGTTGTGCTGGTTCAACGGGTGGGGGCATGAAAGTGGTGCGTATCTTACTGCTATACCTTCAAGGGGTAAGAGAGCTGAACCGATTGGTGCATCCACGCGCAGTCTTTTCCATCAAATTAGGCGCAAAAGCCTTGCCGGATAAAGTGGTTGAAGCGGTATGGGGATTCTTTTCTGCGTATACGCTGGTCTTTGTGTTGATCATGTTGGCTCTATTAGCCACTGGCATGGATAACATGACGGCGTTTTCTGCAACGGCTGCGTGTTTAAATAACTTGGGGCCGGGCTTGGCAGGAGTGGCTGCACACTATGGTGATATTGCAGATTCCAGTAAATGGATTTTAGTACTGGCGATGGTATTTGGCCGACTGGAAGTGTTTACCCTATTGGTGTTATTTACACCTGCATTTTGGCGTTCTTAGTCTGCAAATGGGACGACTGTGCTAACGGCTAATGCGGCAGCTATAGTCAAATTGTGCGGTGCCTTTTACGGCATCAATTTTATTTAGTGTTACTTGGCAACGATAATACGGCTTAACCGTAAGCGTGATGGTTTGTGCAGTACGCATAAAATAAAGCGCATTCCCGCTGTATGTTTTTACTAAATTGGTGCCGATTTCTCGGATCCCAAAACGGCTATTAATGCCTTCTATCATGGTAATGGAATCGTTTTCGCCGAGTTCAAACTGGTTAATATGGTTTTCTTGATGGGCAGCAAGCGTTTCTAAATCAGATAGTTGTCGACGCAATTTTTCGTTTTCAGTTCTTAGCGCCTCAACCTCACCTAAATAATTATTTATTTCATTATTCTTACTAGCCACTTCTTGTTGGCGCTCTGTGGTCAAGGCGGCTACGCGGTTACGAAGGGTAGAGACTTGTTCACGTAACATGGTCAATTCTTGGCGTTGTTCGTTGCTAAGCGCGATTTGTTGTTGGGTTTTATTTAGTTCTGGAAGTAAGGTGGCAAGCTGTTTTAAGTCTTCAGTTTGTTTCAGTGCTTGTTCAAGTGTTGCCACTTTATTTTGTTGTTGTTGGTTGCCGCTGAAATAGGCAAAGCCAGCACCAATAATAAATAACAGTAAAATTACGCCTACCCAAGTAACAACATAACGGTCAGTAAATCGTTCAGTGTTTTGCTGTAAGGTGTGTATGGCTTGTTTAATATTACTGTTATGTTTATTCATAATTCCGTTGCAAATAATACGTTAAATGTCGACTACTAGATAAATATTGCACTAACAGCAAAGAGTTTTTCAATTTCGTAAATGTATTTTTTATCAATCAAAAATAAAATGACGTGATCATCTTCTTCAATGACGGTCTTATCGTGCGCGATTAACACTTCATTGTCACGTACAATTGCGCCAATTGTTGCACCAGGAGGTAATTTGATTTCTCCAATCGTGCGCCCGACGACTTTTGAGGTGTTTTCATCACCATGTGCAACTGCTTCTACGGCTTCTGCAGCACCTTTACGTAATGAATACACGTTAACAATGCCCGAGCGTCGAATGTGGGTTAACAGTGCGGAAATAGTGGTTTGCTGCGGCGAAATAGCAATATCAATCTCGCCGCCTTGGATAAGGTCAACGTAAGCAGTGCGCTGAATCAGCACCATCGTTTTTTGTGCGCCTAAGCGTTTAGCTAACATCGCAGACATGATGTTTGCCTCATCATCATTGGTTACTGCAATAAAAACATCAACGTGTTCAATATGCTCTTCTGATAATAGTTCCTGATCCGACGCATCTCCACAAAAAACTAAGGTATTGTTTAACGTTTCAGAGAGTGATTCTGCTCGATTTTGGTCGCGCTCTATTAATTTGACTTTATGCTGTTGCTCTAATGACTTTGCTAATCCGCAGCCTATGTTGCCGCCGCCGACGATCATAATGTTCTTGTAGCTTTGTTCTAACTTTTGCAGTTCGCTCATTACCGCGCGAATGTGCTTGGTGGCAGCCACGAAGAACACTTCATCGTCCGCTTCTATTACAGTGGTGCCAAGAGGCTTAATGGGGCGGCCTTGGCGATAAATTGCGGCAACACGCGTATCAACGTTAGGGATATGATCTTTCAATGCTGATAAGGCATAGCCCACTAATAAGCCACCGTAATAGGCTTTTACAGCCACTAATGACACCTTGCCGTTACCAAATTCGAGTACCTGCAATGCGCCGGGGTAATCGATTAAGCGTCTAATGTAATGCGTTACTAGCTGCTCAGGCGCGATGTAGTGATCCACCGGCATTTCGTGATTATGAAACAGTTGATGACGGTACTCTAGGTATGCCTCTGAACGAATACGTGCAATTTTCGAGGGTGTGTTAAATAAGCTATAGGCCACTTGGCAAGCTACCATATTAACTTCATCACTGCTGGTTACGGCGATAATCATATCGGCATCTTCGGCACCTGCTTGGCGCAAAACATTGGGATGCGCGCTGTGACCGTTAATGGTTTTAAGGTCGAGTTTGTCTTGCAGTTCGTTTAGTCGTGCAGCGTTAATATCAACAATCGTGATATCGTTTTGCTCACCGACCAAATTTTCCGCTAGTGTGCCACCTACTTGCCCAGCACCGAGAATGATTATCTTCATTTAGTTTCGTTAATTTTTTTGTGTAGTTTGGCGTAATAAAAGCCATCCATATTATTGTCGCCAGGTAAAATTTGCCAGCCAATTCGTTGATCGTGTTGATAAGCAATAGGTAATAACTCGGCATCGGTTTGGCTTGCTAAAAATTGCTCGATTTGTTGCTGGTTTTCTTCTGGTAATACACTACAGGTGGCATACAGTAAAATGCCTCCTGGTTTTAATGTTGGCCATAGTGCGAGCAATATTTTTTGTTGTAGTGCCGCTAATTCCGCAATGTCATTGTTTCTACGAAGCCATTTGATATCTGGATGACGTCTAATCACACCCGTTGCAGAGCAAGGTGCATCTAACAAAATGCGGTCATACAATTCACCATTAAACCATTGTTGCGGTTGGCTCGCGTCACCACAGATGGTGTTTGCCGTGAGTTTTAATCGCTGTAGATTTTCAAGCACCCGACTGAGGCGTGATTCGTCACTATCAATTGCTGTCATTTTTATATCATGGGTGAGCTCTAAAATATGACAGGTTTTACCACCAGGGGCCGCACAGGCATCAAGTACATTGTGATGCGGTTGAGCATCTAATAATAATGCCGCATGTTGTGCCGCTGCGTCTTGTACCGAGCAACTGCCTAGCTCAAAGTCAGGCAGTTTAGCCACATCAATAGGGGTATCTAGTAAGATGGCTTGTGATGCTGTTTCAGATACAGTGTGTTTAATATTCAGCTCATTTAACTGATCACTATAACTATTACGCGGTTGTACTTGTTCGTTTACTCTTAGCCACAACGGTGCTTGTTGCTGATTATTGCTTAAGATTTGTTGCCATTGTTCAGGATAAGCGGCTTGAACGCGTTTAATAAACCAGTTTGGGTGTGCGTATTGGAGCACAGGGCTCGCTTGTTCTGCTTGCCATAAGGCTTGTTCACGGCGCTGAAAATTACGTAATACGCCGTTGATCATGCCTTTTAACCCCGGCGCTTTAAGTTGTTTTGTTGCTTTAACGGTTTCAGCCACGGCGGCATGTGCAGGAATACGCATTTCCGCCAGTTGATAAATACCCACATACAATAAGAATTGAAATAGGCGTTGTTTGCCTTTTAATGGCTTGCTGACTAATTCATTGGTTACATAATCCAATTTTGGTAACCAGCGTAATACGCCATAGCAAATATGTTGAAGCAACGCTTTATCTTTACTAGAAGCTAATTGTTGTTGTGCCTGAGGGAGCGCATCATTTAACGATTGGCCTTTATCGACAACCTGAAATAAACAATTAGCAGCAAGTGCTCTTACATTCATTTTAACACCTTGCCCGGTGTTACCCATTCGGCGCGCGCATTGATAAAGTCTTGTGCAGACATGGCTTTTTTACCAGGGGGTTGTAATGAAGTAATTGACAGTACATCCTGTTGAGTGGCGATATTAATGCCTTGTTTTGTGGCAGAAAGAATAGTGCCTGGTGCTGCATTATGTGCCTCATCAATAACCTGTGCTTGCCACACTTTAATGTTATGTTCATCAAGCTTAGTGTAAGACATCGGCCACGGATTGAACGCTCTGATTTCACGTTCTAATTCAGCTGCGGATTTATTCCAATCTAATAACGCTTCTTCTTTTGACAATTTTTCAGCGTAATTAGCGAGCTTGTCATCTTGAGGTGTCGCGGTAATTTGTTGTTCAGCAATTAAGGTCAGTGAGGTGAGCAAAGCCCTCGGGCCAATTTCTGCTAACTTGTTATACATGCTTGCACTGGTGTCGGTGGCTTCAATAGGTGTGCGGGCAATATGTAAAATATCACCGGTATCTAACCCTGCATCCATTTGCATAATGGTGACACCTGTTTCAGCATCACCCGCCCAAATGGCGCGCTGGATTGGAGCTGCACCACGCCAGCGAGGAAGTATAGAACCGTGTACATTAATGCAGCCATATTTGGGTGTGTCTAATACCACTTGTGGCAAAATTAACCCATACGCAACAACAACCATCAGATCAGCGTTAAACGCAGCCAGTGCGTGTTGCGCTTCTTCAGACTTTAAACTGCTTGGTTGAACCACGGGCAAGTCATGCTCTTGTGCAAGTTGCTTAACCGGGCTGGCTTGAAGTTTTTTACCCCGTCCAGCGGGGCGGTCGGGCATAGTATAAACTGCACAGATTTGATGTTCTGAATCAATAAGTGCTTGAAGGTGCTTTGCTGCAAAATCAGGGGTGCCAGCAAAAATAATCTTTAATGGATTAGACAAAATAAACCTTTATGACTGATTAACTACGATTCGCTTTGGCTTGAAGGCGCGCTTCTTTTTCTAATTTCTTTTTAATACGCTCGCGCTTAAGCGGAGATAAGTAATCGATAAAAAGTTTGCCAACTAAATGATCTAATTCATGTTGAATACAGATAGCCAGAAGACCGTCTGCGTCAAACGAGAAGGTTTCACCTTGCTCATTCAGCGCTGTAACAGATACCCGTTCGGCGCGATCAACTTTAGCGTAAGAATGAGGCACTGATAAACAGCCTTCTTCACTACAGGTTGTGCCTTCTTTATGAGTTATTTCTGGATTAATGAGTACTAGTCGATCGTCTCTGTCTTCAGACACATCAATCACTACAATGCGCTGATGAATATCAACTTGCGTAGCTGCTAAGCCGATGCCATTTTCATCCATCATAGTGTCGAACATATCTTTCACTATTTGACGGATTTCATCATTCACTTCAGTTACAGGCTGCGCCACGGTGCGCAATCTTTCATCTGGGAATCTTAAAACTTCTAGTATTGCCATTTTGACCTTTAATTTACATGCTTTAATTTAACAGATATGTTATGTTTCAATTTTAGCCATTTACAGTCGCTAATAATAGATTAAAAGCCAATTAAACAGAAAAAGAACGAAAAAATAATGAACAAGAGGCTCAAGAAAGCTAGCATGGTTAAACGATTTAGTGCATTTTTAGCCGCATTACTAATTTCTAGCCAAGCTGTGGCAGATGTACTAACTATTAGAGAAGACGCGCCAGCGAACTATGTTGTTAAAAAAGGCGACACGTTGTGGGACATCTCTGAAATCTACCTAGAAGATGCGTGGAAGTGGCCCGAGTTATGGCGCCTAAACCCACAAATTGAAAATCCACATTTAATTTATCCCGGTGATACCATTTCATTGATTTATGACGCAGACGGCGTGCCGATGCTTGTGATCAATCGAAACATGAAAAAGCTATCGCCTGTACAACGCAAGGTTCATAAAAAAGATTTAGCCGTACCTACTTTGCCGCTAAATATGATCCGTCCATTTTTAAGCTTTGAACAGTCTATTGATGAAGTGGTCGTATCAGAGTTGCCTTACATTTTAGGT
This sequence comes from Flocculibacter collagenilyticus, assembly GCF_016469335.1. Taxonomy (NCBI): domain Bacteria; kingdom Pseudomonadati; phylum Pseudomonadota; class Gammaproteobacteria; order Alteromonadales; family Pseudoalteromonadaceae; genus Flocculibacter; species Flocculibacter collagenilyticus. Next base: position 34,326 of record NZ_CP059888.1, read on the forward strand.
GCCGATGAAAGTCATAAGAATATTGTGATGGACCGTACTGTGTATGTGAATGGTGATTTAGAAGTAGGCCGTCAATATGCAATATATCGTGAAGGTGAGCCGTACTTCGATTATCAGTCTGATGTTGAACTAGGCCGCGAAGCGATTTTTGTTGGCACACTGCGTGCGTTTCGTTCGGGCAATATCGATAAGAATATTCCTGCCTCGGCAACCGTAACCAGTGTGCGTAAAGAAATTAAACCGGGCGATAAATTATTACCTGCATCTGATGGGCAAACCTTACCTGCATTTTTCTCAATGCGCAGCCCAGAAAGTAATGTAGAAGGGCGTATTATTGCATCCACTTCAAAGTTACGTGAATTTAGCAAAATGGATGTGGTAGTTCTTAACCTAGGTGAAGCGCAAGATATGAAGGCTGGGCATATGCTGGATATTGTGCGTCAATCACCGCAAGTGATCAAAACCTTGAATGGGCCTAAATACGCTGAAGATTCATCTAAGTTTGACAAATTACTCGCTGAAACGAAAAAACCGTTAAAAATGGTATTAGAAGACACTAAAGAAGACATCGTTATTATGCCTAGAGAAAAAGTAGGTGAATTGATGGTTTTTAAAGTGTACGAGAAAATTGCTTATGCCATGGTAATGGATACGTACAGACCTGTGCGTGTGGGCGATAAAGTAATTACCCCATAATTTATACTAAAATCGGCGTAAATTAAAATAAACACGAACAGCGCAGTAATTACTGCGCTGTTTTATATCACACCTGCGACAACAAGGAATGTCTGTGGCAAATCAACATTTAGACGTATTACGTCAACTTCTCATCCTTCAACAACTTCCTAAGCTTGGCACGAAAGGGCTACTCAAACTGTTGTCTAGATTTTCGTTAGACACACTGTTTGCTATGCCGAATGACGCGTTATTGCAGCTTGGACTTAGTGAAAGCCAAGTTGCTCGTTTACATCGGCCAAATGAGGCCTATCTCAATACTGTTTTTAGTTGGCTAGAGCAGAGTCAGCATTATGCCATTACCCTATTTGATGACGCCTATCCTGCGTTATTGAAGGAAATGAGTGATCCGCCACTTATTTTGTACGTTGCTGGTAATCCAAACGTTTTGCATCAGCCGCAAGTTGCAATCGTGGGCGCAAGAAGTGCTACACCGTCAGGCTTAAATAATGCGCATCAATTAGCAAAAGAACTTACGCATCGGCATTGGGTAGTGACCAGCGGTTTGGCAATGGGAATTGATGGCGCTGCACATAAAGGGGCGTTAGCGGGAGCTGGCCAAACAGTAGCAGTATTGGGAACTGGGCTAAATAATATTTACCCGAAACGTCATCAGAGATTAGCGCAACAAATTATGGAGCAGGGCGCACTAATATCAGAGTTTGTGCCGAATACACCAGCAAAGCCAGAAAACTTTCCGCGGCGCAATCGCATCATTGCAGGGTTAAGTTTGGGTACTCTGGTTGTTGAAGCTGCCGTTAAGAGTGGTTCGCTGATTACTGCAAGGTTGGCACTTGAACAGAACCGAGAAGTCTTTGCCGTACCTGGCGCAATAACGAATCCTTTAGCACAAGGTTGTCATCATTTAATTAAGCAAGGTGCCAAGTTAGTGGCCTGTGTAGACGATATATTAGAAGAGCTTCCCTTAACTGCGCCTCAGCCTTTGCAGGCAAGTTTAGCCTTAGACATTGATGTGAATGAGCAGAAAGACACTAAATCAAGCAACCAGGTCAATGCTGATGATGCAAAATTATTAGCGCAGATCGATTATGACGTAACACCGACAGATTTAATTGCCCACCGCTATCAGCAAAGTATTGATATTGTTATGATTAAGTTGATGGAGTTAGAGTTATCAGGATTAATTCAGGCAGTCCCGGGTGGCTATGTACGCGTTAATTAAATGAGATGGCCCACTGATGTCGTGCTAAAGTAAAAAAAATTACGCCGATATATAATTAGAAGTAAGATTTTTTTTAAAAAACGGTCTATATATAGAAATAGAATAAAACGACATTGAAAGAGGAGGCTGGCTGATCAATATAGGTAACCAAACCATAGTCTGACGCCTTTCTTGTCGATGTTTTGATTGGCAGCGCACTTTGCCATTGGAACAGGTGTTAAGCGTTGCGTTTAATCTTAGCCAAGAAACTGGGCGGCATTTTCTGATAGTGTTAGTTAGCTATCATAATAATAAGTTGAGGAGGGTTTTACCATGTTTGATATCCTCATGTATTTGTTTGAAAACTATATTCATAGCGAAGCGGACATTTTTGTAAACCAAGATGATTTAACCGACGAGCTAACGAAGGCAGGTTTTCATAAAGATGAAATCTATAAAGCATTAGCTTGGCTTGAAAAATTGGCCGATTTACAAGAAAGCCATGTAAAGCCTTATTTAACTAAAGCAAGTTCAGCGTCTATACGTGTGTATACCGATGAAGAAATGTTGCGGTTAGATTGCCAATGCCGAGGTTTTTTGTTGTTTCTTGAACAAATCAATGTTCTTGACTTTGCAACGCGGGAAATGGTCATTGATCGGGTAATGGAGATTGACTCACCATTTATCAGTTTAGATGATTTAAAGTGGGTGGTGCTGATGGTGCTGTTTAATGTACCGGGGCAGGAGTCTGCTTATGCGCAAATGGAAGATTTAATATTTGATGAACAAGAAGGGCCGCTGCATTAGCGGCCTTCTTATTATTTAGCCATAAACCTACACTGGTGTAGGACGAAACTGTACGGCTGTGTCATAATGCGCCAAGATGAGTGTATGTGCGGAGCGTATTGTGAGTAAAATTGATAGCGATTTATTTAACACTGGTGAGCAACCGCAAGCACCGTCCAACTGTCCTGAGTGTGATGGCGCGCTAGTGCTAAAACACAGTAAAAATGGCCCTTTTTGGGGATGTAGTCAATATCCGTCCTGTACTTATGTTAAAGCAACACATGAAAACCAATCACATACTGTTAAGTTATTAGATTTATCCTGCCCTGGTTGCACATCACAACTGGCGGTTAAAAGCGGTCGCTTTGGTTTATTTATTGGCTGCACAGCGTTTCCAGCATGTACTTATGTGGCTGACTTAGCGCATACAGATGACGAAGGAGTTGCCTGCCCTGCGTGTTCAGCAGGTCAGTTAGTGCAGCGAGCTAATAAATACGGTAAAAGCTTTTTTGCTTGTGACGCCTATCCTAAATGTAAGTATGTCGTGAATACCCCGCCAGTCGCACAAACCTGTCCAGAGTGTGGTTGGAAAATTTTAGTTGAGAAAAAAGGTGCATCAGGTAAGCGGCTTATCTGTCCGCAGAAACAATGTGACTATAAATCACCAATATAGTCAGGCCGCCCTCTAGGTTTACTTACTTCATCACAAACCTCGTTAGCCGCAAAGCCAAATTAAACAATGGTACATGCTTCAATGGTATTTGCGATATGGCTATACGAAACGGTAATCTGACGACCCTGTTGTAATTGTTCACTTAACGTTTGTGAAAGCGTTAATTCTAATGTTTGTGTTGTAGTATCAATATGGCTTAATTGGGCAACGCTGAAGTCAACAGTGCGGCGTATTTGAGGGAACATGGCTTTAAATAAGGCTTCTTTACTGGAAAATACAATAGTAACAAATAAAGCATTATCACTGATGTGATCAGACAGGCTTCGCTCTTTTTGTGACATAATTTTTTTAGCAAATCTTTCTGCGTGCTCAGAAGCCAGTATATTCTCTCTGTCTATGCCAATTCCCCTAGATGGCTTATTTGGTCGAATCGCCACAGCCACTGCAGTCTCGTCGGTGTGGCTAATGCTGCCGTTCACATTGGCCGGCCAAATCGGTTCGTTATTTTGGCCTATACAAGGTTGCACGATGTGGTTTAAGCCAACTTGTTTCATCGCTTGCACAGCACACCATCTGCCTGCCATAAACTCGCATTGTCGCTTTAGCAGTGCGTGTTGCATGCTAGAAGGTAAATACAACTGCTCATGCAACAATCTATCCAAGAAGCTTTGCTGGTTCTGAATAGCTAGCTCTGCTCTGCTAATGGTGAAATCTTGTTGGTGAAAATAAGCAACGGATGGATTCATCATTAAACGTGTCTGCCTGTTATATGGAAAACATCTATGATTTAGAAAGCATAATGAAGGCTAAATTTAGCAAATTCTTCACCTGTTAATGCATACAAGCGCTGATCAGTTGGCTCTGCAGTTAGCACTTTCATGACTTTTGCTTTCACTCTAACATAATCATTAAGGCGATATTGGTAGCTTAATTCTGCATATTGTCCGCTGTAGTCAAAATCATAACTGTATAGAAAGCGTACGCGGCCTTGATTGGTATCGCCAAAATCAAATTTTGCACCAATAAACAGATCATTTTGGCCATGTGTTTCAGCGGTCAATTTGCGGTCATCAAAAACATATTCAGCAATAAATGTAACCTCTTCAATATAATCAGCAAATAGATAGCTTGGGTATTCGATACCTAAATTGGCGGTAGTAAAACCGTTATTTAATTCCTTACCTGCTTTTGCTTCAAGCTTTAGCGTAAAGTCTTCACTTAAATACACGCCATCAAACATCATGTTTTCGGTTTGCAGATAATACGGCGTAAGTAGGGGGGACGAAGGGGATTGGCGCATTAATATAGGTGACCGCCTTGTGCCTTTAAAATAGGATACGGCAAACTCAAATTGGTCATAATAAAACAAGCCGCGTGCTGCAAAACCGCCGTCTTTTTTATCGTCTTCATATTGATCATGATCAGCAATCGGTAAGCCATAAGAAGGGCGTTCTGGGAAGGTAATGGCACGAAATTCGGGTAAATAATAAAAGCTTATGTCGCCGTTTGAAAAGCGGTTACTGACCGAAACAAATGTTTGACCTAATTTCACTTTACCGTCTAGGCTTTCCATTAAATCGGACTGATTCATTACATTGACCACGTTAATGGACTCTGAAACGCCCCAAAAGAAGGTGTCTACCCCCGCACCAAAAGTGAAATCGTTTTTCCGGAAATATAGGTTGGCTTTGCGAATATCGATATAGCGACGCGCTTCGTCAGCATCGTTCCAATTGGCAAATACTTGGCTGTTGAATTTTGCATGTTCAAACTTATGGCTAAACTTCGCTTCAGCCTTTATCCCTTTACTAAATTGGTTGTTTACCGTTTGGTTTTTATCTTCTGCATTAAAGTAATAACGCCCTGTTGTGGCTAAGTCTACGCTGATGTTGTCAAGTAAGTCGGCCGCAAAGCAAGGTGCATTAAAGCCAGCACTGCTTATAGCAAGATAAAGAGTGGTGGCCGTTAATGCTTTTTTTGAATTAGAAAGTAACAAAGCTACTCCCCTAATGAGCTACGATGAAATTCTCTGTCGGTCAAACCTAACGCGAATTGAATGGAACTATATTCTAGCGCCGTTGCATTATTGGTTTGTACATTGTGCATTTCGACTTTGTTTGCACGCCAATACTTGTTGTCATACAGCTTAAAGTCAGTAGCCGTAAACACTTTTAGTAAGGTGCTTTTACGATCGTAGTATTCTATCTTGTAGATTTTCTTATCGGCTTGCTCAATCCACATTTTTTGCTTGCTGTAGCCTGAATGTTTATCAACAGGGAATCGTTCAATGACATCGCATTGAGATGCTATTGTACTGTTTGTGGTATCGCTACATGCTTCAGTCGTAATGTAGTTATAGGTGTAATCTTCAACATTTTTATTGGTCATGTCTTCAAACGAGAATTCGCTGCCCATAAATGCCCCAGATTTATTGCGAGATGATATTCGTTTGGTACGATTAACCGCTGGCAGAAACAGCCATTGGTCATCGGTTTTAGTTCTTAGTGGGTGTGTAAGTAATGAGGTGCCTTTGATGTCAGCGGGGAAATCAAATTTGATCAGGGATTTATCGCCATCATCCGTATTTTCTAGCACTTTTATATCGAGTTCTCTTACCGTTTCAGCGCCCTGACCATTTTTTAAGATCATAGACAGTTTTGCACTGCTATCTTGAAAACCTGCGTCTCGGGTATCTAGTGCAACGGCTATGTTATAGCCTTTTTTGGCCGTATCTGGCTCTGCTTGTGCGGGGTTGGCAAATACGGTTAATGGTAATAAGACTAGCGATAGGCTGAATGTATTGAATTTCATAATATTTCGCTTCTAATTTGGATTATTAACAAGTTGGTTTTGAGGCAGCGTAACAGGCACATTACGGATAAAACGCATTGCGAGTACTGGCAGCACGATCAGGTCGAAGAGTAATGCCAATATGATAGTGCCACTGGTTAGCAGTCCCATTTGCGCATTCTTCTCGAAGGATGACGTCGACAACAACATAAAACCTACTACCAAAAGAATGGAGCTGATCACAATGGCACTCATGGTGTGTTCAAAGGTATTTTTGACGCTTTGTTCTGGGGTTAGGCCGCGCTTTAATCCATTAATATATTGATATAAAAAGTGCACGGTATCGTCCACAATAATGCCGATCGCCATGGCTGATACACCAGCCAACCCCATTGATATCTGGCCTTGTACGCAGTACCAGAAACCAAATGCCATGCCTACTGGTAGTAAGTTTGGAATGAGCGTTAACATGCCTACATACAGCGATCTAAATACAAATGTTAATGCAACAGAGATAACAAGAAACGCGATGAAGGCACCTTGCAGTAAACTGACGATATTACTTTGGCCAATGTGTGAAAAAATTAATGATGGACTTGAGTAGCTATAATTGATTGATGCTGGTTTATTCGCTTCTAACCAATTATTTACTTTGTTTTCAAACGCTATCATTTCCATGGAGCTACTATTACGTAGTCTGGCAGTCAGCTTTAACGCGGATTTATCAAAGCTGAGCATATCGTTTACGCCTTTACCAAAAGGTAATGACATTTCATAAAGCAGAAAATGTTGGGCTGCCATTGTTGGGCTGTCTGGAATGCGATAAAACTCAGGGTTATCGCTGTTCATCAAACGGTTGAGCTGTTTTATGCGATGTAAAGGACTGGTAGTAATAACAACTTCGGGTTGCTGCATTAACCAATTATCGAAGTCTTCAATAAATTTCAGGTATTCAACGGCAAATATACCGCTTTTTTCGCCACTCGAAATCGAGTAGCCAATGTTGTATAGGCCAGAGAATTGTTTATCAATGGCTTCTGATTCGGCTCTAAAAGGAACAGATTTATTGAAGTATTTTATTAAGTCATCATTACCTTGGTTTAATAAGCTTAAACTTGCGAACACTAAAGTGCATGGCACCACAATAAACAGGATTTGCTTTTGTTTACGGATAACAAATGCTGACAGCCAGCCCATGTTATTAAATACCTTTACGGCATAGCTGGTTCTGTTCGATAACGTGAGTTTCATCAGTAACGCGGGTAACAGAGTAAATGACAGTAGCAAAGAGAACATCACCCCAAATGCGACGATGTTGCCTAAGTCCCTAAACGGAGGAGAGTCACTTGCGTTCATCGCCAAAAAGCCAATGATAGTGGTAAGGTGGCTGACAATAATAGGTTTAGCATTATGCTGATATGACGACAGAATAGCTTGATGTTGCTGCTTGCCTTGCATCAATTCTCTTTTTACATAACTGATAATATGGATGCTGGACGCAACAATTACGGTGAACATAATAATAGGTGCTGAAATAGAAGGGGCGGATAACTTAATACCAAGCCAGCCAGCTAAACCTAATGCGCCAAGTAATGATAATAACAATACCGCTAGAATACAACTGGCTGCTTTTGCCGAGCCTAAAATAACGCCGGCTGCGACTAAAACAAATACGATCATTAACGGAATAAGTGTCATAAAGTCGCGTTTGGCTGCCGTGAAAAATGCACTGTTCATCGACACTAAACCCGTAACAAAGAATTCATGTTCAGGGTAATCAAGTTTTAGCTGGTCTAAAATTTGTGCTATGCCGCTACTAACAGCAAGTGTTTCTTGTTTATGATTGATTCCAGGAAGTAGGGTGGTTATATTGATGGCGGTATATTGGCCATCTTTAGTGATTAAATTACCAACTAAGTCTCTTTCGTTATTTGCCGCGTTTTTAATGTATTTAATATGTGCTGGCGTGATTTGCTCTGGCTCATAGACGAACTCTTCAATCATGATGTCATCATCTTGAGCTTGGCTATATGGAAAGTTGGTGAGCGAGTCGACGCGAGAAACATGTGCGACTTGCCATAAAGCTTGTGTAAATTGATACACTAAGCTTATGGTGTCGGTGTTATAAATATCAGATTGCTTTGGTTTTATCATGATGAAGATGTTGTCGGTAGTACTGTATGTACTCTCCATCGTTTCTAATACTTGTAAATCAGTATCATCATCATCAAAAAAGATTTTGTAGTCGCTAGAAAGCCCCATATTTTTGAGGCCAACAATCGATATCAAGGTAAACACCATTGCGACTAAAAGTAACCAACGGTTTACCGTTGAGTTTAATAGCCAAGCTACGTTATTTTTATATTTCATACCATTTCCTTTTGTGTTTCCATGTGGCTCTCCAGTAGCGACACAATATGGTTTACATCCTTGGCAACGCCTAACACTAGCTCTGAACCTCGACAGCTAAACCACTTGCGCCCAATAATAAATAAGCCAGGCTCAGGTGTTTTACCTTGGCTATGAATAAAGCCATTTTCATCCATGCAATGGGGAAGCTTTAACCACTCTGTATTATCTTTGTATCCAGTGGCCCAAATAACCATATCAACGTCTTCGACATTGCCATCAGCAAAGCTAAGCGTGTTACCTGCACAGTTAAGTAGTCTTGACTTGATGGCCACACCTAACTTTTTTAACTGCTTGTTGTTGAAGTCTGCACATGGAACGGGATTACGTTTTTTAAGAAGTTTGGCAACTAACGTTGAATTGCCCGCATCTAAAATTCCCAAGCTTTTTAACCACCAAAACAAATCTTTACCCAACACTTTGTTGGGAGGCAGTCCTCTGTTTGTGCCTGTCGCTAAGCTGACACGACAGCGTTTGGCTAAGCCGCCAGCAATTTGTCTGCCCGACGCACCATCCCCAACCACCACGACATTGCTGTTATTGGGCACGAGATCTAGGGACGGCATTTGCGCTGTAAGCTGTATGACGCTATCAGATAGCTGCTGGCTGATTTGCGGCACGTTTGGCGTTTGATTTGAGCCCGTAGCATTAATCACCGTTCTAGCCAATATTTGTTCGCCGCTTTCAAGCGTTAACAAAAACAGCTCTGCTTGCTTGGTTAATGCGCTTACTTTTGCATTTTCACGGACATGTAACTTAAACCTGTTAGCGTATGATTTTAGGTACCTGCCCATTTCACTTGCTTCAGGAAAGCCATTTTGTGAACCCGGTAACGAAAGTCCTGGTAACTGGCAAAATTGGCGTGAAGTGAACAGGCGTAAACCTGACAATCGTTGCTCCCATACTTGACCAATGGTGTTTCGCTCTAATAACAGATAATCGATATGTTTATCTTGTAATTGTTTGGCTGTGTATAAACCGCATTGACCAGCACCAATAATGACAGTATCCAGAACTTGCATTTTATGAAGGCACCTTCTCTAAATTAGGGGTTGAGCTTTCAGTTAAATGATTCACTAATGCATTAACTGTTGGATAATCAAACGCCAATGTTGGGGCAACTTCAATTTGCATGTAATCTTCAATAACGGTAGTTAACTGAACATGCCCAGCTGAATCTAACCCTAAACGAGAAAACGAAGTATCAATATGTTGTTCTAACGAAAAGCCTTCAATTTTTGAGGCGATGTAATCTGTTATCTCAGTAATAAGCTCTTCTTTTGAAAATGTTTTATTCACAACTTGTTCCTTAAAAATATGAATTTAAATCAGTTCCGCACATGCTGAACGTTTTACTTTACCGCTGGTGGTTTTAGGGATAGTGCCGGGTTTTACAATCAGTAATTTGTCGAGTGATATTTCATGTTGCTCGTTAACCAGTGCTTTAATATCGTTTGCGAGCTCTTGTTCATTGGCGGTGCTTAGCACTCGTTTTTTGATCTCAACAATAGCGGCAAGTTTTGTTTTTGCGTCTTGTTCGTATGTAAACACCGACGCACCATTCCCCCCTGAGGCGTGCTGGTAGGTGTTACAAGTACGCTCGATGTCATAAGGGTATAAATTGCGACCTCGAATAATGAGTAGCTCTTTAATTCTGCCAGTAACGTAAAGCATATTGTTTTGAACAAAGCCCAAGTCGCCTGTTCTTAAATAACGATTGCCATCAGAAGGAATGAATTGAGCGTGGAAGTCAGACTCGGTTTTGGCTGAATTATTAAGGTAGCCCTGTGCAACTGAATTGCCTGATACCCATATTTCACCCACTTCATCCTGCTGACATTGTAGACGCGTTTCAGGGTGTACAATTTTAACGTTAAAACCTGGCGCGATAGCGCCGCAATTAACGATTTTAACGCCTGAATCGGCTTCACATAGCTTGCCTTGCGACAATTGCTCTTTATCAAGAGTCACTGTACTAACACCACTTTGAGTGGGGCCGCCAGAAATTAATAACGTAGTTTCGGCCATGCCATAGCTAGGAAAGAAAGACGCAGGATTAAAACCGTAGCGGCTGAATTTTTCAGAAAACGCCGACATGGTGTGTGCGCTAACTGGCTCTGAACCATTAAGTGCCACTTTCCAACAGCTTAAATCAAGATCGGATAAATCTTCTTTTTCACTAATAAAATTAACACAATGCTCGTAACCAAAATTAGGTGAGGCAGAGCACGCAATTTTGTAGTGTGCAATTAAGCGCAGCCAACGGCTAGGGCGTTGGATAAAGTTCATTGGCGGCATGAACACGTAGGTGCCCGCCATATACAAAGGATGCATCATGTGGCCAACTAATCCCATATCATGGAATTGTGGTAGCCAACCGCCAGTAACAACACCTTTTTGATGGTTGCACGCACTACGAATGGCTTCCATGTTATCCACAATATTACCGTGGCTTACCATTACTCCTTTCGGGGCACTAGTAGATCCAGACGTATATTGAATGAAGGCTATATCGCTAGGTTGAATGTTGGGTAAAGGTGAAATATCTTGCGTTGCATTGAGCTCAGTTATCCAAATGAGTTGTTGCTGCTCAACTGACTTTAATTGTGCCAATTGCTCTGACAGCAATATTTTCGTGCTTTGGGTGGTGAGAATGGCTTTGACATTGGCGTCTTCAATGATGTTAATGGTGCGCTCAAATTGCTGTGCATTACGGGTTACATTCAGTGGAACGGCAACCACTCCTGCCAATAAACAAGCAAGAAAGTTAACAATAAAATCAAATCCAGCAGGATAAAGTAGCGCTAGCGATTTCCCTTGGTAGCCTAAAGCAATTAGTAACTGTGCTCTACGCTGAACGGCATCATGTAATTCTTGATAGCTTAACAGTTCGGCCGTTTCGAGTCCTCTTGGCTGAAAAATGCAGGCGTGCTGTTCTGGTTGTGTTTTGGCATGATCACTAATGGCATCCATTAATAATGAGTAGGTTTGCAGCATAAATTATCCCTCACTTATTGCTAACAGCCTTTGCACTTCAGCAACTAAGGTTGTTACAAATTTCTCTACATCTTCCAGTGAGGTGAACCGGCCAAAGCTCACTCTAATCGAACTTTGGATATCATCCTCATCCATACTCATGGCTTTTAATACATGAGATATATTTTTTGTTTTGTTATTACTGCACGCAGAGCCGATAGAAATAATGTAGCTATGTATTATTTCCATACGCGCGGCAAGTGCTTCACCACGAATGCCTTTAATTGAAATATTAAGGGTGTTTGACAGGGCGTCTTGGTAAGCTGTGGTGCCATTAAACTTAATCTGTATTGGTGCGGATTTAAGCAACGTCATCATATGTTGCTTGCAAGCCCAATTATCTTGATCCCATTGTTCAACATGTAAAGACGCTTCTTGAGCGGCTTTAGACATGCCAATGACTGCGACTAAATTCTCGGTTCCCGAGCGCATTGACAGCTCTTGTCCGCCGCCATGAATAAGCGGAATAATGCTTTTCGCATCCTTAATGTATAAGCAGCCAATACCTTTAGGCCCATAAAATTTGTGAGCAGAGAGCGATAGGTAATCTACATTTAAGCTTTCAACATCGACTCGGCGCTTACCGACGAATTGCACGGCATCGACATGTAATGGAATATTATGTTCTTTTGCGAGTGCGGATATTGCTGGAATAGGTTGCAGGACGCCGGTTTCATTGTTGGCGTACATAATGGTGATCAGTTGTGTATCATCTCTCAGGGCTTGTTTAACATCGGCAATGTTAATAACACCATGCTCATTCGGCTTTAAGTAAGTTACTTCGAAACCAAAGTGACTGACGCAGTAGTTCACCGTATCCAGTACAGAAGCATGTTCGATTTCGGTTGTAATTATATGACCCGGCTTAGCGGTATGCTTAAATAAAACACCCTTAATAGCCCAATTATTAGCTTCAGAACCGCCAGAAGTGAAAAAGACTTTATTTGCATCTGTATTCAGTAGTTGAGCAACGTTGTTTCTAGTTTCGGTAATTGCTTTTTTACTCAGCATAGAGTAACGATTACTGCTTGAAGGATTAGCAAACTGTGTGATCGCCGGGATCATTGATTCTGCTACTTCATTTGAAATGGGCGTGGTTGCGTTATAATCAAAATAACCTGAGAGATGTTGTTGATCCATGTTAAGCCGCTCCAACGTTTAATTGCGCAGTCAGCTTCTCATGAAGTTCAGATAATATATGTAGGCAATGGTGTTGTGACGGTTCAAGCTCACCGAGCATTGCTTCAATTTCTTGTGGCTGTCTTTGTGCAATTTCGGTTGCGGTTTGGCCTTCAATGGAACGGCAAAAGATATTCGCAGTTGCGACTGACGTTGCACATCCCCACGCTCTGAATACCGCTTTATTAATGAGGTTATCTGTTACAGATAATTGAACCTTGATGCGATCACCACATACCGGGTTACCGATTTCTAATTCATGGTCTGCGGATTCTAAGTCACCTACATTTCGAGGATCTGAAAAATTATCAATAATAATATCGTTATACATTTTATTACCTTTATGCGTTATCTAATCAGTGTGCCAGCTACATTCCTTAGCGGCTGAGCACTGATTAGGCAGGGAGAGAAATTACGCGACGACTGGGCAGGCGCCTGCGTGTTGTTCTTCATTATCATCAAGCTGTTTGTCTAGGTTTACTGCACAACAACCGAACTCGGTTGACTCTGGTAAACGCATAACATATTCAACTCTTTGACCACTGCGCGGGTCATTCTCTGATTTTGGTAATAAACGTACTAAGTCTTCAGTAAGGATAAAGCCAGGCGTTGAGCGTGAAAGCGGATCAAGTATGGCTAATTGGCCCACTTCATTGATTGCTACTTCTTTATCTAAATTTTTAGGGTCACGTACTGAAAAATGGATATAAGGTGACACATGCTTAACGCCTTGCTCATCATCAATCGCTACCACGTTTGACTCAACTAAGGCGTAAATGTCACGTATTTGATGCTTTTCTACACCTAAATACTCCATACATTCGTTGTTAAACTCGGTGCGAGATAACATTTCGCCACTGAAGCGTTTCCAGCCACCTAGCGTGATAATTAATGTATTTTTATCTAGTTTGATTTTTTGATTAGTCGCTTTTAAGAAACGAATAAAACGATTAATTAAAAATGGAGGACCTATAATGTGGCGATCAAAGTTATTTTCCCAGACTGACAATTGTTCAAGGGCATCTTCAGGTGCAAAACTGTCATTTTTCACCATAAACTTATGGGTATCTAATAACCCTGCCATTAGGTTAAGCGCCTTGATCATGCCCATTTCTGGAATTTCTTCATTAGATGGACAAAGGTACAAGCCTGCGCCCTTAGAAATTTCAAAAAACTCACGATACATGGCATAAATGCCTAAAATAACGTTGTCTACTGTGTCTGAACAGCGACGAGATACGCTTGGGATACCAGAGGTACCAGTACTACGCATTTCTAATTCAACATTTTTCAGACTTTTAGATAACAGTTTGTGATTATCATTCGCTTTAAACAGATGAATTGGGATTAATGGTAGCTTGATTAAGTCATCAGGCGACGTAATCATTTCTGGGGTAACATTCTTGTCATCACATGCGGCACGGTAAAACGCATTATTAGCATAATGAAACTGAAAGGACTCAAAGATAAGAGAAGATTTAAACTCTAATAATTGAGATTCAGGCATTGCATAAAGTTGCTTTGCTGACGATAACGCGACTTTAACAGGATCAAGCCCTGCTTGTGTTAATATGTTGTGTAATTCCATTGAAAATAATCCATTGCTTCAAACATTAAGAAACAATGATTCTAATGGTTGATCATTTTTTTACTTGAACAAACTTGCTACTTTTTAAAAAGAAGCGCTTTAATTTGTGTGATGGATAAACCGAACATTGATCTAAAGGTGCGGCTTAAGTGTGCACCATCCGAAAAACCTGCGCTGTGGGCAGCTTCTGTGGCGGAGGCGCCATGGGCAATTGCGTTACTGGCGCAAAATAACCTACGCCATCTTAAATAAGGTCGCCAAGCGATGCCGACTTGTTGTCTGAATAAATGTAAAAAGCGACTTTCTGATAAACACAATTCCGATGCGACATTAGCTGCACGCCAATTGGCAGGTTTTTGACACTCGCCAACTAAACATAAATTTAACTTTTGCATTAATTTTTGAATGCGTTTATCCGTAATTTCACTACTATCGACTGAAAAATTTAAAGGCAAATTGAGCTGTTCAAATAGCGGGGTGATGGCTGATATTGGATCGATAATAGGATTAACTGGAACAGGGCAGTGGGTTACTAAATCATTAATTGAAATTACTGGGGACGTATCAAGTAAGTGCTGTAACGATAAGCCTAAAATACTTTGCGGCTCTACCAATAATAGCCAGCCTTCTTTGAGCTGAAGTTGATGTTCGACTTGTGAACCAATGATAAAGCTTCCAGACAGTTTACCCTCAGGCCATTCACATTTTGCACCTTTGGTTGACCACACAATTTGAATTGCGTGATGTTGATGTTTTTCAGCGTCTAATGCGGCACCGTAAAAAAGAATGATACTGTCTTTAATCCACACGCTAGGTTTTAATTCTATACATCCATGTTTATTCATAGGCAGACTTATTAAAAAGTTGTTACAGAAAAATATAGTAGCATAGGGGTTGGACAAAATGGAAACCACTTTCGTTGTGTATTTGGAGCGCTTCTTTCTATGTTAATTTATGCTATTACTTGTACCTGTTAGGTACTTACGCATGATTTATTTCATGCTAAAAAGCAAAAACTATGCATAATTTTACTACGATTTTAATTGCAAATACGGTTATAATAGCGCCAGTTTTTCATTCACTTATTGAGGAATACGATGGCAAACGCATTTGTAGCAGTATTAATGGGATCTGATTCAGATCTTCCTGTAATGAAATCAACGTTAGAAGTGTTAAAATCATTTAACATTGACTACGAAGTTAAAGTCACCTCCGCTCACCGCACTCCAGCAGCAACACACGAATATGTTACCCAAGCAGAAGAAAGAGGCTGTGCAGTATTTATCTGTGCTGCAGGCTTAGCTGCACACTTAGCGGGTGCCGTTGCTGGTATCACGACTTGTCCAGTAATTGGTGTTCCAATTGACGCTGGTCCATTACAAGGTCATGACGCCTTACTTTCAACAGTAATGATGCCAGGTGGTGTACCTGTTGCAACTGTTGCGATTGGTAAAGCAGGTGCAAAGAATGCGGGCTATTTAGCGGCGCAAATGTTAGCAGTTGGCGATGCTGAATTACGTCAACGAGTTAAAGAAGATCGCCAAGCAAATGCTGCTGCGGTTATTGCTAAAGACCAGTCACTTCAAGAAAAACTCAAGTCTCTATAAGTTAACCTAGTTAACTTCGCTTTTTGGATAGAGCTTAGGCTCTATCCTTCTATACTCATATTTAAGTTCAATTTGTTTAAGGAATAATGGATGGATAATCCGGCATATTCTCCAGAAGTGCAGGCGCTTCATGATGGAGGCGTGATCGCATATCCCACAGAGGCGGTATTTGGTTTTGGTTGTGATCCTGATAATGAGTTTGCTGTGCAGCGTATTTTAGCGATTAAACAACGTCCAGTTGAAAAAGGATTAATTTTAATTGCTGATAATTATTCTCAACTGATTAAATATGTAGACGACAAACGTATTCCTATTGATAAGCGTGCAGATATTTTTTCTCGTTGGCCGGGCAGCACGACTTGGCTATTACCAGCTGCACCTTCAACACCTAAATGGTTAACTGGGCAGTTTGACTCGATTGCAGTGCGAGTGACTACCCATCCAACCGTTAAGCGTATTTGTAATGAGTTTGGTAATGCAATTGTATCTACCAGTGCAAATAGAGCGGGCGAAGAGCCAGTAACGAGTGCTGACCAAGCGATTGCTTTATTTGGTAACGAGGTAAATATGGTGGTAAATGAATCTGTTGGCAGTAACTCTCAGCCAAGCCAAATTGTTTGCGCTACATCTGGAAAGATTATTAGGAATTAAAATGTCTGAAGTTAATATCCAGCGAGTTCAATCGTTCCTTAAAAACTTACAAGATAGGATATGCCAAGGTTTATCAGAGTGCGATGGCTCTGGACGATTTATTGAAGATGAGTGGCTACGAGAAGAAGGTGGCGGTGGACGTTCACGTGTATTGAAGAATGGCACTGTTATTGAGCAAGGGGGTGTAAATTATTCACATGTATTCGGTGAAAAAATGCCAGCTTCAGCGACAGCACACAGACCCGAGTTGCAGGGCCGTAACTTCCAAGCCTGTGGTGTTTCTTTGGTGATTCATCCTTATAATCCTTATGTGCCGACCTCACACGCCAATGTGCGCTTTTTTCTAGCTGAAAAAGAACATGCGGAGCCGGTATGGTGGTTCGGTGGTGGTTTTGATTTAACGCCGTTTTATGTGTTTGAAGAAGATGCTAAGCATTGGCATCAAGTAGCAAAAGCGGCTTGTGATCCGTACGGTGAAGAAGTTTATAAAAAGTTCAAACATTGGTGCGACGAATACTTCTACTTAAAGCACCGTGACGAAACACGTGGTTTAGGTGGCCTATTTTTTGATGATTTAAACGAGTGGGGCTTCGAGCGTTCGTTTCAGTTTATGCAAGATATTGGTAATGCTTACCTCGAGGCGTATATTCCAATTGTTAATAGAAGAAAAAACACGCCTTTTAGTGAGCGAGAGCGCGACTTTCAACTTTACAGGCGTGGGCGTTACGTAGAGTTTAACTTGGTTTATGACCGAGGTACGCTATTTGGCCTGCAAACAGGCGGTAGAACAGAGTCAATATTAATGTCTATGCCACCATTAGCAAGGTGGGAGTATAATTACTCACCTGAACCAAACAGCGATGAAGCTAACTTGGCTAGCTATCTCGTCCCACGTGAATGGCTTTAATTCGCATTAATCACTATTTATCATATGTGTTGCGAGCTGCGCTAAAGATTGTTTAAGCTTGGCTCGTAATAGTGGTGTATCTATTTCAATATCTAATGTTTTGTTCATGCAGTGCAGCCATTGATCACGTAGCTGTGGTGTAATCTTGAAGGGCATATGACGTTGTCGTAAACGAGGGTGGCCATATTTTTCTTCAAACAATGCTGGGCCGCCTAACCAACCTGAAAGAAACTCAAAAAACACCTGACGAATTCTATCCAATGGTTGAGGGTGCATAGCATAGAGCTCTTTCGCAAAGGGATCTGATGCCATAATATCGTAAAACCGATTGGCAATTGCTCGTGTTGCCGCTTCGCCACCAATAGCATCATAAGGTGCCTTTAATAGCTCATCGATAGGTTGACGAGCATTAGTGTCACGTGGCTTTTTTGGTGTCAGTAATTGACTTAACTTTTTAATCATAGAATATAATACTTTTAAACAGATATATTAAGTAAGGTTTTATGGATACGTACGCTGTATTTGGTAACCCAATAGCACACTCGCGCTCTCCATTAGTGCATCAATACTTTGCACAACAATTTGATGACGTCATACAGTACCAAGCTATTCTCGCTGAAAAGGAATCGGTAAAGCAAATCTTCGATGATTTTTTTGTTATAGGTAAAGGCGCGAACGTAACACTCCCGTTTAAAGAGTTTGCTTATGAGTACGCAGATATATTGAGCGACTATGCGCAGCAAGCTGGTGCGGTAAACACGCTCATTAAACAATCGGACGGTAGTATTTTGGGCGACAATACTGACGGCGTCGGACTGGTTCGTGATATCGCGAATCTTGGTTTTGACTTAACCAATAAATCTGTGTTGTTGTTAGGGGCGGGTGGAGCAGCACGAGGTGTATTACCTGCTTTATTATCAAAACAGCCGCTAAAAATAGTGGTAGCAAATAGAACCGCAGAAAAAGCAGCTAAACTAGCTGAAGTATCGCCGTTAGTTGATGGTACGAGCCTTACGAATATTCCACATCAACCCTATGACATTGTAATAAATTCGACTTCTGCTAGCATTGATAAGCGTATTCTTGATATAGATACTACACTACTTAAAGACGCTACCTTAATTTACGATATGTTTTATAGTGCGGATGGAACGTTTTTTAACGAATGGTGCCAACAATTTTCATCGGCAAAAACATTCGACGGTTTAGGTATGTTGGTTGAGCAGGCTGCTGCAAGCTTTTACTTATGGCGAGGTAAACGGCCTGATAGTAAACGAGTGATTAATTTATTACGTGAGAAAATACAGAGTGAATCAAAGAATACAATTTCGTGATAATTTCAGTATTAACCTTAATAAGGCGGCGCTGAGTTTTGATGCCATCGTCGATGGTCAGATTATTGGTTGCTATGTACCTCTCACTCACGTGAAAGCGGATATGTCATCAATCATTGATGAGCATCATTTTGATTGGGAAGAACAAGCCACACAATTAATTGAAAATGAAAAATATAATGATGCAGGCGAAGTGTGGCTTAATCAGATTTAAATACTCTCTAATAGATAGTCGTCTTTCAACTCAACATAATTAGTTGCTGATCGCTTCAAAAAGGAAATCTCATCATCAGTTAATTTGCGCGCTTGTTTGACTGGCGTTCCCACATAGAGGTAACCACTTTTTAATATTTTATTGGGAGGCACCAGCGCGCCAGCTGCTATCATCACATCATCTTCAATAATGGCATCGTCCATAATCGTTGCACCCATACCTACTAGAATGCGACTACCCAACTGGCAACCATGCAACATTACTTTATGCCCAATCGTTACATCACAACCAATAATTAATGGGGAACCATTCGGTTTTGTAGCGGATGTGCGGCTTACATGCAAAACGCTAGCATCCTGAATGTTTGTTCGTTCACCAATACTAATTGTATTTACGTCACCACGTATTACTACAAATGGCCAAACACTCACATCATCAGCTAAATTAACTTTACCCACCACAATTGCACTATTATCTAAATAGCATTTATTACCAATAGTTGGATATATCCCTTTATAACTGCGTATATCTGTCATATTACTCTAAGCTTTATTGATTTTTACGCACAACTTAACTGCGGTGTGCAAAAAAGCAACTAAAATCACCCTAATTAAAACGAATATAGGCTATATAGGGCTTATTTGCTTAATTATTATTCGAACAAACAAAAAAGATAAAAAAGTACTTGCGCTGTTTTTAAATCTCCCTATAATGCGCCTCCACACCAACGGGGAAGCAAGCAACATCAGCCAAACCAAACGGTTTAACAAGAACTAAATTCAAACGTTAAATCAGGTGTCAAGGTTAACCAGTTAATCGAATTTGAAAGAGTGAAGTTTTAAAAAAACTTTTCAAAAAATAAATTAGATTAACTGCTTGACTTTGAAAACGGAAAGCGTAGAATGCGCATCCCGCTTCGAGCTAAACGGTAACAAGTTACCAATCAGCACCAAGCACTGTTCTTTAACAATTTGTAATCAATCATCTGTGTGAGCACTCACAATAGAGATTAGGATCTAAGAGCTTCGGCTCAATACGATATTTAAATCTCAATAGTTTTGTAGAGTGACTCAACAGTCAATATATACAGAATTCATTGAGCTGAAACTTCGGTTTCAACAAAACTTTTAATTGAAGAGTTTGATCATGGCTCAGATTGAACGCTGGCGGCAGGCCTAACACATGCAAGTCGAGCGGTAACATTTCTAGCTTGCTAGAAGATGACGAGCGGCGGACGGGTGAGTAATGCTTGGGTATATGCCTTAAGGTGGGGGACAACAGTTGGAAACGACTGCTAATACCGCATAATGTCTACGGACCAAAGTGGGGGACCTTCGGGCCTCACGCCTTAAGATTAGCCCAAGTGGGATTAGCTTGTTGGTGAGGTAATGGCTCACCAAGGCAACGATCCCTAGCTGGTCTGAGAGGATGATCAGCCACACTGGAACTGAGACACGGTCCAGACTCCTACGGGAGGCAGCAGTGGGGAATATTGGACAATGGGCGCAAGCCTGATCCAGCCATGCCGCGTGTGTGAAGAAGGCCTTCGGGTTGTAAAGCACTTTCAGCGAGGAGGAAAGGTTGTCAGTTAATAGCTGTCAGCTGTGACGTTACTCGCAGAAGAAGCACCGGCTAACTCCGTGCCAGCAGCCGCGGTAATACGGAGGGTGCGAGCGTTAATCGGAATTACTGGGCGTAAAGGGCACGCAGGCGGTTAATTAAGTCAGATGTGAAAGCCCCGGGCTCAACCCGGGAACTGCATTTGAAACTGGTTAACTAGAGTACGAGAGAGGAAAGTAGAATTTCAGGTGTAGCGGTGAAATGCGTAGAGATCTGAAGGAATACCGATGGCGAAGGCAGCTTTCTGGCTCGATACTGACGCTCATGTGCGAAAGCGTGGGGAGCAAACAGGATTAGATACCCTGGTAGTCCACGCCGTAAACGATGTCTACTAGCAGCTCGGTTCGTCAAGAACTGTTTTGCGCAGCTAACGCATTAAGTAGACCGCCTGGGGAGTACGGCCGCAAGGTTAAAACTCAAATGAATTGACGGGGGCCCGCACAAGCGGTGGAGCATGTGGTTTAATTCGATGCAACGCGAAGAACCTTACCATCCCTTGACATCCAGAGAACTTACTAGAGATAGTTTGGTGCCTTCGGGAACTCTGAGACAGGTGCTGCATGGCTGTCGTCAGCTCGTGTTGTGAGATGTTGGGTTAAGTCCCGCAACGAGCGCAACCCCTATCCTTAGTTGCTAGCAGGTAATGCTGAGAACTCTAAGGAGACTGCCGGTGATAAACCGGAGGAAGGTGGGGACGACGTCAAGTCATCATGGCCCTTACGGGATGGGCTACACACGTGCTACAATGGTAGATACAAAGGGCAGCAAGACCGCGAGGTGGAGCGAATCCCATAAAGTCTATCGTAGTCCGGATTGGAGTCTGCAACTCGACTCCATGAAGTCGGAATCGCTAGTAATCGTAGATCAGAATGCTACGGTGAATACGTTCCCGGGCCTTGTACACACCGCCCGTCACACCATGGGAGTGGGTTGCTCCAGAAGTGGTTAGCCTAACCTTCGGGAGGGCGATCACCACGGAGTGATTCATGACTGGGGTGAAGTCGTAACAAGGTAGCCCTAGGGGAACCTGGGGCTGGATCACCTCCTTACCAAAAGATTCGACGCTATTGTCGAGTGTTCACACAGATGATTAGATTACAAAGTCAGAGCAAAGAACAACACACCTAACGGTGCTTGTATATTGGGGCTATAGCTCAGCTGGGAGAGCGCCTGCCTTGCACGCAGGAGGTCAGCAGTTCGATCCTGCTTAGCTCCACCAATAACTCAAAACTAAATGTTCTTACCAAGAATCTTTACTTTTGAGCTTCTGCTCAAAACTGCTCTTTAACAATGTGGAAAAGCTGATAATTAAATCCAGCGTATGAATAACTGAGCAACAGGCAACTGTTGATTCATACGCTAATGACGTAAATGTCACTCTATTTGGTGGTGTCGCAATTGCGATTATCAATCAATTACTCATAGAGCGTCGTTATTAATCATAACGACATTGTCCATCTTTGGACAAAACTAGCGCATACTAACACAAAGTTGGTCAAACAATTTTGGGTTGTATGGTTAAGTGACTAAGCGTACACGGTGGATGCCTAGGCAATTGGAGGCGATGAAGGACGTGTTAATCTGCGATAAGCGTGGTTAAGGTGATAAAAACCGTTATAGACCACGATTTCCGAATGGGGAAACCCACCTGCTTGCAGGTATCTTATAGTGAATACATAGCTATAAGAGGCAAACCCGGAGAACTGAAACATCTAAGTACCCGGAGGAAAAGAAATCAACCGAGATTTCGCTAGTAGCGGCGAGCGAACGCGAATTAGCCCTTAAGCAGCTTACAAGTCAGTGGAATGTGCTGGAAAGCACAGCGATACAGGGTGATAGCCCCGTACACGAAGACGAATTTGTTGTGAAATCGAGTAGGTCGGGACACGTGATATCTTGACTGAATATGGGGGGACCATCCTCCAAGGCTAAATACTCCCAATTGACCGATAGTGAACCAGTACCGTGAGGGAAAGGCGAAAAGAACCCCTGTGAGGGGAGTGAAATAGAACCTGAAACCGTGTACGTACAAGCAGTGGGAGCCGACTTGTTCGGTGACTGCGTACCTTTTGTATAATGGGTCAGCGACTTATATTTTGTAGCAAGGTTAACCGATTAGGGGAGCCGTAGGGAAACCGAGTCTTAACTGGGCGTCGAGTTGCAAGGTATAGACCCGAAACCCGGTGATCTAGCCATGGGCAGGTTGAAGGTGCAGTAACATGCACTGGAGGACCGAACCCACTAACGTTGAAAAGTTAGGGGATGACCTGTGGCTAGGAGTGAAAGGCTAATCAAACCGGGAGATAGCTGGTTCTCCCCGAAAACTATTTAGGTAGTGCCTCGAGCGGACACTTACGGGGGTAGAGCACTGTTTGGGCTAGGGGGTCATCCCGACTTACCAACCCCATGCAAACTCCGAATACCGTAAAGTGATACTCGGGAGACACACGGCGGGTGCTAACGTCCGTCGTGAAGAGGGAAACAACCCAGACCGCCAGCTAAGGTCCCAAAGTGTATGTTAAGTGGGAAACGATGTGGAAAGGCTCAGACAGCCAGGAGGTTGGCTTAGAAGCAGCCATCCTTTAAAGAAAGCGTAATAGCTCACTGGTCGAGTCGGTCTGCGCGGAAGATGTAACGGGGCTAAACATGCCACCGAAGCTGCGGATTCACCTTTTAGGTGAGTGGTAGGGGAGCGTTCTGTAAGCGGTTGAAGGTGAGTCGTAAGGCTTGCTGGACGTATCAGAAGTGCGAATGCTGACATGAGTAACGATAATGGGGGTGAAAAACCCCCACGCCGGAAGACCAAGGGTTCCTATCCCATGTTAATCAGGGTAGGGTGAGTCGACCCCTAAGGCGAGGCCGAGAGGCGTAGTCGATGGGAAACAGGTTAATATTCCTGTACTTGTTATTATTGCGACGGAGGGACGGAGAAGGCTAGGTGAGCGTGGCGTTGGTTGTCCACGTGAAAGTGAGTAGGCTGTCGGTTTAGGTAAATCCGGACTGACACTAGGCTGAGACACGAGACGACACTCTACGGAGTGGAAGTCATTGATGCCCTGCTTCCAGGAAAAGCTTCTAAGCTTCAGATAATAACGAATCGTACCCCAAACCGACACAGGTGGTCAGGTAGAGAATACTCAGGCGCTTGAGAGAACTCGGGTGAAGGAACTAGGCAAAATGGTACCGTAACTTCGGGAGAAGGTACGCCGCTGTCGGTGATTGGACTTGCTCCATAAGCTGACGGCGGTCGCAGAAAATTGGTGGCTGCAACTGTTTATTAAAAACACAGCACTGTGCTAAATCGAAAGATGACGTATACGGTGTGACACCTGCCCGGTGCCGGAAGGTTAATTGATTGGGTTAGCGTAAGCGAAGCTCATGATCGAAGCCCCGGTAAACGGCGGCCGTAACTATAACGGTCCTAAGGTAGCGAAATTCCTTGTCGGGTAAGTTCCGACCTGCACGAATGGTGTAATGATGGCCACGCTGTCTCCACCCGAGACTCAGTGAAATTGAAATCGCTGTGAAGATGCAGTGTACCCGCGGCTAGACGGAAAGACCCCGTGAACCTTTACTACAGCTTGACACTGAACATTGAGCCTACATGTGTAGGATAGGTGGGAGGCTTTGAAACCATGTCGCCAGATATGGTGGAGCCAATCTTGAAATACCACCCTTGTATGTTTGATGTTCTAACATTGCTCCATTATCTGGAGTGTGGACAGTGTCTGGTGGGTAGTTTGACTGGGGCGGTCTCCTCCCAAAGAGTAACGGAGGAGCACGAAGGTTGGCTAAGTACGGTCGGACATCGTACGGTTAGTGTAATGGTAGAAGCCAGCTTAACTGCGAGACAGACACGTCGAGCAGGTACGAAAGTAGGTCATAGTGATCCGGTGGTTCTGAATGGAAGGGCCATCGCTCAACGGATAAAAGGTACTCCGGGGATAACAGGCTGATACCGCCCAAGAGTTCATATCGACGGCGGTGTTTGGCACCTCGATGTCGGCTCATCACATCCTGGGGCTGAAGTCGGTCCCAAGGGTATGGCTGTTCGCCATTTAAAGTGGTACGCGAGCTGGGTTTAGAACGTCGTGAGACAGTTCGGTCCCTATCTGCCGTGGGCGTTGGATGATTGAGAGGGGCTGCTCCTAGTACGAGAGGACCGGAGTGGACGAACCTCTGGTGTTCGGGTTGTCACGCCAGTGGCATTGCCCGGTAGCTATGTTCGGAATCGATAACCGCTGAAAGCATCTAAGCGGGAAGCGAGCCTCGAGATGAGTCATCCCTAGAACTTTAAGTTCTCTAAAGGGTTGTTGAAGACTACAACGTTGATAGGCAAGGTGTGGAAGCGCTGTGAGGCGTTAAGCTAACTTGTACTAATTGCCCGTGAGGCTTAACCATACAACACCAAAGTTGTGTGAAGCGCTAACGAGATTGATTGATAGACATCAATTGAGTGACATTGATTTAATTATCACTGGAATTGTTATAACAATTTCCAGTATGACCTCTATTCATTGAGGCCTTGCTTTTCCAGTATTGTTATAAAAGAATTTGCCTGGTGACAATAGCGTTGTGGAACCACCTGACTCCATTTCGAACTCAGAAGTGAAACGCAACAGCGGCGATGGTAGTGTGGGAGATCCCATGTGAGAGTAGCACATCGCCAGGCTCCCTATTAAAGAAACCCGTTCACACTGTGAGCGGGTTTTTTGCTATGTGGGACTTGGTATTGAGAACACAGTAAGTGGCATGCACTATTTAGCATCCAGCATCCGACATGTGAGACTCGCTATTTAGGCGCCAGTACTTAGCAAATAAGTACTTAGAAAGGCGTATTGAGGACTTAGTACTGAGCTGTATGTATTTAGGTATATTTAAGAATATGCCAGCTGAATACGCTGATGTGATGCGAGCTCTGTTGCTGCTAGGGGAAGTGAGTGTTCTATAGTTGCGATTGTCACGCCTCGGCTATTTCTATTCGCATCGAATGGTGCTCATCTATTTTCTTTGTAGTTCATTTTTACTCTTTTTCTTTTCTCTTTATTCTTTTCCTGAAATTCTTTAAGGTTAACATGTATATTTGGCAACATGTAATGCGTACATCTCAGCTTTAATCTAGCCTATCTAACCTCGTAAAGATCTTTACTTTTGGTGTACATGAGGTTTGTATACTGCATCGTTAATGTTTATTAGTTGAACCTTTACTATTCCATTCCGATTTGATGCTTTATATCGTAACGGATATGAGGTGATATATTGCTAATGGCTGTTAGTTATGATGTAAGAGCATATCATACTGCACTGTTGTACTATAGAAAGCGGTCACAACACGAGCGATAAATTCGCTTTGTTACTTTATGTATTCTGAAAACATCTGTTTAACCATGTTTTGGTTAACTGGTTTAATTAGGTAGCCAGTGGCGCCCATATTGATTGCTTTCACGATATGCTTTTTTTCAGATAGTGAAGAAATTAAATACATGGGGTGTGCCAGAGTTCAGGGTCAGTTCGGACTTTCTTTAGTAATTCAAGGCCTGTTACTTTTGGCATCTCCAAATCAGAAATTACTAACTCATAAGCGCGTTCAAGTTCGTATGCTTTTTCAAAAGGATAAAGGCACGATAACCATCTACAGCCAGTTAAATCCGCACTCCATAAAGTAATGCCGATGAACTTTCCTCATTGACTCTACATCATCGACGATAAGTACACGGGCTTCTTTATGAATGTTTTCTTGCACAGGTGTTAAGTGATCGAGCTTGTTGGCAATTGATACGGCGGCTATCAATTTAGTTTCCATTATTTCTCGCTTATCCTCTTTGATCTGAGTATCTTCAAGGCGCTTCTGTGAGCGGCTAATAAAATTTTTCAGTTCTATTTGTAAAAACTTAACCTCAATTGGTGTGAACATAGCTGATATCTTCTTTAATTATTCGCTGAATTAATCATAGAGTTAGCTTTTAATATTCAACGTTCGTTACGCATTAGTCTGTTTCTAGTTGATTAACAAGTTTAATAAGCGATTAAGGATATACTTTACGAATACTTAAATTCTGTTCAGTTTGATCAAAATAAACACAAATGCGCATTGTAGTTTTATTACACGCTTTACATGGCTTATGCTGTTAAATGTTGTTAAATTACGTAATGACACACCAAAGTGCTGAAAGTTTGATGAAATCAGCACAAAAGTTTAACAGACATATGATGTTACAAATGGTACATTTTTTATCCATCTAACACGGATGGTTAGGCTGATCTAAGCAGTTAATCATCCATGCTGTTGTGATCATTTATTTGGATTTAAGTAATCAAGTAAATAGGTCTAAAAATGAAAACTAATAATAACGCGCTAGGGCGAACGATACGTAGAACGGTATTGTCGGCTTGCTCATTAATTGCTTTTAATGCTTATGCTGCAATACCTTCGGGCTACTACGATACTGTAAATGCCTCATCCTCCACTTCGCTTCGCTCCTCTCTTCACAACATCATCGATGATCATCATAAATTTCCATACAGTGCATCAACTATCGATACATGGAATATTCTTGAAGTGGCAGATCAAGATCCTAACTCAGCTGGTAATGTGATAGATGTTTATTTAAATGCCAGTTATCAAAAGTTTGGTGGGGGCAATAACTACTATAACCGTGAGCATACTTGGCCTAAGTCATACGGTTTCCCAAAAGATGGCCCAACCAATTATGCTTATACTGACACCCACCACCTTTTCATTTCAAACAGCACTTATAACTCTCACCGCAGTAATAAACCTTTTGCCTCATGCTCTTCAGGCTGTACAGAATATGTAACGCAGTCGAATAATGGCCGCGGTGGCTCTTCAAGTGAATCAAACTGGACATCTGGTGCAAATTGGCAAACATGGGAAGGGCGCAAAGGAGATGTGGCTCGTGCTTTATTATACCTAGATGTTCGATATGAAGGTGGCACACATGGTATTACAGGGGTTAGTGAACCTGATTTGATTTTGACGGACGATCGCACATTAATTTCAAACTCGCAACAAGGTTCTAATATTTCTGTTGCTTACATGGGATTACGTTCAGTGCTATTACAATGGCATAAAGATGACCCGGTAGACGCGTTTGAAACACGACATAATGATGCTGTTTATCTGTATCAAGGGAATCGAAATCCATTTGTTGATCATCCTGAATATGTTGCCTGTGTCTTTGAGAATAATTGCTCGGGTGTTTCTTCAGGCGCAGGTGGTAACTTAGTGGCACCTGCTTCTCCTACTAGTGTGCAAGCAGCAGCTGGCGCGAGTGATGTAACAGTTACGTGGACAGCAAACTCAGAGTCTGATCTTGCAGGTTATAGTGTGTACAGAACAGAAACGTCGGGCTCAGGGTATGTAAAATTAAACGTAGGGTTAGTTAATTCAAGCTCATTTACAGATAACACGGCTCAAGCTGGCACTACTTATCACTACGTTATTACAGCAACCGATAAATATAGTAATCAATCTGGCTATAGTGCAGAAGCTTCTACATCTGGCGGCTCAGCTCCAACAACTGAAATATGGATTAACGAGTTGCATTACGATAATAGCGGCACAGACGTTAATGAGTTTATCGAAATTGCTGGCACGGCCAACACTAATTTGTCGGGCTGGAGCATTCTTGCTTATAACGGAAGTGGTGGCACAGTTTACAAAACGATTCCATTGTCAGGTACATTAGCTAATCAAAGTAATGGTTTTGGTGTTTTAAGCTTTGCCGCTTCAGGTTTGCAAAATGGCTCACCAGAAGGACTGGCTTTGATTAATAATGCTGGTGCAGTTGTTCAGTTCATTAGTTATGAAGGTGCCTTTACTGCAACAGATGGTGCTGCAAGTGGGATGAAGTCCGTCGATATTGGTGTATCAGAAAACTCTTCAACACAAGCGGGTTACTCATTACAACTTACTGGCTCAGGCAGTAAATACAGTGACTTTGCATGGCAGTCTGCAGCAAATGATTCGCCAGCGCAGATCAATAGCGGACAAAATTTTGTAGCGAGTGGTGGTCCAGTTGCTCAACCTACTTATTTTGAAAATACCTCGGTCACGGCAATACCTGATGCATCTTCAATTGTGAGTAATATTTCGGTTTCCAGAACAGATTCTGTCAGTCAAATGACCGTTGCCGTGAATATTACACACACATATCGTGGAGATATTAGTTTAGTACTTACTAGTCCATCAGGTGCGAACTATACCCTGAAAACAAAAGACGGTGGTGATGGTGGACAAAACGTTATCGCCAGTTATCCAGTAAGTTTTTCTGGCAATCCACAAGGTGTTTGGAAGTTAACCGTTGCTGATAATTATAGCCAAGACGTTGGTCAACTTAATAATTGGTCAATACAGTTTTAATAGATACTATAAACGGACTAGCTAATACAAAAGGTGCCTAAATTGGCACCTTTATTATTTGAAGAATGCAGTGAAATATTTAGAAGAAAGAGTTTAAAGCTACACCAATGCCTAAGCGCTGCTGAGCATGATTATAGTCAATTAAACTTTCTCCGTAACCACTGAAGTATTGCGCATATCCACGTAAGGTACCAACCAGTGGAAATGTAAAGCCAAGTTGTACGGCACCTTTATGACTAGCGAAATTACTTCTAAATAAAGAGTGAAATTCTAAGTCGTGCCATTTGTAAGCAAGTTCTGCTTCATAATAGCCCAAGAATTCATTGATATCAGGATTGTCATCGCCTCTTGCTGCAAAGGGTGACTCTTTCGGATTTTCATTAATGCGCCACCATGGCTTAAATGACATCGCAAAGTTGCCATGCTCGTAAAGTAAATTTACATAAATACGGTTCCAGCTACGAGATAGCTCTTGCGAACGACCGTTTGATTGGTGCTCAATACCGACTACAAAACCGGTATTACCGTCAAATGGATGCCAAGGTAGTGGGGCTAAATAAAAGAATTCAGGGCGATAGTTAGTTTCTCGGAATGGTTTTGAAATGTTCTCAGAGTATACCTGCCACCATGCTTCAAGCGTCATACCAAAATAAAAACCGTCATTTTCGATAAAGGTAGTTGAACGCGTCAACGGTACTTTTAAGCTAAGTTGAAATTTAGACTCGAGAGACGTCATGTTTTCTTGCCAATCTTCGTTAAAGTCATAGGCTTCGGTGTTTAAGCTGTCGGTGAAATATACAGGTAAAATATAATTGAGTCGGTGAGGAGTAATGACGAATGGATCGAATTGTCTGGCGCGCTCTTTATTGATACGGCTGGAAATAAGGCCGTTTAATCGTTCTTTGGTGCCTAATCGCTTTCCTGCGCCTTCCACTTTGGTCGAGAAAATAACGGCATCTGCTTTATCATCAGACTGATTATCAGCGTGACTTAACTGGGTGTCAGCTTCATTTTTACACTGCTTTTTGATGTGTGAAATAGAAGTGCTGTTATCTCCTTGCTCAACAGCCTCTAACACGCAAGTTTGATAGTGAGTAAGTGGTGTTGAGCTTTGAGCAACTGCTTGAAACGTACTACACAAGCCAATGCATAGCACTGACAATGTTGGGGTGCGCATAATCGTCCTTAGTGTGTAAATAATATTATGATGGTTAAACGGTATATCATTGCGTTTGGATTTTTCATTTTGATATTGAGCTAATCGCAGTTTTATAATCAATCATATCGCCGATGCTTACCTTATGCTGTTTGTACCAATGTAAGGGTAGCTCCAGTGCACCAATAACAGGCTTGCCTGATGAATGTATTTGCTCGCTAAGTGCTTCCATTTGAGTGATTTTTATAATTTTTCCATTCACGTCAAAAAAAGCAACATCCAAAGGGATTAGGGTGTTACGCATCCACAGGTGCATTTCTTTGGGCTGATCATAAACAAGTAACATACCGGGATTGGCTGATTTAGCATACATCAGCCCGTGCGCACGTGTGGCTTGATTATTAGCAACTTTTGCCGTGACGACTTGCTCACCAACACGTAATTCTACAACCTTAAATTGTGGGGCAGATTTTGCGGTTGTTATTAAAGACCAGCTTAAAATAGATAATAGGAGGCTGGTGAGCGCAATGAGGGTAGTAAACTTTGTTTTCATCTTTATACTTTGTAATGCACTTAGTTGTGTTTTCAATTTAAGAGCTGGGTTGGTGTTATTCTGTAAAGCAACTAGCTGTAAAAGATAGAATTTTTAACTTATACGTTAAATTACAGTAAAATCAGCACATAAGAAAGAAATTACGTGAAATGGAGGCGAATATGTCGAGACTTGTAGGAAAAGTGGCACTAGTAACAGGTGCAGCGCAGGGCATTGGACGCGCTATTGCGGAGCTATTCGTACAACATGGTGCGAAAGTGATCGTATCTGACATTAACGACGAATTAGGCCAGCAAGTTGCTGATGCGTTGGGTAGCAATGCTGAGTATATGCGCTTAGATGTGGGTCAGGAAAGTGATTGGAAAACCGCAATGTGTTATATCAGCGATCATTTTAGTCAGCTTGATATATTGGTGAACAACGCGGGCATTACAGGCTTTATGGAAACCAGTGGAATGCATGATCCTGAGCACATTGACTTGGCCAGTTGGCATAAAGTACATCAGGTTAACTTAGACGGTGTGGCATTAGGTTGTAAGTACGGCATTAAGTTTATGCAGCACAGCCAAGGGGCGAGTATTGTTAATATTTCTTCTCGTTCAGGTTTGGTTGGTATTCCGGCGGCTGCTGCTTATGCATCAAGCAAGGCTGCTGTGAGAAATCACTCTAAATCGGTTGCATTATATTGCGCTGAAAAGCGCTATCCAATTCGTTGTAACTCAATTCATCCCGGAGCCATTCTCACTCCCATGTGGGATACTATGTTAGGTGACGGCGATTTGCGTAATGATAATATAAAAGCGGTTGCCTCAGATATTCCATTAGGTGTAATGGGTGAGCCCAATGATGTGGCTTACGCAGCGCTTTATTTGGCGTCAGATGAATCTAAGTATGTAACAGGGATAGAGTTAAATATTGATGGTGGCATATTGGCTGGAAGTACAGCCGCTCCGAATAATTAACGGTACTAGCTATGAATACGTGGTATTTATACCTGATCCGTTGTCGCAGTAATACCTTATATACAGGCATTACTACTGACGTTAAAAGGCGTTTCGCAGAGCACCAAAGTGGCAGTAAAAAAGGCGCAAAGTATCTAAAAGGTAAAGGACCACTACAGCTAGTTTTCAGTGTTGAAGTAGGAAGTAAGTCGCAAGCTTGTAAAGCAGAGATTGCGGTTAAACGCTTGACTAAGTCTCGCAAAGAATATTTGATTAAGCACCCTAAAACCTGGTCAATATTATCCACACAGTCAGCGGATCTCACCTGATTGCATTTATTTATCGCTTAAGAAAGAATAGGGCTGTTAATTGCGAAATTTTTCGTTTGTCACGAAGTGATATTTTCTAACAAAAAAGGACATGTAAATGAGCAACACAACAAGCGAATGGATGAAAACGATTGAGCTTAAAGGTGAACATGTGACCCTAAAGCCCCTTAAGCTTGAACATAGAAATGCATTAGTTGAAGCTGCAACAGACGGTAAATTATGGGAACTTTGGTTTACTGCTGTACCGTCAGAGAAGTCAATTGATACTTATTTAGAAAAGGCGTTTACTGACGCAGGCCAAGGGGTGTCATTACCCTTTGTGGTGATCGACAATGCAACGCAGAAAGTGATTGGGTGTACACGCTTCTGCAATGCAGTTCCCCAGCATCGACGTGTTGAGATAGGTTACACGTGGTATGCAAAATCCTACCAAAAAACGGCGGTGAATACAGAGTGTAAGTGGCTGTTACTTGATCATGCGTTTAGTCAATTAAATGCAATTGCAGTGGAGTTTCGCACCCATTGGCATAATCATGCATCGCGTAATGCTATTGCACGTTTAGGTGCTAAGCAAGATGGGGTGATCCGTAACGCGACTATCGAACCAGACGGCGCATTGCGTGATACAGTCGTGTTCTCTATTATCCAGTCAGAATGGCCTTCGGTAAGTAAGTCGCTTTTGGCGAAGCTTGCACCATAATTGTTGTTTATCTCGTCCTAAAATAAAAAGCCAAGTTAACGAATATTCGCTACTTGGCTTTCAATCAGTCTATTAACAAATAATCAAGCTGATTAAGTGTTACGCTTTTTCTGCTGCGCTGTCTTCATCGTTACATTCGCACGCTTTATCTTCTGCCTTCTCTTTACCCGCATTCTTAACGGCTTTTAGTTTTTCGGCGTGATCTAGCTTATGGGTTGGCATTTCTTTATTACCATCAATCAGGTAATTGTCGAACCAACGCATTAAACGCAAGCTGTAGTCATATTGAGCGGCAACTTTACGGTTACCGTGGCCTTCGCCCGGATAATATACTAAACGCACATCTTTACCTTGCACTTTCATGTAGCGATAAAGCTCCATAGATTGAGCAGGGTGTACGCGCGGATCATCTTTACCGTGCATAATTAATAATGGTGTTTTAGATTGGCCTGCCCAGTAAATAGGACTGCGCTCTAAGTAGTACTGCCATTTATCCCACGGGTATGAACGTGCATGTACTAAATGCATTTCGTTAGGAATATCAGTAGTACCAAATTTCGATAATTGATTAGAAATACCAACAAACATTACACTGGCTGCAAAGTGCTCAGTGAGTTTTGTTGCTGCCCATGCAGAAGCGTAACCACCGTAAGATCCGCCAGTAATACCAACGCGTTTTGTATCGGCAATGCCCATATCAACAAGGTGTTTTTTAAAGTCGACTAAGTCGTCAAACTCTTTACCAGCATAATCATTTTGACCAAGCTTAGAGTAAGCAACCCCTTTGCCTGTAGAACCACGATAGTTAGGATAGAATACCGCATAGCCACGTGCTGCAGCCATTTGGCCTGGACGCGAATAACCAGTCACCCAGCCGTCAGGCACATGGCTTTCTGGACCACCATGAACAACCATAATGAGCGGGTAGCTGGTGCCTTTTTGATAATCTAATGGGTAAACCATAACACCATCAATCGTTACACCGTCGCGAGCTTTAAAGGTGAGCGTTTCTTGTTTAGCAAAACGTTTGTCTTTCAACCAAGGGTTAGAGTCGGTTAATTTAATTGACTTTTTACCGCGCTGGAAGAAAATCTCGCTTGGATGCTGTGCGCTATGTCCTTTATAGGACAATGTTTTATCAGAGTCTGATAGGCTTAAATTGGAAGCAATCACTTTGCCTGCTTTGACTGCGGGCTTAGATTTATTGCTACCAACTTTTATTTTTTCAATAGAGCTGTGTGTATTGACGTTAGCAACAAAATATAGAGTGTTTGACTTATTTGCCCACTCGAAATCGCCAATATGCCCCATAAAGTTAGGCAACCACTCTTTAACTTCGCCGGTTTGTGCATTAGCAAGGAATAAGCGACCATCAGCAGGATCGTGCTTATCTTCAGAGCCACGCATAGCGATGTATTTGCCATCATGAGAAAACTCGGCTGCACCTAACTTGCCTTCAGTCTTAAAGCTTAATACCGTTTCTTTGCTGGCTACATTATATAAATGCCACGCTGATTGCATATATTGATCATCAATTAATGCGCTTAACTGGGTTTTTACTAATAATGTGTCGCCTGTTGGAGACCATTCCACCGCACCCACGTATTGCTCAATGTTGATAGCTTCTGGCGATAAAGGTTTGTCAGATTGGGCTAAGTCCACAATAAATAATTGCTGACTTTTTAAATCATATTCATAAACCTCGGCCATAAACCCAAGTTTTTTTAGTTCTTTTTCGGTTTTGTCTTTTGCTGGCTTAGCTAATAGCGCCACTTGTTTGCCATTTGGACTAATGCGGTAGTTATTAATGCCAGTATCTTTTAACGACATCACCTGTTGTGCTTGACCGCCATTAAATGGAATGTGATAAAGGGCAGTGTGCTTTTCGCCATTTAATTTCGCTAGAAAGTACACATGCTTACCGTCATTTGACCATTGCAAATTACGAACACTTACATCACCAGTGATAAATGAGCGCTCATTACCTTTGTCGTCAACAATATAGAGCTCGCTGTAATTTTTGCCATTCTCGTCTTTATATAACTCACGAGGCTTAGAGCGAGTAAATGCAACGTATGCACCATTTGGGCTGACTTTAGGTTGAATAACCGACTTTATTTTAGGGATATCGTCAACTGACAGTACATCATTATTAGACTGTGCAACGACACTGGTTGAACTGGCAACTGCTAGTGCAATAGCAAGCGCAGAGGTGAGCTTTTTCATTGTCCATCCTTTTTATTAGTGCTTATTAGTTTTTTCCGCACACAGTGTACAAAGAAATGGTAAGAAAATCAGCCTATGCTAAGCATAGAGGACTGATTTGCTCTTAAAGGGAAGAATGAAACAATATTGACTGTAACAATTATGGAGCGCGGTATTTGCGTTTAGTGATGTAAATCATTCCCGGGATAAATCCTAGGATGAGAAGCAACGGACTAGGTGATGGTATAAAAAAGCTAGCGTTGGTTAGCACTTCAATGTCACCCGTAAAACGAGGCAGTGAGGATATAAAGGATGAGTCTAGTAATGAACTAGCGGTTACATCAGGATCAAACGAGAGTGCTGATGCGTCATAAATGTCGAGGAAAGGAGTACCAGATACTTGGCCATTATTAACTGAAAAAGTGTCACCAATGTTAAAGTTTATACCGTTTGAAAGGTATTCGCTCATGTTGAACTGCGCAATAATAAACTGACTGTCATCTGTACTGGCAAGGCCGGGTACTGAGAATGGCTCTATGCTCGTCAAGCCTCCAGCCCCAATACCTAATAAGCTTAATTTAAAACTAAACACTCGTCCCTGAAACGTTGTCATTACAATACTGTCTGTAACGTTTTCTTGATCTGGTATAGTTACGCGAACTCCACCATTGCGCTCTTTAGCAATTAATAAAAAGTGCGAGCCGTCACTATACGTGGCTCCGATGGCGACACGTTTACCCGCATCGGCACCAATGTCAATTGTTCCAGCAAATGACTGGTTGCTAAATACCAAACAGCTTAAAACGATGACCCACATTGCACGTGACATAGCTTTTTCCAGATTTATGAATGTGACTTTGGAATGAATACCCAAGTTAATAAAATATCTACTTGTATCAATAGATGAACGATTATGATGAAACATCATTAAGTGTAGCTTTCATTTTCAATTGTGCTAGGCAGAATGAATGTTACCCATTCACCTTTTCCTACAGGGATACCTCTCATTTCAACAAATTAGCTTCGTTATTCTAATAAGTAATAAAAAAGAGTTTTCTAATATTTCTTTTTTACTGGTTGTACCGCTATTCTTTCAGCAGTCTGAAAATAGGAAAGAAGTCTTTAGCTCATGTTACTTGCACAGTTAACTGCGGAATCAAGCCCGCTTACTAATGAACAAATTACTAAACTACAAGGTTTAGTGGCCGAATTGAATCCCATTCAACAAGCGTGGGTGAGTGGTTACCTTGCTGCGAATGCACAGCTTGCTGGTGGCCAAATGCCGATGCTAGCCAGTCAGCCGCAGGCTGGTGATACTTTAACCATTTTATATGGTTCGCAAACCGGTAATGCTAAAGGGATCGCGCAAGCATTGGCAGACAGTGCCCGTTCACAAGGCTTGGCGGTTAAGTTAACGTCGATGGCTGACTTTAAACCGCAGCAGCTAAAGAAAGAAACGCATTTAGTTATTTTGGTAAGCACACATGGCGAAGGTGACGCCCCTGATGATGCGGAAATTCTTCACCAGTTCTTAGCAAGTAAGAAAGCGCCAAAATTAGATAAGTTAAAATATTCAGTACTGGCATTGGGCGACAGCTCTTATGAACTGTTTTGCCAAACAGGTAAAGACTTTGACGAGCGTTTAGCGGCGCTAGGCGCTCAAGCCGTTATTCCACGTCAAGATTGTGATGTTGAATATGAAGACGACGCTAAAACATGGTCTGAAGCGGTGATTAAAACCTTTGAAGAGGAAGTAAAAGAAAGCTCCAATGAAAGTACTTCTCAGGTTATTCCTATGCCGGGTGTGGCTACACCTGCTTCAGCGGCAGCGCAAACCTTTACGAAACAAAATCCATTCACGGCTACACTGGTCGCAAACCAGAAAATTACTGGCCGTAATTCAACCAAAGATGTACGCCATATTGAAATAGATCTTGCCGATTCTGGCATTCAATACCAAGTAGGTGATGCACTGGGTGTGTATTTTGAAAATGATGACGCTATTGTTACCGAGTTATTAGCGCTATTAAGCATTAACGAACATGACGAAGTTAATGTGGGTGAACATTCGCTTACTATTAAAGTGGCACTAAAAGAAGCGCTAGAGCTAACGCTATTGCATCCGGGATTTGTGAAAAAATATGCAGAGCTAATTAATCATGAAGCGCTGACACACATTGCTAGCGATGGCGCAGGGTTGCGTGATTACATTGCAACGCGCCAAGTAATTGATGTTGTGCGTGAATATCCAGACACGGTAAGCGCGGCAGATTTTGCTGGAATATTACGTAAATTAACGCCTCGCTTATATTCAATAGCATCAAGCCAAGCTGAAACCGAAGAAGAAGTACACTTAACATTAGGCCTAGTGGAATATGACGCCTTTGGTCATGTACATCAAGGTGGTGCTTCAGGGTTCTTAGCTAAGCGCCTTGAAGAAGGCGGTGATGTTAAGGTTTATGTTGAGCCAAACAACAATTTCCGATTACCAGCGAATAGCGACACGCCTGTCATCATGATTGGGCCGGGTACAGGGATTGCGCCGTTTAGAGCATTTTTACAGCAGCGTGATGCAGATGAAGCAGCAGGTAAAAACTGGTTATTCTTTGGGAATCCTCATTTTACTCAAGATTTTTTATATCAAACAGAATTACAAGGCTATAAGAAGCAAGGGCTACTGACTCGCTTAGATGTGGCATTTAGTCGCGATCAAGCTGAAAAAGTGTATGTACAAGATCGATTAATAGCACAAGGCCAAGCTGTATTTGAATGGTTAGAGCAAGGCGCCCATATTTATGTGTGTGGTGACGCAAGCAGAATGGCAAAAGATGTACATCATGCTTTAATTGAAATAATTAAACAGCACGGCGCTAAAGATCAAGAACAAGCGGAAGCTTACTTAACCGAATTACGTGCACAAAAGCGTTACCAGAAGGACGTTTATTAATGAGCGACAATAACAAAAATCAAAAATTAGCAGCGAACGAAGGTATCAAAACACGTAGTAACTTTTTACGTGGCACCATTAAAGAAAGTTTGGCTGACAATACAACAGGCTCAATGGCGGAAGACGATCAGCAAGTCACTAAGTTTCACGGCTTTTATCAACAAGACGATCGTGATTTACGCTCAGAACGCAAAGCGCAAAAGCTAGAGCCATTATATAGTTTTATGTTGCGCGCACGTGTGCCAGGTGGCGTTGCAACACCTGAACAGTGGTTAGCAGTGGACAAAGTGGCAGACGAGCTAACTGAATATAACAGCATTCGTTTAACTACGCGCCAAACGTTTCAGTATCACGGCATTTTAAAACCCAATGTGAAACCGTTAATGCAGGCACTGAATACCGTAGAGCTAGATTCGATTGCGGCCTGCGGCGATGTAAACCGTAATGTAATGTGTAACCCCAATCCGATTGCTTCACACATTCATCAAGAAGTGTATCAGTGGTCAGTAAAAATCAGTGAGCACTTATTACCAGAAACACGCGCATTTTGTGATATTTGGTTAGACGGTGAAGAATATAAAAGTGGTGTACAGAAACATACTAAAGAAGGCCATGAACCAATATACGGTCCTACCTATTTACCACGTAAATTTAAAACTGCCGTTGCTGTACCACCGCACAATGATGTAGATGTGTATACAAACGACATGGGCTTTATTGCCATTATCGAAAATGATCAGTTGGTTGGTTTTAATGTTACAGCTGGTGGAGGTATGGGATCTACCCATGGCGATCATGAAACATACCCGCGTTTAGCGTCAGACTTAGGCTTTATTAAATCTGAAGACACATTAAAAATTGCAGAAGGCATTTTAGTGGTTCAACGTAACGAAGGTAATCGTGTTGACCGAAAAAATGCTCGTTTAAAGTATACGATTGATCGTATGGGCGTAGAGGCATTCCGCGCAGCCGTTGAAGAATATGCAGGTATTAAGTTTGAGCCGGCAAAACCTGTTACGTTTACCCAACAGGGTGACAGATATGGTTGGGTTGAAGGTGTAGATGGCAATCATCATCTAACGTTATTTATTGAAAATGGCCGTATTATTGATACCGACACACATCAATTTAAAACGGGATTGCGGTTAATTGCTGAAAAAATGTTAACTATTGGCCAAGGTGATTTGCGTATGACGGCAAATCAAAACTTAATCATCGCCAATATACCCACTGAACATAAGTCAGAGATTGAAGGGTTGGCGCAAGCTCATGGTTTAATGCCACGCATTTCGAAAGTACGTGAAAACACCATGGCCTGTGTTGCTTTACCAACGTGTGCGTTAGCGATGGCAGAAGCCGAACGCTATATGCCAACGTTAGTAAGTAAAGTAGACGATATTATGGCGAAGTATGGCTTAAGCGATCAAGAAATAGTAATGCGTATGACAGGGTGTCCTAATGGGTGTGCACGTCCGTTTGCTGCAGAAGTGGGATTTGTTGGTAAAGGCCCAGGAAAATACAACTATTACTTAGGTGCGGATGGCGTAGGAACACGCCTTAACAAGTTATATATGGAAAACGTAGACGAACAAACGATTTTAACATCGCTTGATTCACTATTAGCGCGTTATGCCAAAGAGCGTAACGCTGATGAAGGGTTTGGTGATTTTGTGGTGCGCGCTGGCGTGCTATCAGCAACTGAAAACAGACCGGTTAGGGGGCAAAATTTCCATGACGGTATCAACGTTGGCCAAGCCTAAGCAAGCCAGCCTAAGTGAGGCTGGCGCAGTGTCGTATAAGCATATACTGACACTGCCTGAGGGTGAGCAACAACAAGCATTACGCGAGATTAATGCGCTGCTTAAGCCATTAACACCACAGCAGCGTGTGGCGTGGTGTTTAGCGAATTTGCCTGACAGTCCGATGCTGTCGTCAAGTTTTGGTATTCAAGCTGCCGTAATGCTGCATTTGCTCACTGAACAACAGCCTGATATTCCAGTGGTGTTAACAGATACTGGCTATTTATTTCCTGAAACGTATCAGTTTATTGATCAACTTCAGCAGCAACTGTCGTTAAACTTGCATGTCTATCGCAGCAATATGACACCAGCATGGCAAGAAGCAGTGCATGGTAAATTGTGGGAACAGGGCGAAGTAGGGTTAAAGCGTTATAATCAGCTTAATAAAGTTGAGCCAATGTTAAAAGCAATTGAGCAACTGAAGGTTGGTACATGGTTTTCAGGCTTACGTCGTACTCAATCATCCACTCGTGAAGACAAGGATATTGTTGAAATTAGCAAGGGCACGGTGAAGGTTTATCCAATGTTGGAGTGGACTAACAAAGATGTGCATTACTACTTACAAGATAATGATTTACCTTACCATCCGCTATGGGAAGCCGGCTATGTTTCAGTGGGTGACGTACATACCACACGTCCATTAGAGCTTGGCATGACTGAAGAAGAAACTCGCTTCAATGGGATGTCTCGAGAATGTGGTCTACACATTGACGGTGACGGTATTTAATTACCGTCACTCTTTTTATCCTTTATTTCTTTACTAAACCGTATATTCAACGTTAGAGCGTGCCATGCAATATTTACCTATTTTTACTCAGGTTTCTAACCGCAAAATTTTAGTTGTTGGCGGTGGTAATGTCGCATTAAGAAAAGCACGCACGTTGGTGAATGCAAACGCTAAAGTTACATTATTAGCTCCTGAGTTTTGTAACGAAACTACAGACTTCATAGCGCAGCATCAACTTACCAAAGTGATCGATGTATTCTCGCCAGAACACCTTTCTGGCTATGTGTTGGTTATCGCTGCCACAGATAATGAAGCAGTTAATCAAGCAGTATACGACGCGGCAAATGCACGCGACATGTTTGTGAATGTGGTGGATGATACGAAGCGTTCAACGTTTATTTTTCCGTCTATTGTAGACCGAGATCCAATTACGATTGCTATTTCTAGCGCAGGAAAGGCGCCAGTATTAGCACGACGTCTACGTGAGAAATTAGAAACCTTTATTCCTCAGCACATTGGCGCATTGGCAACACTTGTGGGTGGATTTCGTGATCAGGTAAAAAATAAAATTAATGGATTTGCAGCGCGTCGCCAATTTTGGGAACGGGTGTTTAATAGCCAAGTGGTGTCTAAAGTCGCCAAAGGCCAAATTGAAGCTGCACAGCACGACCTAAAGAACATGCTTGATGCGCCAGAATCTGATGATAAAGGTGAAGTGTATATTGTGGGCGGGGGACCTGGTAACCCTGATCTATTAACGCTTCGTGCTTTACAGTTAATGCAACAAGCAGACGTTGTCGTTTACGACCGACTCATTTCACCTAAAGTATTAGACTTAGTGCGTCGTGATGCAGAGCTGATTTCAGTTGGTAAAAAAGCCGGTTTTCATTCCGTCCCTCAAGAACAAATTAATACGATGCTAGTCGAATTGGCACAGCAGGGCCATAAAGTGTGTCGTTTAAAAGGCGGCGATCCATTTATTTTTGGTCGTGGCGGAGAAGAAATTGAAGAGTTAGTTCAACATAATATTCCGTTTCAAGTTGTGCCAGGTATTACTGCAGCGGCAGGTTGTGCGGCTTATGCAGGCATTCCACTCACCCATAGAGATTATGCACAAAGTGTTGAGTTTGTAACTGGACACTGCCAGCCAAATGGCATGCCTGTTAATTGGCAAGCAATGGCGCGGGAGAACCATACATTAGTGATTTATATGGGCGTAATGAAGTCACCTGAAATAGCCGATGCATTATTAACACATGGTCGCGATGCGAATACACCGGTGGCTATTATTGAAAAAGGTTCTACTTCACAGCAACGCGTTGTAACAGGGACTTTAGCGCAATTACCAAGTATGGCG
Organism: Flocculibacter collagenilyticus; assembly: GCF_016469335.1. Lineage (NCBI taxonomy): Bacteria > Pseudomonadati > Pseudomonadota > Gammaproteobacteria > Alteromonadales > Pseudoalteromonadaceae > Flocculibacter > Flocculibacter collagenilyticus. The sequence goes on from NZ_CP059888.1 coordinate 76,114, forward strand.
GCAGATAATCACATCGGTTCACCCGCATTGGTGATAGTGGGTGAAGTCGTGAGTTTACGTAACACTTGTCAATGGTTTGAGGCAGCGGGAGCGCAGACAGGCCAAGGTATGGCTGAAGATCTGACGGCGTAAAGAAACTTTTATTTCACATTTGTGAACCAATCGGTTTTCTCTTTGTCATACAAAAGCTTACAAGCCTGTTAACAAATATAGTTCGATACTTAGCCGTAATTAAGGTTGTAGCTTTGTCGTAGTTGCTATCTGTATCTTTATATTTGATTTACTTTTTGTGTGACGAAGAAAGTGACACTATCGTTATCGACATGGTTGATTGTAGGCTAATTTTTATATATTAAATACAAGGACTTTTAATGAGTAAAATATTACCTAGTGTCTTTTTCTTGATTTTAGGAAGTTCACTTTCTCCTGTGCAAGCGAATGAAAGTAGTGATTGGTATGTTGGCGGCGCTTACAGTGCGCAGGAAATATCTACCAACGACTATAAGCTACTTGGCGCTTCATTAGGATACCAATTCAATGAGCATCTAGCACTTGAAATGCGTGCATTGAAAGGAATTTCTGGTGAGCAATTTAGCGGTGATTTTAGCCATAAAATTAAGCATCAAGCTAGTTTATCCCTAAAAGGATCATATCCACTTAGCTCGTCAGTAGACATATATGGGCTTGTAGGCTGGACGACTAGTGAGGTTCGTGCAGCAGGCTATGCAATCATTTTGGTTGACGAAAATAATGTGACGCTGGTTGAACCTTATGTGCAAACGGATACAGAGAATGGCTATAGTTTCGGAGCAGGCCTCGAATATAAGCTAAATGCGAACATTAGTTTATACAGTGAATTCCAATTTCTGCCTGATGCGGATCACATTAGCAATAGTGAAAATTGGAAAAGTATCAGTTTGGGTTTTAACTACCATTTCTAGTTTATTCAAGTGACTATCTAGTAGTTGAATTAGAAGTTGAGCTTATATCTCTCTTAATGAGCATGCTTATTAAGAGAGATAAAAGTTTATAGAAAAAGTATTTTAAATATCTTCGTCAGAGATATATTTAGTTTTCATTACATACGAATAGGCAGTGCTAAATGCCAACTCTTGAAACTGTTTTAAGCCAGTATCTCTAATGTCTACTACGATTGGATTTTTCTTGATTAACTCTTTTGATTGGGTTGGGCTAATAAACTCAACTTGAACATCTGTAATTAACTGCAATGCTGCTTCTATTTTAAAACCGATTGCGCCCCCTGCGAATTTACCCTTTTGTGGACGTTCACGTATTACAACACGTTCAATTTTATAGTCGTCTAAAAACTTTTTGAATGTGTTTTGAAACGCTTGCAGTTTTTCAGCGTCTTTATCGTAATGAAGAGTGAGTTTGCGTAATCTTACTTCGTCAATATCAATTAGCCCTCGATCATAAGAAATAACAGCGATAATTGCTTCGCTACCTTTGATATCAACACCACAAACTTTCATAATCTTTCCTCACTTTTTATGTTGTTTGTTATTATACGTGTTATTAGATAAATAAGTAATTTCAGTGATGTACTATTTTTGCTTGAGACTACCACATCGTTAAATTAATGGGGTGCTGTGAATACAATTGTAACGTCTTACTTAGATAAGCTAAATCAATATGGCTACAGGGGCATTATGTGGCTTAAAGGAGAGGTGGCGTTAATCAACGTAAAATTGACCGAGTTGTTTCATCAACATTTGCCTAACATTGATGTTGCACTGCTGGCCGATAAGGACGACGTTAACTTTACCTGCTCGTGCACTGTGCAGAAATTTCCGATTAAAAAAGCTAAGCAGTTATTAGGCACTGAGTATGATGTAGTCATTTACAATGGATTTGATGGTTTAAGTCCAAATGCGCTAGGCATCATATCTGGCTGTGTTCGTGCTGGTGGCCTTTTCATTATACTGAGTCCTGACAATGACACGTGGTTGCAACATATCGATCATCAAAACAATGCACTGTGTGTGTATCCATATAAAATTGATGAAATAACGCAGCATTTTAAACAGCGTTTTATCGATGTCTCTAGTGATTGTACTGAAACTGATGCAGTTAAAACATCAAGTCAATCTCACGCAAAGGCTCGTTTATTTAGTGACAGTTATTTACTCGCAGCATCGCACATCAACACCACCACTGAGCTTGTCGATGAGCGATTTAAAACGGCAGATCAATTAGACGCATATACTGCGATTAAGCAGGTGGTCACGGGACACCGTAATAGACCGTTAGTGATTAAAGCTGACCGAGGTCGAGGTAAAAGCAGTGTACTAGGTATTACCGCGGCTGAATTATTACTGTCTAAATTGTCACATATTGCGGTAGTGGCACCTTCTATTTCTGCGGTAAAACCGTTATTTGAGCAAGCAAGCCAGTATTTGCTAAACGCGCCGTGGAGCGGTGCTGCCTCTATCACGCTGCTTACAGAAGGTGGTGAACAGAGAACTCTTACCTTTATTCCACCCGATCAAATAGAGCAGCAACTTAATCATTACCAATTAGTACTTGTGGATGAAGCTGCTGCCATTCCAACGCCTATTTTGACGGCTATGTTATCAGGACACTCTCGTCTTGTGTTTTCCACCACGATTCATGGCTATGAAGGGACGGGTAGAGGCTTTGATGTTAGATTCAAACAAGTGTTGAATAAGTTAACACCAGATTGGCGACAAGTCACAATGAGTGCACCAATTCGCTGGCGGCAAGGCTGCCCGTTAGAGCGTTGGACTAATCAACTCTTGTTACTCGCACCGCGCAAACATACACATGCGCTGAGTCAGACGAATGTAGAGCCAGATGCGATAAAGTTTGACTTAATAACTGCAACAACCCTAAGCAATGACGATGAGTTATTGCAGCAAGTATTTGAACTACTGGTATTAGCGCATTATCAAACGACACCGCAAGATTTAAAATATTTACTTGATGCACCAAATTTAGACGTACATATTGCAACAGTTTCACAGCAGGTTGTTGCGGTTACGTTAGTATCTAAGGAAGGAGAGTTACCTACACAGTTAACTGAAGAAATTAGCCAAGGTGTGCGCAGGCCACAAGGGCATTTAATGGCGCAAACATTAATTAATCACTGTGGCATTCCCCAATCTGCCAGCCTAAAGATAGCGCGGGTTGTGCGTATTGCCGTTGAGCCTAATGTACAAGAGTGTGGAATAGGCTCTGACTTTCTTAATTATTTGAAGCAATATTACATCAACGCCCAGTTCCATTTATTATCAACCAGTTTTGGTGCATCGACATCGCTACTCCGCTTTTGGTATAAAGCAGGCTATTTGCCGATTCGTTGTGGTTATAAACGCGATGCAGCCAGTGGCGAACACAGTATTGCGTTATTGCTACCGCTGGACGATGAAGGTAATACCATTGCGGCAATTGCATATCAACGATTTTGCGCGAGTTTTCCCATCCAGTTAAGTACCGTATTTGCTGACTTGGACGCTGCGCTAGTGTGCGAGTTGTTCAGTGCCGCTTTTGCTAAAAAGGCCGACAGGTTAAATGTAACCACCTCGCAAGCTACTACAGCGCCTAGTCGAATAACGCCACGAATACACAATTCGTTAGATGAGTACGAAATTACCACGTTACACGCCTATGCTCATTTTAATAAAGATTATTTCAGTGTTGAGGTTGTGTTAAAGCACTACGTAATAAAGCAGCTAGTGAGTGGTGTATTAAGCACTTATTATTCGAATGACCAATTGAACAACCAAGTGAATGACAGCCATTTACTGATCATGCGAGTATTACAAAATAAAGCCTTAGCTGAATGTTGCACACACCTAGGTTTGAGTGGCAAAAAGCAGCTAGAGCAGCAAATGCGCACGGTGGTTAGCAAGCTGCTCTCTAACGATGAAGTGGTTTAATAACGCAATTTGCGCCTATACGGCTTCTAATCGCGCATATCCTGTCACTAGCCATTTAGTGCCCACCGCATCAAAATTAATTTGTATGCGGGCACTGTCGCCACTTCCTTCATAATTTAATACCGTGCCTTCACCAAATTTAGGATGTAGTACACGTTGCCCTAAATTAAATCCGGTTGATTCGAAAGCAACATGGCTAGCTGCAGGAGCAAATCGACCTGCATTTGATGGCCTAGTGACGGCTGCACGCATGCGTATTTCTTCAATACATTCATCAGGGATTTCGCGGATAAAGCGCGAAGGACGATGGTATTTATCCTGCCCATATAAACGGCGTGTTTCTGCATAACTGATATACAGCTTTTGCATTGCACGCGTAATGCCTACGTAACATAAGCGCCGTTCTTCTTCTAATCGGCCCTGTTCTTCCGCCGATTGTTGGCTTGGAAACATGCCTTCTTCAACACCTGCCATGAATACCAATGGAAACTCTAACCCTTTGGCAGAATGCAGAGTCATTAATTGTATCGCATCTTCAAATTCATCGGCCTGATCATCCCCTGCTTCAAGTGCAGCTTGTGATAGAAACGCCTGTAATGGCGTCATATTTTCCGTATCTTCACTGGGCGTAAATTGCTGACAAGCCGTGACTAATTCTTGTAAGTTTTCTATGCGGGTTTTAGCTTTTTCGCCTTTTTCTGCTTGATACATGGCATACAAGCCACTGTCACGAATAATGCTGTCTGCCTGTTCATGTAAGAGCTTGTCTGCAATATTATGCTCAAACGCTGTAATCGTATCAATAAAGTGCTGAATGGCATTCGCTGCTCGGCCAGATAAAAGCTTGTCATTAATGCAGGTTAACGCAGCTTGCCACAGCGTTGCCCCATGTTGTTTAGCGGTGTCTCGAACGGTTGCCAATGTGCGTTCACCAATCCCCCTTGCTGGGGTATTGATAATGCGCTCAAAGGCAGCGTCATCATTGCGGTTTGTAATAAGGCGCAAATATGCCAACGAGTCTTTAATTTCTTGTCGGTCATAGAAGCGTTGCCCACCGTAAATGCGGTATTTTAGATTGGCCTGACGGATCGCATCTTCCAGTGCCCGCGATTGAGCATTATTACGATATAAAATGGCGACATCGTTTAATGTATTACCTTTGCTTGACCATTGCTCAATGGCGTTAACTATAAACCTTGCTTCGTCTAATTCATTGTAGGCAGCGTATAGTGAGATTGGCTCGCCTGCATCGCCATCAGTCCATAATTCTTTACCCATACGCGCACTATTATTTTCAATGAGTTGGTTGGCTGCTTTTAGAATGGTATTAGTTGAGCGATAGTTTTGTTCTAGCCGTATTGTTTGCGCGTTAGGAAAGTCATTGGTGAACTTGTGAATGTTTTCTATTTTGGCGCCGCGCCAGCCGTAAATTGACTGATCATCATCTCCAACTATCGTAATGTTGCCATGTTCTCCGGCTAACAGTCGCAACCAAGCATATTGTACGGTGTTAGTATCTTGAAACTCGTCTACCAAAATATGCTCGAAGCGTTGTTGGTAATGGCGCAATAGTGGTGGATGCTTTAATAGCGTTTCGTGTGCGCGTAACAAAATTTCTGCAAAATCGATTAAACCAGCACGGTCACAGGCTTCTTGATAACTTGCGTACACTTTTAGCATTTGCTTTTCGGTGTGATCGTAGCTTTCAATGTGCTGTGGGCGCAGCCCTTCATCTTTTTTATTATTAATAAACCATTGCACTTGCTTGGGTGGGTAATGCTTCTCGTCTAAATTTAATGCTTTAAGGGTGCGGCGAATAAAGCGATATTGATCGTCAGAGTCTAAAATTTGAAACGTCTCAGGCAAGCTTGCTTCTTGAAAATGTGTGCGTAAAAATCGATGGGCTAGCCCATGAAATGTGCCAAGCCACATCCCGCCAACATGACTGCCCATTAAAGTTTGCACTCTGCCTCGCATTTCAGCAGCCGCCTTATTAGTAAAGGTAACAGCCATGATACTAAACGGTGACGCTTGCTCGACTTGCATCAGCCAAGCAATGCGGTGTACTAACACTCGGGTTTTGCCACTGCCAGCACCTGCCAGCACTAACATGCTTTGCAATGGTGCCGATACCGCTTCACGCTGGCGGTCATTTAAATGTTCAATAAGATGAGAAACGTCCATAATTCGCCTGATTAGTTCTGGTCACCTGAACAGCATTGAGATGTGTCGACTGCCGATGAGCGGTATAAAAAATAGATAAAAAGTGCTGTATATTATAACAGTGGTTAAAAATTATGAAATGGAAATAAGATTAAAATCGCTAATAAAATATTGTCAGTAAATTTTACATAAGAAATGCTGCTCGTTACTTAGAAGCAGTAAAGTTGATGTTTTATAATGGCTTTTTAAGTTGGTTTGATTATTGCTTTAAGCATAAAAATTTTGTTGTACCACTAATAAGAAGTAATCCATTCATGAAACAGTCCATTCTTTTTGTGCTTTGCTTATGTCAAAGTGTATTCTCTTTTAACGCCTCGGCTACGCTTATGGCAGATCATTACATTCCGTTCTGGGATGACAATAATGAAACGGTGGCAAACGAAATGATGTTCACCGCGGGTAATTTATCATTATCTGTAACAGCGTGGACTGGTAACTTTGATGCATCGGGTAATCAAATTGAAGGTTGGAGCCAAGTTGTGGGTAACGATCTTGGTGTGTTTCGTGATGATAGCGGCTTAGGTGTATTGTCATCATTGAATGATGGCAATGATCTGGATGCGGGTTCTTCAAGTGATTTTGCTAGCGATCCTGATGAAGGCTTATTATTTGTTTTTTCAAATAAAGTCAGTATTTTTGATATTTTTGTTGGCGACTTAGATTCAAGCGATGACATTAACTTTTCAGAAGTTAGCTTATCGGCATTAAATGACATCACAATAGGTAATTCAGCAATTGGCCTAACTGGCCCGCAGTTTGAATCAGAGTGGCCATTTGAATTTAATGGCAGCTTTTCAGGTTCTGCATTTATGGTTTGGGTTGATGACTCACGCGACGATGTTGAAATATTGGGTGTTGCAACCATCCCTGAGCCAGCCACTATTTTTGTTATTGCCTTGGGGCTAATGATGATCGGTGTGCGCCGCATTGCATAATCTACACACATAGGCATTAAACATATTGCACATTGAATGAGTCGCAGCCCCCTGCGGCTCATTAATCTCACACATGCTTACACCACACTCTTGTTTAGCTCAACACCCTTGGCTAATTAGTTAGCCAAATCGCCAATACAAAAAATAACCACTAAATATAGTTAATAACGATAGACTGCTTAAGGTATACCATTTAAACACACCTGTTGGCTGGTGCGCTAAAGGCACTTTGCTAGAGGTAATCACTTTGTAATTAAGCCAAGCATAAATCGGTGCGCTAACGAATGACACTGTGGTGACAAAGTCTAATAGCGCTTTGATGTCCGCAGTAAAATCGTAAATGATCCACCAACCGCCTATTGCTAACATGAGTAAGCTAGATACATACACGCGATTACTAATTACATTAACCCTATCGGCGTTGGCCTCTTGCGAATGATTAATCGGTGTTACTTTATTCGACTGATGAATAACATAGGCACGCTTCCATACTTGTGGAAAGCCATCAGACACGGCAAACGTGGTAGAAAATAGTGCAATGAAAGTGATCACCGCCATTAAACTCCAGCTCCATTCACCTAAGGCGCTACTATAAATACTAACTAATTGGCTAGCAAATGCAGCGGCTGAATTAGCAAACGAAACCCCTTGGCCAAACATCAGTAATGCTCCAAGCCAGGTAAAAATTATGGCCAGTATAAAACTTGTTAAGTAGCCAATTTTAAAGTCTAGCGTGGCATCTGTAACGCCAATTAATTTACCTGATTGCTTGCGTGATAAGGTCCATAGCGAATGCCAAACCGACACTTCCAACGAAGTAGGCATCCATCCCATTAATGCAACAATAAACGCAATACTGGTTGCGGCAGTTAGCGTGTTAAACATATCACTGGTATTAATAGCGCTAGCTGGAGTAAAGCCCAGTCGTGAGATAGCCGCTAACCATGCAAGTACGCTAAAAACAGCAAGTATTAGCATCATCCATTTCAACAAGCGATTCAGTAGGGCGTAGCGGCCAATAATTAAGATAACGATGACGGTAAATAAAATGAAGCTTGCCCACTGCGATAAACTCAAGAGGTCGCCAAACAAATTGAGGGCGAGTGCAGACGTCACAATTGTAACGCCCGCTTGTACAAAGAACATGGTAATAAAGGTGAGCAGCAAAAACAGGTAGAATGCCCAGTTACCTACATCTTTATAGCCGTCGAGTAAGCTTTTTCCAGTGGTGCTGGCGTAAGTAGGGCCGAACAAAAAGAATGGATACTTAATGACGTGAGCTAATAAAATAAAGCCAAGTAAAGCAAAGCCGAAATCAGCACCAGCGCGTGTGGATTGCACAATGTGAGATACGCCAATACTGGTAGCCGCCCACACTATACCGGGGCCAAGCAATGAAAAAATGCGGGTAAGTAGCATAAACCACCATCTTATTATTGTTATATTCGTACCACTTGAAGATGCAGCGTTGTTGACTGCGTGCTTTCATCCCATCACTTAGCTTACCTAAGCTCGCAGAGATTCAATGACTTGTTGTCTAACTATCCCTCCAAATGTTTAGGTATATTATTAGGAGTGACAGAGCGGTAGCGTGATGAAGCAGAACGCTGGTTAACTATACGATACGTTGGTGGCTGTTGTGAATCATTTATTGCACGATTAGTGTTCTAAATTCAACGTAAGTATTTGATAAGCATTGTAGGTAACTCTTTGGCGTAACCGTCTAATGACAGCTCGCTTGCAATCGCTGGGGTTAATTCGGGATACAGCACTTTGTCCATTAAGCCATTCACTAACGTATGTATCACCATATTGGCAGCACTGTGTGGATTATTTACCGTCATCTGAGATTCAAAGCGAAGTAAAATATTCGCCATGCGCTGATACTCTTCTCGACGCGTGCCCATAGTGGATACTGTGATAAATTCAGGATAAAGGCGTGAATTTAAGTGCAAAGTTCTAAATACGCTTTTTCTGCTTTGCAAAAACATTTTTGTTTGTTCCACCATGGCACAAACGGCATCTTCTAACGAGCTAAATTGTTGCTCTACTAGCTCGTCAATCCATGCGATGAGATCTTGCCCAAAGTCTTGATAAAGTAAAGGCAGTAATGCTTCTTTATTTTTGAATCGTCGATAATAAGTGCCAACGGATACGCCGGCACAGTCGGCCAGTTCTTGAATGCTGATATGCTCAAAAAATTTATCTTTTAAACAATCATTAAGGGCTTTTAATAATTTACGTTGCGTTTCTTGGCTGCGCCTTTGCTTAGGCTCAATCACATTTGCATTCATAGGTATTTTACAACTACTAACATGTGTTCCATCACTAAAGTAAAAGAGATTATGCCCGATTTTTCCAATAAAAAAATACGTTTTATGGCTAACCTCTTACTTTTCTTTATTTTGCGCTGGAAAGATAATCAAGTGTGAGTTGAATATAAGAAGCGGTACCTACTTTAAGTGCAGACTCATCCACATAGAAAAATGGCGAATGGTTACTGGGCACTGTCGTTAAATCTTGGTTATGCGGGGTTGCGCCTAAAAAGAAATATAAACCAGGTATTGTGTTTGCAATAAACGAGAAGTCTTCTGCACCGGTAATTTTAGGAATTTCTTTTACATTGTCATTACCCGCAACTCGCTTAAGGCTAGGTAACATTTGTGCGGTCAGCGCTGGGTTATTAATGGTGACTGGGTAATTTTCAAAAATGTCGACTTGAGCCGTCGCGCCAGATGCTTTCGCTATATGTTCAGCAGTGTGTTTTAAACGTTTAAAAATTTGTTGGCGATTATCCATGTCAAAATTACGAATGGTGCCAACCAGTTCTACATTATCCGGAATAATATTGCTTCTGACACCGCCAGCAATTTTACCAAAAGATAAAACAGCAGGTTCTTTAGTAATGTTAATTTGTCGACTAATAATCGTTTGCGATGCAGTCACAATTTGAGAGGCAACCACAATTGGGTCAACACCGCTCCATGGGCGAGAACCGTGAGATTGCACTCCTTTTACGTTGATTTCAAAACGATCGGCGCTGGCCATGAGTGGGCCACTTCGGTAACCAATGATGCCGGTAGGTAGCATAGAGGTAATATGTAAACCGAACGCGACATCAGCAGGATACTTCTTCAGTAAGCCTTCTTTTAGCATTAACTCGGCACCCCCTTCTTCACCAACAGGTGCGCCTTCTTCTGCAGGTTGAAAAACAAATACAACATTACCGGCAAGTTGATCTTTGAGATCGGCTAATACTGATGCTGCACCCATTAACATGGCAACGTGTGTGTCATGACCGCAAGCATGCATTACACCAGACTCAACACCGCGATAGGTTGTTGTTTTGGTTGACTTGAATGGCACATCGGTTTGCTCTGTGACAGGAAGGGCATCCATATCAGCACGTAATAAAACGGTTGGCCCGGGGTGCTTACCCTTCAATAAACCTACAACGCCAGTATGAGCGATTTCAGTTTCAACTTCTAATCCTAACTGCGTAAGGTGCTCAGCGACTTTTTTAGCGGTTCTAAATTCCCGGTTACTTAATTCGGGGTGCTGATGTATATCGCGACGCCACTCAATGACTTTTGATTCAACCTGTTTTACAAGCGACTTTACCGGTACCGCGTGTGCTTCGTTGGCATACGCCGTATTAATAGACACACTTGCAGCTGAAATAGCGCTGAACAGACCAAGCAGTAATGCAGGCTTTTTTATCAAGGCAAATTGGGGGCGCATATTTAATTCCTTAGTTCTTATTATGTTAGGAGTTAGAGCTCATCGCTGTGTAATACAGCGATGATGTTACGTTATGTTTTTATATCAGTAACTAATTGTATTAGTAGATAATAGTTAGCGGCCAACCTTGAGTTTGTTGGTATCCCACTTCTGCTTCTAATTCTGAACGCATTAATGGATGAGCGGCCAGCCAACCTTGGGGCAAGTGTAAGCTCAGTCTCTCTCCCTCAGTAGAGATCATTGCTTTTGGCAACGCCTCATCGTTTCGGCGCATGGATAAAATAATGGCGAGCCTGAGTAATCGGCATAGGCGAGTGGCAAGCGTTACTGAAGAGGTAGTTTGATGTTGTAATCGGCTAGCTTCTATATCTTCGCGACAGTTGTAAACTAATGCGGTGATCAGTTTCTTTTGCGCGGCACTAAAGCCTGGCAAATCAGAATGGGATAACACATATGCACCATGGTGATGGTTATTTTTATATTCTATCAGTAACCCTGTTTCATGTAGCATGGCCGCTGAATGAAGCATGTCTAACCCTTCAAACTCACTGAGTTGCCAACGATCTTTTATTTGTGTCGCTAGTCTAACCGCTTGCTCTGCCACGCGTTGTGCGTGGGAGCGGTCGATGTGGTAGCGCGTAATTAAACTCTCAACCGTTCGCTGGCGAATATCAACACTTTCAAGCTCTGGTAGCATGCTGTATAACAAGCCTTCACGCAGTGCGCCACCTGATAGAGTCATGCCGGTAATCTTCAATGTATTGAAAATAGCAATTAATATGGCTAAACCGCTAGGAAATACTTGCCTGCGCTCTTGGCTTAACCCCTCAATATTGAGGTTACCCATATGATCGCATTCAATTGCTTGGTTCATGATTTGTTTTAGCTTAGCAAGCGTGATGACCTCATCCATGCCTTGCACAATCATGATTTCTTGTAAAGCTTGAATTGTGCCACTTGCGCCTAAAGTAGACTGCCAGCCAAGCGCAAGGTATTTGTCAGTAATAATCTCTAACTGATGTTCAGCTGCAGTAATGGCGGCAGCAAAATTTTTTTCAGAGAGGTGGTTATCGCGAAAATAATGCTCAAAAAACGTCACGCAGCCCATATTTAAGCTAGTGGCATGATGGACTTGCAGTCCGTCACCAATGATAATTTCGGTACTAGCGCCACCGATATCCACGACGAGACTTTTTCCCGCACTTGAGGTTGTATGCGTAGCCCCTAAATAAATGGTTTTTGCTTCTTCATCGCCAGAAATAATATTAATGGAATGGCCCAGAATGTCGCGAGCGCGGCGGCTAAATACATCCGCATTATTGGCTAGGCGCATGGTTGCGGTACCTACAATACGAATGTTACTACTAGGAATGTCTTGTAATCGTTCAGCAAATAACGATAAACATTCCCAACCTCGTTCCATGGCTTCTTGTGATAAATCGTCAGCTTCATTTAGCCCAGCAGCCAGCCGTACCTTACGTTTAATACGGCTAATTACTTGCACGCTGCCACTCACCACCTTCACCATCATCATGTGAAAGCTGTTAGAGCCTAAATCAATAACAACATAAACATCTTTTTGAAGCGGTTGCGTGCTCTTTTTTTCCATACTCATGTTTAATGGCGTTTTCTGTGTCCTGAAGGTTTATTTCCAGTGCGTTTATTTACCACGTTATGACGGCGTTTGTGGGTAAATTTAGGACGATTTAGGTCGTCTAACAAGGCACTTGAGTCATACTGACTAACCGGAATAGCATGTTTAATGTATTCCTCAATAGCAGGTAAATTATAGACATAGTTTTCACAGGCAAAACTAATTGCTGCTCCGCTTGCGCCAGCTCGTCCTGTGCGACCTATGCGATGTACATAATCTTCGCTGTCGTCAGGTAAGTCATAGTTAAATACATGGCTAACACTTGGAATATGTAATCCACGCGCTGCAACATCGGTTGCCACTAAAATATCTAAACTGCCTTTAGTAAACTGCTCTAGTATGGATAAACGCTTCTTCTGCGGCACATCTCCGGTCAATAAGCCTACGCGATGTCCATCTGCTTGAAGCCATGCATGTACGTTCTCGCAACTATGCTTGGTATTCGCAAATACAATCGCTTTATCTGGCCAGTCTTCTTCAATTAGAGTCAGCAGTAATTTTATTTTGTCTTCACTGGACGGATAAAATAACTCTTCAGAAATTTTTCTTGCCGTCATTTGTTCAGGTTCTACTTCAACATGAACAGGGTCATTCATGTGATCGAATGCGAGCTCTTGAACCCGGAACGATAAAGTGGCAGAAAACAACATGTTCATGCGGTCTTTAGCGGGTGGCATACGGTTAAATAAATAACGTATATCTTTAATGAAACCTAAATCGAACATACGATCGGCTTCATCCAGCACCACCACTTCAATGTGATTTAAATTAAAAATACCTTGCTTGAAGTAATCAATAATACGGCCAGTGGTGCCAACTAGAATATCAATGCCGCCTTCGAGCTTTTGGCGCTGACTTTCATATCCTTCACCACCGTATACGACGCCTATACGTAAGCCAGTTGCTTTAGCAAGCTCCACCGCATCGTTGTGAATTTGTACCACTAACTCACGCGTTGGCGCTAGTATAATCGCTCTAGGTTGATTGTCTGCGTTGTTATTATTGGCGAGCAAACGGTGAAAAGTAGCGGTTAAAAACGCAAGGGTTTTACCCGTTCCCGTTTGAGCTTGGCCTGCAATATCTTTACCGGATAAGGCGACAGGAAGGCTAAGCGCTTGAATAGGAGTACAGTGGTCATAGCCTTTTTTTGCTAAACCATCACATACACGAGGATCCAGATCGAAGTCTGAAAATTTTTTATCTGTTAAATGGGTCTTATTCATAACCGTAAAGCATAACGCTTAAGCTTGAAATAAGAAACAATAACCCAATAATTAGAGAATTAATTTAGTGGTTTGTGCAAAAATAGTCGTTTTTATCGCTATTATTGTAGATAACCTTTATTTATACTCACTGCAAATAACAGTGCGAAGTATCCCGACCATAACCGGAGAAAAAAATGAGCGATAAGATTGTTCAGTTAAGTGATGATAGTTTTGATGCTGATGTATTAAGTGCATCTACCCCTGTATTAGTTGATTTTTGGGCTGAATGGTGTGGCCCTTGTAAAATGATTGCTCCTATTCTTGATGAAGTAGCCACAGAATATGATGGCAAAGTGAAAGTAGCTAAATTGAACATCGATCAGAATCCAGGTACGCCACCAAAATTTGGTATTAGAGGCATCCCTACATTATTACTTTTTAAAGAAGGTAATGTAGCAGCAACTAAGGTTGGCGCACTGTCTAAAACACAGCTGAAAGAGTTTTTAGACGAAAATATCTAAAAAATGGCACCTTAGGTGCCTTTTTTTTTGTCTGTGACTAGACGTCCAAAAAAAATACTGCTAACTTATTAGCCAGCAACCAATCTAAATAGCTTGTCGAATACCTATTATTCCAATTCAAATAAGCAATAATTTAACCCCTTTAATTAAGTAAATATTTAAGAACCCACCGTTATGCGTCTTAGAGAATTAAAAAACAAACCTATTAGTGAACTTGTAAAACTAGCTGAAACCATGGGCTTAGAAAATGTCGCCCGTTTACGTAAGCAAGATATTATCTTTGCTATCTTAAAAGCCCACTCCAAAGGGGGGGAAGACATTTTTGGTGATGGCGTATTAGAGATCTTACAAGATGGTTTCGGTTTTTTACGTTCTTCAGACTCATCATACCTAGCTGGGCCTGATGATATTTACGTGTCACCAAGTCAAATTCGTCGCTTTAATTTGCGAACGGGTGATTCAATCTCTGGTATTATTCGTCCACCAAAAGATGGCGAACGCTATTTTGCATTACTGAAAATTTCAGAAGTTAACTTCGACCGTCCTGAAAATTCACGCAATAAAATCCTTTTCGAAAACCTTACACCATTACACGCCAATGAGCGTATGACGATGGAGCGTGGAAACGGCAGTACTGAAGATATTACTGCGCGTGTACTAGATTTAGCATCGCCAATTGGTAAAGGTCAACGTGCGTTATTAGTGGCACCACCGAAAGCCGGTAAAACCATGTTAATGCAGAATATTGCTCAGTCAATTTCGGCTAATCACCCTGAATGCCAGTTAATGGTATTACTGATTGACGAACGCCCTGAAGAAGTAACAGAAATGAAGCGCTTAGTCAGCGGTGAAGTGGTTGCATCAACCTTTGATGAGCCTGCAAGTCGCCACGTACAAGTGGCTGAAATGGTGATTGAGAAAGCAAAACGTTTAGTTGAGCATAAAAAAGATGTGGTTATTCTACTTGACTCAATCACACGCTTAGCACGTGCATACAACACGGTTATTCCTTCTTCAGGTAAAGTACTTACTGGTGGTGTTGATGCTAATGCACTACATAAGCCTAAGCGTTTCTTTGGTGCAGCGCGTAATGTTGAAGAAGGCGGAAGCTTAACAATTATCGCAACGGCGTTAATTGATACTGGCTCTAAAATGGACGAAGTTATTTACGAAGAATTTAAAGGTACAGGTAACTTAGAGTTGCACCTTAATCGTAAAATTGCTGAAAAGCGTGTTTTCCCTGCTATCGACTTTAATCGTTCAGGCACGCGCCGTGAAGAGTTGTTAACATCAAAAGAAGAGCTACAGAAAATGTGGATCTTACGTAAGATTGTACATGACATGACGGAAATAGATGCGATGGAATTCTTAATTGATAAACTATCAATGACGAAAACGAACGACGAATTTTTTGATGCGATGCGCCGTCAAAAAAGCGCGAAATAAAGTACAAACGGTCGTATTAAAATGACATAAAAAAACACCTGCATTCGCAGGTGTTTTTATTTAATATTTGGTGTTGTTCTTAGCACATTCAAAATTCTATTGTAGTAACACGAGACTAAAACGTTTTTAACCTACTGCACTCTATTATCTAAGCGCTATTACTTAAGCATTACATCATCTAAACTCTACATCATCTAATTACCACTCAGCAGCAGCACTTCGCTGCACCTCGATCAAATACCACCAGTACTTAGATTCAGACTTACTCACACTACTCAGCTAAATTACAGCAACACACAACTTAAGTTAACAAGCTCAGGTTACTAACAATACTCTGCCAATAAGAACAGATACTGCTACAACATCAGACACAAACCACCTTCTGATTAATGCCTACTGCCACATCAATACTTAACTAAATACAACTCTTATGGCACCACTACGCGCTAGTAAGCCATTTTGCTTTGTTTTAACTAAGTTTTTGATTCATTTTGCTTTTCTGAAACATTGCAAATTGGCCAGTGTTGTTCTGGAAAGCTATTTTCTACAACAAGCTTTGAACTTTTGGCGCTATTACCTTGAATTAGTTTCGCTATTTTCTGCGTAATCGAATAGTCCGCAGTGACTGTATTATGATTATCCATGACATTTTTTTCCATTTTATATACCACCCTTCTGCGCAGTTAACAACAACCACTTTTTGCTGCAAGGTTCACAAATTATAAGCCATAAAATTCTATCTGCACAATTTTTATTCTACGTTTTTTTACAGATTGTTAGGCTTTTTATTAATATCCAAACTAACATCAATCACGTTATAATTATAAAAAAATTCTAAGTGTTTGTAATGAAATATAAAGATTTACGCGAATTTATACACCTTTTGGAAAAGCAAGGTCAATTAGTTCGAATCACAGCAGAGGTCGATCCAGATTTAGAGATGACCGAAATTGCAGACCGCACACTCAGAGCAAAAGGTCCTGCGTTATTGTTTGAAAACCCGAAAGGCTATTCTACGCCAGTCTTAGCCAATTTATTTGGTACGCCTGAGCGCGTTGCGTTTGCGATGGGACAAGAGAATGTTGCTGAGCTCCGTGAAGTCGGCAAGTTATTGGCTTTTTTAAAAGAACCAGAACCGCCTAAAGGATTTAAAGACGCTTGGAATAAACTACCCGCGTTTAAGCAAGTACTTAATATGCCTGTTAAACGTTTAAAGAAAGCACCCTGCCAAGCTGAAGTGTTTAGCGGTGAAGAGGTTGATCTTACAAAGCTACCCATTATGCGTTGTTGGCCTGATGACGCCGCACCATTAATTACATGGGGTTTAACGGTGACTAAAGGCCCTCATAAAGAACGTCAGAATCTGGGTATTTATCGCCAGCAATTACTGAGCAAAAATAAAGTGATTATGCGCTGGTTATCGCATCGTGGCGGCGCGCTGGATTTTCAAGAGTGGCAACAAGCGCACCCTAATGAGCGTTTTCCTGTTTCCGTGGCATTAGGTGCTGATCCCGCTACTATTTTAGGCGCCGTGACGCCGGTGCCTGATAGCATGTCAGAGTATGCATTTGCCGGTTTATTACGTGGTGATAAAACCGAAGTTGTAAAATGTGTGAGTAACGACCTTGAAGTACCTGCCAGCGCTGAAATTGTGTTAGAAGGCTATATTGAGCCTGATGAAATGGCTGATGAAGGACCGTATGGCGACCATACAGGTTATTACAATGAAGTAGATAGCTTCCCAGTGTTTACCGTTACCCACATTACGCAGCGCAACAAGCCAATCTATCACAGTACTTATACGGGTAGGCCACCCGATGAGCCAGCTATTTTAGGCGTTGCGTTGAACGAGGTATTTGTACCAATCTTACAAAAGCAATTCCCTGAAATTGTGGATTTTTATTTACCACCTGAAGGCTGCTCGTATCGAATGGCGGTTGTGACCATGAAAAAGCAATATGCCGGACACGCCAAGCGAGTAATGATGGGCGTGTGGTCATTTTTACGGCAGTTCATGTACACCAAGTTTGTTATTGTATGCGATGATGATGTAAACGCACGTGATTGGAATGACGTTATTTGGGCAATCACCACCCGTATGGATCCCGCTCGTGATATAACGCTAGTAGAAAATACCCCAATTGATTATTTAGACTTTGCATCGCCAGTATCTGGATTAGGTTCAAAAATGGGCATGGACGCAACCAATAAATGGCCGGGCGAAACAGACCGAGAGTGGGGGCAACCTATTGTGATGGATGAAAGCGTAAAAGCACGGGTTGATGAAATATGGGACTCGTTAGGGATCAAATTATAAAGGGCATTTATGGCTTATACTATATTGACTAATCTGCACTTTAGGCTGTTGTCAGACAATTTATGTTGAAGACCATAGTTGTTTTACCTGCAAACATATCGTTTAAGGTAAAGCCAAATGAAACCATTTTAGACGCTGCAATTCGTCAACATATTGATTTTCCTCATCGTTGTCAGGAAGGCGTATGTGCAGCTTGCGTGTGTAAATTAGTGAAGGGTCAGGTAATATATGCGCCAGATATTTCGAGTCACTCTGATCAAAGCGAACACTCAGAGTACGTTTATTGTTGTCTAGCTGAACCACAAGGTGATGTGACCATTTCACATCCTTTTATAAAATAAGGTAGTTTTCATGCAACTCGTTGACTGTCAGATCACACATCGTGATAAGCTGACTGAACAGATTTATTTATTTCGATTAACCCCATCAACACCGGTGCAGTTCGACGCAGGCCAATATCTGCAAGTTGTGATGGGCGAGAATGATAAACGCCCATTTTCAATTGCGTCTTCACCTTCCAAGCCGTATTTAGAGTTACACATTGGCGCAACAGAAAGCGACAGTTACGCCATGCAGGTAGTAGAGCGCCTAAAACAGCAAGATACCGTGCAAGTGGAAGTGGGGCTGGGGCACTCTCAGCTTAACGTAAAAAGTCCGAACCCGATTATTTTATTAGCGGGTGGCACGGGGTTTTCTTATGTGAAATCAATCGCTGACTTTTTAGCAGAACAAAATGAAAAACGACCTGTTTTCTTCTACTGGGGCGCTAAAAATGAAGAAGCCCTTTACGCCATGGAAGAAATGAAGCAGTGGCAAACTCACCATACTGGCTATCAATTTATTCCAGTTATTGAAGAGGCTGATGAAACATGGCAGGGGAAAACGGGTTATGTGCATCAAGCTGTGATGGAAGATATTGTTAGCTTAGAGCCTTACGACATTTATATTGCCGGACCGTTTAAAATGGTAGGTATTGTCCGTGACGACTTTTTACATCACGGCGCGTTACTAGAAAATATGCATGCAGATGCATTTGCCTTTATATAATTTCACGCAGTAGGAAGTACAACAGCTTATGACTCATTCAACGCTAATCAAAGTACGTGGTTATCATTTAGATATTTATCAACATGTTAATAATGCCCGCTACCTAGAGTTTTTAGAAGAAGCACGCTGGGCTTACTTAGAAGACAGTGGTGATATAGAGTTCTTCGAAGCAAAGGGACTCGCATGGGTGCTAGTTAACATCAATATTAATTACCGTTTACCTGCAATGATGGGACAAACGCTAGACATCAAAACGCGTTTTAGCAAAATAGGCAGTAAAAGCTCGGTTATCCACCAAGAGGTTTATATTAAAGGCACCGACAAATTAATTGCCGACGCCGACATTACTTTTGTATGCCTTGACCGTAAAACAGGCAAGCCAATAGTGATTGAAGGCGACTTAAAAGCACGATTTGAAGAGCATTTGATTGACTAACTCAGTCCAAGCTTTAATCATTGTCTTTTGATTGAAAAGACAACTTCAAGCCAGACGGGCCTTCTGCAAAATATATGGTTTCACCGTAGTTTTTCATTGGCCCTTGTACTTCAATTTTATTCTGTTTGGCATGTGCAGCAAATGCTTCAGCATCATCAACAATAATTTGTAGCATAATACCAGCGGGCATTTGACTGCTACTTTGCCAGACTTCAACCCAACTATGTTCTCCTGCTGGGAAGATAGCACCAGAAAAAGCGTGGCTATCACTCTGATTGTCATCGCAGTCACCCATTTTTCTTTCAGTTAAGCCAAGTCCATTTAAAAAATGAGCTAAGTCTTGTGCTTCATCAGTAACAGCACAAAAACGAATACCAAGCACTTGCATATATCATCCTTTATTTTCAATTGGTTATATTAAGTTAAAGTGAGGTGTAGACATTGAAATCTGTGGAAATCGAAATCATAGCGTAGATGATAGTATAGATGAGTTTAATGTGTAGAGAAGAAGAGTGTTGGAAGGCGCCTTAGGCTTTTCCAACTTACGCATATAGCTAATTGTGTAAGTCGGTTAAGTGAAGCGCCACCCGACAGGTTAAACCCGACGTGCGACCCTACCGACATACGGCTTTATTCTTGAACTATTTAAAATATGAATTCAGCTATCAAGGGTGGAATATCCTGTTCATCAGGAGCAAGTTTATGAACCTCTTTTTTTTCAAATACACCGCCAGAACCCTTAGTCCATACAACGCTACCTATATCCCCGCTTGCAAACCAGAGTTTTCCTGCTCCGTAGACAATCGCCCAATTTTGAAATTTACTCGCTTTGGAGTTCTCCATTATTAGATATTGCTTGTCTTTGTTTAGCAGGTGATAAACGACAATTCCATCATCATCTATTACACGTAAAATTAAACCACTTTCGAGTTCATAAACCCCAAAATCTGTTATCTCAATATCTACTGAATAATCTTTTTTGCAGGAAACAAAAAAAATCATCATTAAGACAAATAAAGCTACTTTAATTAAATTCATAATTATTTCCTTGGATATACAGTCAATGTATCTCGCCAAAACAGGTGCACATTATAATCCTTGGGGGAATACAGTGTATTCAACATAGAAGAAGACAATCGATCATATCTGTACTTGGGATTAGGGTCTATCCTGTCATTCCAACTGGCACGGAAATCATAAGAAATACTACCATTATTATTTTTTATTGCCTTACCGACAAGGAATGCATCCCCTAGAGCTTTATGTGTCCCGTGCAGCATTTGATAACCAGTTTTATAACCATTATCAATCTCACCATGAAATTGTATGAAAATATCGCCAGATTCACGCCTAGTGACTGCATCACGCATAAGCTCTGTTTGTATCTGCTTTCTTAGTTTGGGGTTGGCTCTCATGTAGACTCCCCACTCACCACCATCAGCCACAATTGACTCGCCGGATCCATTTAACCAATGTTCGAGTAATTCTTGCCCTCTATCATCAAAGTAACCGAAGTCACCGACAGAGCGACCGTCGGTAGATGTATTATCTAACGCCTGCGTATCTCCACTGGCATCATCCTTACCATCCTTGTCATCCTTACCATCCTTGTCACCCTTAGCAGTCGCACTGTCTCCAGTACTACCCGGCAGTATTTTTTCATTTGACTCTTTACCATTAAACTTAGATTCACTTTTTCCGTCGTCACTATTATTAACCCGCTGGGTAAAGCTGTTCATCCTGTCAAGCATATCATCTTGATAGAAGAAGCTCTCAAACATATATCCAGTAGGATCAGTATAGCTAAGCGGATTATTTAATACATAACTATAGCGATTAAAGTTTTGGCTATTATCCACTTCTTGAATAATGGGATCGGGTTGCATAAAACGTCCTAGCTCTGGATCATAGATGCGTCCATTCATGTGAATTATATTGGCATGATCGACCTGCTCATGACCAGTAAATCCCCGCGTAGTGTAGCTTAGAATGTTGGTTAAAGTTAATTCTTTAAACAAATTATCAAACGGTTTCCATGCTTGTACATTGCGTCTATTACCAAAGGCATCAAAGCTTAAACGTTCTTTAACTTGCCCTTTATTATCAGTGATCACATCTGTAGATCCTAAGTGATCAGTAAATAAATAGGTTAATTCACTAGTATTGTTACTACGTATAATTTCAAGTGCGCTGTCGCCTATATAGCGTTTGTATTCTAATACACCGCTTGGTTTTGTAACGGCTTCAATATTACCGATATAATAGGTCGTTGTTTTTTCGCTTATACCTGACTCATTTTTAATTTCATCAACACGCTTGTAGCGGCTTCGATTAAAGTCATAGCTGAATGATGTTCGACCATGCTGAGACTTTATTAAAAGTGGTTTATCAAAATGGCTATAGATTACATTGCGAGTTAGTCGACCATTGTCATATTGATGTGTTTGGTTGCCTCTAGCATCATAACAATATTGGCGGCTATCAATTGCGCTTACAGCATGTGGTCCAGGTATTACGGCGCTACTTATAGCATCACATTTACTTGCCTTGGTTTGATAAGTATATAATGCCCCTGAAAGCACGTCTGATTTGCTGCTTATATTGCCAGCTGCGTCATAATTAATACTCAATGTCTCATAATTATTTAAACTAGCAGAGCTTAATCGGTTTAAGCTGTCATAACTAAACACTTCGGTTTGTTTTTCTGTTGTACCCATGAATTCATTGATATTGTCAGTTCGTAAACGCAGATTACCTAACCCGTAAGTCGGTTAAGCGTAGCGCCACCCGATAGGTTAACTCGACGCACGGCCGTTATCGGCAAGGGCAATTATAAGGACGGAGTTACTGATATGAGGGTTGCTAGTGATGATAGCTGCATGTTAGCACATGATGAGAGTTAACATGCAAAGGTTCTAATTACTGAACTTTAATGTTGACAGTTGTCTTAAGCTCATCTGTAAATACTATATCAGAAGCAGAAAAGCTTGATAATAAATCATTCAGTTCAGCCTCCTCTCCTTTGAACCCTTTGTAACTAGCCGTCATCACGTACATATCAGACGTTAAATTAAAGCATCTTTTTAACCTTTGTAACGGAATTGTATAGCCAGTAATTTGATTTGGGTGTAACTCAATAAAATCAACGCTAGTTGGTAGGTTAGAGTTTATCTTGCATTGGTTTCTAAATACCTTTCCATCACTATCCTTAAATACTAACTCTAACTCACCTAGTCGTCCTAGGGACATTCTTTTATTCAAAGAGATAATATTCAAACTGTTGTTTAAAATAGTAAAATTCATGTTTCCGTCTTTCATTTGGGCTAAGAAGCTTAATTCAGAAGCGAAAGCGCTAGCGATACCCATAGTAAGTCCTAGAAATATTATGATACTTTTTATTTTGTGTTTCATTTCAATTCGCCGTATGACTTGAGAAGCCCCCCTGTTTAACCCGTAAGTCGGTTAAGCGAAGCGCCACCCGACAGGTTAACCCGACATACGGCCTTGGTAATACTGAAACCGTGATGATGGGTAAAGAAGGTGCTTGATCACCAAGGTAAGTCACCTTAACTCAGCCTCTGAAGCTGGGAAAATTATTTCTCCAGTATTAGATTTCACGCTAGTTGTACCAACAAATTTTTTGTCTACATAAATACTCATGTGTGGGATGTAAAGCTTAACTAAATAGTTTGTACCAACGTTAAAGTTAAAGTAATTTTCAATATCAACTAAATCGTAATATTTAGTTTGTTGGGGTTTAAGGATGATAGAGTTTAAGCTCTTACTCACCTTCGCTTTCACAGCAACTAAAGATTTATATACGTCTTTCCCGCTAGCCTCAAGTGAGTGATATTTTTCAGCCTCGAAAGCTAAGATACTTGAACGTAAAATGTTATCACGACTAATGTAATATGAGCTCAGCCTCACATCGTACGGAGTTACGTTGGTAAGAGATATCGAAATTCTGCACTCTTTTTTAATTGTACAAAAAGAAAACAATCGTATATCAACAGGACTATTGATAACCTCAACACTTCGCACTCCGAATGAAGCAAATGCAACAATAATAAAGCAAAGTATTTTCATCATTGGGCAGACCTCACTGCATACTCAAAAACATAAGAACTCTGGCGTAATGTATAGCGCCTATCGCTATCGTTATAGAGCCTCCCTCTAGTCGCCATGTTACCAAACCCGTAAGTCGGTTAAGCGAAGCGCCACCCGACAGGTTCATCTTAAGCCTTTTTCAGTTCTTTTGATTAGATACTTCATAAGCTTAATTTCACACTGAGCAAAGTGTTAGTTTTAGCACAAACTGGTGTTCATTAATTGGTACAACTACAATCTAACTGTGCTGGATAGGGCACTAGGGAGATATTATGAAATATCAAAATATAACTAAACTTGTAAAACAGAAGATGAGAAGACTAGTCGTTGTGTTGATGGTTTTCTTCTGTTTAGTGCTGGGAGTTGACTTAGTCGTTTCAAATTATATATTCGGGCACCAAACCTTACTATCTAAGTCACCATTTTCTGTGGTTATCTTTATATGCCTGATAATAGCGATTAAATATATTTACTTTCACATTGAACAGATTTTAATCGCTTTATCTGAGCTATCCTCTGAAAAGCTTTAATGTATTATGAGTGGTAGCGCTTTTCGCTACCACCTATTCAGTTAAACATGAGGAGTAGTTGAGAAAGCACAAGTGGAGTCCCATGCGCTGTTCCTCATATGAGTATAAAAAGACTGCCTATTAGCTTTCCAACACACTATTCGCTAATCCATTTACTACACTGGTAAACGCTTGGTTCTCAATCAACTCAAACTGCGGATAGTTTTCCTTTATTGCTTTTCGCACCACTGGGCTGAGTGACATACCGCCCGTTAGCATGATGTGAGTTGGTGTTACAGATGACTGACTTAAGCACGTTTTAATCTGCAATAACATTTTGTGTAGCCAGCCTTGCATTGCTTTGTCCAAGTCCTGTTGGGTCATTGGCACGGTGAAGTCGTCTTCAATATATTTTAGTGGCAGGGTGATACCTTCATCTTGGTTCGACAACATTTCTTTTGCTAATCGAGCAGAGTTGATCAACCGTTCACTTAAACGCTCTTCTTGGATAGTAAGCAAGCGCTCCAGTTTTTCCGGTTCTTCAGCAACTGATAGGGTACGCGCTATTTCGCCGCCGTATTTGTCGCTGAAAAAACTGGTAATAGTGGGGATTGAGTCAACCGCGATAGCATCATAAAAATAGGCTTTTGGGATCACTGAGCCTTGTTTAGTGCGAGTATTTAGCCCCAGTTGTGGTGCAATTTGATGCATAATTAAGGCTTTATCAGCTTCTAACCCACCTAAGCGAATGCCATTAACACTGAACACGGTTAGTCGGTCATTTCCACGATTAGGCACTAAACGAATAATACAGAAGTCGCTGGTACCGCCCCCTAAATCGACAACCAACACATCTTTAGGCTCTACTAGTGATTGTTCTACAGCATACGCAGCTGCGATAGGTTCTTCTAAAAATTTAACCGTACCACTAAAGCCTGCTTGTTGTGCAGCTTGCGCCATAATCGTGATGGCTTGTTGGTTGCCTGACTCACCACGGGTGCTGTGATATTGCACCGGACGACCTAAGATGGCATGAGTAAAGGTTTCGCCTGTTTGCTGTTCGGCGGCGTGCTTAATATGGCTTAATGTTTTAGCTACTAACGTCGCAAATGCATCTTCATGACCGCTAATATCAGCAGCTAAGAAGTTTTTAGGACTATAGATAAGACGGCCTTTATCTGGCTGTTTGAGATAGTCACTAAAGCCGAGCTCACCTAGAATAGCGTCGCCATGCTCGACTAATTCATCTAGCGTCAGCTTATCGATGGTTTTGTCGCGCATTAATATTGCGATGGCTTTGCGTTGCAGGGTTACATTGTCATGAAACTCGCCACGCAGCTGGTTAATTCGACGTTCAATACGCTGCTGTTCGTCGGGTTTATTGGTGGCGAAATACTCTTCCTTAGCGGTATCGAGGCGCGTACCAATTTCTGTTTTCATTTCTGAAATTTTGGCATTCACTAATTCAGCGGCAGGTAAGGGTAATTCGCGATCACGAAAATGAAAAAAGACTGAAGAGCGTAACCGTTCGGGTGACTTAGAATGAGGATCAACATTAATTGAAATGGTTTTACCATTTACTACAGCGCAACAAGTTGAATAACTAGAACCAAAATCAATCGCAAGTACATTCATGGCTAGCTTTTTCTCTCCAGTTTGGGATTAAAATTTAAAAATAGGCAGGCAAGATTACAGATAAAGCGGGTACAGGTAAAGTCCGATCACATGCAAAAAAGTGTTAGCAGATTTATCCGTTCAAAGGTCGAGCAAATGTTGGCATAAGTACGCAGGTATTTTATGCAACCCGGCCTAGATAAAGGAGCGAGAAGAGAGCATGTTACTGAACAAGTTAAGCAGGCACTCGGTTAGGTATACAGAGTGCCCAATATAAAAGTCAGTGATTAGTTAGCGGGTACTTGGCTTGGCAATGATTTGACAGCCTGAGTTTGCTGATAAATAGCAACTGCGCCATTTAAGTCATTGGTTTGTGCTAACGCTTCAGCTAAGCGATGTTGTGCAGCAAGCGATAGTTGCGCTTGGTGTGGTTGAAGTGCCTTACGTGCTAATTCAAAATCTTCATTTAAGCATGCGACTAAACCGAGCAGGATCATTAAGTGACGGTTGTCAGGCGATTTTTGCAAACGCTTTTGTAGCTCTTTACACAAAGTTGGTGTTGAGACTTTTGGTAAGTCTGTCGCGATTTGAATTAATCCTTCAATGTTATTGTGTTTTAGCTGTTCTAGCATCAAGGCTTCGACTTCTTGATCTTCGTGCTGTTTTGCGAGCACCATAAGCCATGCACCAAGCAAAGCGGTTTCTTTTTTGTCAGCTTTTGGTATATCTTGCCATTGTTGTTTGGCAGCTGCTAAACCTTGTTCATTAGCACTTTTGCTAAACATGGCTAAGTAATATTGTTGCTTAAAGTTTATTAGCTCTTCACTGGTAAAGGCGTTATATTTTTCTGCTTTTTTCAGCGCAGGCTGAATAGATGCATACTCTTTAAGTGCCATTAAACAATGAAGTTTTAGTCGTAATGCCGCAGGGTCTTTTTTATTTTTTTCTAAATAATCAGTAATAGTGTCTAATGCCCGTTGATACTGATGTAACTCAAATTGCATTTGTGCTTGATATAGCTTTACCGGATCTGACTGTTTACTGTGATTAGTTTGTTCTTCAGATGTCGCCAAGTAATCTTGTGCTTGTGCTAGCTCGCCAAGTTTTAGCGCAACATTAGCGGCATATAAATTTCTAACTAACTGGCTGTGCGTAAGCGCTTCCGTTTTATTGAATGCATTATTAGCCTGCTTCCAGTCTTGTAATAAATAGGCGATTAATCCTTGTTCTAAGGCTTGCTCTGCTTTTTTACTCGCACGGCCACCAAACCAAGAGCTAGTGCCAGTAAAAATGCGATATAGTTTACGAATTAGCCATTCTAAAGCGAAAAACGCGAATATTAAGATAATAGATAGGCTGATAAAGCTAATGATACTTAGCTCGACAGTATGATTTCCTACAACAAATTGTACAAAATCCGTTTCACTAATAAATCGAGGTGCTAAGACTGCAGTGCCGAATACTAAAACGAGAATAATGAGTAAGCGTATCATAATGCGTCCTCATTGTTTGTTGATGGGCGATCAGTGGGTGATAACGGTGAACTTTGTAAGTTACGTGTTTTGCCGATAACTCTTTGGTTAACGAGTGCTGCCAGCGCTGATAAGCTTTCAAGTTGAATCGGTAAGCTGGCTTGAATATCTTGTCCTAGCAGACTGTTAAGATCACTGAGTAGCGTTTGAGTTAATTTGTCGTTGGGTGCTAATGCTTGATTAGTGGTGGTAATGAGTGAGCGAATGGCCGATTCAAACACTAGTTGGTTTTGCTGTAATAAAGCCAGTTGCGCTTGTTGAAAGCTCAGCCCCATTTTTTGTTGTAGTAACCATACTTGTTGTTCAGAAAGGGCAAGTTTAACTTCGCCTCTGTGTTGGGTTGTACGAATATAAAAGATGTCGGCAATTTCACGCCACGCTTGTTGTAAATTCTGCATAAAGGTTTGTTCGGCTACTTCAGTCTCTTTTACTTGTTTCGCTTTTTCCTTAATGCTTTTATGTGTAGCAAATGGCAGTTGCGTAACTCGTTGTGACCATGCATCTAATTTCAAATAAAGCTGATCTGTATCAACCTCATTGATGGCTTGTAGTTGGTTAATATCTTTAGCGATAGCCTGTTTAATTGAAATTACACTAGGATCAGCAAGTTCAGTTAATCGTGCTTGGGCGTCGGTTAATAATGTAAAGGTGGTGGCATAGTCATGTTCAAGATATAGCTTTCTAGAAGCTAACTGCACTAAGTAGTGTGCTTCTGCAATTAACCAGTCATTTGGTCTACGCCCTTCAAGTTGCTTAAGTTGTTCGCTGACATCGTCGGTAATCGATGCCTTCATTGATTGCATATTTTGTTGTAAAGCCGCTTGGGTTTGTTGGGCAAGTCGCTGTTGTTCGGCGAGTTGCGCTTTTTGGCTATCTCGTAAATTATTCAGTTGGTTTTGTAAGGTTTTTTGCAATTCGCTATGTGATGCACGTTGCTGTTGATCTATTTGCAGTTGTTGATAGCCGTACCACGCAATACCTGCGGCACCAGCTACGCTAATAAGGGCAACAAATAATGCGAACCATGCAACCCCACGGCCTGATTTAGCAGGTTGTTGCTTGTTGGCCGATGATGCTGGCGGGTAAGCAGTAGCACTAGCTGACGGCTTATTAGGGGCACTGTTAGAGGATGTTTCCTCTTGTTGTAATTCAGCAGCTAATTTTGCGAGTGCGTCTTTTTTCTCTTTATCATTGGTGTCATTAGGTGAAGATGTGTTATCTGCTTTTTTATCGTTGTCTGACATTTTATCTTCCAGTTAGCTGTTGTATGGTTGCTACAATGTGTTGATCGCTCGCCCCGCCACAAATATTAATTTGCGAATAAGGAACGTCATATTGCTCTGCGCTTTGTGCAATACGTTCGCTGGCAACTAACCAAGTACATTGTTGTAAATTTAGTATAATCTCTTGAGGTGCTTGCGAAAATATTTGTTCTAATATTTCTAAACTAGTCACAACAATACAATTTATTTGTATTTTTTTCCACTGGTCGTACCACATTTGCGGGTCATTATGTATGATTTCGCGTTGATACACTTCAAGGTAGTTAATTTTTGCGCCCCGTTCACGTAGTTGAGTCGCCAATAATTCTCGTCCGCCCACACCACGCACGATGGTGATGGTGTCTTGAGCAACTTGGCTTAGCGCAGGTAATTGTAATAACCCTTCACTAGATTCATTAAGCGGTACTTCAACGGCTGCGGGAATACTTAAGCCTGATAGCTTATGATGAAGTGAGTCTGCGGTCTTTTTTCCTACGGCAAAAAAGCTCGCATTGGCATGACTGCGAAAGTATTCAGTAGGACAATGCTGCACGGCATTTGGGCTGGTATAAATAAGTTTAGTGGTGGATAAATGTGCTTCAGAGTCATAGTGACCTAATACCGCGGGCTGGATGCGAATAAGTGGTATATGGCTGATGGAAGTGGTGTATGGGCGCAATGCTCTTATCAAGCTTGCGCCTTGTGCTTCAGGCCGAGTAATTAAACAATGCAGATCAGAAAGCGTCACTGTTTCATCGTTGTTAGTGTCATCCTGTGCGTTATTCACAAATAATCATTCATCCTGTTTATAGACAGCGGCTAAAATTCGGTCGGCACCCTGTGATAATAGCTGTTCTGCCAGCTTTGTACCAAGCGCTTCAGCTTGTAATTGGTTTTGCTTATTTTCGGCTGACAAGGTGATATCTTCATTTAAGGCTGCGGTGAGTATTTCTTTACCGTCTAAACTGCCAACTAAACCCCGTAAGTGTAGCTGTTGATCATGGATCTCGGCATAAGCACCAATGGGTACTTGGCAGCCTCCTTGTAAACGGCGATTCATTGCTCGTTCTGCCATTACTCGTATACGCGTGAGGTGATGCTCTAACGGTGATAGCAGTAACTGAATACGGGTGTCGTCACTACGACACTCAATACCGACTGCGCCTTGCCCATTAGCCGGCAAGCTAAATTCAGGGGCTAAATAATCTGCAATACGACTTTCCATTTTTAAACGAATTAATCCCGCTGCGGCTAATATAATGGCGTCGTATTCGTTGTTATCTAGTTTTGCTAAGCGTGTGTTTACGTTGCCTCGTAGGTCTTTAATAATGAGATCTGGACGATGCGCTTTAAGTTGGCATTGGCGGCGCAAACTAGACGTGCCAATGACTGAACCTTTTGGTACATCAGCAAGGGTTGCATATTTATTTGAAACGAATGCATCGCGAGGATCTTCACGTTCGCAAATGGTATGCAAGTGTAGTCCTTCCGGAAAGTCGACAGGCACATCTTTCATTGAATGTACTGCAATATCAGCACGGCCATCTAGCATGGCTTGCTCTAACTCTTTAACAAACAAGCCTTTACCACCAATTTTAGCAAGCGGTGTATCAAGAATTTTATCGCCCTGAGTCGACATTGGCACTAGCTCTACGCTGAGGTCTGGGTGGTGTTTTTCAAGCTCGGCTTTTACAAATTCGGCTTGCCAAAGGGCAAGGGCGCTTTTACGAGTTGCGATACGTACAGTATTTGTTGTCATTTTTTACATTTCCAAAGAAGCGGTAATACAAACTGTAAGGTGCTTCAACGTTAGTTATTTTTTATAAATAAAATCTTTACTGATCAGAATATGGTTATCTTCATCAACAACCTGAACGGCCCATTGGCCTAACCACTGTTCGGGTTGAGACTGATTAACGCTTTTACTAGAGTAGGTTCGCCATCGGTTCGACTTTATCGTCAGTGGCACGTCAGCAACAATATTGCCTTTGTATATCCAACGATGACGTACGGTGTGAC
The DNA here is from genome assembly GCF_016469335.1 of Flocculibacter collagenilyticus. NCBI lineage: Bacteria > Pseudomonadati > Pseudomonadota > Gammaproteobacteria > Alteromonadales > Pseudoalteromonadaceae > Flocculibacter > Flocculibacter collagenilyticus. The sequence continues at coordinate 106,602 of NZ_CP059888.1, forward strand.
CCGCTAAATTATGCAGCTCAGTAAAGAAAAATAATTTACTGCGCTGGGCATTGTTACTGGTGATGTGATGATTGAGCTGCTCTTGTGGCTCTCTATTTACAATCTTATTGGTTAGCACGGCACGCGCTACATGCGTTGATTGTGTATTTGATAACACTGTTTGCTTTTTCTCAATCGCGGTATCTGGGTTTACTAATTCGGCTGGATGAGTCAGTGTTATCGCTTCATCAGTTGCTGTGGCTGTTTGGTCAGGTTCAATCTCTTTTGTGGCCGGATGTTTAGGAGTAACCCTTAGTGTTGCGGGGATCAGCGCCGCTTTTTCAATTACACTATCAGTCTCAGTCTCAGTCTCACCGCTACTGTCGTTAGGTTGGCTGATTGGCTGGCTTGCGGCCGGCTCGACAGCGCTCTGATCTTTTACTGTGGCTATTGCCGTTGCAGTTTGTTCGTGCGCGCTTACATCAACGGTATTGGTTTTAGCATCCAGCGGCGTTGCAAAGGGTAAAAAATACAGCGCAGCCGCAGCGAGTAACAAACAACATACTACCGCGCTAATCACTTTAACTTTACTAAACGGTGGTTTTGGCGAAACAAAGTCGGGCTGTTCGGCCAATGTATTTGCTGTTAAGTCAGCTGACTTGAGCGCGACTGTAATTTTTAGTTGATTGTCTGCCATATCACCACAAGTAAATGAGTTATTATATTTATTGCTTAAGCCACTGACTCAGCTAAGTTATCGGTTAGCCACTGCGCAATGATTTGCACTTGTTCCGCGCAAACATTGTGCTGCATATTAAATTCATGCCAGCGAATGGTGTAACCGCATTGTTCCAGTGTGTCTTTTGCTTGAACGCCAATTGCCATCGGCACAACATCATCCTGTCGGCCATGCATCATCATAAATGGCGTGTGTAAATTTACCTTGCTGTGCTCCTCAGCTAATTTTTGCGGCTGGCACATGTAAGTCGACATTGCCATGATACCTGCAAATTTATGTTTGCTGCGAGTGGCTAAGTGCATTGCAACTACACCGCCTTGGCTAAAACCTGCAATGACTATTTTGCTGGCAGGAATGCCTTGTGCAATCTGTTGCTCAATTAACGCTTCAACTTGTTCAACAGACTCTAATACTCCTGCTTCATCAGCGCGCTTGTCTAAATCCATCGATTTAATGTCGTACCATGCACGCATGCGATAACCATTATTGATGGTAACAGCACGTTCAGGCGCGTGTGGAAAAATAAATCGAGTTGCTAGCTCATCGGCTAACGCTAACTCAGGCACAATGGGGGCAAAACCATACCCTGAGTCGCCAAGACCATGTAACCAAATAACAACAGACTTTACCCCTTGTGAGGCGTCATCGGGATTAACTTCAACAGCTGATAATAAGTCGGTCATAAATTAGTTCACTGGTTTAAATTGAATAGGGGTATTAGCTTGCTTAGTGGCGGCATCTGAAATCAGTTGCCAAAATTCAGCACCAGTGCGGTTATCAATCCACTGGTCGTCGATGAGCTCAAAATGATGGCCATTGAATTTTGTGGCAACCCATAGCTGCAACAATGGCGCTTGTTTATTAATAATTATTTTGGACTGGTTGGGAAAAATAATGGTTAAGATGCCACCTGCGGCTTCGTAATCTAGATCAAAATCTATCTCATCAATGGATTCTTCAACGGCCAACAGCATTTCGTCAGCAAGTTGGTGGTATTCCTGTTCGTTCATTGATACATTTCCCATATTAAATAAAACATCATTATATTGGCTTCTGCGTGTCAAAAAAACCGCTAAATAACTCTATGAATAACATATTTACCAAGTTAACGAAAAAAAATGGTCGTAATGCACTCGGTGCGTTATTGTTTTGTCAGTTAATGTTAGTGCAAGGCTGTGGCCAAAAAGGCCCGTTAACATTGCCAGAAGACACACCTGAACATGCGCCAGCGCAAGACGTGCAAAATAGCGTAAACAAAGGTACCACTAATACCGAGGAATAGATTCAGCAATTAGCTGTGTATAAGGACGCATCTTGGACTACTTTAACTATCACAATAATACGTTACATGCTGAACATGTAAACGTAAATGCAATTGCTGCAGAATACGGTACACCAACCTATGTGTATTCGCGTGCAACGATAGAACGGCACTGGCATGCGTTTGACCAAGCTGCTGCCCAGCATCCGCATGTAATATGTTACGCAGTTAAAGCGAATTCAAATTTAGCAGTATTAAATGTATTAGCTAAGTTAGGGTCGGGTTTTGATATTGTATCAGGTGGCGAACTCGCTCGTGTAATAGTAGCAGGTGGTCAGCCTGAGAAAGTCGTTTTTTCTGGAGTGGGCAAAACAGAGCAAGAAATCGCCTATGCCCTTGAGGTTGGTATTAAATGTTTTAATGTTGAGTCTGAATCTGAACTTCAGCGTATTGAAAAAGTAGCGCAACAACGTCAACAGTCGGCCCCTATTTCTATTCGTGTTAATCCAGACATTGATGCAAATACGCATCCGTATATTTCTACGGGCTTAAAAGAAAACAAGTTTGGTATCGATATTACTCAGGTTATGCCGTTGTACCAATATGCGCATGAGTCCGTGTGGTTGAATGTGCAAGGGGTTGATTTTCATATTGGCTCTCAGTTAACAGAAGTAGAGCCTTTTTTAGCGGCATTAGATAAAGTGCTTACGTTAATTGATACGTTACAGGCGCAAGACATTCATATTTCGCATTTAGATGTAGGCGGAGGGTTAGGAGTTACTTATGCCCAAGAAGCGCCGCCTCATCCGATTGGATATGCCGCAGCCATCGTAGACAAGCTACAACATCGTAAAGACTTAACCCTTATTTTTGAACCCGGACGGGCAATTATGGCTAATGCGGGCATTTTATTAACTCAAGTTGAGTTTATTAAAAAAGGTGAAAATAAAGACTTTGCTATTGTGGATGCAGCCATGAATGATTTACTGCGACCTGCGCTATACAGCGCGTGGCAAAACATTATTCCTGTGAATGATCGCGACGAAGCAAATGAAGAGTCGCAAGCCACACAACTTTACGATATTGTGGGGCCGGTGTGTGAAACAGGGGACTTTTTAGGTAAAGATCGCTATTTGAATATTCAAGAAGGTGACTTACTGGCGGTACGTTCTGCGGGGGCGTATGGTTTTACGATGAGCAGTAATTACAACAGTCGCACGCGCGCCGCTGAGGTCATGGTTGATAACACGAATATGCACTTAGTTCGGGCACGAGAAACGTTGCAAGACTTGTGGCGCGGCGAGTCTATACTGATTGAATAAGTACCAGAATCTTTGCTAAAACAAATGCGCTTTACTTGAAACAAGTTCACAGCGATTAATATAAGAAAATGCGTTAAGATAACCAAATCAAGATAATAATAAAGCAGTTATGTTAGTTTACTTTTCAAAAATGCACGGACTCGGAAATGATTTTATGGTGATTGATAACGTCACCCAAAATGTATTCTTGTCTAAAGAACAAATCCGCAAATTAGCTGACCGTCATTTTGGCATTGGTTTCGACCAGCTGTTAATTGTTGAACCTCCCTACGATCCCGATTTAGATTTTCATTATCGTATTTTTAATGCTGATGGTAATGAGGTAGAGCAGTGCGGTAATGGTGCACGCTGTTTTGCGCGTTTCGTGCGAATGAAAGGGTTAACGAACAAGCATCGTATTCAAGTTAGTACCAAGAACGGAAATATTACACTGTTTAATGAAAAAGACGGTAATGTAACCGTGAATATGGGGCATCCTAAATTTGAACCTAAGCAAGTACCGTTTAAAGCGCAAAAGCAAGAGATGACGTACATACTGCGTGCTGAAGAGCACACGGTGTTATGCGGCGCGGTGTCGATGGGTAACCCACATTGCGTTATCACGGTAGAAGATATTGAACGCGCTGAAGTTGATGTGCTTGGGCCCATTTTTGAAAAGCACGAGCGCTTTCCAGAAAAAGCCAACATTGGCTTTATGGAAATTGTGTCAGATAACTACATCAAATTACGGGTATGGGAGCGCGGTGCAGGTGAAACCTTGGCGTGTGGTACCGGCGCGTGCGCAGCTGCAGTAATTGGCAAGATGCAAAATAAACTGGCTTCAACGGTAAAAGTAGCGTTGCCCGGTGGCACCCTTACGGTGCGTTGGAATGGTCCAGGACAGCCAGTAAAAATGACCGGCCCAGCAGAACATGTATATGATGGACAAATAATTTTATGAGCGAAATAACGCCTCCTATCGAGCCTGTAATGCAGGATGAGTTAAGTTTAGATGCAAGCTTAGTTAAAGAGTATCTATTGCAGCATCCTGATTTTTTTGTACAAAATCCAGACTTGTTAGCTCAATTACGCTTACCTCATCAACAAAAAGGCACTATTTCGTTGGTTGAGCGTCAGCTAGAAGTACTACGTGAAAAAAGCCAATATCTTGAAGAAGAAATCACGCATTTAATGTCGATTGCGCGACAAAATGAGCATGTGTTTTTAGTATTTAGTGAGATTTTTATTCGTGTTTTTGATGCGTCTGACCAAGCCGAATTACTCCAATCTATCGAATTATTAATCAGTGAAAAGTTAAACCTAAATGCCGTGCAGCTGATTAAGTTAAATGAGCAAAATGCCAGTTTGCCGGATTTAGAAAATAAAAAGCTAACTAATTTTATTGCAAAACGATTATCGCATAGCAGTACCTATTTTGGCCGACTGAGCAAAGAAGAAGCCACTTTATTTTTTAATGATAAAGAAGTTAATTCTGTTGCTGTGCTCACTTTAGGTGATGACATGACAACGGGCTTAGTTGCTTTTGGTAGTATTGATCATGATCATTTTTATCCGGGCATGGATACATTATTTATTAATGAATTAGGGCGTGTACTTACCTTGCTGCTTGAGCGTTTTGACCATGCTTAACGGCAGGCAATATGATGAATCGCGCTAAGCGCGAAGAAACAACCGCGCAGTACATTTAATTCTCAGTACATTCAATACTCGGTACATTCTATGCTCGGTTCATCCTATTAATAGTGCATCCAATATTTGCAGCACGAACGGTGTTTTTCAGCGCAACACTGATGAGTAAGCAGCATAGTTGAGTTTGCTTTTTACGTTGTATTGCGCCTCTGCCGTCGATTATTCGTCGCTTTCTTCACTATTAACGCAACACCCCTCACCGTCAATACGATTGTCATTCAGTTCGGTTTTTAATGCCATAGTTCTTGCCTATGACAATAAGAGTCATTAACAATTTTATCTATGAAATACATATCGATAGGATAGGTTGGCAGTTTAATAGGAGGACGAATATGACTGTTAACTTAATCAATAAATACCTAACAGCAACGGCATTGGTAGCCGCAAGTACAGTATCCATGTCGGCTATGGCTGGACTTGATACTTGGTTTAAACACGATAATAACTTTGTGACTTTTAATCACAACGCGACCAGCGTTGAGCTTTATGTGCCCTATCCGCAATTACATGACAAAAACTGCGGTATTGGTATCGCCCTTAACTTTGGCAGTAGCCGCATTCACAACTATGAAACTTTAACTAGTCAGTTAGCCATCTCTAGTAGTTATCGCTCGGGTGCTGCATCAGATGAAATGGTGTTAAGCGCAATCACGAATCAAGGCGCGTTATACCGTTTTGATTATGACACGCAATACTATGGTACGTTTGTGACCATTGAAGCTAAATACGGTCAAACATTTGGTGATATATTAACGCCATTCTCAAGCTATAGTGGGGTACATGCACTGACTACAGCGGTAAGTTGTGAGGTACTTAATACCGCGTCTTAAGTCGAAATGGATTAGTACGGATAAAACTCTGTGGTCATAACTGCTTGATAGGTTGTTCATGTTGTTGCCACAGCTGCTTACTGCGCAAGCTTTAGGGTTTTAACGCATGTTGTATTTCTTGGCCTAGGGCACGACTAATATGCCGACTTTGCTTATCGCCTCTGTACACAAAGCATAACTCATCTCTCACACTGTCATAAGGTAGTGCCTGTTCTTTCATTAGCGATCTTGCATCATTGTGAGCTACTCGAGTAGGTAAAATACCAATCCCCTGCCCAGACTCAATTAAGGCACTAATTACTTCTAAATTATTGGTATGTATTTCATTAAAGCGATATGACGATAGTTGTTTATACACGGTTTGGCTTTGTTTTAAATGCGGATCAAAAATGAGCGTACACTCAGGAGAGTGCACTTGTTGTTTTAAGCTTGGATTTTTACGGGTCCACAGACACACTTCATCAAAGAGTATTGACTGAATGACCAAATCAGGATGCTGAATTGGGTTAATAATTAATCCGAAATCAATGTCGTAGCTAATGATCCTTTCAGTGATTTTTCTCGAAAGATCGTGCGTAAAATGAAAATGCAGTAATGGCAGAGTGTTCTCAAGATGCGACAAAAGCAAGGGGAGTGCATAAAGCGCAACAGAGGGGTGACAGCCAAAAGAAAAGTCACCCGCCAATGTTGCCTCAGTACGCTTAACGCGTTGCTTAATATGATCCCAGTCGGCAAGAAACTTTTGGCTGTATAATAGAAGCTCCTCACCTGCTTTTGTCAATTGCACACCTGTTCGGGTGCGCAATAAAATATCCGTGTCTAAGCTGATTTCCAGTCGTTTCATTGCTGCACTGATACTAGGCTGAGTGATGCCAAGCCGTTCAGCAGCGCGTGACAAATTCTTGGTGCTTACTACTTCTAAAAAGTACGTTAAGTCGTCGTAATTCGGAGTCATTATTGTGCAACTGGCTAAGTGTTTAATATGACTAGAATATATGTATTTAACGTAAATAAAACGTTTTTTAATTGTTTAAGGTAGCAATGTCGTAATGGGTGGTATGTAAAAGAGAAGCTTGTTTGGTATTATTTGGCTTCTTTTTCAGTATGTTTGACTATAACACTCAGTGTATTTTCGTATATAAAGGATCTTATGATGTTACGTTTACTTCTCTTGTTATTAAGTTTTACACTGTCGGCATGTTTCTCTTCTCCTACTTTACATCCAAAGCATAGCGATATTAACAATACTGATTTAGTAAAGCCTGAGCACCCGAGTAACCTTCGTCAGGATGTAGTGCATGGGCAATTAAGTAATGGCTTTACCTATTATATTCATAAACACAATGTTCCAGCCAATAGAATAGAGTTACGTTTGGCAGTAAAAGTTGGTTCGTTACAAGATCTTGATAATCAAAATGGCGTAGCACATTTTGTAGAGCACATGGCGTTTAATGGAACAAAGCATTTTCCAAAAAATCAGGTGATTACAGCGATGGAAAAGATGGGGATGAGCTTTGGTAGCCACTCCAACGCTGTCACTAACTTCAACAAAACTGTATATAGACTAACTGTTCCCACTGATAACCCCGACAATATCCATACTAGCCTAACAATAATGAAAGATTGGGCAGAAAGTATTTCATTTGACAATTTAGAAGTTGAAAAAGAACGGGGGATCATATTAGAAGAGTGGCGTAATCAAAATGAGCATGCTACTAAGGGAATTAATAAAGTTCAAAGAGAGGCTTTGTGGAATAACTCAAGATATCTAGACCATTTAGCTGTGGGTAATCCAGCTGGCATAAGCCATATTACGTCAAATATGCTTAAGCAGTTTTATCATAAGTGGTACACGCCAAGCAATATGGCGCTCATTGTGGTTGGTGACGTGACTATTAAAGACGTTGAAGCTTTAATTACAACAAAGTTTGGTGCGATAGCTAATAAAAGTAACGCTAAGCAAAAAAGCTACAATATTCCTGCAAGAGATAAGATACACAGTGTGATTTATTCAGATAAGCAGCAAACCTCATCGGTTGTGCGACTCATGTTGTTGGCCGAAAAGCGCGAGTATTCAAATATAAAGCACATTAAACCGTTAAGAATGAAAGCATTGTTCAATTATCTTTTGAATGAGCGACTTAAGAAGCTGTCTTTATCAGATTCAGCTCCTTTTTTTGAAGCAAGAAGCTATAGTGATCTATTAGCAGATAAGACACAAGTTCATGGCTTTACAGTCAAAGCGAAACATAACGAAATAGAAGGTGGCTATTGGGCGCTGTTAAAAGAGTTACAACGTGTTAAGCAACATGGCTTTACTGCAACTGAGTTGGCTCATTATAAGCAAGCTATTGTTGCTAGGCTTGACGCATACTTACTTAATAGTAAAGGCTTTTATTCGGGGAAGTTTGCAGAACAACTAACTAATCACTTTCTATTTAACAAGCTTGCTTTATCACCCGAGCAACAAGTAAATGAACAAAAACGTACAGTGCAAGCAATCACGTTAGAAGAGCTAAATACATTTGCGTCTGCGCTGATATCTATACAGCGTGGCTTTGAATTTGTGCTAGCCCCTGAAGCACTGAAAAGCGCGTTGCCAACAGCTCAGAAGTTAAAAGAGATTAGAAGGCAGACAAAAGAGTTATCGACAGCCCCTTATCGGGGGACATTAACTAAAAATGACTTAATGATTAAACAGCCTAAAGCTGGTTACATTGTGAGTGAAACGGAAAACGAAGAATTAGGTTTCGTTAGTTGGCAATTATCTAATGGTGCAGTTGTGCACTTTAAGAAAACTGACTTTGAGCCTGACTATTTTATTTACAAAGCAATTGCTTCTGGCGGTACATCTATGATTGCAGATGAGTTGTATCGTAATGCACTAGCGTTCAGCGCTGTTATGAATAATACAGGCGTGGCCACGTACGATATTAATACATTAGGACGGTTTCAAACTGAGCATCAAATTTCTCTTGAATTCGGAGCGAGTCGTGATTGGCACTATCTGTATGGAGGGGGTGTGGTTAGTGAGTTGGAGTCATTCTTAAAATTAAACTATTTAAGGCTTGTTTCGCCACGATTTAACGACGCCATTGTTCAGCGACATAAGGATAATGTGCTTGACTACCAAGCGATCAGAAAGCATGCATATAACGAACGTTTTAATGACGAAGCGGGAGTATTTTATTGGCAAGATCATTTCAGAAGTCAGCCCTGGAGGGTTGAACATGCGACTGAGATATCCTCCGCACGATTAAACACGATACATCAGCAGTGGTTTAGTAATGCTACTAATTTTGAATATTTCTTTGTCGGGAACTTGGAAAAAGCTACGCTTAAGCAGCATGTAGCCACTTATCTTGCTTCATTACCTGCCACTGGAGACATAACTAGCAACGTGGAACACCACATAATGCCAATAAGTGGCAAACACCGTTTTATTAAGCATTATGCAACTGAGCAAAGAGCACACGTTAAGTTACGTAGGCATCAAAGGCTTGAGAAAACAAGTAAGGTATTTGAGCAAGAATTAGCGCATTTCGTTAGTATTACTAATGTTAAATTACGAGAAGTACTGAGAGAGGACTTTGCTGGTGTATACGGAGTTAGGCTGAACGCTTACGTGGAAAACATACAAGCCCCTAGATTGACGATGGAGATAGCGTTTACTTGTGAGCCAGATCGAGCCGAAGAGTTAATAAATATAACCAACACGACTTTAGCAACGCTGGCGAGTGAACCTATTACACAAAATTACTTAGATAATGAGCGTCAGCGTTGGCTCAAACAACGAAAAGTAATAATGAAAAACAATCATTGGATACTGAATCGCATGGCTCAGATAACGGATACTAAAAATAGTTATATTACGCTGCGTGAAGAGCGTGATGTTGCAGAAAATTTCACCAAAGAGCAGTTTCAAAAAGTAGCGAAGAAGATAACTAATTTGAAGAATATGAGTGATATTATCTTATTACCGAAAAATGGAGCCAAGCCTTGATCACTATTTTCAAAAAGCTACAACCGATTAAAGCAATCTCTTTTGACTTAGATGACACGCTCTACCATAACGCTCCTGTGATAGCGCGTGCCGAGCAAGCCCAACAACGATATTTAATAGCACATGCGCCGAAAGTTAAGTACGTTGAGCATGGGTATTGGCGAGAAATTCGTCACCAGCTTATTCACGAGCAACCGTATTTGGGCCATGATATTAGCCAGCTAAGAAAAGAAGTGATCAAAACAGGCTTAATGCAATTAGGCTATGATGCACGTTTTGCTAAGCAACTTGCAGCGCATGCCTTTACGGTATTTTTAGCACAACGCAATAATATAACGATTCCGGAATTTATTAAGGCGCTACTATCAACCTTGCAACAACACTATAAGTTGATTGCGATCACCAACGGCAATGCCGACATTAATCAGTTTGGTTTAGCGGACTACTTTGAATTTAGCGTGAGTGCGGGCAGTACGCCCCTCAATGATGCCTCAACAGTATTTAAAATGAAGCCCCATGCTAGTATGTTTGAATTTGCATTAGCGCAATTAGCTATTCAGCCGAGTGAGTTGCTTCATGTGGGAGATAGTCATAATAGTGATGTACTAGGAGCACTTCGAGCCGGCTGTCAAACCGCGTGGTTAGATCACGAACAGTCACTTTCTGCGCGCCTTGCACTGCCTCATATATATATTGATGATATTACTGAGTTGATGGAGTTGTGCTAATCCGAATGCACGTTAGTGACGCTTTTTAATGGTCGTTATGTCGCTTTTTAAAATATTCGCGTAAGTATATTGTTGCTCCCGCGGCTCCAAATATTAAACCTAATGCCATTAGCCAGCGATTTTCCCAGCGGGACACTTCTCGTTCAGAGATTAGGATGTATTCGTAGGTGACTGAAGGTAGTTTTTCAACGTATTTGTCACCTAGGTACTGATCAGTAAGATGGTAATGCGAAATGGCGCGCTCATCCACTGATTGGGCCGAAACCACATCAGCTTGATACGTATAAAATACTTGTGGAAAGATAACTGAGAAATAGCTAACCACTAATAAAATAAAAGCAGCTATGCAGGTTAACATTGCTATTTTAGGCTTAATTGTGGTGATAAATGAACTCTTATTAGCACTAGTAGTGAAAGTAACACCATAGGCGAGGCTTAATTTTTTTAATACGTCTTCTGATGGATAATAATGTCCATTCTCTAACTTCGATAAGTAAGATTGCTGAATTGAGATATTCTTTGCAGCCATCGCTTGTGTCCATCCCTTTTCTTTTCTTAACAATACTAATTTATTTGCTAAGTCCATTTTTTAATACCTCTTACTTAGTTGAAGCTGTATTATCTGAAATTCTTCGTAGTAAGAAAAGTACCTACAAAATATTCGTGATGATGAATAAGTTTAGCGAGTTATGAATATAAAGAATATTCATGAATATCAATCGGTTATGTTGAATTTGTTGTTGGCTCATGTTGATATGTCGCACACCGAAATGACTTCAAATAATATAAGGAAAAGAAATGATTAAAAGCATAATTTATTGGCTGCTGGGAATGTTATTGATAGTGTGTAATGTAGCGTTAGCTGCGGAACAACAAAACAATGCAGCTGTTCAAAAAGATAAACTAATAGCGATGCAGGTTGAGGTATATAGTGTCGAAAATTATGATTTTAAGAAGACGCTTGAGCAAAATACTAAAAATGCGGTATTAGAGTCTAAGCCTAAATTAGTATTTAATTGGGACGCTGGCGCTGCTATTCAGGTGGGAAATAATGAACAGGGCGACACAAAGAGTTTAACTAGAATACATATCATTCCTGAACAAGAGTCTAATGATTATGTGCTTAAGGTTATGATGAATGATAATGGCATGGAGAGAATTTCAGAGGTCAGGTCCAGTATAGGTACAAAATTCTTTATGACTACGTCAATTAAAGGTAATAATAAAATTATTGTTGTTACAACAAAGAATTTTGAACCTAACGAACCTGCAAAATAACTGAATATTCTGTTACAGACATGGCGAATATACCTCGCTGTGTCTATGCTTGAGGGTAATAACTGCGATCTTCATGTGATTAGCGTTAATGGACTAGTCTGTTTAAAAGTGTTGAGCCATGTTTACCTATTCTTTATCTTTTGCACGGCTTTTTTTTCGAGTTTGTGCAGTAAACGCTGTACTTCCTATTATGTTGGCTTCGGTGTGCTTGGCTTTTTTATGCCTGCCTTTAAAAGCTGCAGAATCAAACACATCATATAAGCAAGAAGTAATCACGGCTCAAGCTGTTGCAAAGACACCTGAGCGTGGTTCAAGTGTTCAAAATAAAGGTGCTGAACCTGTTGTAGTAGTGAGCTTATTCAAGTTGCCCTATATTGCTGCGCAAGATGTCACTGATACTGATCAAAATAGTACAAACACAACACCAATAGATACGGTATCTGCGGTACTGACTACCAAAGTCGAAGAGTTGGAAATGGCTTTAACGCAGCAAAAAGTGATTAATCAACGCTTGGTTGCGATTATTTTTTTAATTGGCTTGGCAATCATGGGATTTTGGATCCTTAAAATTAAATCATTGAAGAAACATTTTCTGAAAGTTAAAGAGCGTGATCCCTTAACCGGAATTATGAATCGGAATACATTTTTTGCGATGGCACTTGATGTGTTAGAGCATGCTGAAAATGTGGAGCACACTGTGAGTTTTATATTATTCGATTTAGCCAAGTTTAAACGCATAAATGATAAATATGGTCATACGGTTGGTGATTGGGTGTTGAAGCAAGTAGCGAAAAAGGTTCAAACAATTGGGCGTCAGGGTGACATGTTTGCACGAATAGATGGTGAGGAGTTTGCATTTTTATTGGTAGATTGTAATGCCGAGCAGGCAAGCGTCATCACCGAGCGTTGCCAGCAAGCTATTAATGAGATAGATCCTAGTGTTGTGAATTATCACTTTTCGGTGAGCGCTTATTTTGGCGTAACCGATACGCAATTGTCGGGTTATGAATTAGAAGCCATGTTTAGTCATGCTGATGAAGCCTTACAAGAAGCAAAAACAAAAGGCCACAATGAAATTGTGACCTTTGAAGATAAATTTGTGGTGTAAATGACGGTAGAAAACGTGCTGGTTAGATAAAGAGTAATGAAATAGATGCCAGCGTGAGTACCGCCATGGTGCGATTAAAATAGCGCCATGCTTGTTCTGTTTTAAACAATTTACTGATCGCCGCACCAAATTGTATCCATATAATAGCGGCGGGTATACCTACCAAATTAAACACAATAATCAGCATGATTGCAGAACTAAAGTATTCGTCCCCTCCTAAGGTATAAGCTGTTGTAGAGGAGATGATTACAATCCACGTTTTTGGGTTCACAAACTGAAATAGTGCGCCTTCAATAATGCTTAAGGGTTTTGCTTTACCATCATTCGCATTGGGTGGTGGCATGTTTGCTATTTTCCATGCGAGTACTAATAAATAGGCAGATCCTAAATATTTCAATAGGGTATGTGCTTCTGGATACTGTAAAAATACCCCGCCTAATCCTAATATGACGAGTATTTGTATTAGCGTAAAGCCGCAGCGAACGCCGATCACAAAGGGTAATGTTCGTCTAAAGCCAAAGTTGGCTCCAGAAGTTGTTAGTAAAATATTATTTGGGCCCGGAGTGGAAGAGGCGGTAAAAGCAAATAATGTTAATGGCACTAAAAGTGCCATCATGGTTTCACTAAACATAATACTTATCCTTAAATTGTATGGGTTCAATTGTGTTGACAATATGCATTTTGATAATACAATTGATTTACTTTCGATCAAGAGTTTTATTGTAATGGTGACAATGTGGCAACCCAATCTTGCAGGTTATGCTGGGCCTAAATATAAAGCGCTAGCGGATGCAATTTCAGATGCAATTTTGAAAGGGGAGTTGGCTTCTGAAGTTAAGCTTCCGCCACAGCGCCGTTTAGCGGATGCGCTTGGTGTGACAGTGGGGACGGTAACTCGTGCTTATGCGCTGGTGGAACAGCGTGGCCATGTTGAAGCCCGAGTGGGCAGTGGTACTTATGTCTGCCCGTCAAAAACCGTGTCGCAATATGCTCTAAATCACGATCCTGACAAAATAGATTTTGCAACTTGTCGCGCGCCGCAACTAGAGCAAGCACGCATGATGGCTATTGGCTTTGAACAATTATCTAAGTCGCCAGATTTGTTAGTACAGCTTGGTGAATATCAAGTTAACCCGCCTCCATATCAGCTGAATCAATATCAATTATGGCTTGAGCAACAAGGCGTTGTATTTGCAAGTGGGGAAGCTCCTAGTGAGTTGCATTTTAGTTATGGTGGGCAACATGCAATCTATGCCTACTTGAGCGCAACTTGTCGCCCGGGTGATAGTATTGTTTGTGAAGCGTTATGTTATCCCGGCGTCGTCAAAGCCGCTCAGCGTCTAGGATTAAAAATACTGTCGGTAGAGATGGATGAGCAAGGGATGGTGCCGGATAAGCTGTCTTCGTTGTGCAAACAACAAAAGCCGAAATGTATGTATGTGACGCCAAATAATCAAAACCCTACTTGTGCTGCGATGAGTCTTCAACGTCGTCAGGAGCTTATTGCAGTCGCACAACAATATGATGTCGCCATCATTGAAGATGAAGTGAATTTTTGTACGGTAGAACATCGGCTTCCTACCCTACAATCTTTAGCGCCAGAACGCGTAACATATATCAGCAGCTTTTCTAAACGGTTTATGGCTGGTTTGCGCATTGGTATGTTGGTTACGCCTAATGTATATGCGTTGGCGGTGAAACAAGCGTTGCATGCAAATACGTGGATGGTATCGCCGTTTATGTTTGAGCTGGGTTATCAATGGCTTAAAAATGGTGACATGGCTCGTATACAGTCTTGTATTACCGATGAAATGCGAAAACGACAACGAGCAGCAACAGCCGTACTAGGCAATATGGATGTGCAATTACAGTTTGGTGGTTATAACTTGTGGGTAGTGTTGCCGCCACATGCATCCGCAAATAGATTAGCGAATCATTTAGCTGAGCAGGGCGTTGTCGTGCGTGTTGCGTCAGACTTTGCGTCTCATCAACCGCACAATAAAGCTGAGCTACCTAATGCGCTACGTTTAAGTTTAAGCGCACCACAGCGATTTACTGATGTTGAGCGCGGCTTGCGCTTAATTACCCAAGCCTATGCGCATATTGAACAGCATGCTTTTGTGGTTTAGTAAGGTATGTTGCGGTAGATTACTCTGCAACAATTTGCGTTAAGCTATAGCTAGACTGCTCGTTGCCTAAGTGCTTAGTTAGCGCTGGCAGCACTTGCTCCATCTCTTTCATTAACGTCCATGGCGGGTTAACAACAAATAAACCAGTGCCCGTCATCCCAAATTCAGCGGAGTCTTCTGCTAAACACCATTCAATTTTTAGCACATTACGTACTTCACTTTTAACGAAGTCTTGCTCCATTTGTTTAATGTAATGGCGCTGCACCACGGGATACCACAATAAGTACGTTGCACTGTTTAGGCGCTGGTAGCCTTGAATGATGGCAGCAACAGCATCAGCGTAATCCGACTTTAACTCGTAAGGTGGGTCGATTAATACCATGGCACGGCGTGACGGTGTAGGCAACAACGCTTTAAGGCTAGCATAGCCGTCACTCTGATTAACGTGAACTTTGCGTCTTCTGCCCATTAACTGCGTTAGTAATTTATTATCAGTAGGGTGTAATTCAAAAAGCTGTAAGGTATCTTGCTGGCGCGCCAAGTGTTGTGCAATGGCCGGAGAACCTGGGTACACTTTCAATGCTTTACGGCTGTTATGATTGTCATTAATCGTTTTAATGACGCTAAGATAGTTTTGCAGTGGTTCTGGTAAATTAGATTCATGCCAGAGACGTTCAATGCCATCGCGATATTCCGCCGTTTTCTGTGCCATGTTGTCAGAAAGCTGATATATGCCAGCACCTGAGTGTGTGTCGATATAGGTATAGGCCTTATCTTTTTTTGCCAAATAATTAAGTACTTGGATTTGTACGCAGTGCTTTAATACATCAGCGAAATTACCCGCATGAAATGCGTGACGATAGCTTAACAAAAGAGAGTCTCCAACGTGAAAAAAGGTAAACAGTCATAGTCTAGCATGACTGATTACCTGACACTGCATTATCCGTGATTAACCCGCTTCGGTTGTGCCGCTGTTTCTTTGTCTAGTTTGGCGAAATAGATGTTTGCCGCTGCCATCACTTTTGGTGCAAGCAGTAATGATGCAGTCATCGTAGGGATTGCCATTAAAGCATACATGCCAATCATTAAATTAAACACAAAGTCGAGTGTTGCCACACAACCAACCATAATCATTGCAAGGTAAAAATATTTATACTTGTGGCTATTATGTGCGCCCACTAAATAGCTGAAGCATTTTTGCCCGTAATACCAATAGGTAAACATGGTTGTGGTACTTAGGAATAAGATTTGTATTGCCAGTAGTATCTGGCCAGTTAAGCCAAGCTCTTGGCCATACACTTTCATGGTTAGTTCAACGCCTTGTAATCCTTCTGCTTGTTGCCACAAACCAGAGGCTAAAATTGCTAATGCGGTACAGGTACAGATCAACAATGTATCAATCATTGGCCCTAACATTCCCACTAATCCTTCACGGATAGGCTCATTGGTTTTGGCTGCACCATGTGCCATGACTTCGGTGCCTATACCCGCCTCATTAGAGAACACACCCCGTGATACTCCGATAATCATCACTCCTAATAAACCGCCTGTGACCGACATCGGATTAAATGCCTCAGTAAAAATGGATGCGAGCAATGCGGGTAATTCCGTCAGGTGATTCATTAGCACCAGTAAGGTCATGATGAGGTAGCTAATTGCCATTAACGGCACTAAGCGAGAGGTCACATACGCGACACGCTTTAGTCCACCTAAAATCACGGCAGCCACGAATACCATTAATAACACCCCAATAATGGCATTAAACACAGTGGGATTGGCAACCCATGATTCTGGTAATAGCTCTTCGCGAAATGCAGCAGTTAATTGGTTTGCTTGGAAAGAAGGTATCGTGCCGAATAGGCCGGCAAAGGCAAATAATAAGGCTAATGGCTTCCAGTTTTTACCTAACCCCTCGGTCACAATGTACATTGGGCCGCCTTGAATATTTCCTTCTTCATCTTTAGCGCGATACATAACGCCTAAGCTACATGTGAAGAATTTAGTAAACATGCCAAGCATGGCGGTTATCCACATCCAAAAAATGGCACCCGGACCGCCTGCGGTGATAGCCAAAGCCACGCCTGCAATGTTACCTAATCCCACTGTACCCGCTAGTGCAGCAGAAAGTGCTTGCGCATGCGTTAGTTCGCCTTTTGCAGTGGGCTCTTGATCGTCGTATTTTCCACTTAAGATTGAAACGGCATGTTTAAAGTATCGCAGTGGCATGAAGCGTGAGTATAAGGTAAAAAAGATCCCGCCCCCGACCAACAGCACCAGCATAGGTGTGCCCCATACAAAATTAGAAAAGGCGGCGGCAAAAGCGTTTAGAGATTCCATGGTTGTCCTAATCATTATTATTTAGACGGGTAAGCACATCGTTGGCGCTAAAAACTGATACCAATGTTACATAACCAAGCGTGACTAGCAAGCGAGCATAAACAAAGGCGACACGAAGAAGGAAAGGTTAACGATGAATGAAAGTTAATGCTGACTGAAAAGTCAGCAGGCGTTATCAACGGTGAGCGCCTGCTGATACTGATATGATGCGTTTGGTGATGACTGTACGAAGTTAAAGGTTACGCTTGGTTGTCTTCTTTTAACCATTGCGCAACGCGTTTAGCAAAATACGTTAAAATGCCATCTGCGCCCGCTCGCTTAAAGGCTAGCAAGCCTTCCATAATACAGGGCTTTTCTGCTAACCAACCGTTTTCAATTGCTGCCATGTGCATTGCGTACTCACCACTTACTTGGTAAGCAAATGTTGGTGCGCCAAATTCGTCTTTCACGCGGCGAACGATGTCTAGGTATGGCATCCCTGGCTTAACCATAACCATGTCAGCACCTTCTTCAAGATCGAGTGCAATTTCACGCAGTGCTTCATTACTATTGGCGGGATCCATTTGATAATTCGCTTTATTACCACCCTTCAAATTACTTGCTGAGCCAACGGCATCACGAAATGGCCCGTAGTAGTTGGAGGCATATTTAGCGGAGTAGGCCATAATGCGCGTATGAATATGGCCTTGTGCTTCTAATTCGTCACGAATTGCGCCAATTCGTCCATCCATCATATCTGACGGCGCAACTACGTCGGCACCTGCTGCAGCATGGCTCACAGCTTGTTTGATTAACACATCAATGGTTTCATCGTTCATCACATAGCCATTATCATCTATGATGCCGTCTTGACCATGAATAGTGAATGGATCTAGCGCGACATCGGTCATCACACCTAAATCTGGAAAGGCGGATTTTAGCGCTTTAACCGCTTTTTGAGCTAAGCCATCAGGGTTGTATGACTCTTCAGCCATTTCGGTTTTTAAGTCTTGCGAGATAACTGGAAACAACGCCACCATGGGAATGCCCAACGCAACTAACTCTTCTGCTTCTTTAATCAGTAAATCAATGGAATAGCGATTAATTCCAGGCATTGAAGGAATTGACTCGGTTCTATTTTTGCCTTCAATCACAAACATTGGATAGATAAGGTCGTTAACTGTTAGCGTGTGTTCTGCCATTAAACGGCGGCTAAAGTCATCTCGACGCATACGACGCATGCGGCTATATGGGTAAAGTCCAAAACCTTGTTGGCTCACAGTAACTCCTTAATTATTTGAGTATAGATTTAGCGTAATGACTGTTGTGACAGCGCACTTTTTTGGAAGAGCGTTGTTTGATTACGCCCTTGTTGTTTAGACTGGTATAGTGCGTGGTCAGCATTATCAATTAATAGCATCACTTCTGATTCAGCATCAAGTTTACTGCTGGCGACACCGCAACTAATAGTAACTGAAATATTTCCTGAGTTGGTTAATATTTCAAGGCTTTCTATATTTTTTCTAATTTCTTCAGCGACTTGCCATGCACCTTCAAGTTCAGTGCTAGGTAAAATAAGACAGAACTCTTCGCCGCCATAGCGACACACATCGTCACTCGGCCTTTTTAATGTGGCTTTTGCGATGTTCGCCACTTGTTTAATCACTTCGTCGCCCGCTAAATGTCCAAAGTTGTCGTTAATGCGTTTAAAGTGATCAATATCTAACATGACCACGGAAAGTTGAGTTTGTTCGCGACGACAGCGACGATATTCCTGCATTATCTTTTGATCAAAATAGCGACGGTTTTTGATACCTGTGAGTGCGTCTAAAGTATTTTTTTCTTCTAAAATTTGGTTCTTGGATTCTAGCTCGCGAAGTGTTTCTTGCAGCTCAAAGTTCTGCTGCTGTAACTGTTCTTCCAGCTCACGATGTGTACGCTGGTGCGTTTCTTGTTGCGTTTGCTGTACCATGTACTGAATCGCAATACAGCTAAAGTTAAGTATGGCTAAATATACATAAACCAGATGCGTCATAATGCCAAGCTGAACGTGCTGGAGCTGCATAGCGAGTGCAACAACAGCGAAAACTAACGTCAAAAACCAGATACCATAAAAATAATGTGCAATCTGATGGCCAATTTGTACCAGTCGATAGCTAATAAACAGCATAATACATGCGCTGATAATAAGGCCACATAGCGCTATGGTTAGCATGCTGGCGGTGGGCCAAAGCACCAAACTAAAGGCTAAAATAGCCCACACAAATAACGACACATTAGTACTGTATGACAGCTGGATATCGTATAGCTCGGGCTGTAAAGCGTGCCGAAAATACCATGCTGTGCAAACGATAGTTACAATACACAGCGCAAATAAAATGCCTTTGATATTATCTAAATAGGGTAGTTGAATCGAGCTTAATGACGGTAGCAGTAAGGTAGCGGCCGACAATGCACTTAACGAAATGGTAAGAAGGTGCGAGGTGTTGTTGGACGGTGTACGCAAGTGCTGCGTGACGGTCATTAACACCAGTGCTGAAATAAAGCCGATAAATAAATACGGTTCGAAGCCAAA
The DNA here is from genome assembly GCF_016469335.1 of Flocculibacter collagenilyticus. Classification (NCBI taxonomy): domain Bacteria; kingdom Pseudomonadati; phylum Pseudomonadota; class Gammaproteobacteria; order Alteromonadales; family Pseudoalteromonadaceae; genus Flocculibacter; species Flocculibacter collagenilyticus. Next base: position 126,559 of record NZ_CP059888.1, read on the forward strand.
CAAAGTCGCATCTGTCGTAAAAGAAGTCGAGACTGAATTAATGGCTACGTAAGAGGTCATGATGTTGAGCTGTGCTCGCTATTAATTATTTCTGTAAAGTTTTGGGTGAATGTTGTTGGCTCGGATTGCACCTCTGCCAATGCTGTATTGGTTAAGTTAAACAATTTGATATTGTTTTGCCAAGCGTATTGTAATACTTCTTCGAGCGCGATGTTTTTTAAGCTTGCTACGGCACGTGCCACATGCATTAAATACGCAGGCTCGTTACGACGTGATTTAGGTTTAGGCGTTAGATCGCGTGGTAATAAATAGGGTGCATCTGTTTCTAATAGTAAGCGTTCAAGCGGGATATATTTGAGTGCTTCACGTAAATCTTGGCCTCGTCGCTCGTCGCATAACCATCCTGTGATCCCTAAGTACAATCCCATATCTAAATAATTACGTGCTTCGTCTACAGTACCAGTAAAGCAGTGAACCACACCTTGTTGATTAGCTACGGCGTGTTCACGATATAATGCTAAAAAGCGTTGATGTGCATCGCGTTCGTGCATAAACAGTGGCATGCATTGTTCGCCTGCCAATATGATTTGCTCGATAAATACCTGTTCTTGTTGGGGACGTGGTGAGAAGTCACGATTAAAATCGAGCCCACACTCACCAACAGCTACAACATTAGGTTGCGTTAAATATTGTTTTAATTTGGCCAGATAATCAGCATCTACATCTTTTGCGTAATGCGGGTGCACACCTGCAGTACAGGCTAGGTAATCAGGCATTTGCTGGGCCATGGCTAATGCGTTTTCACATTCTTCAATATCGGTTGCAGTGATAATCATCGCGCTGACCCGTTGCTGAAAAGCGCGGTTGATTACGTCTTGTCGATCTTTATCAAATTGACCACTGGTAAGATTAACACCAACATCGATTAACATGGCTGACCTATCGTTAAACTGATTATCTATTATTACTTAATTCGTTTTACTTTCATTCGCTTACTTGCAGTTGGGCGAGAGATGAAAAATGAATTTAGTATACCGCGCTCTAACACAACTTGTTGCCCCGCTTTAATTCTTAACGTTGTTGAGTCAGCTTGTTGCCACACTTGACCATTTGCAAGTGTAATAATTAGCTTTCCTCGCAGAGTTTCTGTCACCTTATCTACAATACTGGTCATTTTTTTCTGAGCATTTTCAATTGCTGTTTTATGCTCTCTACCAAAATCATCTTCAGCAGATGCGACTGGCTTTTTCACACTATTTGCTTGTTTAGCACTTTGAGTATGGTTGCTGGCAGCTACTGGCGTTGGCGCGGTGAGTGGTTGATCAGAAAAATTGTTAACCTTAGAAGCTAATTGGTCATAACACACTAAGCGTTTTAGGCTATTAGATATATCTGCGCATTGCGTCAGGGCTTTACTTAATGAGGTGCCTGTAGGTTCGCTAGCACTAACCTGTGTATTGATGCTACCAAGTATTAGCATTGCAGTTGTAACTAAAAACTTCTTCATTTTAACTCCATGAGTAACGGACCATTGAGATCCTTATTCTATTTATTAGAGTGTGACCCTGTCTCGGTATGTGACTCTGTTTCTGATTGTTCGTTGTTGTCATGTTCTGCTGCAGACTCAGCAGCAATCGACGGTGACGGTTTTTTCTTATAAAACGTGGCGAAAAATACGCCTAACTCGAATAGCAGCCACATTGGCACCGCCAACAATGTTTGAGAAATAACATCGGGCGGAGTTAATAACATGCCTATTACAAAAGCTCCTACAATGATGTATGGCCTTTTTGCTCTTAACGCGGCAGGTGTGGTTAAGCCTGCCCAGCAAATTAACATAATGGCGACAGGGATTTCAAAGGCGATGCCAAACGCAAAAAATAGCTTTAAGGCAAAATCTAAATAACTCGAGATGTCAGTCGCAATAGTGATATCTGCGGGAGCAACGCTAGTAAAAAAGTTTAATGCGAGTGGAAAAACCACATAGTACGCGAAGGCAATGCCGCCATAAAATAGCAAGATACTGGAAACTAGTAGAGGGATAGCAAAGATTTTTTCGTGACGGTATAGACCAGGGGCAATAAATCCCCATATTTGATGCAAAATAAACGGAATAGATAAAAAGATAGCCACGATGAAGGTGAGCTTAAATGGCACAAAAAAGGGCGCTGCAACATCGGTAGCAATCATGCTGGTGCCACTGGGTAATGCATCAATCAACGGTGTGGCTAACCAATGATAAATATCGTTAGCAAAATACGCTAAGCTTGCAAAAATCACTAACACACATAAAACCGTTTTAAGTAATCGGTTTCGCATTTCAAGCAAATGAGCAACAAAGCTCGTGGTTGGGGTCGCATTACTCATTGTTTTTCTTGGCACTATCAGTCGAGCTTGAGCTTATTGTGGGGGTTGATGTTTGGTTGATCTCATTTTGTGGAGTGGATTGCGGTGCATCGTCTTTGCGGTATGGTTGTTGTACAGCGCTTGCCGCCGCTTTTAATTCATCAACTGACTTTTGTAACGCTGGGGAAATATTGTCTAAACCTTGCGACTCTGCCTTACGTAAATTTTCGTGCAACTCATGAATGCGCAGCTCTTCACTGACTTCAGCCTTGATTGATTGGCTCATTTGCTTCACCGAGCGCACAAACTTGGTCACGCTGCGAATAGCGGTGGGCAGCTTGTCAGGACCTAATACGAGTAAGGCGACTACCGAAATAACAACTAGCTCCCAAAATCCCATTCACTACACCTTATCAGACTGTTTAGGATTGGTTGAGTTAGTTTCTGAATGAGTTGTATCAGCAGAATCTTGAGTTTTTAATTGCTCTAACTGCTCAGTTGATTGAGTGTGTGTAGTCGACGTAGAGGTCGCATTTTTATCGTCAGCTTTTTGCTCATCGTCAGAGACTGCCTTTTTGAAGCCGCGTACCGCAGAACCTAAGTCGCCACCAATATTACGTAATTTTTTAGTACCGAATAATAATACGATAATTGCTAGTACAATCAGCAACTGCCAAATACTAATGCCGCCAAATCCCATAATTTGCTTCCTCAAATATAATTTGTTGACTATTATACGAGAATTGCTGCAACACGCTAGTATTAAAGAAATCAATAATAAAAGGTGAACGAATGTGCTGGTAGATGTGTTGAAATTTTTATGTCGATTCACCGTCTTAAGTGTATGTATTAGCTTAAGTGGGCGCGCTATAGCGAGTGAAGAAAACCAAGAATTTGAGTGGTTGGATTCGGTACATAGCTCGGTATCAGATTCGCTCAACCATACTGCGCAATGGGTGGATAACTATTTTGCTGACGATAAGCTACCCAATTTTGAAGCAAAAGCATGGGGACGTATTTCAGTAGGCTGGGAGCCTAAAGCGGGCGACTTAAATGACTTCCCAGTTAAATTTAGACTAAAAGTGCGCTTGCCTAATCTTGAAGAAAAAGTCGATTTAATATTCTCTGATAACGAATTGGATGACTTTGACCGGTTACCCCTTGAAACATCCCGTCCCCAAGATGATAAATCTAACTCACGTGACTTTAGCGCAGCCATTCGCCTTATTCATAAAATTGATGATAAATCGTTTTTTTCATCTCGTGTTGGGTTAGGGGGGGGAACGGTTTACGGCCGCTCTTTGTATCGCTGGCAGCGTGTTTATGACGAAAATTGGCGTATTATCGTTGAGCCTGCCGTTGAGTATTATATTGGCGACGGCTTTGGCGCACGATTACAATTAGAAGCCGGTTACCATTTTAATCCTACCAATGAATTTAAGTGGGTATACAGTATTCGCGATCGTGAAGATTATGACGCACCGAATTGGAAAAACGGTGCCTTTTATATTTGGCAGCAAGACGAAGATCACGCCTTAATTTGGAGCTTAATTGCGAAAGGCGTTGCGCAGCCTAAGTATCGTGAAGAAGAATACACGTTAAGTATGCGATGGCGACAGCGTTATTTACGTAAATGGTTATTTTTTGAAATTGAACCGTTTATTGATTTTGAGCGACAATACGATTTTGACGCCGACGCAGGTATTGCCTTACGCGTTGAAGGCTTTTTTGGTTATGAAATACTGGATATCGACTAGTACAGATATCGACTAGTAGCTTACATTTAAGGCGTGCTAGTAGATAATTGCTGATCGACCCGTTGTGTAATGGCTAATATGGCTTCTGTCACTGCGGTGTAAAATATTGGTTCGATGCGCTCAGCAGTGTCTTGTTCGGTATGGTAGTACGGGTGTTCATCCACACCAAAGTATAAATAGGGAATGCCTGCATTAATAAAGGCTGCATGATCACTGGCGTTTCGCCAATCAATCGTGTTTGATTTACCCAATAAAGTACTAACAGCGTCGCCTCGTGCGCCTCTTGATTTTGTGTCATGACCAAACTTTAAACATATCTTGCTTGTTTCAAGATATGGCGCAATGATCGTGCGCAGTGCGTTATTATGCCGTGTACCTGCAATGTATAAACGCTTACGCTTACCGCCTTGGGCAACCATATCTAAATTAATATTAAGTACAATCTTGTTCTGATCAACAGGTGGGTTTGCCACAAATGCTTTCGCGCCATATAACCCGACTTCTTCAGCATCGGTCGCGACAAATATTATCGAGTGTCGCGGGGCATGAGCCGTCAAATAACGAGCAAGGGCAAGCATAGCCGCCACGCCAGAGGCATTGTCATCAGCGCCATTAAAAATGCGATTTCCTTGCTTTCCTAGATGATCATAGTGCGCGGTAATCACAATATACTGATCAGCGAATTGAGTGCCAGTAAGCATTGCCACCAAGTTTGTACCCGCTCGACTGGAAAAACCAGAGGGATACCGAAACGGTTGCTTATAACTATGATTAAATTTACGTAATCCTAACTGCGTAAATCGGTACTCGAGAAATTGCTGGGCTCGTTTATTACCTGTAGTACCGGTTTTTCTGCCTTGCATCCAGTCGTCAGATAAAAGGTGAAGGTCCGCCATTAGTCGGGTTTGGTTAATGGTACCGCTTAAACTGTGCTGAGAAAGAATTTTACAATTTGCATAAGCAGATTGTGCAGTTATCAAAAAGATAAACAATATCATCAAGCTATTGAGAAATAACGACATACCATACCTACTAAATTCAAGTTAAGTAAGAAAATGTGTGAATATAAGACGACAAAACACAGTAAATACGCCATTATTTTAATTCGAGCTTTTTACGTCCATGAGTCTAAATTAAGTTGGTGTTGCAGTGAATCGTAAAACACATAATATTTACAACGTACACAGTTAGTCGTTAGCTTAGCTATGATCACTGTAAATAACAAACCAGTCGATGCGCTAACGCAACCAAAAGTGATTGCAATTAGCGGAGCCTCTGGTTGCGGCAAAACCACAATCATCAAAGCATTAGCTGAGAAGTTATGTTGCCCTTTTTTGTTGTTTGATGACTACACCGATAAAAATAGCTACCCAACAGACATGAAGCGCTGGCATGACGAAGGAGCTGACTGCTCTGTCATTACAACTCCCATGTTTTGTGAATCTATAGAGTTATTAAAACAGCAACACCCCGATGCCCATTTTGTGTTTATTGAAGAGCCTTTTGGACGTAAGCGTAATGCCGTAGCGCCATTGATAGACGCGGTTGTGCTGTTGGATGTGCCATTAGCTTTGTGTTTGAGCAGAGTATTAACGCGTAATATTGAACGCGCAGCCAAGCAGCAAACATGGTATGAAACGCAACAACAGGTTACGCACTACCTCAATCGATACCAAGCGTACTTTCACGATATTTACGCTAATACCGTTGTACAGGTACGTGAGGATTGTGATTATATTTACTTTAATCATGATGCCGTACAGGAAACTATTACGGCGATCATCGTTTGGCTACATAACTATCAATAATCTTACTGTGTTGCCCTTAAGTGATTTAACTTGGACTGGTAGTTGGTAGCGATAACATGAGTATCAGAATGGTGCTTAGCCAGTTTTAAATAACGCTCACTTTTATCCAGATCATCAAGAAAGTAATAGACTTTGGCTAGCCCAAAATAAAATTCGTGTTCGGTTTTATCCATACTAATCGCGCGTTTAAAATGTTTAATCGCATCAGAATAGCGTTGCTGGCTGATTGCTTCATTACCTAGTGTGTAATGATAAAACGGGTTAGAAAGTCGAATGCTTTCCAAGCGCTGAGTAATTTCGTCAGCTTCTACATGTTGATCCAACTTGCGATATAAAATGGCTAAATTATGCCATGCTGTGTTGTTTGCCTCTTTAATGCTCAGTGCATGTTTATAAACCGTTTCAGCTTTTTCATTTAAATCACTGCGGCGATACAGTAAGCCTAAGTTGGTAAACGCTGAACTAAAATTAGGATCTGTTGTTACGGCTTTTTTGAAATAAGCGTAAGCGATGTCGTGTTGTTGCGCGATTAAGGCGTCAGCGCCTTTGTTATTGTAAAACATGGCAAGCACTCGGGTTTTATCGATATCTGCTTTAGGAAAGCGTTTTTTAGGAGAGAAAGGGTCGAAATCTAACTCATAACCTGCAATAGAAGAATAAACGGTTTCGCCATCATCTTGTCCAGTAATATTGATGTTGATATGACCATTTAATAGCGTATGCCCTTTAACATGTGTCCAAAATTCGGGAATTTTTATTTCTTGAAATTGCACATGAAGATTAGCCGCTTGTGCCATTGAGTAGGTCATAATGGAAAGTGATAGGCAGTTAGCAGCCTGATGCTTGAAGGTTTGCGCCGCTGTGTAATTGGCGGTGTTGTTATATATTAAATTTAGATTGGTATTATTGAATATTAGCTTGATCAGTTTACGGGTGCGGTCTAATGGGTGATCTACATGCAATAATGAGCGCTGTACTAACTCAATTGCTTGTGGAGGTAAATAAAACACTTCTGCTTCCGACTCAATATCAATAGTTGCTGCCGTCGGAAATTGTTCATCAGCCATCAGTGCGTCGGGTGTAGATTCATAAATATACTTATTTTCAAAGGTGCTCTTACAACCGCTTAAAAGCACCATAGAGAGCAAGATAGTGGCGATTAAAGGAACTTTAATTGTGAGCGAGGTTGAAGCGAGAGCATTGTGATTGCGGCACCGACTTGTTCTCGTTAAATCGGAATGTGTTAACGTGTTGAATGTTGTAAATACTGCACTATTAGCAATTAATCGAGATGCTAATCGAGAAACTTCACCCATAAAAAACTACCTCATGACTGAAAATGTTTATTAATACATCTTCTTAAATAGTAGCAGGTGTTTATTTATTATGCAGTAGGTAATTGTTTCTAAGTATGTGTAACAAGAGCTAAGGTGCTCTAAGTCGCTAACCAACTGTATTGGTTAACTAACTCTTCGTCTTGGCTAAGCGAAATTTGTGCTGTAAAAGTAAAGCCTAGGGCTTCCAACAACTTAATTGAGGCATGGTTATTGGTTGAGGTGATAGCATCAACGTGATGGAGTTGGTGTTGAACTTTAGCATGCTCAATCACTGCAATAGCAGCTTCTTTTGCATAGCCTTTGCCCCAGTATTCTGGTAAAAACGCATAGCCTAAGTCAGGCACGGTCAGTTCAGGGCGTTTTAATATACCGCACATGCCTATTGCGGTACTAGTATCCTTTAATTCAACAAGGTTTAAACCAAATCCCAAAGTACGGTAACTGTGCAGAGGTCCTTTACGTAAATAGCGTAACGCTGTTTCAGTGTCAGTGACTGATTTATCACCAATATGTTCAATAAACGAAGGCTGATTTAATTGCTGGATCACAAAGGCGGTATCTTGCTCGGTAAAGTGACGAATAGTGAGGCGAGCAGTATGGCCAATGATCTTCTGCATGATAGTAACGTTCCAGTTATTTAAACGTAATCGCTAAAGCAATAATGGCACAGCCAAGCAAAATGGTGATGCGAGTTAATTTATGTTGGCGGTTGGTTTCTTGCTGATTTTTTATCATATGTAATTGCTGCATTTGATGTGCATATTTGCCTGCTTTTAGGTAGTCATAAATTAAATCAGGGATCTCAGGCAGTTTTTCGCCCCAAAATGGTAAGTTGGCTTTTACATTGTTATAAACAGCCTTAGGGCCAATTTGCTCTTTCATCCAATTTTCTAGAAACGGCTTTGCCGTTTTCCATAAATCGAGTTGTGGATAGAGTTGTCGGCCTAATCCTTCAATATACAAGAGTGTTTTTTGCAGTAACACTAGTTGCGGTTGCACTTCCATATTAAAACGACGTGCAGTATTGAATAGGTTCACTAATACGTGACCAAATGATATTTCTGCTAGTGGCTTGTTGAAAATAGGCTCACACACTGTACGGATAGCAAATTCAAAATCTTCTAAATTGGTGTCAGCGGGCACCCAACCTGAGTCCACGTGAAGCTCTGCCACTTTGCGGTAATCGCGATTAAAAAATGCGATAAAGTTTTCCGCTAAATAGCGTTTATCCTCACGGTTCAAAGTGCCAACGATGCCACAATCTATCCCTATATATTGCGGACTCTGCGGGTTTTCATACGACACAAATACGTTACCCGGGTGCATATCAGCATGAAAAAATGAGTCACGAAACACTTGTGTGAAAAAGACCTCTACACCACGTTCAGCCAGCTTTTCTAAATTGGTATTGTTGGCTTTTAATGCTGCAATGTCTGACACAGGAATACCGTAGATCCGTTCCATTACCAACACATTATGACGACAAAAATCAGAATAAACAAAAGGCACATACAAAGAGTCGGAGTTTTCGAAATTTCGTCTGAGCTGAATCGCATTCGCTGCTTCGCGCAATAAGTCTAACTCATCAATAATGGTTTTTTTATACTCTTCGATGACTTCACGCGGCCTAAGTCGTTTGCCATCTGGCATATAACGTGCAACAAATCCTGCAATAACTTGCATCAGTTCCACATCGGCGTTGATGATGCGATCTATGCCAGGGCGAATCACTTTAATCACCACGTCTTTATGTTCGCCATCATGATCGATTAAGTGTGCGGTATGAACTTGAGCAATTGACGCTGAAGCTAATGGTTTAATATCAAATTCTACGAAACGTTGACTGATATCATTAATTTCAAGGGCATGCTCAATTAATTGTTGCGCTTGCTTGCCGTCAAAAGGAGCGACTTTGTCTTGTAAAAAATTAAGTTCATTCGCTATGTCATGGGGTAATAAATCTCGTCGCGTAGACAACATTTGACCAAACTTGACCCATACTGGCCCAAGCTCTTGTAGTGCTAAACGAATGCGTTGACCCCGTGTTTTATCTGGGTGCTTGTTACGCCACCAAAAAATCATTGTGCGCAGCGGTGTGACGTACCACGGCAGCCACATCGGTGGAATTAACTCATCTAAGCCGTATTGAAAGAATGTTTTGGTAATTTTAATCAGACGAGTAATACGCACAATAATTCCTAGTGCTGGTTAGATGAAGAAAGCAAATGATTTAAGGACGCATGTAAACGCTCTAGGCGTACAGCTAATGCGTCGGTGTGTTTTCTAATTTGAGTAACGCCGTCGTTAAACTGTTTTACTTCAATTGGATGCGGTGCAACTTGCAGCTCGTCTTGCAGTGCTTCGGTGGCGATCTGGTTGCTGTCAGCTAGCTTGTTATTAATAGCAGTGTGTGAATGTTTAATCATGCGCGCAATTTTGTGTGCTAACGCGTCACCCACGTACTGAGAAAGTTGCTCTTCCCAATCAATGTGGGTGTCTTTAATTAATTGACTAAACCCTTGTGCGATGTGGATGTCGCCATTGATATCGAGTTGTTCTTGTTTGATTAGGCGGGTAATTTGAGATGGATCTTGCATCTCTCTTAATGTTGCAATTGATGTAATAATCTCGCAATCAGGCGCTTCGTCGGTATTTGAAATGCAAATACCGCCTTGGCTTACAATCACGCAAATGGGGCGTTTAATTTCGGCAAGTTTAACCACTAATCGCTTACCGCGTAACGGCTGGCTACGTTGTTCAAAACTAGGGTCTAACAATAAAATTTTATTGGCGGTTGCTTCAATAATGCCGCTACCAAATTGCATCAGTAAGTTAGTATTCACTAAAATTTGAAGCCTCTATGTAAAGCCACAATGCCGCCAGTTAGGTTCGTATATTGCGTTTGTTCGAAGCCTGCTTGTTCCATCATCGCTTTAAGGGTGTCTTGATCTGGATGCATACGTATTGATTCAGCTAAATACTGGTAGCTCTCACTATCATTCGCGATTAATTTACCCATTGTTGGCAGTAGTTTAAAGCTGTATGTATCGTACACTTTACTTAGCCAATCTTGTGTTGGCTTGGAAAACTCCAGCACGAGTAAACGACCACCAGGCTTAAGCACACGAAAAATTGATGCTAACGCCGCATCTTTATTAGTCACATTTCTTAAACCAAATGCAATGGTAACAATGTCGAACGTATTATCAGGAAAGGGTAAGGCTTCAGCGTTTGCTTGCACATATTCGACGTTGCCAACAATGCCGTTATCGCGCAGCTTGTCGCGGCCTACTTTGATCATTGAATCGTTAATGTCAGCTAAAATAACTTGTCCAGTATCACCGACTAGTCTCGAAAATTTTGCGGTTAAATCACCGGTTCCACCTGCCAGATCTAACACTTTTTGGCCACGACGTGCGGCACTACAATCAATGGTATAACGCTTCCATAAACGATGAATGCCCATCGACATTAAGTCATTCATAATGTCGTATTTTGCGGCTACCGAGTGAAATACATCTGCTACTAAGCCAACTTTTTCATTGGCATCTACAGTTTTATAACCAAAATGGGTCGTGTTGTCCTGACCTTGTTTCATTATTCGTTCCGATAAGCTGTGATTCTTGATAGTTTACTTGATACCCAAGGTATAACCAACTCCCCTAAGTATATAGAGAGATAATTTTTATTGCATGAGCCGTACTAAATACAAAAGGCGTTATATTATTACGTAAATAACCGTAGGTTAGTTCCATTAGCCACGCACCGTGGCTAACTAAATAATCTAGGTGAGGAAGAGGAGTTGAACAACGTTAGTGATTTTTAACCGTGACGACTTTATTGCGTCCTGTTTGCTTCGCTTTTTCAACCCCGTTGTTGGCTCTGCCAATAAATTGTTCCCAATCTTCATGGGTGCGATAGCTTGAAACGCCTGCAGAAATAGTAACTTTTGGCAAAGTACGTTTAGAGCGAGAGCTAACAAACCGAATTTTTTCGATGCCTTTGCGAATTTGTTCGGCAATTTCTTTGGCAATATCTAATTCGACATCGGGTAATAATAATAAGAACTCTTCGCCTCCCGTACGCACGGGTAAACCACTTTCTCTGATGTAGGTTTGTATTTTTTTAGCGACTTTCGTTAAGACAACATCGCCAATCATAAAGCCGTAATTTTCATTAAAATGATCAAAGTGATCAATATCAATTGCGATAGCTGCAATTTGACGCTCGGGCTTTTCAGTCAACCAGATGTCGACGCTTTCATGCATTGACTTGCGGTTATGCATGCCGGTTAGGTTGTCGAGCAGGCGCTCACTTTTCATATCATCAACATCTTGCTTTAAGCCTACTGCTTGTGCTGACACTTCTAAAATTTGATCTTGCAATTGTTGTTGTGACGATTTGATTTCGTACGTGGCATTAATGAGTTGGGCAATGACTTCTTTCGTGGTTTCATTTCCTAGCTCGTCAAGTGCCAATAATCCCTGATCTAATTGCTCAATATATTGATTAACCGACTGATTCGCTTTCTGAGTGCTATTGCCAATATCGGTGAGCATTTCGCCGAACCCTTCCAGTACATTTTCGGTAGCAGGGTGCGGCTTTGCTATCCACTCATTGTATAGCTCTTCAAAAAAGAAACTATCTAATGTCAGAGTGCTTTTTTCGCGTTGTCTTATCGCTTGGGATAGCGGGGTATTTCTTCCTGATATATGTTCGTAAGCAACAGCATAATTGACAGGCGTGGCAGGTAGCGCAAGTTTAGTTAAAAATTGCGTCACTTTTGCCAGAATGTCATTGGCTTTGTCCATACTATCGTGGTATTTCATCGAAGCAACCTCATGGGAGCGTTCAGGGTTAATTATCAGCGCCGACATTCTGCGCAATTTACCACTAAACATCTAGTGTAAAATTTAAATTTTATAGTTGTTAATACATCGTTTGGTCGATTATTCATCGATAGGGCTTGCGGTGATTTAATAGAAAAGTAGGCCTACGATTTTTTATCAAAAAATTAAATATTCTAGCCTATTAATTATTAACGATTTTTTATTTGTTCAGGGCGTAATAGAGAATACAGAAGAAGTATTAAACAGTGTTATCTAATAGCTGAGCGATTTGATACTATTTTCGTTAATAAAAATTTTAATCAACTCAATCAGCCAAAAGAGTCGGTATCCATGTTAAACAATACTCTCCTACGCAACATCAGCGCGTCGTTAATTATTTATTTAGTTACCGTGACGACCTATGCTACGCCTCCGCCTCCTAACTCAGCTGAAACTCGATTAGCAGAGCAGGCGCAACTTACAAAAGAAAACAAATGGGATATACAATTTATGCAGTTAGCTGAAACCATTTGGCAATACCAACTGCAAACACAGCCAATGTTTGCCACGTCAACAGGTGATACACGGTATAACCACTTGTTGCCTGATTTGTCTAAAACGATGCTTGAGGAAAAGGCTGCGCGTGAACAACAGTTTTTAGCGCAATTAGCTAAATTGGATGTCACAAAGTTAAGTAAAGACAATCAACTCAACCACGCTATTATTTATCGACAGATTAAAAATGCGGTCGATGAGCATAAATTTAAGGCGCATTATATGCCATTAACAGCTGAAGGTGGCTTTCATAGTGAACTAGCATTTTTGCCTCGTATGGTGCGCTTTCAATCGTTACAAGATTATCAAGATTACCTCGCGCGATTACAGCAAATAGCCTCCTATTTTTCGCAAAATATTATGTGGATGAAACAAGGTATTGCCGAGGGTATCACGCAACCTGCAGCGGTATTGCAAGGCTTTGAAGATAGCATCAAAGCGTACATTTCAAATACACCTGAAAAAAGCATATTTTTTGCGCCTTTTAATGATATGGATAAACTCGCGATAGATGCCAAACAAGCCGAGTCGCTTAAGCAGCAAGCCGTTGAGGTTATTACAAATCAGATTAACCCAGCCTTTGAACAGTACTACCAGTTTTTTACAACGCAATACTTGCCTGCTAGCCGTAAGCACATAGCTGCAACGCAATTGCCAAATGGCCATGCTTTTTATCAAAACCGGGTTGCTTATTACACCACATTGTCTATGACTGCTTACGAAATCCATCAACTTGGTTTAAAAGAAGTAAAACGTATTCGTGCAGAAATGGAAAAAATCATTGAACTGGTAGAATTTGAAGGGGATTTTGCGGACTTTATCGCTTTTTTACGCAGCGATTCTCAATTTTATGCGCAATCAGCAGATGAGTTATTAAAACAAGCATCGTACATCGCTAAAAAAATGGATGCAAAGCTCCCGAGCCTGTTTAAAAAACTACCGCGCACGCCTTATGGTATTGCTCCTGTACCTGATGAAATTGCCCCCAAATATACGACTGGGCGCTATGTTCAGCCGCAATCTGAAACGCAGCCCGGTTATTATTGGGTTAATACTTATGCTCTAGAGCGTCGTCCACTTTATGTATTAGAGGCATTAACTTTTCATGAAGCCGTGCCGGGGCATCACTTGCAAATCGCGCTAAATATGGAGATGCACAATGTGCCACCTTACCGCCAGCATAGTTATATTTCCGCTTTTGGTGAAGGCTGGGGGCTATATGCTGAATGGTTAGGCGTGGAAGCCGGCTTTTATCAGGATCCGTACAGCCAATTTGGCCGTCTTACCTATGAAATGTGGCGGGCTTGCCGCTTAGTGGTTGACACAGGGATGCATAGTCAACATTGGTCACGCCAGCAAGCCATTGATTACTTACAAAGTAATACGGCGTTATCGGCTCATAACGTAAGAACGGAAATTGATCGATATATTTCATGGCCCGCCCAAGCACTGTCTTACAAATTAGGCGAACTAACCATTAAGCGACTACGAGCTTTGGCGGAAGAAAAATTAGGAAATGCATTTGATGTGCGAGAATTTCATGATGTGATTTTGAGCGAAGGGTCAATTCCTTTGTCGGCATTAGAAAAACAGGTAGAGCAGTACATAGCGACTGAATTAAACCAACAGCACGAAAAATTAAAGAGATAATTGCAAGGAAAGTGATTTGGCTTGCATTCAGCAAGCCCGATTCTCACATTAGAAAAGGGCAAGCGAAAGCAAAGAAACATGAAACTGGAAACAAGGATACGACCAACGGGACATCCAACAACAAGCCCCCACTAATAGCTGGCGGTTCCGCAATCGTAGGTATAACCCTTAGACCAGAAACTTTGCGTCCTCAGCTTTCGCTAAGTTTGCCTTTACAGCTTTTACAAGCCGTAATTCAGCATAAACGGTTATGAATAAATTGCAATCCGACCAGCACAATAAATTAGATATTTTTTAAAAAATAGTTAGATATTTTAAAAAAAGCTTCATTTTATCTAGGTACTGTTTTTTCGATGGATACATTGTTAACATCAAAAAATACGTAGCCTAACCAATACAATACCCGCGAAACAATAGAATTTATGATATTAAGACACGTTTTAAAAGTTATTAAGCAACATATAGATCGCGTAAGTTGGATGGCAATATCAATTATGCTATTGCTTCATGCAGGCGCCACTTGGGCGTTACTTCATTATCTAGGTGAAAGCGAGTTAACATCGCTAGTGAACTACCCCTATTACTATATTGTTACAACAAGTACAGTTGGTTATGGCGACTTTAGTCCACAGTCAGAAATGGGTAAGTGGGTAGTGTCGGTATTGCAGATTCCATTTGGATTAGCACTTTTTGGTGCAGTGCTGGGTAAATTAGGCCAAACAGTTAGTAAAGTTATGAGGCGAAATATGACAGGCGAAAAAGATTTTCAACATTTTACAGATCACATTATCATTTTTGGCTGGCATCCGGTTAGAACAAAGAAAATGATCGACCATATATTAGGTGATAGCAAGCGAGTCCAGCGTTCTATTTTATTATGTGTCACAGAAGATATGCTGCACCCATTTTCTGACTACGAGCAGGTTGATTTTGCCAAACTCACATCGATGACGGATAAAAACGAGTTAACAAGGGTCGCAATCAGTCATGCTGCGCGAGTAATTATTGACGGTGAAGACGATAATCAAACATTTACAACGGGTTTGCGAATTTCTGGTTTAGTATCAGCAGAGTGCCATATTAGTGCGTATTTTGAAGATGAAACTAAAATGGAAATGCTACGTGACCATTGCAGTAATATCGAATGTACGACGTCTAAAACGGCTGAGATGTTAGTGCGTACTATGCAAGATCCAGGTGCTAGTCGTGTACAAGAAGAGATGCTTTCAACATTGTACGGTGATACTCAGTTTAGTCTGGCGATACCAGCTGCGGTTAATGGCCATACCCAGTTTAAAAGTTTGTTTCATTATTTCAAAGATGTCCATGCAGCAACTATTATTGCTTTAGCAGATAACCGAATTGGTGATGGTATGGATTTAAATCCAGCAAACGACATTGTGGTTAAAGAAGGGCAAATTTTGCATTACTTAGCTGAAACACGGGTGCTGCCCAATGAGGTAGATTGGCAGCAAATTAAGACTGATGCCTAATGTGAATAAGCGACATGTCAGATCCGATATTTAACTTATTTCTGGTATGTATTTATTTGATCCCTGTAGGGTTGATTGCAGGGTCAAAACGTACGGCAAAAAACGAAAAAAATGTATGGTTAATTTGCGCCATCTTTTTTTCGTGGGCGGTGCTATTGCTGTACTATCTTGTGGTGCCCAGTGTACGCGAGCGTAAAAAATCGGCCATAAACAAAGCAAAATCTAAACATGCAAAATTAAAAGCAAAAATAGAGAAGCAAAATCAAGCAAAAGAAGGTGTTATTGGCGTGGCTGATATTGCAGATGAGCACGCTGGCGAAGTGTCAGTTGAAGACGCAATTGCTACAGTTGAAGGTGGTCAAGCAGACACAGCCCAACCAGACGATAAAAAACCGACGTAGACTTACGCACAAGTGCAGCTAGTCAATCCCTGTAATCAATAATTATTTCCTTATTTCAATGGCTGGGTTTAAGTCAATATCGCCATCGAACGAGATAACCGCAGCCCGATCATCCTGCATGGCAATTGCTAGCAAGTTGCCACCTTCTTGCCGAACGAATACCAGTTGATAGCCATAATGATTTAACTCATTCATTGCAAACTTTTGTGCTAACGTTAACCGACTCCAATATTCAGAGCTGGACGCTTTACCAGACCGCCTTTCCTTTTCCATAATGATGCATTCCGATAGTATCAATTTATTATTTGCGTTAATAAATGCTTAGACTAAATTTGCTCACTTATCCAGTTACTATGCAGTTAATTAGCTAACGCGTTTATTATTTTCCATTCGCTATTACTGACGGGCATCACCGATAGTCTTGAACCTTTCTTAACTAAAGGCAGTGCCTTTAACCCGTCAATATCTTTAAGTGTGGCTAGCGATACGAGCTGATTAAACTTGTTATTAAATTTTACGTCCACCGAAAACCATCGTGGATTTTCTTCAGTTGCTTTTGGATCATAATAGCGTGAAGAAGGATCAAATTGAGTGGGATCTGGATATGCGTCGCGTACCACAGTTGCCCAACCAACAATACCTATATTTCGACAACTTGAGTGATAAATCAATATGTTATCGTCAATTTTAATTTTGTCCCTGATATAGTTACGTGCTTGATAGTTGCGTACACCATCCCAAATAGTGGTCTGATCAGGCATATTTGCCAGATCGTCAATACTGAAGGTGTCTGGTTCGGTTTTCATCAGCCAATAGGGCATTGTAAATCCTCAAAATTTGTTGAATCACATGGCGTTTATTCATTGCAATAAGCTACAATTGAAACATGCGCAAGCCGTTTAAGTGCAAACATGGCTTTACAGTTTATAAATATTCAGGATTAATTTTAAAGCATGAGTCAAGTTTTAGAGAATTTATTATCGTTAATGCAGTTAGAAACCATCGAGCAGGGTATATATCGGGGGCAAAGCCAAGATCTCGGCTTTAAAGCCGTTTTCGGTGGACAAGTTATGGGGCAAGCACTTTCTGCAGCAAAAGATACCGTATCAGAAGATCGTAAAGTGCATTCATTTCACTCATATTTTTTAAGACCAGGTGATGCGCAAAAACCCATAGTGTATGACGTAGAAAATATTCGTGATGGCAGAAGCTTTAGTACCCGCCGAGTCAGTGCTATTCAATATGGTAAGCCTATTTTTTACTTAACAGCATCATATCAAAGCGAAGAAGAAGGGTTTGAGCATCAAGCGCCGATGCCAAGTGTACCGGGACCTGAAAAATTGCAAGCGGAATTAGATTTCTACATTGAGCATCAAGATTTGATCCCAGAGCAGATCCGTAGCAAGTTCACTTGTGAAAAAGCAATTGAAATGCGTCCAGTTGGATTTAATAACCCGTTTAAACCAGAAGTTACCGAACCAGTGCGCTATGTGTGGGTAAGAGCAAACGGAGAGATGCCAGATGATCCGCGCATTCATAAATATCTGCTTGCTTATGCCTCGGATTTTAATTTTTTACCCACTGCATTACAGCCTCATGGTGAATCATTTTTGAAGCCAACCATGCAAGTAGCGACCATTGATCACTCTATGTGGTTTCATCGTAATTTTCGACTGGATGATTGGTTGCTTTATGCGGTTGATAGCCCGAGTGCAAGTGGCGCAAGAGGGTTAGTACGAGGGCAGTTCTTTAATCGTAAAGGGGAGCTAGTGGCCTCAACAGTACAAGAAGGCATAATGCGTAATAGAGGTTAATACTTTTAGCCTGTAAATGGGTATAAAGTGTAAGCTGCATGATTGCTATATCATTGCCGCTTACACCCAGTACTGATAGTTAACCGTTAGTGTTGTAGTGATTGGATCACTTCGTTTCTTAATAAGCTAACTACATCATTTTTAATATTAATTAACTCTGTAGTCGGCACTAAATCACCTTGCTCGTTTACGGTAATTAACGCTTGTTCTTTTAGTGCGCTCGTTAACGTAGACAGCACCTTTTTATCGTAAAACTCAGGTGAGTTAATCCCATGCAACGACGACAGTCGTTTCGCTAAGGTATGACTTTGGCTTTCCAACGCTGAGCGAGATAAAGGTTGCTGCTCAGTAATGGTTGTAAAGACAATGGCGTAGCGCTGTAAAATCAATTCCACACTGTTAGCAAGCAATTGCAAATTAAAGAATTGGTTAGATTGCCTAGCCGCTGCTTTAATTAATGTATTCTCGCGTGTGCATAAGCCGCTTTCTACTAAAAAGTTAAGCATATTCTTAGTGTATTCTTCAGGACACTGATCATTTAAGAACCAGTCTTTTTTGAACAATGGGAATAAGCTTAAAACCAGCTTAACAGCCTTATCTTCATCGATTTGTTGATGAGCAACGACAATACTGGCGAGTAAGCCCGGAATGGCGAATAGATGAATGATGTTATTGCGATAATAATTCATCAGGATTTGTTCTTTTTCATCCAAACTTATGATGTCGCCTAATTGATCGCTGGTTTGTTGCACTTTTTGCATTTCAATTAGATGATCAATTAGTTCGCTGGCTGATTCTTCAGGCACCGAAATTTGTGATGAATATGGTACTTGTTTCTGCATTTGAATGTATAGCTGTAATTGTGCGGTCAATTCTTTGCGAGTAAGCGCATGCTTATCTGCACATAGTAAAATGAGGGCAGCTAAGTTAACACTATTCAGCGCTGCCGCATTGTTAATGCGTGTCATTATTTGATTAGCAAGCACGTTAATGCTTGGCGTTAGCCAGCTAGGCTTTTGTGGCTCTAGTGGGTCAATGTCTTGTTTCCAATCAGGGGCTTGTTCATTTAAAAACTGATTAACAGAAATCGGTTCACCAAAGTTGACATAACCATGCCCGTAGTTGCGTAAATTTTTAATTGCCTTGAATACACCAAATACTGATTCGTTCTTCTTGGTTTTGCCTTTTAGCTCTTTTAAGTAAGTGCTCACTTCCATTACATGCTCGTAACCTAGGTATACTGGCACTAGCGTGATCGGTCGCTCGATGCCGCGTAGCATTGATTGCAAGGTCATTGCGAGCATTCCTGTTTTAGGTTGTAGCAGAAGACCAGTACGGCTTCGTCCACCTTCAGTGTAATATTTTACTGAATAACCTTTTGAAAAAAGCTGACTGAGATACTCTCTAAAGACTGCAGAGTACAGCTTATTGCCCCGGAAGCTGCGACGAATGAAAAAGGCGCCCGATTTTCTGAAAATAGGCCCTGCTGGCCAGAAGTTTAGATTGATACCCGCTGCAATGTGCGGTGCTACTAATCCTTGTTGATAGATTACATACGTTAAAAGCATATAATCCATGTGGCTGCGATGGCATGGCACATACACAATTTCGTGGCCACTTTGTGCTAGCTCGGTTACTTTTTCGGCATTATTAACGATAATACCGCGATATAGCTTGTTCCATAGCCATGTTAAAAAACGATCGCCAATTCTAATATAAGAATCACGGTAATCTGCGGCTACTTCATCTAATAACTTCACCGCATTTTGGCGTGCTTGAGCAATGGTGATTTTCTTATTTTTGGCTTCGTCTTCAATGGCTTTTTTAAGTGAAGGCGCAGCCAGTAAACTATTAAATAATTCTGCACGGCGCGTTAACCGTGGGCCTGTGACCGCCAGTTTTTGGCGATAAAAATGAAAACGCGCTACGCGTAGCAATTTGTGAGCGGTGCGCTCGTTATGCCCGTGTTGATCAACTAATGTACGAAGCGAAACCGGTTTACTAAAACGAATAAGATTATCTCTGCCTGAAAATAGCACGGTAAACATTTTGCGGAACCAGCTTGGTGCTTCAACATCATCAATAATTTGTTGAACGCTGGCTTGTTCTTTACCAGGTGCTCGGCCCCACACAATAGTGACAGGCACTAATAATGCGTCTTGGCTAGGGTTTTTTCGTAGCGCTTGGATTAATGCTTCGCCTTGTTGAAGCGCATCCGTGGGCTTTCTGTTATCACCGAACACAGGCTGCGGACGAGCCAAATACAAAGTACGTTGCAATACACTACCATTTAGCTCTGCGGGCTTGACGGGGTTTGGTAATCCTATTTTCTGACACGCTTTTTCAAGTGCAATGACATCGCTGCTTGATTGCGTTTGCAAAATATAAAATATCGGTAAGCCAGCATCCAAGTCCAACTCTTGTGTTGGGTCCGCTGGAATGATTTTAGAGCGAATAAGCCATCTAACAGGGTACTTTAATACACTATTTAAGAAGGTAGTAATTACAGACATAAGATATCGTCACAGTTAAATTCAGCCGACGATAATATCATTTGTAATAACAGCTGCCAATTAACAGCTCATATGAAGCAGCGGCAGTTTGTAACAATTCAATGCATACCCATTGTACGTTTTGACCGAAAAGTGAGTGATGCCGCTGCGGATGATAATTCAAAAGCTAAATAGCAAAACTTGCTAACAACCTAGCTCGTTAGTAAGGCCGCCGATACGATCTTCAACGGCATATTCTTTATATGACGGTAAAGTGGGCATAATATTTAAGCCTGTGCGTTGCTCAATTTCATTAATCGTCACCTCTTTTCCGCAATAACTGTCATAGCGACTACTGCTTTGCTCCATAATAAACCCAGATGCATTTACCCAGCCTGCATTGCTAATGGTAAACACAGCTTTGAAATAAGCACTGGGTATTTGGTGAGTTTCATCTGCCATCGGCAAAGTTGCATAGGCATACTCGTATAACGGGCCCGTAACAACGTAAACATTCGCTCCGGTTCTAACGTAGTCACGGACTTTATTTTCTAATTTAACCCATGGTCCCTGATTTAGGTTAGAGGCTTGAGGTGTAATATTTGATAGATAATTAGTGTCTGCCCAAGCGTTCGTGTTGCTAAAGCTAGCTAATGGTACTTGATGCCCACGATCGGTATGAATAACAGCATGCGCATCTTGGTAGTCATCCGGTTCTAATGTGTATTGACTGGCGATAAGTGGATCTGCTTTCCAGCTTCTCGAACGGCTAGGGCCGTCAATGGTTTGTGGTGTCACTTTATATGCCACCCAATCTGCAAACTTTGTGGTGCGGTTATTACTCAGTACATAAATACTGCGATTGACCACATCATTATTATTTGCAGCACCCGTAGGACATTGATAACTGCCGCAGTGGCTAGAAGATAAAGCGTACGCAGGAAGAGATGCCGTAAGGGTAAGGCATGCAAGTAGTAATCGTTTCATTTTTGGCTCTTTATTATTTTAGTTGGTAGAAATGAGCCAACTAAATTAGAGCGTTAACTATGCAGATTGATGAAGGCTAGATGACAGTTGTATTAAAATTGCTCAATTCAGCTTGAACTAAAAGATTAGCCTAAAGCGAGTAATAAGATTGAAAAGGGAGAAGATTATTTAATAAAGGGGAAAACAAATAGTGATGTATTAAAGGTGCTTATTAAAGCACCTTCTTTTCAACGTGCTCTAATCTGAAGTCTTGACGTGCAATCACTTTCTCAGCTTCAGTCACTCTACTTGATAGCTTTAATAAGTCATCTTTTGTCGCCATCGTGCTTTGAATGGTATTCACTGACAAGATAAGCTTATCCAGCTTTTCGTCCATTTTTTCAAAACGGCGATCAAACTGTTCAAATTTCTTATCAACAACAGCAACGCGATTTGTCCAGTTCCACGAGATCATCGCAATAGTTATCACGAAAATTGCACTGGCAATAATTTCAAAACTAACAAATTGACTACGTGTAGCGGGTGCGTTTTTATTACTCATTGTTCCCTTAGCGCAAGCTTAATGCGTTCTTCATGCCATAAATCAAAAGTATAAATTATTGTTAAGATATCAATAGATAACTAACACTAAAATATAATTCAAGTTTTTAAAGTATAAACGGCTTATAATTTTTACACAACAATCAGCAATCTTAGTACTGCTGAAAGTTTTTAATGCACGATGTATAATCTTTCCCAATTTTTAATCACACTTTCGCAATGGCAAATAACCGAGCCGTCCTTTTTCTTTCTTTTTTGAAATGAAATTGATGCCATTGTCCTACTTTTCTATGGGATATATACGGGATACCTATGGGGACTTTATCAGAACATAAAGGGCGATTGAGAGACGTTTAATGAATACCAAAGATACAGTGAAACAAGGCGCTACGCCTTTAAAAACAAGTAATTCGCTTGATAGAAAGATTTCTATTGCGCCTATGTTGGATTGGACTGATAAAAATTGCCGGTACTTTCACCGTGTGTTAACCAGCCATGCAGTGTTATATACCGAGATGGTAACAACGGGCGCTATTTTGTTTGGTAAAGGCGATTATCTGGCGTTTAATGAAGAGGAACACCCTGTTGCGCTGCAGTTAGGTGGTAGCGATCCTGAAGCATTAGCTAAGTGTGCAGTAATAGCACAAGAGCGTGGTTATGATGAAATTAATTTGAATGTAGGTTGCCCGTCTGATCGTGTTCAAAATGGTCGTTTTGGTGCGTGCTTAATGGCTGAACCTGCATTAGTGGCCGATTGTATTTCAGCGATGAATAGCGTGGTGAAGATCCCGGTTACGTTAAAAACACGCATTGGTATTGATGAGCAAGACAGCTACGAGTTTTTGTGCACGTTAATAGAGTCGACGGCAAATATTGGGTGTGACACCTTTATTATTCATGCACGAAAAGCATGGCTTAATGGATTGAGCCCGAAAGAGAATCGTACGATCCCACCTTTGGACTATGACCGTGTATATCAACTTAAGAAAGATTATCCTCATTTATCTTTTTCTTTAAATGGCGGTGTAACCTGTTTGCAGGATAGTTTGGATCACCTTCAACATGTTGATGGTGTGATGATTGGTCGTGAAGCGTATTCGAACCCATATTTGCTTAGCCAAATTGACCATAAAATATATGGAGGCGAGCAAAATGCCATGTCTAGAGTTGAAGTGGCTGAAGCGATGTTTGGTTATATCGAAAGGCATATTTCGCAAGGTGGTTCAGTGTGGCAGGTGGCCAGACACATGTTAGGGCTGTTTCAAGGGCAGCCTGGTGCCAGAGGCTGGCGCAGACATCTAAGCGAAAACGCAAATAAGCCGGGAGCTAATGTAACGGTTATTGAAGACGCGCTTAATTTTGTTAGAAACTGATAATTAAAATATCGCATTATGTTTTGAAGCGGTGAATGCACCGCTTTAGCCTTACCATCACTTCTTTTTGCATCAAAAATCCATCAATTTCTTATTTTCATTAGTCCGTTGGTTAATTTGACCACTTTTTGATTTATTTACTCAAAATTTATTTTGTTTATTTTTTACCGTGAGATGTGGTTCAACATAAAAATAAATAAACAATAATAAAAACAATAGTTTATAAAAATATTTATGATTGGCACAACCTTTGGATTAGTTATGTCGACTATATCAATGAAGTTCAAATAACTGGATTAACAAGGAAAAAGAAATGTCTAAATTAACTAAAGTATTAACAGCATCAGTAATGGCTATGTCGTTAGGTTTATCTGCATCAGTTAGTGCTAAAACAGGTTCACTGGAAGAATATTTATCAGCAGTTATTTCTCAACAAGTATCGGTGGTATCTCAGTCTGTAACGAGTGATATTTTTAGAAATATTGAAGAAGATTTACAAAAGCTAAAAGCCGAGTTTCAGCCAATGGAATACATGGTGATTACTGCGCAAGCACCTAGCCAAGACACGTCAACTGAAGCGAAAGCTGAGTAATAAATATAGGGGAAAAGCTGATGATTCATCCAAGCGCGGTATTTTCCATCTTAATGTTGCCTTTACTGGGGCTGGTCAGTACCTACATAGCCATTGTAGTACTGCCAGCGCTGGTCAAACTAATTCAAAGTACGCCCTCTAGCTAGTTTCTATAGCAGAGGGCTTTTGTCATTCTCTTCTAGCGTTATACTACCCACTTTAATCACGCTATTCAGCGTTAAAACATTTTATACAAACCTGCCGCCTCGTAAGTGTTCAGTTCATACTGTCTATTCGTTAAATTGGTTACTTTCTATTCCATCCGTATTGTCATGATTGCTAAATCTGTTGGTTTTAGCGCTGCGTTAACGAGCTTAAGTTTGCAGGTGTCTTTTAGTGTTTCATTTTGAAATTGGTGTTAATAATACGAGCAATGTTCACGTCATTCTTTGGTGAACGCTATTGCTAATTTTTTGGTTGGTTAATTTGACCAAGTTTATTGTGAAAATGACCAAATAGTGAAAGGGTGATTTTTTCATTAACTTTCACTATTTATACTGAAATGAAAAAGCCCTTATATAACAATGCTTTAAAATTTATTTCGTTGTTGGCACACGGCTTGTATTTAAGTTTGTAACTTATCCCAATAAGCGAAAATAATAACGGAGGTGACTTATGGGTGTATTTTCAAGGTTTAGCGATATCGTGAATGCCAATATTAATGCGTTACTAGATAAGGCAGAAGATCCTGAAAAGTTAGTAAGACTAATTGTGCAAGAAATGGAAGAAACCTTAGTTGAAGTGCGAAGTAACTCTGCGCAGTACATTGCAGATAAAAAGTCACTTGAACGCCAGTTAACTAATACGCAGCGACTAGCTGAAGACTGGGCACAAAAAGCGGAACTTGCAATCACTAAAGGCCGTGATGATCTTGCAAAGGCTGCGTTGGTTGAACGAAATAAACTACAACAAAATGCAGACAGTTTAGCAGGCGAGCTTGAGCAGATTGAGCAGACTCTGACTGGGTTGAAAGGCGACATCACACGCTTACAAACTAAGTTAGAGGAAGCTAAGCAACGTCAAAAAGCGATTTTACTTCGCCGTAATACAGCAGTGGTTAGGTTGAAAGCAAAGCGTCAGCTTCATCATGTGGATATTGAGCAAGCAGTCGCAAAGTTTGAACATTATGAAAATAAAATAGACCAACTTGAAGCTGAGGTTGAGTCTTATGAATTAGGTCAATCAAGCTCGCTTCAAAGTGAATTCAACAAACTAGAGAGTGATGAAAAAGTTGAAGCTCAATTAGCTGAGTTAAAGAAAAAAGTAGCAAATGGTTAAGAATTGGCTGAGGTGCTGATACAGCATTAGGTTAATTTAATCGCAGACATTTTTAAGGAAAATATTATGAACAATTATCATGCAGAACGTAAGTGGTATAAAGATAGAATTAACAGCAAGATATCAGGAGTATGTGCAGGGATCGCACAGCGTTTAAACCTAGAACGCTGGGTCGTTAGACTGGCTGCTATATTTTTATTAATCAGCGCCCCTTTTCTTGCAATTGTTGGTTATTTTGTTGCCAGTGTGGCAATGCCAACACGTTACTCTTATTCGTAAGTGTTAATTTATGACGACTAGCTCAGGCACAGAGGAGATGTTCTCCTCTACCTAGCTAACGTTTGCAGAATCCTTAATTCTAAGAAGCTCAGGGAGGCACACATGGTTCGCGCATTTTTCACTGCATCAATCTTTGCATTTATTATTTTAATGGTGATGTTTTATTTAGGTCACGGTATGTTCGATTTGGTGTTCTTTATGGGGCATGATGTGATTGAACCAGTAGTAGGGTTTGGAACTGCAATTTTAGTGTTTTTTGCCGCGCTGTTATTCGCATTATTATTGGTGGTAGGCGTTATTAGTACATTAGCGTTTATATTTATTTGTGCTGGTGTAGGGTTGTTACTGTCAGGTCTGTCCGTATTGTGGCCTATCGTATTAATAGCTATTATCATTTGGTTAATGACCTCAAAGAAAAATAAACGCCATTTCCATTCCTAATAAAATCAGGCTGTTGTATTATTCATGCTTTGATATATGTCATGTGATCAAATTAGCAATCATCATGAATTAAGCAGTTTTCAAAGCAATCACGAATACAACAAAATCTTACTATTAGGTGATGAAATGGCATTAATTAACTTTCCAACTTGTAACGCAAAGACTAAAAAAGCGATAGTAACATCTGCTGCACTATTCATAATGACCTTTACACAAGCGCTAGTTAGCTTTCAAGTTAGCGCACATGCTCAGCATCACGACAATCAGCAAGCTACTTTAAGTAAAGCCCCAAGCATCATCGCCACAAAGCTGCGAATGAATGCTATGCCACCGAGTGCACCCGTAACGGCAGCCTACTTAACGTTAAATAACCAACACCATAAAGAGGCTGAGCTCACTCATGTAACAAGTAAAGTGAGTGACAACATAGAAATTCACCAGCACCTTCATGAAAATGGTGTGATGAAAATGCGAAAAATGGATAAATTGTCAATCGCGGCCAACAGTGTCGTGCAGTTTCAGCCTGGTGGATTACACTTGATGGTATTTAACCCCAAATCATTAAAAGTAGATGATAATTTTACTATGACCTTACATTTTTCTGATGGGCATACTCAGGTGGTAGAAGGAAAAGTGGTTTCTCTACTCGAACAAAATAAAGCAAGTCACGATATGCATCGCCATCACTAGGAGACGATTATGCATTTAAATTATCGATATATTTTTGGCGGGTTTGCCGCTGTTTTTGTTATTTTCTATTTGATTAGTGTTTACCTCGATACTGAGCCAGATATTTTTGATGTAAAACAAGCGGTGTTAGACGATGCTAGCAGTAAGCAAATAGCACCAGTTATTGGTTACACCACCACTACGGCTTTAATTACCGTGGCAGAAACATTGTTAGATAAGCGCGGTGGCTTTTTGGCCAATGACGTGCTTCCTCCAAGTGTGTTCATGGATAACATGCCAGCATGGGAATTTGGCGTGTTAGAGCAAGTGCGTGATATGGCGCTGGCGATGCGCAAAGATTTTAGTCGTTCACAGTCACAATCAGTAGAAGATATTCATTTAAAAAAAGCACAACCGCAATTTAATATTGACCATCGTTCGTGGGTGTTACCCAGTGCTGAGTCTGAATATCGCGTTGCTATTAATGAGTTAAAAAAATACCGCGCAAGTCTCGCTAATTCACAGTCTAATTCGGCGCAATTTTATACGCGTGCCGATAATTTACGCAGCTATTTAAAAGAAGTAGAAAAACGTTTAGGCAGTTTAAGTCAGCGTTTAAGTGCAAGCGTGGGCCAAACTAGATTGAACACAGACTTGGCGGGAGATGCACAAGCACACAGCTCTACGCATTTACCAAAAGAAAAAATGATTAAAACAAGCTGGTGGGACATTGATGATGTGTTCTACGAATCACGCGGAGCGGCATGGGCTTTGCTACACTTGTTGAAGGCAATTGAAATCGACTTTGCCGATGTGCTAAGAAATAAAAATGCGTTAATCAGTGTACAGCAAATCATTCGCGAACTTGAAGCAACACAACAAACGGTGTGGAGCCCTATGGTGATGAATGGTAATGGTTTTGGTATGGTGGCAAATCACTCGCTAGTGATGGCTAACTATATTTCTAGGGCTAATGCGGCATTGATCGATCTAACTGAATTGTTGTCGCAAGGATAAATAATGAAAAAAATTACAATTACTGCACTGGCATTGTCTGGCGCGTTAATAAGCTCAACAGCCACCGCTGATACTATATTGGGTATCTATGCAGGCGCGCAAATGTGGGATATGGGATCTGACGGTAGCTTTGGTAATAATGTTGATCAGCAAGCCAGCTTTAATTTTAAAGATGACAGCCAAGCGAGCTTTTATCTGGCATTAGAGCATCCAGTTCCATTAGTGCCGAATATTAAAGTGCGTAGTAATGAGTTAGAAACCAGTGGTGTTACACAATTAACCACCACGTTCACGTTCGACAATGAAGTATTTAGTGTTGATACTGCACTGGATACTAACGTTGATTTAAGCCACACCGACTTTATATTTTACTATGAAGTGTTTGATAATGATTTGATCAGTATTGATCTAGGTCTTAATGCGAAGCATTTTGATGGTGAGTTATCAGTGGTAGAGCAAGCGAGCCCATCACGTAATGCCCGTGAAGAGTTTGATGGTTGGGTGCCGATGTTTTATGGTGCTATTAAAGTAGGTATTCCTGCTACAGCGCTTAACCTGTATGCAGATGGTAGCTTTTTATCGATTGATGATCACACTATATACGACTATCAAGCGGGGATAGCCTACGAAATAATCGATAATCCGGCATTGGATATCACATTACAATTAGGCTACCGCGTAACAAATTTAGATTTAGAAGATTTGGATGATATTTATTCAAACCTAGAGTTTGATGGTGCTTACTTAGGGATAGAAGCGCATTTCTAAGTGGTAAGTCGTGATACCTAATGTAATGAAGCAAAAAAGGCTAACAGTAAGTTAGCCTTTTTTATGATAAGCACGAGATTCAACTAAACAGCGGCGAGTTGCGTTAATCAGTGCAGCTTTAATTTTGTCTATGGGTAATTGGGTATCGTAAGCAGAAAAAACCGCAGGATTGACTTCAAAGCTTTGCTCGCACACATAATGTTGCTGTTGCGTCGCGTGATTGTCTTTTAACTGCTGTAATACTTTTTTCAGTACATTAACTTGTTGCGCCAAGGTTGGAAAAACACTGGCAATGGTGCCCATGTTAAGCGCCATTTCAGAGTAACCGAACAATAATACGTTTTGATGGTACATATCAGTCACTAAGGTATAGAGGTTGTTTGCGAACAGCGCTTCCATTTCCGCGGTTAAAAATAAACTATTTAATTCAGGGTGTTGAGAGGTATGCAAACTAATATCACTCACTTTTTCAATGAGTTTGATATTAGGCTGTGGAATAACCGTTGAACTTAGCGGGACTAAAATAGGCCCAGAGTATTCTGGTGAAAGTGATGATTGTAAAGTTTGCAGGTGTAGTACTGTACTGGTGTTATAAATAACACTAACAAGGCCAGCGCAGGCTGTAGCGCAATGCTGTTGCTGGATGTTGTTAAATGTTGCGGGTGAAATATCAAGTGCGATGTGCGGGTAAGTGAATCCTTTGCGATAAAAGTCATTAATGCTATTAGCACCAATCAACACCACGGTACCTTTACGCTGCGTGTAGTTTTTAGAATAAAAATGCATAGGGAACTCGTCCCCTAATAACGAAGCGAGTAAGGCCGCTTTTTCTTCTGGTTGCTGTAACCCTTTGTGATATAGGAATAATCCTTGTGCATACGATGCAGGCATCGCTAAGGCAAACAACAAAATCATTAACCAGCGTGTAATCAACTCACTTTCCTTTAAAAAATTAACTAAATCTCATTGTACCTTTTGTGTACAGGAATGTTAAACTGAGTGTATTAGTGAAGTGTAATAAGCGGTAATCCTCTCTGTGCAAAAATTAGGTTCTGTAAAATCTTTAAGTCGCATTAAGCCAAGTATTATCCGTAAAGCGATTCTTGTTGCTTTGCTGCCTACATTGATAATTTCTATTATTATTGGTACGTATATTAGTTACAGCAAATACCAAGACTTCCGTGCATTGCTTAAAGAGCAAACGCACCACTTTGCAGAGGCCATTAGTAGTAAAACCGAATATTTTTTAATTACAGGACGAAAACAGGCGTTATACGACTTTTTAAAGAAAAGTGCCACGGAAACCAAATTACCAGTAGAAAATATTGCGATTTACGATAAAGAATTTAAATTATACTTTGCACTTTCTTATAGTAACCAGCTGTTTAATCTTGAAAAATCGTCTTTAACGGAATCTAATATTGCGCATTGGAATGACTCAACCTTAACCAGCACCAGCGCAATCATTCCTTATCAAATTCCTCATGCCAATGATGTGGTCTCTCGCTCATTTATTCGTAGTCCGCTTGGGTATTTACGTATCACGTTGGACGCCGATGCCATATATTCTGGCTATCTACTTGAAACGATTGTTATTATTTTAAGCTTAGTGGCAGGGGTACTAATCAGTTCCGTGTTTTTGCTTCGCTTAATAAAAGTTAACAATCGTATCTTACGGATGCTAACAGAAAAAATTGAAAAAATTGGCCAAGGTAACAGTGATGAAGCCATTGAAAAGCAAGCTGTACCTATTGAATTTGAGCGCTTGCAAGAAGGTATTTTACTAACAGGGCAAACTGTTAGTGAGGCTAAAGAATTACTTGAATTAAAAGTTAATAGCACAACCCGAGAGCTAAGGCACAACTTAAAGCTGTTAGAAGAAAAGAACCAAGAGCTTGAAGAAGCCAAACACGCAGCGATGAAAGCCAGCAATATCAAGTCTGATTTTCTAGCTACAATGAGCCATGAAATACGTACGCCGCTTAATGCTGTTGTTGGCTTTTCGCGCGAGCTTGCGAAAAGCCAATTACCAGAGCCACACAATAAATATGCCGAGTCACTCTTTCAATCAAGCCAAGATCTTATGTCACTGGTGTCTGACATTTTGGAAATGTCGAAGATTGAAGCGGGGGAAATGGAGTTTAAATACAGTCAGTTTGCTCTCACCGAATTAGTTGAAGGTGTTTCACGCATTGTTGCGCCGATTGCGCATGAAAAAGGCATTGAATTTATTATCAATGAAGGTCGCAGTGATTTGGTGATTGAAAGTGATCAGTATCGTTTAAAACAGGTATTGATTAACTTAATTAATAACGCGATTAAATTTACAGATGACGGGTATGTCAGCTTAAGTATTGAAGCGAAGATTGTAGATGAGAGTGCCGACCTTCAGATCGTGGTAAAAGACACGGGCATGGGGCTGAGCACTAATCAGCAAGAGATGTTATTTACCTCGTTAGGTAACGCGAGCAGCGATCCTTCTCGTCAATACGGTGGCTCAGGACTTGGTTTATCAATCAGTAAAACCATTATTGAAAAATTAGGTGGCTCGGTTTCGTTAAAGAGTATTGAAGGATTAGGCGCTGAGTTTATTATTCAGTTACCCAATAGCATTAAAGATATCTCATATATTCGAACGGCGGGTGCTGTACCAGAAAAAATCATGTTCTTTGAAACGAACATTGAAGCCGCCCATGCCCTTTTTGAAAGTTGCGCGTGCTTGCAAACAGCGCTAACCATTTGTCGTTCCATTAAAGAGTTAAGGCAAAGTCTTCAGCATAATATTAATCCAGATATTTTAATTATCTCGCAAAGTGTTGATAAACGAGGCGTGTTACCACCGGTAAAAGATATTGTTGATATTTGTCGTCAAGAAATTGGTTTTGCTGGAAAGGTCGTGTTATTTACGCCTTGGGATAAATTGAACCAGCAAATTGACGCGCTACCAGAATTAACCGTATTACCAAAGCCGATAACGCGAGAGAAAATAGTTAATGCAGTAGCTGAGCTTAATGCCTTACCCGCAGCAACGGCCAACAGTATTCCAGCTGTAAACGTTGTTTCATCCGTTAGCCCAGTTGCTCGATTTAAAGTGTTAGCCGTTGACGATAATGAAACAAACCTACAGCTGCTGAGTTTAGTGATGCGTACTTATCCAATTGAATTAGTAACAGTGACCAGTGGTAAACAAGCTTGCGTATTAGCCGATCAGCAACAATTTGACTTGATCATTACTGATGTGCAGATGCCCGAAATGGGCGGGGTAGAAGTGGCAAGTAATATTAAGTTGGGCAAGCTAAACCGTACAACACCTATTGTGGCGTTTACCGCCTTTGCGTTTAATGAAGAAAAGCAGTCGTTACTAGAACAAGGGATGGATGACTATTTAACGAAACCGCTAGATGAGCAAAAGCTTGCACAGTTATTGGCAAAATGGTGCTTTAAATCGCCTAAACTTAGTCTGGTTGTTAATTAAAGTGTTGGTATACAGAGATTAACTTCTGTATACCGTTTTAATTAGGTGGTAACCAAATTTCGTTTTTATTGGCCCATGTACTTCATATAAAGGCAGCTTAAATACCACATCATCAAATGGCTTGACCATATCCCCTTTATTAAATTCGCCTAAATCCCCCCCTCGCTTTTTAGATGGGCAGGTAGAATGCTTTTTGGCCAGTTTTTGAAAATCGCCGCCTTTATCAAGCTGTTGTTTAATTTTGAGGGCTTCGTCTTTGGACTTAACCAAAATATGATAAGCGCAAGCCTTTGGCATAATAATGTTCCTATAAAATCGAGTTAAAAAAGAATGCGCTTATTGAGCAATCTAGAGTTCGCTGGTTAAAGCGAGTCTAGCCGATTAAGCGTTGCTTGCAATTGTGCAAAATATTCACCTACATGTAATCCATCCATCAGACTATGATGAACATCAACAGAAACAGGCATCAAGATTTTATCACCATACGCTTGGTATTTCCCCATTACAATTTTGGGGATACTGTCTTGCCGGGGAATAGGGCTAGGATTACTGAAGCTAGTGAAGTGCAGCCAAGGCAGTACAGAAAAATGCACCACATTATTTTTTGATGGTTGCGGGTCGAGGCTTTTTTGTCCTGCTTTATGCGCCGAAATTTTGCGTTGGCCTTGTTCAATAAATAATGATAACTGCGGCGAGTAACCAAAGTCGCAGAAGCTAAAGCTATGATCTTTATTTAATACTGTGCAGCTGGCATCTAATTGTGCATATACTCTTACTTTATTATTTTCAATACGATAGCGCATGGGCTCATAATGGTTCGCGGTATCAATCGCTGCGAATAATGTGCTAAGAAAGAATGACCGCTTTTGCTCGTTGCACATTTTAACTGCTTCGGTGACATCTACATGGGCGCACACATTAAAAAAAGGTTGCTCGTAATGTAAAAAGAGTTCGTATTGATCTTTACGGTGCCAAGTATCTAGATTAATAAAGTGTGTCATTTATATTTCACCTGTCCTATTCATATAGCGAAATGTTTGTCGGTTTATTTTACATATTTTTTTTAATGTGAAAAAAAAATTAATAAAATCAATATGTAAAATATTGGCACAAGGGATGCTTTCAATGATAATGGTGCGCAAAATCACTTTACAATCTTGTTAATATTTAAATTTGGTAATTGACTGCAATGATACATAATAGAAGAAATCATCATCAAGTTGATGCGCTGCAACGCCCTTCTTTATCAGTAGCGCAGCATTATACTCTTAACGAAGTTGAATTTTATGGGTACGAAGGTTTGTTTACACGTGCAGTAGAAGGGCAGCGAGTTGTTGTTGCTATGCGTGATGATCATGCAATCACCATTGATGAAAGTGGCGATGTAGACATGGCACCGGATTTGGCGTTGCGTCGCTAGTTACAACATGGTGGTTCATGCAACTAGCGATTTAAACGTTTAGCCTTCGCTTACATTCACAATGGCAGTCTCAGGCAGTTGCTGATAGCGTGAGATGACTGCTTCAATACTCTCATTATATTCTTGTAACCCCTGATCAGCTAAAAAAGTAGCATTGTAGAGTTTAGAGTATGAACGCTCGCCTAAGTCACACGCAAAAGTCACAATTGTTTTTCTGGATGACGTTGTTTGATTGGGTTGCGAAGCGGTTGATTTAATTGCGGCTAATAAAGCGCCAGCCACATTAAGAGCCGAACTACTTCCTAACACGATACCGTCATTATCGCGAACATAGCGAGAAATGGTTAACAGATCCTGATCAGATAAGTTCACTGCTTTATCAATACAGGCATGCTCAAAGTTTTTTACCGTGCGCATTATTCCAATCCCTTCGGTAAAAGAACTGCCTTGTGCTTTATATTCACCCTCTTTTAGATAGTTGTAAATACCTGAGCCATCAGGATCAACTAACCATACATCAAGCTCAGGCTTTTGCTCTTTCAAATATTTTGAAGTGCCAGCAATCGTGCCTCCAGTGCCACAAACGGAAACTAATATGTCAATATTGCCTTGAGTTTGTTGCCAGATCTCAGGCCCCGTTTGCAAGTAATGAGCGCGCATATTTGATTCATTCTCAAACTGATTAGCCCACCAGTAGTTTGGGTTGTCGGCTGCAATGCGTTGCGCTGTGTGGTAAAAATGATTGGGATTAGCAAACGGGCAGGGAGCAACTAACTTGAGTTTAGCGCCATGCAACGCAATCATTCTTTCTTTTTCAATAGCTTGTCCGCTTGGCATTACGGTTAACACATCATAACCTAAGGCTTTGCCTACAATCGCAAGTCCAATTCCAGTATTGCCAGCGGTGCCTTCTACAATGGTCATGCCTGGTTTTAGGTCACCGCGTTGCTCGGCATCTTTAACCAGTTGCAATGCGGCGCGATCTTTAATTGAGCCCCCTGGATTTTGAAATTCACACTTTAAGTAAATGTCGCAGCCAGTTAATGTTGACAGCGAGTTTATTTTTACTAAATCAGTGTTACCCACAAGCTCAGCCATGTTATTTGCTACAGATAGTGTCATGATAGTTACACCTATTTTTCAACTGCTTGTTTAGCGTTCGATTCAACTTGTTGCCAAACGCGTAAGAAGTTACCACTCAGAATTTTAACAATATCGGCGTCAGAATAGCCTCGATTCAGTAGGCCTTGCACAAGGTTAGGGTAACTTGCTACATCTTTTAGTTGTTCAGGTAATGAATCTCCCACACCATCATAGTCTGAACCAATACCAACATGGTCAATACCTGCAATTTTCACAACATGATCAATATGATCTAGCACGATATTAAGTCCAGCAAACGGAAATGGGTTTTCTTTCTCATATTGCTCGTCGAAGCTGCTTACTTCTTTACTGTCTTTTCCAAATTGTTTAGCTAAGGCTTTTTCTTGTTTAGATTTCTTTTCATACCACTTTTGTGCTGGTGAGCTAACAAAAGAAGAGCCAAAGTTGATTTGAATGACACCACCATTTTTTGCTAGCGCTTTGATCATCGCGTCATCCATATTACGTTCAAAGCCCGGCGTAAACTTTCGTAGTGAGCTATGCGATGCAATCACAGGTGCGTTAGACAGTTCGATGACTTGGTAAAAAGCATCGTCGGAAACATGAGAAATATCTATCATCATGCCAATGTCGTTCATTGCGGTTACTAACGTTTTGCCAAATGGACTTAAGCCTTTCCATTGGCGACGTAAGTCATAAGAGGAGTCAGAAATATGGTTGCTTTGTGAATGAGCGAGGGTAATGTAGCGCACGCCACGTTGGTAAAAATGGGTGAGGTTTGCTAGTTTGCCATCAATCGGTGCACCATTTTCCATCCCCATTGGTAAAGAAATTAATCCCTGTTTAAACTGTGCTTTTACATCGGCAACAGAGGTCGCAATTGCAAATTTATCGGGTGCGCGCCCGACAATGGCTTCAACATAATCGATAAGTCGGTCAGCCATACGAACAGCCCCACCCGCTTTTTCAAGAGACGCCGGTATATAAATCGACATAAATGGCGCATTCAGCCCACCTTGCTTTGCTCTTGGATAATCGAAGTCGCCAGTGCCAGTGGCTTTAGTGACATCTTCCCATTTTTCCTCAAGGCGGTAAGGCACATCAATATGGCTATCAAGCAAAATATGTTGTTGAACGAGTTGGTGCGCTTTTTTGGTTGCAAACTGGGTTGTATTGGGTGTTGACGTTGCAAACGTGTTGCACGAAGCCATCAGTAAAGCGGCGCTCAAACTACTAACAATATAATGATTCATGATGCGTGAAATCCTTAAGTAATACAGGTGATTGTGGCTAGCACATTACTGTACTGAATGAAAAAATGCTAGATGTAATCGGAACAGATAGTTTCTTTTATAGGGAAGGGGCTGCGGTACAGCGACTACCGTGTCAGTCGCTGCATTGAATCAAGCAAAGTGCATCCATACGTTAAGGTATGAATGACAAGATACCTGAGCGTTAAATGCCCTCGGACGAATCTACAGAGTCGTTGTCAGTGTTAGATACTCGTTTGTAGCTGGTGGCCGCATGAAAGGTTTTTTTCTTTTTAATTGCCGCAAGGTATTTTAACCACACTTTTTCGTGAATATTTTGCGGTGGGTAGCCGTGACAAATGGTATTAACGAATTGTTGCTCTTCTTCAGTGGTGGGCGTTATTTCATTTTCTGCTAACGCTTTGTAACTTACACCGTTCGCTTCTAATAATTGCGCTTCACGAATAGTGAACTCGCCTGAGCGGCTAAAGCCGACAGCGAAATTAATTGCGTCGAAAAACTTTTTAGGTGCATTAAAACTGTTGTTGCTCATATCTATTACTCATAATAATTAAACACAATAAAAAGGGTGGCTGTATACCAATTAAATTAACCTACATATATGACAGTCGTGCGGAATGCACGGTGGAAATCAAGCCCTCATTGTTGGTGCTAAAAGCAGAAAATAGATATGAGTATTTATAGTTCAATTCAAGAGGGCTGAAAATATTTTTTTAATAACTTATTGGTTAAATATATTGCTTTAATATAATTAAAAGTAATTAATAATCAGCTTGTTACCAGCTGACGCTGTTCAGGATGACCCATAGCCAAAATAAATGGATCGCTTGTTTGGCGGTCAATAAAGTCTTCCTTATTCGTCATATTTTGCCATTGGTGTTTAATGAGTGTTTGTGCAACGGCACCACCTAAGGTGTTAC
This sequence comes from Flocculibacter collagenilyticus, assembly GCF_016469335.1. Taxonomy (NCBI): domain Bacteria; kingdom Pseudomonadati; phylum Pseudomonadota; class Gammaproteobacteria; order Alteromonadales; family Pseudoalteromonadaceae; genus Flocculibacter; species Flocculibacter collagenilyticus. The sequence goes on from NZ_CP059888.1 coordinate 163,214, forward strand.
CAGGACCTAAAATAATTAACTTATCTGGCGCAAACTCTTTCAATGCCGTGGTAATTGCAGCTGTAAAGTTATACGGCGTTGCTACTTGTGTGGCTAGGGTATAGTGATGAAGTGAATAAATATCACTGTGATAGGGTTGCCACACGTGTCCTTCACCATCAATCATCGGTAATTGAGGCGGTGTGAATAAGTTTACGGGCAGTAGCTGCTGTGCTTGTTGACTTACATTTTCCAATAATGGCGTATGAAAAGCAGCATGGTTAAACAGCTTCATTGGATAACGATTATCGATTTGTGGCAATCGTTTTGCTAACTCGTTGAGTCCTTGGGTGTTACCACCGATGACCCAATACCCTCCCAGCTTAATTGATAAGTGCACTTGGCAACCATCTACCTGTTGAACATCACTCATTTGTGTGGCTAAAAATGTTTCGCTGTCATCACAGGGTTGCCAGTTTTCTGTCATTACCGGATAGATCATCTGGCCACCAATTAATGGCTGGCTTACCATATTACCCATAGAATTAATTAAGTGGATGGCATTTTGTGGTGACAACGCGCCAGCCGCGGCCAAGCTGATATACCAGCCCATTGAGTTGCCTGTGACGGCGACAATCTCATATTTGTCGCGGTTAATAGCGGCAAAATCCGCAATTGCGCATGCATAAATTAACGCTGAGGCATTTTCACCTGCACTGTGAATACGTAAATTAAAGGTGTCACTGTTGTCTAAATCGCTCACACTGACTTGATCTTGGGTGTTGCGATAGTCATCAATCGTCGTCAGTAAACTTTGTTTATCGCTGTGAAACCGCTGCAGGTAGCCAAGCTCTTCTTTGTTATAGGTGCCTCTGCCCGGGCAAATAACAACTACTTTTTGTTTTTTTGTATCGTTTGAGGTGCTAGTCATATTCGGTTCTGCTTAAAATGATGAAGTTGCAAAAGACTTATTTTTATTTGCAGCACTAGGCTCATTATCATTAGATGCTGCATTAGGTGACGAGCTGGTTAAGTCGATGGAACTAGGTTGTTCAAGAGGTGCTGAGCGCGCAACGAGGGCTTGTGCTGCATTAACGATTTGTTCGCATTTAGGCAGTACTTCATATGCCGCTTTTCCTAATGGAATAAAGCTGTCATCTGCCGTGACTCTGCTTAAGTTGGTATGGATATTATGTTCAGCAAATAAGGTGAAAATGGCTTCACTGATTGAGGCGGTTTTGCGGCATTCATCAACAACCAGTACATTGTTGCAACCTGTAACCGCTGCTAAAATACCTTGTTCATCCAGTGGTGCTAACCAGCGTAAATCAATCACTTGGCAATCAATACCTTGTGCTAATAACAACGTTTGCGCTTTACGCGATAAGTAGTAACCGTTGCCGTAGCTAATAATGGTTAAATGTTGGCTGCTGCCATGAACAGTAATGCCTTGGGCATCGTTCGGGCTGCTTTCGTTGGGAAGTGGGTAATCAAATGCCCATTGTCCGTCGTTTACTTCATGTAAGTCGCGCTGCATATAAAGCGCAATAGGCTCAAGAAAGATCACTACACGGCCTTCTTCGTGCGCTAATCTTACCGCTTCGCGTAGCATTAAAACGGCGTCTTTGCCGTTAGATGGACAGGCAATAATAAGGCCAGGAATATCTCTAAATACAGCAAAAGAGTTATCGTTATGAAAGTGACCGCCAAAGCCTTTTTGATAGGCTAATCCAGCAATACGTACCACCATTGGGTTGGTAAATTGGCCATTTGAGAAAAACGGCAAGGTAGCCGCTTCTCCACGAATTTGGTCTTCAGCATTATGTACGTACGCCAAAAATTGAATTTCAGGTATAGGGATAAACTTGTTGTGTGCTAAGCCAATTGCCAAGCCCAAAATAGACTGTTCATCCAGCAGTGTATTAATAACGCGGGTAGGGCCAAATTTATCTACTAGCTTACTCGTAACATGGTAAACGCCGCCTTTTTTTCCTATGTCTTCACCGCACATCACAATTTGTTGATATTGCGCCATCAAATCGTGCAGAGTCCAATTCAGCAGTTTAGCCATGTGTTGTGGCTTACCTACGTTATGGCGTTCATGCTTAAACAGTGCGTTACGTTGGTCAGTGCTGATGTTAGCAGGTGTTGGTAACATACTTGGTGGCGGAATTAGTGAGCGCATCACGGCTTTGGCACTTTCTAATTTTTTCTTATTAACAACCTCTTTCGCGATGCGAACGATTCGTTCACTGAGGGTGTTTTCCATCTCACAAATTTGCGCCGCATTAAGGATATTATTGGCGAGTAAAGTGCTGGCGGTTTGTAATAATGGATCTTGTTGTTCGGTTTGTTCAATATCGCTGAGCTTACGATAAGCAACTTCGGCGTCAGATCCTGCATGTCCGAGTAATCGAACCAAACGCACATGTAAAAAGACTGGACGATAGGTTTCACGAGCGATGCGTTCAGCTTCTTTTGCCATGCGGTAAGTGTCTAAAATGTCCAAGCCATCGCAACTTAAATAAGTTAGCCCAGCTCGGTTCGCAAAGTTGGCGTGTATCCAACCACGCGGTGTTGGCGTTGAGATCCCAATACCATTATCTTCGCAAATAAACACAATCGGCAAACGAATATTCTGATAGGCTGCCCATGCAGCTGCATTAATTGCGCCCTGCGCGGTGGAATGATTGGCCGACGCATCGCCGAAGCTGCATAGTACTACGCCGTCGTTGGCTAATTCACCTTGATGTTGTAATTTTTTTGCCAATGGAATGCTGAGTGCTGTGCCGACTGCTTTAGGTACATGTGACGCAATGGTGCTGGTTTGTGGGGGAACAAATAATGCCTTACTGCCAAGTACTTTATGGCGACCACCAGAAATAGGATCGTCTGCGGCTGCCGCGAAAGACAGCAACATGTCATATAGCGGCGTTTGTCCGGTAAGTTGTTTACTGCGTTGAATAAAAAATGCGCCACTACGGTAATGTAAAAATGCCATATCGTTTACTTTAAACGCCTTGGCGATAGCTGCATTGCCTTCATGGCCAGCACTGCCAATAGTGTAAAAGCTTTCACCTTGGCGCTGCATAACACGAGAATGCAAGTCCAGCAGTCTACTCATTAATTGCGTTTCTAATAAATCGACACACTCACTGGCCGATAAACCCAATGCGTCAGGTTGCCAACGTGAAGGGGGGGGAAGATCTCCGCTGGTAACATTAGCAATAAAATTTTCTTTAATGAGTTTATTACGATCTTGCATAGTGCATTCCTTTTAAACACGATGCGCAATTATTTTGATTATCATTTATTGCGCACGTGCTGGTGGCTGTTGGTATCAGTTAAGCAGTAAACAAATATAGCGTGCGACGATCACACGCTTTGAAAGGCTTGAATACCGGTTTGCGCACGACCCAAAATGAGTGCATGGATATCGTGCGTGCCTTCGTAAGTATTAACCGCTTCTAAATTCATCATGTGACGAATAACATGGAATTCGTCAGCGATACCGTTACCGCCATGCATGTCACGGGCAACACGTGCAATGTCGAGCGCTTTTCCGCAAGAGTTACGTTTTAATAAAGAAATCACTTCTACAGGTAGGTTTTGTTGATCCATTAAACGGCTCGCTTGTAGACAGCCTAATAAGCCTAGGCTTATTTCTGTTTGCATATCAGCCAGTTTCTTTTGTACTAGCTGGGTTGCGGCTAATGGCTTGCCAAACTGAGTACGGTCTAAACAATATTGCCTAGCGGCATGCCAGCAAAACTCTGCTGCACCTAATGCGCCCCATGCAATACCAAAACGTGCCTTGTTTAAGCAGCCGAACGGCCCTTTCAACCCTGTTACATTGGGCAAATGGTTTTCGGTTGGTACAAACACTTCATCCATCACAATTTCACCAGTGATGGAGGCACGTAACGAGAACTTGCCTTCAATTTTAGGGGCTGACAGCCCTTTCATGCCTTTATCTAGAATGAAGCCATTGATCACGCCATCAAGCTTTGCCCACACCACAAATACGTCAGCAATAGGTGAATTTGTGATCCACATTTTGCTACCGCTTAACATGTAGCCGCCGTCAACTTTTTTGGCGGTAGTTTTCATACTGGCAGGATCTGAGCCAGCGTCTGGCTCGGTTAATCCAAAACAGCCAATCCATTCGCCAGTAGCGAGTTTAGGTAAGTATTTTTCGCGCTGAGATTCTGTGCCGTATGCATAAATGGGGTGCATAACCAGTGATGACTGTACGCTCATTGCAGAGCGGTAGCCGCTGTCTACACGTTCCACTTCTCGTGCAATTAAGCCATAGCAGGCATGATTCACATCTGCGCAGCCATACTTTTCTGGTAAGGTACAACCCAGCATGCCTAGTTCGCCTAATTCGTTCATAATTTCACGGTCAAAGTGTTCATGGCGATTAGCATGTAACACTCTTGGCATTAGCCGTTCTTGACAATACTGATGTGCAGTGTCGCGGATCATGCGTTCTTCATCATTAAGTAAGGCGTTTAGATTAAGAGGATCTTGCCAATCGAATGTCACTTTTGGAGATGTTTGCTCAGTCATACAGCGCTCATTATTTAGTTCAGTTGATGGGTTTTTAAGCTAGCATAAGCGCAGTAAAGCTAAAGGTGAAATATTCTTTATCTTTAAGTAGTATAGAAAAAAGCTATAGCTAAATGTAGTAATCAGCATTCAAAACGAGGAAGGGTAATGGATCTAAAAGCGCTTAAATACTTTGTATCTGTTTATGAAAATCAAAGCTTTAGCGCTGCTGCGGTACACTGTTATATCGCTCAGCCGTCCATTTCAGCAGCCATCCAACAATTGGAGTCGAGTTTGCAGTGCCAATTGTTTACCCGCCATGCGCGCGGTGTTACGCCAACGAGCCATGGTGACTTACTTTACCAGCACGCGGTCAGCTTATTGGGGCAGTCTAAAGCCATTACCGCCTTGTTTACTGAAGCATCAAATAGTCAGCCATTTCGTTTAGGATTAGTGCGAGCGTTAGGTGTTGATAGGATGAGTAGGTTGTTGAAAGAGTTCTCGGCACGAGTGCCAGAGCTAGAACTTACATTAGTTGAACCAGAGCAGCCATGCGATGCTCGAATCATTCATCGAGATATGTGCAGCAAAGACGAGCACTTTGTGCCAATGTGGCAAGATGAATATGCCTTAGCGGTGCCGCTCTCTCATCCGTTGGCTTTACAATCTGAGGTCAATTTAAATGATTTTGACGGCCTAGCGTTTATTGAGCGCGCTGGGTGCCATGCATGGGATCGGGTATCGAAAGAATTAATTAAGCGTAATATTCGAGTAACACCGACTGCACATATTCAAACCATTGAATATGCGATGGGATTAGTTAGAGCTGAAGTGGGATGCGCTTTAGTGCCAAAAATAAAACAAATATTAAGCTATCCCGATGTAGTGTTTAGGCCAGTTACTGAACTTAAATTAAAGCGCGATATTGGGCTAGCTTATCAAATACCGTCATCGAAGCAAAAAGCAGTAATAGGTACGAGTGTGGATGCAATGTCCACGTTAATTCGTTTATGTAAAAGTCGTCAACGCAAATAACGCAAATAACGCAAATAACATTAGTCTAATAAGTATTATAGAAGGATTTACCATGTTAACACTCGCGGATATCAACGCAGCACAACAAAGAGTAGCGCCTTATGTGCATAAAACACCAGTCTTAACTAGCCATCTATTAAACCAGTGGCTAGGGCATAATGTGTACTTCAAAGTCGAGTCGCTACAAAAGGTAGGGGCGTTTAAGGCAAGAGGCGCATGCAATGCACTAGCATGGCTAAAAGAGCAGGAGCAATTACCGAAGCATATTGTTGCTAACAGTTCGGGCAATCATGCTCAAGCTGTGGCGTGGGCGGCGGCGCAATTCCAAATTCCTGCCACCATTTTTATGCCAACAAATGTGTCTAAAATAAAAGCCCAAGCAACCAAAAGCTACGGTGCTAATGTAGTGCTGTGCAATACCCGCCAAGAAGCCGATGAGCGTGTTGCCGACGCGGCTGAGCAAACCGGATTTTACTGGTTACCACCGTATAACCACGAGCAAATTATTTGCGGACAAGGGACATGTGCACTGGAAGCGCTACAACAGCAACCCGATATAGATGCAGTATTTGCGCCTTGTGGTGGTGGTGGGTTGTTATCAGGCACTTATATTGCAACGAATGGGATTGCCGAGCAACAGCACAAACAAATTAAGGTGATTGGTGTAGAGCCGCTGATAGCAAACGATGCCGCATGTTCATTACGTGAAAATAAAATAATGACATTATCTGATACGCCATCCACGTTAGCAGACGGTGCAAAGACCTTAAGTGTTGGCTCGTTAACTTTTGAGTATTTAAAAAAATTAGATGGTTTTTATGAGGTGGAAGAGCGCGCTATCGCTTATTGGACGCAATGGCTCAATCATTTACTTAAGGTACGTATCGAGCCGACCAGTGCGATGTCTATGGCCGCGGCAGTACGGTGGTTGAAAACGCATGATGCTGCACAGGCTTCATCTAAACCACTAAATTTATTAATAATAATTTCTGGCGGGAATATTGATCAAAAAACGATGCAAACCATTTGGCAGACAGATTATTTAACAACTTTGCCACAAGAGTTTAGTTGAGTGTTCTATACTGAGTGTTCATTTATTATAAATACCTAGCATAAAATAAAGAGTCGGTATGACGGGAACACAAAAGCCTGAAGAAAATAATAAAAACTATTATGCCGATAACTTAGCAGAAGTTAATCGCGATAATGCTGTGGTTGCCAGTGAAGATATCGTCAACGATAAAGGCGTCCTGATTGTGCCTAAAGGCGCTCGGCTAGATCCAGAAACTGCGCGCAAAGTCACGCGGCATAAACTAGCAGTGCCGCTAGAAATGCGCGTTACGCTATCGCAGGGCTGTAATATCTATGAAGACTTCAAAGGCATGCCAAAGCACCCTGAGGTCGTTAATTTTTTTTCTAACCCTTTAACAACTAAAAAGTTTGCAGAAGAAAGTGAAAAAGTCCGTCGTTACCCCTTAATTACTCAAAAGTTAGCTGTGATGTCTTCGCAATTTCCCATGCTATACCTAAAAGCCGTAATGGGTGCGGCTGTAGCATTAATGATCTGCCAAGAAAGAGAACTAGATGATGATGCAACGCATATCGTTTTTGTGGCAGCATTGGCAAGAGATTTAGGTTTATTACACATAGACCCTGCGGTGGTAGGTAAAGAAGGTTCGATCACGGCTGAAGAGTGGCGATTATTGCAAGGGCATGTCGCAATCGGTTATCACTTTTTAACGTTTGTGCCTAAGCTGCCAAAAATGATTTCGCGTGCTGTATTAGAGCATCATGAGCGGACGGATGGCTTTGGTTATCCAAAAGGAAAGTTAGATAGTCAATTATGTGATGCGGGGCAAATTGTTGCATTTGCAGACCAAGTCATTGCGATATTTTTTAAGTATGTGGCTAAGCATGGTTACTCCCTCAGAGCGCTGGAGCCCATCATTCAGATTAACGTGAGTGTAAATCGCGAAGTCAATGCCAAAGCTGCATTGCGCCTTATTAATCGTATTGTTGCACCCATGACGACATGCCATAAGACTGAAGAAATACCCATGTTGATCTCTAATATCATCGACCGTAGGGTGAACTTGAAGCATTTATTTGAAATTATCTGCAGCATTAATGAAGTGTTAGCTGAAGAGTTTAATCATCCTGACTTATCACGAACGGCTGAAATGGTAGAGCAACTCAGCGATTTGTTTGTCACCTCAGGGATTAATGATGATTTATTTGTAAACTGGTTAGTATCGCTAGAACCAACAGATTGCCAAGACGAAGAAATACTCGACATTGAGCAGTATGCATTAATGTTAAATGAGGTCTCTTGGCACTTAAACCAGTTAACCAAACTGGTACGTGGCGTAGTAGCAAACTTAGATGCTGCAAAGCTGGATGAGCATGATATAGAGCAAAAAGTGAATATATTAGAGCAGTTGTTGAATAAATCTAGCAATGAGGTGTTGTGATAAAGGTCATAAAACCACGGATAAAAAATGCTTTTACAATGCTATGTGCTTTCATCGTTATGTAATATGAACGATTGTTCTAGAGTGATTGATGCCGACGAACATTATAGTTGCGGCTATATAAGCCGCCATTTATTCCTACAATGTTATAAACATGAAGTTGTAGAAATAAATGGGGTCGCTAACAACCTATAAATAGAAAAAACATAAAGCTATAACGTATGATTTGGCCCTCACTGGGGGCCAGTTTTTATAATACTATAGCTTTTACTTTCCTAAGGTTCGATCATAGTTTAATCGCTTAGCAGCATCTAAAGTTAGCATTTGCATAAACGCTTTTGTTTCAGAATCACTACCCACTGGTGCGGAGCCACCTGCCCCTCCGCCAAATACATTGGTAGGTACTTTACGGTTCGCGAAGGCCGATGCCCACAACTGTTGAATTTTGATTTCAGCTTCTAATTTTTGTGCCAATGCATTATCCGCTTGTAAGATCACTTTCTTCTGATAGGCTTCTGCATCAGCTAATGTACGCTGTGTTTGCGCCTCAATTTTAGCTTTTTCAAAGTTAATTTCAGCAGTTTCTTTTTGAATAGCAGCTTCTGCCTTAAGCTTCTGTGCGCCAGTAATAGCTAACTGTTTATCTGTTTCAGCTTCAGTTGTTTTTTGAATTTGCTCTACTTTCGCTTTTGCTTGGCGTTGTGCTACCTCACGTTCACCTCTGGCAATTGCTAACAAACGCTGCTCTTCTTCCTGAACACGTTGTTCACGTGCGATTGCTCTATCTGCGGATGCTTTCTGTTTTAACTGCATACGTTCAATAAACTTCTGATTGGGTTTCATATCTGTTACTAATGCTGATACAACAGTGATCCCAAAATCTATGAAACGTTGAGTTTTACGTCTTGGTTGTCCATTTTCATCGAGCACTTTTTTGACCAAGAAAACGGTTTTAGAGTCTTCACCGTACTCCTCTTGATCTGTGCCTAACGAGGCATTCGCAGATCCAGAGCCTGTTTTTCCGGACTTAATTGTTACCTCTTCTCGCTTAACTAAAAATATACCGTTGCTCATCTGATTTTCAAATTCTGAGTTAAACTCTGTTCGGCCACCTGCATAGTATTCCTCTGCTGCCATTAGGGATGCGTTAGCTTGCAATGTTTCTTTGAAGGCAGGTAAAAGTGCGGTACGTAATAAGTTTTCTGGGGAGCGGTATTCATGTGCTAGTTTTAAGAAAGACTCTTCATCGGAAGGAATAGAAAAACGTACTGTCGCCTCAGCGTGCGCGTCTACTTGATCAAGAAACATGATACTCAATGGTGGTAAATTCGCAGACGCATTATCTGCATCCTTTTCCGAACTGATTCCGTTAATTTCAGAATTAGCAGCTTGCACTGTCATCGCTCTTTTCCATGAGTTATATCGCCCAAATGGATAGAACTTATAACCTATTTCAGTTACCACGGCTTCATTACCTGTAACAGTTCTGACATGGTAAATATATCCAGGCTCTGCATAAAAGAATGACTCAGAGAGCACATATATCAATACGAGCATGGCAATACCCGCAGCGATGAACTTTTTGATGAGTGATGATTTGGACTTTATAACTGATACAGCATCCATTATTGAAATAATCCTTATTTAATACTTGGTTAAGAGGGCAGATACACTTGGGTGTATTACAGTAATCAAATCTATACTGTTGAGATAAACGCTACATTATTTGTGTAATTTGTCATTGTTAAAATGAGGTTAAGTTCATCAGTGAACACGTATGAGTTCATTAATTAGGGGGGGATCAATAGAGGTGATTGTTGTTTAACGAGATATTAGCTAAATAAATGCTCCTTTAAACGCTGGTCATATCCTATTGAAATCCATTTTATGAACTTACAATGCCATTGCATATTTAACGGTATTAACTACAACTACTTCACCATAGCGCTTGATTTAATCTCAGAGGTATATTCGGGGCGATGATACAATTTTTTAATGTATTGTTAAAGTTTTTAGTGATTATTCTCGGTTGGTGCACTAGCTGAGAGCCCGAAAAACTTTCTTTTCCTAGTTGATGTAGCTGAAATACGGATTTAATAATGCAAACTGTTTTTCATCTACCCAATGATCAACCACAAAGTGGTTAAGTTTAAAATAGCCTTCTTGTTCCATGTTCAGCTTTTCAATCAGTTTTAATGATGGTGTATTTTCAACGCTAACTAGTGCAATTAGTTTACGTACTTGTATTTGCTGTTGTAGTGCGTCAATAAAGGCTGTCATGGCTTCGATGGCATAGCCATGGCCTTGATAAGCGCGATTAAAGCGATAGCCAATTTCAACAATATTATCTTCGTGGCTGGTATAACGAAATGCGACACTGCCAATCACGGCTTTGTCGCGTTGCAGCTCAACCATAAAACAAGCCCATTCATGTTCGTCACCCTGCCATGGGTCTAGCAAGTCGATAAAGGCACGTTTGGCATCTTCTACACTCGGTACTTCACGAATATGCCTACATACTTCAGGATCTAATGTATGAATTAAATGTGCTTCTTGATCTTGTGAGATAGGGCGTCGCACCGTTAGCCGTTCAGTGGTTAAGTGTAACGCATTGACTTTTTGGCATAAGGTGTTGGTTGTCATGACTTTTTACTCCATTCATATTGAATAAGTAGAATGGCACTAAACGGTCACAATTGAAAGGTGATACTCGCTAATAGGCTTCACTATGGAAAATAATCATCAGATGCTTCTTGATATTGTAGTTTATTAAATGCGTCTTTAGAAATTAAATTAACAGTTTCATGCGCTTGCGAGAAAACAATAACAATATCACCGAGCACAAGTTGCTGCTTTATTTGTGCTATTTTGGCCTCTAAAGTGACTTCGTTAAAGCCATAATCGGTGCCTTCACGCAGCACATATTCTTTAATTAAATTAGCTAGAGTGTCGGGCGAAAGTTGATCGTGTGGAATCAGCATTAACGGGTAGCCTTGTGCTTAAAAGTGTTCAGCAAAAAATTGCGGTATACGGTGTTCTAGCCAAAAAATAGGTTTTCGTGGGTTGTGGCCTGCAATAAACCCTACGTGCCCGCCATGCTCGCTTAATTCATAACGAATTGCACTAGAAAGTTGGTGCGTTTTTGGAATAACTGCATCAGACATAAACGGATCATCTTTGGCGTGAATAATTAAACTGGGTACGCGAATAGACTTGAGGAAAGGCATACCACTTGCGCGCTGGTAATAATCTTCGGCATCAATAAATCCGTGTATGGGGGCGGTAATCGCATTATCAAATTCACGGAGTGTTTTGAATCGTTTTACATCATATGGGGAATACGACAAAGGGAAGCCTTGTTGCATTTTTTGTAACTTGTTTATCGTGCTGGTTTTGAGCATATCCAACAGATATTTTTGATAAATTTTAGAGCTACCTTGTGTAATTCGGTGCGAGCTGGATGCTAAATCAAATGGTGCGCAAATGACGGCAGCGCATGACAACGGAGACTTGTCGCCTTGTTCCCCCAGATATTTTGCTAAAACATTGCCGCCTAAGGAAAAACCTACTGCGGCAAGTGGGCTGTTAGGGTAGTGTTTGCGAATGTGGTTGATAAAGTAGTTAGCATCGTCTGTTTCGCCAGAATGATAGGCTCTGGCCAATCTATTTATATCACTGCCGCATCCACGAAAGTGCATTAATACGCCGGTCCAACCTGCATCAGCAATGGCTTTCATCATGCCTTTGGCGTATACACTATTTACCGACCCTTCCAGGCCATGAAATACCAATACAATAGGGGTGGTTGTTTGGTGTGATACTTTTTGTGTCCACGCTAACTCAACAAAGTCACCATCAGGCAACTCAAGCAGCTCAGGCTGAGTGCTAAGGTGAAAGTGCTTTCTAATTACACGGGGCATAATGGTTTGCAGGTGGCAATGTTTTAACCACCAAGCGGGTTTAAATAAGCTTTTTACTATCATTTGTGGCGCAAATAAAACAGATTATTCCATTTCTAACAAAATTAACGTGCATTGCTTTGGGCAAGCAATACCCGCTTGTGCATGCTTTTCAGGTGGCAGTAAGTGTAACGCTTGCTTGCAGGTGGGGCAAAGTACTTTTTTCCCCGCCAGCACTTTTTTGATCAGTGCTTTTTGTTGGTGAAAAGAGTCGGCTGTTTTTTTATTAATCGTACTAAAATCTAACTTCATGATAATTATCTACATTAAGGACTTTAACGTTTGGCGAAACCATTTATGTTGAGCTGAACAGTCGGTGCGTTGATGCCAATATAAATTGACTTGATAGTGAGGTATTGAAAAGGGAAAAGGAAATTGCTTTACAGCTAACCCCTGACAATAGGCAGTGGCTATTTTTGTGGGCAATGCACAAATATAGTCCGTTTGCTCGACAATTTTTACAATATTGGCGGCATAAGGTACTCGCATTACGACTCGGCGTGTTTGTTGCTGCTGTTTAAGGTAGGCGTCACTGTCACGTACGCCTTTTTCTTCTACCGAGAAGATAACATGTTGCGCGGTAATATAATCATCAAAGGACAGTGTATTTTGAATATGGCTGTGTTTGTTACTGACAACACAAACATAGTTATCTTCAAACAAGCGTGTTTGATACAACCCGGCATCCGCAATGGCAAATAAACTACCAATGGCAAAATCTAATTTGCCTGAAGCTAGGTGTTGGTGCACGGTATCGCGATCTAAGTGTACCACTTGTAGCTCAACGTTTGGGGCGTGTTCAGACAGGTAAACCGCAAGTTTAGGCAGTAAAAACGCGCCATTAAAGTCGCTTACTGCTACTTTTATGACGGTATTGCACTGTTCTGGCGAGAAGGTTTTATGAGCCAGTATAGGCGTCTGCAATAACGTAATTGCTTGTTTAACATTTGGATAAATACCATCAGAAAAAGGCGTGGCCACCATGCCGCCACGCGAACGCACAAAAATGGGATCGTCAAAATAGTCCCGTAATTTTTTTAGGCTATGACTGATAGCAGGTTGGCTTAAATTCAGGTGCTCAGCAGCGAGTGACAGGCTTTTATTTTCATAAATTTGTAAAAATACCTGCATTAAATTTAAGTCAAGCTGAGTAATATTCATTTTGTTAATAACTCAATATAACTTCTATTCATTTTTTTGATAGTAGTTTGTTCACTACACTGGATCAACGTAAACATTCAATTTTAAGATCAGTACACGGATGAAAGTAGCAGAGTTATCGACAAACATAGCGTATCGCGCTGCATTTTTAGCAGGCATTAAGCACAGCATTCCATTAGTTATTGGTGCGATTCCCTTTGGGATTATTTTTGGCACACTTGCACAACAGCAAGGCTTAGCGCTTTGGTTTACCCAGTCGTTGTCAATTTTTGTTTTTGCTGGGTCTTCACAATTTATTGCGCTAGGGCTATTGGCGACTGGCGCAGCGCCTTGGTTGATTATAGCGACAACATTTGTGGTTAATTTACGGCATATGCTATACGCGGCTAGCTTATTGCCCTACATGCACCAGTTACCACAGCGTATACGTGCATTGATGTGTTTTGGTTTAACAGACGAGACATATGTTGTGGCAATAAAACGCTACGAGCAAACAAGTGAGTCGGCGTCGGCGCATTATTTTTATTTAGGTTCTATGTTTGCCATGTATGTTAATTGGCAAATATGTACCTTATTAGGTTATACCGTAGGTGAAGCGGTACCAGAAATTGGCCAGTGGGGGCTGGAAGTGGCTATGCCTATAACTTTTATAGGCATAGTCGCGCCTTATTTAATTAACCGGGCAATGTGGGCTACGGTAGTAACGGCGGGAACGTTAGCGGTGCTGTTACATCATTTACCGCATCAACTAGGTTTGATTGTGAGCGTAATCGTTGCGGTAATATGTGGCGTAATAGTGAATGTGTATATGCGTATTCCGTCGCCCGCAATTAAAAGCGAAGCTGGCATGAGTAAAAATCAAACCGAGTGTGAGCCAACGAAATATGCTTCCGTTCAGGAGAAAGGATAATGAGCGATTACAGTTTATTAGATTTTGTACTGATTGTAATAGGCATGACCGCGGTTACGTTTTCCATTCGTTATGTGCTGATTGCATTCGCCGGTAAGTTTACTTTACCTCGTAATATTCAGGATGGCTTGGTGTTTGTACCCGTTGCTGTGCTTTCTGCATTAATAGTGCCCGCACTGGTAATGCCGCATAATCATCAACTTAATTTAACCCTAACTAATCATTATTTATTGGCTGGCATAGTGGCCTTTGCCGTGGCCAAATGGACGAGCAATTTATTGCTAACCATTGCGTTAGGGTTAATCAGTTATTTTCTATTTAAGCTACTACTTTAATAAGCGCCGCAATATTAAGACTTTGGTGCCTGATGGATTTGATAAGCAAAGTAGCATGCATAAAATACACAAAGACCAATGACTAATGCCAAGCCTGCAAACGAGACAAGCAGAACGGGATCGCTAAAAAAGTCTCTAAAAAATACCTCAAACATTGTATCCATGTTGGACTCCTTACGCTGTACATTTAAAGGGTAGCGCCATAAAAGGCGATAAGTTGATAGCGCTAATTGTAGGAGTCTGTTGGATATGTTCTATGACATAGATCAAAGAATGCGCTAGCTGGTTAACCTAGTTGCTCTACTATTTGATTTAGATCATGAATTTGCTTTAAATGTGCCGCATAAGGCGTTGGGGTGAGCAGCGCAATATAGGTATATAAATTACCTTTTTGTGCAGCGGCCGTTTTTGTTGAGTTTGCTTCAGTCAGTGAGTCTAATTGATATAGCGTTGCTGTTAGCATTGCTTGTTCAACCCGCTCTAATTCGAGTTCTGCGGAAAGCAGACTTTTTTTGATTTTATCAGCAGCCGCTTTAGGCAGTTTTTCAGCTGCGGCACTGATCCGAAGTGCTCTTAGTCTAGTTGTGTAATTTTCATTCCAGTGCGCAATCACTTTTTGCAGCCGTTTAATGTGTTGCTCGGTTAACGTTACTTGTTGCGCATCGCACCATAATAGCAGCAGCATAATATTCACATTGGCGCCGAACTTGTCTTGCCAATATAAGCAAATCTCTTTGACGTTTGCTTTTGAATAAATTAGTAATGAAAATACCCACAATTCTTCGGTGGCAAGATCGCGATGGGGTAGTGACATAGCTGCTCCTATGGTATTAGCTAGTTATCAGCATCAAATGCTTGTTGTTTTAGCTCTAATGCTTCGCTGGCTTCCATCCACAATTCTTCAGTTTCTTCCAATGTAATAACTAGTTTAGCTTGTTGTTCAAGTAATTGTTTTAATTTATCTTTGTTTGAGTCGTCGTACAATGCATTATCACTAAGCGACAATTCAAGGGTATGCTTTTCTTGGTTTAGCTTCTCTAACTGCTTATCGAGTTTTTCTACTTGTTGTCGTAAGGGTTTGGTTTGTTGTCTAAACTCAGCTTCTTTACGCTTTTTATCTTTGCGATTAACCGCAGAGTGCTCTGAACTTGGTTTTGTTGATATGGCGGCCGCTTCTGCTTTATTAGCTTCGGTTAACCACTGATGATAATCGTCGAGATCGCCATTAAATGCCGTTACGCTGCCATCTGCCACTAAGTAAAATTCGTCAGTGGTGGTTTTTAACAAGTGACGGTCGTGCGATACAATCACCATTGCACCTTCAAAGGCTTGTAGTGCCATAGCAAGGGCATGGCGCATTTCTAAATCTAAATGGTTAGTAGGTTCATCCAGTAAGAGTAGGTTAGGCTTTTGATAAACAATCATTGCTAGTACTAAACGGGCTTTCTCGCCGCCGGAGAAAGGAGCAACTTTGCTGGTGGCATTGTCACCACTAAAGCCAAAGCGACCTAGATGATCGCGTAATTGTTGCTCTAACACGTCGGGAGCCAAGTGCTGCATGTGTTGCAGTGGTGTTTCGTCAGAACGCAAAAATTCTAATTGATGCTGCGCAAAGTAACCAATTGCTAAGCCATTACTGGTTTCATACAATCCACCCAGTGGTTTTAGCTCGCCCGCTAAGGTTTTAATAAAGGTTGATTTACCAGCCCCATTTCGTCCTAATAATCCTATTCTGCTGCCAGGCACTAGGTTAAGTTTAATATTCTCTAAAATGGTCTTGGTTGGATAACCCGCTTGCATTCGCTCCATATAAACTAATGGATTAGGCAGTTGTGGCGGAGTGAAGAAGTCAAATTGAAACGGGGAGTCCACATGAGCAGGCGCCAAATCTTCCATGCGCTCTAATGCTTTTAAACGACTTTGTGCTTGTTTGGCTTTGCTGGCTTTGGCGCGAAAACGATCAACAAACTTTTGTAAATGTGCTTTTTGCTTTTCTTGCTTTTCATACATTGACTGTTGTTGTGCAAGTTTTTCAATACGTTGGCGTTCGAAGCTTGTGTAGTTACCGGTATAGCTGTTTAGTGTTTGATTTTCGATATGGATAATCTGATTGACTACGGTATCTAAAAAGTCGCGATCGTGAGAGATTAAAATCAGTGTGCCCGGGTATTGTTTTAACCAGCGTTCTAGCCAAAACACGGCATCTAAATCTAAGTGGTTAGTAGGCTCATCCAGTAAGAGTAAGTCGGAGCGACATATAAGGGCTTGAGCAAGATTCAGGCGCATGCGCCAACCACCACTAAAACTTTTTACAGGTTGATCTAATTGTGCTGTTGTAAACCCCAAACCATGTAATAACTCACCCGCTCGGGCGTTAATGCTATAAGCATTCATGGCGTCCAGCTGATGGTGAAGGTGAGCAATTTTCTCACCATTGTCAGCCTGTTCTGCCTCAATCAGTGCTTGTTGAATTGTGCGATATTCCACATCGCCGTCAATCACATATTCAATGGCTGGTTTTTCTAATGCGGGGGTTTCTTGTTTAACCGAGGCTATTTTCCAATCATTAGGATAGTTACACTCGCCTTGATCCAAGCTAATTTCACCGCGAACAAGTGCAAATAAACTGGATTTACCACAACCATTTGCGCCAGTTAACCCAACTTTATGGCCAGGATAAATGGTCGCGCTGGCATCGGAAAGAAGTGTGTTTACACCGCGTAATAATTGAACATTGGAAAGCTGGATCATACTTGTTTACGTCTCTTACTTGCATTAGAAGTGGTTGTGCGATGAGCATTTTAGCCCAGCCCATGGTTGAATGCTATTGATACATTACGCTGTTATCGAAGAGGAGGAACAGGTAAAATTAATGAGTAAGAATGTGAGCCGCGAATGGTTCACTCGATTTAAGTAGCATAATGGGCAAGAAAATGAGTGAAAAGAGTACGCTGAAAAAGAAACGTTTTATAGCTGGTGCGGTGTGCCCAGAATGCAAAAAAATGGATACCATGCAGCTATATTTAGAGAATAATGTAGAGAAAGTCACCTGTGTTGCATGTGGGCATAGCATGGTACAGCCTGATGATACCGTGTCTGCCGCCACTAGGCAGTTTGAACAGGTTATTGGTGTGTTTAAACCAGAATAATAAGTACTCGTTTTAGTGTGGCTTTGTCATTTGGGTAAGTGACAAAGCCACGCACGACTTTCTACTAAGGTTGCTATCCCATTTTCGTGGTGTTACGGCCACTACGTTGAGAATGTCGAATATGACCATAATTCAGCACAGCCACAAACAAACTACCGCCAATCATATTGCCGAGTAAAGCGTGACCAATAAATGACACTGCTTGCACTAAAGTGAATTCGTCACTGATTAAGTAGCCAACGATCATTTCAATTGAGCCTGCAATAGAGTGATGTAAACCACCAATACCAATCAAAAACGTAACAATGTAGATTGACACAATTTGGCTTAATGTAGAGTGAGTAGACAACACTATCCAAGCGCCTAACGCCATTAGCCAGCCTGCAAGCACCGCACTTAAAATAAGTGGTACCGAATCAAAATGCACTAGGTGTTTGGCGATCATAATGTAACCCGCTTCTGCTTGAATTACAGGATCGGCCAAAATTAATAATTGGGCACTAATTAAGCCGCCAACCAAGTTACCAGCAATAACCGTTAACCACAGCATGATTAACCCTTTAAAATCACTCTTTTCATCCAAAACAGGATAAACCGCAGTGGCGGTATGTTCGGTGAATAATTGGGTGCGACTTAAAATACACAGTACAAAACCAAGTGGATAAAATAACGCAATGGTTAGCCTTTCAAGCCAAGGATTTTCAAATTCGCTGGCAAACTGAGAAACCACGGCAACGGCCATTACGGTAAAACATAAGATCATACCCGCAGCAATGGCTGATAAGAATAGCGACACCAGCGGTCTGGCATGCTGTTCTAAGCCTTCATGAATGGCGGTTTCTAAAATATCGTCAGGATGACGAAACGTTTCGTCGGTGCGCTTGACAATAACAGGTACGTAGGCGCGATCTTCTTGTTTACGCTCTAAAACGCGTTTGGTTTCTTTTTCTTCAGCGTAACTGATTTCATCGCCGTCAGGGGTGATTATTTTTTTAGGTTCTTCTGGTGCGGCTTCGCCCGACTGTTGGCGCGAAGTGATATTTTGCTTGTTATCTTCGTTCATAATTGACCTAGTAATGCGGCGGAGGTGGCTCTTCCTCTGCTGTGGTTATGGTTGATGAATGTGTTTCTTTAAATTTTTTACCCAATAACTCTATTTGCTTTTGTAATAATTGTAGCTTTTCTTGGTGATGTGCGATTTCATCATTAAGTTGATTTATCGTGTCATCCTGAAATGCTAATTTACTTTCTAACTCTTCTATACGTTGCTCAAGCTTATTTTGTTCAATTTCCGACACGGCTAGCCTTTAATTTTTTGATTGATTGACCACACTTCAGCTAAACCGCTAGAGCTTTCAGTCAGTAATTGCTTGTTATTATTGATGAAGCTGACGCTATATACAACCGAACTTTTTGGTCGAGTGTTTTTTCTTGGTGCAACTAACCACTGTGCGATAGCTTCGCCACTTTCAATATTCCACAATGTCAGGTGGCGAGAAGGTGAACCTGTCGCTAACCACTTTCCATCTTCACTAAACCTCACTGCACTAAAAATAAATTGGCGCTGTATATATTGTAGTTGGCTGATTGCTTCACCGTTGGTTAAATCCCAAATTACACTCTTTTTCTTGCTATCTGCGGTAAACGCATAACGCCCTTGAGGATCAAGTGCGACTTTAGTTACACGGCTAGGGTGATTAAAGCGATAAATAACTTGCCCGCTTTTAGTGTCCCACAGGTAGGCAACGTAATCATTTGAAGCGGTGAGGGCGTAGCGCCCATTGGGTGACATATCAACTGAATTGATTTTTTGCTGGTGGCCTAAAAACTCAAGACGGCGCGCCGATGCCAAATTAATGTGTACCACCACGCCGCTACTTTTACCTATTAATAAATGCTTCCCGTCATTAGATACCGCCACATCACGCACTTTTGAGTCTTTCACTTTCCAATAGCCTTCAGCATCACCGGTTTCAATGTTCCACAACACAAAGGTTTCGCTATCAGCAGTGAGCGCGTGCGAATTATTATGAGAGATATGTGAAGCAAGCACTAAATTTTCTGCATCATCATTATGTTTCCATTGATACTTTAATGCGTTAGATTGGTTATCCCAAAGTGCTAAGCCATGATGAATCGAAGAGACAATACTGTATTTCCCATCGTAAGAAAGATAACCACTATAAGACCCTTCAACGGCATGCTCAATGGACGCGTCGGCATCACTGGCAATAGGTGCACAGCCAACAGTTTGGCTTAGTCCGAATAGGGCAATAATGTAGATAAAAGTTGAGAATAAACGATGCATTAAGCGTCCTAATTAAGTTCTCCCCGCCTAAGTAACAACATGGGGGTGTACCATTGCTTTTAATAAGGTTACCATAAACCACGAAATACGCTGATTTCGTACAAGTATAGAGTGATTTTACATGATTAGAATGATTACTATATCGACCAGCAACAAAAAAATTTCAATAAATAAAAGCAATTAGGAATAAAATTTCATGCGCACATCTTTTAAATTGTCTTTGTTGGCGACTGCGTTAGTTGCGCTAACAGCGTGTAACCAACAAAAAGCAGAACCAGAAGCTGCTAAATTAGAAACTGAAGAACAAAAACAAGCATATAGCATTGGTGCATCTGTAGGTAGCTACGTTAAAAACCAGCTAGATGTACACAATGACCTTGGCATTAAACTAGAGTCAGATTTAGTGGTTCAAGGAATGAAAGATGCTCTAGCAGGTAAAGAGCAAATTACTGCTGACGAAGCAAAAGCAATTTTAATGGCGTTAGACGCTTCAATGCGTGAAAAGAAAGCGGCTAAAGATGCAGAAGACAGCAAACTAAACATTGAAAAAGGCCAAAACTTCTTAGCTGAAAATGCCAAGAAAGAAGGCGTAGTAACGCTAGAGTCAGGCTTACAGTATCAAGTATTAAAAGAAGGTGAAGGTCCTAAGCCTGCAGCGACTGATACCGTTAAAGTACACTATCACGGTACATTATTAGATGGTACTGTGTTTGATAGCTCGTACGATCGTGGTGAGCCAGCAGTATTCCCTTTAAATCGTGTTATTAAAGGCTGGACTGAAGGCGTACAGTTAATGAAGGAAGGTGCTAAGTATAAATTCTTCATCCCATCTGAATTAGCGTACGGCGAGCGCGCTACGGGTAAAATCACACCAAACTCAACATTAGTGTTTGACGTAGAATTACTTGAAGTACAAGGTGCAAACAGCTCAGAAGGTGCTTCTGAGTAATAGTGAGCGCTGTTAAGCTCAATTAATTATAGTGTTAATGACTATAACGTGAAAAACGCCAGCGAATGCTGGCGTTTTTGTTATGCAAGCCCTTGAAATAGTGTTCATTAGTAACTGCCGACAATAAGTTAAGTGCGAATTAAAGCAGTAATTAGCTGATAATTGCTGGATATCTATCTTTTATTTAACCTGTTTATTAATAGGCTCAGCGATTAATCGCTACATCCTGCAACGACTCCAAGGAAAGAAGCGCGTGACAGAAATCAGCCATTCAATATCTCTCGTATCCACACCCCACAAGGCATTTTTCAACTTAATGGTACATGGCAACCAGCGAAAGACATTGCCAAAGTAGATGTATCTGCATTAAAAATTCACAGCCTTTCAATGATGGGTACTGATGGCTGGGTAAAGCTGAATATTGAAAATGAAAGAATCATTACGCTACTAAAGAAGGTACGCGCCAGACTACTAGAACACCTGACTAGCTCCTATTGATTCAAAGTAAATTATCATTAGGAATGATGATGTAAAGAGTGGGAATAATAATTAACCCGAGCTCGGTTTAAGACATAAATGCTTTTACAGTAATCGAAGGTTTGTGTTCTTTATGACGATAAGTAATGAGTGCTCCGAATACGATGAATATCAGGCTATGTAAACTTCGTTGTCGCGAATGCCCTAATTAGCAGATATGTTGTATTTGGCCATTTACCGTTATCAATAATAAATCGCCTTGATAACAATGCCTGTCTCAAGCAGAAATGGTTTTAGCCTTCATGTTGCTGCGGAGCTTGGGGTAACTCCTCGACCTAGTTGTGTCATCTTTGTAAAGGTTTGTATTTCGGCTTGCTTAAACTGTGACACACTTTGATACCTGTTGAGTCAATAATATAAGCATCATAATCGGCTGATTTAAGCATCTTGAGAGCGGTGTCATAGCGAGAGGCATAAGTTCTAAAAGCCTTGTATAACTCAGTGGTGTAGGGAAGTCCTTTTATGAAATGAGCAATATTGCCTTTATAAAAACGTTTAAAGTTTCGGTGGTGTGACATATGAAAATGACAGTAATGACTGTCAAGTAACTACTCGAGCTTGTAGTTCAAAATATCTTCCACCAACACCCTATAATCACTCACTGCATCAAACTCAGTAATATGCTTCGTTGCCTGTTGGCTATCTGGGTTGGCAACGGCGAGTAGGTGTTTAATGCCGTATTGCTGGGCGCTTTTTAAAATATCTATGCTGTCGTCAACAAATAACGTGTGTTTATTGTTAAAATTAAACTCTGCTTGTAGTTGTTGCCATAGTTGCTGAGACTCTTTGGTGACGCCATATTGATGGGTGGAAACCAGCGTGTCGATATGTTGATCAAGCTTGGTTTTTTCTATCTTAAGTGACAAGCTGTCTGGGTGGGCGTTTGTGACTAAAATCACTTCGCGTCCACTTTGTTTTAATGCGTCTAGAAATGGGATGGTGTCTTGTCTGATGGCAATTAAATGGTCAATTTCTCGTTTTAATGCAGTGATCGGTAAATTGAGTTTTTCAGTCCAATAATCTAGGCAGTACCACTGGATTTGTCCGCTGACTTGCTGGTATTCATTTTTTAAAAATTGTTGTGCTTGCTCAAGCGTAATATTTTCTTGCTCTGCATAGCGTTGTGGTAGCAGAGTAAGCCAAAAGTGGTTATCGAAGTGTAAGTCCAGTAAAGTGCCATCCATATCGAGTAAAACAGTGTGGATTTTTTCCCATTGCAGCATAGATTTTTCCTGTGTATTCGATTTAAGATGAAGGTCATTATTAGCAGTTTAGTTGGGTATTGTTTCATGAGTCAGTCAGATTCGCAAAATTCGCCTTTTATATCTCCTCATTTTGCTTCTGAGCCAGCACTTTCTAAAGAGTTACCTATAATTAAACAACAAAAAGTGGTAGCCGAAAGTCGCTTATTTAAAATTGAGCAGTTAGATCTCACCTTTTCTAATGGGGCAGAGCGTGTTTACGAACGTATGCGCGGCAGTGGCAGAGGTGCGGTGTTGATTGTACCGATAATTGACGAGTCAACGATGCTGTTGGTCCGCGAATATTCAGCGGGTACACATGATTATCAATTAGGTTTTCCTAAAGGATTAATAGACCCCGGTGAAACTATTTACGAAGCAGCGAATAGAGAGTTGATGGAAGAAATTGGTTATGGCGCCAATAAATTAGTGCCACTCAAAGAGGTAAGCCTAGCGCCCGGCTATTTTAATGCCAAAATGAATATCCTGTTAGCGATGGATTTATATCCTAGCAAATTAGAAGGCGATGAACCTGAGCCGCTGGAAGTGGTGAACTGGCAAGTTGATAACACAACAGAATTATTATTAAGAACAGACTTTACGGAAGCGCGCAGTGTAGCAGCGTTATTTTTGGCAGAGCGCTGGTTACAGCAGCATCACTCGAAATAATAAAATTAAGGTAAATAGACATATAATGCATGCACTGGAAATGTTAGAAGATGTAAAAGTAATCGCACAAAAAGCAGGGCATGCCATATTAGAAATTTATCAGCACAAAGATTATGAACAATTTTCAAAAGATGATAATAGCCCAGTAACGACGGCTGATTATGCCTCTAATGATGTGTTAATGACGGAGCTTGAAGAGCTTTATCCAGATATTCCAATTATTTCAGAAGAAACCGCTCATGTGTCTTTGAATGCCAGAAAAAACTGGCAACGCTATTGGCTGCTTGATCCAATGGATGGTACTCAAGAGTTTATTTCACGCAGTGGTGACTTTGCCGTGTGTATTGCATTAGTTGAGAACGGCTGGCCTGTTATGGGCATTATTTATTGGCCAATAAAAGACAGCTTTTATTACGCTGTTGCAGGGCATGGAGCCTATAAACAGACTGATAAAGGCATAACCCGTTTAGCTGTTGCGCACCGCCAACCTGATGAGCCAATTCGTTTTGCAGTTAGCCGAGTGCAAAAACTCACTACGTTAACGCAGTACCTTAAAAGTGAACGTCCCACTGAGTTTATTAAGCTAGGTAGCTGCTCGCTAAAAAGCTGTTTTGTTGCAGAGGGGAAAGCAGATTGCTATTTACGCGTAGGGCCTACCGGAGAGTGGGACACCGGAGCGCCGCATGTAATAGTAGAAGAGGCGGGCGGGCGTATCTTAGATAGCGAATTTAACGGACTGAGTTATAACCAAAGAGAAACCTTTGATAATCCAGACTTTATGGTGCTGGGTGAGCAGTCAATCGGCTGGCGCGACATTATTAAACCGCACCGAACCGAGCGAGATATTTAATGGCAAAGCATTTAGCCTAAGTTATACATGTTTACCGCGTTGCCATGGTGTATTACTTAAATGCTGGTTACCAGCATCAATTGCGCCTTGTTCCATAGTCGTCGCCATCGAATCATTCCAACGGTTTAGATAGCCAAATAAAGATATTACACCCAATATCTCTACAATCTCACCTTCATCCCAGTGCGCATTCATATTTTGCTGAACAGTTTCATCAACGGCATTTGGTACAGAAGACGCCGCAAGTGCAAACTCGAATGCAGCTTTTTCTGCATCGCTATATAAGTCGCTAGTTCGAAATTCCCAGATATTTGCTAACCGCTCTGGTGAGCTCCCATATCGCTCAGCGGCCAAAATGGTATGCGCTTGGCAGTAATTACACCCTGTATTCGCACTGGTTAAATAGCCAATTAAACGTTTTTGCTCACTAGTCACGCGGCCTTCGTTTTTCATCACGGCTTTATTTAGGTTAATAAATGCAGTGGCAATGTCAGGCCTACGCTGCATGGTAAGTACACTATTTGGACAGAAACCCAGCGTTTCATTAAAGAAAGTAGCTAGTTCGGCAACGTCGGGTGAGTGATTTTCTGTAAGGGGTGAGATAAGTGGCATAATTATCCTTGTTATTATTTTATATTACACGTATGTAGTACTGCCTATTTTTACCACAGTATCAGGCAACGCGCCTATAGGCCATTTTTTGTACCTGAAAGGTACCAAAATATAAAAACACAGCTATATTATTCATTTGGTTAGCTAATGAATTTGCGTAATGAATATTGCAGGTTTTTTCAAAATTGCGTTGTTTGGGCTAGCAGTTTCAGCTGTAAGTGGTGTGGCTGTTGCTCAACAAAAGCTGTCATTAAATAGTGTTAAAAAAGCCCCGTCTGTAAGGGTGATTACAGAGCATTTACCACCCTATCAAGTTGGGGAGCGAGAGCGCTTAGTGGGTGGCATCGTGGCCAATAAGGTACAGAATGCGTTAAGCCAAGTGGGAATTAATGTACGAATTGAAGTATTACCGTGGGCAAGAGCATATCAATTAGCCAAAACACGCCCTAATACACTTTTATTTTCTGTTGTTAAAACGGATGCAAGAGAAAAGCATTTTATTTGGCTGGGTAAAATTTTCACTACCACCACGTATCTCGCCACCTATAAAAACAAGGTAGCGGTTGCCGATGAACTTAAATCATTACAACAACACACAATTTCGGTTAAGCGTGATGATATGTCGTTGCCGAATATTTGATATCGCAAGGCTTTGAATACGGTAAACACTTAGTGGAAATTGTGTCATCCGACACAACATTGAATATGCTAGAAAAAGGGCGAGTAGATTTAGCTCCTCTGAATCCTCAACTGCTTACTTTTCATTGTCAAACAACAGGTTGTGATGTTAACGACTTTACGTTTGTTTATGCACTTGAGTCAATGAATGAAGATTTTTATTTAGTGGCGAGCATCGGGACTGATTTAGCATTAATTGAAAAACTGAAAAGTGTGTTTGAAAATGGCGTGTTAAAGCTAGATATTGCACGTCGATTAACGACAATGTTTTAGCAACATGATTATTCTTGTTAGTTAACGGGTTACCTCTTTAATAACTTCAAGTTGATGGAAAGTTCTGTTTAAAAAATAGTCAAAACGGGTTCCCAAGCCATGCATTGATAGGTATAATTCCGCCCCCTGTGAATATTGGGGCGATATTTTGCTGCGATTTATGTGTAAAAGCGCCCAATTGTTCACCGTTTAACTCATTGCTGTAACGTCTAAGGTTTTTCATGTCTATTCAAGCTGAACGTCATCTTTTTTCATATCCTAAATATTGGGCTGAATGCTACGATACTGCGCCATTTCTACCTATGAGCCGACAAGAAATGGACGAGTTAGGCTGGGATAGTTGCGACATTATTATTGTGACTGGTGATGCTTATGTTGATCATCCTAGTTTTGGTATGGCCGTTATCGGCAGAATGTTAGAGGCGCAAGGATTTCGGGTAGGCATTATTGCGCAGCCCGACTGGACGAGTAAAGACGCATTCATGGAGCTTGGGCGACCGAATTTATTTTTTGGGATAACGGCCGGCAACATGGATTCCATGATCAACCGTTATACCTCTGACCGGAAATTGCGTCATGATGATGCGTATACACCAAATGATGAAGGGGGAAAACGTCCGGATCGTGCCGTTACGGTTTACACACAGCGCTGTAAAGAAGCTTATAAAGACGTTCCAACCATAATTGGTGGCATAGAAGCCAGCTTACGCCGTATTGCACATTACGATTATTGGTCTGATAAAGTGCGTCGTTCAGTATTATTTGATTCAAAAGCAGACATTTTGGTATACGGCAACGCTGAGCGTCCACTCGTTGAAATTGCTCACCGTATTGCGCAGGGCGAAGACGCTAAAACAATGCATGACATACGTGGCACTGCGGTTATTCGAAAAGAACCATTACCGGGCTGGAGCGGTATTGACTCCAGAATGGTCGACGAATTAGGCAAAATTGACCCGATTACTAACCCATACGAGTATAACGAAACCGTTAAAAAAGATGAGGATAAAGGTGGTGTTGTTCAATTTGGACCACAGGACGTAAAAGCCAAACCAATTCAAATTCAGCCTGCCCGAAAAAAGCGCCCGTGGCACGAAACTTACGTGATGTTACCGCCGTATGAAAAAGTAACTAATGATAAAGTACACTACGCCCATGCTTCGCGTATTTTACACCAAGAAACGAACCCGGGGTGTGCGCGTGCATTAATGCAAAAGCACGGGGATCGATTTGTTTGGGCTAATCCACCTGCGGCACCGTTAGATGAATCAGAAATGGATGCGGTGTTTGGTTTACCTTATCAGCGCATTCCTCACCCTGAGTATGGCGATGCCAAAATTCCTGCATACGACATGATCAAGTTTTCAGTCAACATTATGCGAGGGTGCTACGGTGGCTGTTCTTTCTGCTCAATTACCGAGCATGAAGGCCGTATCATTCAAAGTCGTAGTCATGAGTCGATAATTAATGAAATAGAAGAAATTCGCGACAAAGTGCCGGGCTTTACAGGTGTGATCTCAGACTTAGGTGGCCCTACTGCAAATATGTATAAGTTGCGCTGTACTAAGCCAAAAGCAGAAGAAAGTTGTCGTCGTGCGTCTTGTGTATATCCAACAATCTGTGAACTAATGGATACAGATCATACCCCAACCATCGACTTATACCGTAAAGCGCGGGATGTAGACGGCGTTAAAAAAGTTTTAATTGCGTCGGGCGTGCGTTATGACTTGGCTGTAGAAGATCCGCGCTACGTAAAAGAACTTGCCAAACATCATGTTGGTGGCTATTTAAAAATTGCGCCAGAACATACCGAAGAAGGGCCGTTATCAAAAATGATGAAGCCAGGTATGGGAAGCTATTACCGCTTTAAACAGTTGTTTGATCAATATTCAAAAGAAGCGGGTAAAGAACAGTATTTAATTCCGTATTTTATTTCTGCGCATCCGGGGACTACCGATCAAGATATGGTTAATATGGCGCTATGGCTAAAAGAGAATAAGTTTAAGTTAGATCAAGTACAAAACTTCTATCCTTCACCAATGGCAAATGCAACGACTATTTACCATACCGAAATTAACTCATTAAAGAATATTCATAAAAAGAATGAGTCTGTGGCCGTACCTAAAGGTGAGCGCCAGCGTCGTCTGCATAAAGCAATTTTACGTTACCATGATCCTGCTGGCTGGCCAATGATACGTGAAGCACTGAAGAAAATGGGACTCGCTAAATTAATTGGCCGTGGCCCTCAGCACTTAGTGCCGCCAGAAACACGTGACGAAAAAATCAAAGGCAAACGTGATAGCTTCCGTAAAAATGCAGGGTTAAAGCCTGCTTTAACGAAGCACACGGGGTTGAATCCATTGAAAAAAGTAGCAGGTGGTAAGAACAAAAGATCCGTTAAGCGTTAATACGCTAATTAATCTTCATTACTATTGAACTTAATTTTATCCGAATGTTCTCAGTGTTAGCTTTAATATTGAGCATTCGGGCAAATTGCCCTCAATCCATCATAGTAAAAATAACAATAGCAGGGTGATGTAATGATGATGAGTTATCGTAAGTTAATCGATTTTGTTTTTTATTTAACGTTGACGCTAGGATTAAGTTTGAGCGCAACTTCTCCTCTATTCGCTAGTGTTGATGGCAGAGAAATTGAGTATGAAGAGCTCAACACACTGATCGATTTTGGCAAAAACAAAACAACTTCCCCGTATATGACGATGCGCGCCAGCCTCACCATTAAAGATGACACACTCACACTTGCTGATGTCGAGCTATGGATTTTAGAGAACGGCAAGCCACTGCAGCAAATTCCAATCGCTAAAGATGGTACTATCGATTTGCCGTTGTTTGATAAAGAACGGGTGAAGCAGATTACGCTTAGTATTAATCAACCGAAAGGTGCAGTAGCACTAGGGCTTGCAGCAGGCTTTAAGGCCCCTGAACAGTCAACCGTGAAATATCAGTCGCTGTTTTCAGCACTGGACGACACTAATTTATTTATGAAAGAAATGTCTGGCATGGCCTCGTGGCTAATGCCAAGTATGGATGATTTACTATTTACGTTTGACCAGCCTGCAACGATTGAAATTGTAACGAAAAATAAAACCTACCGTTATCAAACCAATGATGAATTACAAATTGATATCACTAGAAAAGCCAACTTAATGAAAGAAAACCCCGATGTGATATTCAGTGTACAACCCACTTCAATTAGTCCTGAAAATTAGGGCGAATTGAAGTGTTATGCGTTCAAATTTAGATTTTTTCTTTTAGCGCGGTTAATACAGTGTCGCTAACAAACTGAGAAACATCACCGTGATGAATAGCCACCTCTTTAACAATCGTTGAAGAAATAAACGAATTTTCTTCAGCTGGGGTTAGAAATACACTTTCAAGATTTGGGTTTAATCGGCGGTTCATATTAGCCAGTTGAAATTCATACTCAAAGTCAGACACGGCACGTAATCCCCTGACCAAGATATTGGCTTGTTGATCTTTGGCAAACTGCGCTAATAGCCCAGAAAAGCCGACTACTTTCACATTAGGTAAATGGCTAAGGGTTTGCTCTGCAAGTGCGACGCGTTCATCTAAGGTAAACATCGGTTTTTTGCTGGAATTAATGGCAACCGCCACGATGACTTCGTCAAACATGGTCGCGGCTCGTTCAACTAAATCGGTGTGACCATTAGTAATGGGATCAAAAGTGCCAGGGTATATTGCTCGGTTATTCATAAATTACGTCTTAAGTAGGTTATCTAATTACCCAGAATTATGACGTAATTCTATAACACCGCAATGGTTTTGGTTATAATCGGCGCTTTTGCGCATTTTATTAGGATATAAATTAGGTACTATGTATAAACGATGGATGTGTTTTGTGCTGGCATTATTTACAGCACCTTCGATGGCGGCTGGTGTTTCTCCCTACTTGCCATTAAAAATGGCGCCAGAATTCGAGCACCTAGTCGAGCGTTTATTAGCGAAAACGGATAAAGCCGATGTAATGGTGAAGCCGTATAAAGCGGTGGATATATTACGGTTATTACCACAAGTACAGACCTCTGATCCCGTTCTTTATCAACAAATTAATGGATACTTAAAGCGTTTTAAGAAAAAAGCAGGCAAAACGCACTCTAAAGTACAGCTTTCTTTAACGTCGAGAGAAAAAACGTTAGCAAACCAGCGTGGGCAAAACACAGAAAACTGGCTACAAATAGAAGGCCAAGCGTTTTATGAAGTAAATCCGTACTTGCGCTTTTCGGGGGGCGGCATTTTAAATGACGAAAATGCGATACCAACCAATACTATGATGTCGTTTGGCTATCATTATGCGCAAGTTGATATTGGCTACCGTGAGCATTGGTATTCTCCTTTTAATAATGGCGCAATGTTAATTAGTTCTCATGCTGAACCAACGCCTACAATTACCATCAGCAACTACGAACCGTTTACCGATTTTCGTGTTCGTTACGAAATGTTCCTTTCTAAAATGGATGAACAAGCAGCAATTAAGTTAGGTGAACAATCAACCCCTGGTAAGCCTTATTTAGCTGGCATGCATCTGAGCTTTGCACTGACTGATAACTTCACAATAGGATTAAATCGCTTAATGCAGTTTGGTGGTGGATTACGCAGTGTGGGCGCTAAAGATGTGTGGCAAGCGTTTTTTGATCCGGTTAATAAAGACAATGCACAATCTGGCACCGATGACTTTGACGATCCAAATTACGAGTTTGGTGACCAAATGGCGTCCATCACAGCGAAGTATAACTTCTCTATATTTGATTTTCCGGTCAGTATTTACGGTGA
Organism: Flocculibacter collagenilyticus; assembly: GCF_016469335.1. NCBI lineage: Bacteria > Pseudomonadati > Pseudomonadota > Gammaproteobacteria > Alteromonadales > Pseudoalteromonadaceae > Flocculibacter > Flocculibacter collagenilyticus. The sequence continues at coordinate 193,693 of NZ_CP059888.1, forward strand.
ATATGGTGGGGAAGATTCAGCTCATCATAAGAACTATCGGTTGGGAAACTTAACCCAGTCTGTGGGTATTTTCTTACCGGATGTTGGCGACGATCACAGCCTTAGATTTGAAGTAAACGATTGGCACGACCAATGGTATGTACACCACTTATATAGCGAAGGAAATAGTGTTGATGGCCATGTTATCGGTCACTGGGGCGGCGATGAGCGTGTTTTTGGTAAGGCTGATGGCGCTACGGTATATCAGTTAGATTGGAACTGGCGTTATTCTAGTGAGAAAACATTAGCGACTCAATTTAAACGTATTACCAACGACACACAGTTTGTGGCTGACTATGTACCTGGTTATGAAATAAAAACGCGTTACTCGCAGTTTATTAATAACTCATTTTGGGGCGCAGAGTTATATATGGGTAGAACCGTGTTTGACAAAAACTTTGTGCGAATCAGTGCTTTCTATAATTGGTAATACCTGTATTTTATTGGTGTTATTGGTGTTATTGGTGTTATTGGTGTTATTGGTGTTATTGGTGTTATTGGATTTGGATTCTTGGACTGGGATTCTTGGATTAGTATTCTTGGATTAGTACTCTTTGGTTGGTTTTGCTTAATGAAATTACAAGAGATTAAAACAGTATGACGCTGCCAACGAAGCAATACGCTACTATTTTAGTTGTGATGCCGAAGTATATTGGTGATGCAATAATGGCAACACCCGCGTTACGCTTGCTTGAACAGTTACATCCAAATGCGGTGATTACTTTGTTTTGTCGAAATAACGCGGTATACGAGCTATTTACCCATCACTCTTGTTACCAAGTGGTGCTTGACGAGTGTGTAAATGGCAAACAGCATCTGCGTCAGTCTCGCCAACAAATTCAGCAAATTTCACCTGATGTCGCCTATTTATTTAGAAATAATTTTTTTGATGCACTGCTATTAAAATTAGCAGGCGTGCCTCGTATTATTGGTTATCAACACGATGGACGTGGATGGCTACTTGATTATAAAGAAAAGATTGATCGTGTACGTCATTACATCAATCATTATGCGCATCTTGTCAATGCAAGCCATCAATTTCCATTTAAGCGATTACCTGATACTCACCTACAAGCCAATGCTGATACATTTAAACAAGACTGTATACAAGTTGCCGTATATGCCGGTAGCAAGCAAAAAGGGACGCGCTGCTTTCCAACTTCGTCACTTGTTAACTTGATTGCTGGGCTGTATGAGCAGTGTGACAAGTTTTCACAAAAAGTGCTGTTTACATTGATTGGTGCAAAGGATGAGCAAGATTATGCAGCGCAAATAGCTGAACAACTGCAGCATCAAGCGATAACGGTTGTTAATCAAGCAGGGCAAACGACAGTTTCAGAATTAGTCGACTTGATCGCCGCGCAAAACTTACTCATCACGATTGATTCCTCACCCATGCATATTGCTGCCGCATTAAAAGTGAATTCTTTAGTGCTCGTTAATCATGGAACCAGTCCGTGGAGTGTTGTCGCACCTAAGGTTGCAACTACGTTGGCAGTACTACCGCTAGGCAATATGATAGAAAATGAAGACCAAAGCCACGACTTGGACATGGCCCATGCGTTAAGCTTGTCGTGCCAATTACTTAATATCAGTGAGCAAGGCTTGGCTGAGCAGAATAAGCAGGATGAAGGTAGCAGCCCGCTAGAGAACTATGTAGAGACTACTCAAGAGAAACTAGAATGACACAGATCAGTAAATTGCCCATTAGTGTATTTATTGTTGCGCAAGATGAAGAGGCGCACATCGAAAAAGTGTTACAAAGCGTGCAATGTATGGATGAAGTTATCCTTGTCGACTCGGGTAGTACGGATCGTACCTTAGAGATTGCCAAAAAGTACGACGTAAAAATTTATCATCATGCATGGCAAGGGTATGCGAAACAAAAGCAGTACGCCATGTCGTTATGTAGTAATGAGTGGGTACTTAATCTAGATGGCGATGAAGTGTTAAACCCCTCAATTATTGCCCGGTTTAAGCAAATAATAGAGAACGATGAGTGTGACAGTGTGCGTTTTTGGCGGAATGATTGGTTTATTGGTCAACGTTTATCGCGTTTTACTAAACGACCTAATAATCATCGCCTGTATAAAAAGTCGAAGTCCCGTTTTGACGAAACCAACTTAGCGCATGAAAGCGCGATTGTTGATGGCAAAGAGTTGTTTATTAATGAAGAATTTGATCATTTCGGTTACAGCACTGTAGAAGTCATTACCCAGAAAAATAACCAATACTCCACACTAAAAGCGCAAGAGAAGTTTAATAAAAGCAAACGATATTCAACCTTAAAGCTATTGCTGATTTTCCCTATTACGTTTCTTCAGAAATACCTTATTCATGGTCAATGCTTTTCAGGTCGACGTGGGTTTATTCTTGCGGTGATGGCTTCTTATTACGCATTTATGAAAGAAGCGAAGCTGTATCAGTTATGGCAAAGCGAAAAGAAGTCGCTCAATTGCGGCGATAAGATGTAACTTTAGCTATTCTGCGTTAGAATTAAAACTCTATTTTATGCGCCCGCATTTCTAAATAATGTGCTGTAGTTGTAGGTCAAATAATGAAAACGAAAGATAAGATAATTGAAGCCAGTATCACGTTGTTTAACCAATTAGGTGAACCCAACGTGACAACTAACCATATTGCAGCACATTTAAATATTAGCCCGGGCAATTTGTATTATCACTTTCGTAATAAAGACGACATTATACGCTCAATTTTTAAGCTGTATGCACGCCATATGGAAACCCAGTTTGAGCCGGTGGCTGACAAAGCTCATATTTTGGATAACCTAAAAAAATACATGGATGCCGTGTTTGAATTAATGGGACGTTTTAGTTTTTTTTACGATAATTTACCCGTTATTTTGGCGCGCAGCCCCGCATTAAAAACCGACTACTTAAAAGTCCAAGAGCAAGTGTTAGTAAAAGTAGAGTCATTAGTGAATGGCTTAAAAAATGCTAATATTATCAATATTGAAGATGATGATGTTACGCATTTCTCACATAACGTAAAGCAGACGGTGAGCTTTTGGATAAGCTACTTTAAAACGCAGTCTGACAATCCACAAGTTGGCCAACAAGAATTATATCAAGGCGTAACCCGCGTATTATTATTATTTAAACCTCATTTTAATCTTGAATATCGTTATGCGTACGACGAACTTGAAGCACATTATCGCACTATGGCCGCTGAAAAATAAGGAACAACTATGCAAGTATTAACTGACAGCTTTCAACGCAATTTAACTCAACATAAAGCGGTATTTGAACAGCTTGAGCAACATCAAGCGCAATTATTAGAATTGGTTCAACAATGTAAAAAAGCGTTAGATAGCGGCGGTAAGTTACTATTTTTAGGCAATGGTGGTAGTGCCGCAGATAGTCAACATTTAGCGGCAGAATTTGTGGTACGCTTTAAAAAAGAGCGTAATGCTTTAGCTGCAATTGCGTTAACCACAGACAGCTCAATTTTAACCGCCAACTCAAATGACTATTCGTTCGATACCGTGTTTTCTCGCCAAGTAGAAGCCTTATGCCGTGAAAATGATGTTGTTATTGGTTTAACTACATCAGGACAAAGCCCGAATGTAAATTTAGCACTGCAAGCTGCCAATGATCTTGGCGCCTTTAGCGTGGCATTTACGGGTAAAGACGGTGGCAAAGTAAAAGATATTGCCGCGTTATCAATTATTATCCAGTCAGACGAAACGGCCCGCATTCAAGAAGCACATATGTTTTTTGGCCACTGGCTGTGCGAAGCTATTGATCTATTACACGAATAATTTATCTAAACCAGCCATATACCAAGTGAGTCCTTAATGCAGTTATCAGCGTTTAAACAATTATCAAAAAATAACATACTCGTGGTTGGTGATGTGATGCTAGACCGTTACTGGCACGGTGATTCGCAACGCATTTCACCTGAAGCGCCAGTTCCAGTGGTTAAAATATCGGCGTTAGAAGATAAAGTAGGTGGCGCAGCAAACGTTGCAAGAAATATCGCTCATTTAGACTCTCAAGTTACACTATTAGGCATTGTTGGTGACGATGAAAATGGGGAGCAATTAGCTAAATTACTCGAAACTGAAAATATTGATGCCCGCTTAATTCAACAGCAACAGCAGCCGACGATTGCGAAGCTTCGTGTCATTAGTCGCCATCAACAAGTAGTTAGATTGGACTTTGAACAAAGCTTCTCTGCGGATAACGCCAACAAATTAGAAACTGCATTTAATGCGATTGTTGATGAATATGACGTGATCATATTTTCTGATTACAACAAAGGTTCACTGCAAAATGTAACCAATATGATTGCAACTGCACGACAGCATGGTAAAACCGTGTTAGTTGACCCGAAAGCGAAAGACTTAAGCGTGTATGCAGGTGCGACAGTGATCACGCCAAACAAACACGAGTTTGTGTTGGCTGGTGGCGATACTGATACCGAGCAGTCAATTGCAGACAGCGCACGTAAGATCATGCAGGCACATAATATTGACGCGATTTTGTTAACGCGTTCAGAGCAAGGCATGTCAGTACTTAGTGCGACGGAAAAAGTCGACATGCCAGCGCAAGTACTGGAAGTGTCAGACGTCACTGGCGCGGGAGATACTGTTATAGCAACGCTTGCCGTTATGATGGGCGCTGGTATGCCATTGGCAGATGCGGCAAAAGTCGCTAATTTAGCGGCTGGTATTGTTGTTGGTAAACTAGGTGCAGCTACTGTTAAACCTGAAGAGCTATTCGCGAAAGTGAACCAGCATTTATTTAAAGGTGCTGCAGAACATTATCAAACACCTTACGAAGACGTATTTAAGCACATTGAATTAGCACGCATGAGCGGTGAAAAGATTGTATTCACTAATGGCTGCTTTGATATTTTACATGCTGGCCATGTACGCTATTTAGAGCAAGCTAAAGCGCTCGGTCATCGCTTAGTCGTGGGGTTAAATAATGACGCTTCAATTTCACGCTTAAAAGGCGAGTCGCGCCCTGTTAACCCATTAGCACAACGCGCAACGATATTAACCGCATTAGCTTCGGTAGATTGGGTGATCCCTTTTGGTGAAGAAGGTGACGACACACCACTGGAGTTGATTAAACGCGTAATGCCAGATATTTTGGTAAAAGGTGGCGATTACGAGGCGGAAAACATTGTTGGTGCCAAAGAAGTGTGGCATAACGGTGGTGAAGTTATCGTATTAGAGTTTGTTGAAGGTTGCTCAACCACTAATATCATTAAAAAAATTCAGCAAAATAAATAATTCATTTAATTGACAGGGTAGGGCTTGTGTATGTGGACTCGTTTAATGTACTCAATGACTTTTTACGCTTCCCTCCCTTTGATTTTTCTTTACTTCTTATGGCGAGGGATCAAGTCGCCTGATTACCGTGAAGGCTTTTCACAACGTTTAGGTCGTTACCAGCCACTTAACATCACTAAGCCAGTAATCCACTGCCATTGTGCATCATTAGGCGAAGTAAAAGCAGCCTTACCGCTTATCAAGCAACTGTTAAAGTCTCATTCGCATTATCAAATGGTGGTGACTACAACAACGCCTACCGGTGCCGCTGAGCTTAAAAAGCAACTTGGCAACGCCATCATTCATCTTTACGCTCCGCTTGATACCCTTGGAGCATCCAAGCGATTTTGTAACGCAGTTAAACCAACAATTAGTTTGATGGTAGAAGTGGAGCTATGGCCGAACTGGCTACACACCTTAAAGCAGCATGGCGCTAAGCTGTTGTTAATTAATGGCCGCTTATCACTTAATTCCTTTAATAAATATAAAAAGAATAAACGTTTAATGTTGCCGGTAATTCGTTGCTTTGACCGCATGATGATGCAATATCCGTTAGATGCGAAACGTTATATCGCATTAGGGGCGGATCAAGATAAAGTCACAGTGGCAGGCAATATCAAATTTGATTTAAGCGTTCCTGCAAAGCAAATGCGCCAAGGGCAAGTAATTAAACAAACCCTAAAAAACAGACCCGTATGGATAGCAGCCAGCACTCATCCAAATGAACACGAACTAGCGCTCGCTATTCATAAAAAAGTGCTCAAAACTTTACCCAAAGCCCTGCTTATTTTAACGCCTCGTCATCCAGAGCAGTTTACGGTAGCACGACAGCATATTGAAAAAAGTGGATTTAAATATTTGCAGCGCAGTGCGATGCAACCTGAAGTAGCTGAGCAAATAGATGAAACAGAGTTAAGTCATCAATCAGTAACAGAAGAATTATCAGAAAATCAAACTGCTACAGAAGGCGTGTTATTAGATGAACACAGCGACTTGGCTACTAATGGTGATGATATATTACCAAACACCGATGAACCGACCGATGAACCGCTTGCGGAACCCTCAGATCAAAGCATTAACGAAAGCGAGCCAGTAAATATTCCTATTACCACCAATGTTTTATTGGGCGACACCATGGGCGAAATGTTTACGTTAATGCGCTGCGCAGACGTGGCGTTTGTTGGTGGCAGTTGGGCGAAAAAGGGAGGTCATAACCCACTTGAGCCCGCCGCCTTGGGTGTACCAGTGATGATGGGACCTCATATAGACAATATTAAAGATATTGCAAAAGACCTAGTTCAACATAAAGCGATGCGTCAATTCGCTAACCCTGAACAAGCTTACCAAATTTTAATGACATGGCTACAGCAGCCTAAGAAACATAGAATGTCGTCTCAGGCGTGCATTAATATCATGTCTGCCAGCAAAGGCGGTCTCGCCAACAACTACCATGCTGTGTTGGCGCACTTGAAGTAGCCTTAAGGCTTCAATTTTCCGACTGCTTGGCCTCTGTCTTTAAACATTAAGCGTTCGATATTAATTAAGGTATCTACACCTTCGTCGCCTTCGATGGCTTCGACAGTGACGACACCGTTTTCAATACTAATAGAGTACTTGTCGAAATTGAGTTTATACACGGCTGTGTCATTGCCTGGGCCGCCATCAATTTTATCGTTACCGGCAGAGCCCATGATCACATCATCGCTAGCACTACCTGTAATTTCGTCGCTACCTGCACCGCCATCAATTAGCTCTATATTTTTAAGCTGAGTATTACTAAAGTCGTATACCTGTTTATTATTCTGGCCTTGGATAATGTCGTAGCCTTCGCCACCGTCTATCGCTTCAACTTCTTGTACAATGGTGAGGCCAATAAAATTATCTTCTTTATTACCAATAATTTGATCGAAACCTGGGCCACCTTCTACGTGATCATATTTATCGTTATCACCCAAATATTTGATAATATCGTCGCCTTCACCCCCTTTTATGCTATCTTCATGCTCGCCGCCAACAATCACGTCATCCCCGGAAGAGCCGGTAATGATGTCGGCCCCACCTTTACCATAAATGGTAAACCCTTCAGTTCGTAGTCTGAGATCATAATTATCACGATAATCTGAGCCAACAATTGTTCCGTTTGGTAGTACATCAATCGTGATAGTGCTGCTGTGTTTCGCTTGCAGGTTATCTTCAATCTCATAAGTAATCTCATCAGTACCGATAAAGCTTTCAGGTGCGGTGTAAATAAACTTATCGTTTTGCATTTCGATACGGCCACTCATTGGGTTATTAACCGCTATCACAGTTAACTGCCTTCTTTCTGGATCGTAGTCATTTTCTAAGATCTGATTAAAAGTAATTTCTAGTGGAGACGTTTCAAAAACTTCAAATACATCTGGACTCGCTACAGGTGCTTTATTTGGAGGAAGCACGTTGACTGTTAGAGTCGCTTCAGAGCGATTTCCTTTATTGTCTTCAATAATATATTTAACACTGGCTTCACCCATAAACTCAAACTCAGGTGAAAAGTCTACAGTGCCATCAGGTGAGAATGTGGCCGAGCCATTTTTCATTTCAATCAAGTCAATAAGCGTTAATGGATCACCCTGAAGGTCTGAGTCGTTTTCGAGAACATTGATTGAAATATCGATGTTTACTTCCGTGTCTTTTGAGTCATTCACGGCAATTGGTGCTTCTGGCAGGGTTGTGTCTAGTGTTGCCCCATACTCTGGCATTGACTCGTTAAGCTCCAGCGCTCCTATATCTGGACTCGCACCACTATAATTAAATGCGATTTGAGGCACCCGCTTTCCTTTATCGACTAAATTAGAATTTTCTGAGATTTGCAAAGGCGTAGCAAGAGGATCTCGATACTCATTAAATGTCCCTGTTTTAATGTTCGGTTGGTAGTTTTTGAATACGGTTTCAGCGTTGACTTTAATGTCATTATTACCTAACGGCGTGTTGTCTTTCCATTCTTGAAAGCTTTTGGCAAACACTGAACCAGTCTTTAATTTAAATGAGAACTTGCCGTCGGCACTCCATGCATTATTATCAAAGTCAACGAGCGAGTGGGTGGATGAGTTCAGTAAAATATAGTCTGTTCGTGTTTCATCACTGACAAACAAGTTATTGTTAAGGTTAAGTAGTTTGATGTCACCCGATGCATTTTTCCAAGCATAACCGCCACCCCGTTCAATGTTCGAAAACCATTTTACAACGGTGTTATTAACTATATACATACCGCTTGGTCCGTCTTGTTCCGGTTTAATTTTAAACGGTCCTCTCGCAGGGTTAAGGATAATATTTTTAAATGCGTACGCTGGTCCGCCCCATACAGGCTGGAAGCTTAACGCATTTGCGCTGTTAGCAATCATATTGTGATGTGCAGCTACGTTTCTGAGCGTAAAGTCGAATTCAATACCGTCATCACCTCCCCATTTAATAAGATTGTGATGCATATTGATGACATAGTTAGCAATGTTGGTATTCCAATGCAAGCCAAGTGAATCACCGAAGCCTGATAGTGTGTTGTGAGCCACTTCAATACTGTTACCAGTCACAACGATACCTTCCATATCCCACGTTTCAGAACTAACATTGCCAAATAGGTTGCTTCCCTCTAAAACGTTGTGCGCAATATACAAATTTCGCTGGCCTAATTTAGCGCTTATACCAACCAAATTATTAAAGATATAATTGCTGTAAATACTGACGCCAGTTGTGTTTGCATCAAACTTTATTGCAGTCTTTGCATTAGTAACGGAAACACTTGATATATGAATGTGATCAGCCATTAAGCGAAAACCGTAATGATTTCCTTGTGCATCAATAACGGTGGCCGCAGCACCTGTACCTACAATTTTGATAGGCTCTGATTTGGTTCCGCTTTTTTTAATTTCAAATGTTCCTTGGTAGATACCAGGCAGTAACCGTATTGTTAGGCCTGGCTTAGCATTACCGAGTGCGCTATTAAGTTCAGACGGGCTGGACACAGTAACAATGTCACCTCCTAAATTCGCCTCTGGCGTATTGGCAGTGGTAAATGATGCAGTTGTTTGTGAATAGCCGACTACGCCATCAGGATCATTCAAGTTTAATTCAACCGCATATTGCGTGCCGGGCTCTAGCCCAGTAATGATGGTGGAAAAGCCTTCACCAGAAATTCCGTTATTATTTTTAGTATTCCTTACAAATTCAGGTCTCATTCTATGTAACTGAGGGCCTGCACTCCAATTTGCATCAACGGTGCGCTTATAACGTAAAGAAACGGTTGAGTTATAGTTTCTATCGCTTGGTTCAATAGGCAAGAAAAAGGCGGCAGCTGTTTGTGTTACACCGTCATTCTGTAGTGGCAATGGTCTTAATTTTTTCGCACTGTCTGTAGAGCCTGATGGTTTCCACGCCCACATACCATCAGTGCCTTGACCATCACCGCCATTTTGCAGCCCAACAAAAATATCGTTCTTTTTAACATACACAAATTTTTCGAATACTTTACCAACACCATGGCCACTCAAAGATGGGCGCTCTGGGCTGTCATCGTTCCAAATTACATCGTACTGCTTAGTGTTTGGATCCCATGTGATAATTTGTGGGCCACCATTCCAAATATAAAACTTACCATCCACAGGTCTGTAATTGTATGATGCTTGGCGATAATCAAGCTCGAAATTAAGCTCTTCAAGAGAGGGGTGGTCAGTGACTTTTGTTGCTGAAACAGTTGGGCTTTCAGCCGTTCCGCCAAAAGTGATTTTATAAATACTTTTTTGGTGAGCGCTATAAATGGCGCCTGTTTCTGGGTGCATAAATACACTGCCGACGCCAGACGCGTTTAAGCCATCAACCCTGCCTAAGTACTGTACAGTACCGTTGTAATCATACAAAAAGCCTCTGAATCCCTCATTAATGGCATGCTCTAATAGAAATACCTTTTGCATACTAGGCACATTGATACATTTAGGGTAATTAGGGTTTGCAAATGCAGGTAATTTTCTCCAGGTTTTAGTTTCGATAGAGAACTCCCACATCGCAGCGTCTTCAGGTGTGTGAGAAGGCGTGCCGTCGCCACCATAACCATGCCTGGATGCTACCCAAATGGATTGGGTATCACGATTCCAAATAAAGCAGTCATGGGTATGAGAAGAAATAGGTGAACTTTCAGGAACGTAAACCGTTTTTCCTTGTACTTGTGAATGAGGCTCAGGCTTGGTTAGTGGTGCAGGCTCGGTGACTCTCGCCCAAGTCAATGTATTTAAATCATAACTGTAGATTTCATTCCCGCCGTAATCAGAGTGACCTCCGCCAAAGAAATACATGATATTTTTGTCCGGATCATATGCTGCGGTTGTCCACGCTCTAAACACAGCGTCTGGACCAATTCCCCCCCAGAAATCATAACTGTTGGTTTCAGATATGATTTGATCATGCTCGGCTCTAGAAATAGCGACATCAGCAAATGTATTTTCACTGTCAAGTTTTGTCCACCCTGGATTAGTAAGAGAAGAAATTGAAAGCAAAGAAGCAAAAAGGATATTCATAATGTACTCGCGCTTATGAGCAAGGCAAAGCCCTGACATTGAAGAATGTGGATTACTAAATTATAGCTAATAAAAGATAAAATGATAAAAGTGGTGGCGAAAGAACTGTATTTTGTAGCAATAAGGTATGCAATTAAGTGCTATCAGCTATTTTATGCTAAGTGACAAGTAAATGAAGAGTGATGATAATCGTTTCATTATGCAGATAGATTAGTTACCATGCAGGTTCGTCTCACTTATCTTTAATCATAACAACAAGTAAGTTAATTATGAAGAAGCCTGGTTCTGTACTTTACGTGGCCTACCACTATCCGCCCATTTTAGTAAGTAGTGGAGTGCATCGAACACTTGCTTTTACTCGCCACCTTGCCAATGCTGGTTGGGATGTAACGGTATTAACAGCCTCGGTTAAAGGATATGACAATTGGTCTGAAAAACAGTTTTCTCTTATTCCAAATGACATTAATGTGATTCGTGCTTTTTGCAGAAATACTGCGAAAAGCTTTAGCCTTTTTGGTAAATACAGTTATTGGATGGCACTACCTGATAACTGGCAAAGCTGGATAGTAGGTGGTGTGATTTCTGGCTTGAATCATATTCGAAAAAATAAACCAGATGTCATCGTCAGTACTTATCCCTTAGCGTCGGCAATGATCATTGGCTATATTCTTCATAAATTAACAGGAATACCTTGGGTGGCTGATTTTCGTGATCCCATGGCGCAAGAAAATTACCCTACTGATAAGCGCAAGAAAAAAATATTCCAATGGATAGAAAGTAAAATTATAAAACACTGCTCGTGTGCTTTTGTCACTGCACCCGGCGCGAAAGTGTTTTATGAAAACAAGTACCCACATGTTCCATCAGACTTCTGGAACGTAATTCCTAACGGCTACGATCATGAGTTAATGCAATTATTTAACGTTATTGCAGACGAGCACAGTAGTGATAAAAAAACCAGCGAAAGTGATGTTGCTAAAAAAATTACAATGCTACATAGCGGCGTGATTTATCCAAATGAACGTGACCCTTCTTTTTTATTCAAAGCAATCGCTAATTTACGAGCGCGAAGCCTCATCGACAAAGACAATTTCGAACTTAAATTAAGAGCGCCTGGCAATGAAAAGCTGATTCAAAACTTGGTAGATAAGGCAGGAGTTGATGAGTTGGTGTCGGTGTTATCACCCATTGATTATCAAAGTGCATTGACTGAGATGATGGAGTCGGATGTGTTGTTAGTGATGCAGGCTGATAATTGCGACTACCAAATTCCCGCGAAAACCTATGAATATATTTGTATGAAGAAGCCTATTTTAGGGCTAACATCAGAGCGTGGCGACACAGGCAAACTTTTGCTGCAAACAGGCCATGCGATGTTAGCTCCGCTGACAAATACAGATAAAATTCAGCAACGCTTAGAAGAACTATTGATAAGTGTAAAACAAAGTCAATTTAAGTTCTTAGAAAACAATGAAATATATAAATATTCCAGACAGTATCATGCAGGAATATTTCACGAACAACTGACTCAAATAGTTGAATAAGAATTACTGACTAGTGAAGTGTTCACCGGAAGAGAACGAAGATTGTACGGATTATGCTAAATAACGAAAGTAAAAGAAATGAAACCAAAGTACATGCTCACCAATTAGTTGGTGGGCTATCACTGCACTCAGCAGACGATGAGCTCGACATCGCTTTTGATGAAAAGGTTAAAGTTTGCATCAGTGGTCATTGCTATTTAAATGAACAGCAATATGATGCAAATGCATTACTTAATGCTTATCATCATGCAAATGACGAGTTGGCGCAGTTATGCAAAACGCTTTCAGGAAAGTTCTGGGTATTAATTAGCGACTCGTCAATTGGGACAGTATCTATATTTACTGACGTGATGGGTTTATCACCGTGTTATTACCATGTTAGTGGCAATCAACTCGTTGTTGATCGTTCTTTAAAATCACTGAAGTCATGCTTAACTGTTAAACCCACAATCTCTAATCAAGCGATTTTTAACTATTTATATTTCCATTGTATTCCTTCGCCAAATACGATTTACGATAATGTCTTCAAATTAGAGCCAGGAAAAATTTTATCGTTAAACGAACACAGCGAGCTTAATATTAAGCTATTTTATCAACCAACATTCGCAGAGAAAGCTGAAAAGCAGCGTATTCAGGAACTGCAAGAAAGTTGTTTAGACGTATTAAATAACAGTGTAAAAAAAGTCTTGTCAGATGACTGCGGTGCATTTTTAAGTGGTGGACTTGATAGCTCTACCGTAGCAGGCTTATTAGCTAAAAACGTTGACGATGCTAAAACATTTTCTATCGGATTTAACGAAAAAGAATACGATGAAACGGCATACGCAAAGATTACCGCTGAAAAGTTTGGCACAAATCACCATATTCATTGTTTAACAGCTGATCAGGCGATTGAAGAGTTTGTTAAGGTTGCGCAATATTTTGATGAGCCGTTCGGAAACTCTTCAGCAATGGCGACATATTTTTGCGCAAAATTCGCCAAAGAAAACGGTGTAAATACGCTGTTAGCGGGTGATGGTGGCGATGAAATTTTCGCTGGTAATACGCGTTACGCTAAGCAGAAACTGTTTGAATTTTATAATCTGTTACCTACTCCGTTGCAAAGCTTATCAAGCGGACTGTTTTATAATACGCCTCTTGCCAAATTACCAGTATTAAGCAAAGTCTCTAGCTATATTGCACAAGCAAAAGAGCCAATGCCAGCAAGGCTGGAGGGCTATAATTATGTTAATCGTATTGGTGTTGACAGCATGTTTAACCCTGAATTTTTAACGGGCGTAGATGTGTTGCAGCCAATTAAACAACAAGCTAGCCGCTACGATGACTGCACCAGCTCTAACATTGTCGATAAGATGTTGTACTTGGATTGGAAATTTACCTTAGCTGATAATGATTTAGTTAAGGTAAATAATATGTGTGATATGGCAGGGGTTGATGTTTACTATCCATTCTTAGACAAAACCGTTGTGGACTTTAGCTGCCAAGTGCCTGCCAGCGTTAAGCTTCCAGGCGGCAAACTGAGAGACTTTTACAAAAAATCATGTGAAGGATTCTTAGACGATAGAACGCTAACAAAAAGTAAGCATGGGTTTGGTCTTCCATTTGGCGTGTGGTTAAAAAGCGATCCTCGTTTAATTGACCTCACTCGTACAACGCTAGCCTCGTTTAAAAATAGAAAAATTGTTAGTGATAATTTGATTGATGAAACCTTAAAAGCACATGAACAAGTGCATGCTGGTTATTATGGTGAATTGATTTGGATTATGGTGGTTCTGGAACTTTGGTTACAGGAAAATGCGTAGCCATGCAGCTATTTCACTCGCTTCTTAAGCATGGCTCAGCGTTATTTGCAAAAGGCAAATTAAGTATTCTGATATACCACCAGGTACTCGAACAGCCTGACAATATGAGGCCAACCGAGCCTGATGCAGCGGTTTTTCGTTGGCAAATGTCGCTAGTAAAACGCTACTTCACGCCTTTATCGTTAACTGACGCGATTCAACATCTTAAAAATAACACGCTACCGAGCAATGCAATTTGCGTGACATTTGATGATGGCTATGAAAATAACCTTACTGTTGCCCAACCTATCTTAAATGAACTTGGCATACCTGCTACCGTATATGTAGCAACGGGTTTCAGCCAAGGTGAAAACATGTTTAATGATCGCATTATTGATTTAATTGGCGATCTAGCGAATAGTCAAATTGACTTAACATCAATTCGCCAAGGTGTGGTGGCGTTAGACTCATGGCAAGCCAGACGCGCTACAGCAACCTCTGTGATTAATGCGGTGAAATACTTGCCGATTGAGCAACGTAAGCAACTTATTAATCAGCTTTACCAAGATAATGGTAAAACGGAGTACCCAGCAAGAATGATGAGTGCGGAACAAGTGGCTGAACTGAGCGCACTTGGGGTTGAAATAGGCGCACATACTGTGGAGCATCCTATTTTAAAGTCGCTTAGTATTGAGCAGCAGCAGTGGCAAATTGAACATAGCCAGCATGAATTAGAAGCATGGATAAAAAAGCCCGTTAACCATTTTGCTTATCCTAATGGAAAATTTGGCGCTGATTATTCGTTAGACACTGTTAAATGTGTTAAGTCCTGCAATTTCCACTCTGCGGTTACTACTCATCGTGGTATATCCCAATCTGGAAGCGATTTGTTTCAGTTAAATCGTTTCACTCCTTGGGATAAGTCGCCATTAAAGTTTCATCTTAGGTTGGTGAGAAACCAACTTGGTTTGCTGTAAATAGCCAATAATTAAAATGGATGTACGCTTTGAAAAACGTAAAAGATAAATACGATCACCCAGCACTTGTTATCGGTCTTTGCTCACACGGTCTTGCAATATGTAGAGCGCTGCATAAAGAAGGTGTGCCTGTTTATGCCATTGAACGTGACTTCAAATTACCTGCAACACATACAAACACGGCAACTATTATAAAAGTTAGTCAAATTAATGATGACAGTTTGATTGATGAGCTAATTGCAATTAGACGAAAAGTACCGGGCAGTAAGAATCCCATTATTTTTCCTACTAACGATAAGATGGTTGGGATCATCGCAAAGCATTGGAAGCGTTTATCTGACTACTATTTATTAAGTTGGTCTGAATGTACTGAAACCGTTGGCAGATTGCAGCTTAAAAGTGAGCTGGAGGGAATTTGCCAAGCGCAAAACATTCATTTTCCACAGTCCTATCTTATTTCGCATGAAGATGAGCTTGTTAATACTGATAATCAGATCCAATATCCGCTAATTGTTAAGCCTGACGTACCAATGTCATCTTTTAAAGTTGCGTTGGTTAATGATAAAGCTGAGTTGCGTAAGTTAGTGCAAGATCACGCACAGTCTTTGCCTTTTATTTGCCAACAATGGATAGAAGGGGATGATACACGTTTAGTATTTTGTTCCATGTTCTTAATTGATGGCAAAGCGGTAAGTAGTTTCGTTGGAAGAAAGCTAGCGTCTTATCCTCCTACTTTAGGGCAGGGCATGATTATGGCGCCAACCACCGATGAAAATTTGTTGGCATTAAGTAATCGTTTCTTTGAGCAAACAAAATACACTGGGCCTGCATCATTAGAGTTTAAAATGGACAATGATGGCGAGTACTGGCTAATTGAGCCTAATATGGGGCGCACAGAGTATAGTGTGGAATGCGCTATCGCTAATGGCGTAAATCTATGTTTTGTAGAATATTTATACGAAATTAATAAAAGTGCTGATTTGCCAGTTTATCATCAGAACAATACACGCGTATGGTTGGATACTGAAAAAAGTGCCTTAATTTATTTGAAGCATGTTTTAAAGCATTCTAGTTTTAAAGTAGAAGATAAACGCCCTTGTTTTCCTTATATGGCTCTGCATGACATTAAACCATCCATATTTAGTCTTTATAAAACCGTTAAGCGAACGCTTCGATGAGCTTGTATGAAGACTGTTAGCCAATTAACGGAAACATATAAACTTTATATATTATATGATCTTGAGGCAGTGAAAAGTGCTTACGAGAATCTTGAGTTAGCTCAAGCGTCAGTTAATTTATTTGGACAATACGACTGGTATCAAAATTTCGTAACGTATGTTGTAGGATTAGAGCGTGAGCAAGCGGTATTTCTAGTGTTGGAAACCGCACCAAATAATGTGGTGGCCATTTTGCCTTTGAAAGAGTCGAAGAGCCGCCGCACACTCAGTTCGTTAACGAACTATTACTCAGCACTTTATGACGTTGTTTACAATGTAAAATTGCACTCAAGAAAAGAAGTGTTGTCTACTATTTTAATACTCGGCGAAGAATACTTTAAGCATTTTAGCTATATCCAATTAGAGTTATTGGAACCAGAAGTAGCCAAAGACTTCAGTTCAGCGTTTTTAACATCTTGGCTAAAAGGCATTAAGTACGTGAAAACGCAAAATTGGTTTTCGTTATTTAACACAAAAGAAGATTTTAGCTTATCTTGCTCAAAAAAATTAAGGAATACACTGCGTCGCAAATCGACAAAGCTTGAACGTGAGAAAGAGTATAGCTTTGAGATAGTTAAAAATGGTACAAGCGTACAAAAACTTTTATCCGAGTATCAAGAAATTTACTTAAAAAGCTGGAAAAAGTTAGAGCCATACCCCGGCTTTATTCCTGGCTTGGTGAATTACGGCGTTCCTAAAGATATGATAAGACTTGGGGTGCTATATGTTGAAGGTAAGGCGGTCGCGTCACAAATATGGTTAGTTGATAATGAGCATGCTTTTATTTATAAGCTAGCTTACGATAGTGAGTATGCTAAATATTCGCCGGGCACCCTATTAACTAATGAGATAGCTAACTATGTGATTGAATATGATGGTGTGTCAAAAATTGATTTTTTAACAGGGAATGATGCATACAAACAAGATTGGATGAATAATCAGCAACCTTTGTATAACTTGTGTTATTTTAATTTAAGAACGTGGTTTGGGCTGTGCATGTTTTTACGTGAAAAAGGTTCACAGCTAAAACAATTTGTATCTACATAAGTGAGTGCAAATATCGTATTTAACAGCAATGATTAGATAAGAGAATAATGATGAGATTTTTATTATTGTTGAGTGTCATGTTGGTGGCCACATTTAATGCGCAAGCGTTGAACTTTACGCCAACAGAAAAAGAGTGGAATACATGGGAACCTATGTGTCAGGCAAGATATGTGGTTTCAATGTCGGGTAAAAAAAGCTTATTCAAAGATAAAGTATCGCAACTTGAAGTAAGTAGATGGAAAGGCAAGTTGGGTCAAGGTGCATGGTATGGTCTTCACCACTTTTGTGCAGGACTAATCAAAGAGAAACGAGGTGATTTAGAAGGTGCCTTAAATGAATATCACTTTACTTATTATCGCATGCCAGAGAATCATACTTTGTACGCAAGAATAGGCGCATTAACGGGGAATTTGCTGTATAAAATGGGCAAAAAAGAGGAAGCAATTAAGATATTAGATCGCACAATCTCAATGCACCCTAATTACGATGGTGGTTATATTGTTAAAGCCATTATCGCCAGAAAAGAGCAAAAGCTTGAAGAGGCAGCAAGAATTTTAGATATGGGCAATAAAAACACCAATCAAACTTCTGCCGAGCTTAACTATCACCTTGGGTTGGCATATTTAGGCACAGGTGAAATAGCTAAAGCGAAAGAACATGCGAACAAAGCCAGTGAATTAGGCTATCCCTTAACAGGCTTGAGCAATGCAATTAAAAAAATGGAAGAGCATTAATAGGTGTTACGCTTTAACGTGAAGAAGCACTATATAGTATGGATGTGTTTATTTAGTTTGGTATATGTTCACGCTTCTTTTGCGCAGCAGCTCCAATCAGGGGCTATTTATTTAAATGATACACCTCAAGCCAGCTTACAAGACGCCTTAAGTAATGCGCGTGACGGTGATAGGATTAAACTGGGCAACGGGATCTTTCGTGACGGTGGCATATTAAATGCTAACTTCGTTACCATCACAGGCGGTTCTAACACTCATATCCGCAACTTTTCCGCCAAAGGGAAAGGGGCGCTAGTGATTAAAGGTAACGACACAACCATAGAAAATATTGAATGTTCAGGTGTTACCGTACCAGACAAAAACGGTGCTTGCATTCGCTTAGCGGGTCGCAACCTTAAGCTTAATAATGTGTACTTTCATGACAGTGAGCAAGGATTATTAACAGGTTCGAAACCGGGCAGTATTTATATTGAAAACAGTCGCTTTGAACGCTTAGGTAAAGCAGGCCGTGCGCATGGCGTTTATGTAGGTGGTGGAGAACTGTATATCAATAACAGTCACTTTCTTTCAGGTAAAGATGAAGGGCATGAAATTAAGTCTCGTGCTCGAAAAACCATGATCTATAACTCAACCATTGCCTCATTAACAGGTAAAGATAGCCGTTTGTTAGATATTTCTAACGGTGGCATTTTAGAAGTGAACAAGTGCGTGCTGGAGCAGGGTGATAATACCAGCAACTGGAATCTAATTGGGTTTGGTATGGAAGGGCTTAAATATAAAGAAAACTCAATTAAATTAAGCAATAACCTTATTCTACTTGACCGTGAACGTGGTAATAAACTCATTGCGACAAAAGGGAAAGCACCAAAAATAATGGTAAATAATAATGTCATTATTGGAAAATTAGCTGACGATAATTATAACGAATCCAATATTCGCTATCAGTCTCGTGATGAAGCTGGTGTTCAAGCATTTCCTAGTTTACTAACTGACAATAAAAATAATTAATAGTAGAGCGGTATAACATGTTACAAGGCCATTTTCTTCCTTCAATTCATGGCAATTTATTCGTTACCCAAATAGGCGATATAAGTGCTGATCAAGACACTGCAATACTTTGCTTACCGTCAATTGTAGAAGAGCTTAATTTAGCGCGTGCAGTAGTAGCCAAACAGGCGCATTACTTCGCCGCTAATCAAATACCTTGTTTTATATTAGATTACTTTGGAACGGGGGATAGTGCAGGTGAGTTTGAAGAGGCAACGTGTGACATTTGGCTAGATAATATTATCGAAACCGCACAGTGGCTAATGGCAGAGCACAATGTTAAGAAGATTATATTATGGGGTATTCGTTTTGGCGGATTACTCATGTTTGCGCATCAGCAAAAGCTGCACGACATATTACCTATTACACACCAACTTGTATGGAAGCCTATTACAAACGGTAAGCAATTTGCTGGACAATTCATTCGTATTAAGCAGTCGAATGCGATGATGAATAATACTGGCGAAAAAATTAATTGGCGTAATCAGGTATTAGCGGGCGAGCATGTTGAAATTGCGGGCTATCAGCTTACAGCGAATATGCTCAATTCAATAGAAGCATTAAAAGTGGACCAAACCTTAACGTTAGGTAGCCCGTTAGCTTGGTTGGATTTAGCCACTGAAGAGTTGGGGCCAGCAGTGGCACGTTATCAAGACAGTT
This sequence comes from Flocculibacter collagenilyticus, assembly GCF_016469335.1. Lineage (NCBI taxonomy): Bacteria > Pseudomonadati > Pseudomonadota > Gammaproteobacteria > Alteromonadales > Pseudoalteromonadaceae > Flocculibacter > Flocculibacter collagenilyticus. The sequence goes on from NZ_CP059888.1 coordinate 213,584, forward strand.
GGCAAACACAACACGCAACGTTTAATACTTTAAAAACGGGGCCTTTTTGGCAGGTGCCAGAAATATTTGATGAGCCTGAACTCTATTCTTTATCTTATCAAGCAGTAAGTGGGGCGGTATAAATGACTGAGTTAGCCATAAGTATTCCGTTAGAAGAAAAGCAATTGATGGGTATTTTGCATCAAGCTGACGAACAGTCAGATACCGCGATGGTGCTAGTGGTGGGTGGTCCTCAATATCGTGTGGGTAGTCATCGTCAGTTTGTGCAATTGGCGCGCTATTTATATCAACATCAGATAAACGTATTGCGTTTTGACTATAGTGGCATGGGCGATAGCCAAGGTGATAAGAAAGAATTTGATAATGTATGCGATGACATTAAAGCAGCAATAGATAGTTTGCAGCAGCAATTACCACACGTGAAGAAAATTATTCTTTGGGGTTTATGTGATGCGGCATCAGCGATTCAGATTTATGCGAGTCAAGATGACCGCGTGATTGCACAAGTGTTATTAAATCCTTGGCTTAAAAGTACGACGGCACAAGGTAAAACCATGGTGAAGCATTATTATTTACAGCGGTTAATGTCGAAAGCGTTTTGGAAAAAGCTCATGACAGGCGGTGTGAATATCAAAGGCGGCATCAGTGAAGCGTCTTCCCATGTATCTCAAAGCATGAAAACCGAACAGGCAGCACAAGGCAGTTATCAAGATAGAATGCTAAAAGGCGCGAAAGCGTTTAAAGGCAATACTTGCTTAATTTTAAGCGGTAATGACTTAACCGCGAAAGAGTTTGAACAAAATGCGTCTATGAATAAAGAGTGGCAGCAGTATTTGGCGGCATCTTGCCAAATATTTCGTATTGCTGACGCTGATCATACTTTTTCAACACGACAATATAAAAGTGAAGTGGAACAAATAACATTAGACTTTATTAAGCAATTAGCTTAAATCGTGTTCCTTGGATAAGTGGTTAATAAAGTAATTTGGATGAGTTAAAGATTTAATGGCTATAGATAATTCGAAACAATACGCATTTATAATTGGTGCAGCCAAAACAGGCACCACATCAATTTCAGATATTTTAGCGCAGCATCCTGATATATGTTTATCTTTTCCAAAAGAAAGTGATTACTTTGCAAGGCATTATCACAAAGGTGAAGATTGGTATGATAGTCTGTTTCAAGGTAAGGTGCATAAGCTACGGTTGGATGCCTCAACGAGCTACAGTGCTGGTTTTGAAGGCAGCAGTGAAGCAATTGCAAAGCGCATTAAAGCGGCATGCCCTAACGCTAAGATGGTATATGTAGTAAGGGATCCACTTGAAAGAACGTGGTCGTCGTATTGGCATGCTAAACGCGCCGGATTTGAGTCTGATAGTTTTATGAATGCGATAAATCGTGCTGATAATTCACACATTGCAGGTAGCTTATATCATCAGCGAATGCAGGAGTACTTAGCTCATTTTCCAAAAGAAAACTTGTTGGTAGTAGCATTCAGTGACTTTAAACGTAACCCAAAGCAAGTCATTGATAGTATTATCAATCACCTGAATATGTCGCCATATTCATTCTCTGAGGAAGCTTACGCACAAAAATCGAATGCCTCGTTTAAATGGAAAGGGCCTTTTAGTGTGGTCAATTTATTACCTGCAAAAACACTGAAGAGCATGACGCTGCAGATTAAGAAGATTTTGCCAACAAGTGTGGTAAATAAGATGAAAGGTGCAGTGAGCGAACCTATACCCAAAATGACAGAAAATGAAGCTAATGCCACAAAAACAAAGCTAGCTGCAGATGTAGAATTGTTTTACCAATCTTTTAATGTTGACGTGCGTACCAGTCAGTGGTGGCACAGCCCTGATAACGATTTGTAGCACCGCAAACACGCTTTTGGCTATACAGCTAATAACCAGAATAGAGTTGTGAACACCGCAACTCTATTCTTATCACAAGTATCTAGTGGGCCGCTTGCTTCTTCGGTGTATTAATTACTTCATTATAGCCTTGCAGCAAAAAGTCCCAATCTTTTAGATGCCAGCGTAAATCCACGTTTTGGCGTTTTTCTTTTTCAAAAGAGCGTAGTAAACGTTTTAAGTTTTCTTGTTGCCAAGAGTGGCTCGGTTTTTTGATTTCACCTTTATCAAAATCAATTAACCAGCATTTATGCTCTTTATCTAACATGATGTTGTGAATGTTCAAGTCATCATGATAAACACCATTATTATGGAAGTCGGCGATCGTTCGTCCGATTTTAAGCCACATGCTTTTGTTGAGTGGATATTTGGATAAATACTGAAAAAGATCTTTCGCATTAGCAATACGCTCAATAATGAGATCGGCGCGATAAATGCAAAACCACTTCTTTTCGATACGAGCAGCAAGTGGCTTAGGTACTGGTAAGCCTATGTTACTCATCTCTTTCAGCATCGCAAATTCTTTAACTGCACGGCTGCGTTCTTCATCCATGCCTATGTACAAGTCTTTATTGAATTTTCCTATTAAGCCACCACGGTAGTAGTGACGTAATACAAATTCGTGCTCTTTAAAGCGGAAAAACCAAGTAATGGCACGGCCTTTTGACTTGCCTGAAATGGCCCCTTTCTTTTGCCAAAAACACGATGTAAACCATTTAGCATCGGGTAGGTAAGAAAACAAAGGGTTGTACACAATTACATCAGAGTCCGCTTCTATTTTTTCGTGTGTCACAATTAAGTTCTCAGTTTTGTTTATCGTTGGAAATGTTGGTTACAAATAAATACCTGAAAGGATATCAAATCGACCATAGTTACATAGTACAAAAATTAAACGAATCGGGCAATTTTTTTTATAGTTTTACGACCAATATGATTTTCCCTTTTTTGCAAGATTGTAATGATACATTAACTTTCCATGGTTGATCAGATAAGATGTGGCACTTTTAATCAACCTTATTGTGCGAGGTCAGCTTGTTTGAATCATCACCTAAATCTATTTGTATTTTAAGACTTTCTGCTATTGGTGATGTGTGTCACGCGGTGTCTACTGTGCAAGCAATTCAACGGTGTTATCCCGAAGCCAGTATTACATGGATAATCGGTAAAGTTGAAGCTGCGTTGTTAGCTGGTTTGCCGGGTGTAGAATTTGTTATTTTTGATAAAAAGCAAGGTAAACAAGCATATAAACAATTAATGCAAGACATGAAGGGAAGGCTGTTTGACGTATTATTGCATATGCAAGTGGCTTTTCGTGCGAATTTAGCGGCTCATTTTATTCCAGCCCGTACAAAGCTAGGGTTTGACAAAGCTCGTTCAAAAGAATTGCACAGTGTGTTCATTAATCAACGAATAAAAGCTCAAACTGCGCCCCATGTACTGGATGGCTTCCGTGCTTTTGCCAGTGCGATAGGTGTGCCTGAATCAGCTCCCAGTTGGCAAATGCCGTTAAGTGATGATGATATAAGCTTTGCTCAGCAAGTTATTCCTAACCATAAACCAACCTTAATAATTTCACCTGCGGCCAGCAAGGCTGAGCGCAACTGGCTGCCAGAGCGCTATGCTGCGGTTGCTGAGTACGCTAGTAGCAAAGGGTTTGACGTTCTATTGTGTGGCGGCCCAGCAAAATTAGACCGCGCACTTGGTGATGACATTTTACGCCATGCACAATGCAACATAACCGATTACATAGGTAAAACCTCGCTGAAGCAAATGTTGGCATTGCTTGGCAGAGCATCACTGGTGCTTGCACCTGACACAGGCCCAGCGCACATGGCGGTTACGCAAGGTACGCCAGTGATTGGCTTGTACGCTCATAGTAACCCCGACAGAACCGGGCCTTATCATTATCGTGATTATGTATGTGAGGTGTATTTTAAAAATTTGCAAACACTAACAGGAAAAACCGCAGAGCAGCACAAGCCGGGTAAGCGAATCAAAGGGGCTGAATTGATGGCACAGATTGACGTAGAGCAGGTTATTCAAACATTTGATCGGGCGGTTAATGAGCTACAACTAGGTGCGAATGAATCTCTGGACTAAACTGATTGATGTATAAATTTCAAAAGATGATGAGGAATAATCCATGAAGCAAAAAGCTTTATTTCTAGATCGCGATGGCGTCATTAATCACGAAAAAGAATATGTGTATAAAATTGCAGATTTTCAGTTTATTGATGGTGTATTTGATGTCTGTGCGCAATATAAAGCAGCGGGCTTTAAAATCATTGTGGTGACCAATCAATCAGGTATTGGTCGAGGTTATTACTCTGAGGCTGACTTTCAAAAGTTAACAGTTTGGATGAATCAACAGTTTGCGCAAAACTTTATTGATATTGATGGTGTCTATTTTTGCCCTCATCATCCCACTGATGCATTACCGCCATACCAGAAAATTTGCCAATGCCGTAAACCTAAGCCCGGCATGCTCCTCCAAGCTATTGAAGAGCATGATATTGATCCTCAACAATCAATCATGTTTGGCGACAAGGAAGCAGATATCGAAGCGGCAATTGCAGCAGATATAGGCCATAAAGTATTAGTGAGAAGTGGCCATGCAGTCAGTGATTCAGCGGTAAAAATTGCTGACAAAGTGGTAGATAGCCTGACGTTTATTAATGAATTTACTCACTGTTAATGTGGCGTAGCAGTGAGATAGCCAGCCTTAACGTTATTCACTCAACCCCGTCGTATTTTTAGCCTATAGTTATGATCATTTTTGACTTTGGGCTAGCATCTTTTTTCTTTATATGTATACTTTAGCGCTTAATTTTAAATCGGTGTATCGCTGATTTACATTGAGCTTAAGCCGAATTTAGGTGTTAAGTATCTGGAAATTTACAAAAAAGGTTTAGTAGCCGTTATGGAACAATTTATCGAATTTATCGGTAATCATTATATTTTAAGTATTATTTGGGTCGTTCTGTTTTTTTCTGTGCTATTTAGCTGGATAAAAGGTAAATTTTCGCAGATCTCTGCGGTAAGTACACAGCAGTTGACATTGTTGGTTAACAAAGAAGATGGTGTTGTGGTAGACATTCGCTCTGCGGATGAATTCAAAAAAGGCCATATTGCAGGTGCAAAACACGTACCTCTAACTAAAATTCAGCAAAATGAATTAGCTAAGCTTGAAAACCACAAATCTAACCCCATCATTGTCGTATGCAACGCTGGAATGTCTGCAGCAGGCGCTGCAAATACATTATTTAAAACGGGCTTTACTAATGTGCATTTATTACAAGGCGGTATGAACGCTTGGATAAATGCAGGTTTGCCTGTAGCCAAAAAGAAGTAAGAGGTTTTTATGGCTGACGTAACTATTTATACAAAAGTATATTGTCCTTATTGTGTTCGTGCAAAAGCATTGCTTGATCAGAAGGGAGTGACTTATACCGAGTTTAAAATCGACGAGCAGCCTGAGCTTCGCACCGAAATGATTGAAAAGGCTAATGGTGGGTATACCGTGCCGCAGATTTTCATTAATGACCAACATATTGGTGGTTGTGATGATATGCTCGCATTAGAAAATCAAAATAAATTAGACCCATTATTGGTCGCATAATTAACCATATTTAAAGGAAGTATCATGACTGATCAAGCAAACACAAACGCTGCTGCTCAAGAAGAGCAAGCAAACCCTCAATTCGCTATTCAACGCATCTATGCAAAAGATATTTCTTTTGAAACACCTAAGTCTCCAGACGTGTTCAAAATGGAATGGAAACCAGAAGTAAAAATGGACTTAGACACTAAGAGCAGCAAGCTAGAAGATGGCGTGTTCGAAGTAGTACTTTCATTAACAGTAACGACGAAAGTTGGCGACACAACTGCGTTTTTATGTGAAGTAAGCCAAGCTGGTATTTTCACTATTGCTGAAATGCAAGATCAACAACTTGCTCATATGCTAGGCGCTTACTGCCCTAACATCCTTTTCCCGTATGCACGTGAAACGGTATCTAACTTAGTTAACCGTGGTACTTTCCCGCAGTTAAACCTTTCACCAGTTAATTTTGACGCATTATTCATGCAAGCTATGCAACAGCGTCAAGCACAAGCTGAAGCAGCTCAAAAAGAGCAAGCAGACGCTTAATTAAAAAGTGAACAATACATGCTGAATTCTGCAAAAGTTGCAGTCACAGTATTAGGGGCGGGATCGTATGGTACCGCCCTTGCTTTATGTGTGGCACGCAACGGACATGAAACCCTTTTATGGGGGCGCGACAAATCGCAAATAGACGCAATGTCGCAGCAACGTAGTAACCAAAAATACCTTCCTGATGTTACCTTTCCTGAAACGCTAAGATTAGAATCTGATTTAGTGACTGCTGTTAAAGCCAGTGATGTAGTACTTGTTGTCGTACCAAGTCATGCGTTTGACGATATGCTCATTCAAATCAAGCCGCATTTAAGGGAAAACGCAAAAGTAGCTTGGGCAACCAAAGGGCTAGAGCCTGAAACAGGCCGGTTATTACAAGATGTCGCCATTGATATTTTGGGCGACTCAATCTCGTTAGCGGTTTTGTCTGGTCCTACATTCGCAAAAGAGATGGCGATAGGGCTACCAACGGCTATTTCAATGTCGTCAACAGACCAAGATTTTATCAATCACTTATCTGATTTATTTCACTGTGAGCGTTCATTTAGAGTGTATACCAATGACGATTTTATTGGTGTGCAGTTAGGTGGCGCAGTGAAGAATGTGATTGCCATTGGTGCGGGTATGGCTGATGGTATTGGTTTTGGGGCGAATGCACGAACCGCCTTAATTACTCGCGGGCTTGCTGAGTTATGCCGCTTAGGCTGCGCAATGGGCGCTAAGCGTGAAAGCTTTATGGGCATGGCCGGATTAGGTGATTTGGTACTTACATGTACTGACAACCAATCACGTAACCGTCGTTTTGGCTTAGCATTAGGACAAGGTAAAGACGTAGATACAGCAATGGCCGATATTGGTCAAGTGGTTGAAGGTTATCGCAATACTAAAGAGGTCTTTAACTTAGCCAGCCGTGTAGGCGTTGAAATGCCAATTACTGATCAAATTTATCAGGTGCTATATCAAGGTAAAAACCCGCAAGAAGCAGCTATGGCGTTGCTAGGCAGGGATCGTAAAGCGGAATAATTCCGCTTTATGTTTTTACCGTCGTCGCGGTTAATTCACAATTTATAGCAGGCGAAGGGGCTGGCTTATTCAACAGTACTTGCTGTAAGTAATCAGCATCTTTTTGTACGCCCCCTAATGTGGCAGAACCACGTGTATACATCCATGGCAAACCAATAAAATACAAACCTTCTGTTGTGCTTACGCCACGGTAATTAGCAGGATAACCTTCACCGTCTAATTCAATATCTTTCAACCAAGTAAAGTCAGGTCGATAACCAGTAGCCCATACAATATTCTTTATGCCAGCAATATTCGCTTTTTCGAATTGTATTTCAGATAGATTCGCGTCAAGGGTTTTACCCACACACGTTATATTCTGCTTGGCTAATAATGCCTTTACGTTAGTGCCGATAACAGGCTGCATACGCTTGCTTAACTGTTTACCAAGCCATGAGTATTTAGTAACAGACAGTACGCCTAGCTTGTCAAACCACCACCACAATGTTTTCCCCAAAAATTGTTGAGGAATAGAGTGGCAGTCGGTTTTACCAGAAAAGTAAATGTTATCATTCGGTTTGGCATCAGAGATTTCATGTAAAATTTGAAAACCTGAGTCGCCAGCACCTACAACCAAAGTATCCCCAGCAGCGAGTTGGTTAGGGTTACGATAATCTTTGCTGTGCAATTGCACGACACTTTCATCAATGTTGCTATGGCAGGGCGGTATAAAAGGCGTGTGGAATGGACCTGTTGCAACGATGACTCTGTCGGCTTGGTAGGTAATGGCTTCGTCTGATGAGGATGCATCTGCATAGCTTTCACATGATAACGTGAAACCGTCTTGATCTTTTTGTAGGCGATGTACCTTTGTATTAAGTGTTATGGGAAGGTCGTAGTGCCTTACATATTGCTTAAAGTACTTAGCAACATCATGCTTATCTGGATAGTGACCATCTGCCGCAGGAAATTGCATGCCAGGTAAATGGTTAAACTCGGTCGGAGTGAACAACGTTAATGAGTCCCAGCGTTTAAGCCAGGCTGCACCTATTTCGCTAGCGGCGTCTAGCATCATGAAGTTAGCGTTCATTTGTTTAAGATGATAAGCCATCGCTAACCCTGCTTGACCCGCACCGATTATAATATAGTCGTACTTCATTTTTGTTCCTGGTAATTTACGTGCAGTATTGGAATAAATTAGTGTTTGTGAACGGTTAATTCGCCACAGACTTCTACACCATTCATCATCGACATAGCATTTGGGCTATGCGCGACAGCTTGCTTTCGCAGTAACTCAAACTGTTCATCAGTACCAGTACCAGATACATCAATTTGATAATTTATGCGTTTAAAACCAACAGATGCGCAACTGTCTACGCCTAAAAATCCGGCTAAATTTAATTCGCCCTGAACGGTAACCTTGAGTGACTCAAGCTGAATTTCCATAATTGAAGCACCCACGGTAAAGCCGACTAGGATACAGGCGCCAAGCCCTGATAACAAATATTCTTGCGGATTAGGTGCATGATTGCTGCCCATTAACTGCCTAGGTTCGTCGATGGTCCATTCGAAGTCTCGACTGACCACATGTGGGCCCACGGCCATAGGGAGTGCTTTGGCTCGAGAACGGGTACCACTTTCCCAATTTAACTCAACACCATATTGCACCACGCCTTCTTCAGGTAACGCTTTGACTTCGTTTGTAAATTCACTTAATGCAGAAAGAGGAATACTGTTTCTCATGATTGACTAACTCCATTTAAATTATTTTCTCGATGATCCGCAGTCGCTGGATTGGTTTGTTGCGTGGTAATTAACGACAATGCCGTTGCAAAGTCTGCAATCAAATCTTCTGGATCTTCAATCCCCACAGAGAGACGCACACAACCAGGGTTAATGCCCATATTTTTGCGTTGGTTGGCGGTAAAGCCAGCTTGAGAAGTATTAAAGGGCAAACTGATTAACGATTCAACGCCACCTAGGCTAGTTGCTTCTTTTGGAATGGATAAATGTTTTACTAATTGTAATGCGGCCTGATCACCGCCAGTGAGTTCAAATGTGATCATCCCTGTGCCTGTTTTTAAAATACGCTTTGCCAGTGAGTAGTCAGGGTAACTAGGCAGTTTGGGATAAATGACTCGCTTAACTTTTGGATGAGCTTCTAAGTATTGTGCTAATGCAAATGCGCTTTTTTCATGGGCTTGCATTCTAATGGGTAAGGTTTTTAAACCCCGCTCTAATAAAAATGCAGCATGAGGATCCATCGAGCCACCGTACGTCAGCATTCGAGGCCACACCATATCAACCAGCTTACGACTGCCCATTACGCAACCCGCAATTAGATCACTATGACCATTTAGATACTTTGAAGCAGAGTGAACAACTAAATCGGCTCCTAATGCTAAGGACTTTAAGCCGATAGGTGTGACAAACGTGGCATCAATAATCAAACGAATACGGTTACGTTTGGCGATATCCGCTAAACGCTCAATATCAATTAACTTTAGCAAGGGGTTAGTGAGCGCTTCAAAAAACATGAGTTGAGTATTTGGTTTGATAGCAGCTTCAATCGCTGTGTAATCGCGAGGATTTACATAGCTCGCACTCATACCAAAAGAAGGAAATTCGTAATTGAATAGATTGTAGGTGCCACCATAAAGCTCGTTAGAAGCAATAATATGGGCACCACGATCAACTAAAGCCATAACCGAGGCCGTAATCGCCGCCATCCCTGAGCTAAAGACCAACGCGGACTCTGCATTTTCTAATGCTGCAAGCTTGTTTTGCACCGCCCATAATGTGGGATTGCCGTACCGGGTGTAGATAAACCGATCACGGGCATGCCCTTCATCGATAGATTGGTATTGTTCTTCTCCCAGTAAAAACGTTGAGCTTTGATAGATTGGCGTGCCCACTGCGCCTGAGGCAACATCATCAAAAGAGCCAGCATGCACAGCGCGCGTGGCATCTTTGTAATGTTGCCAGGGGGCTTCTACATCGGTTTGATGAGCAGACGACTCGGTATTTTTTCTGGGGAACATTGGTCCACTCACCCGAGAGCGTGTGAGATCGTTTGCCCATTTACTGGCATTGGTATTAATCGTATTGGTAGCTTCAGTTGTTGAAGACGGCTTATTACCGTTTTGCGTTAAGCTACTATGACTGGCGTGATCGCCTTTTATAATTTTTTTTATCGTCATAATAATTTTTCCAAACACATTTATAGGCATACTAAAAGCACTTTCTGTGATTGTCTATACTTCACTCAAATAATGCGAGCCCAGTAAGAACGGGGTGTTTAGACGTATGGAGGTAGGCGTTTTAGACGTTCAGCAGTGCGGCGGGATAGCCGGATTTTGCAGCGGTTTTTAAGTGATAATCCGATAAATATGATGAACGCCGAAGAGACAGGGGGTGATAAATTGAATAAAACATGTCGGAAAATATACAGAAATGGCGTGAAAATTCCCCTTCTGAAGGGATCTCACAAGAAGGTAAAACCCGAAGGTTTGAAAGGCTGGCTGTGATGAATCATGTGCCAGTCTTTAGTCGTCAAACAAACCTTCGCAAATTTATGTTACACAGCGAGTGTTAATCAGGTAGGTTTGCACCAGCATAGTCTAGTTGACGCCAAGACTCGTAAACAAATACTGACACTGCGTTTGATAAGTTCATACTGCGACTGTTTGGTAACATTGGAATTCGCACTCGTTGTTCTTCGGGTAGCCCGAAAATAATATCTTCAGGTAAGCCTCGTGTTTCAGGGCCAAACATTAAAACATCACCTGATTGATATTGAACATCAGAATGATGGCGTTTACCTTTGGTAGTGCATGCAAAAATGCGTTTGGGTTGTACCGCATCTAAAAATGCCTGATAGCTTTCATGACGAGTAACATGCGTCATCTCGTGGTAGTCAAGACCAGCACGTTTTAATTTTTTATCTTCTAAATCGAAGCCCAGTGGTTCAATTAAATGTAAGTGAAAACCTGTATTGGCACATAAACGAATAATATTTCCAGTATTCGGTGGGATTTCTGGTTGATACAGTACAATGTCTAACATTTAAATTTATCTCATGGTTGTGGAGGCAGAATTCTAGCAAATCTGGTACTCTTTGCCCATAAAGCCGCTCAATTCAATCACTCAATATTTAAGCAGGTTTACCCTTATGCCGAAGGCCACAGCTGAGTATTCATCACTAGTAAAAGCCGCAAGTTGGGCTCCCATTGTGGTCGCTGCAATATTAATCGTGACCAAGTTATATGCATGGACGATCACAGGTTCGGCAAGCTTGTTAGCGTCACTTACTGACTCATTACTTGACGTGGCTGCCTCAACCATTAACTTTTTTGTGATCCGTTATGCCTTAATGCCAGCAGATGACGAGCATCGCTTTGGGCATGGTAAAGCAGAGTCATTAGCTGGGCTGGCGCAATCTGCGTTTATTTGTGGCTCGTCAATTTTACTTATTTTTCATAGTATTGACCGCCTTCTTAATCCGCACAATGTGCAGCATATTGATATTGGCTATGTTGTTACAGGCTTGGCAATTGGCTTAACCGCGATGCTGGTTATCTTTCAAACTTGGGTTGTGAGGAAAACTCAGTCTATAGCAATAAAAGCTGATTCGTTACACTACAAAGGTGACTTATTAATGAACGTTGCAATTATGCTAGCGTTGTTTTTAACTAGCATGGGCTATCAACAGGCAGATGCGATATTTGCGATATTGATCGCTATTTATATGATGAGCAGTGCATGGGAAGTTGCACGAGAAAGCAGCCAGCACTTAATGGATCGTGAGCTACCTGAAGCAGAGCAACAGCAAATTATGGCCATTGTAGTTGCTCAAGAGGGGGTGCACGGTGCACATGATTTGCGTACCCGACAAGCTGGGCAAATAAAGTTTGTGCAATTACACCTTGAATTGGACGATAGTTTAACCTTGTATGAAGCACACCGTATTGCAGATAAAGTGGAAGATGCCATTGACGAGGCATTCGATAATGTTGATGTGCTTATCCATCAAGATCCGTTATCTGTGGTTAGAAAATAGCGCTAATATAGAGGATAACGCAGGCGTTCTAATGTTATCTTTTTCAAACAATATTTCATGCTTAGCATGTTCATAAGTGGTTAGTGAAATAGGCGCGTGGTGCGGGTTGTGCTGAACGCGTTTTACAAAGGCATGTTGTGCTGAGTTGTCGACTACAATGTCTTGACTGGCTTGTAGTACAATTGCCGGCGTTTTGAAATCGTCAGCATGAAAGAAAATTCGTTCCATACCTGTTAATGCCGCTTTTAGCCAATGAGTAGTAACCCCACCTAGTTTTGCTTCAGGGTAGGTTTCATATAATTCCCGGAACCATTGATAGCGAGGCTCACTATGCGTTAAAGGGTTTAGCATAAATGGCACATTATGATAATTCATTTGCCCCATAAAATAGGCAGGTGGACGGTGCAACAAACGATTTATGTTATGACTAAGTGCCAATAACCCTTTGGCAAGACTAAGAGGAAGTTTACCAGTATAAATGCCATACATTGGCGAACATAGCGCGGCCGCTTTAATCAATTGCTGGGCGGTTTTACGTTGCATGTAACGTGTTGCAATGGCGCTACCCATTGAGTGGGCCAGAATATATAAAGGGGTGTTTGTTTGCTTCACAATCACCTCTTCAATAAAAAAAGCAAAGTCTCTTACATAATAATTAAAGCTTTCTACATAGCCTTTTTCAGCATGTTCAATAAGCCGCTTGGAAAAGCCTTGGCCACGATGATCGATCACATACACATTATAATTTTGAGTATATAAATCATACATGAGCTCTTGGTACTTAATATAACCCTCAATTCGACCCGGTGAAACGACGATGGTGCCTACTGGGTTGTCACATAAACAAAAACAGTAGCGAATAACTGCGTTATTTTCACCAATGAAATAGTCTTGCTGAACCGTATCCTGCCAAAAAGGCACGATGTGTTCTTGCAAAAACGTGTCGAAAGTCTCTTCTTTGTCGAATGAAATTGTCATCTTCTTAAACATATAAAAATGATTCATAGCAGTATAACGACAATCGGTCTTGCTGACTAACTAAAGTTAGATTTACCAGTAAGCAAATAATACATATATGCATTAAAAATCAATAAGTTTGCATTTAAAGTTTGCCTTTTTGCACTAAAGTTTTATTAATTGACGCTTTAACTATTACTTGATCTTTAGAGGATAACACGTATATTCAAACAACCGTTTGAAATAGCGCTTTATGCAAAATTTGACGATACTTATTTCAACTAATTAATAGATTTTTTCGTACGTTTGGCAAATAAGGCGTGTTGTTCAGCACTTGGGCTACCTTGAGTTACTAAAGTATGAACTAAACTGAGTGGCTAATGCGTACTCGTACATTGAGTGGGTGTAGTAGCATGCTGTAATTGTTTGCGTAGAATGCTGCACCTGCAACAAGAATTTTTAAAGAGGATCACTAACGTGAGTGAATATCAGGCTCCAACTAAAGATATTAGTTTTGTATTATTTGACGTTTTAGAAGCAGATAAATATTGGCAATCCAATCCGCAATTGGCAGAGACGGTTGATAAAGAAACCGCTCAAGCCATTATTGAAGAAGGCGCCAAAATTACCTCAGAAGTGATTGCTCCGCTACAGTCATCGGCTGATGAAGAAGGCGTTACATTTAATGCCGGTGAAGTAACTACGCCAAAAGGGTTCAAACAAGCATTTGATACGTACGCTGAAGGTGGCTGGATAGGATTAAATGGTGACGTAGAATATGGCGGCATGGGCATGCCAAAAGCCATTGGTGTTGCAACCGACGAAATGATGTGTGCAGCGGATGTTGGCTTTTCTTTATACCCAGGTTTGACCGCTGGTGCTTGTCTTAGTATTTTGCACCACGCCAGTGAAGAATTAAAAGCGTTATATTTACCAAAAATGTACAGCGGTGAATGGTGCGGCTCTATGTGCTTAACGGAACCACACAGTGGAACGGACCTAGGTGTAATGCGCACCCAAGCAGTACCAAATGACGACGGTAGCTACAGCATTACGGGTACTAAAATCTTTATCTCAGCGGGCGAGCATGATTTATCTGACAACATCGTGCATTTAGTATTAGCAAAACTACCAGATGCACCAGCAGGCTCACGCGGTATTTCACTATTCATCGTATCTAAGTTCAATGTAGATGCAGAAGGCAATCTTGGCGAACGTAACCCTGTAACCTGTGGTTCGATAGAACATAAAATGGGGATCCACTCTTCAGCTACGTGCGTTATGAACTTTGATGGCGCTAAAGGTTACTTAGTCGGTGAAGTTAACAAAGGTCTAGCTGCAATGTTCACTATGATGAACTACGAGCGCTTAGCGGTAGGAAATCAGGGCTTAGGTTGTGCTGAACGCTCGTACCAGAATGCACTGGCTTATGCTAAAGACCGAGTACAAGGTAAAGGCAAAGAAAAATCTGATGCACAAGCCGACCCGATTATTGTGCACGCAGATGTGCGCAGAATGTTATTAAATATGAAATCGCTTATTGAAGCGGGGCGCGCATTCAGTAACTATGTTGCTATTCAATTGGATAAATCTAAATTTGAAGAAGACGAAACTGAAAAACTAAAAGCCGATGGGTTAGCTCAGTTATTAACGCCCATTGCTAAAGCGTTTGAAACGGATATGGGATTAGACATTTGCGTATTGGGCCAACAAATTTTAGGTGGCCATGGTTACGTAACTGAGTGGGGAATGGAACAGTTAGTGCGTGACGTTCGCATAGCGCAAATCTATGAAGGCACTAACGGGATCCAAGCACTCGATTTAATGGGCAGAAAGGTAGCAGCAAATCGCGGCCAGAATCTAACGGTACTACTAACCGAAATCAGCGAGTACGCACAAGAAGTGATGCCTCAAGAAGGCATGAGCGCAATGGCTACTGAAATTTTACGTTTAACCCAAGAAGTGGGTGAGGTTTCGAAAGGGATTTTAGCGCGTGCAGCAAATAATAGTGATGAAATTGGCGCGGCATCTGCCGATTACCTTCACTTGCTGGGCTACCTAATGTACGGTTATATGTGGTTGAAAATGGCAAGCACAGCCAAACAAAAAATGGCAGAAGATGAGTCATTTATGAGTGCGAAGGTTAAAACGGCACATTACTATTTTGCGAAAGTGTTACCAAGAGTGAAGGGCTTAATTGCTAAAATTGAAGCTGGTAGTGACACATTATATGAGTTAGATGTAGAACAGTTCTAAGCTGACATGCTAGTTAACCCCAACTCGGGATAAGAATTTGAAAATTTAAGGAACTAAATGCCTGCTCCACGATCAGATCTTTCGACCAAAAAAGAAAGTGACCAAAAAGGAACAGGCATGAATAAATTAGTTGAACTCTTCTGTGATGTCGATGATTTTTGCAAAGTATTTATTCCCGAATGGGAAAAGCAATTGATTGCAGACGGCACACAAAAACGTAAGCGTCGAAGTAGATTGACGATGAGTGAAGTCATGACAATTATTATTGGCTTCCACATGTCCCATTACCGAGATTTTAAAAATTATTACACTGGTCATGTCAGTCGCTTTTGTCGAGAAGAATTTCCACATTTGCTTAGTTATACACGCTTTTTAGAGCTAATGCCGCGAACAATAGTGCCAATGTGTGCGTACTTCACCTCACTTAAAGGTAAGCCTACAGGCATTGAGTTCATTGACTCCACTACTTTAACCGTTTGTCATAATATTCGAATTCCCAGACATAAAACATTTAATGGTATAGCAAGGCGAGGGAAATCGACGATGGGCTGGTTTTATGGTTTCAAACTTCACCTTATCGTTAATTATCGGGGAGAGATCGTTGCAGCCAAAGTCACCACAGGCAACGTTCATGATACTAAACCAGTCGAAGAGCTAGCTGCTGGTTTGACAGATAAATTGTACGGAGATAAAGGTTATCTCAGCAAAGCACTGGAAGCTTCGTTGTTTGAAAAAGGGGTGACATTAATTACTACCGTTCGCAAGAATATGAAAGCCAAAGCGATGTCGTTATGGGACAGAGCGATGCTATCTAAGCGATTTATTATTGAAACTATTAATGACCAATTAAAGAATATCTCCCAAATTGAACACTCCAGACATCGCAGTATGAATGGTTTTATGTTGAACTTAATGGCAGGATTAGTGGCTTACTGCCTTAAAGACAATAAGCCAAGCCTTAATTTAACTGACTCAGAGCTTAATTCTATGATCGTGGCTTAAACCGATCTGGGGTTAGTTAAAAAAACCACCTATCTCGGGCTGTCTCTTATACACAAATCCCTGCTAAGTAATTAGCAGGGATTTTTTTGAACTAAATTAAACTTGCCAGATCAGATCTTCAAACATTAATTGGAGATAGTAAATGCTTGAGAACGCAACTGTTTGGGCAGAAAAACAATTTGGAAAAACGAACCTAGGGGACCCACGTAGAACGAATCGTTTGGTAAAGTTAGCAGCTACGATAGCTAACGAGCCAGGAAAACCTTTAGTGAATATCACTCAATCTCCCGCCGATATGGAAGGCGCTTACCGCTTCATTAGAAATGACCATGTTGAGCCTAATGCGATAGCCGATGCTGGCTTTCAAGCCACGGTTGAACAAGCGCAAGAGCATGAACTGCTGCTTGCTTTGGAAGATACCACCAATATAGTCTACAGCCATCGTTCTGTTCGAGATGATTTAGGTCATGTAAACCAAGGTAATCGGTACAGAGGAATGCTAGCGCATAGTATTCTACTATTTGCGCCACAATCATCTAAGATTGTCGGTTTAATCGAACAGTCTAGATGGACAAGGGACATCACAACAAGAGGCAAGCGGCGTTTACATGCTCAAACGCCGTATCAGGAGAAGGAAGGATACAAATGGGAATCCGCTTCACGAAACATGGCTGATAGATTACAAAGTAAGATGTTGGATGTTATTTCTGTTTGTGATAGAGAAGCTGATATTTACGAATACCTCGAGTACAAACTCGACTCTCAGCAACGGTTTATAGTGCGCTCAATGCAGAGTCGCCACATTGAAGAAGGCGAAAATAAACTCTATGCCTTCGCTTCAGAATTACAAAGCGCAGGTCAAAAGCAAGTTCATATAGCGCAGAAAGGCGGCAGAAAAGCGCGATGTGCAACACTTGATATTGTCTTTACACCAGTGACCTTAAAGGTGCCGAGCAATAAACAAGGAAAATCATTACCTGTTTATTATGTGGGGTGCAGCGAGCGTGAAAACCCAGACAGCGAATTAAATTGGCATCTGTTGACCAATGAACCAGTCCACAGTAAAGAAGATGCATTGAAAGTTGTCAGTCACTATGAGTACCGCTGGTTAGTCGAGGAATATCATAAAGTTTGGAAAAGTGACGGTACAGATATCGAAAGCTTAAGGCTACAAAGTAAAGACAATGTGGAACGACTGGTGACCATAAACGGTTTCGTTGCGACAAGAATACTTCAACTCAAATTCACCAATGAACAAGGGCACGCTAGTTGCGAACAAGTACTGTCGCCAACAGCGTGGAAGTTATTATGGTTAAAGCGAATGAAAAGCCAACTGCCAGACAGCGTACCTAATATGTCATGGGCTTATCAAGAGTTGGCTAAATTAGGTGGCTGGAAAGATGCCAAACGCACGGGCCGTGCTTCAGTTAAGGTGTTATGGCAAGGATGGTTCAAATTGCAAACCATCCTTGAAGGTTATGAGCTAGCTAAGTCTCTAGAGTCTAACTTGTGATCAAGAGACAGCCTATCTCGGGTGGTTTTTTTATGCCTGTCTTCATTATAGCCTTTGGGAGTGTGTTGGAGTGCTTCTTGGCAAACCATATACCTATTGCTCATCAATCGATTGACCCCCTGATCATTGCTGTTTAAGGCCATAGATAAAAAGGTGATGTAGCCATCCTACGAGCATCTGAGCTAGCATTCAAAGCATTATCAATTGAGGCCAAAGTAGCCTCATTTCAGTTTATATAACTTGGTAAGTGATATTACAGGCAATAAAAAACCAGCCATAAGGCTGGTTTTTTTGATGAGGGATAAATCTATCAATTAAAGAGAGATTTTAACACCTGCGTATACTTTACGACCCATTAGGTCATACATTGCATTTGTAACATAGCCAGGAGGTAACTTATCAAACACATTACGAATACCCATGTTAAATGATGCATTGTCGTTCAGCTCATAGTTCATAGACAGGTCATGAGTAGTAATTGAGCCAATGTGACCTGGATTAAGATCTTCTGGGCTACCGCCACCTGGAGACACGTCGTACGTTACTACACGATCGATATAACGAGTTGTCCAGCCAAACGCTAACTGGTCAATCTTATAGTCAGCACTTAAACGTAGTTGCAATTTAGGGTCGCCAACCTCGCCTTCTTCAACATTAATTTCATCAGGACGGTCTTGGAATTCAAACTGCTCTAGCTCAAGTAGTTTATTTGCTAAGAAATTAACTTTAAACTCACCAGCATAATCCATCACTTGCATTGGCATAGTGTGTAACACTTGTAGCTCAAGGCCGCGTGTTGTATATGCTGACGCGTTTAAGTAACCAGAACGAACCAGTTCGATATCAAAGTTAGCATTACGATCAATTTGTGAACAATATCCTGCATCAGGACCACCAGTTGCATCTACACAGTTATCAGCAATATCTTGTGCAGCAACTTCAATAATCGCATCTTCAATTTCAATATCGTAATAATCTAGTGTAATAGAGAAATCTTCAATAAACGATGGTGTCCATACGATACCAGCAGTTAAAGAAGTTGACTCTTCAGGATTAAGCTCAGAGTTACCGCCAGATAATGTATCAACACTTACGTTGTCGTTAGCTTCAAAGCCATCAGGCATGCCTAGTGCTTTACAGTTAGCTGCGCGATCTGGATCGTCAGGTATGTTGTCTGCATCACATGGATCTGATACTCGTGCAAAGCCTGGAGATAGTGGACTAAATGCTTCTGAAATATTTGGTGCACGTACTGCTTGGCCGTATGTACCACGAATTCTGAAGTCATCAATAGGCGCATACATTAAGCCTATTTTCCATGCATCCGTTTCACCAGCATGTGAGTAATCAGCTGTACGGTATGCAGCATCAAGTGTTAGTTCTTCAATACCTGTAAGACCAGCAAATAATGGAAGGCTTATTTCAATGTAGCTTTCTGTTACATCGTACGCACCAAATTCATCAGGTGTAGCAGCACTTGTTAAGAATCCAGCTTTCGTGAATTCATCAGTTGTAATTTCTGACTCTTCTTCACGATACTCAAAACCAGCAGCAATCGCAATTGGGCCACCTTGTAAGTCGAAAAACTCACTTGTGTCAGTAACAAAAGAAGCACCGATGATTTCTTGAGAAATTCTGTCTTGGCGAGTTACGTCAGCAGATACCCAATCACGTGCAGCTTCAGATGCTTGACCGAAACCAAATGGATTATATGCAACACAGTCACCACCATTTACACTGGCAGGGTCGGTATAGTCTTCGCCTTGTGCACTTGCTACTTGACTACGACAAGCCGCTTCACCTGTTTCTGGATCAATCACTGAGTCTAATGCAGCTGTGAAGTTTCCAGGTAGTAAATCATTTAGCGTTTTACGGCGGTTACGAGTTTCACCATAAACATAATACACTTCATAATCAAAGTCAGTTTCACTTAACGTGAAATCGCCTTCTAATGCTGCTGTGTAACGGAATAATTCACGGCGGTTATCAGCTGAACGGTTACCTAGCTCATCAAAGAATTTAGCCATTGTAACGTTAGTCTGACCTGCATCTAAAAGCACTTCTCTTAAAGAGTCGTCAAGGAATGCGTTATCTTCTACATTTACAGAGATATTACCGAAACGGAATGACGGCTGATATTGCTGTTCGATATCAGAGCGAGCGTATTTAAAGTCACTGACGAACGTTAAGTTATCTGTTAATTGATAGTTGAAGCTTGAACCAACAGAGATGCGCTCGATACCTGGTAGAAAGTTTTCATAATCTTCAGTATTGAAACATGAGTCACAGCCATTTGGGAAAGAACCGAATGCGAAGCTGTTTGACTGGTCGCGCTCTACTTGAACAAATGGATTACCATCGTTATCAAATGTATAACGACCTGCACCACCACCAAATGGGTTTAATACGCCATAGGCGTTGATCATTTCAGAGTAAACACGTGGTACACGTAGTCTGTCAGGGATGCCATCTTCTTCACCTTGGCTATCAGGGTTAGCAACAGTGCCCCAACCATCGAACTGACGAATATCTTCTGACATCACTTCTTTAGTGCGCTCAATACCAGCGAAGAAAGTTACATTACCTTTACCGTTAGATAAGTCAGCACCCGCTAGGAAAGTAATACCATGGTTACGTGAGCCAACACCTTCTGTAGAACTTGTACCGCTTACATTTAACTCGAAACCTTCGTAGTCATCTTTTAAGATAACATTCACAACACCTGATACAGCGTCAGAACCATAAATTGCTGATGCACCACCAGTAATTACTTCAACGCGTTTAATTAGGCTAGTAGGAATAGTCGTTAAGTCAACTTGAGCAGAACCTGGTACACCGGCAACATGGCGCTTACCGTTAACTAGTACTAAGGTACGGTTAGAGCCTAAGCGACGTAAATCAGGAGAACTGATACCAGCAAATGCATTACTGTTGTTATTACCAACAAGAGTGTCAGTTGCGCCGATTGCTGGTAATTCACTTAATAAGCTACCTAGGTCAGTAAGACCAAACTTAGCAATATCTTGCTCGTCTAATGAAATAACAGGAGTAGGCTGAGATAATTCTGCACGTGCAATACGAGAACCCGTTACTTCAACTCTTTCGATTTCTTGTCCTTCAGTTGATTCTTCAGCAGCTAATGCTGAAAACGCTGGCAACGTCATTGAGCCAGCAAGTAAAGCAAATTGAACTGCTTTACTTACTTTAGTCTTATAGATCATTTTTTTTCCTAATCCCGGAGTTAACTTTAACTAAATATATTTACTTAAAACTTATTATAATTTTGTCTTAATTTATCTTTGGGCAGTGAAATTAAGGAATGCCAATATATCACTGGTTTTGAAAATCTCAACAGTGAAAAGTGGGCTTTTAAATCTCATTTGTTTACATTTATTAAACAGTTTTTGGTTGTTTTTTATCTGTGATAGTACTTTTTTCCTTGTTTTATTGGGTGTTTGTGATTTTTAAATGTTAACAAAAAAGGTTTCTGAATAATTATATCTGTAAGAAAATGTGTACAAATATACATTTTATCGGTAATGACGCGGGTATTTGTATTTTGAACTTTTTAATATTTAGTGCTTATTTTTCATTTTTCAGTCATTTTGGTTGTTTATAGCGCAATAGGAAATGGCGACTAGACGCTTTTTCTTTTCTTCACTCTTTTATAGTGATTTAAATAGTTAGATAATGCTCAGCAATGCATTTTGGGTTAAGAAATTCATTGTGCTTGATAATTTAACGTACTGTGCTGTTATTTAAAGTACGGCGCATGTCCATTAGGTGTTTAAAAGCATGGCGAAAAAAGAAAGAGACATTGAGTCTTTAAAAGTTCCTCCAAATTCGTTGGAAGCTGAGCAGTCTGTCTTAGGCGGTCTTATGCTGAACAATGAAGCGTGGGATATTGTTGCGGGTACTGTGGTTGCGAAAGATTTTTATTCTTTAGCACACAAAACTGCTTTTTCTGCGATGGAACGCTTAATGGCAACGAATCAGCCATTAGATTTGATCACGGTTACGGAAGAGTTAGAGAAAAATAACGATCTAGAAAAGGCCGGTGGTTTTGGGTATTTAGGTGAAATAGCGAAAAATACACCTAGTGCTGCGAATGTAAGGGCCTATGCTGAGATTGTTCGTGATAAAGCGATTATTCGTGAACTGCTGGGGGCCGTAAATGATATTTCTAATACGTGTTTTCAACCTGAAGGCCGATCTGCAACTGAATTACTAGACTTTGCTGAAAGCAAGGT
Organism: Flocculibacter collagenilyticus; assembly: GCF_016469335.1. Taxonomy (NCBI): domain Bacteria; kingdom Pseudomonadati; phylum Pseudomonadota; class Gammaproteobacteria; order Alteromonadales; family Pseudoalteromonadaceae; genus Flocculibacter; species Flocculibacter collagenilyticus. The sequence goes on from NZ_CP059888.1 coordinate 235,690, forward strand.
ATTTAAAATTGCTGAGCAACGCTCTAAATCTGATGAAGGGCCTGAGTCAGTTTTAAAAATTCTTGAGAAAACCGTTGATAAAATAGAAGAACTAATGCGTTTACCGCAAGACGGTGTGACAGGGGTGTCTACAGGTTACACTGACTTAGACAAGATGACTGCAGGATTACAGTCATCTGATTTAGTTATTGTTGCCGCGCGTCCTTCAATGGGTAAAACAACGTTTGCGATGAACTTGTGTGAAAACGCAGCACTAACGCAAGACAAACCAGTGCTCATTTTCTCACTAGAAATGCCGTCAGAACAAATCATGATGCGTATGTTGGCGTCATTAGGTCGTATTGACCAAACAAAAGTACGTACCGGTGCCTTGGATGATGAAGATTGGGCAAGGTTGTCTTCAACCATGGGCCTTATGTCAGAAAAAGCGAAAATGTATATCGATGATTCGGCGGGCTTAACACCTACTGAAGTTCGCTCGCGTGCACGCAGAGTGGCACGAGATCATGGTGGTATCAGCATGATCATGGTCGACTACTTGCAGTTAATGAAAGTGCCTGAGTTTTCAGAAAATAGAACATTAGAAATTGCAGAAATTTCGCGTTCATTAAAAGCCTTAGCCAAAGAATTAGAATGCCCAGTCGTGGCGCTGTCGCAGCTAAACCGTTCATTGGAGCAACGAGCGGATAAGCGCCCGGTTAACTCGGATTTACGTGAATCAGGCTCAATCGAGCAAGACGCCGACTTAATTATGTTTATTTATCGTGACGAGGTATATCACGATACGACAGAAGAAAACCGCAACGTCGCTGAAATTATAATTGGTAAGCAACGTAATGGGCCTATTGGAAAATTGCCGCTGACTTTCCAAGGCAAGTTCTCGCGTTTTGATAATTACGCGGGTAACTCATTCGACTATGGTGAATAAGGTGACAGGTGAATAAGCGGTGATAGTAATATTAAGAGTGCCACAGGTTTGATTTCTGCAACGGCCGAAATTAGCGTTAGTGCACTGCAGCATAATTTAGCTCGTGTTAGAGCATTCGCGCCGCATTCGCAAGTACTGGCGGTACTTAAAGCGAATGCCTATGGCCACGGTATGAGCCGTACGGCAAAGCATTTAGATAATGCAGATGCCTTTGGCGTGGCGCGTATTGGTGAGGCGTTAAGATTACGCGAGCAGGGCATTACTAAGTCTGTGGTATTGATGGAAGGCTTTTTTGAGGCTGAAGAAGTTTACGACTTAGTTGAGTATGGCTTTGAAACCGTGGTGCAAAACCAACATCAATTAGATGCCATAGTATATAGTAAGCTAAGAAAACCGATAAAAGTCTGGCTAAAGATTGATACGGGTATGCATCGGTTAGGCATTGAACCCGAACAGTTTGAGCACTTTTATCGTACATTGGTAAACAGCCCTAACGTTCTTAAGCCTATTGTGGTGATGAGCCACTTCGCTTGTGCTGATGAACATGACAATCCGTTTAATCAGCAACAGATGCAGGTGTTTGATGGCTGTATGGCTGATACAACCCACAGTGCTGCACCACCATTGCTGTCGTTAGCAAATTCTGCTGCTGTTGTTAACTATCCAAGCTCACATCACAACTGGGTGAGGCCGGGAATTATGCTTTATGGCATTTCGCCTGTGGCAGAGCATATTGGACAAAAATATGGTTTGCAGCCAGCGATGGCGATGAAGTCCAAGCTGATTGCCGTGCGTAAAATAAAAAAAGATGAAGCGGTTGGCTATGGCTCTGCGTGGCGAAGCCATGATGAAACTTTTATTGGCGTGGTGGCAATAGGTTATGGAGATGGCTATCCGCGCCATGCCCCCAATGGCACACCAGTATTGGTTAACGGTCGACAAGTGCCTTTAGTGGGGCGAGTGTCGATGGATATGATCACGGTTGATTTAGGCAAGCAAAGCCACGACAAAATTGGTGATGAAGTTTTACTCTGGGGGGCGGAATTGCCAATAGAGGTTGTTGCGGAAAAAGCAGGAACGATTGCATATCAACTGATTTGTAACATCACCCGTAGGGTGAATCTACATTATGTAGACTAATATGCAGTTTGCAATGCATTCCCGCTTGTACAACGCTAAATTGTTGCTGTTGAAATTACGCTAACTGATTAAACAACTGCCCGCTGACCACTGCATCTTTATCTAGCGATTCTTGTGTAATAAATCTATCCGTAACATTGTTGGTTGTATTCAGTGTTTCGTTTCCAACTGGTCGCGCCTCTTGCCTATCAATCAAATTAGATAAAGTACGTTGAGCGCCTTCTGTTTCAGCCGTTTCTACCGCGATAACTGCTTGCACATTTCGTGGCGTAAGTCCGGGATTAACTAAATTACTATCAGCCTCACCACTTACAAACCGAAACGTTGGGTCGGGATCACCCTGATTAATCCCCGGTGTGGCGTTGGGATCGTTTGTCGTGTTGTCAGCCACTTTTACTGCAAAACGTTCCTGATCGATTCGTGCATTAATCGGGCTAGGATTATTCTCATCAGCGCCTACCACTTCATTTGGCCTGCGTACTGCAATACGTGTATCGTTTGGGAGTGATGTCGACGTCCTCAGGTCTGGCACACCAGCTGCTATATCCACCATTGCTTTACCCTCATCTTAAATGGCAATGCGGTTCATACCCTTATACATCTAACTACTTCGAGTATTCGTCTCGCGTTATATGCTACATGAAACTCTACGTGCAATAAGTATAGTAGAAATTTAACTAATGTGAGCATTGAGTAAGATCAGGATCGTTTTTTTAGTAATGATTGTGGCTTAAATGTACTCAAGTTGTTGAATCGGCATGCAATGTAATCCGTGGAGAAAAAAGGGAGGTTAAATTCAGTACAAGATTAGCTACTAGTCAGTTTGTTTTCTAATAATATTCAGGTGCAAATTGAGTAACAGCGTTAAGCTTGAACATACCAATTATGGTAATGGTATGTAGCATAGGGAAATAAAATGGACAGGTTAATTAGCCGTATTTATATACACAATATATTAGCGGTGTTTTCAAGGATAGGAGCACACAAGGAACAAATTAAGATCGGGCTGATAGTTTTATCCATAGTGACTATATTACTTCATGTTTCGATACTAAATACGCGTACAGGGATAAGTACAAGTGGTCATGCGAATTTAGTGAATAATAATCAAAATTATGCTTATGTTATTTATAGTGACTGTATGATGTGGACGTACTTTTCGAAAACAGAGCCTGTGAATGTGAAATTGACGCCAGAGTGTAAGACTTAAAAACCATTCATTGTATTGGCAGACGGTGCCAAATTAAATGGCATCGTCTGGTTTTTTCTTTGTTGATTCAGTAAGCGGCGGGTGTGGGCATCACTTTTGTTTTTAACCGCTAATAAAGCTGCGTAGTCAGGATGGCTTTTTAGTTCATTTAAAAAAGGACTCTGTGAAGTGAAAAACATGGGACGTTCGTAAGGTTCAGCATATGCAATGGGTTTAGTGTGAGTGTACAGCTTACTTAGTAGTTGAATGGCTTGTTGCTGCTGTCCTAACATTGTTAATGCTTGCGCTTTATTAAACTTCATCGCAAGTGGCTGATAAGCTTGTTTATCAATATCGCGGATAAACTGATTTAAGAGCTGTGTTGCACGTTGATGGTTACCTTTTTGCTCAGCAAATAGCGCAGCAAAAAGTGGACGGTGATTAGCATTAATATAAGAGAGCGCATTATCAGCTAAGGGTTGTAGGTGTGTTACTCGACTTTGCGGTGCTAACGCAACAGTTGCAACTAAAATAGGGCTGATGAAAGGCAGCGCTAGATCGTCCTCATTAATGGTTTCAAGCATGATTACAGCACTATTTATATCACCCGCATAAAGTGCTTTCATAATAATCATAGGCTTGGCTAATGCAGGTGAAAGAATACCGATTAGATCGAGTATTTGATGAATGCTTTCAATATCTTCCACCGCGGTATAAATATCGAGCAGGCGATCCCAGCAGTTTAAATATTGTAAATCTTTAGTGAGGCACGTATGTACTAATTGATCGGCAGCTAAAATTTCACCTTGATGAAATTTAACTAAGGCTAAGCCTTCATAGCCGCCAGCCATTTCTGGCACAAGTTTGATAATTTTTTTACTGGTTTGTTCAGCGAGTTGAAATTGTCCAATTCTGACATACGTAGAGATGAGTACGCTATGTAATGCATGGGATAGCGGATCAAACTCAACCGCTTTGTTTAATAAACGAATGGCAGTAGTGTAATCGCGCATATCGCGGCTAAGAGCGCCGTACCAAAAGAGAGAGTCGTAGTGGTTTGGGTTAAGGCTCAATGCTTTTTTAAAATATTTAATGGCAGCGGGAGCATCAGTATTTTTTTTAACAAGGTACTTTGGTTTCATCAAAAAGCCATGCGCAAACCAGTAGTCGGGATTGTTCTGGCTATTTGGCTCGGCAATAGCCAAGTGCTGTTTTGCGCGAATAAACGCACTGTCGTGAGAAATTAACCCCCACGCTGCCATTTTGGTGAGTACATTGGCAAGGGCAATATGGGCATCAACAAAATCATTATCAATGCTTATTGCTTCTTCAAAATGCTTTCTTGCACTGAAAAGTAATCGAATATTAAAGCTATTAAACTTTTGCTTGCCAGAAATATACTCGGCATAGGCGTGAGGGTCTGGCGTTGGGCTACTTGAATCAACTGCACTCGGTTGCGTTGTATGTTCAGCTAATTGATTCGTTTTACTCTTATCTCGCTTATAGCCAACCTGTTCAACAACGTGTTGCGCAATAACATGTTGAATGTTATGTAAGTTATCAATATTAAAATCAAATAATTGCGACCACTCATGATAGCCTGTTTGAGTGTTGATAAGCTGAATTGCTACGCTAACATTGCCACTATTACTTCGAATGCTGCCGTCTAATACATAATGAACGTTTAGGATGTCGCCAATATCCTGAACCGTATTGGGGTTATCTTTAAAGTAGAATGACGATGTTCGTGCGGCTACTTTTAATTGCGGGAAACGTATTAGTTCATTTAATACCTCTTCAGCAAGTCCGTCGCCTAAAATATCTAGTTCTTCATTATTGGTAAAATTTTCAAAGGGCAGTACTGCAATAGACGTAGGCGGTGCTGAGGTTTCATGTGAACTACTTTTCCACAAAATATCAAAGGGAATTAGCCAAATAATAAAAAACACACCCATTATGCTGGCTAATATTAAGGTGTTGCGAAGCGTATTAGTGCGGTAGGTGCTATGGCTTTCATCATTTTGTTCTGAATTAAGATCGCTCGCCTCTATTTCAGGCGCGAGTTGTTTAGTATAGCCGTCAGTTTGTTTATCATTATTGTCAATATTTGGCTTATCAATATTAACAGCGTGGGCTTGTGATGACAGGGTTGTAATACTATCAGTGGAATGAGTGGGCGAATCTATTATGCTATTTGAGACTGGCTGACAAAGCCGATAACCACGCTTTGGAATAGTCTCGATATACTGTACACCACTGTTTTTAGATTGCCCCAGTAATTTGCGTAAATTAGAGATCGCACGAAATAAAGATTCATCCGCTCCATATCTACCCGGCCATAATGCTTCTAGCAACTCGTCGTGACTAATCACTTGGTCAGGATGATCCATAAAAAACAGCAATAAATCCATTTGTTTAGGAGGTAAGTGTTTAGGATCTCCCTCTATCCATATTTGGTTGGTACTAGGATCAACCTGCACGTTGCCAATGGAACGCAATTCAGGCATTGAGGTGTGCCTCGCTCGTTCACCGAATGATTGACGTTAACGTGGTGTTCGCCATTAATCATCTACCTAAATTCGGAAAATATTTTAATCTGCCTATAAATATAGTCGGTAAATGCAATGACGTAGAAGCTGTGTTTATGCGTTTTAATTTATTTGCGTGGCCTCTTCTTCCATTTGCTTTGCAAGCCTTTGTAGTGTTGCTATTTTTTCTTCAGCAAATTTGATTTGCTCTTCTGATAAGTTAGCTTGCTTTCCTCTTACCAACCATTCGTTTAATGTATTCACTTTATTATGTGCCGCTTTGGCAAATGCTTGTTTTAATGCTTTCTCGCGATTGGTTTGAAATTCGTTATATGCGTCATAATCGTTTAAATCGCCAGTATAATGAGGTTGAGTTGTTCGATTTTCTGCAATGGGTGGTACGTAGTCAGGTTCTTTAATGGGCTTAAGCGGTGCTTGTTCAGCACGGGGCTTTTCTTGTTTTAACTCTTCCTCTACTTGATCATGAGGTATGTGCCAGTCAGGCTGTGTTGTGCTTAAGTGTGTTAGTAATGGCTTAGCGGCTACTGCGTTTTTAGTTATGTGTTGTTCTTGATCTGAGTTGGGCTGCGTATCTTCAAAAGCAATGTGCTCGGTAGTTGTGTGGCTCGTACTCATGTGAGATTCAGCAGCATAATATCCAGCCAGCGCAACAGCGCTGACGACGATTACACAGGCTTGAATACGTTTAGTGCGCTTGCGCATTATGCTTGGTTGTTTTTTAGCCATTGATTCAACCTGTTACTATATTGGGTTTTTGCAAGGTGCTTAGCGACCTCTTTTTTGGCTTGGTAGGTAACGGTTTCATGATTGGCAGCAAAGTACTTCAGCTGTTTGTCGCCAGTATAAGCCACTAACCATTTACCGCTGGGAGTTCGCATAGGTTGCGATAACGTATGCTCAGGTAAAGTAAACACGACTGACGCAGCCCAGTCTTGGTGGTGCGCACGTGTTAGTCGATTATTATAAGGGGCGAACATATCGTGCAAATTCGATGAAGCCGTTTTATGTTTAAACGCATCAGCAATATTAGTGCTTTTCGCGTGCTGTTGAAATTCAACGGCTTCGCTGCGTTTATCAAAAATAATGGCATGAGCGGCGATATTATCTATATAACGAAACTCCTCTTTATGACGAGCATAATATTGTTGAATTTGCGCGGCACTCACTTGCTGTTCTAATGTTTCCAAAATTGGGCTTTCACCATGCATCACATGGGTTACGCCTAGCATACCTAGCATGGTTGGTCGCAAAATGTCACCAAGCGCAATCACTTCTAAGTTCGTTAAGCTGATATTTAGCATTTTTAATTTCTTTTGGGCTGCTTGCGTTACTTGCTGATAACGATGCCGTTTTATAATTTCATTTTGCAATAAACTCAGATCGCCTTGATGTAAACGAAAACGACTTTGCATGGATAAACTGTCGTAAATGTCGAACAGTGACAGCCTTGTTTCGTGTGGGGCGCGAGTAATTAATGGAGCAAGCTCAATATGCTTAAGCTTAGTTTCAATAGGATGTGACAAGCTGCCTGCATGTGGATATGCACCTAAGAGCGTAGTTAATTGTTTACTTGTTGATAAACCAAGAGTGGTGTTAATAGCTTGAGCACTTGGCGGGGTAGCAGTCACTTTAATATTGGCGGCATTGAGCAGATCTAATACGTATCGGCGAACATGGTACGCGTTGGTAAAGCCAACAGAAGTTTGTCTGATGAGTATCTTAGGTGATAATCGTTTGGCTTCCGCCAGTAAAAATTGGTTTTCGAGAAGCTGGTAACGCACGGTTTCTTTATCTATTTTATGCGGTTGATGTGACCCTGTATGTGCAACACCGTGCGCGTGTGGTTGAACCGATTGGTTATTATCTTTATAGCGCTGCATTATTAATGTGATTTCAGCGTCACTAAAATTTTGCGCTATCAGTGAAAGAGGCAAGCATAAAATGCTTGCCACAATAAGTTTAAGCCACATCATTAACGCTGTTCCATTGCGTGATTCAGAATGTGAACAACCATTGCTATCGCATGTGGCACCACAGCTTTTGCAGTGTTTACACGATCATAGTGGTCTTTAGAATTAAGAACGATACCGCCTTGAGAATACGAGAATGCGCCGCCTTCGGTCAGTATTGGCCTAATATCGTGGCTATTTTTATCAATAGGGGTGAAGCTACCTAATGCAGCGGTCACAAGCTCGCCATTGTTAAGTTGCTCTTGGTCGTAATAGTCTTTAACCCAACTTTCCCAACTACTGTGGTTTAGCGCAGATGTAGTCCAAGTGTGATGAGGTTGAAGGAGATCAGTGGTATGAAATACAAAGCCAAGCACTTGAGGATTGCCAGTATCTAAATAACTTTGATACCAATATTGCCCAAGGTTGTCGATGGGCTGAAATGGCATTTCTTCAAAATCATCGTACATGTTGTAAGATGAATGGCTGCCAATGCGGTATTTTGCTTCCGTTACGCCGTAAGTATTGTATTTTGATGAGTCACTACCAAACCAGCCTGTTTCGCCGCCGTTGCCGTCGTCTAAGTAATCACCTTTAAGCCAACCTGCTGCAATGTTATCAACAGTGCCCCACACGGTAAGTTTGTCGTAATTATAGCCACCAAAGTCGTTGCCATGTACGTCTGGACCTTGAGTGTGATTTTGGAAATGCCAATAACTTGTGTACTTAACAATACTTTCCGCTAAGCCCCACACTGGTGCTTGCACGCAAGACCCTGTAATGGCTCCGCATAGGAATGTATCTTCAAAGTCATCAACATCATAAGCCGACTGGCCAAGTAACTCACCTAGACCCGCAACCGACAAGCCTAGTTGGTTAGCGTAAGCTTCCAACTTTGCAAACTGTGTAGTGTTAGGGTGTTGTTGCATGTATGCAACGGCATCGATCACAATGCGTTTATGCGTTTCCTGAGAAAACGCATTGGCATTAGAAGAAGCAAACGCGAGAAGCGCAAAAGCAGCAAGTTTTTTCATTATGTCCTCGTTTTATTGTTGTTGGTTTTTCAAGCACATTTCATCTTCTTGGTGTTACATTTGTGTGATAAAAAGATGAATTATTAATCGAAATGAAGTGTAGGTGTGGAATGTCAGCCTTGCCAAAAACTCTGAAAATATTGAATATTTTTTAAAATGATAATGGTTGGGCGCTGATATTGTGTTAACTAGCATGATGTAATAACCCTGTCGCTATAACATGGCTCGACAGCTTGGCGGTGATTCAGTAAGCTGGCTAGGATGTGTTAACGTTGCAAGGTCAACACCCCCCAACCGATACAAATAAATGAGTGATAAGCATGGAACTGTGCAATTGGCAACGAGCCGTAATTAAAATTGGTAGCGCATTAATTGCGCCAGATGGAAAGTCAGTAAGTGCTAAATATTTGCTACCTATTGCACGCTTTATTACTGACAGTCGCGATCAGGGAAAAGAGGTGATTTTAGTGTCTTCGGGCAGCGTTGCGGCGGGCAGGCAGCACATTGCAACAGGTGGACATCCTCCGTCACTAACGTCTAAGCAGGCCATGGCTGCGGTTGGACAAACCATGATGATGGCTAACTGGACGCGTTTTTTTGATTTTCCTTGTGCCCAAATACTGATCACTCATGGTGATCTGCGTGACCGCCGTCGTTACGTCAATATTAAAAATACGCTACGCGAGCTACTAACAAACAATATATTACCAATAGTGAATGAAAATGACTCAGTAGCGACGGAAGAGCTAAAAGTAGGTGATAACGATAATCTGGCTGCGCTGGTGGCCTTGGTATCAGAAGCGGATGCGTTATTTATATGCAGCGATATTGATGGGGTTTATAACGCAGATCCTCGGCAAGATAAAAATGCTCAACTCATTCCGGTTATTAATGAAGTAACAGCTGATATTCATCAATTAGCTGGTGGCACAACTAACAAGCTAGCTACCGGTGGCATGAAAACCAAAATACAGGCCGCTGAAAAAGCAACAACCAACGGCATTAATACCATGATAGTGAATGGCGAAAATGGTTATGTGTTTGACCAGTTAAGCCAAAATAAGTTGATTGGAACATGGTTTAAAGCGCAAACACCAAAGCAAAGCGCTAAAAAGCATTGGTTAAAACATACCTTGAAAGCAACCGGTAAAATTCATATCGACGATGGTGCAAGTAAAGCCTTGTTAAACAAAGGGGCTTCATTACTGTGTTCAGGTATTGTTGCCTGTGAAGGTAATATAGAAAAAGGTGATGCAGTGGATATTGTAAGTGGTAACAATATTGGCCGTGGTATTAGTCAATTTTCTGCATCAGAAATCAATAAAATTTTAGGAAAGCAATCGCAAGACATTGCCACATATCTTGGCTATTGTAGCGCTGGTGTGGTGGTTCATCGCGATGATTTAGTGTTAACTTAATCCAGTATTTGACTAAAAATAAGTTATCTTATTGTATTTGAATGTTAGCGGGTATCACTCATACTATGCAAACAACATATAACGTTAATTTCACCCACCCTAAGTATGGATAAGTAGTACGGATAAGAAATACGTATAAGAAATACGGATAAGCGATAGGAATTGATAATGAAAAAACTAGTCATAATACTGGCAGTGCTTGCAGCTGCCGCAGTAGCAGTATGGACATTTGTATTACCCAAAATAGATATTAACGGTTTAATTAAAGAGCAAATAGAAGTACAAGGCTCGAAGGTGATGGGAACCAGTGTAAATGTGGGCAGTGTCGACATTGATATCATTGCAGGTAAAGGCACTATTGGTGAGTTGAAGATTGCTAATCCACAGGGTTATAAGGCAAGCCATGTGTTCGAAATGAATCGCACATCACTTGATTTAGCGACTAATAGTCTTGAACCGGTTATTGTTGAACATTTAGAAGTTATTGCGCCAAGGCTGGTTGTGGAAGCAAAAGCAGATGGTAGCAGTAATATTATGGAGATAAAAAATAACATTGATGCATTTGTTGCACAATCACCAAAACAAGAGCAGCAAACAGAAAGCGGGGTAAAAATCCCGAATGTTGCGGTTCAACGCATCACAATCAAAGACGTAGACTTACGCATGGATTTAACTGCATTAGGTTTAAAGGAGTATCAAGAAACATTACCGCCGATTACCGTTGAAGGTGTGGGAACACCAAATGGACTACCGCCCGCTGAATTAGGTAAAGCCATCGGTAAAAAAGTATTTAACGCATTGGTGGCGCAAGTGAAAAAAGAACAAACTGAAAAGCTAAAGGAAAAAGCAACTAAAAAAGTACAAGAAAAATTAGAAGAAAAGCTAAAAAATAAATTAGGCGACTTATTTAAAGGCTAAGCGAATCGCCACAAAAATAATAAATAAAGGATGTATCAGTAACATGTTTAAATTAATAGCGCTAATGAGCGTAGTGTTAGTATCATTGCAGCTTAACGCCAATGATAACGCGGTGTACGAAAAGTTATTGCCTCAATATATTACATGGGCAATACAAACGGATGCGAAAGGAATGAAAATTGGTAAGCCACTTGACGAAAAAGGTATCTTACTGGCAAAAGAAATAGGCATTACCTCTCCTGAGAAAGTGAGAATTGTTTATGTAGATGAAGTTCCTTATCCGTACGAAAACGAGCAATTAAAACAGCTAGGCTTATCATTAGGCTTTATCGGAGAAGGGATACGTAACGAAGCGCAAGCGTTCGGATATTCAATTTACGTGCGAAAAGATTTAGACTTCACGTTACCAAAATTAGCTCATGAGCTAGTACATGTTCAACAAATTGAGCGTGCAAACTCATTTTCAGAGTATGCATTTCAATACTTAATGGACTTAGCGCAGTGGGGTTATGAAAAAGCACCACTGGAAGTAGAAGCTTTTAAAGCAAATGAAAAATATAAGCATGGCTTTGAGCCAGCGTCTTAATCAGAAGTAGTAGACAAGAGGAAGTATATTTTGATATCAGCAGTAACTCAGAGTAATACACACAGTATAAAAAGCACACTTAAATTGGTGATGATATTGTCGCCCATCGTACTGTTAATCGTTGGGTTTGGTATGGGGTTAGTGTTTAGTGGCAAGCTTGGCTCAATAACACAGGCCTACGCTTGGTTACTAGGTGCAATAGTACCCGTGTGTATTGTGTATGCTAGCGTACTATCGTACTACGTTAAGAAAATAGATCAGCTATAAAGGCTGATCACTTCACCTTTATCAATAGGCTTAAACAAGTTGCTTAATAGAATGAATTTTAATCAATTAAGCATATTTACCATTGCGTTCTATGTTGGCTTAGTTGCAGTTGGAGTAGGCGCAATAATATCTTTTATCAATTGGACAATTTGGGGAGGTGGGCTGCCCAGTTACCCATTTTTCTTATTCCCCGGTAACTTGGTGTTATCTCTGTTCACAGAAGAAATCGACTTTTGGCCAAAACTTATATTACAACTCACAGGGCAGTTCTGCGTTGTAGCGATGGCCACTTTAGTGGTTGCTAAGTTATTCAGAAAGTGCAGACTTTGAAGCCAATTTCATTACTATTACTTGGTACTACTAGCCTTGTGATAAGTGTGTTGTATTTTTAGCTATGGACTTATCAAAACTGCATTTAAGTAAGGGTAAAAAGAGTACTAAAGCAGTCCAAAAGCTAATAGTTGACAGAGTTAACATATCGTTAGTTGAATAACCGCCTGCTGTAAATTCATAGTAGTGAACCAATATAAATAATGTTATTTGGCAGGCGAGAGCTACTTGCCAGAATCGGGGGTTAAAAATATACTTTCTCAACACGATAGTGATACATGCAATAATATTTAAAAGATCCCCTATAAGAATAAAAACTGACATGAATGTTGGGTGTGTAGGCTGTAAAATATCAGGTTCGCTCATCCCACTATAAATATCACTTAGTGTGAGCGTGCACAGTATAACGAGTAGTGCAATCCACCCTAGCTTTTTTATCATCAGTACCAATGCCCATAAGGAATATCGTTAGGATCTCTAGGTAGCTTTTTCCAACCATCTTTGGGAGTGACGTAGCGTTTTCTAAAGTTTCTTTGTTTAGCACCGAAAGGGGCCAGATCGGATAGGGTTAAGAGAATTGCTTGTGAGTCTTTTGCTTCCCAGCCATGGCTTTGTAATGTTTGTTTCATGAGAGGATATAGCCTAATGTACTTTTCGTTGGCTTCTTTTCCATTCCCGAAAAACTGTTTGTAGATAAATTTGCTTTCAGTCCAGCCTTGTCCAATAAAGCCTAATCTTTTGAGTAATTTGTCCTACGAGTCCATAATTGCTATAAAACCTTTCATTTTGTTGTAAAATGGTAATATTTTTGTATTTTCATTTCAACAACTGATGAGCATTGTTACTACTTTTCGCTATTTTAATCAGCGCCGTTTATCTAATTCCGCAATAAAGGATACTTTATCTTTTGGTGAGACCAATATTGTTTTGTTATTGCCGTAACGAATAGCAAGACGATCTAGTGATAACGCAGGGCCAGACAAAAGAGACTTGCTCGGCTCAATGGTGATAATGGTGTGAGTATCAATATGCCAGCGAAAAGGGCCACTGTATATCGACAACTTTTGACCATCTATCACATAATAAGTGCGAACTAATGACCACACAGGCAACAGTAAACTCATTATACCGATACCCACATAACTGATGATTAAGCTAATCGGGGTAAGCTCAAATGATTTACTGATACTCCACGCTAAAAATGCTGTAAAACAAAATACAATGGAAAAAATACCGAGTAGCCATAAGTCTATTTTAGATTTATATACAATTTGCATAATACACCTCTTAATCCCTATTTATGCGGCCTTTAAACTGTTTAATAACCGATCCATTGCGCGATAACCCAGTGCTTCTGATAGGTGTTGCCGATTAATATGGATTTCACCTTGTAAATCAGCAATGGTACGCGCCACCTTTAGTATTTTGTGGTAGGCACGTGCCGATAAGTTCAATTTTTCTAACGCCATTTCTAAAAATTGTGCATCGCTAGGTTGTAATTTACAGTAACAATCAAGATCCCGATTAGTCATTAACGCGTTAACTTTGCCAGCCCTATTTAACTGCAATTCTCGCGCCTGTTTGACACGCTGTTTCACCACTGCGCTTGTTTCACCGCGTTCGGGGGCTTGGGTTAAGGCGCCTTTGGGTAATCTAGGCACATCAAGTTGTAGATCAATTCGGTCTAGAAAAGGGCCAGACAGTTTATTTAAATATCGCAATACTTGATCTGGGCTGGCGCGCCCATCATCGTGATGGCCAGTAGGACTTGGATTCATTGCAGCAATAAGTTGGAACTGAGCAGGAAAGTCAGCCTGCCTTGCTGCTCTTGAAATAGTGACAGAGCCTGTTTCCATAGGCTCACGTAATACGTCTAACACCTTACGGTCAAATTCAGGTAACTCATCTAAAAATAATACCCCGTTGTGAGCTAAGCTAATTTCACCTGGTTTCGGGTTACTACTTCCACCCACTAAAGCAACGGCAGAACAAGTGTGGTGAGGCGAGCGAAAAGGTCGCTGTTTCCAATTATCAAAATTAGTATCTTGCCCACATACTGAATGTATTGCAGCGCTTTGTAATGCTTCTGTTTCACTCATTTCCGGCATAATGCTTGTTAATCGCTGCGCTAACATAGACTTACCTGTTCCTGGAGGACCAATAAATAACAGGTTATGTTGACCCGCTGCGGCAATTTCCAGTGCCCGCTTTGCCATAGGTTGGCCAATTACATCTTGTAAATCAGTGTGTGTAAATGAAGTGGAATCAAGCAGGTTTTTAGGCGTGCAATCGGTTTCAAAAAAAGGCAAGGCTTGTTGTCCGCTTAGGTGAGCAAAGAGCGGGTGAATATGGTCGACAGCTAAAATATTGGCTTTAGAAACAAGTGCAGCACGCTGCGCATTCTCAGCAGGTAACACACAGGTGCGATTAGCCTGAGTGGCTGCCATGGTGGTAGGAATTTCTCCGATAATCGGTCGTACCGCACCCGATAGAGCCAACTCACCATAAAACTCATAGTCCGCTAACACCGACAATGGAATTTGTCCGCTGGCCGCTAAAATACCAATCGCAATGGGTAGGTCGAATCGCCCGCCTTCTTTAGGCAAGTCTGCGGGAGCGAGGTTAACGGTAATCCGTTTAGCTGGAAATTCAAAATGAGCATTGATAAGTGCACTACGCACTCGATCTTTCGCTTCTTTTACAGACGCTTCTGGTAATCCGACAATGGAAAAACTAGGTAACCCGTTAGCTAAATGAACTTCAACAGTGACAGCTGGCGCGTCAATTCCGACCCGCGCCCGACTATTTACAATGGCAAGCGACATAATATCCTTATTCTTAAAAAATTCCGTTACTTCTTTTTATCTGCTTTTAGGCAGTTTGTAAATAGATTGTTTTTATAAATAATCATTGGATTTCCTTGCATCCAAGATAGCTACAGACTAATTTTATATTCTCAATGGAGTAATTGATGAATAAAAATAGGTAATTTTACAAGCAGTACTTGATTAAATTATTAGGAGAATTGAGTACGAGATTATATGAAAATCAACCGATTAGTTTGTATGATCTTTTTTACAGTGTGTGTATGTTCCACGTTTGCTACACAACGTATGAATACACCTAACGTTAAAAGCCATATTCGTTTTTTGCTTGAGCTGGAAGCACCTGCGACTTTTGATAGTAAAACACTGTCATTCTTAATTAAGCTGCAAAATATTAGTGATGACGTTATTGAATATTCGACTATATCGCCTCCTAATTTTACGGTTATTGTATTTAATCAAGATGGACTTAACCTAAGTAGAAACGTAGAGACTCAAGAGGTTAATTACCCGAGAAATAAACCCCGTCAATCTTATAAATTAGCGCCAAAAGAAATGGTTACTTTTCGTAGAGCAGTTAATCTTGAGCTTTATAAGTCTAACTTTTCAGATGACACACAACTGTTTTTCAAAGCATTTAGTGCCTTAAGGATAAAGGGGGCAGAGCGTGGGGTAGCGATCGATTCAGAGCGACTGTTCCATAAAAATTTTTCAACGCCAGCATTGGTTGAAAAGTTTCGGTTGCGTGATGAGAAAAGAAAGCAATATTTGCTCAAGTCCAAATAAAATGAAGCACAACCCTGAGCGCTTTAGGTTTCCAAGTTACTATTAATTAAGCTGGAATTAAATCTATTTAAGCACCACTAGCGACTAGTCCCAGGGGATTGCGGCGAAGCGTAGCACTAGCGGTACTTCTCGGGGCTTGTTCATCGCGAATAGCTCCGCCAAATACTACGCCTGTGATTGTTCCCATCCTAACAGCTATAAAGTGTGTGAGACCAAACGATAAGGCTTTTTGTGTGCCCATTGCCATGAAAAAGGCTAAACCCATTGCGTCTGCAATGAGTAATATTTAGTGAGGACACGAACTGCGCATACACAACCATAAAGTGGTGGTAAATGCGGCACATAATATAGTGATTAAGTAGGTGTGATCTTGACCCCAAAAACTTTACCAACTGTTAGTAATTGAATTATGGCTAGATGAAGGCATGAGAACGCACAAACAATGGTAGCGGAAAGAAGTGTTATTAATGACATCAAACGTGCGGTACAGTCAGACTAGCCTAGTGCTTGTCGATAAGGAGTTAGGATATGAAAATTAATCTATTACTTTGTGTGTTAGCGCTTATCTTTTGCTCTTTCTCATCGTTCGCAGAGCACCACATTGATTCATCTAACGTTAAAAGCCATATTCGTTTTTGGCTTGAGCTGGAAGCTCCTGCGACTTTTGATAGTAAAACACTGTCATTCTTAATTAAGCTGCAAAATATTAGTGATGACGTTATTGAATTTTCAACTTTATCGCCGCCTAAGTTTAATATTATTATATTTAACCAACTAGGGCTTAACTTGAGCAGAAAAATAGAGATTGATGAACCTAGTTACCCAAAAAATAGACCTCGCCATCGGTATAAATTAGCACCAAAAGAGGTGATCATATTTCGTAAAACAATAGATTTTGAACCCTATAAGTCTGGCTTTGAAAATGATACTCAGTTGTTTTTTAAAGCTTATAGCGCCTTTAGGCTCAAGGATGCGGAGTACTTAAATGTAATAACAATCGATTCAGAGCGACTGTTCCATAAAAATTTCTCAACGCCAGCATTGGTTGAAAAGTTTCGGTTGCGTGATGAGAAAAGAAAGCAATATTTGCTTAAGTCTCAGCAAAATGAGTCTCAACCTTGAGCACATTCATAAGTGTTTAGGCAATGTAACGTAACTTCCTAATTTAATCATTAGTCGGCTTAACGGGTGGCGACTAATGATTAGTTAAGCAGGAATTAAATTTATTTAAATACGGGAAGCGACCAGTCCCAGCGGATTGCGGCGAAGCGGAGTAGTAATGTGACTGTCATGCCTGCGCTCATAGCAATGGGGAAGCCTGTATCAAAGGCAATACATTGGGTGTATACAATACCACCTGCTATACACGTTGTTGCGTAGAGGTCACCGCGCAGTACTAATGGCACTTCTCGGGCTAATACATCGCGAATTACACCGCCAAATACACCTGTGATGGTTCCCATAACGACTGCGATAAAGGGGGTGACGCCAAGTGACAGGGCTTTTTGTGTGCCCATTGCCATGAAGAAGGCTAAACCCATGGCGTCGGCAATGAGTAATATTGAATGAGGAAACGAACTTCGCATACGTAACCATAAAATGGTAATAAATGCGGCACATAATATAGCGATTAAATAGGTGTGATCTTGCACCCAAAACACGGGAACATCTAATATAACATCACGAATGGTGCCACCACCAATGGCGGTAACCGATGCAAGTACTATGACGCCAAAGCCATCCATCTTTTTTTCGTGCGCCATTAAGGTGCCAGAGATGGCAAATACCGCTACACCAATTAAATCAAACCAGTAAAACCATGTGCTCATGTACTTTTTCTACTCACTCTTTGTGTTATGTGCTTTCTAACTGAATGCTAGCCTGAATATGTGAAATAACAAAGCCATAAACAATCAGTTATGGCTTTTCTTGTTATTTTTATTGCTGAGCTAGAGTAACCATGGCTGATTTTGCGCTTGATGAGCAACAAAGTGTTCTATTTGAGGCTGGTATTGTTCTGCAATCCCAATAAAGTCGATGCCATGGAGAAGGCGCTCTTTTACCTCGGTATTGATATTAAATGCAATCGATTGATGTTTGTCAGGTATTAATTGTTGATCAGCCAAGTTAATGTTGATGCTTAGTGCTTGCGTGTCACATAACTTAAATAAGGCGTTAATCTGCTTTGTAGATAGCGTAATAAGCAGCAAGCCGTTATTGATTGCGTTGCTGTAAAAAATATCGGCAAAGCTGGGTGCGATGATGCATTTAAAGCCATATTGTTGCAGTGCCCACACGGCATGCTCGCGGCTTGAGCCACAGCCAAAGTTTTCGCGAGTAAGTAACACAGTGGCGTTACGGTAACATGCACGATTAAGTACGAAATTGTGGTTAATTGCTTCCACCGAAGCGGAGTCGTTGTGTGATTGCTGATAGCGCCAATCGTAAAATAATGCATCGGCAAAGCCATCGCGTGAGACTGATGTTAAAAATTGCTTAGGAATGATCTGATCAGTATCAACATTTGCAATATCAAGCGGGGCGACAATCCCTGCGACGAAAGATGTTGTTTGATTCATGCTGAAATAGCTCCATGGTTAGTAGAAAATGAAGAAAGTTGCTGGATATTAACTAATTGACCATACATTGCTGCGGCGGCTGCCATTGCAGGACTCATTAAGTGTGTTCTGCCACCTGTGCCTTGGCGTCCTTCAAAATTACGGTTACTGGTAGAGGCGCAGCGCTCGCCAGCTTGTAATCTATCGTCATTCATTGCAAGGCACATTGAGCAACCGGGTTCTCGCCATTCAAATCCTGCTTGAATAAAAATACCTGCCAGCCCTTCTTGTTCGGCTTGCTGCTTAACAGCAATTGAACCGGGTACTACAATCGCCTTAACATGCTTTGCTACTTGGGTAGGTTGTCCTTTTGTTTGTTGTGAGCGGATGACTTGTTCGGCAGCGAGACGTAAATCTTCAATCCGGCTATTGGTACAGGAGCCAATAAATACACGATCTATTTTTACGCCAATCAGCGATTGATTATGTTGCAATGCCATGTAATGTAATGCGCTTTGTTGATTGTTGGCAGGTGTTATAAGTTGATTGATGCTAACCGTTTGCTCTGGGCTAGTGCCCCAAGTCACTTGCGGAGCAATGTGGCTGGCATTAATGGTGACGATGTTGTCGAACTGTGCATTTGCGTCAGAATGCAACGATTGCCAATACACGACAGCTTGTTGCCAAAGGTCACCTTTTGGAGCATATCGTTTGTTTTTTAAATAATTGAACGTGGTTACATCGGGCGCAATGATGCCTGCTTTGGCGCCCATTTCTATGCTCATATTGCACAAGGTCATGCGCGACTCCATCGACATGCTTTGGATCGCTTCGCCGCAGAACTCTGCTACATAACCAGTACCGCCCGCCGTTCCCATCTTTTTAATAATGGCTAAAATAAGATCTTTAGCAGAAACGCCAGCGGCTAACGACCCTGTTACTTCAATTTTTAAATTTTTCGCTTTTTTTTGCTGTAACGTTTGAGTAGCAAGAACATGCTCAACTTCAGACGTACCAATACCAAAAGCCAGTGCACCAAATGCACCATGTGTAGAGGTATGTGAATCGCCGCATACTATGGTCATGCCTGGCAAGGTTAAGCCAAGTTCTGGGCCAATCACGTGCACAATACCCTGATCAGGATGGTTTAAATCAAACAGCTTAATAGCGAAGTCGCGGCAATTATTGGCTAACGCCGTGAGCTGCTGTTGTGCCACGGGGCTAGCGGCTGAGATACTTCGGTGCTTAGTGGATACGTTATGATCCATAGTGGCAAAGGTTTTATTGGGGTAGCGAACGGTACGGTTTGCTTGTCTTAATCCTGTAAATGCTTGTGGAGACGTTACTTCGTGAATGTAATGACGGTCGATAAATAACAGCTGAGTGGCTTGGTTAATGTTTGCAACACAATGCTGTTGCCATAATTTGTCGTATAACGTTTGTGGTTGTTTTATTTTGTTATTAGGCATGAGCAGTACTCCCTGTTTGTGTGGCTTGAACGGGGGCAATTTGCAATACATAGTTAGCGATAGTGTCACCCACATGTTGACAGGAAAAAGTGGGGCAGGTTGGGCTGGCAGCGATATCTGGCGTAGTGATGCCGTTGCTAATTGCCAGTGCCACAGCAGACTCTATCGCGCTTGCTGCTTCGGGGTGCTGAAGGCTATGGCGTAGCATCATGGCGGCACTTAATATTTGTGCCATTGGGTTAGCAATCCCTTTGCCTGCAATGTCAGGCGCACTGCCACCAGCTGGTTCGTACATACCAAAACCATTAGCATTAATACTGGCAGACGGTAATAACCCCATAGAGCCAGTGATCATGGCGCACTCGTCAGACAAAATGTCACCAAATAAGTTATCAGCCAAAATAACATCAAATTGGCTTGGGGCTTTGATTAGTTGCATCACGGCGTTGTCGATATATAAATGCTCGACCTGCACATCAGGGTAAGCGTGGCTTACGGAAATAACGGTTTCTCGCCATAGTTGGCTGGTGGCAAGCACATTGGCTTTATCGATAGAAGTGACCTTTGCTGGCCGTTGAACATTGTTACCCCTCGTTTTGCTGCGTGCCTGTGCGGCTTGAAATGCCAAATGCGCAATGCGGGTAATTTCGCTTTCGCGATATTGTTGGGTATCGAATGCTGCTGCTTCAGTTGCACCGGACCGATCACCTATTAAAGGCTTGGTAAAACGCCCTTTATCGCCAAAGTAAATGCCACCTGTTAGCTCTCGCATAATCAGTACATCAAAACCTGCTGCACTAATGTCACTGCGTAAAGGCGAGGCATTCATTAATGTTGGGTGCAGCTTAGCGGGGCGGATATTGCAAAATAGGTCGAAATGCTTACGTAAAGGCAGTAATGCACCACGCTCGGGTTGTTGTTCAGGCGGTAAATGCTGCCATTTTTCACCACCCACCGCACCAAATAAGATTGCATCGCTGTCTTCGCAAACCGCTAAGGTGCTGGCTGGTAAAGCACTGCCATGACTATCAATAGCCGCGCCGCCTACATCAGCAAAAGTAAGATGCATTTTGAAATCAAACGCTTGCTCAACGGCGTTTAGCACAGGCAAGGTGGCAGCCATCACTTCTGGGCCAATTCCGTCGCCTGCTAACACGGCAATACGCTTAGAGTTATTCGTAATAGATGTCATTAGCTGGCCCTCTTAGTATCGATAGGCGTTAACGGATTATTTTTAAAGGCGGAAATTTGCTGAGCACGCTGAATTAAATTAAGAATATGAATGTAAGCATCTACTGAGGCTGCCACAATGTCGGTGGCCAAACCTGTGCCATGAAAGCGCTGCTGTTGATATTCCACAATAATATCCACTTGACCTAATGCCTGTTCGCCTTGTCCCTTTGCCGTTAAGCTATATTCAATTAAATTAATTGTTTGTTGAGTTATTCGTGAAATCGCTTGATACGCAGCTTCAACAGGACCATTGCCCGTTGCAGCTTCCGTTGTGGTGTAGTCGCCTTTACTTAACGACACTGTGGCAGAAGCCAGTTGATGGGAAATTGTTGTGGTAGTTAAAAATGTTAGGCTGTAAGGCTGAAGATCAGGCTCGTTGCAGGAGGCCTGTAGCTGATTAACATAAATCATGGCTTCTAAGTCGTAGTCATACACAGTGCCTTTTTGATCGGCAAGCGTAATAAAACGCTTATATAACCCTTCAATGTCATAGTCGCCTTCGCGGTAACCTAACTCAGTCAAGCGGTGTTGAATAACTCGACGACCAGAGCGCGAGGTTAGGTGTAGCTCGTTGCTTGGTATGCCTATTTGCTGAGGAGATAAAATTTCATAAGTATTCTGTGCTTTTAACATACCGTCTTGATGAATACCTGAAGAATGGGAAAAGGCGTTGGCGCCAACTATCGCCTTGTTTGGTTGAATAGGCATATGACAAACCTGACTCACTAAACGACTAGTGCGATGGATTTCTGTGGCGTTAATATCGCTGTAAAGGGCGGTACCTACTTTGGTAGGCTGATTTAGTCGGGTAGATAAAATCATCGCGATTTCTTCTAGCGCACAGTTTCCTGCTCGTTCACCAATGCCATTTACCGTACATTCAACCTGACGAGCCCCCGCCTCAACGGCGGCAACACTATTTGCAACGGCAAGGCCTAAATCATTATGGCAATGCACAGACAAACGGGCTTTATCAATATTAGGAACTTTGTGTTGTAACTGTTGAATGATGCTGTTTAACTCAGCTGGAACTGCGTAGCCAACCGTATCAGGAATATTTATGGTGGTAGCTCCTGCATGAATGGCTGCCTCAACTATGCGGCATAAGTCGTCGATTGGCGTGCGAGCAGCGTCTTCACAGGAAAATTCGATATCGTTAGTATAACGTGAGGCTAGCTTTATGGCATTGTGTGCCATGCTAATGGCAGTCTCAAGGTTGATGCGTAGTTTATGTTGTAGATGAATTGGAGACGTTGCTATAAACGTATGAATACGGCGCAACTCAGCAGCTTTTAACGCTTCGCCACAAGCGATGATGTCTTGATCAATAGTTCGTGCTAAGCCACAAATAATCGGCCCTTTTACGTTTGTAGCAATGGCGTGTACTGCATCAAAGTCGCCCGGCGAAGAAACGGGAAAGCCCACTTCCATCACGTCAACGTTTAGGCGCGCAATGGCATGGGCCAATTGTAACTTTTGTTGTAAATTTAAACTGGCTTTTAATGCCTGCTCGCCGTCACGCAAGGTGGTGTCAAATATCCAGACTTTTTCGCGGTTGTTCATATGCTCTCCTTTCCACTTGTTTGGTTTATATGCTTTAACAGCAATGTATAAACGCGTCGAAAGGGGAGAAACGCAAAAACCCCGGCCTTTCGGCGCGGGGTTTTTGGTTTAAATCAGTTTTATATTTACCTTAACACTGACTCACAAACACCCCACGCGCGCCTAAGCAGGAGCACGAGGTTAAGTAATGTGATAAGCAGAGTATTAGTTAGCAAGGTAATTCGTTCTTATATTTTTATAATCGTTTTATTAGGAATAACATCGTTTATGGATGTCTGCAAGTCTATTGGTGTAATTTTCTGTAGTAAATTAGGGCGTAGCGGAAATAACAAATTTAATATTGTTAATTTAGGGTTGATAATTCTTATCTTTAGTGTAGGTTTTCTGTTTTTAATTCAATGGCTATATGAAGGATTAAGAGTGGCAAAGATAGTATTTAACCGAAAATCAAAGGTACTTATTTGGCATGGCAAGGGGCGTTGGAAAGCGGTAAGCGGTCCGTGGGGTGAAGGGGCATTACCAGTTGGTATTTATAAGATTGGCCGTAGAGGTATCACTCCCTACACATCTACGATTGGGAAATCATTTCAAGGTAGTAATGGAAAAGGTTTCTTTGTGCCAATTTTTCCAGAATTTGCAACACAAAGAGGAGCAAATGGCGGTAGGCTAGGTATTCATCCCGATGGAGGTGTTGCAGGCACAAAGGGATGTATCGGTATAAAAGAAAATAGTAAAACTTTTTTCGATGTAATTGCTGCTACTGCACCTTCAGCAAACTTAACGTTAGAGGTTTTCGATGAATAAATTACTATTTATATGCTCTTTTATATTTGCTGCTCATGCTTGGTGTGAAGTCGATTTAAAGTTTTTTGATGCAGCTAAGAAAGAATACTTATTATCTACAGTACAAAATGACTTTGCTAAAGAGTTTAATGTAGCGTTGCAACCCAACGTCATTATTATTAAAACTAATACTGTTAGTAATCCAGCTTATATTGCACAAATGGGTATTTTGAATAAAGAAATAGATGCTGAAAATATGCAACTTTTATATATTTCAGTGTGCCAAGATAACAAGTGCAATGGCGGTTATCATACTGATATGCAAGAGCTTGAAAAGCTGATAGATAATGAAAGTGACTTTGCTGTTATCTTAGTCGATGACGAAAGAAAGGTTCTTGGCAGCTTTTCTCATTTAATCACAGCGAATAAAATTAAAAAGCTTTATGATATGTAACAAGCGAGCTTAATACATTAAAAGCGAATTTTATCTTATGCCGTCTTTCATCGTTAATAGTGCATCAGCGGTTGCAAGCCCATGTGTCACATGCTTGAATAGCGCTTTAAAATGAAGTTCGAGGAAGGCTTAATGTCGCAATATCCTATTTTGATTAATGACTTTCGATCCGCCCCGAAGCGCGATGGTGCTGATAAAGTATGGTTGGGCAAGGCTCAGCTACCCGGTGGGCAGGCTCCGGTTGATTTAATGATTTTTGAGCGTGACGGCGAAATGCGCACGATTTCAGCGTATTGCCCGCACCAAGGTTTTGAACTGTGTGATGAGCCGTTGGATAGCGACGGTGTTATTTGGTGTCCACTACATGCATTAGCAATCCCCGTATTTGGTAAGAGAAATCGCAGTTATCTTGTGAATGAAATTGACGGTAAATACTATATTGTTGAAGATTAACCGTTGCTATTAGATGCTGTAGCCGCTTAAGCGTTACGCTGTTTTAAGCCTTAATGCATTTGCTTCAATTGAAATATTACAAGGACTATGGCCAATAAATTCACCATCTGCTTCTAATGGTATATCGCATGTTGTAATTACAGCCTGCTGAGACTGGCCGTAACTGACAACGTTTGCTTGCAAATGATTGCCGCTAAACACCTTGCTTAGATAATACAGCTTTTTAAAAAAGGGCGCTTTTTTAATAATACAATAATCCAGTTGGTGGTTGTGAGGTGAAGCAAAGGGCGCTATTTTCATGCCTCCGCCGAAATACTGGCTGTTAGCGAATGTCGCGATAAAAGTTGGCAACGTTACTGTTTGGTTTTCTAATTGAATGGTAACGGTCGGTTCTTGATAGGTCGGGAGCATCATCAGGGTTTTAAGCAGATATGAACATGAACGCCAATAACTCATTTTACTTCGTTCTAGTTGTTTGACTAACTCAGCATCAAAACCCACACCCAACACATTAACAAAGTACCGGTCATTGCATTTTCCTAAATCAATCGCTTTGCTGTGAGTCGACAATGCAATGGTGATGGGATCGTCTTCTTTATTAAACCATGCTCTGGCAAAGTCATTACCCGTTCCACAGGGAATAATAGCAAGCGGTACATGACTGTGCGCCATGCAATTTGCAATAATATGTAAAGTACCATCACCGCCTAACGCAACAATGTCGGTATACTGCTTAAGGTGTTTTTTAAAGAATATTTGATTCGTCGTTAAATTCGGCGCGGTTTCATAGATTCGCCAAGACCAGCCACGTGTTTTTAATGCTACTAATAATCGATTAAGTGCTTGTTTCTTTTTCTTATTTGGTAGGGGGTTTATTACTATTAAGTAATTGGGTGACGTGGGCGCACTTACTGAGGTCATAGAATATTAATACTGCTTAACGATCATTAACTTATCAGTGTAGCTGAAATTAAAACTAGGATAAACTGATCTTGGAATACCGAATAATTCGTATTGAATGTTAAAGCGTGTGCAATAAATTTCATCCCGTACCGCCAGCACACTTAGTATGTATCCAATTGAATGTAATAAGGAAGCAAGATGCGCCGTTTATTTTTATCAATACTATTAACACTCTTCATCGTGCCATTAACGATAGCCGCTGAGCTTAAAGTGGGCGATATGGCACCTGATTTTAAATTACAGGGAACCGATGGCAACATTTACACGTTAAGCCAATTTAAAGGCAAAAAAGCGGTTGTGTTGGCCTGGTTTCCTCGGGCATATACTTATGGCTGTACCATTGAATGTAAGTCGTTAGCGGAAAATGGGCATTTACTCAGAAAATTTAACGCGCAGTACTTTATGGCAAGCGTGGATCCCATTGACAAAAACCGTGGCTTTGCCGCTGAAACGAAAGCAGATTTTCCATTATTGAGTGATCCCACCAAAGAAGCGGCAGAGGCTTATGGTGTAAAACACTTATTAGGTTTTGCTAAGCGTCATACTTTTTATATTGATAAAAATGGTAAAATTGCAAAAATTGACCGCGATGTTGAGCCTAAAACATCGGCCGAAGATATGGCTAAAAATATGGAAGCGTTGGGCTTTAAAGAGTAACAGAGGCGTAACCGTTAGGCTAGCGCACGTTGTTTATCAGTTGTTTATCAGTTTTTTGTTATTAGGAGAAAAAATTAAAATGCCGCATTGTATTATTGAATATGCACAACCGTTAGAGCATGAAATTAGCATTGAGCAGTTAATGCTAACTGTTCAGCAAGCGGCAATTGACTCAGCGCTATTTGAAGCGGATGCCATTAAAGTGCGAGCGACGGGTTTTCAGCATTATATTACAGGGCAGGCTAATGGCTATTTTGTGCATATCGATTTGCGAATTTTGTCTGGTAGAACCGCGCAACAAAAGCGGTTGCTCAGTGAAACAGTGCTATCAGCAGTTAAGCCATTATTATCGGTGGTAACAAGTACAACGGTGGCTGTTTCAGATCTTGATCGAGCAAGCTATCAAAAAGTTCAGCGTTAGCTCCTTTTTAGTTGACCATCTGTTTTTTTAAACGAAAAAACTTACCTATTTAATCTTTAATTTCAAATACTTCAACCTCCTGCATACCCTGTTCGATAACTTGATGGAATGCTCAAACCGAAAAGAGTTTTTCATCAGGTATATCCTGCCAATGTCACTAGAATTAACAGTGAAAGCAAGGTGCTTTCAAACTTAATGAAGCGAGTCTGCAACTGTTGATGGAATCAACTCATAAGGAACAGACACACCTAAAAGGAGCAGGGTAATGATTACGCTAAAAACATCAACAATGAAAAAAGTCGCCGCAATAATTGTCATTATATGTGCCGATCTCTTTTTTCAATTTGTACGCGCAGCTGAAATTGAACGGCCTAATATGGATATTAGCTACCGTCCAGAATACCGGACGATGGAAGGAGTATGGAAAGTCATGATCATCCCAGCACTGTATCAAGGAGTAGAACCCGCTCACCTGATTACTTATAAAGTGTTTAGTAAAGGTGGTATTGCGATAAATACAGATGGAACTGGCGGTGTTGGGGTGGGTGTATGGAAGCGCCTGAGTATAGCAGGGTATATGACTAAATTTGTTCAGCCGGCCAATCTTGAAGCATTATCCGTAGCGTCAACCAGTACAATGCTAGAGATAGTTACATTAAGTGAAAAAGGGCATGCCTTTAAAGGCACCTATACTGATACGTTTACTGATGAGGACGGTAATGTATTAATGATATTAGAAGGTGAATTAAGAGGTGAGCGGATTATGATTAGTGCAGATGAGCGATCATATTTTCTAGCCCAAACTTTTAATCAGTAGTTTAAACAATCTTTACACAGTAAGTTGTTAATATAGCTTGAACACACATTCCAGACAGTAAGCAAGGACGGAGAAAGGATTTCCCCGTCCTTGTCTTTATGGCTACCAAACGTATTAAGGTTGCAGCGTTTCAGTGGTTACCGCAGTGATTAGCTTTTTGCCGATGTCAGTGTGGTGCTGAATTTTTGAGAACACCTGATTGACGTTATCCGGACCCCAAGCAATAACCGCAACGGGCGTATGCGTATGCGTACCTGTACTCCAAACAATGTTTTGGTATTTTGCTAGCTGACGGCCAATTAAGTTTTTATGCACGTCATCACCATAAACATAATATTCTTTGAAGTCATTTACCTTAGGAAATTCTTTCGCTTTTAAATATTTATGACTGGCTAAATGATAATCGTTAGCTTCGCGTGCTAATACTTGCTCAGCTTCATTTAATGTTAATTCAAACGCGGTGTTATTTTTGACTGCGTTTGTTAGGCTTTGTGCTGTTGGAAATGCATCTTTGCCAGCGGCTTCTGCCCAAATACCAAAATAGCTTTTTTGTTGCTCGTACAATTTGTCTAGTACTGCGATATCACCAAAATTATAATTGGGCTGAAAGTCATGATTCGCGAATGATGCCCCCGGCTTTTTCGACGGAACCGGTACATCTTTGCGGCTATAACTGAAGCCAAACCCGCCCGTTTCATGATCTGCAGTGATCACTACCAGCGTGTCGTTACGCTTTTTTACCCATTCGTGAACGGCTGCTACCGCTTCGTCAAATTTAAGCATTTCATGTAGTAGAGTACCGGCATCATTGTTATGACCGGCCCAGTCGATTTGTCCGCCTTCAACCATTAAGAAGAAGCCGTCAGGATCTTGGCTTAAAATATCCAATGCCTTCATGGTCATTTCTTTTAAGCTAGGTTCGTTGCGCTCTGAGCTATTTTTCTGTTGATGGTAAGCAATGCCGTCGTTCATGCCTGAATATGCAAATAAACCAAGTAGTTTATTCCCTTGGCTTTGCTGTAATTGCTCGCGGTTAAACGCAAGGTTGTAGCCTTGATCTTTAGCTTCTACAAGCAGGTTACGGTTGTCTTTTCGTTTCGACTTTAATCTTAAAGCGGGTTCATTAATTAACTGTGTTAGCGCCTGTTTTGCTGCTGCATCTTGCGCACTGTTACTTGGAATAAAGTGGCGCAGTCCACCAGACAGCATCACATCTACATTGTCGCTAGTGATCATTTCAGCCGCGATTTCATTTTCCATACTGCGGTGCGCTTGGTGGGTAGCAAATGAGGCTGGTGTGGCATGCGTTAAACGTGTGTCTGACACCAGACCTGTGGCTTTGCCTAGTTTTTTAGCATGTTCTAAAACCGTCATAACCGTGTCGCCATTGGCATCAAGGCCAATCATTTCACTATCAGAGCTAATGCCCGTAGCAAGTTGAGTAGCAGAGCAGGCGGAGTCGACCACTAAATTATTAAAGGGACTGTGCCGCGACATCCCTAAGGCACCCTCTGCGGCGAAGGTAGAAAGCGCGGTGGTTTTATTTTGATAAGGAGAATGTTTCGCACGATGCGCAAACTCTTCTAGCAAACCAACTTGTTGTGGGCCCATGCCGTCACCAATCATTAAAATCACGTTTTTAATTTTTGGCGTTTCAACAGATGTTTTAGCGGAAGTTGATGGATGTTGTGCGCAGCCAGCTAAGGTTAATCCAGCGGCTACCAACATGACAAGAGGCTTTAAACCAAGTGCTTTCATTCTCGTATTCCTCAGAATTCGGATGTTTACCTTTTTAATGTGAAAGGTAATTCTATCGGTTATTTATTGGTGCACGTTATAGCATTATTTGGGTTACTTTTCATCGCTGATGGGCGCTTCAAGTGGTAAAGACATCGTTTTTTGTAATAAGTCGACTTCAACTCGCCCGTTTTTAGGGGGCTGATTAAGTTGTAAATAAAGAATTGGCCAATTGGCAGAATGTAAAAAACGACTACGGTAACTGTGTTGTTCGTACTCACGTAATTTAGCTTCACCATATAAATGGATAAGACGAGTAAGATAACGCGCTAACGGTGGGCTGATGGTGTGCACTTGTTTGTCAAAAAGTGTACGTAAAATGCGCACTGCTTGGCCTGTTTGATTGGGATTATCAACTAAGACCAAATCTAAGTGGCCCTGAGCAAGGGCATTAAAATACTCGGGCTGATGAATTAACGTTTGTTCGCCAAAGTCATAAATAATGGCGTCCCAATTAAGTACTGTTGTGTTAAGCAGGCTAGTAACATTGTCATATACCACTTCGGTATGCTTGAACGCCCATGTTTGGGTTATCGGCCAAATGTCGACTAACCATTTACCGGTATCAATTCGATACCCGCCAAATTTATTTTGTTTAATGTTTTGCTGTTTGATTGAGGTGTTACTGAGCGTGAGTAGGGCTAAATCAAGCGTGTCTTGAGAACAGTCGATCACTAAATCAATGTCTGAACTAAACGCAGTAATGCCATTTAATGCAATATCTCGAATGGCACCACCAAATAGATATACCTTTCCTGATGTTTGTAATTGCTCAATAAGTTGGGCAACCGTTTGTCGCCCACGATTAGTTGTATTAAAAAAACGTTTTATGCGCTGTTTTAAGGCAGCTGGAGTCGTTGCAATATTTACCATGTTTTAGGTTTACTTCAATAATGCTTTTAATTCATCATGGATTGTTATTAGGTAGGTATCGGTCATGCCTGATACCGCATCGGCCAATAATTGCGCTTCTTTGTATTCGATTGGCATGGTATTGGTTGGATCTTCAAATATTCGGCGGTAATTTTCTGAAATGCGTTCGTAGGCATATCGACCAAAAGGGCTTTTTGCTGCATGGCTAAATTGCGCACTGTTTGGTTTACTACGCTTATTATTTATATGACCATGAATGCCTAACCATAGCATATCCATAATGCCAGTGATGTAGTTATTCCCCTTCAACTCTAATTCGAGTACGCTTTTATGGCGATAACCGTGCTGGTAGTCAAATTGCTTTAAATTGCTGCAAAAGTGATTGGCTGTTGAAGCTTCTATTAGCTGGTATCCGGGCCCTAGATCACCCGCCATGATGGCATCGCAATCAGCAACAAACTGATCAACAATTGCCGAAATAGCATGGCCTACCGCATAAACCCTAAAAATTTGCATAGACACATCGTTTAGCTCACGCGGGCTGAGTGACTGCTGTTTAAATTCCATATTTTTTTGTTTAGCAAGCTGCAACACCGAGCAGGTCATTGCGTCGTCACCATTTTGATGCTCAAGAAAGTCCACAATATCAGAAAACGACGCAAGCCCCTTTTTAACAATATCTTCTGCATCTAACACGGAGTACGCGATATCGTCACACGCTTCCATAATGTAAGTAAACGGGTGGCGGTAATGTTCCGACAAGCCTGTTTCCTGCCAAATATCTTCAACAATGGTTAATTCAGAATTAAAAAAGCCGTGTTTTTTCCAGTGCTCACTGCTGCTAACTGTTTGGGGGGCAACGGGGTATTTGAGCATCGACGCCAAGGTGGCGTAGGTGAGGTTCAATCCATAATTATCGTTTAGCACCTGTAATTTGGTTACTAAACGAAAGGTTTGGGCGTTGCCGTCAAACTTTAGAAAGTCTTGTCCCAATTGATTATTAAAGTGGCTGGCATTATTGCGCTGAAACCACTCTTGCATTGCAACCTCGCCTTGGTGACCAAAAGGAGGATTACCAAGATCATGGGCTAACCCGATTGC
This sequence comes from Flocculibacter collagenilyticus, assembly GCF_016469335.1. Classification (NCBI taxonomy): domain Bacteria; kingdom Pseudomonadati; phylum Pseudomonadota; class Gammaproteobacteria; order Alteromonadales; family Pseudoalteromonadaceae; genus Flocculibacter; species Flocculibacter collagenilyticus. The sequence continues at coordinate 266,751 of NZ_CP059888.1, forward strand.
TGCTAACAGAGAGGGTACACAGCGTTCAATTTGTAAGTCGTCGCTCACCCCTTTAAACACTTGCTCGCGAAACTCAAAGACTAAGCGGTTACCAATACTGCGTGCTAAATTAGACACTTCATGAGAGTGCGTTAATCGGTTTCGGACACTGTCATTCCGTTCTAATGGAAATACTTGAGTTTTATCAGCCATTCTACGAGTTGGCGTGGCAAATAAAATGCGGTCATAATCACGCTCTAACTCTACCCTTCCGGCGGCAATGGAGTAAGGGTTTGCACCACTGAACTTGTCTTTTCTACGCTTACCATTGAGTAACTTTTGCCAAGATAATTCCATGCTTTTTCCGCTTGTTGTTTGAACCAGTGATGAGGTTATTGTGTCTATGAAAACAGTGTAAATCAATGTGAATAAAGCATGATAATCAAAATAGTAACGCTTATACTAGGGCTGACAGGTAGCAGTGCAACTTAGCGCACAGATGACTTGCGGTATCTAAAAGAGTTTAACAAGAGTATTAAAACGGTTTATGTCTTTAAAATCAGTTGTTCACATTTTACTTAGTGTATTACTTGCCGTAGTACTAGGTATTGCATTGTTGCTTGTGCTAATCGTTGAGCGTCAGCCGATTGTTACTCAAGTGCCTGTGGCCGATGCTCAATCTGTGGCACAGGTTAAATTAATGGCAAACTTAACCCGCGCCAAGTTACGGTCGCAACATCCGCAATTATCGTTTCGTTTCTCTCAACGTCAATTAGATGCGTTAAGTGCGGTTGCATCCCATACCGTTAAGCAGGCTAAGTCTAAAATTAATATTAGCGGAAATACCCTATTAGCGGCTGGCTCGTTAGCGTTATCACCTTGGTTTGACGGATATTATGTTAACGTATTAGCAGAATTTGAGCAGCGTGGGTCGGATGTAAAACTAACGCAATTTGTTATTGGTGATTTACCGTTACCCATCAGTATGACGGAGTGGTTAGCTAAGTATATTGCACAGAAAACATTAGATAAGCCACTTTATTTACTCACGGCGCGTGCCTATAAAAATGCGGTGATTAATAAGCATTACATTGCAAGTAGCATGGTGAAGCCAAAAGGATTGATTAATCAGAAAAATGGCGAGCTAGTTAGCTCAGCGCTGTTTTACGATACGATGCGCACATTATCAGGCTTAGACGGCTTGTCTGTTGATGTCGAAGATGTCAGTTTCTACATTCAAAAAATAAAGGGATTTGTTGACGAGCACCAACTACGCGGTAATGTGTCGTTAGCGCCGTTTATTAATTACACCTTTGATCTTGCTGCTACGCGCGCGAAAACAGGGAATGCGAAGCATGAAAATGAAGCCGCATTATGGGCGTTAGCAGCCAGCTTTGGTAACCCTCGATTTGCACGTTTAATTGGCGACATTAACTTAGCGCCGATTAATTATATTCGCACTAGGGTAACCACAACATTAGCGGGCAGGCAGGACCTCGCCTTACACTTTTTATATTCAGCAGTAATAGAACGGCTTTCTGAACAAGGGCTGAGCTTAGCGATTGGTGAATTAAAAGAGTTACTTGATAGTAATACAGGTGGCTCAGGTTTTAGCTTCGCCGATTTGGCGGCTGATATGGCAGGTATTGCGTTTGCGCAATCAGTGACCCAAAACGAAGAAAAAGCCCAACAAGTGCAGGCAATTTTGCGTTTTGAATTAGCTGAAAGTCACTTTTTCCCATCAATCAAACAATTGCCTGAAGGGTTGGATAACGCACATTTTAAAGATCAGTTTGGGGATACAAAATCAGAACAGTATCAGCAGCTTGTCGCTATTATTAACCAACGGATCAGTGCTCTGTCTTTGTATCAAGCGCTGCATTAAAAGCCGACTGGTATGGGTTGTCCCTGTTGTGTGAACTGGCAAGTCTTATGCACAGTATAGAATTTGCCTTTTATCAGAAAATATTGCGTAAACGAAAATAGTCGACGATGCTAGCATTAGGTATAGTGACAAGGAGCGGTAATAGTAATGAGTGTTCATTAACTTACCGTGTTACGGCAGCATTATGGCAGCGCAAGGATCGGGCAGTGTCGCCTTAAGCGATATAAAAACATTTAATACGATATTACATACACAGTTAGCCGTTTTGCAGGCTTTACTTGACGATCCACTTTTTGGTTTAAGTGAACCGACAATTGGTGCTGAGCTAGAAACGAATATTATTAATGCGCGTGGTGAACCACAGTATTTAAATCAAACTCTGCTCGATAAAGCGCAAGATCCTCGCCTTGCTATTGAACTGAATCAATATGACTTAGAGTTTAATTTAACTCCTGTTAAGAGCAGGGGATTTCCTTTTTCTACACTAGAGAAAGAAGCGCTAGCGCTAAACCAGAAAGTGGCAGCACTTGCCTCGCATTCAAACGCTGAATTATTAGCAATTGGCATTTTGCCTACCCTAAAACCTCAACATTTAACCGTTGATGCGATATCAAACCGCCAACGCTACGAGGTATTCGCCCAACAGTTACTAAAACGACGCGGCGAAAAGTTTCACATTCAAATTGACGGTGAAAACCCGCTTAGTTTAGACACGAACTCTATTGCATTAGTAGGCGCTGGTGCCTCGTTTCAATTGCATCTTAAAGTGACACCTCAACAATTTACTCATGTGTTCAATGCGGTGATGTTAGTAACGCCACTCGTACTTGCATTTAGTGCAAACTCGCCAAGCTTGTTAGGGCATTTATTATGGGACGAAACACGAATTGCGTTATTTAAACAATGTATTGATACACGAATAAAAATTAAGCCGTGGCATGAGCCGCCCAGAGTGACGTATGGCAGTGGCTGGAATAGAACAGGCATTATAGAGTTATTTGAAGCAAATGTGGGGCTGTATGAGCCAATGATGGCTCAGTTTAGTGACGAGGATGCGTGTGCGGCCTATGCTGCGGGGCGAGTGCCCCAACTTAATGAACTCAAATTTCATCAGGGTTCGGTGTGGAGCTGGAACCGCGGTATTTATGATCACCATGATAATGGTCATTTACGAATAGAAATTAGAAGCCTGCCCGCAGGACCAACTATGGTCGATACGATGGCTAATGCGGCTATGCTAACGGGGTTGGTGTTCGGGTTAGCCGATAAAATAGAGCACTGGATCTCGCGTCTGCCATTTAAATATGCAGAATATAATTTTTACCGTGCAGCTCAGTACAGCATTGATGCTGAGTTAGTATGGCCTCACCTCACTCAGTTTGGCTTATGTGAAGCCAATGCAACAACACTTTTATATACTCTGATTGAAGATGCGGAAGCCGGGTTAACGCGCCTAGGTGTGGCAAAAGAAGAGAGTAAGCGTTATTTAAGCATCTTTATTGAAAGAGTTGAAAAGCAACTAAATGGTGCCCGTTGGCAGCGTTTGGTGTTGGCTAAATATGAAGTAAAGCGTAATCGCACCGAGGCGTTATATGACATGCTGCATGACTATAAAATGATGCAGCCATTAAATATTCCTCTTGCTCAATGGGACAATATCAGAAAGTAGCTATACTGAATATGAGATTAATTTATCCTTAATGCAGGTGGGTTAACAATGATGTTACTTTTCACGATTATAGGTTAATCGCATGGCGTTATCTGATCCGACAATAAGCGACGCAGGCTCGTTTCCTATTTTTGAAAGTCATACAGTCAATACACAAGGTGATATAGCAACATTTTTATCGCAGTTTGAGCAACGTCCTTCGGTTGTTTACTTTAAAGGGCGTGATCCCGCAAGGCCTCCAAGAATGATCACTACCTTGTTGCATGGCAATGAGCCGTCAGGTGCTTATGCCCTGCAGCGCTTAATTGAGTGCAAGGTTAAGCCCATAGTCGATTGTTATATTTTATTGGCATCGTTAACCGCCGCAACCACACCTCCTTTATTTCATTACCGTATGTTGCCTGAGCATAAAGACTTAAACCGTTGCTTTTTAACGCTTTCTGGAACTGATCCTCAAACCGAGCTAGCTAACCGCATTGTGGCCTATATTGAAAGCATACAGCCAGAGGTGATTTTAGATATGCATAATACGTCTGGCGACAATCCCGCGTTTAGCGTCACGCATAAAAAAGATGAACAACATGCGACGCTAGGCCAATTGTTTAGTCCTTATATTATTTATTCCTCTATTCAGGTTGGCGCCATGTTTGAACGCGACTTTGGTTGTCCTATTGTGACAATAGAATGCGGTGGGGCAAACAACACGCTATCTCATGAAATTGCGTTTAGTGGTCTTCATCACTTTTTTCAAACCGAGTTAGATGAATTAAACCAAGAATGTGACGCGCCAATTTGGCTTGAAGATCCTATCAGACTGGAACTTGTTGCTGATACCAAGCTGGCCTATGCAGACTCGCCTTGTCCGAATGCAGACTTAACGCTTCCTCGTGATATTGACAGTTATAACTTTGGCTTACTTGAACCCCATCAGCGGCTAGGCTGGGTTGGCAAGCGAGGAAAAGATATATTCAAGGCCACCAATGCCGACGGTGATGATTGTTTTGCTGCGTTGTTTACCCTACGCGACAATCAACTTTACCCAGCCCAAGCGTTACATGTATTTATGATAACAACACGTGCCGATATCGCCTTATCTGATTGTTTATTGTATGCCGTGGTTGCTCATGATGAGTAATATGTTGGTAAGAAAACAATGTGTTTGTTTAATGTTGTGTGGGCTAACACTACCGATATTTGCCAGTGATAATGCAGTTAATAAGGTGCAGCTGCAATCCAAGGCAGATCATTATGTGTACCCGATTGATGAATTGTTTGCTTTATCACTTCCTCAGTTACTCAATTTAAAAGTGACGGTAGCCTCTAGAAATGAATTACCCCTGTGGCAAACACCGTCGTCGGTGACGGTGTTTACTCAAGCGCGGATTCATAGCTTAGGGGTGCGTAATTTATTTGAACTACTTAATTATGTGCCCGGCTTTTACAATATGATGAATGCCGTTGAAGGAAATCAGTCGCACATAGACACTCGTGGCATGGCACAAAAATATGCTAGCGCATTGTTATTTAAACTAAATGGCCAACGCTTAAACGATGACTATACCGGCGGCATTAGTTACTTTATGCGGCATTTAGATATTCGCACTGCTAAGCGTGTAGAAATCATCCGTGGACCGGGTTCGTCGCAATATGGTTCGAATGCATACGCTGGTGTGATTAACATCACCACCTCAAAAGCCAGCCAAGTTGGCCTTGAAGCGGGAAGTAACCAAAGTAAAGGTATGTCTGTGCAAGTGGTAGAGCCAATAAGTGATTGGTTAGTGGGCTTAAATAGCAGCTGGTATAAAGATGAAGGAGACACATTTAGCGATATTTACGATCCATTCGAGCGGCAAACCACCACCACCGATCCACGTGAAGTAAGGCAGCTCCAGCTTTATGCGGAACATGAGCAGGGGGCATTACGTTTTAATTGGTTAGACTCAACCAGAGAAAATTATTATTTATTCCGCCGCGTGAGTGATAGCGTCACATTTGTTGAATTGAACCACTGGATGTTAGATGCAAAGTACCTGCTGACCTCGGCCAGCAATCCTTGGCAAGTCAGTCTTTCAGGCGCGTATCATCGTGGCGAGCGTCGTTCTCAAACGGCTTTAGTGCCACAAGGTATAGGAATGTTTACTGCAGATAGCTTTTTATTTGGGGAAGATATTGCATACCGCAGCTACAACTTAAGCATTGATGCGGAATACCAAAGCGCATCAGATTTGTTATGGCACTTTGGGATTCAGGCATCTAATAGTGAGGTGCCAAACGGCTTTATTCGCAGCAATTATGACGTATTTGATATGTTTGGCTTTTTAGGGAAAGTACAAACCTTTAATCAAGCCGAACAACGTATTGTACTTGATAACCAACGGCATATTCGTGGTAGCTATGCTCAGGTTCAATGGCACCCCTTACCGCGTTGGTTTTTCACATTGGGTGTAAGATACGACGACTTTAATGACGTGGATGATGCGTTTACTCCAAGTTTTTCGGCTATTTATCAAATTAATAGCCAACAAGGCGTTAAATTTAAGTATGGCGAGGGATACCGGGCTCCTTCGTTAGGCGATTTGTACGATGCAGAAAGTGGTTTGTCTATTGGTAATCAAGCGCTTAAAGCAAGTGAAGTAAAAAGTACTGAGGTGGCATACTATTGGTTTAACGACGCTTTCGCTTTTTCAGCGACAGTATTTGACAATGTGCATCAAAATCTCATCGGGTTTGAGGTAAGAGACACAGGCGAAATTAGCTTAGGTAACGTTGCAAAAAACTTTAGCCAAGGGATGGAAATAGAAGCGCGCTGGCATATTAATGAGCAGTGGCGGTTTATTACAGGCATTACCAGAATATTTAAAAATCATACTGAATTAGGCGATGCCATGGGGATCCCAAAATCAGAACATATTACGCCAAGTGAGTACTTTTCTTATCAACTACAATATCAAAAAAATAACTGGTCATGGTCACTGCATGGCACCTGGCGTAATGAGGTTGCACTGCTAGAAAGTAACGATGATTTATTGCTGGTTAATAGCAAAGTAAATTATCGCATTAATCCGCGCACTAATTTACACATAACAATCAACAATGCCTTGGATGAGCGTTATAGCACTTCTTCATATATCCCATTGGGGATTGATAGCAATAACAATGTTGTGCACCAATATCCTGCTAGAGGTCTCGAATTTATGGCAGGGGTGACATATCAGTTTTAATGCGCTGCATGATACCTTTAAACAACAAATACTGCGCCAGATAGTAGGTTGTCATAATCAAATATGCTTGATAGGGCACAGGAAGAATAAACATATTAATCGCAATAATCGCGTCCGATATCACAAACAACATTGCACCTAGCAAAATTAAATTCATTTTTGGCTGAGCTACATAGGGTTGCTCTGTATGGTATGTTGACGTATTTGTTGCGGTTAATGCCATTAATAGAATCGCACACATATATACCGTAACTGGAACCGCTAACTCTCCTGCTTTAGGCACAATCCAACCTGCCATTAACAACGTAAACGTGCTAAATGCTAACGCTATCCACTTTGTTTTGGGATCAGTAAAGGTGCGTAAAACAAAAGCATACACACTTGCGGGCTGTACTCGCCATTGCCAAAATACAACGCAATAGCATATATGAGCCAGTAAAAAGGCACCTAAGCCAAATACAAAGTTATTCGGTATGGTTAAAGCAAGTAACACATCGCCACAAGCTGAAAATAACAGTGCTGCTGTGGCGAATAAAATGGCTGATGAACGTGTGTGAAGGGTATTGGATAACAGCACAAAAAAGAGTAACAGAATGGGCGTGGCTTTATGTAAAAAATGCCAAGAATAATCACCCATGGGTAACATGATTAAATAGCTTATTGCAGTCATCCAATAAAGTATGGGTGTGGCTTTTCCATGAAGTTGCATTTAAGGGTTGTCCTATACGAGCGCTGTTTTCCGCTTTACTTGAATCTGGCTGTCTAAATTAGCGGATTATCATACTAGGTGCCACAGTACATCAAATATTCATTCAGTCATAACCAGAAAATAACATTTATGGTTGAGTCTTGTTGAAAAAAACAACACAATGGAGTGAGAAAACTGACCGAGTATAGAGTCAGTAAAAATAGATTTCACAGGAAGGATGTTTAACATGCCATTATCGCGTCGCCAATTAAGTCAAATAGGCGCTACCACAGTATTAGCTTTATCATTAGCCGCATGCGGTGGCTCAGATTCCTCATCTCCGCAACCACCCACTCAGCCAGAGCCGACTCCAGTTAAAATAGATAAGCAGTTAGCGATCGATTTTTCAGTGTCTGATCATGCCGACAAAGAGGCCACAGTCATTTTTTCAGATTTACCTACGGAAGATACCGCAGACTTTGAGTTGGCATCTAGCCACGAAGCTTTACCAGAGCCATTCAGTGACCAAAAAGGGTGGTTACTAAGCGGACATAATCGTTCAGATGACTTATTAATGGCGTTATCAATAAAAGTTGATCAGCTTAATAGTATGACATTGCATGAGGTTAGCATGGAAGTTGAAATCTTAACGAACGTGCCACAAAATTGTGCTGGTATAGGCGGCGCGCCCGGTGAGTCTGTTTATGTAAAATTGGCGGCAACTCAGCATAAACCAGAAAATATCATTGAGTCAGGTAATTATCGATTAAATGTTGATTTAGGTCAGCAGTCCACCTCTGGCACAGAAGGTTATGTGGTCGGTAATATTGCTAATAGTTTAGACTGTTCTGACGACAGAGCGTATGAGTTAAAAACATTGGTGATGGAAGATAAGCTCGATGTTATGTCTGACGCGGAAGGCGTTTTGTGGCTAACTGCAGGATTTGATTCTGGTTTTGAAGGTAAAACCACGGTGTATATCACTCAGTTAAATGCGCACGTTAAAGAGATTTAAGATTCAAAAATAAAAAAAGAAACCACATATAAAAATGTGATTTCTTTTGTCTTACATAAACACGGTACGAAAAGGCATGTTGTACATGCCTTAAATGTCACTTTTTAATAGCGATAGCGTTTAAATTAGAACTGTGCAGTTGCTGTGATCCCGAACATGTCATCACTCACGCGACCAACAGTTGTGTACTCGAAGCTAACACCAATGTTTTTAGTGAAGAAGTGAGATACACCTGCGCTATAATGGTCGTCTTTAGCAGCATTTAAAGAAACACCAGTCATTTTGTTGAAGTAGTATTTGCCACCAACAGCCCATGAATCAGAAAAGTCGTCGCTGTGATCAACGCTTGCAGTTAGTTGTAGATATTTATCTTGACCAAGATCGCTGAAATACTTAGTTGATAAGTTTGCATTATCAAACTCGTCATCAACAACTAATGTAAAGCCAATATAGTCAGTTTGGTTGATTTGGTGGTTATAGTTAGTGCTTAGTAATACTTCATCGAAACCATTTTCACCGTCAAGATACTGAAGTCTAACTTGCCAGTCATCATTAATTTCATAACCTAATGTAGCTGTTACTAACTCGCCAGTATTACCGTTGGTGTTAGCATGCTTAACGTCAAGGCCAAGAATAAATTGGTTTGTGAAATACTCACCACCAACATTATAGGTATTTGAATTATAATCGATAAAACCATCATCGCTAGAATGGTTATAGTTACCATAAACAGTTGATACATCATTGATATAACCAAACTGGTCTAATGGACCCAACGTTTTTTTGTCACCAAAGAAGTACTGAGAGCTAAGTCCGAAAGTTTCGTTGTAGTCACTATCATGATAACTAGCTGTTGAGAATGAGCGATATTGTTCTGCTTGTGCTGCTGAAGCGGAAAGGGCAGCGATAACTAATAGAGCATGAGTCTTTTTCATAAAAACATCCTTTTTACTTTTTGATTACATAGCTAGTTTGCGCTAGCACATTAAAAATTCGCGGCGGATACTATCATTGCTATGTTTTTTAATCATTTTTTTTAAATTTATAAATGTAACAAAATATGTATATATTGGTTGAAGATGATAAGGTTTATTTTTTGTTAAAAATTGTTATTCATAAGCTGTGCATATTTATGTATTTAAAAAAGGGACTTGCAAACCCCCATACCTAATGGTGCGCTGTGCTAGCATAAATAGCTGGTGGATTAATGCTCAGCCCACCTATTCACTTTATTCGTTTATTCAGTAAAAAATTCAGGTGATATAAAAAGTTACAGTTTTACGTTAGTGTAGTACGAGCTTTAACAAAAACAAAAGGTTTAACAGCTTTGCTATACTACTTGTTTTGGTGGTTTGTGAACGCATTGGTTTTAAACGAGAAGGGGACAACTTGAGTTATCAAGCAGTATTAAATGAAATATTAGACGAGTCAAAAAGTAGAATCGGCGAAGGAAAAGTGGCTGATTACATTCCCGCACTAGCTAAAATGAATCCAAATCAATTAGGTATTGCTATTCATACGGTAGACGGAGAAACGATTTCTGCAGGAGACGATTACCAGCGTTTTACCATTCAATCAGTGTCAAAGGTGTTATCCCTTACGTTAGCATTACAGAGGTATGGCGATGATTTATGGAAACGTGTTGGTAAAGAGCCATCTGGTACGGCATTTAATTCGTTAACTCAGTTAGAGTTCGAGCAAGGTATTCCTCGCAACCCTTTTGTCAATACAGGGGCGTTAGTGGTAGCGGATGCATTGGTGAGTCGTTTATCAGCACCCATCCACGCAGTATTAGAAAATGTACGGGCGTTAAGCGGTAACGCTAATATTATGCTTGATCGTCAAGTTGCGCGGTCTGAATACGAACATCGCCATCGAAACGCAGCAATGGCGCATTTGATGAAGTCGTTTGGTAATTTTGAAAATGATGTCGACCAAGTATTGCAGGCATACTTTAGTTTTTGTGCGATTGAATTAAACTGTCGCGAGCTTGCCACCACGTTTAGCTTTTTAGCACAACAAGGTTTCTCTCAGGAAGCCAGTACGCAAATGCTTACCAGTAAGCAAACACAACAAATGAACTCATTACTGTTTACCAGTGGTTTGTATGATGCGGCGGGTGATTTTGCCTACCGAGTAGGCATGCCGGGTAAATCGGGTGTTTCTGGCGCGATAGTGGCGGTATGTCCGGGACGCTTTACAGTAGCAGTGTGGTCGCCTGAATTAAATAGTTATGGCAACTCTGTAGCTGGGTTACATGCGCTAGAGATGCTAGCTGATAAACTAGATATTGCGTTGTTTTAGCCCCGCACAATGATTATTTTTGCTTCCCTAATGACAAAGTGCCTTTCGTGCTTCTTTTTGGCTTACTGCTATTGTTGCCATTAGCAGGTGCTTGCTTATTTGAAGGTGATTTTTTATAAGTACTTCTAGTGTTTTTTTGCTCGGCATGTTCACGCTTTTTATTGGCGTGTGATTGGGTATTTTCACGCTGTTGATGAGCATGCGATTTATTTTTGGCGGGGCGACGTGGGTTGCTTGATTTACTCATGGTTTGAGGTACTGCTAAATGGGAAGCTTCTTCAGTTTTACTTGATTTTTCCACTGCTTGGTTAAGTGTGGCCATTTCTTGTTCGGTTAAATAGCGCCATTGGCCATCTGCTAGGCCTTTAAGTGAAATGTTCATAATGCGGGTGCGGGTAAGCGTTTTAACGTCAAACCCTAGATATTCCGTCATTCTTCTAATTTGGCGATTTAAGCCTTGGGTAAGAATAATTTTAAACGTGAATTTATCTATTTTTTCAACTTTGCAAGGTTGTGTAACGGTATCCAATATTGGCACGCCGCTACTCATACGACGAACAAACTCAGACGTAATCGGCTTATTTACGGTAACAATATATTCTTTTTCATGGGCATTGCCTGCCCTTAAAATTTTGTTCACGATATCGCCATCACTGGTAAGAAAAATTAGTCCTTGTGACGGTTTATCGAGTCGACCGATGGGAAAAATACGTTGTTTATGACCAATAAAGTCAACAATGTTGCCGCGCACATGGCGCTCGGTTGTGCAGGTTACGCCAACCGGCTTATTTAAAGCGATATAGATAAGTTTTTGTTTTTGATTTATAGCTTTGCCATCTACTTCAACTTGATCATCAGGCATCACCTTAGTGCCTAATTCTGGAATAGTACCATTGATGGTTACTCTGCCTGCATCAATGAGTTTGTCAGCTTCTCTGCGAGAGCAAAAACCAGACTCGCTAATAAACTTATTCAGTCTTTTTCCGGTAGATTGAAGATCTGACATAGTATAGGCACCTTACAACGTTGGGACTTTTGATATAGAAAAGAATGAAAAAACGCAGCAATTTTAGCATAGTCGCTTTCAATTAACATGAAGAAACCATGTAGCTGTGCATAATTAAGCGCAGCTACAGAGCGGGGTGATTAGCAAGTGACTGCGTTATTTACGGGTTAATACCATCATGGCGTTTTGTGTGTGTTCGGCCACTTCATGACCTAAAGATGTTAAATAGCCACCATCTTCTTGGGTGACTAATCCTTTTTCAAAAAGGCGTTTAGTGGCGTTTACTACATGGGGTTCAGCATCGTGGTGCACTTTAATGCCTGCTTGTGTGCTGTCTAAACTAAACTGCATTAATACATTCATTTCATCAACATAATCTTGTTTTATTGGCATAGTGTTGCTCCTTTTAGGATTGAATGAAGTCGCAATGATTACTTTGCGCTCCTTTTTATGAACAATCAAGTTTAAACTAAGCAAATTATTGAATTGATTTAGTCTAAGAAGTAAATGAACAAACTTTGGATAACAACCTTATTGTGGGCCTTTAGCTTTTCGCTCATCGGCGAGTTCTTGGCGGGACAAGTTGATGGCTACTTGGCTGTGTTTTCACGCATGATACTGGCACTCATAGTATTTATACCTTTTATGAAAGTTAAACAAGTATCAAACATTTTACGACTAAAACTGAGTGCGATTGGTGCTATTCAATTAGGGTTGATGTACCTTTTCTTTTATCACAGTTTTTTGTTTCTATCAGTACCAGAAGTACTGTTATTTACCATCTTTACACCCGTTTATGTGGCTATGCTAGATGAGCTATTGTCGCAGGGACGCCTCTCAACAAAGTGGTTGTTACCTGTTGTATTTGCTGTTGCTGGAGCAGGGGTGATCCGCTTTCAACCCTTGAATGATGGATTTATCGTCGGCTTTTTATTGGTTCAAGCAGCGAATGCATGCTTTGCGTGTGGTCAGGTTTTTTATAAAAGATTGGTTATCCCTAAGCACGTAGCACAACATAATATCTTTGGCTGGTTTTTTGTCGGCGCCACAATTATTAGCGCCTGTTCTGTTATGTTATTCGCAAATTGGCAACGTTTACCGAGTTCGTCGCTACAATGGGGCATAGTAATCTGGTTAGGTATTGGTGCGTCTGGTTTGGGGTATTTTCTTTGGAACAGCGGAGCTAAACAAGTGAATACAGGACAACTAGCGGTGATGAATAATGTATTAATTCCTGCTGGTTTATTAGTCAATTTGCTGTTTTGGCAGCATAACATTGACTGGTTACGTTTTACTGTTGGCAGCTTATTGATAATGATTGGCTTTTTAATTTCACTACGAAAAAAGGATTATATTTTACTGCGTTAAGTTTGACATTTTACTTTGATTTACTAGGCTTCATTTAAGAGGTACAGATACTGATGTTAAATCAGAAGGATGAGGCAGTAGGATGTTGTACAATAGACTTAGTGTTACCGATGTTATTGTTTTTGTTTTATTTTTTGTATTAACAGGATGTGGCGGAGGAGGCGGTTCAGACGCTTCTTCACCGCAAACGCCGACTGTTTCACCTGCACCACCGCCGTCAACTAGTTCACCCAATACTCCTACACAAACATATAGTTTATTAGCGCGTGTTGTTGATTTATCTAATTCGTTAACACTTGCTGTAAAAATTGGTGAAATAACAGAAATAGTGGCCGTTGATGTTGCAAATACACTGGTGTTTTCACAACTAGATGATGGAACGCGCTATGAAGTGATCGTTCAAACCCAGCCAGAAGGTGAAATATGTAGTGTGGAAAATGGTAAGGGGCAAATTAAAGGCGCAGACATAAAAGATATTGTCATTACCTGCCAATCCATTTATCAACATAATGTTCGCCTGCATTATTTTCAGCAGCAAGTTGAGCAGCCTTCCGTTGTTAGCTCAATATTTCAAGTGATTGATAATAAAACCAACCTACCTATTACTTCACTACCCTTAGACAGCTTTATGGTGACTGAAAACGGTCAAGATATCGCAGCAAACAAATTGTACTTAAATAACTTTGATTACGTGGCGACCCAAATTTATAAAACAACGTTGTTGCTAGATATCAGCAATAATATGAGTGAGGCAGAGTTTATTGGTGCCAAGAATGCGATTAAGGCATTGATTAACAGGTATGCACAAACAACGCAGGTATCAGCGGTTGAAACCGAGCAGCGCTTGCCTCAAGGGCACTATCTGTCAATACAGGTGATATCTGACACACACACCTTGGTATTGCCTTTTACACAAAGTAGGGATGCATTATTAACGGCAATAGATGGCATTGTACAAACACAGCAACCGCTGTCGCTGCATACTCCTTTAGTTTCTTTATTAAGCGAAAGCAGCAACTTTTTTACATTAGATACCGTTGAGCTAAACCAGTATGTTCTGGTGACTAAGTCTGTTAGCAGTATTAACGCGCAAGAGTTAAATGCGTTGCAGGAGATACAGAATGACAAGCCTGCTGCTAGCTTGTACATATTGGATCTGAACGAAACGGCACATACCGAGTTAAGTCATTTAGGCCAGCATCAATATTATCATGTTGATGAATTAACAAATCTGACAAAAAGTGCAGAGGCGGTAGCAGATCAATTAATGCAGTTAAATCGTTCACTGTATTATCTATATTATGCCTCCTCACAGCGCAGTGGTACGCACCAAGTGCAAATATCAGTTGATGATAATCAAGGGTGTAATACACACTTAGTAGATACGGTTGCATGCGTAGAACAGTTGGTGCATTCGTTTAGTGCGGACGGCTTTAGTGCAGTGCAACCCACATTAGCTATGCGAGTGCCATCACCTATGGTGCGCAACAAAGCCTATCAACTAAAGGCGTTAACCCGATGGGCAAATCAATCGGCTAATCATCAATGGCAAATAGAGCAGCATACAGGCGAGATGTCTTTATCTTCAATGCATGCTGGACAAGGCCATGCTGAAGCCACTTTGAATATTGGTAACAATAGGGATGTTAATCATGCTTCGTTGACTGTGACTGATACTAACAACCCAACAGCCACTAAACTAATGCATATGATCTCTGGCTCTTATGTAGCCGCTGCTTTGTCGGAGTACACGTTAACATTAGACACCCCATTACTGCATATAAATATTGAAGATAGTCCGGGTAACAATCCCCCCGAATTTATTTGGAAAGTAGCGAATGAGGAAGTGGCAATATTAAGCACTGATGCAGGGCCACAAGTTTCAATTTTAGGGTTGCGTACGGGGATTACGTATTTATATCTCACCGATATCGCAAATGATACCAGTGCAGTACTAATATTGTATGTTGAGTACGATTAGGGGCTGTAGGTTTATTCTAATAATCAACCAAGCACCGTTTGACAAATCAACACACCAGTGTGGTAATACTGCATTTGAACTATATACCAGTGTTACCACTGCATGTCGTACTTGATATTTATTGCGTTATTTAAAGCATGTAGAGAATTTTTATTTGGGCATTTTCTGCTACATCTTTTAACGGCACATAACCAATATATCCAGGTGATTGTGCCACTTTTTCGATAACCGCTTCAATATTATCAAACTCAATTGGTGGATTACCTTTTCCAGCAAACTTCATTTGTGCCCAAAACGCCTTAATTCGCGCTTCAGTGAGACCTATTGCTTTATTACTAAACAAAATGCGTACAGGGTGTTCATAAGGCAAGTTAATTGGTTTTAAGTTATCTTTGGAAGCTGCCCCTTTATTATTCCCTAAGAAAATGCGTTTAACTTGCTGCTGTGTGAGTACTTGAAAGTTGGTGTCTTGATGAGAGATAACCACAATTCTTTCATTATCGTTAGCAATAGAAGTACACGGGCTGATGAGTGCAGTTAATATAAGTGCATTCAAAATAAATCGGATACTAAGTAATACGTTATGCATCGCTAAAACACCCATTCCAAAGCAAATGTTAGCACGGTGCTGTTGCCATCAAACTCGTTGCCAAAATTAACAGGGGTGGTGTTATATGCACCAAGTCTATCAGACGGGCTAAAGAGCTTCTTTACTTCTCCTTTGAATGCCCAATTCTCGACCAGATCCCAACGAAAACCTAATGCAAGCGAGCGAACATCATAATACGGTGGATCGTCTAGTGCGACTTCTACTAATTCTCTTAGTGCAATGTTGGCCGGGGTATCATTGGGTATTTCATCATTAATGAAATCGACTAAGTAGTCGCGGCGCATTGCGGCCGTTGCGTGTATCGTTAACGTGTCCCAGCGGTAGCCTGCACTTAAATAAGCACTAAATAAACTATGGGTTAATGGTTCGTCAGAATTGAAATAAATGGTTTCTAACTTCATAAAATGCGAAAGTCGTTCGTAATTCACGCTAGCTTGGTAGAGATTCATAATATCGTCGATATTGAGTGCTTCTTGGGTTTTACTAAAGCCGAGCTCTCCCATGATGTCGCGTAATTGATCCGCAGGCGTGCCTGTAAGTTTCACCTGAAGTTGATGGTATGAAGTGCGAAATGTGTAATGTTCTAACCGAAAGGTAGCCACTAGCCCCCAAAAGTTAGACACATCAGTATCAATATCGAAACGGTTGTCGGTGCGCAGTTTATCATCATGTTTGCCATAATAGCCCTGTAAATCTAACGCGTATTTTTCATTATTGACGCTATAAATCGCATCAAAACCCTCAAAGCTGCTAAATAAAAACTCGGCGTTTACTTCATTAGGCACTTGAACCCAATGGTAAGTGTAACCAACATGAATTACGTCGCTTAACGAAAGAAAAGGGGTTCGTAATTTACCTGCCCTTAATTGCCAATTTGGTGATGCTTGATAAGTGAAATAAGCCCACTCAACCTCTGATCCTACCTCAGGGTTTTCGGTATACAAGAACTGGGTAGTTACGCTAAGGTTGTCGTTAATTTGATATTCAGGTTGAATGGCAATCAAACTTTGGTCGTTAAAAGACCAGCTATCGTCGAATCCTTCATAGGTTACTTGCTGGTCTAACGTTTTCCCCGCGATTAGGCGTGCAAAGCCGCTAATGCGAAAGTCATCAGCATAGGCGGTGCTCATGTTTAACGCTAAGGCGGTAAAAATAATTAACCAACATAGGTAAGTAGATCGAATCTGGAAAAAGTTCATTGAACGGCGCACCTTAAATTAAGAAGGAAAGTCGTTGGCATTGTGCTGTGTGCCCATAATGCTTATAGGTATTGCTATTATAGCCTTATCTAATGGAATTGGTTAACTAAACCTGTGCCAACAACTTGTTTTATTATCGTTTTTTGTGAAAACGGGTACATTATGAGCCATTTTTATTAATATTTGCGGTGCGATAATAAAAAGGCGGTCGATTTACGATAATACCCGTACAACTTTGCTATGATAAAACCATCTTCTTGCAGTAGATTAATCCTAGGTATAATAATATGTTAAATAAGCCCATTTACCACGCCATCAAAATCTTATGTATTTTGATAACTGGCATTATTTTTTTAGCAGGTTGCAACGAATCTAATCATAAGCATACCCCGCAAACGCAAAACTTACCTGACGTTAATGCAAACAATATAAAAGCACATTTATCATTTTTGGCCAGTGACGATCTTGAAGGGCGGGACGTTGGCAGTGTAGGGCATAATATTGCGTCAAACTATGTTGCTAGCGAATTTCAGCAATTAGGGTTAACGCCTGCAGGAGACAATGATACTTACTTCCAAAATGTGCCATTACGTAAAGCGTATTTAACACCGAAAGGGGCTGAGCTCATAGTACATCAAGCAGGTGGTGATGTAAGAGTGAATTACCCTAAACAGTTTTTGGCGGCGGGCAGTGGTGTTGCCGACAACCTAGCAGTCTCGGCTGAAGCGGTATTTGTGGGCTACGGAATGGTAAGCGAGCGCTTTGGCATTAATGATTACGACGGACTAGATGTGGATGGCAAAATAGTGGTCGCGCTTGCTGGAAGGCCAAAAGCACTACCAAGTGAAGAAGGTGCGCATTTACAGTCGGGTTATGAAAAGAAGAAGCATGCGGTGGCACGTGGTGCAGTCGGGTTTATTAGTATTCACACACCTAAGCGTGAAAAAGTACGCTCGTATGCAAGTCGTTTACTGTATTTAGGTACACCAAGCGTCACTTGGTTAAACGACAATAAACCGCATGGCACTTTTGAGCAGCTAAAAGGTAGCGCTTATATCAATACAGAAGCTGCAAAACATTTATTCAGTCAGGCTGAAAAGCCACTTACAGAAGTGTTCGAAGCGGAACATCAAGATAAGGCAATTAAAGGCTTTCCGTTAAATACAAAAATTACATTAAAGCGCCGTTCTTACCACAAAGACATCACCAGCCCAAATGTGGCTGCTGTACTTGAAGGCAGCGATCCAATATTAAAAAATGAGTATGTTGTATTTAGCGCCCATTCTGATCACATCGGCTTAGCGAAAGACATAACAACACCTGATCGCATCAACAACGGTGCACTTGATAATGCGTCAGGTGTGGCTATTTTATTAGAAACAGCGCGTTTACTTAGCCAACTTGAACAAAAGCCTAAGCGCTCTATTTTATTTGTGGTGGTCACTGGTGAAGAAAAAGGGTTATTAGGCTCTAGTTATTACGCCAATAATCCAACAGTACCTATTGATGCAATGGTTGCGAATGTAAACCTTGATATGCCTTTAATTTTATTCCCGTTTGCTGATGTGATTGCATTTGGAGCTAACCATTCAACCATGGGGCCAAGTGTAGAGCGTGCTGCCAATAAACTCGGCTTAGCTCTTAGCCCTGATCCTATGCCAGAACAAGCGTTGTTTACCCGTAGTGACCATTATAACTTTGTTAAAAAAGGCATTCCTTCCGTCTTTTTAATGACAGGTATGAAATCAAAAGACCCGTCAATTGAAGGCGGTAAAGTATGGGGCGATTTTTTAAAGACACATTACCACAAACCTTCTGATCAACTAGACTTGCCAATTAGCTATGAAGCCGCTGCGGATTTTGCAAAAGTAAATATGATGATTGGACTGGAAGTGGCGAATGCTAAACAAAGACCAACGTGGGTGGAAGGCGATTTCTTTGGTGAGATTTTTACCCAAACAGATAAATCTGGAAAGCGCTCAGGTATCAAAACCGCTAAATAGTTGAATAATAGAGTTATAAGGAGATTTTACCATCGTGAATTCAGCAAAGAGTAATGCCATTATTCTACCTGCTGCATTAGTGCTAAGTTTATTACTGATGCAGTTATGGTTTGTGCCTAGTAGCACGGCAAAAGAAGCTAATCAGCTATTTGATGATTATGCACAGTCACTAGTGCAAATTCGCCTAATTGAAAAACAATCGGGTGGAAAGTCTTCTATTGGTACTGGCTTTATTATCTCTGACAAAGGCGATATAGCTACTAACTATCATGTTGTGTCGGGTTATGTGCAATCTCCTGAAAAATATCGTTTAGAGTATCAAACTAAAAGCGGCGACCGCGGCGAGTTAAGCATTTTAAATGTTGACGTGATTAATGATTTAGCCATTGTGCAAAGTAGTGAATTAACAGCAAAACCCTTTGTACTTTCTCAACAGGCGCCAAGGCAGGGGCACGAAGTTTTTGCGTTGGGTAACCCACATGATCTTGGCATGATTGTGGTGCCTGGCACGTATAATGGGTTAAAGAAAAATAGCTTTTATCAGCGTATACACTTTACGGGCTCAATTAATCCGGGCATGTCGGGCGGCCCTGCGGTTAATCAGCAGGGAGAAGTCATTGGCATAAATGTGGCAACGGCGGGTAATCAAATTGGGTTTTTAGTACCTGTTGTTCAATTAAGTCGGCTTATTGCGCAAACTGAGCTAGAGCCGGTCAGCGAAGTCGCAGCATTAAAAACAGTTATTCGCTCTCAGCTGATTTCTAACCAAAAGCGCATGTTGGACGAAATCATTAATGGCCAATGGCAGCAAGTGTCATTGGGTCCTGCGACTGTAGCAGGCGAAGTGGCACCGTTTGTTAAGTGTTGGGCAAATTCAAATAGTGATAAAAAAGATAAACAAGTTGAAAGCACCTTTTCAAACTGTGCCCTATCTGAGCGTATTTTCATTTCTGATACGTTAGAAACAGGTATGTTTGAGATGGAGTATGAATGGTTAAATGCGGAAAAGTTCAGTAGTTTTCGTTTTTACAATTTTTACGAAAAACGCATTGCCTATGCTGCACCCGCTAATAAGGCGAGTAAGGATGATGTGACCAACTTTCAATGTACACATGATTTGGTACAAGCAAATAAAGACACGCAAATAAAGTCGGTTTTTTGTGCCAGAGCCTATAAAGATTACGCTGGGTTATTTGATATCGTATATATCGCAGCTTCTATTGATAAAGAACAACAGGGATTAATTAGTCATTTTACCTTGTCAGGTGTTGAGCAATCACTAGCACAAGCATTTACCAAGAAGTTCATGGAGGCTGCAGTATGGCGCTAACAATTGAAACCATCAGCCGCTCGCGCAAAGTACTGCACCGTGAGCGAATTGATGCCGCAGAAATTACGATTGGCCGTGCTTACGATAATGATATTGTCCTTACCGAGCCGCACGTAGATCCTCATCATGCTAAGCTAATTCGAGATGGAGAAGGCCGCTGGTGGATGCATGATTTAAAGTCGTCAAATGGTATTTTCGATCAGAAAAGACAGCGCCTACTGGGCAATACTGAGGTGGAATCAGGATATATTTTTACGATTGGCAAAATTAGTATCCGCATATTGTTTGATCATCATCCAGTTTCTGAAACCCTCAAAATTAGTGGCTTAGACGATATTTTATATCCATTAAATCATGCTGGTTGGGCAGTGCTGAGTGGCTTATTGTTTGTCGGAGTATTCATTTTATTTGGTTACTATGAAACGCCCGATAAAGTTGACATGAATAAGCTGATTGTTGGTGTAATTACTTCCTTTTTTGTTATTTCGTTGTGGCCACTATTCTTCGCGCTACTTACTCGATTGTTTAAAAATGAAGTGAAATTATCTGCGCAGCTTACGGTAAGTTACGTCTTATTCTTACTCGTTTTATTGTCATCTTTTGTATTAGATATGGTGAGTTTTAACTTAAACGCGCCTAGCGTATTAGGTCCAATGACGTACTTTTGGTACGCATTTTTAGCGTTCAGCTTACTGTGGCTAAATTTTTATTTAGCGTTTCATCATAGCCATCAACGCCGCTCATTGTTAGTGGGTGGGATTGTATGCGTATTTATGGGGCTATTTATTATGATAAAAAGTCCACGAGACGACTTTGAAGTGATCCCTCACTATGACAGCACCTTGCTGCCTCCTGAATGGAATATTACAGGAACCACCTCTACGCCACAGTTTATAAATAAAACCAATGGGTTATTTGAACGTGTAGCCGAAGAAGCTGTGGAGTCAGAGCAATAGCAGTGTGTAACTGGCACTAACGGTTTTTAGCCAGTACAGTTTCGCGTGTTAAAAAAGATGCTGATTAATCAGCATCTTTTACCTGTGTGTAATACCTTGTATTAGTGAGTATCGCTGTTTAATAGCAACTAAACAGCCATTGCATTAAACAAATGCGCACTATGCTTTTATATATTATTTTTCTATGTAGTACATCAACACGCCTTATTAGGGCATATAATCTTATTGTTGAATGAGTTAAGAGCTGCTAATGGATCTATACACAGAAAGGCAGGCAGATATACCAAAGTCACTACATAAATTATTTGTAGCGCTAGCGACCGTGTCCATTTTGCTATTAACGCCTTTTACCATTAATAACATGATTCAAGGACGGATATTTTTAGGAATAGCCGGTACAGTTATTCTCGTTATTTTTGCGATTAACGCTTGGAGTATTGCTAAGCGGCGTACTTACTACCCAGGCTCCATTCTTTACGGGCTAGTACCACTTATATTAATTTTTTTAGTCTTTGCGTTATATTACCAAGGCATCATTGGCGTGTTTTGGTGTTACCCAGCCGTTATTGCATTTTATTTCTTATTGCAAAGTCGCTGGGCTTGGATTGCCAATGCACTTTTGTTGGTAATTGCCGTGCCTTTTTCTTGGGTGATGCTTGAGCAAACGATTGCGATTAGGGTCATTGTTACGCTAAGTATGGTTAGCATTTTTTCAGCTATTTTTATGAACGTCATAGCCGCGCAACAATATGAATTGCGTAAAAAAGCGGTCACGGATCCGTTAACGGGCGTATTAAACCGAGCACTACTACAAACCAATTTAGAGCAAGCCATTGCGCAACATCAGCGTTCAGCAATTCCTATGACGATAATGACATTAGATTTAGATTACTTTAAAAAGATTAACGATACATTTGGTCATGATGTGGGCGATCAAGTATTAAAGCAGTTTGCAGGATTAATAAAAAGCCGCTGCCGCAGCGTAGATAAAGTGTTCCGGTTGGGCGGAGAAGAGTTTTTAGTTTACTTGTACAACACCGACCTTAAGAATGCGTTACTTGTGGCAGAAGACATGAGAAGTCAGTTTGAATCGCTGAATATTATTCCCCAACATACCCCAACCGTAAGTATTGGTGTTGCACAATTACAGTCAAATGAAAGCTGGTTAACATGGATGAAACGCAGCGATACTAATTTGTACTTTGCAAAATCGAGCGGCCGTAATCGAGTGGTTGCTTAAGCGCCACTGCATATTCAAGTCATCATAACCTTTCCCGCGCAGGTACTACTTGAGAAACGCATTAAAACTGCTAAGCTTGCCTTTGTAACTGGTCGTACCATTTAAAATTGGTATCAGGCTTGAACACAGTATTTAATTTAGGCATTTAAAACATTTATGGCACTCATTGAAGCAGTAAACTTTGGACCAGTACAAGGCATTCGGGTTGGTCGATTTAATTTAGGCATTAACACCACGTTTATTGTATATACCTATAAAGACGTAATGATAGATTGTGGTCCAAGCAATCAATGGCCGTTCGTAAAAGAGTTTGCCACAGCATCAAATACGAAGCAGGTATTATTAACCCACCACCATGAAGATCATAGTGGCAACGCCAGTGCACTACACCATCAATTAGGCTTGCCAATTCACACTAATCAATTATGCCAGCAATTGGTAAGCAACGGATTTCCAGTGCCTAAATTAAGAAAGATGATCTGGGGTAAAGGTAATAAAGTTGAGGCTAAGTTAATTCCAGATAAGTTTAAATCAGACGCAGGCGTAGAGTTAGATGTTATGCTCACTCCTGGTCACACCGATGATATGAGCGTATTTTATGACAACCAAAACGGGTGGTTATTTACGGGCGATTTATACATTGCCTCACAGGTACGTTACTTACATAAAGAGGAAGATTTAGCCCATCAACTTGCCAGCCTAAATAAAGTACTAGAGTTAGACTTTGACACTGCTTTTTGCCCGCATCGCGGCATCATGAAACAAGGCAAACGTGATATTCAAAAAAAGCGCGACTTCATTCTTGAGCTTGTTGATTCAGTTATCGAATTGGCACAGCAGGGCTTATCCAACAAAGAAATTCAGCGGCGTTTATTAGGCCGAGAAGACATGTTAAGTATTGTATCTAGTTTTGATTTTTCTAAAAAAGAACTGATAAAAGCGTGTTTAGCGCTGGGGGAAACCACGCATAAATGATGCGTGGTTTAATGCTCTCGCTCTGCCGAATCTAGCGTAAATAGCAGCTCGTATAAATCGGGCTGCCATTGAAATTCTTTAAGCTTTACACGGTAGCCATTAACGACAACATTTTCACTTTGTAATCGTCCTTTTTGTTCTTCTGCAGTATCACTGCCCGCAGGAAAGGCGATTTGGCCTGAAGCGCGTAATACTCTGTGCCAAGGCAGCTGATGAGCTTCATCAGTATACGCTCCTAACGCTTTTCCTACTAAGCGAGCGCGGCCAGGTAAGCCCGCTAAATCTGCTACCTGACCATAACTAGCTACTTTTCCTTTGGGAATGGCTTTTACCACTAGCCAAATTTTATGGTAGTGAGGATTGTGACTCATGCCGCTCAGCTAACTATTCATTTAGCGGAAATTTTTTAGGGGTTTGAATACGTTCAGTTTTTGCTTTTCTGCTTTCTTTATGGCCTGTAAAGGTCAGTTTATATAGGCGGTCGAATTCGTCATGTTCAATTGCCAGTTCTGCTTTTCCGCCTAATTCGCGAATGGTTTCTAGTACCGTATTGCTGTGGCCTGCAATAATAATAGTGCCGTCTTGCTTACGAATTTTATCGGCTAGCGCTTTTAAGTCGCTTGGGTTGTATTCGGTAATCAACAGTTTAGATTTATCCGCAATGGCTTGAACGGTTTGTTTAGTTCGGAAATAGTCGGTGCTGTAAACGTGAGTAATTTTGCCGTCAGTGTTCGCTAAAATGTATTCCGTTAACCATTTTGCACGCAGTTTGCCATTACGATTTAACGGTGGATTGCTAGTGCCATCATCTGCTTTTTCTGCATGGCGAAATATATATACGGTATCTGCAGCGCTGGCTTGTAGGCTTACAGATAAGGCTGTGGCTAATATAGTAACTAAGAGCAGATATTGACTAATTGAGCGAATGAATGACATGAACGTTCCTTGGGTTTGTTATTCTGAGTCGGGCTGATTGTCGCTAGAAGCCGTTGCTTGTTGTGCAGTTTTAGCTTGAAGCGCTTGTTCTAATTCTGCAATTTTAAGCTCAAGTGCTGCGAGTTTTTCTCGGGTGCGTTGTAAAACCTGAGTCTGAATATCAAACTCTTCACGGGATACAAAATCAAGCTGAGACAATTTATGCTGAATAACTTGCTTAGTTTTGCTTTCCATTCCTTCGGCTAATTGTTTTACGCCTTCAGGCATGGAGTTTGAGATTTGCTTAGCGATTTCTTCTAACTTTTTAGGATTGATCATGACGATTGGCCCGTTAAATAATATGTTTATCTATCAATAAGATTGATTATAAAGACTAGTGTAGAAGAATAAAATTTATTTTGATACGTATTGCTTACGCTTAAATTGGTATAAAATCCCCCTCCCGTTAAATGCTGCAATTTCCGCCAATATTACAGAGTGCAATTTAAATGAAGTTAAATCCCGGCCAGCACGACGCCGTTCATTACGTTACAGGACCTTGCTTGGTGTTAGCAGGTGCAGGATCTGGTAAAACGCGCGTGATCACCAATAAAATTGCGCACTTAGTGCAAAATTGTGGCATGCCTGCCCGAAATATTGCTGCGGTAACCTTTACAAATAAAGCAGCGCGGGAAATGCGCGAGCGGGTTAGTCAAACCCTTGGGCGTAAAGAAGCAAGAGGGTTGATTGTTTCTACCTTTCACACGTTAGGCTTAGAGATCATCAAAAAAGAAATTAAAACGCTGGGCTTTAAACCTGGATTTACTTTATATGATGATCAAGATACAAAAAAACTGTTAGATGAATTAACGGAAACTGAGCTTAAAAGTGACAAAGACTTACTGTCAATGTTGCAAAGCCATATTGGTAACTGGAAAAATGATTTACTATCGCCTGAGCAAGCCATAGCGCAGGCAGATTCTGCACAATCGCGTCAGTTTGCTGCATGTTACGAGAAATATCAGCGACATTTACGTGCATATAATGCCCTCGATTTTGATGATTTGATCCTTATTCCTACTTTATTGTTACGCGACTCGGAAGAAGTAAGAGCGCGCTGGCAGCACCGTATTCAATATTTATTGGTGGACGAGTATCAAGATACCAACACTAGCCAGTATGAATTTGTGAAACTGTTAGTTGGTGAGCGGGCACACTTTACCGTAGTAGGCGATGATGACCAGTCTATTTACTCTTGGCGTGGTGCAAAACCACAAAACTTAGTGTTATTAGGCAAAGATTTTCCTGCCCTTAAATTAATTAAACTAGAGCAAAACTACCGTTCTTATGGTCGTATACTCAAGTCAGCTAATATACTTATCGCCAATAACCCTCACGTATACGAAAAAGCCCTGTTCAGTGAGCTGGAATATGGCTTACCGCTACGAATCATTGGTACTAAAGATGAAGAGCATGAAGCTGAACGCGTTGTTGCTGAATTAATTAGCCACCGTTTTATTAATAAAACACAGTATGGCGAGTATGCCATTTTGTATCGTGGTAACCATCAATCGCGCGTCTTTGAAAAAGCATTAATGGTTAACCGTATTCCTTACAAAATTTCGGGTGGCACATCATTTTTCTCGCGCGCAGAAATTAAAGACATCATGGGTTATTTACGGTTATTGGTAAATGCCGATGATGACAATGCTTTTTTACGTATTTGTAATGTGCCTCGTCGCGAAATAGGTGCAGCCACCTTAGAGAAAATAGGCACATTAGCAAATGAAAAGCACATTAGTTTGTTTGCTGCTTGTTTTGAACCTGAATTAGCAGAGCGCTTATCAGGGCGTTCATTAACTGCAGTGCAGGCTTTTTCCCGTTGGCTAGTGGAAACGGCTGATCAAGCTAAGCGTGGCGACACCATTGATGCAGTTCGTGGCTTGGTTAAGCAAATTAATTATGAAAATTGGTTATACGAAACTAGCGCCAGTGCTAAAGCCGCAGAAATGCGCATGAAAAATGTTAGCGAACTGTACCGCTGGATTGGCAATATGCTAGAAGGCGATGACTTAAATGAGCCGCTGTCACTTGCCGAAACGGTTACCAAGCTTACCTTGCGTGACATGATGGAACGCAATGAAGAGGAAGAAGAGGCGGATCAGGTACAGTTAATGACCTTACATGCTTCTAAAGGGTTAGAGTTTCCGTATGTCTTTATGGTGGGTATGGAAGAGGGCTTATTGCCACACCAAACCAGTATTGACGAAGAAAATGTCGATGAAGAGCGCCGCTTGGCATACGTAGGCATTACACGCGCACAAAAAGAGCTGTTTTTCACATTGGCAAAAGAACGTCGTCAATATGGTGAAACAATTCGTCCTGAACCCAGTCGATTTTTACACGAATTACCACAAGATGATTTAATTTGGGAGTTGGGTAAAAAAATAGAAACGAAATCGCAGCGCCAAGAAAAAGCCAAATCACATATTTCTAATTTACGCGCTATGTTGAACCGTAGCGAGTGATGTATGGCTGTCGCATGCATTGCGTTCATCGCTCATGGATGGGGTAAGGTGGTTGCCTAGATAGTGGCCTTGCCCAAACACACAGCCTTGCTCTTGTACTAATAACAGTAATTTTTGCGATGTAATGCCTTGTGCGATTAAATTAAAACCTAACCCTTGGCTTAATGCGATAACCGTTTTTAGTAACGTTTGATGCTTTTGGTTGGTATATAAACTCTTCACAAAGTTTCCACTTAGCTTAACAAAATCAAATGGGTATTGGCTAATGCAGGTTAATGACATGGTACCGCTACCGTAGCCGGTTAACGCAGTTTTAATCTCTGCCCGTTTTAGCATTTTTAAACCATGCTGAGCCGCGTCACCCAATTTTAATAGTGCTGTTTCCTCAAACTGAAAACATAAGCGTTGTACCGCTAAGTTGTGCTGTTGAATGCGCGCTATAATGGCTGCTATCATTTTCGGTTGGGTTAAACAGCTAGGCGTTAGGGTAAGACAAACAAGTGCGGCATCCTGTAATTGACCTGATTTCATGTGCTGACAAGTAGCATCGACGATCAGTTGATCAATATCTTCCATCACACCAATAGATTCAGCCATATCAATAATATCAGCCAACGGGGTTTTACCTAGCTGTGGATGTTGCCAATATGTATTACCCTGAAAACCAATAGTTTGAGCCGTTTCCAAGTTAACGATAGGTTCAAATTGGAACTCAAACTTTTGTTGTTCTACAGCATGGTGTAATGCTTCTTCTAGGGTAAGTTCTTCCAACAATTGTTGGCGCATGCTGTCGTCGAATACCACATAACGTCCGCGTCCAATATGTTTTGCTTGATACATGGCCGCATCAGCATCTCGCATAATTTCATCACTGTCGTTGTACGCATCAGTACATGCGGCAATACCAATGCTTGCACCACTATATACTTGCTGATTTTCGAAGGTAAATGGCTTAGCTATTTTGCTAATAATACGTTGAGCGATATCTTCGGCATCATCCTTCGATGTCATTAAATTCAGTAAAATGACAAATTCGTCGCCACCGAGTCTTGCTAGCGTGTCGTTATCACGGATACATTCGGTGATACGCTCGCTCACATCAATTAAGAATTGATCACCAGCATGATGCCCTAACGTATCGTTTATTTTTTTAAAGCGATCTAAGTCAATAAACAATACGGCAAAGTTATGTTCATGATGGCGTTTACGCTGTAATAAAGCTTGCTTTAAACGTTCAGTAAATAAGGTGCGATTAGGTAAGCCAGTTAATGCATCGTGGTGTGCGTCGTAATACAGCTTTTCTTCAATTTTTCTACGTTCTTCAATTTGTAAGCGCAGAAATAAATTAGACTGACGGAGCTCTTGCGTGCGTTCTAACACTTTATGCTCTAACTGTTCGTGGCTTGCTTTTAGTTTCTCGGACGCCAATTTACGATGAATAGTAACGGCAAGGTGGGTAGACACAAATTTGACGAGATCAACGTCTTTTTGCTGGTATTGATACCGATTGTTATAAGCTTGAACCGCTATAATACCGATTACCTCGCCATCAATTATTAGGGGTGCACCTAGCCAGCTGGTAGTAATGCGATCAGGTGTTTTGTCGCCCACACGGCGTTGATATTCAGCCGATTTTGCAAGGGCTAATGCATTTTCTCGGTCAATCAGTATCGCTTCTCTTGAATTGATAACTTGCTCGGTAAAGCCACATCCTAATTTACGTGGCTTAGCGTGTTGTTGATAACAGTCAACAAAATAAGGAAAGCTAAGCTGTTGTTTATCAGGTGAGAGTAACGCAATAAAGTAATTTTCTGCATACACAAGTTCAGCCAAAATATGATGTGTTTGGCTATAAAACTCATCCATACTTTGTGTAGCAGCGGTTAATTCGGATATTTTGAATAGGGCTTCTTGCAGCTTTTCAGCTCGCTGTCGTTCATTAACTTCTAGCTCTAGCGCGTGATTAGTTTGGCTGAGTTCAATGGTGCGCTGCTTCACGTCATACTCTAGCAGCTCTCGGCTTTTCACTCGGTTAATTGCCGTGACAAGATGTGTTGCTATGAATGCTAAAATATCAACTTCAACGGCCCCATAACAGACTGACGAGTCATAAGATTGTACGGCCATAACACCAATAACCTGGTTGTTACGGCAAATTGGCACACCCATCCAACTTTGCGATAAAGAGCCAATGGGCGCTACTTTGTTTTCATCAATTAACTGTTGTTGCTGTGCTTTATCTACTAATAAGGGTTCACCAGAATGGTAAACCAATCCGGTTAAGCCAGTATAAAAGCTACTGGGCTCGATAAAGGGGATGGTGTTATGGTCAACTAAGTCGGTGAAGTATTGAAGCTCTAACTGTTGCTCTTCTTCACTGTGCAGCACAATATAAAAGTTTTCTGCTTTAAAAAGTGAAGACACCACTTTATGAATGGCGGGATAGAACAGTGTCATTTCTGTAACAGTGCTAGCCAGTTCAGAAAGCTGTAATAAACCATGTTGAACAGTGCGTAAATGTTTATATTTAGTAAGCAATTGCTGTAATCGCTTATTTTTATGCATTAGTTGCTGGTATGAAGCTTGAGAAGAGACGCTATGCTCTGGATGTTCACTACCAATATTAATGCCATTTACACTGCTGGGCATGGATGAGGTGATCCCTTCTAATATTGAATAACACATTGAGTATGAGCCAGTCTATCAGGTTGCAAAAGCTTGTCTATATCGAAAAGGAATAACCACACAAACAAAATGGCATCTTGTTGTAATTGCTCTTTTTTTAAAATAAATGGAGATGTTTTAAGCTTGTGACAAGCATTAATGAGGTGTTTTAAAAAGACGAATCTTATGATCCGTCTTTTTTAAGTCATTTTTGACGTGGTAATAAAAGTTATGCGCCTTCTAGCATAAAGTCGATAGCAGCTTTAATTTCGTCATCAGAACAAGACATACACGTGCCTTTTGGTGGCATGGCATTAAAGCCATTAATCGCATGATCAACTAGCACATCCATGCCTTTTTCTAGGCGTGGTGCCCAAGCGTCGCTATCACCTTTTTTAGGTGCGCCCATCGCGCCTGTGCCATGACAAGCAAAGCAGCTAGCTTGGAATACATCGCCACCAGAACGTGGGCCAGTTGGTGCTGCTGGTGCAGCGGCTGCAGTTTCACCTTCGACGTAAACTTGTCCTACCGGTTGAATGCGTTTTTTGATGGCGTCATCTTTCGATTTGTCTTCCGCGGCTACTGCGAAAACAGATGATGCTGAAATTACCAGTGCCAATGCAACAGATAGTTTTTTCATAGAGTTAGTCCTACTTGTCGAAGAGTTACGATCTATTTTATTTAATTATTCAAGATTATAGCCACTGATGAGGGGGCAATTAAAGTCTTAAGGGTTATATTTCGCATTATATTTAGCGTTAAGTCACAAAAAAACACTTTTTTGCTATAAATAATCTCAATTCTGATGAGGAGGCGGGTAGCAGCGACCTCGTTTTGTAATATTCAACAGGAAGAATAAAAGTATAGGGATAGGTGTCTATAGCCTTTTTTGATAACAAGCACAGCGTACATTGAGGAAAAACTTTTAGACTCAATAGCTGGTTAATACAGTGAAAGGTGGTTGTTGACGGTTGAGGGAATAGGCATTACCATAAATGTGAACACTGAATACATTTGAAACTTACTCATTCTGAGGCTTAAATAATGCGCTTTCATCAACTCTTTTCCAGCTTAATTCTATTACTCACGATTAGCTTATTTAGCTTGTGTAGTTTAGCTGTGTATGCTCAGCAAGACGTTGCTAAAGCAGTTACCGTTGCTGAAGTGCAGTTTCAAACTTACCAGCAAACCATTGCAAGTGTGGGAACATTAGCCAATAAAAAGCAAACGTCATTATCATTTAAAATTGGCGGCGTTGCATCGCGTGTGTTAGTGGATGAAGGGGACACCGTAAAACGTGGGCAAGTGTTAGCAAAGCTAGATCAAGCCGAGATTAAAGCGCAGGTAGAACAGGCGCGTTCGGTATATGAAAACGCTAATCGAAATCTTAAACGCTTTGAAACGTTGTATAACGACAAAGTGATCACTCAAGAACAATATCAAAGTGCGCAAACACAAGTAGATGTTGCTAAGTCAAATTTACAAATCTCAGAATTCAACCTCAAGCACTCGCAAATAAAAGCCCAAGATGACGGGGTTATTCTTAAGCGCATGGTGGAAGAAAGTGAATTGGTTGCCCCTAATCAAGCTGTATTCGAAATGAGTAATAAAAAACAAGGCTGGGTATTACGAATAGGTTTAACCGACAAAGACATCATTAAGCTCAATCAGGGAGACGCAGCCACTATCAACTTTGATGCTTATCCCGCTAACACCTTCAATGCAACAGTTACAGAAATAGCCGCAGCAGCACGTGGTAATGGACTGTTTGAAGTGGAATTACAACTAGAGGCAACGGCAAAGCGCTTGTTTGCAGGTTTTGTCGGCCACGCAAAGATTTCGGTAAATTCGACGCAGCAGGTTGCACTCATCCCCATCGAAGCATTAGTAAAAGCACAGCGTGAGCAGGGCACTATATTCGTGATTGAAAATCAACGAGCGGTATCGCGAGCAGTTAGCATTGCCTTTATTAATGAGCAATATGTTGCGCTAAGTGACGGCGTTGAGAATGGTGAGCAAGTGGTTGTGCAAGGGGCGGCATACTTGCGTCCTAATATGTCTGTTAATGTACAATAAGGGAAAGCGTTAATCATGAATTTAGCAAGAGCTGCCCTGCATAATTATCAATTTAGCATTATTGGCTTATTACTGTTAGTCGCGCTAGGTGCCATTTCATTGGCAACGATGCCACGTAGTGAAGATCCGCAATTTGATTACCCTTACTCGATGGTGTCGGTGGTGTACCCGGGAACGGATGCAAGCGACATGGAAAAAATGGTACTCGATCCCTTAGAAGAGGCAATTAACGAGCTAGAAGATATTAAAGTGATCAAGTCTGAAGTAGAAGATGGCTTAGCGGTAGTGCGTATTGAGTTTTTAATTGAAACTGATCCTGATGATAAATATGACGATGTCGTCGGGGCAGTGGCGCGAATACGTAGTGAATTGCCCAGTGATATTTTTAGTTTAAATATTGAGAAAGTGTCGCCATCTGACGTGAATATCATGCAATATGCGCTAACGTCGAGCACTGAACCATACAGTGAACTAAGGTATTTTGCCGATAAATTAGATAAAAAAATTCAGCAAGTCACAGGCGTAAAGCGTGTTGATGTGGTCGGTGTGCCAGAGCAGCAATTACAAGTAAACGCTGACATTGTAAAAATGAAAGAGCTAGGCGTGTCGATTACACAGCTAAGCGACGCCATAAAAAGCGCCAGCGCTAATATTCCAGCAGGCCATGTTAATGCCGCCACACGCCGCTTTACTGTTAAAACATCAGGCGACTTTGAAAGTGTTGAACAGTTAAAACGCACAGTGGTTGCGCATTCATCATCATATGTACTTTATGTGGAAGATGTTGCAGAAGTAAGAATTGCTGATGGTGTGCCAAGTTACTTAGGCGTGTATAACAAGCAGCCCGCATTGTTTATTAGTGTGGTACAGCGTAAAGGCAGCAACATTTTTGATGTGATTGAAACCGTAAAAAAAGAAACCGACCTATTTGCTGAGCGTTTACCTAATACTATCGAATTGTCTTTAGTACATGATCAAAGTATTAGTGTTGAAGAGCGAATTAATGGATTTTTCTCAAACTTATTACAAGGGCTGGTGCTGGTTGGCATTTTTACATTTGTGGTACTGGGATTTCGTGCTTCGATTGTGATTGTGACTGCCATTCCGATGTCGGTATTTATTGGCATGGGCTGGGTTGATATTGCGGGCTATGGGCTGCAACAAATGTCGATAGTCGGCTTAGTTATCGCGTTAGGTTTACTGGTGGATAACGCGATTGTGGTGACGGATAATGTTGGTCGTTATATTCGACGAGGTGAAAACCCATTTCAAGCTGCCGAAAAAGGGGCATCTCAAGTTGCGATGGCTGTAGCAAGTGGGACTTTTACCACCATTTTAGCCTTCTTTCCCATCTTATTATTAAACACCGGCTCGGGCGTATTTATTCGCTCCATGCCAGTTACGGTGATCTTAACACTGTTTGCAAGTTTATTAGTTGCCATCGCCTTTTCACCACTGATGGCGGCTTGGTTGCTAAAAACAAAAAGCACGAAAAAAACCAGAGGATTGGCATTTATTGATGAGAAGTTAGGCACGCGCTATCGCAAAGCATTAGCCTACTCGTTACATAACCCGAAGAAAATATTATTGGCGGCAATGTTAGTATTCTTCGGCAGTATTAGTTTGTTTCCTTTTATTGGCGTTAGTTTATTTCCTAAAGCCGAAAAAGCCGCATTATTGGTAAATATAGAGTTACCCGAAGGCACTGCATTTGAACAAACGTATCAAATGGCAAACAAAGTTGAGCAAGTTTTATCAAATCATAAGCTGGTTGATAACGTGGCAGTAAACGTAGGCAAGGGTAATCCACGGATTTACTATAACGAATTTCCACGCCGTCAGGTGGCTAATTTCGGGCAACTTTATGTGTTGCTTAATGATCACAAGGCCGAAAATGTTACACCGCTGGTACAACAGTTGCGCAAAGAGTTTAGTAAGTGGCCGGGCGTAAATATTACTGTAAAAGAGTTTATGCAAGGGCCGCCTGCGGAAGCGCCAATCGAGATCCGTATTATTGGTGATGAGTTGGATAAATTACGTGATGTCGCGATTGATGTTGAACGCATGCTGGAAGATATCGAGGGCACGGTGAGCATCGATAATCCGATCAGTAAAAATAAAATCGACTTACAGGTTACAATAAATCGTGAAAAAGCGGCGTTACTTGGCGTGCCTATCCATCATATTGACCAAGCAATTAGGGCGAGCTTGGTAGGTGAGCGTGCAGGTATTTATCGTGACCAAAGGGGGGAGGAGTTTGCTATTGTGGTAAAAGGGCAATCTAAGCAAGAACCTTCGCTCACTGATCTTCAGCAATTAGTGGTAACCAATCGACAAGGTGACATTTTGCCTATTACGCAAGTTGCTGATATTGAGATGATAACTGCTATTCCGCGTTTTAGGCATCATAATTTAGAGCGTATGGCGGCCGTTACCTCTGACGTTGAAGCAGGCTATCAAATTGAAGCGTTGACCAATCAAGCGATAGAGAAGCTAGATCAATATGACTTTCCTGAAGGGGTAAGTTATTTGATTGGCGGCGAGCAAGAAAACCGTAAAAAAAGCTTCAGTGGCATGTCGCAAGCCTTTATGGTTGCTTTAATGGGCATTTTCGCGGTGCTTGTGTTGCAGTTTAAGTCGTTCTCACAACCGCTGATTATTTTTGCGGCTATCCCCTTTGCCATTAGTGGTGCCTTTTTAGGCTTATTTTTAGCGGGTTATACCTTTTCATTCACCGCATTTATTGGTTTAACGTCTTTAATTGGGATCGTAGTAAACAACTCGATCATTCTAGTTGATATGGCAAACCAGTTATTGGCATCAGGTAAAGATAAAATGGAAGCCATTTTGTCAGCATCAACCAGTCGCCTATCACCAATACTGCTAACCACAATGACTACGATTGGTGGGCTATTGCCGCTCACTTTAGAAGGGTCAACAATGTGGTCGCCAATGGGATGGGCAATTATTTCTGGGTTGCTAGTATCAACGTTACTCACGCTGTTTGTGGTGCCAGTATTGTATCAATGGCTAACGGTGAGAAAGCAGGTGACTTAGGCTGAGGTATGGTTAAATTCTTTTCACTTTTTGTCATACAGTCTGTAATCTTTGCTTTGATCGGGAGCTATTCTGGCAAAGTGAGATCGCGAAAAACGAAGAGAGATATGAGGCCTATCAACCTGTATAGCGCTAAGGCTGAGAGTTATATGTTAGGGCGCGTGTCTAAGCAACCCAAATAATAAAGCGTCACATAAGCCTTTTATGAGCGCCTCGTTAGTATCTACCGGCTTGTCGTCAGTACTGGTAATTGTGGTAGCGATATTTTTTTCAGTAATTAACCCTGTGGTTGTGTCACCGTGCTTTTCAGCATGTCGCGCTATTTGGCCATCGATTGCCAGCGAAGCAAAACCATGCACAATGGACCATGCTGATAAGGCGAGTTGTTCAGACGGAATATCTTTAAATATACCCTTGGTTAAACCATCTTCAATAATGCCCGTTAAAATGCAATAACCATCAGACGCACACGCTTCAAGTTCTTCGGTTTCAAGCTCATGATTACGAATACCAAACATTAGGCGATAGGTTTCAGGGTGCGAACAAGCGAATACAATATAAGCTCGACCAGTCGAACGTAATGCCAGTACAGGATCGTCAGGGTGTGTGTGCACTGCTTGTTGCATTGCGGCTCGAAGCATGTCAAAGCCTTGGCTAACGATGGCCGTAAGTAGCGAATTTTTATCAGAAAAGTGTCGGTAAATGGCAGATTGAGACACTGACAAATCCCGCGCAACTGCACGTAAACTGAGTTTTTCAGCACCACCGGCTTTAATATGCTGCAATGCCGTATTCATTAAGGCTTGGCGTAAATTACCATGATGGTAATTTTTCTTTTCTGATACGGACGTCGCAGTACTCACGTGAGATGTATTGCCTTTGTAGTAGAAGTAATAAAAATGCTTAATATAAAGACTAGTATGATCTGTTGCTATTTAAGCAAATACATCTAGTTATTATATACCTAGTCATTATATACCTAAACTTATGCTACCACTCAACCGTATATTGGCCTTGTTGGTTAGGTTTACCTAAGTATTGCATGGCATCATGTACTGACTTTGGTAGCGAAGCGTCAGGTTTCATCACACCGTTTATCGTGATTTGATTATTATCTACCAACTTCACAACGGCATCTAATCCCAGTTTGTTATTCGGGTTAAAAGCCATCGTTACATTGCGCTCAGCACAACTTAAACTAGCATCCATTGCATTAAGGTTAATAAATTGCCCATAGACATTTGCATTGGCGTTTTGCCAAACAATATCGCCTTGCATCAATTCACAACGTAACGCATTGGATGCAGTAATATCGAGCTCTGCTTGTGCAATATCAATCAGAAACCGACCTTGCAGGTTAGCATCTATAGGAAGCGTTAAATAATGAGCGATTTGATTTGCTGGCGCACGCAATTTGAAATCATCCAAGGTGATGATGTTCTTTGACGCTTCAGCTGGATTGCCTGAATCAGGCGCGTGGTTAGTTTGTGCTGGTGATAGCGCAGCAATAGGTAGATGAATATTACCGCTCATCGAAAGTGATTGCGCTTGGCGCGAATTATCTACTTTAATGTTTGCGTCAATATTGCCTAATAGTAATTGAGTGGCTGATAGCTCCCACTTAACCTTATTAAGATTAATGTTGGCAATACGCATGTATTGCGCCTCGCCTTGCCATATTGTTCCAGTCGGCGCTGAAATATTAACGTTGGGTGGCAACATATTACGTTGCTTTGCTTGCTCTACTACCCATGCTGCTGGCAGATTAATAATGAGAAAGAAACAGTACAAAAAAAGAAAAACAACGCCAATGTATATTAGAGATTTAGTGCTTACTTTATTGTTTGAACTTGGCTGTGAGACGGCTTCAGACATTATGCTTTAATTAACTCCAAACGACGAACTTTAACAATACCCGCTTGATCAGCGGCAGACACATCAAACTGATTTACTTTTACTTGATGACGGCTTTCTAATTGTGCTAACCAGCTGACTAATTCGTCAAACGATGCTTCTTCAATCCATAGTTGCAATTTATCTTCGCGTGGCTGCATTCTTGAAATGGTAAAGCCATAACCAGAGGTGGTGCGGTTAACAATTTGGCTTAATGAACCAGTATTGCTGTTACGGCTTGTAGTTCCAGCGGCTTTTATCTTAGCAATGCTATTTTGAGCCCACTGATTCAGTTCAATTTGTTGTGTTAAATTATGCTTTAAGGTTTCTTGTTTATTGGCGAGAGGTTGCCAAATTCCCCAATAAATAATAGCAATGACGACAAACACACTCATCGCACCGACCAACACTTTTTCGCGGTCGTCTAATTTTTCCCAATGCTCTTTTATCATTTGTTGTTCCTCACAATTAATGAGCCCACCACAGCGTCACCGTCGTTATTAAGTGCGCCTTGATTGACTTCAAGCCCTTGCTTTTCTAACGCCCCCTTAACTTGTTCAAACGTTTGGAAGTCGTTTGCTCTGGCTTGAAAACGCACTTCCTGTCGGGTTGCGTCAAATCGCAACGACTCTGGCGTTAAATTCGCAGCGCCAGTGAAGGCGGGCAATACTTGTTCTAATTGAGCAATAAACCCTAATTGATTACCTGTATCAGAGCCGACCGCATTGAGTTTTTGTCGTAATTGCTTACGAATAAGGCTGACACGCACACGCTCTTTTGGGAATGCGTCTTTATAAATAGTAACGAGGTGCTGTTGTTGTGCATCTAATTGCTGCTGTAGCTGATGAATTTCTAATCCTTTATAAACCAGCAATGAAATAAACGCGACGCCTGCTGCTATTGCTGTAATACGCCACTTTTTAAGCTGCTTTAAATGGTTGCTTTGTTGTTGGTATGTGCCTTGTAATAAATTGAAGGCCGTTGCACGACTTGCATTAGCGCATAGTTTAAGCGGTAATTCTGCAGGTTCATCAACCACTTTAATATTTAAGCCTAAATGCTCAATATGCGTTTTTACTGCTTCGTCGTAACAATGGATGTCTGGTGCTGATAGTGTTGTTTCACTCTCTTCGTTATCCTGCTGATGATTGGCATATTGCTGAATTAAAAACAATGACACCCAACTATCATCAATGCTCATAGCTTGATATTTGCCATGGCGGAATAGCCACTGGTTTTTTAAACGTGTTACTGTCATGTTGTTATCAAATACAGGCAGGCATAGTGCGTCTGGTGCAAATATTTGTGTATATATATCCGCGTCGTCTAGCCACTCTTGCCAGCTTTCCATGTTTTGATGGCTGACAATAGCAACGTCGGCATAATACCCTTCATCGTCTTGATCATTATTAATCACAACAAGGTGAACGTCATCGATATCTTGTGCGATATCTTCTTCAAGCATATAAGGCAGTGCAGTTTGCAATTTGCGGCTGTATTTACTAGGTAAACGTACGCGGCAGATAGTGACATCTGCAGTAGGAACAAGCACATAGGTTTGTCTACCGCTGCAATGATGACTGATAGACGTTAATGCAGAGGCATTTTCTAATTCGCCTGAAGCTATAATTTCTTGCTCTTGTTCAGACCAAACTAGCCAGTGGATAGGTTCATCGGCTTGTGAGTTTAACCTGATAAATACTTGTTCTTTCACTCGTTATCTCCAAAACGTCGTGCCAGCGTTTTTACTTGATAAGCATTCTGTTTATTATCTGCGACGGTTAATATTGACGTTAATTTAAAACGGCTCTGATCGTAGGTAGTGATCGCTTTTAATTTAAAAAATTCGGATTTGATATCAAAGCGCTTCTTGAATTTATCATCCAAGTTGGGCTGTTTTTTTACATCGCTGTGATCCCAAAAATCGTCGATGCTACCAAATCCAGCCTCGCCTCGGCTTGATAATACATTTTGCGCTTCGGCCACAGTCATTTTTTCAAACAAAGCTGCTAATAGCGGCGCTTGTTCCTCTGTTAATGTATTTACATTGGTGATCTGGGTGTCGGTATTTGGGATCACACATAAATAAGGCTTAAGCTTGGCGATTAGGATAGGGTTGAACCCTAAAATTAAACGTAATTCGGACTCTGTGACCATGCTGGTGTTGGCACTAAGGTAAGGATGTTCTAATGCTGCATAGTCATCTTCTTCGGCGCTGCCACCTGTAATCAGTTGGCTGTCGTCATCTAACCAATCATAAACCCGCATGGCGAGGTCTTCAGGATAAATATCGGTAGGTAGCTCGACTAGCTCAAACAAACGCTGCAATGATTTAGTGGCGTAATTAACTGTGTTGGTGCGAGTGTTCGTATTTGAGTTAGCAGATTTTTCTTTTAATGCATTTAAGTTTAAACATGCTTGTAGGTCAGTGATTTCACCTGCAATCGTGCCATTATCAACAGGGTAGGCCATGTCTTTGGCTGCCCAAGGCTGGCTTAAATTAACTTCGCCTTCTGAATCTTCTAGCGTTTTACGGATAACTTGTTTCACAAAGGCTTCTGCACTCATACCATACCAATATGCTTGCTGATGGCCTTGCAGGTTGATTTGTCGCTGCATTTGTAATTGTAGGCGACCATTCATATCGGCTGCGATAATAATGACAATGGCAACCACTAATAATACCGATACTAATGCAACACCAGATTGTTTATGAGCTAGGCGAGAATGTGTCATTAACCTAACTCCACTTGATCAGGTAGCAGAAAAATACGAACTATTTCACCTAACTCTTTGGTTTTAATGGTCACTTTTACCGCTTCAGGTAAAAATTCATTTTGCCACTTTTCAGCCCATTTACCTTGGTTGAAGTATTCCACTTCAAAGGCTTCTACGTCTTCAAATAAAGGTTGAATTTTCGGCTCTGTGCCAGCCACAGGATCAACAAAAATATGAAATAGGCGCTCTAATTTACCTTCATATAATCGGTATGCGACAGATTGTAATTCACTGCGAGGCATCATTAATAGTGGGTTGCGCCAGCCGTCACGTGTGAACGCAACGCCATCGGCTGTACTTTCTAACATGAACTCGTCACCTATCATCACTGTTTTAGCTGCGGCCTCACCGTCGATGCGAATGTGGCGAATACTGGCTTGTTGAAAGTCTTTTTCCATTATTTGAAAAGAAAACTGCGCCTTTTGTAACGCAGAGATTTTCTCTTTTGACACCGTATTACCTTGTAACACACTATCTAAAACAGAATATGAGGCTAAACCCAGCAAGGCGAAGATGGCTGTTGCCATTATCATTTCAAGTAAGGTAAACCCTTTCACGTTCTTCATTTTGGCCTACCTAAGTATGAAGTTACGCTCATGATCGGGTTGTCGGTAAGATCATTTTCGGTCGCTGCCACCACAACGGTAACTTGGCGTAGGCTATCGTCTTCAGTTTTTTTCACGTTTTGCAGCCAATGCCACTCGCGGCTCGCCATAGTTAGCTTACCTTTTTTGTTGTTTTGCGGCGGCCACTTTTTTTCAATATGTACTTCAGCCATTCTATTAGCAGCAACCCATGATGCAAGTGTGTGCTCCTCCATTAAGGTTACGCCTTGAAGATGGCCGCTAGTTGCATGCATTACTGCGGTTCCTGCAATTGCAAAAACAGCTAACGCAACCAGTAATTCTAATAAGGTAAAACCGCGCTGAATAATGGTAAAAGCGCCTTGTTTCGTTGCCATTATCATGATGTTGGCCTTTCTAATGGGCCTGCTAATTCAAGCGGGATGGTGAATTTTGCCGATACTTCATAGTAAATAGCTTCTTCACCTGCTTCATCATAGCCAAAGGTCACTTTAAAGGGGGTTAGTTCGCCCGACGATAAAATAAAAATTTGTGGGATAAGAGGTGGCTTATTCTCATCTCGGACAGCGCTATTAGCTGAGCCTTGATTATTGCTACTTTTGGAGTCAGCATCGCTATCTTTAGCGTCTTCATTTTCTTCATCATCGTCGCCAAATAAACCGCCTTGCTCTTCTTCTTCCCAATTGATACCACCAAGTAAACTATCTTCGCCCCAGCCAAGCCCTTCCAACTCAAGTGATACGGTAAATGGTTCAGGCATTTTATGTAGATCAAAATGCGCGGGCTCGGTTAGTTCTTGCCAGCGTCTGCCATCAAATACTAGGTATTGATAGCTGTTATCAACGACAGTTAAACCAAGCTCAAATTGATTCAGTACCGCATACTCGGTGGCGAGTTGGGTTAATGCTTGAAAACGTAGTGCTTCTTTTTCTAACTCTTCTTGCTTTGACGTTGTGAAATTAGTAAAGCTGACCGCTGATACTAATATTCCCATAATGAGGATAACAAGTAGGACTTCTAGCAACGTAAAGCCACGAGAAGTTAATGCACCAGAGCTAGAGGGAAGTGATGAGTTCATTGATAATTTAGACATGCTTGATAACGCAGCGGGAAATGAGCCTGCTGTTGTTTGTGTGTAATGACTGCATACTGCTTTAACATTTGTGTGATGACGCATAGTGTTTCACTGTTTAGCAGAATGGCAGCACATAATGTGCTGCGAAGTTGGTCATAGATTTCGTAACTTACACCACAATGAAGCAGGCTAACACGACGAACGTGTTTAATTACCTAGCACTTCATCTAAGTTCCAGTTGCCAATATCATCATCAGTACCTGCTTGACCGTCAGCGCCCATTGAAAAGATATCAATAACGCCCATTTCGCCAGGGCTAAGTAGTTGATAGTCGTTATTCCAAGGATCTTTTGGCAGGCGACTAATAAAGCCTTCAGCAGGGAAATTGCGTGGCACCGGCTCAACTTCAGACTTTTCGACTAACGCTTCTAAACCTTGTTCAGTTGACGGATAAAAGCCATTTTTAAGCTTGTACATCTTTAATACATTTTCGATATTTTGCACGTCAATTGCTGCTTTCTTAAGCTTAGCACTTTCTGTTTCACCTAATAAATTTGGCACTACTAAGCTGGCAATAATACCGAGTATTACTAACACCACCATCACTTCTAATAAGGTAAAACCAGAAACTGTTTTAGGAGAATATGTTGTATTTTTTATTTTCATTATCATTAACCTACAAGATTATTTAACGCTAAGATGGGTTGTAAAATTGCCATTACAATGAATAGCACCATACCAGCCATGAATGCTACTAGTACTGGCTCAAATATTTTTAGCGCAACGTTAACCATGGTTTCAAACTCTTTGTCTTGGTTGTCTGCTGCACGGGCTAACATTTGCTCTAATTCACCACTTTTTTCACCACTGGCAATCATATGTAGCATCATCGGCGGAAAAAGTTTGGTTTGCTCTAAAGAAGTTTTTAATGCGGAGCCTTCACGTACTCGATGTGAGGCTTCCATAATCGACTGTTTAATGTACTCATTTGCTAGCACGTTACCAGAAATTCGCATGCCTTCTAATAACGGTACGGCACTGGATGTAAGGATGCTTAAGGTGCGCGCAAAGCGCGCCGTATTCAAACCTTTTGATACTTTACCCATAACTGGCATAGACAGCATTTTTTCATCAAACCATAAACGAGCTTTTGGCTTTTTTAAGGCTTGTTGAATCGCAACAATTACAATCACAATAAAGGCGAGTATAAATAGTCCGTAGGCTTGTAAAAAATCACTGGCGCTAATTAAAAATTGCGTTGAAGCGGGTAGTGCTTGCCCCATGTGTTCGAACTGGCCAATGACTTTTGGTACAACAGCGGTGAGCAAAATAGACACCACCCCAATTGCAAATACCGTTAAAATTAACGGGTAAAGCAATGCTTGCATCATGGCAGAACGCATGTGTTGACGTTGTTCAGTGTAATCGGCGAGGCGTTCAAGTACGGCATCTAAATGGCCTGACTTCTCACCTGCTGCGACCATGGCGCAGAATAGGTTATCAAAAACATGCGGAAATTCCGCTAACCCTTCAGCTAAACTATAACCTTCTACTACTTTACTGCGCACAGCCATCATCATGCTTTTTAAGCGAGGCTTATCGCACTGTTCGGCAACAGCATATAGGGCTGACTCAATGGGCAGGGACGATTGCACTAAGGTGGCAATTTGACGCGTAATTAGGGCTAAATCAGCAGGTGAAATTCGTGGTTTGAACAAGGTGAATGAAGCTTGATTACGCTCTCTTTGAGATGCTTCATTGACCTCAAGCGGCGTTAATCCTAAATCACGAAGTTGTTGGCGCACTTGTTTTGCAGCATCTGCTTCAAGCACGCCTTTTTTGGTTTTACCAGCTGCATCTAGTGCTTTGTATTCAAACGCTGCCATGCTGTTTAGCCTTCCTCACGTGTTACACGTATCACTTCTTCAATGGTGGTGATACCCAGCAACACTTTACTGCAGCCATCCTGACGAATGCTTGGGGTAAACTTACGCAC
Source organism: Flocculibacter collagenilyticus (assembly GCF_016469335.1). NCBI lineage: Bacteria > Pseudomonadati > Pseudomonadota > Gammaproteobacteria > Alteromonadales > Pseudoalteromonadaceae > Flocculibacter > Flocculibacter collagenilyticus. The sequence continues at coordinate 309,746 of NZ_CP059888.1, forward strand.
GTATTTTTCTACGCCCTGTTCCCCATGGCCATTATGGATCATTTCTCTGACTTCTTCGTCGACGAGTAATAATTCGTGAATACCAGTACGTCCTTTGTAACCTGTGTGATTACAGAGGTCGCACCCTTTGGCACGGTAAATGGTGGTTGGCTCTGCGTCAGTTTTGCCTAGCAACTCTGCTTCTTGTGCATCAGCGATATGTGGTTCTTTACAATCATCACATAGCGTACGCACTAATCGTTGGCTTAACACGCCTAATAAACTTGATGAAAGTAAGAATGGCTCAATGCCCATGTCTTCCATACGCGTAATCGCGCCAGCGGCAGTGTTCGTGTGCAGTGTAGACATCACTAAGTGGCCTGTTAAACTTGCTTGCACGCCCATTTGCGCCGTTTCTAAATCACGGATCTCACCAACCATTACAACATCGGGGTCTTGGCGAAGAATAGCCCGTAAGCCACGTGCAAATGTCATATCAACTTTTGGGTTAACCTGGGTTTGGCCAATTCCAACAAGTTCATATTCAATGGGATCTTCAACCGTTAGAATATTGCGGTCTTTAGAGTTAATTTCAGTTAAGCCCGCATATAAGGTGGTACTTTTACCAGAGCCAGTAGGGCCAGTAACTAATATGATGCCATGTGGTTTTCGGATAAGCGAAGACATCGTATCGCGGATCGATTTAGTCATGCCTAAATCTTCGAGATTTAATCGCGCATTATTTTTATCTAATAGTCGCAGTACGACACGTTCACCATGGCTAGAAGGCATGGTTGAAACGCGCACATCAACCGCACGACCTGCAATACGTAAAGAAATACGGCCATCTTGCGGAACGCGCTTTTCAGCAATATCAAGCTGTGCCATTACTTTAATACGAGACACCAATAATGAGGCAAGTTTACGATTAGGCTTAAGTACTTCGCGTAATACACCATCTACGCGGAAACGAATGACTAATGAGTTCTCAAACGTTTCTATATGGATGTCTGAGGCGCCTTCTTTAATGGCTTCACTCAGCATGGCATTAATCAGCTTAATGATTGGTGCATCATCTTCGCTTTCTAATAAATCTTCATTTTTAGGTAATTCATCGGCAAGAGAAAATAAGTCGACCTCGTTACCAATGTCTTCCATGATTTGTTGAGTTTCAGATGAATCTCGTTGGTAGCTTGCTTCGAGCAACGCATCAAACTCATCCGGGTTCATGGTGTCTACTGTAAATGCAGTTTGCAGGGTACGTCTTACTTCTAGCAGTACTTTTACATTAGTATCTGGTTTAATGACAGCGCGATATTGCCCTTCATGTTGACCCAATAAAACACCGTGCCGCTTGGCAAAACCAAACGGTAACCGGGTAATAGGTTGAACCGCTTGCTCTAGTTCTTCAATATCGATACCTGAGTCTACAATTTGTTCTTCTTGCATCTACGGTTTCTCTTGTTTTTGCAAATAATCTTCAAATGTAGGCGGTAGCTCTAGTGCGCTATCCCAGCTTGGTAAAGTAGGCTGATCAGATAAAGGCATTAACTGAATACCGTCTTCTTTTTGTAACAGTTGCTCGTTGCGCATGTAATTATATTTACGGTGGCTAATTTCATTCATCTTAGCGCGATCGCGAATAATCGTAGGGCGGATAAAGACAAGTAAGTTACGTTTTTTCTTCGAGGTACTAGTAGATTTAAATAAGTGACCTAAAATTGGAATGTCACCTAACAATGGCACTTTAGATTCACTCTCTTGTACATCTTCGTCAATTAAGCCGCCTAGTACAATGGTACCGCCATCATCGGCCATGACAGTGGTTTGAATAGAACGCTTATTAATGGTGATGTCTACTGCAGTAGTACCAGACACGCCTGAGACTTCTTGCTCAATGGTCATTTGTACCGTTTTGCCTTCGTTAATTTGCGGGGTAACTTTTAGCTTAATACCAACTTCTTTGCGGTCAACGGTTTGGAATGGATTTGCATTATTGTTGCCAACTGAAGAGCCGGTAATAGTCGGTACTTCTTGACCGACAACAAACGACGCTTCTTCGTTATCCATAGTTGTAATGCTTGGGGTAGCGAGAATATTTGAGTCAGTATCTGTACTTACCGCCTGAATGATAGCGCCCCAGTCATCTTTTACCACACCAGCCATAATCCCATTAACTGAACCCAGCAGCTGAGCAAGGATAGAGTAATCGCCACGTTGATCCGGTTCAGTAACGGTAACAGGATTGCCGTCAACAATAGTAACCGTTGTTTTTCCTTTTTCGCCTTCTGCTGCTGCGGCTGCTGCTGCAACACTCGATACAGGTACAGTTGTGCCGTTATTAAACTGCATCATGCCGCCATCTTCGCTAATCCATTGCACGCCTAAGTTAACGCCGTCGCCTTCAAATACTTCAACGATAATCGCTTCAACCAATACTTGGGCACGGCGTACGTCCAAACGTTTAATCACATCTTCTAATGAGCGCATGGTGTCTGGCTGAGCAGTAATTACTAATGCGTTGCTATCGGCATGCGCATCAATGCTAACATCGCGCTTGCTGCTTTTACGTGCCTTGCTTGTCGTGCCGTCTTCTTTTTGAATAGATTCACTTACACCTTCTAGCACTTTTACAAGTTCTTCGGCCTTGGCATATTGCAGGTAAATTACTTTGGTGTTGCCGTTATTCTCTAGTTCGCTGTCTAAACGGCGCACTAAATCACTGACTTTTTCACGAGCTTGTGGTTCCCCGCTCACTAATACACTGTTAGTACGCTCATCAGCTACAATTTTTGGAATGAGAAAAGAAGGCGATGCCCCTTTACCTGTATTTGTGGATTTATAAATATTTTCCACAATGCGAACCATCTCTCCGGCTGATGCAAATTTAAGAGAAATAATTTCTACTTTCTGATCGCCAGCACGGTCAACACGGTTAATGATTTCAACTAGACGATTAACAGTGGCTGCGGGGCCTGTCATCATGATCACGTTTGATGGATCATAGTGAACTACATGGCCACCTTGAGCTTGGTTACTGAATTGTCTTAATAGGGGAGAGAGTTCGCGTACAGACACATTTTTTACTGGCACAACTCGTGTCACCATCTCATCACCAAAGCCAGGGTTTTCATCGCCGACCACAGGTATTGAAGAGGTTTTTGCGTCTTTTTGACGAACTACTTTAGCAATACCGTTATCCATTTCTACAATGGCAAAACCGTACACTTCTAATACGTTGAGGAAAAATTGATAATATTGCTTTTCGTCGAGCAATTCATAACTGCGAACATTGACTTTGCCGCGCACGTTAGGGTCAATAATTATCGTTTTTTGGAGATTTTTACCAACGATATTAATGAACTCGTTAATTTCGGTACCTTTAAAGTTAGCACTGTATTGTACTGCGCACACTTGAAAAGAGATAACGGCGGTTGAAATTGCAACGGCTAATTTCTTTAATGTTTTATTTAGTTGTATTTTTAGCATGTTCTTTTTTCTAGCATGGCTAACGTTATTAATTGCTTAACTTCTTTAGCCCTTGGCTCCATAGTTATTCTATCGAAAGTAAAACCTCGATAGGTTCTCCGTTACGCTCAACAATAATACTTGCCTCAGACAGGCTACGTAACTCTTTAATAATAGTCATTGATTGCTGCATATCATTTAGCGGTATGCCATTTAATGCAATGGCTAAATCATTGGTTTTTAAACCTGCGCGATGAAAAAATTCTGGTTTCTTACCTGGGCGTAAACGATAGCCTACAATGTCGCCATCTCTACGTTCTGGTGAAATTCGAATTAAATCAAATAAACTATCTGGATTTTGTTTAAATTCATTTAATGATTTTTGTAATGCACCCGCGAGCGTTTTATCATGCCTCTTATCTAAACGAATAGGCGGTGTTTCTAATAACTTTTGTTCGCGTGTAGGCCCTGTTTTTTTCGGCTTTGATTTTGACTTTTTCGTTTCCTGCGCAACGTAAGGGCTATAATCAAAACCATCAAGCATTAATGTTTCGTGATTTGCACCTACTTTCATAATGACACGGTCAGGCAAAATTTGTTTAAGCACCGCATTGGTTCCCATTATTTTGTCATTTAAAACATAGGTGGCTTGTTGTCCTTGGCTTTCAATAATTGCTGCGCCTTCAGCATCGCTCTCACTAACCGCGACGACTCCAGTTAGCGTAATGTTCAACTGGGTTTTTGGTGCGTCAGTCACAACTTCATTGTCTGGTTTTTCAACGGGGGCAACTTTTGATGCCTTGCCAAAGATACTAGCTGACAAGATTTGGCTAACATCACCTTGAGACTTAGTCGGCTGAGAAGTGGAAATAGTTGCATTGGATTCAGAATTTATTTGTGACTCTACCGTCGCGGGTGGCTCTAAAATTAACCATGTAATTTTGGCTGCTATATAGATAGTGACAGCAAAAAGCAGTAACGCAATAAGATTGGCTATAAGTTTGGTTGGTATTTTTCTTCCTAACTCTACGAATTGTAACTGTTTTATTTGTTCCATCACTATCTTCACCGTAAAATGAAACAGTATCTTAACGTTATTAATTTGAATTCTAAAGTGAATTCATCACTTTTCTATAAAGATACCTAATCTGTATTAGAAGAGAGCCGATCAGTAAAAAAAAGACTGCATTGGATATAGTAAACTTTTACAATTAGCGCCAACTGTTCAATCGTCAAATTAATCTACACTTTGAGCTTACATTATAGTCGAAGCGAGGAGAAAGAATGCGTACATCATCATTTATTACCCATATTCAAAACGAAATCGATCACGTTAAGCAAGAAGGCCTATACAAAGGCGAGCGTGTGATTACCTCACAGCAGCAAGCTGAAATTGAGGTGAATCAGGATAAAGTCATTAATTTTTGTGCAAATAACTATTTAGGATTAGCTAATCATCCTGATTTAATAAAGGCAGCACAAGATGGCTTGGATAAGCATGGCTTTGGGGTAGCATCTGTTCGTTTTATATGTGGTACACAAGATGTACATAAAACGCTTGAACAAAAAATTAGCGACTTTCTAGGGATGGAAGACACTATTTTGTATTCATCATGTTTTGATGCCAATGCGGGATTATTTGAAACGCTATTAACGGCAGAGGATGCAATTATTTCTGATGCCTTAAATCATGCCAGTATTATTGATGGTGTGCGTTTATGTAAGGCTAAACGTTACCGTTATGCCAATAACGATATGGCAGAACTTGAAGCACAATTAAAACAAGCTGACGCTGATGGCGCACGTTTTAAAATGATTGCAACGGATGGCGTATTCTCAATGGATGGTGTGATTGCAAATTTAAAAGCGGTTTGTGATTTGGCAGATAAATACGATGCGATGGTGATGGTGGATGACTCGCACGCAGTAGGTTTTGTTGGAGAAAATGGCCGTGGTACGCACGAATACTGTGATGTAATGAGCCGTGTAGACATTATTACAGGCACATTAGGTAAAGCGCTAGGCGGTGCATCGGGTGGCTATACGTCAGCGAAAAAAGAAGTTGTAGAGTGGTTACGCCAGCGCTCGCGCCCTTACTTATTCTCAAACTCATTAGCACCAGCTATCGCGGCAGCTTCAATCAAAGTGTTAGACATGCTGAGCGATGGTCATGAATTACGTGCCAAGTTATGGGATAACGCAAGCTATTTTAGAGAAAAAATGGAAGCTGCAGGCTTTACTTGTGCCGGCAAAGATCACGCTATTGTTCCAGTTATGCTTGGTGACGCTAAAGTGGCAGCTGACATGGCAAACCGACTATTAAAGGAAGGCATTTATGTGATTGGCTTTTCTTTCCCTGTGGTGCCAAAAGGGCAAGCACGTATTCGTACGCAAATGTCGGCTGCACATACCACTAAGCAGCTAGATCGTGCCATTGACGCCTTTATTCGTATTGGCAAAGAAATGAATGTAATTAACTAACTTTCTTAATTAATATTTGTACCATGGACAATAAATAATGAAAGCGCTTGCGAAACTTAAGCCAGAACAGGGCATTTGGATGACAGATGTGGCTAAACCTGAAGTTGGCCATAATGATCTGCTAATTAAAATAAGAAAAACTGCGATTTGCGGTACTGACGTACACATTTATAACTGGGATGAATGGTCGCAAAATACGATCCCCGTTCCTATGGTGGTCGGTCACGAGTACATTGGTGAAGTAGTCGACATGGGGCAGGAAGTGCGCGGCTTTAAAGTCGGTGATCGTGTGTCGGGCGAAGGGCACATTACTTGTGGACATTGCCGTAATTGTCGTGCCGGACGTGTTCACTTATGTCGCAATACCATAGGTGTAGGTGTTAATCGTGAAGGGGCATTTGCAGAATACTTGGTTATTCCTGCGTTTAACGCATTTAAGATCCCAGATAATATTTCAGATGAGCTTGCTTCCATATTTGACCCATTTGGTAATGCTGTTCACACTGCGTTGTCATTCGACTTAGTAGGTGAAGATGTGTTGATCACTGGTGCTGGGCCAATTGGGATTATGGCTGCCGCAGTTGCTAAGCACGTAGGTGCGCGTCATGTTGTGATAACTGATGTGAACGAATACCGATTAGAGTTAGCCACTAAAATGGGAGCAACACGTGCCATTAACGTGGCTAAGCAAGACTTAAAGTCAGTGATGAATGAGCTTGGCATGACCGAGGGATTCGATGTGGGATTAGAAATGTCAGGAGTGCCTTCAGCATTTTCGGATATGCTCAATAATATGAATCATGGTGGTAAAGTTGCGCTGTTGGGTATTCCACCTTCGGATATGGCTGTTGACTGGAATCAAGTGATTTTTAAAGGATTGGTAATCAAGGGCATTTACGGTCGGGAAATGTTTGAAACTTGGTACAAGATGGCCAGCTTAATTCAATCCGGTTTAGATATTTCGCCAATTATTACTCATCAATTCTCTGTGGATGAATTTCAACAAGGATTTGATATTATGCGCTCTGGTGCATCTGGAAAAGTGATTCTAGATTGGCAATAACGCGCCTATCGTAAGCAAGCGAATAATTAAGAACCGCTGTAGCAGATGATTGTCATACAATTATCGTACAGCGGTTTTATTTTGAAGAGAGATTATGGATCAGTTTAAACATATTTCGATTACTGAAACGAAGCAAAAATTGGATAACGGAGACGTTGTGATTGCAGATATCCGTGACGATGCCACCTTTGCGAATGGCCATATTGATGGCGCGTTTCATTTAAATAATGGCACTATTGTAGAGTTTATGAATCAACATGATTTTGACCAACCAGTGGTGGTAGCTTGTTATCATGGCCATAGTAGCCAAGGCGCAGCACAGTATTTACTGCATCAAGGATTTGAAGAAGTTTATAGCATGGACGGTGGGATGACGGCGTGGGCAATGCAGTTTCCGGTAGTGCGCTCAGGTGATTAATCATTTTGATATCATTTAGTTAAGAGAGGGTTTGGTGCAATTACTTACCGAAATGAATAATGCGCGTTTAGCGCAAGCATTTATTGACTACTTAGCAGTAAACAATATTGCTGCAACACTGCAAGAAGTGCCAAATGGCTCTGCACAAACGCTCGCTATTTATGTTGAACCCGATAAATTTAGCCAAGCAAATCATGAATTGTCTGACTTTATTGCCAATCCTAATGATGAAAAATATTGGCAAGCTTCATGGGATAGAAATAGTGCTGAAAGCCCGCTGGTGTATACATCGTCACAAGGCAGTTTATTTAAATCGTTTATCACTCAAGGCGGTATTATTACGCAGAGTGTATTATGGAGTTGTGTTGTAATTTATCTTTTGCTTGTGGCAACGCAAAGCATGGAGCTACTGAATTACTTCAGATTTTTTGACAGCTTAAATTTCATCGGGCAAAGCAATACTTATCGTTATGCGCGTGAAGCAACAGAGTGGTATGAGCTATGGCGTTGGTTTAGCCCCGCCTTTATCCATTTTACGCTAATGCACTTGGTGTTTAATCTAATTTGGTGGTGGCAGTTAGGCGGACAAGTAGAAACTAAGTTGTCGAAAGGTCATTTAATCATTCTCTTTTTTATCACGGCGATTTTATCAAATACAGCACAATTTGTTATGACAGGAAATAACTTTGGTGGCTTGTCAGGTGTGGTATATGGTTTAGTTGGATTTACTTGGTTGTTAGGCTTGTTGCGCCCAAATTGGGGAATAGTATTGCCCAATGCCATGATGGGTTTTATGTTTATTTGGATGATATTAGGCTTTGCCGATATGCTTTGGGTCAATATGGCCAATTATGCACACTTAGTAGGTTTGTTAAGCGGGCTAGGCTATGCCGCTGTTTTACATAAGTTGGGAAAGTAAAACCGTATAATTGCTAACGGTGAGGGCGGCACCTCACCGTGAACCGCTTTAGCGTAACCTAAAGCGTGCTGATTAATGATATAAATACTTGGTAAATAACACTTCTTTAATCAACTCTTGGCCAGTTTCTTCAGTGAGTATTTCTTTTAAACGCTGCGCGGTTTTTGCGCGAATTTCTTCACGCCCGACTAACGACTTTGCCTTGCTCTCAGGTTCTTTAGAAATAATGTCAATGATCGCGTCGCGTAGTAATGGCGCGTGATGCTCAACAATAGGCAGATAAGACACATCTTTAAGCATCAATTCAACGGTCACACGAACATAACCAATTTTTTTACCACTACTTATATAATTCGTAATGATATCTGGCTCAAAGCCATAATAGGCGTAGCTGTCTTGGGCAGAGCTAGGTGGAGTAAAAAATAATATAATGGCGGCCACAATTGATAGAGTTAAGTGCTTCATAAAGCGTATAAATTCCAACATGAAGAAAAATAAAGATTAGCCATTATTGTAGTCTGTTTGTTGGTGGAGTGACAATGCTAAATCTAACCGTATTGCATTAAGCAACGCCATACCTAGTGCAGGTGCTATTTTGCTTACTCGCCATGTAATGTCACAATAATACGCCTACTACCACCATGATTGCGATGTTCGCCAAGATAAATTCCTTGCCAAGTGCCTAACAATAGCTGGCCTTCGGCAATCGGAATGTTAATTGCGTTGCCAATTAAAGCCGTTTTAATGTGTGCTGGCATATCATCAGGTCCCTCGTAGGTATGTTGATAATAGGGAGCGAGTTCTGGGATCATCTTATTGAGGTGCGCTTCTAAATCCTGTCTGACGGTAGGATCCGCATTTTCGTTGATAGATATTGAAGCGGAGGTGTGCTGAATAAACGCGTGGAACATTCCTACAGATATGCCTGACAAAGCCGACTGTGCTGTAGAGGTTAATTCTTCGGTAATTAAATGAAAGCCCCGATTGCGGGGCTTAAGTTGAATAGTAAATTGCTGCCACATTTTATTGAAATTACACTATTTATTGGAATTACACGAAACAAGTTGCTTTGATTTCGTTTTATTAATGATTGGCTATGCGCTTATTTATCGAAACAGACTTCAATATTAATCACGCCGATATCCGACTCGAACGGCATGCTAATTTTTTTACCTTCTGATTTATGCTTAATGGTGTGGCCTTTACCCGATACTACAATTGGCGTTGCCATATCAAAATCGTAGCCTTTTTCGCCTAGTAAGTTTTTCGCGCCACCACATACCATGTTGGTAATTTCGCCGACCATGTCGGTCACTTCTTCATTAATTTTGTCGGGTTTTTCTCCCAACATACGATTCATTACTTCCAGTGCAATTTGTTCATCAAAGGAGATAGAAAATGAACCTTTCACTTGTGGGCCAACCATGCCGATTAGGCCTGATACATCTCCACGGGCGACTTCATCGGTTTTAACGCGGGCTTTGCCAGGTTTTAATTCAGTCTGTGCCATTGTACTAAGTACATTGACTAATGATGACAAAAAAGGATTTACAAATTCTACATTCATTATGTTATTAGCCTAATTATTAACCTGAGCTATGAGAAAATAGAGGCAACGCCAAACTATTTCAGGTTATTGATTTTATGGAACGAATACGTTTATGTCGCCAGTTTTAAACTAGTCTAACAAATTGATACATAAAGCATAGTCGTAGTCTCAGATTTTGCTAAAATTTTTATGGCATAGCTTGCTTATGCGATTGAAAAGTAAATGCTTTAGCGAGCTTATGCTGGGTTAGTTGAAGATTAACAGTGTTTACTTGTTGGTGTGCGTAATCCATCAGAACTGAGTTGCTGATCAGTAATTTACCATTCAATTTGTAGCCTGGTACTTCTTGATAAATATAAGTTTCATGTATGCCCGGTTCAACACCAATCCACTGAATGGGTAATAACTGGGTCACATCATTGCTGGTGTTCGCTTTGGTGTGCACGGAAGCCACAGAAAAGTGTTGATTGAAGTACTGTTTAAGTGCTGCTTCAAATACTTTTTTATCGTCAGCACTAATGCGCTTATCGTTTAGCGTAGTTAAGTGTCGTTCAAAGTCATGAGTCGCAAAGCGATGAATGATTTCTAGGCTGTTTGTATTAGGATTAAACTGAATATCCGTGATCCCAGTGTAAAACTTATGGGCTAACGCATTTAACGACAGCCCAAGTAAACAGATTATGAGTAACAAACGCGCCATTATTGACCCGGCTCTTCTTTGCGTTCAGCTTCATCGTTTAACGGAGCCAGCTTCTCGTTATAGTCTTTCATCATATTTTTCTTCTTTTTCTTGAAAAGCTGTAAGCGAGATTCGACTGGACGAGCAGGCCAATGGTTGTTATTCACATTTACGTCTGCTGTTTCCCAATGCGGATCAAGTGTGATGGATTGGATTTCTTTTTTACGTGTTAATTGTTTGCTGACATGTTTAGGTGAACGGCGCCAAATTTCAGCAGGAATGCGCAATTCTTCTTTACTGCCGTCTACATAATCAATGGCTAAAATTAACGGCATCACTAGGCCACCATGGTTGGTAAAGTCGATAATATAATGAATATCATCATTTTTGAGTAAAGCTTGCTGCCAATCTTCATAACCCTTAATGGCTTTGTTGTATTTATTGCGCTGCGCATTGGTGGCGGTAAACTTATCGTGCTCGTTATAAAAGTCTAATAATTCTGGTTTAGTTTGAGTACGAACTGCTTGACCCGCATTACGTTGTTGAGTAATGGATTTTGGCTCAGTTTTATACTGTTCGCGCTGCCATTCACTTTCGATATCAGGATTTTGTGTATCGACCGTTACCTTGGTTACGGCATCTAATGAAATATCTACATGATCAGTGGTATAAAACCAACCGCGCCAAAACCAATCTAAATCAACACCTGACGCATCTTCCATTGTTCTAAAAAAGTCGGCGGGCGTTGGGCGTTTAAATTGCCAACGACGGGCATATTCTTTAAATGCAAAATCAAATAGTTCACGGCCCATAATGGTTTCGCGTAATATGTTTAATGCGGTTGCAGGCTTACCATACGCGTTATTACCAAACTGAAGTACTGACTCTGAATTCGTCATAATGGGCACTTGCTTACTACTTTTCATGTAATCGGTAATATTACGTGCTTCGCCGCGACGTGATGGGTAATTCTCTTCCCATGCTTGCTCGGCTAAGAATTGTACAAAGGTGTTGAGTCCCTCGTCCATCCACGTCCATTGACGTTCATCTGAATTAATAATCATAGGATAGTAGTTGTGGCCAACTTCATGAATAATCACGCCAATTAAGCCGTATTTAGTGCGGCGAGAGTAGGTTAATTCACCTGTTTTTTTATCTTTTACTGGGCGAGGACCGTTGAAAGTGATCATCGGATATTCCATGCCGCCCACAGGACCGTTAACTGAAATTGAAGTTGGGTATGGGTAATCTAAGCTGTACTTATTGTAATGCTCAATGGTGTGAATGATAGCTTCGGTTGAATAGCGTTCCCACAGTGGATTACCTTCTTTAGGATAATACGACATAGCCATTACATCGGTATTACCGTTTTTGTAGCCCTGTGCATCCCAAATAAATTTACGGCTTGATGCAAATGCAAAGTCTCTTACATTTTCTGCTTTGAAGCGCCATGTTTTAACTTCATCGGTACTGGCTTTTTCATTGTCAATCGCTTCATCTTGGCTAACAATAATTACAGGTTTATTTGCTGTCTTAGCTTGTTCTAACCGTTCAAGCTGGGTGTCTGTTAGTACATCCTTACTGTTTTGTAATACGCCGGTTGAAGCAACGATATGATCCGCAGGAACTGTGATAGCAACTTCATAATCACCAAACTCTAAGGCAAACTCACCGCTACCTAAAAACTGTTTATTCTGCCAACCGTAGACATCATAATAGGCCGCCATGCGCGGGAACCACTGTGCTATTTCATAAAGGTAATTACCATCTTCTTTGAAGTATTCATAACCCCCACGACCACCTAGCACTTTTTGTTCACGAATTTTGTAGTCCCAGTCAAGGCTAAAAGAAATAATTTTGCCGGGTTTAAGTGGTTTTGCTAAGTCAATGCGCATCATCGTTTTGTTGATAATGTAATTTAACGGTTCGCCTTTATTGTCTACAACATTAGTGATGTTGTACCCGCCATCCCATAGATCACTTTCAACGGTATTTCTAAATGCTGAGAAGCTAACTTTTTTTGATGACGGTGCGGTTTTTGTGAGCTTAAAATCGGAATCTTTTTTAAAGCGATTTTGATCAAGTTGTAACCACAGGTAAGTTAATTCGTCTGGTGAATTATTGTAGTAAGTAATTGTTTCAGATGCAGATAGGGTTTGATTGTTATCATTTATCGTGACATTAATTTTATAGTCAGCACGCTGTTGCCAATACTTGTGGCCAGGAGCACCAGATGCCGTACGATATTGATTGGGTGTGGGCAACACTTCATCAAGCTGCCTAAATTTATCATCAAATGGGATTGCTGCAACCGCATGTAATGAGATACATGCCAATATTAAGGCGAGTTTTTTAAACATATTACTTCCTACGCGAGCTAACACGCCCAGCCCCCCAATTTTTTCTGCTTTGCTTCATGCATTTGGGGTAAGTTAAAAAATGGTCGAGCAGTTTAACAAATTTTTTGTCATAAAAAATCCATTTACCTTCTTTCCGTTTAATCGAACTTGTAACTAGATATGATATTTATTTGAATATCTAATCGTTATGTAGGCTTTTTTACTTAGCAAACAGATTATTTTAATCGTTTTTTAGCCAAATTATTGAAATCAGACTATGCTAAGCTGTTGAGGTCTATTGTTCTAACTATTTGAGGTCTTTAAGGTTTTGATGTGTACACATGAAGTTATATGTACTTTTACCTATTTAACGTTAGCGGCGTTCACATTAGCCCTAATTATTTTTACGCTGTTACCTATTTGGCGCTACGAAGCTTGGTGGGTGCGTGCCTGTGATTTTCCTCGATTTCAGTTTTTAGTGATGGCGTTATTACTCATTCTGTTTGAAGCCGCTTTGCTTGATTATACCCAGCCAGAAGTATACGTGTTGATGATTGCTGCATTATTATGTGGGATGTATCAAATTTGGTGGATATTTCCTTATACACCATGGTTTAAAAAAGAGGTGAAAAGTACCCAAGATTGTGAGCCATCGCATGAGCCTGAAAAGGGCGGAGCCATATCGCCAGCAGATCCGTCGTCAATTAGAATATTGACAGCCAACGTGCTAACAACCAACCGGAATGCGCAAGGCTTATTAGACTTAGTGCACAAATACGCGCCAGATGTATTAGTGACATTAGAATCGGACGAATGGTGGCAGTCACAGCTAGATACACTTGAGCCAGAATATATGTACACCATTAAATGCCCGTTAGATAATTTATATGGTATGCATGTATATTCGCGCTTACCACTTAATGACTGCAAGCTAGAGTACATTGTGGAAGAAGATGTGCCATCAATGCATACGTTTATTACTTTACCTTGTGGCGCCAAAATCAGAGCGCATTTTTTACACCCTGCGCCTCCCAGTCCAACAGAGAATGATGAATCATCGGAACGTGACGCCGAATTAATTGTGATTGCCAAAAGCGTTAAAAATCGCTCTGTGCCAGTTATTGTGACAGGCGATTTAAATGATGTGGCATGGTCTGCGACAACAAGATTATTTAGAAAAATTAGCGGACTGCTTGACCCCAGAGTTGGACGAGGCATGTTTAACACCTTTCATGCTGAGCACTGGTTTATGCGCTGGCCGCTTGACCATTTATTTCATAGTAGCCACTTCACACTAACCAGTATTAAGCGCTTACCTCAGTTTGGTTCAGACCATTTCCCGCTATTAACTGAGCTGGCATTTCATGCCACAGATAATGAAGGGCAACGCGATAATGGATTAGAGGCTGATGTTGATGATCATCAATGGGCGCAAGAAAAAGTAGAACAAGAAGGGGTTGCGCATAAGCACAGAGATTAGCGAGTAGGTCTGGTGAGATGCACGTTATGACTAAGTAACGCTTCTCACCCCCTACATGATTGATAAATAAGCTGAACACTATTTAGCAAGGATCACGGAAAATATGCATGACTTAGCACGATCGAAAAAATTACTCATGTGGTTAGTAGTTGTAGGCTTGATATTGATTGCCTTGCGTATCGCACTTCCGCCAACCATTAAGTGGTATATCAATGACACACTAAACAAGGCGGAAGATTATACTGGCAGCGTGGGTAATGTTGGATTAAGTTTATGGCGTGGTGCCTATCAAATCGATAATGTGGTGTTGAAGAAAAAAGAGGGTGATATTGAACATCCATTTTTTGAAGTGAAACACCTTGAATTTTCATTGCTATGGTCAGCATTAATTGATGGTGCAGTTGTAGGCACCGTGTTATTAGAACAACCCACGATCAACTTTGTTGATGCCGAAAAAGAGGAAGATAAACAAACCGGCACATCGGAAAACTGGTTAATGTTAGCGCAGCAACTCTTTCCGCTCCGCATTGATAAGTTACAAATTAACCAAGGCAAAATTCAATTTCATAATGAAGACGCAAAGCCTGAAATTCACGCTGCCTTAACGGATGTCAATGCCACCTTATTAAACTTAGTGAATAGCCGCGAAGTAGCGAAAGAATTAAATGCCTCATTAAATGCAACAGGAAAAACGCAAGAAACGGGCACATTGACCATTGAAGCGTCGTTAAACCCCAATACACCTAAGCCTACTTTTGATGTAAACATGGTGGTAGAAAGTGTGGCTTTATCCAATTTTGAAAATATATTTAACCATTATGCGCCATTTGATTTAGAAGCGGGCATTTTAGATATGGCAATTGAATTGGCAAGCGATGATGGTGAATTACTCGGTTACATTAAACCAGTATTAAAAGATGTAGAAGTTTTTACATGGAAAGGGGATGTGATTGAAGATAAAGATGGGTTGTTATCTATTCTTGCAGAGATGTTTTCAGGCGGTATTGCAGAGTTACTCGAAAATCAAAGTGAAGATCAAATTGCGACAAAAATCCCTCTGTCGGGGTCATTTGACGAGCTGGAAGTGGGAAGTTGGCAGGCATTTATAGGGGTATTAAGAAATGCATTTGTAGAGGCCATTAAAGCAAAGTTAGAGAACTCGGTTTCTTTTAAGTCCTTAATCAGCGATGATGAAAAGCCCGAAGACGACAACCCAAATAAGACTAAAAGCGATAAAAGTAAGCAACCTGAAAATAAGCACAACGAGCAACAAACGGAGCAACAGCCATGAATATCGTTTGTCCGTGCTGTGGCTTAACGCAACAGTATCACCCTCCCAACGAAAATGAAGATCTGATTTGTGGACGCTGTGAAAATACCTTAATTAAAGCAACCCAGAGTCATAACCGTCCAGCATTAATGTTAATTATTGCTGCTCTCATTCTTTATATTCCTGCCAACTATTATCCTATTCTGATCATGACTTACATGGGGCGGAGCACTGAAAATACGATTTTTAGTGGTGTTATGAGTTTGTATGGCGATGGTATGGTGGGCTTGGCGGTACTGGTGTTTTTAGTCAGTATCGTTATTCCAATTGTAAAAATTTTAGTGCTGCTGTACTTATTATTACTGGCAAAAAGAACGTCATGGTTGAGCAAGAAAAACCAAGTTAAATTATTACACTGGGTAGATAAATTGGGGCCTTGGTCGATGCTGGATGTATTTTTGGTGGCGATTTTAGTGGCCTTGGTAAAGCTACAAGATTTAGCGCGAATTGAACCTGGCCCAGGCGTGGTGGCTTTTGCTGGGGTAGTGATTTCTACGTTAATAGCATCACAAATTTTTGATAGTCGTTTATTGTGGCCAAAAAACGAGATTAAAAAGAATGACACCAATTCTGCACACGAAAGCAGTGCTGAATCCCGCCTTAAACAATCCAAAGAAGAAGTGTAGTTATGACAAATAAAGCAAAAGTGAAATCGTCCAACAGTCATCATTGGCAGTGGCTTATTCCAATTTTTGCCATAGCACTAACCAGTTTTATTGTATGGCGTAATTTACCACCTGAAGGTGAAATGATTACATTAATAGTGAATGACGCTGATGGCATTAAAAAAGGGCAAACCCGAGTACGTTACATGGGGGTTGATATTGGCGATATAGAGGAAATTACGCTCAGCGATGATGTAAAGCAGGTGAATGTAAGCTTAAAAGTGGATAAAAAAGTGCTACCACTTATTCGTGACAACACCCAGTTTTGGGTGGTTCGGCCTGAAATCAGTGCAAGTGGATTAAAAGGCATTAAAACACTAGTGTCAGGGCCTTATATTACGTTTAAAGCTGGTGAGGGTGAAGCTAAGCGTCAGTTTATCGCCTTAGAAAAACCGCCAATAATCAAAAAAGAAGGCGTCAAAATTAAATTAATTAGTAATCAACTCCACAATATTTCACCAGGTGATGATATTTTTTATAAGCAAGTACCAGTAGGTAAAATCTATGCTTATCAGCTTACCAGTCAAAACGTGATTCTGTATGCACAAGTGCATGAACCTTATAACCAGTTATTAAGAGAGAATAGTGTGTTTTGGGAGCAAAGTGGATTGGAATTTGATATGAGTTTGCTAGGTGTGTCGATGTCGGCGAATCCGATGGTTAGCTTATTAAGTGGTGGCGTTAGTTTCGCAACACCGAATGAGCCAGGAGCCATTGTAAAAGAGGGGACACAGTTTATCTTGGCAGAAGACAGAGAAGATAAGTGGCAGTCTTGGCAGCCGAATATTACATTCCCAAGCAGAATCATCACCCAAGAAGGCGAAAGTCACGAAGAAGATAATATAGTCTCTAGTGCCGCAGATCAGAGTTTATAAAAAAGTGTTATTTATTTGTTGATATGCTAATGACCATTAAGTAACATTCCTGCCTCATATTTATCAATATATTTTTACAAGTTAGAGGTATTCCCCATGACAAAGGACCTGTCACGTACGCGCATTGCGTTGCATTGTTTAGATTCGCGTTTGTCGGTGATGCATGTGGCAGGCGAAGAGCAGTTAAACGGTGCATTTCGTTATTGTGTTTGGATAGAAGTCCCTCAAACGGTTGATTGTTTTTCTATATTAGGCCAAAGCGTGGTGCTGGAGTTTATTGCCCCAGACGGCCACTCCCGTATGTTAGCGGGCGCGGTGTGCGAAGTGGAAGCACGTGGCGGTTTTATGCTGTCTAATAGCAGCACCCATCACGTGCCTGTTCCTTATCGTCGTTTTGCTATTACCTTAACCTCTCGCTTAGAAGCACTCCAAGGCACCGAGCACAGTCGGGTGTTTGTTGATACCGATGTTGCTACCTTGTTAACCTGTTTAGCCAGTGAAGCCGGTTATCATCCTAGCCAAATTGATTGGCGCTTGTCTCAATCGCTTCCTGGTTGCCCGCAGTTTGTGCAGGCCATGGAATCAAACTATCAGTTGTTTCAACGCATTGTGGCGCAATACGGCTTATTGTATTGGTTTGAAACTCAGCATCAGCAAGAAATACTGGTCATTAGTGATGGCAATTTACGTAGCCCGTATTTATCTCGTACGGCTATTGCGGTGTATTCTTCGTATGGGTTTGACCGTGCGGGGTTACAGCTTGATAAAAGCTCTGAGCTTCATGGGGATGCCAGTACCAATACCAATACTGGTACTAATACCAGTAACCAAACACAGGGCCGAGCACGCCTGCCGTTTGTTGGCTTTAACAGTATCGAAGAACGATGCCGCTATACCGCCAATCGAGTGACCACCACTACATTGTCGCACCCACCACTGCGTCATGGCAGTCATCCCGATAACGACACCGCGGCTGCGCGTGCTAATGCTGCTCGGGCAGGCCAAGGTAAGCACCTTGCCCATTATGAGCCAGTCGCTGAAACGGTATCAGTCGCCGCATCATTCGCAACCCATCAAACCCTCGCTCAACAAGCCTTAGCCACCACATTGACACTCACCGGTAATGTGCCAGATATCTTTGCCGGATGTAGCTTTACCCTTGATGACCGCTCACGCTTAAATGCCAGTGGCGATTACTTATGTATTAAGGTGTCGCACACCAGTCAACAACCTGCTGATGAATCACGCCAAGACGGCTTAAGTAAGCACAGTTGTACGGTTATCTGTATTCCCCGTAGTACGCCGTATAAATCAACCATGCCGCGTCCTACTGATAAACCCATGCTATTTTCGGCGCGTGTCGAGTCACCCAGTCAGTATGCCCAATTAACCGCACAGGGTGACTATATAACACGGTTAGCATTTGATGATACAGCACGTGCAGTTGGCCAAGGTGGGCGGCCACTCAAAAAGCTCGCCATGTATGCCTGCGCCAATCAACCACACGCCACAGGCTGGCATTTTCCTTTAGTCAACGACAGCCAAGTACTAGTTGGCTGCATGAACAACGACCCGAATCAGAGTTATATTGTCGGGTTTTGCATGAACGAAGCACAACCGTCCGTGGTGACCTCAGCCACGCCACACCATAACCGACTGACCAGCAGTGCAGGCCATCAACTATTATTTGATGACAGCCCCACCGCCCCGCAAATTTTATTACACACCTTAGGGGTAACCCCTGAGCAAAGTGCGCAGCACATTGTGTTAAATGGCAGTACTCAACCCATGTTGGAATGGGTGAGTCGGTTTGGCAGCGTGAATTTATATGCAGGCACCGATTTATGCCTGCACGCAGAAGAGGCCGATGTACGTTATGTGGTACACGGCAATCAATGCATTGATGTTACTGGCAAGGTTAGCCAAACCACCGCCAAAGACAGTATGCATTATCAAGCAGCCACCACGTTAGACACGCACACCGGCAGCCAAACCCACACTGCCAACGCCGATATCAGCTGGTTAAGTGGTCGCAGTGTGAATGCCCATGCTAACAGCGATATTGCCATCAACACCCCCAACGGCGCTATTAACCTCAGCGTACCGCAAGGCAGCACCGTGTTACAGGTGGATGGCAATATCACCATTAAAGGCACAGGCCAAGGTGAGATGCGTCTGCACAACCAAGGCGGAGAAATTAAGCTCGACAGCCAAGGTAACGTTAGTCTCATCGGTAAAGACATGCTCACCCTAAACGGCGCAATGATTACCCTAGACGGCCCTGTTGATTATCAAATTAGTGGACCAGAGACGGCCAGTGCACCGAGTACAGTGTCACCAAGTACCATTCCACGCGTACCGCCATTAACGCTAAATGACGACACCGTTGCAGATGTGACTCCGAACGATATTCAGTTAGCCTATCAATACCAAGATGGCGAGCCAGTGCAACACGCCCCTTATATCCTGACCGTCAGTGACGGCACCCAAGTCAGTGGGCAATTAGACGGCCAAGGGCAAGCCACTATCCCCAACATGCCATTAGGGCAGTACTTAATTCAGCTCGGTGAAGACACTCGCGACTACCAATTAAAAGACGCTCACACCATCCCCAATCCGCTATACGGTAAAATCACCCCAACACAAGCGGTCAAAATGGTGGAGCAAGGCGATACCAGCCTACTCGACCAAGCAGGCCAACTGGGTGCACAAGCGGGTGATTGGTTATGGGGCACCTTACAAGGCGACTTTAACGAACATCCCAGCACCAGCCAAATTGTGGTGGGCAGCCTTATCTCAATGATACCTGTTGTCGACCAAATCATGGATTGTCGTGATGTGTGTGCCAACGCCATGCTACTGACCGATGATAATGACGCCAACGACACCGACGGTTGGATAGCCCTCACTCTCACAGGCATAGGCTTTGTGCCTGTTGTTGGCTCCGCAGTCAAAGGCGTAGGCAAAGTGATTGTCAAAAACATCGACAACGCCATTGCCAACGCCGCCGCAGTACTTAGAAAACTCGGTTACGGCGACCCTATCGCCTATATCAACAAGATAGACTGGCAAGACTTAGGCAAACAAAGCAGCCAACTGATTAAAGAAAAAATCACCACCGTGGCCGATGCGTTAAACGAAATCTTAAACACCGCCTTCATCCGCTGGTCATTACCAAGAGAAGTGGTTGAGAACTTTACCCACACCGAACAAGCCCTGCGTAATTTGTTACCGAAAATCGACCAAGGTATTAACCGCGCTACCAGCCAGATTGAAGGGAAAGTCAATCAAGCGATACAGAAGTATGAAGGGGAATTACCGCATCGAGGCAAGACGAATGAGCCGAAGAGGGTAAGAACGGATGAGATATTTCCTCCAAAAGGAGATAAAGTTAAAACGGCTAGGTTAGTATTAATGAAGAAGTATAAGCCACCATGTTTTACGCCGGGTGTTGATTTAGCAAAAAACTTTAAAGGTGGGAAGAAAGCCTTAGAAAAGGAGTTTTATAAACAGTTAAAAGCCCAACAGAACGGAATAAATAAAATGACGGTTTCCGAGTACTTAACAAACCGAGAAACACTAAATCGCTTAACTGAAAAGTATGGACACAAAGAAGCTAGAAAATTATTAACAAATAACGGTGCAGCTCAGACGTCTGCGAGAAAACTACTCGAAAAAGAGATCTATTCATCAATGCTCGATAGCCTAGAGGCAAAAGGCACCAACCTGAAGGAAGCTAAACGTCTAGCAAAAGAAAAATCTAAAGAGCAAATGTCACAACTTGCCGCACTGCACGATCCAGACTTGATTGCTGGAGGGCATGATAAAATAAGTAAGTTAGGAAACAAGAATGTCAACTCTTCACTGGGATCACAATGGGCAAAAAATAATAGGGTAGAAAGTATGGACTCAGCTGCTATGGCTGCATATAAATCTCAGGGGGCAAATGCAATGATGAATATAGAATTAGAAAGGTGTAAATAATGGCTATTACATTCGAGCTTGATGAATACTTTGAGTGTTTTCTAGAAGAATTTGGAACACCAAATAAACATGTAGATGCTGAAGAATATATCTTTAAAAAATACAAAGGAAAATTACCAGATCGTTTACTCGCTTATTGGAAAGAATATGGCTTCTGTAGCTTTAAAAGCGGGCTGTTTTGGCTAGTCAACCCTGAACACTACGAAGACTCTTTAGAAGCTTGGTTAGGTGAAACAGAAATAGTAGAAAAAGACTCGTACTATGTAATAGCTCGAAGTGCATATGGTGACTTATATTTGTGGGGAGAAAAAACAGGGTTTAAGTATGAGCTAATCCCAACCCAAGGTTGGGTTATAGAAAAAAAAGGAAATATACAAGATATTGAGGATAACAATGTCGAAAAGGCTATAAAAATGTTTTTTTACAAACAGGATCCAGAGTCTATCGATATAGAAAATTCGAATGGAGAGCTATTAGCTGAACAGTGCAAAGTTGCGCATGGAGAATTAAATTACGATGAAGTGTATGCTTTTGAGCCAGCATTATTTCTTGGAGGAGCCCCCGAATTAGAAAATGTAAAGAAAGTTAATATATTTGCCCACTTAGCTGTGCTGGCTTCATTTGGGCAACTTGAGCTACTTGATAAAGATGCTCTAATTAATAAAGCTTTTGGTTAATTAAAAATTAGTTTTCATGAATAAGGCATTTGATAATTTTTATAATTTCGCAGGCTTTGGGCCTGCGATAAAAAGTATCCCCCCTAGCCAAGCAATTTTAGATAAGTACAAAGGCAGGTTACCGGACAGGCTATTAGAGTACTGGCAAGAATATGGCTTTTGCGGTTGGGGTGATGGATTGCTTTGGACAGTAAATCCAGAAGATTATGAAGATATTTTGCAGGAATGGCTGCAAGGGACATCTTTTGAAGGGAACGATAATTATTATGTGATTGCTCGCGGCGCATTTGGAGAGTTGTTTATTTGGGGAGAAACTTCTGGTCAAAGTATTACTATTGAATCAAGTTATGGAATGATTTTTCCAACAGATATGACTGAGAAAGTCATTGCTAGGGGTAAGGATTCTGTTTTGGATAGCTTTTTTGCAACCAAACGTAAAAAGTCACTTGAAAACCTTGATCTAGATGACACCCCCCTTTTTGAGCGTGCTGTAGAAAAGCTCGGAGAGTTATTCTCCGACGAAATGTATGGTTTTGAGCCTGCCCTTGCACTAGGTGGTGAGCCTAAATTAGACAACTTAAAAAAAGTGCCTGTGCTTGAACATTTATCCTTTTTAGCTTCATTAGGTGAAAAGCGCGTAATGGCTGACATTGTCGCGATGTCAAATGCACTACCGCAGAGACTGTAACGAAATCTGTGTAACTAGCTAGCTATCAATCAACCCTGTGAGGATTTAAGATAGCTAGTTACACAAAGTCTGTTACAGGATCTTGAATCAACCAAATAAAGCCATGATGGCTTTTGTTAAGATCTTACTTCACTTCTAAACGCGTTGATTTCATGACAACGTCATCATTTAGCTCGATCCCTAAGCCAGGCTTATCGGATACTGTAAAGAACCCATTTTCAGGCTGTAAATCTTCAATACAAAGCTCTCTATTCCACTCTTTTGTTGCGTAGGTATGATGTTCGTGGATAAGGAAGTTAGGAATAGCGGTTTCAAGGTGAAGAGCAGCAGCTGTTGCTACAGGGCCGCCACATACATGCGCCTGAATACGTACGTCATATATATCAGCGTAATCGCACACTTTTTTGGTTTCAGTAAAGCCACCACATAAACCGATATCGGGTTGCAGCACATCCACACTTTGTTCTTCTAAGTATGGGCGAACACCCCAGCGATTATACAAACGTTCACCGCCAGCGATGGGAGCATTTACTCGATCTGACACTTTTTTATGTAGTTTAGAGTTTAGGTAGTTAACCGGCTCTTCATAATACAAGCAGTTGAATTCTTCGACCAGTTCGCCTAATTGAACGGCTGTGGTTGCGCCAGGTAAGCTGTGACACTCAAAAATAATATCCATATTTTCACCGCCAGCATCGCGCATGGCTTGAAGTCGAGCGCGGAACAAATTCATTTCATCGCGCGTAAATAGTTTAGTGCGATCAAAATGAGTATTGCCGTCTTTATCGTAAACAATTGGGTCAACTTTTACCGCGTCATAACCTTCTGCAATGGCTTTTTCGGTTGCAGTGCCGTAGTCGTCAGGGTTGAATAACTTGGTAACTTCCTTATCCCAGTCAAACTGTAATTGGCTGGCATAGGTGCGCAGCTTATCATTATGTTTGCCACCAAGTAGCAGATAAACGGGTAGATTCAATGCTTTGCCTTTAATATCCCACAGTGCGGTATCAATAGCGCTCATTGCAGAATAAATCACTGGGCCGCCACCTAACCCCCAAAAACTTTCACGTAGCATGCGCGACCACAATAGTTCGGTTTGGAATGGATCCCAACCAATGAGCATTTCTTCAGCAAATTCCTTAATCATATGCGCTGCTGCGCTGTGTCCTAAGTCGTATGCTAAGCCGGCTTCACCCACACCTGTAATACCTTCGTCAGTATGAATGCGCACAAATACAGGTGTCCAAACAGGACGCTTTGGGCAATGAATATCAAAAATTTCTACGCGAGTAATTTTCATTTAATTTTCCGCATGATTAATTTAAAAAGTAGAGAGATCGCAAACTATGTACGATCTTAGTGTAAAACAGTTGGTTTGTTAACTCGCAAAGCTTGGATCTAATTTATAGGCTTTGCGTAACATAGCTGGCCATGCTTTTTGTCCACCCGTTTTACCAGAGTGAACAACATTTGCCTGCTGATAAATGCCATCAAGAATTTGTTGTGGTACTTTGATGGTAGGTTGTCCGGATGACTGAATAAGCAGTTGGATTTCACAGGCGCGTTGTAGGTCATACATACGCATCAAGGCATCCCCGACCGTGGGACCACAGGTAAGTGCACCGTGATTATGTAATAACAAATGGTTGTTATTCCCTAAGTCTTGTTGCAAGCGTTGTTTTTCATCATCGTTTACAGCCAGTCCCTCATAACCGTGATAACTTAATGAGGACAATGAAAACATAGAATACTGTGATAAAGGCAATAGGCCATCTTGTTGCGTGGCTACAGCAATCGTGGCATTAGTGTGTAGATGCAACACGCAATGAGCATCTTCTCGAACTTCATGAATAGCACTGTGAATGGTAAAACCCGCTGGATTAATCTGAAACGGTGTTTCGTCAATAATATTACCGTGTAAATCTACCTTAACGAGGTTTGATGCAGTTACTTCATCAAAGGCAACGCCAAAAGGATTAACCAAGTAGTGATCGGTGTTCGGTAAACGCGCCGAGATGTGCGTATAAATTAAGTCATCCCAGCCAAAATGTGCAACTAAACGATAACAAGCGGCTAAGTCGATGCGTAGCTGCCACTCTTGCTCTGAAACAACATCTTTAGTATTCAGTTTAGGTAGATCAAACATAATAGCTCCAAGCAATACGGTAAAGAGCATTCGCCCTTAAATTATAGGCAAACGATACCCGCTATTTTATGTTTGTAAAGCATGATAGGTAAATTAAGTTAATAACAAATGATATTGCTAAACGTGTATTAGTGTAGGTGGTCTTGTTCGATGGCGCCTTTATATGCCATAAAAAAGACGAGAGGTTCATACAACAGGTGACCTTGGTTGGGTTTCTTGTTGATATATTGATGAACGCTCTCGCCCACTATGTGCACACAAAATGTTATTTCACGCTGCAAATGCATTTTACCGGCGTGTAGAAAGGTTGTTATGTGAGTAACTGCTTACATACTCGTTTATTATTGCCCTCTCTTAACAAGGGCTTCACTATAATCAACTCGTCGCGGTATTAATGGTCTTTAGGGGACAAGTTTTATTCAAATTAGGACATATATTAATCCTGCTTGATGGTGCATACTTAGTTATATAAAGCGAAGAAACATGCAGCTTGAAGTAGAGTAAGAGTGTAATTAATTCAGTGAATCCAATACTAATTGACAAAAAATCTAAGCAAAACAGTGCGTTTCAACAAACTACACTGGTGAGTTGGCTGTTATTAATTATCCGTGGCTTAGAGCAGGAACAGGTTGATGTTAGCTCGTTATTGGCCGAAATTGACTTAGATTATGATCAGTTAATTAATACAGCAACAGATCGAATTGGTGTAGTGAAGCTGCAATCGTTATGTTGCCGAGCCATGGCGGTAGCAAAAGATGATCAATTTATCTTCAATATGGTGAAACTATTTAAGCCTCAGCATATTCAAGGGCTGGGGTTTGCGCTGTATGCAAGCCACACCATGGCTGACTTTTTATCATGCTTAGTAAAATACCACCCGTTAATGACCGACTCTTTAGCTGTAACACTCCAAGAAGAGCAACATCACTGCGCAGTATGTTTTCATCCGCAAAATGCGTTTAGCCAGTATGTACCCGAGTTTGATATTGCATTAATTGTGCTTCACAAAATGATTAGTGATGTTAGCTTAGGAGAAGTGACGCCTTATAAAATTGAGCTTATTAGAAGTGTGCCGGCTAATACACAGCGGTATGCGAGATATTTTAACGGGCGCATTGAATATGGCAGACCAGTATTGAAATATTGGTTATGCAATGAGGCGTTATCGAAGCCGCTATTGTTTGGTTGTTCTAAACTCGCCAAAACTAACGAGCAAGTTGCCCAACAGGCAATGGAAAAAATGTATGCGCCCAATTTTGTTAATCGGGTGCTGTACGAGTTTCAGGGCTTTGAAGTGGCGTGTGATATTAATCAAGCAACGATTGCCGCAGAATTATGTTTGTCTGAACGTACATTACGTCGAAAGCTGCAAGAGCAGGGTTGGACATTCCGTGGTTTATTAGATCAGTATAAGCAGCAAAAATCGTTAGAATATTTAAAACGCGATAATTTAACGCTCAACGACATTGCATTTCGACTAGGCTTTTCGGACCAAAGTAATTTTAGTCGCGCCTTTTTACGTTGGTTTAGTTGTACACCGACTGATTATATAAAGCGGCGTCAACATAATGTTCACTCAAAAAATAATAAAAATACTGAGGACTAATAATGAAACACTATATAAAAATACTCTGCTTAGGAGTAGCGGTGATGGCTTCAGATGTAGCGGCGCAAAATAAAGCATGCCAAACACCTGAATATCAAGCGTTTGATTTTTGGCTAGGTAAGTGGAGCGTGAGTAATACTCTGCAAAGTAACAAGTCTTTACCTCCCGCGAGTAACAATATAAGTAAAATTTTAAATGGCTGTGTCATTTTAGAAGAATACAGCACCGCTCAGGGCTATAAAGGCAAAAGTTTAAATATTTATGACTTACAAACGAAGCAATGGCACCAAACATGGACTGATAATACGGGATTGTTATTACAGCTTAGCGGCAATGCGACAAATAAAAAAATGGAATTAACCGGAAAAGGAGTGGCTGCCGATGGCGCGGTGCTGCACCATAAAATTACATGGACAGCAAACCAAGATGGGACGGTTCGTCAAGTTTGGGCACAGCGTAAGTTGCCAAAAAACTTAAATCAACAACCTGCACGCAACGATGAGCTTCAAGGAGAAGCAAGCCTGCCGTCAGAAACTTCATCTAACGATTTGCCTGCATGGCAGGTGGTATTTGATGGGGTCTACCAAAAAGCAGCGAGCTAGTAAAATAGCTCCTGCTCTTCTTCTACTTTTGCTTCATCATCTAAATCGAATACGATAGGGGCCCTATCGTCGGTTACATATTGAGTCGGTTCAGTGCCCTGCATAAAAAACTCAAATCGTGATGTGTAGTCATTTTTAGTTGCTAATAAGCCCGTTTTTAAGTCGACGCGTACACTCATAATACCTTTCGGAATATCTATCGTTCTTTCTGGTAAATCAGCAAGTGCGGTTTTCATATATTCAATCCATGCTGGCAGTGCTGCGGTAGCACCTGCCTCACCGCCAACGATTTGATCATCTATAACGTGTTTAAAGTTACTCGTGCGGCCAAGACTACGATTAGGGTCGTCATATCCTGTCCATACTGTTGTAACCAAGCCTGGAGTAAAGCCTGAAAACCAAGTATCTTTTGCGTCATTTGTTGTGCCGGTTTTACCAGAAATGTCTTTACGTTTAAGGGCTTGCGCACGCCAACCGGTACCCATCCAAGCTGTTTTGTATTTCCAGCTCCCACCACCCCAAATTGTACTTTCCATCGCTTGTGCAATTAAAAATGCATTCTCGGCACTAATAATTCGCGGTGCGAGAGGAAATTGCGAGTCGTCAAGCTCTTCGTAAGTTTCACACTCAGGACAAACCGTTAGGGGTTTTGCTTGGTAAACGGGTTGATTAAAACTATCTTCAATTCTTTCAATTAAATATGGCTCAATTAAAAAACCACCATTGGCAAAGGTTGCAATACCAGTGGCTAATTCAAGTGGTGTTAATGCTGCTGAACCCAGCGCGAGAGACTCATTAAAAGGGAGATCGTCTGGTGCAAAGCCAAACTTGATTAAGTGATCAGTGACTTGGTTTAATCCTGTACCACGTAACAGCCTAACGGCTACCACGTTTTTTGACTGTGCGAGTGCACGGCGCACTCGAGTTGGGCCATCGTAAACAGGTGGAGAGTTTTTTGGTCGCCATGCCACGCCTTGGCGTTTGTCCCACTTATTAATAGGTGCATCGTTAATGACAGAGGCAAGGGTATAGCCATTATCGAGTGCGGCCGAATACAAAAATGGTTTTATATTCGAACCGACCTGACGTTTCGCTTGTGTGGCTCGATTATATTCGCTTAAATAAAAGTTATAACCTCCAACGATGGCTTCTATCGCACCATTTTGCGGTGATAGTGATACCAAAGCGCTACTTGGTTTAGGTAATTGACTTAACTGTAACCGACCTTCTGAGTTAGGTTTTACATAAATAAGTGCGCCAGGCTCAATAATATCTGAAGTGCGTGTTGGCGCTTCGCCCTGTGTTGAGTCGTTAATATAAGGGCGTGCCCAAGCCATGCCTTGCCAATCTAAAACATCATAGCTTCCATCTTTAAGTTGAATGTAAGCAGTTTTCTCAGTAATTGAAGTAACCACTGCTGGTTGCAAATCACCATAAGACTTTTTGTATTTTAAGGCATTGGCAATGGCATCTGCATCCCAGGCCATCGAGTCGTCACGGCGAGGTTCTAATGCTGCATTGGCGACTTGCTCTTCAGGAGTGCTAATTTGAAGACTACCGGTATTTGAGTCAGGTGCTACAGTCATAATAGGCTCTTGCCATAAATATTTTTCTACTCCACGGTAGCCATGACGAATATCATAGTCATGTAAATTATTTATAATTGCCTGTTGAGCTGCGATCTGATTTTTAGCAATGATGGTGGTGTAAACTTGGTAGCCACCGGTATATGCTTCTTCAGCGCCAAAACGGTCTACCATTTCACGGCGCACCATTTCAGCAACGTAAGGCGCTGGTGCGGTAATTTGAGCACCGTGACGCTTCGCTGTAATCGGAGCTTCTTTCGTAGCTTGATAAGTTTGTTTAGTGATAAATCCCATTTCAAGCATGCGGCCAAGCACTACTGCTCTGCGATTTTTTGCACGCTCTGGGCGGCTAATCGGATTCAGGGTCGACGGTGCTTTTGGTAATCCGGCGATGATGGCCATTTGTGCTAACGTTAATTCAGAAACATCTTTGCCATAATAAACTTGTGCAGCAGCACCCACACCAAATGAGCGGTGACCTAGCGGAATTTTATTTAGATAAAGGGTTAAAATCTCGTCTTTGGTTAGAATTTGTTCTATATGCAATGAAATGAAGATTTCTTTTAATTTTCGGATGTAACTGCGAGCTCGTGTTAGGTCAAAATAGTTACGCGCGACTTGCATAGTAATGGTACTACCACCACCTTTATTTTGACCAATAACTTCACCGAAAACTGCGCGCATCAAGCCAACAATATCAATGCCTGGATGTTCATAAAATCTACTATCTTCGGTAGCTAGGAAGGCGTTAATAAGTTGTTGAGGAATGTCATCAAGTGCAAGAGGGATGCGTCTTTTTTCGCCAAATTGAGAAATAAGTTGGCCATCTTTGCTATAAACCTTCATGGGCGTTTGCAAACGTACCTCTTTTAAAACCTCAACGCTAGGTAGTTCATTTTTAACATAAAAATACATCCCAAGAAGCCCAAAGCTACCTAGTAAAATGCAAATTAAACCGAATATGATGAATTTTTTTAACAAAGTCACAGAAACAACCTAAATTTTAGCTGCCATTTATTTCAAAGCACTGATAGTATATCCTGATTAGTTCACGAATAAATCTTTTATTTGATGAAATAAAAATAACCTGTAAACGATAAAAATTATAAGTAATAACAGCAGATATTATGTTAACTAGCTTTTGGCAAAAACAAATTCCTCTGATGCTTGGAATCGACATAGGTTCGCATTCTGTTAAAGCCGTATTATTGAGTCATCAACATAATCACTATAAGGTTGAGGCTTTTGCTATTGAAAGCATGTCAAAAGGCGCAATGGCAGAGAGGGAAATTCAAGATATTGAAGCAGTAGGCAGAGTCATTGCCAAAATCCGCAAAAAAATATCAAAAAATATTAAACACGCTGCAACCGCAGTGTCAGGCTCTACCGTTATCACTAAAGTCATTTTCATGGATGTAACACTTTCTGATGAAGAACTGGAAAGCCAAATTCTTATCGAAGCGGACAGCCTAATTCCTTACCCATTGAATGAAGTTAGCCTAGATTTCGAAAAACTTGAAGTCAACGAGGCAGATCCTAGCAAAGTAAATGTTTTACTCAGTGCTGCACGTACTGAAAGTGTTGAAGCGCGTATTAGTGCTATTGATATTGGCGGCTTTGACAGTAAAGTTGTTGATGTAGAAAGCTATGCGTTAAGCCGTGCGGCGCAGCTATGTTTTAGTCAGCTACCAGACGATGCA
This sequence comes from Flocculibacter collagenilyticus, assembly GCF_016469335.1. Lineage (NCBI taxonomy): Bacteria > Pseudomonadati > Pseudomonadota > Gammaproteobacteria > Alteromonadales > Pseudoalteromonadaceae > Flocculibacter > Flocculibacter collagenilyticus. The sequence goes on from NZ_CP059888.1 coordinate 339,980, forward strand.
AGTGAAAAAGTGGTGGCGACGGTTGATATTGGCGCAACCATGAGCTTGTTGAGCATTATTGAAAATGGTGAAACCGTTTATACCCGCGATCAGGTTTTTGGTGGTGAACAATACACACGTTCAATCGTCTCTTATTACAATAAAACGTTCGAAGAAGCTGAAAAAGCAAAACTCAGTAACGACCTTCCACCCAATTATACCTTTGAAGTGTTGGCACCGTTTCAAACTATTCTGCTTCAACAAATCCGTCGCGCTATTCAAATGTATCTTACAACTAGTGGCAAAGAAAATGTTGATTACATCATTATCAGTGGTGGTACTGCATTAATTAACGGTATTGATAAGCTGATTGTTGATGAGTTAGGTATTCATACAGTGTTAGCAAAACCGTTTGCAGAGCTAGAGTTTTCACCGTTAGTTGATAAAGACGCAATCGAACAAGTAGCGCCTCAACTAATGGTTGCCACAGGATTAGCATTAAGGAGTTTTTCCCCATGGCACATATAAACCTCCTGCCTTGGCGAGAGGCAGCACGAAAAGAGAAGCAGAAGCAATATTTAAGTATTCTATCTGTTATAGCGGGAACTGTTTTTGTCATTATATTCTTCATTAGTCTTTACTATGGAGCATTATTATCTGGTCAAGAAAAGCGTAATGCCTTCATTAACAAAGAAATTGCAGTACTTGATCAAAAAATTGTAGAAATTAGAAAGCTTAACGATCGTAAACGAGACTTACAGCAACGCATGACGTTGATTGAGCAATTACAAGGCAGTCGAAACTTAGGTACGCAAGTACTTGATGAAGTAGCGAGCGTTGTTCCTGCTGGTATTTATCTTACTAAGCTAGAGAAAAAAGGCCAGCATCTGTTAATTGTTGGTAAGAGTGAGTCGAATAACCGACTGGCTAACATGATGCGTAAGATAGAAGAGTCTAGTTTACTTGCTGAGCCTGTATTACGTTCGATTGTAGCTGGCCAAGCACAACCAGCATTGCTGAGTGACTTTGAGATGCAGTTAAAAGTAACAGGTTACGAACAAATTCAAGGTGATGCTGATGAATCTTAATGTTGATTTTTCTGATATTGATTTAAGCGAACTGGATTTAGAAAATATTGGTTCGTGGCCGCCAGTGATAAAAGTTATCTTTGGTATTATCGTTGCGGTAGGTGTGGCGTTTGGTAGTTACTCACTATTAGTGTCGGGTAAAATTGAAGATTACGAGCGTGCGCTCGCCAAGGAAGAAGAGCTACGTCAAACATACAAAATTAAATATGCTGCATCGGCGAATTTAGAACTATATAAACAGCAGATGCAAGACATGGAAAAGCAACTTTCAACGTTATTGAAGCGCTTACCTGCAACGCACGAAACGCCAGGCTTATTGGATGATATTACCTATGTAGGTACTACCAGCGGCTTAAGTTTCGTGAAAATTAATTGGATGACTGAGGTAGAAAAAGAGTTTTATACCGAATTACCGATTAAAATTGAAGTTGTTGGTGAATATCATGAATTCGGAGAGTTCGTAAGTAAAGTGGCTGCGTTGCCACGAATTGTTAGTTTACATGACTTCGAAATTGTTGATGCAGGAAATGATAAATTAAGATTGAACGTAGTAGCGAAAACATACAGATATAAGGAGACAGAGTCATGATGCGTATTGCAATTATTTCTCTTGCTTTGTTGTTATCTGGTTGCTTTGATGATGTAACAGATCTACAAAAGTACATGAACAAAGTGAAAAGGAACACACCGGTTGGGATTGAGCCTATGCCGGAAATCAAAAAATTTGAGCACATTAGTTATAATGCTCAAGTTGAACGCAGTCCGTTTGTTGCGCCAAAGCCTGAAGCGGTTGAGGATAAATTGCAGCAACTGCAAAATTGTTTGGCCCCAGACCCAAGAAGAAGAAAACATCCGTTAGAAAAATATGCATTAGACAACATTCAGATGAAAGGAACGCTTGGTGGTGGCAACACATTGTGGGCGTTAATTGAAGCATCAGATGGGACATTACATAGAATAACGAATGGTGATTACTTGGGGTTATTCCATGGTAGAGTGAAGTCTGTGTCTGAAGATAAAATAAGCTTAGTTGAATTAATTCCAGATGGCGCTGGTTGTTGGAATGAGCGAAACACTGTAGTTGACATGATCGAACCTGAAGATGTCAGTGGAAACGAATAGAGTATTTAAGAGTTAAATTATGGAAAAAACGATAATAACAATGATAAAGCGTTCAAGAACTTGGTTAAGCTTAGCGCTATTAACATTATTTGCGGGTAATGCGTTAGCTGTGCCTCTACTTTACGATATTCGTTACAACCCTGTAATGCCAAATGAAACAGAAATTGCTTTCGTATTCGATGAAGAAGTGTATTCACAACCGAATATTCAAGTATTTAATGAGCCTGCCCGAATAGAGCTTTTCTTTAATGAGTCAGACTTTGAAGAAAACTTAGAAGAAGTACTCATTGGCAAGTCAGGTGTTAAGCGTGTGACTTCAGAGTTTTTAGATGAAGGGGTAAAAGTCAGTATCTATCTTGATTATTTAAAAATTTACCAATCACGCATTGAAGGGAATATATTCTATTTACATGTTTCTGACACGCCGCAAGACAGTGAAGCAAATCGTTCAACAGATATCACACCAAACTATATTAACAAAGTGAATGCAATTGACTTTAGGCGTGGCGAAAAAGGAGAAGGCCGTGTCCTTATCTTCTTAAACGAAAGTACGGCAGCGGTCGATGTGACAGAAAAAACTGGAAAAGTAATTGTTGAATTCCATAATACGGATATTTTGGATGATTTACTGTATCAGCTTGATGTGCTTGACTTCGGTACGGTAGTAAAGTCACTTGAAACGTTTAAAGAAGGGGCTAATAGCCGTATCGAAATAGATACAACGGGTGCCTATAAATATACCTACCAACAGATTGAGAACATTTTTACTATTGCTCTTGAAAAAGACACTACACAGCGTGGCATTTTAGGTGGTGGTAAAGAGTATAAAGGTAAGCCAATTTCACTAAACTTCCAAGATATTCCAGTAAGAACGGTTTTACAGATAATTGCTGACTACAACGGCTTTAACCTAGTCACCACTGATTCTGTAGCTGGAAATATTACATTAAGGTTAGATGGTGTACCTTGGGATCAGGCGCTGGATATTGTGCTGAAAGTTAAAGGCTTAGATAAGCGTATGGATGGTGCGATCTTGATGGTTGCGCCGGCTGAAGAATTAGCTGCTCGAGAGGCGAAAGAATTGGAAGTTCAGAAAAAAGTGGAAGAGTTAGAGCCACTATATTCTGAATTTATTCAAATTAACTACGCCAAAGCGGATGAAATAGCTGGCTTACTTAAGGCTGAAGGGACTTCACTTTTATCTGACCGTGGTAACGTAAGTGTTGATACGCGCACGAATACACTTTTGGTAAAAGATACAGCACGCTCGATTGCCAGTATTCGTACTATGGTGGAAACACTGGATATCCCTGTAAAGCAGGTACTGATCGAGTCTCGTATGGTAACAGTGCGTGATAACGTAGAAGAAGAGCTAGGTATTCGCTGGGGGATCAGTGATCAAGATGGCAGTGATGGCTTTTCAGGTTCACTAGAAGGCGCTGAGTCTATCTCAGGCGGTAATATCCCATCGTTAACAGACCGCTTAAATGTGAATTTAGGCGTAGCGAACCCTGCTGGTAGCATTGGCTTTCATGTAGCGAAACTCGCTGATGGTACATTATTAGATTTAGAATTGTCAGCGCTCGAACGTGAGAACAAAGGTGAAATCATTGCTAGTCCACGTATCACGACTGCAAACCAAAAGTTGGCGCGTATTGAGCAAGGTACTGAAATACCTTATGTACAAGCAGCATCGAGTGGGGCAACGACAGTAACATTTAAGAAAGCGGTACTTAGCTTAGAAGTTACGCCATTAATTACCCCAGACGATAGAGTTGTACTAGACTTAGTGATTACTCAGGATACGCGTGGTGACACAGTACAAACACCGACTGGGCCTGCTGTAGCAATTGATACGCAACAAATAAGAACGCAAGTGTTAGTAGATAATGGTGAAACTATTGTGCTTGGTGGTATCTATCAGCAGCAAATTATCAATGCTGTTAGTAAAGTACCGTTGTTTGGGGATATTCCATACGTAGGTAGACTGTTCCGCACTGATCGTGATTTTAATGAGAAAAAAGAACTACTTATATTTGTAACACCAAAGATTATTTCGGAATCATTCTAGTCTAAAGCTCAGAAACACGCTTTGATAGAATCTTTTACTTGATATATCTATTCAAATACTGAGATAATTGCGCCCCTTAAAATTTGTTGGGGGCTTCAACTCAATTGGTGTTTAACCGTAAATTAAGAATTAACCTTTAATAAATATGGCTGAAAAAAGAAACATTTTTCTTGTTGGTCCTATGGGTGCTGGAAAGAGCACAATAGGACGTCACTTGGCAGACGAACTTCACTTAGAATTTTTTGATACTGATCAAGAAATTGAAAAAAGAACAGGCGCAGATATCGCGTGGGTTTTTGATATAGAAGGTGAAGATGGCTTTAGGCAACGAGAAGAATCAGTAATCGAAGACTTAACAGAAAAGCAAGGCATCGTATTAGCGACTGGCGGCGGCTCTGTATTAAGTAAAAATGTGCGTAACCGTCTGTCTGCGCGTGGAATCGTGGTGTACTTAGAAACACCAATCGAAAAACAGGTGGCAAGAACGCAACGGGACAAGCGTCGTCCATTACTTCAAACTAAAGAAGAACCAAAAGAAGTGTTGGTTCGTTTGGCTGAAGAACGTAACCCTTTATATGTTGAAGTGGCTGATTTTACAGTTCAAACCGATGAGCAAAGTGCAAAGGTTGTTGCCGCACAGATCATTGATAAATTAGACTTCTAATTCTACAGCGGAGCTACGTTCATGGACGTATTGCAACTTGATTTAGCAGAGCGTAGCTATCCAATCATGGTTGGGCAAGATCTTCTTGCTCAAACATCTCACTTACTTGATCAGTTTTCATCTAGGCCGTTTGTTATTATTTCAAACGAGACTGTTGCACCTCTCTATGCAAATTTGCTATCCGATCAGTTAGCTAATAGCGAGCTTTATTTTTACCACATTCCTGATGGCGAACAATACAAAACCCTTAATACTTATCAAGATATTATTACTTTTCTTTTAGAAAATAATATAGCGCGTGATGCTGTTTTGCTTGCGCTAGGTGGTGGTGTAGTCGGAGATATTGTGGGCTTTGTTGCCGCGACTTATCAGCGTGGTATAGACTTTATCCAAGTGCCAACTACCTTGTTATCTCAAGTTGATTCTTCAGTGGGGGGCAAAACGGCAGTGAACCACCCTCTCGGTAAGAATATGATTGGGGCATTTTACCAACCTAAAGCTGTGATTATTGATACTAATACGCTAGATACCCTTCCTCGCCATCAGTATGCTGCGGGTTTAGCCGAAGTTGTGAAATATGGTTTAATTTATGATGTCGAGTTTTTTCGTTTCTTAGAATCTAACCGACAAGCAATATTAAACCGTGATAAGCAAGTGCTAAGCACAGTGATACACAGGTGCTGTTCTATTAAAGCAAGTATTGTAGCGGAAGATGAGAAAGAAAGTGGCTTACGTGCAATACTCAATCTTGGGCATACGTTTGGCCATGCCATTGAGGCAGAAATGGGTTATGGAAATTGGTTACATGGTGAAGCGGTTGCAGTTGGCATAGTTCAAGCTTGTCATATTGCATTACTTAAAGGCCGAATTACCCAATCTGAACTGAACAGAGTAGTAGAGTTATTAGCCTTTTTTAATTTGCCAACAAAAGGGCCACAAGAGATGAACTTTGTAACTTACATGAAGCATATGGCTAAAGATAAAAAAGTCATGGCGAAACAAATTCGCTTTATTATTCCTAGCACATTTGGCAGTGTAGAAATAACAACAGATGTGACAGAAGACGAATTGCAAACTGTACTCGGTTAACCTGTTGCTATGATGCCAACCATTGAGTTTTCCAACTACCCTCACATTTTACCTAGCCGTAAAAATATTATAGAGCGCTTGCTGTTTCTCACAGATTACAACGAGCAATTAGTTGTTGTGATTGGTGACTCTGGTGTCGGTAAAACCACGGTTCTTGAATACTTTCTTGAATTAGGTTACCCAGACGCTAATAAAGTATACGTTAAGGCGAATGCAGCGACTTCACCAAATGTCATTAAACAGCGAATATGTGAACAGTTGATAGGTAACCAGTTAATTGATGAAAACGACTCGTTATCAAGCACCCTCGCTGATTACCCTGCACTGCATAACGGTAAAGTCATTATTGTTATTGATGATGCAGAATATTTAACGGAAGACTTCTACCAGCAACTAACCCAGTTAGTGGCGATGAACCAGACACATGATACCGAAGTTGCGGTTGTGCTATCCGCTGACGTAAATAATGACAATGTATCAAAAGAGCGAGTGGATGGCTTAAAGCAGCATGGAGTGTTTTTAGAATTAAGCAATTTAAATAGCGCTGAAGCGCGAGAGCTCATTACCATTTATACTGCTGATTCAGCGTGGCTGAAGCAAAAAGAAAACATTGAACAGTTGAAGCTGACGGATGGAAATCCGCAACAGATTATCAAGCTGGTTAATCAGCCAGCAGCAGAGCAGCCTCTAGGTGTGAAGTCTAACATGATGCCTTGGATAGCAAGTGGTATTTTTGTTTGTGGGATTGCTGCTTGGTTATGGTTAAGTGACTTTTCATTGGTTAATAGTATAAAGAGTGAGGAGGCAACGTATGAAGATGCGGTTGCTCTTTCGCAACAATCATCTTCAAAAACTAGTGAGCATATTGATAAGCAACATCAATCTTCGATCAAGCAAAGCAGTAATGAAGAGCGCGTACTGTCGCAATTAGCAATACCAGTTGAGACTATTGCCCCGAGTAGTGATGCTACAACAAATAAAACTGACGAATTGGCCTTAGACTTAAGCTGGCAGCAGCTAGAGCAAGATAATATTAAAGATATAGCTACTTCAAAGGCTGTTGCTTCAGCTTCTTTAACCACTAATGCAATACAAGAACAAGGTATTGATCAAGTACCGATATATGCTAGTGATGCTGATAACGCCTCAGTTGAAAATGCGGTTAAGAGTACGGTTAAAAGTGTGGATGAAAGTGTGGATGAAAATCTTGCCAATATTAATCGTCCATCTGAAAGTCAAGTAAGTACACATGAGAATAATAACCGTACTGAAATTAACCAGATTGAGTCTCAAGCAGAGATAATCACAAACGAAGCAATGCAGGCTATCGAGAGTGGTACTTATCAGTACCATAATAGGGAAGTACATAAGTTAAACCCATCCTCTTATACGTTACAATTAACAGGGGTAAGTAGCGAACAAACGTTAGCGCAATTTCTTCGGTATCATCAGTTAGAGAACACCGCGATGGTGTATACTACACAGCGTAATAATAAGCCTTGGTATGTAGTTATTTATCAAGTTTACAACAGCGCTGAGCAAGCCCGAATAGCAATAAACAAACTGCCTCAGCAGCTTCAAGCTATTCAACCATGGCCAAAATCAATAGCTGCAATCCATCAAGAGTTAGCCGCAAACCAAACAGAACAAAATGAATGATTAAAAAACATAGGGCCTTTTTAAAATGGGCAGGCGGCAAGTACTCATTAGCTGAAAAAATTAACGCGAATTTACCTAAAGCCAATAAGCTTGTAGAGCCATTTGTGGGAGCAGGCTCAGTCTTTCTCAATTCTGATTATGAGCGCTATCTATTAAATGACATCAATGCAGATTTAATTAACTTATACAATGAGGTTAAATTTAATGCTGCAGAGTACATTAATGATGCTCGTAAATTGTTTGTGGCTAAAACTAATGACAGAGAGACTTATTATGCGCTCCGTCAGCAATTTAACGACTCCGTTGATGTGTATGAACGTTCACTGTTGTTTCTGTACTTAAATAGACATGGTTATAACGGATTGTGCCGATACAATCGCTCAGGTGGTTTTAATGTGCCATTCGGGGATTATAAGAAACCTTATTTTCCTGAGGCTGAATTAGAATATTTTGCTGAAAAAGCACAAAAAGCTACCTTTATATGTGAGAGTTATGAAGCAGTTTTTAGGCGTTTAAGAAAGGGCAATGTTGTTTATTGCGATCCACCTTACGTGCCATTAAGTAAAACAGCTAGTTTTACATCGTATGCGAAGCAAGGGTTTAACTTAGATGATCAAGCTAATCTAGCGTTATTGGCAGAGCATGCTTGTCAGCGCGGCATCACAGTGCTCATTAGTAATCACGATACAACGTTAACACGTAAGATTTATGATAAGGCTGAGCTAAGTACATTAAAAGTCGGGCGCTCCATCAGTCAAAATGGAAGTACACGTACTAAAGTAGATGAGTTGTTTGCGCTATATCGTTAATAAACTTGCATACTTGTTGCCTATCATTGGCAGTAATGTATTAGAGATAGGGTTAATTAATCACTACACTAACAATAGCAACGAGCGTGAGTACGAAAAGGATAACCATCACAATGCCGACCACAATGTAAGGCAGTGGGTTACCTTGATTAAAGTCTTGTTGATAGTTTTGTTTACTCTGCACACCAAAGAAAGCCGCCATAACACTTAATACTATTTGAAAAAAGGTTGGAGACTTTTCTTTGCTGGCATTCATTTATTAATCACCATTATGATGTATGGTTCTTTGGTGTTGTATCAGGTACTTTATCCGCACTATTTCTACTAATTAATTCTAGTAAATCCAAAAAGTGGAACTGTGTAGAACGGCTTTTGCCAGACAGCCAAGACAACCAGCTTTCGTTAGATGCTTTAGGTATGGCGCATTGATTATGTGGATCGCTAATTGGCAAACTTGCATCAAAACTTGTTTTGGCTTGGCAATTACAGTCGTGAACTGCTACTTCTACTTTTGCATTTACAGATAGTAAAAAAAGAAGTGGCGCTGTGAGTAAGCTCGTCAACAATATCCCTTTTTTATGTTTAAAACGAAACATAATAAACCCCAGTGATTCCAGTCGATTTATTGTACATTAATAATAGGCAGTCAGACAGCTTCTACCTAATAAAGTTCGACCAATTAGCTAAATTGCGCGATAAAAAGATCGAAGAGCATTAACTTAAGGTTAACGCTCAAGTACATATACGACAGTGCCATGATTATTTAGTTGTATAATAAATAAAGGGTTTTATTGCGTTTTCAAGTGATACGTTAAAAAGTTTTTGACCATGATACAGCAAACTTCGTATCGTCATCCCCGGACTCTTCATCAGCTTTTGATACAGTAAAAACAAAATCATCTTTACTGAGATCGGCTTGAATATATCGATAGTCATTATCGCCAGCGATTGCTTCATTCTCATCAAAATTGTAATAACCGTAAGTCAGCGCTAAATTAAAGCCTTGGCTTAATTCAAATTCGTAGCCAACGTAATAATACATATCACCTTCAGCAAATGTTTCATCATCTTTCGCATCACTATTAATTGTATATGCCACACCATAACTTAATCCTTTGTAAGCGCCCTTGAAGTATAATTCGCCAAAGTTTATATCGTCATGTGCTTCAGCCGGATAGGCATAATAGATATAGCCAACATCATAGCTTGCTTCACCCATTTCTTTGCTGAATCCAAGGTAAGTATCAATCTCAGTACCTGAGTCATCGCCAAACTTAACGCTGCCTAACCAAGCACCAGCATAAAACCCTTTTTCATGCTTGTAATCTAATCCACCTGATACTGATGGGTTATCATCACTTTGAGAAACACCCCGCCATAAATAATTACTTGTGATACCAAAATTTCCGCTGAGTTCAGCATTTGCCGAAAATGAGCTCATCAGTAGTGAGCTAGCAAGTACACCTAGGATTGTAAGTTTCATTGAATTTATCCTGTTAATTTATTGATTATTAAGATATTAGCCATTTTTACCAATATTTAATCAAACAATATGCCAACGTTTTTTAGCAGGTTAATCAATAAGATAGTATAAAAATCAAGAAAGGGTTAGTGGTCATTCACATAATTGGTGCACTTTTGCTTTTGATTGGTGCAATGCTGATTTGATATACCCCTCTATTTTTAGCAAGGTGAAGTTAACTACTAATGAAGTAAACAATAAAATAATGCTATGATTTATCCACTTTTTACCCTACACACTCAATTATTAGTAAATTATTATGAATAAAGACTTTTTGATTGCGCCCTCAATACTGTCAGCAGATTTTGCTCGCTTGGGTGATGACGTTGCCAAGGTGCTTGAAGCGGGCGCTGATGTTGTCCATTTTGATGTAATGGATAATCATTATGTTCCCAATTTAACCATGGGGCCGATGGTATGCCAAGCCCTGCGTGACTATGGAATTACGGCACCTATTGATGTGCATTTGATGGTAGAGCCTGTTGATCAAATTGTGCCGCAATTTGCTAAAGCGGGTGCAAGCTATATTACATTCCATCCAGAAGCATCCAAGCATGTGGATCGTACTTTACAGCTTATTAAAGGTGAAGGCTGTAAATCAGGCTTAGTATTAAATCCGGCAACATCGCTGTCAGTTGTGGAACATGTACTCGATAAAGTCGACGTTATTTTATTAATGTCGGTCAATCCTGGATTTGGTGGGCAATCGTTTATTCCGCAAACATTAACTAAATTAAAGCAAGCGAGGGCGTTAATCGACCAATCAGGATTTGATATTCGGTTGGAAATTGATGGCGGCGTAAAAGTTGATAATATTGCTGAAATTGCAGCAGCAGGCGCTGATATGTTTGTTGCAGGCTCTGCTATTTTCAATCAGCCGAATTATAAAACGGTTATAGAGCATATGCGTGATGAATTAAGTAAGGTGCCTCGTTAACAGTAAGATTAAGTAAATCGCCTTTTATTGCTAAATTATTCAGTGTTAAAGCCTGTTAAATGTTACAGGCTTTTTTAATGCCTTTTCATGCTTTGTTTCCTAGCCATTTGCGATTACAATATCGCCCCTATTTTGCCAATAATTGTAAGACAGAGAATAGTATGACTAAACCAGTTGTTTTAAGCGGCGTGCAGCCTTCAGGGATTTTGACGATAGGAAACTACATGGGTGCACTTCGTCAGTGGGTTAAGCTACAAGAAACACATGATTGCTTATTCTCAATTGTAGATTTACATGCCATTACAGTAAGGCAAGATCCACAAGCGCTACGCTCAGCATGTTTAGATGCCGTTGCGCTTTATGCCGCGTGTGGTATCGACCCAGAAAAAAGTACAATTTTCATTCAGTCTCATGTTCCAGAGCACACGCAACTTTCATGGGTATTAAACTGCTACACCCAGATGGGCGAATTAAGTCGCATGACGCAGTTTAAAGATAAATCACAAAAAAATGAAAATAACATCAACGCCGGTTTATTCTCGTATCCAGTATTAATGGCAGCAGATATCTTGTTATATCAAGCAGACGATGTGCCTGTTGGTAGTGATCAGAAGCAGCATTTAGAGTTGGCTCGTGATATTGCAACGCGCTTTAATAATTTATATGGCGATGTGTTTAAAGTGCCTGAACCTTATATCCCAGAGTTTGGCGCACGCATTATGAGCTTACAAGAGCCAACCAAGAAAATGTCTAAGTCTGACGACAACTTAAATGCTTTTGTTGGTTTGCTAGAAGAACCAAAGAAAATTGCGAAAAAGATTAAGCGTGCGGTAACGGATTCAGACGAGCAAGCTCGTATTTACTTTAACACTGAAGAAAAGCCGGGTGTTTCTAACTTATTAACGCTGCTTTCATGTGCGACAGGAAAGTCAATTGAAAGCTTAGTGCCTGAGTACGAAGATAAAATGTATGGGCATTTAAAAGGCGATGTAGCCGATGCAGTCGTGGCTATGTTAGAGCCAATTCAAGCACGTTTTAAAGAAATCCGTGAAGACCAAACAATGTTAGACAATATTATGCGTAGTGGTGCCGAACGTGCTTCTGCGCGGGCAGCCCACACTTTAAAATCTGTATACGACGTAGTGGGCTTTGTGCCACGACCATAAGCATAGGTAGTAGCACCTTAGGCTTTGTAATCGTTGTTAGTAGTAAGATTATATTAGGTAAATTGAAACATCATGATCACAGCTCGCCGTTGTCAGGCTTACTTTCAAGTATTAAAAAGTAATAAGATTTTCGAACTTTTTGTTATCAGTGTCATTATTGCGTCAGCGCTTTTGATAGGTGTAAAAACATATCCTATATCTGACACCATGCATACTGTGACAGTAGCACTCGACTATTTTATTACGATCTTTTTTGTGCTCGAACTTTCAATTCGCTTTATCGGCGATACGAATAAAAAGCGGTTTTTTCACAACGGCTGGAATGTTTTCGACACTTTGATAGTGGTGATCAGCCTTATCCCAATTGATAACTCTGAAATGGCGCTGATAGCTCGTTTAGTAAGAGTCTTCAGAGTATTAAGAATGATTTCGATCATTCCCGAGCTGCGTATTTTACTTGCTTCGTTACTGAAAGCATTGCCACAGCTTGGCTATGTGATGTTGCTGATGTTTATCATTTTCTATATATATGCAGCCATTGGTGCCACGTTATTTAGTTCAATTAACGAAGATCTGTGGGGCGACATCACCATTTCATTATTAACGTTGTTTAGGGTGATGACATTTGAAGATTGGACCGATGTGATGTACGAAACGATGGAAGTATATCCACTTAGTTGGAGTTTCTACCTTACTTTTATCTTCTTTACTGCATTTGCGTTTTTAAACATGGTGATTGGTATTGTTGTTAATGTGATGGAGCAAGAACACGAGAAAGCCAGAAAAGAAGCAGCAGAAGAAAATGACGAACCAACGCTGGCAGATTTACAACAGCAAATAGCAGCGTTAACCGTGTTGGTGCAACAACAGCAAAGCGTATCGCTTCAACCTGATCAGAAGAGTATTAAAACGGACAACCAACTGGTCAATTCATGATTTTAATGATTGATAACTATGACTCGTTTACCTTTAATCTTGTGCATTATGTACGAGAGTTGGGCGAACGAGTGGTTGTTAAGCGTAATGATGAAGTTTCAATACAGCAGATTGAACAGCTTAACCCTAACTACATTATGATTTCACCAGGGCCATGCTCGCCAAATGAATCGGGCATTTCGTTAGATGTTATCAAGCAATTTTCTGGCCGTATTCCTTTACTTGGTGTTTGCTTGGGTCATCAAGCAATTGGCCAAGTATTCGGTGCTAACGTCATTAAAGCAAAACAAGTGATGCATGGCAAAACCTCCGTTATCAAACATAATAGTTCTGGCGTTTTTCAAGGGTTGAATAATCCGTTAACGGTTACGCGCTATCACTCACTAGTTATCGAAAATGAAAGCTTACCCGATCAGTTTGATGTGACCGCATGGACAGAAACGCCCGAAGGCAGCGTTGATGAAATCATGGCGATTAAACATCAGTCATTACCAATTGAAGGCGTACAATTTCACCCAGAAGCGATCCTTACCGAGCAAGGGCATCAGCTACTGCAAAACTTTATTCAGCGCTATGCGTAAACGCTGCTGCAACTACACGGTTGAGTACCTTTCTCGCATATAGTCGAGTGATAAACTAATTAACTGCTTTAATACTTCAATATCCACATCCGCTAATTTGTTGATATACAAACAAGACTTCCCCGTTTTATGCTTACCTAATTGCGCAAGTAATTCGTCGTATTGACTAAATCCCGACATGATATAGAGAGAAAAGTTTTGTTTGCGTGGAGAAAATCCAGTTAACAAAAAATCACCCTCGCGCCCGCTGTCGTACTTATAATGATATTGGCCAAAACCGATAATAGATGATCCCCACATCGTCGCTGTTTCGCCGCTCAATTCAGCCATTAAAGTTAACAATGTATGTGCGTCGGCTTTTTTCGTTGGGTTGTCAATATTGATAATAAAATCAATTACACTTGCATCGGTTGGAACGGTTTTGTTTTGGTTCATAGTCATATTATCTTCTTATCAGCTAACTAAGCGTATGAGTATTTTAGAAGATTGCAACCCACATATTATTTAACATAAGTTTATTGAAAATGTAGTAATTAGATCATTTGTTAATCTAATTTAGGTTGATTGTTTTTATTTTAGTTAATTTTGTTGATTAATACTTTCTTATCAGTATGATGGCGCCATACTAATTATGAGTATTTACTCGGTAATAACCGATTGTTAAATAAGATTATTTTAATTGCTTGGTAAATATAAAATATGGCAGTGACTTGCGTATAAATTACTTTTATCAAAGCAATCATTTTTTAAATTGAGTTGATGTATGCAGTCAGAGTTATTCGATCCTGGTCTTATTGCTTTAGTTAATATCGCAAAACTTCACAACATTCCCATTGAAATTTCGCAATTACAGCATCAATTTTCGCGTGAAAATGATGTGTTTAATGACAATGATATTTTAAGAGCGGCCAAAGCAACAGGGTTTAAAGCTGAAAAGCAAACGCCTGAACTTGTAAAATTAGACAACCATATATTGCCAGCAATAGCGAAAGCTCGAGATGGTAGCTACTTTATTTTGGCAAAAACAAACCAAGACGAAGAAAATGGAACAACCCGCTTTCTTGTTCAACGTATTGCAGAGCAGCACACGCCACCAGAAGTGTTAGAAGAAGGTGATTTTCAAAGCTTATGGTCTGGTGAAGTGCTATTGCTCAGGCCTAAAAGTCGTAATAGTTGGCTTAAACATGATGAGTTTAATATAAGCTGGTTTATTCCAAGTTTGAGAAAATATAAAAAGTTGTTCATTGAAGTGATATGGGCTTCACTTTTTATTCAACTGTTCGCACTTGTAACACCATTATTTTTCCAAGTCGTCATGGATAAGGTATTAGTGCATAAAGGATATAGCACGTTAGATGTACTTGCGATCGGCTTTTTTGCTATCGCACTATTTGATGTTGTGCTTGGTGGGTTACGTAACTATGTCTTTAGCCATAGCACTAATCGGGTGGATGTTGAGTTAGGTGCGAAATTATATAACCACCTACTTGCATTACCACTGTCTTATTTTAAAGCTAGAGCTGTTGGGCAAAATGTCGCTCGTGTAAGAGAATTGGATACCATTCGCAACTTTATTACAGGATCGGCTCTTACTTTACTTATAGACTTATCTTTCACCGTTATCTTCTTTGCGGTACTGTGGTGGTATAGCCCTACTTTAACTTGGGTAGTACTTGCTACTATACCGCTTTATATCTTGTTATCTCTGTTTATCACTCCTATTTTACGTCATCGCTTGAACAACAAGTTTAAGTATGGCGCTGAAAATCAAGCCTTTTTAGTTGAGTCTGTCACTGGAGTTGAAACGGTTAAGTCTCAAGCAGTTGAGCCACAGTTTCAACGCAAGTGGGAAGATCAGCTAGCCAAATATGTTCATGCATCATTTCGAGCTCAAAACTTGGGAAATATATCTAATCAAATAGCGAGTTTTATTAGTAAGTTAACTACTTTAGGTATTGTGTGGATTGGTGCTCATTTAGTGATGAAAGGGGATTTATCAGTCGGTCAGCTTGTTGCTTTTAATATGATAGCAGGGCGTGTAAACGAGCCAATTCTTAAATTGGTTGGACTATGGCAAGAATTCCAGCAAGCAGGTATTTCACTCAAGCGATTAGGAGATATTTTAAATTCACCATGTGAACCAGGATTTAATCCTAACAGAAGTACTTTGCCAAGTATTCAAGGAAAGGTCACATTTGAAAACGTTAACTTTAGATATGATCCAGAAGGTCAGCGAGTTCTTCACAGTTTAGAATTACAAGTTAATCCAGGAGAAGTGCTAGGGATAGTCGGTCGTTCAGGCTCTGGTAAAAGTACACTCACCAAGTTAATTCAGCGCCTACATGTACCTGAATCGGGTCGAGTATTAGTAGATGGTGTTGATTTGTCGATGGTGGATACAGCATGGCTTAGGCGTAATGTGGGGGTGGTGTTACAAGAAAACTTTTTATTTAATCGCACGGTTCGTGAAAACATTGCCTTGTCTAACCCCGG
Source organism: Flocculibacter collagenilyticus (assembly GCF_016469335.1). Lineage (NCBI taxonomy): Bacteria > Pseudomonadati > Pseudomonadota > Gammaproteobacteria > Alteromonadales > Pseudoalteromonadaceae > Flocculibacter > Flocculibacter collagenilyticus. The sequence continues at coordinate 356,096 of NZ_CP059888.1, forward strand.
GTTACCTATGGAGCAAGTTGTAGAAGCTGCAAAACTTGCCGGTGCACATGAGTTTATTTTAGAGTTACCAAACGGATATGATTCCATGGTTGGCGAACAGGGCGCTAATTTGTCAGGTGGCCAAAGGCAACGATTAGCTATAGCTCGAGCGTTAATGAATAACCCTCGCATTTTAATTTTTGATGAAGCGACAAGTGCTCTCGACTATGAGTCAGAGCGAATTATCCAAGAAAACATGGCTCGAATTTGCTATAACCGAACGGTATTCATCATTGCTCACCGATTAAGTACTGTTCGTGGCACAGATCGGATTGTAGTGATGGATAAAGGGGTGATTGTTGAACAAGGTAATCATGAGCAATTACTAAAACAGCAAGGATATTACGCTAAATTAAATGGTTTCCAAAACCATGTTCCTCCTATTAGGCCTATTAAACCGTTAAATCCCTTAGCGCAGTCAAAACCTATACCTGCAACTAAAAAAGCCAGTAAACAAGGTGCTTCAGTAATAAATACAGTACCGCATGAATCAGCTTCTGAACATAACGGGAAGCCTGCGATGCCTTCTAGTGCTATAGCAACATCAGAAGTGGTGGAGAAATAGAATGAATAAGGATTTATCAAATTCGCAAGAAGTCGTGGTTTCTCAAGGTCGTCAATTCTCGCCAATCAAACACATAGTAGAAGCATGGAAAACGCGAGGAAAAATAGGCGATAACACTATACCGCGTAAAGAAGCTGCATTTATGCCTGCGGCACTAGAAATCCAGCATACGCCTCCACGTCCGATCGCACGATGGATCATTTATATCATTATTGCATTATTTATTTTTGTAATTGTTTGGGCATGTTTAGGTCGAGTTAATATTGTTGCTGTTGCCGAAGGGCAAGTCATTTCATCTACAAGAATTAAAGAAATACAACCATTTGATCGCGGTGTTGTAAGCGCAATCCATGTTAAAGAGGGAGACTATGTAAAAGCAGGAGATTTGTTAATTAGTTTAGATAGGGTATTAACTAAAGCAGATGTTACTCGCTTACAACAGCAAATTCGGGATTTAGATGGGCAAATAATGCGCAATGAGGCGATGTTACTGCTGTTAGAAGAGGGGAGTGTATTAACGCCATTACTCGCATGGCAGAGTGTCAGTGAAAATCGCACCGTATCTTTTAAGCAAGGTGCTTTGTTGCATCAGCAATGGTTATCCCAGCAATGGATGGCTTATCAAGCTGAGCGTCAAGCATTGCAATTGTCATTGCAAAGTCGCCGTCAAGATAAGCTAGTTTCACAGCAAGTAATTGCAAAATGGCAAGCAATGCTACCGCTAATTACGCAGCGTGTTGAATCGTTATCCTCATTAGCTAAAAAGCAGATGGGAGCACAAAATCAATATTTAGAGCTAGAGCAGCAGCGCATTGAAATTGCACAAAGCTTGGCCGTTGAAACCGCAAAATTAAATACTCAAGACTCTGCAATTGCTGAAGCAGAAACGCAACTTAACTTATTAACATATAGATTAAAAACAGAGCTTTTGGGTCAATTGAACCAATTTAAAACCCAACATGAGACTTATCAACAAGATTTTAGTAAAGCACAAGAACTGAATGCAAAGCAGTCTATCCGCTCACCAGTGGATGGTGTTGTTCAGCAACTTTTAATTTCTACGGTAGGAGGAGTAGTGACACCTGCCCAGCAGCTGATGTTAATTGTACCTGAGCAAGATCAATTAATTGCAGAAGTCTTCTTGGAAAATAAAGACATTGGCTTTGTGCAAGAAGGGCAAGCAGCAGAGGTTAAATTACATACTTTTCCTTTCACTAAATATGGCGTAGTACATGGAGAAGTAACACATATTTCGGATGATGCAATTCAAGACGAAAAACGCGGAGCGATATTTGCTATGCAGGTTCGGTTAAAAGAGCATGCACTGTTGGTGGAAGGCAAAGAGATTAAGCTAAAACCAGGTATGACGTTAAGCGTAGAAGTACAAACTGGTAAGCGCAGGTTAATAGAGTTTTTCTTAGCGCCATTACTAAGATACAAGAGCGAAAGTATTCGCGAAAGATAAGCAGGAAGCAAAAATGTTAAAACATATTACGATGAAGCGAGTGCTGCTTGCGCTTCTTGTTATATTTTTAGTCATAAATATAGTTCAAGTAGAATGGGTAAGTACTTACAAACAACATTTTTATGTTGATGAAGCATACTGTAAAAGTAAAGGCGAGTTGAATCCCGTATTCAAAGAAAGGGTTGACGGACAGCATAAAACTGTAAATGTTGCAGGGTATCAGGTGCACTTACCTAAAAACTTTTTTATCTCGGGTAAGACAGAAGGGAACTACAATAAAAGTTGCTCTACTGCTGTGCATTTAGTACTCCATCATGCTGTTCTGATTGGAACAGACATCACTCCCAAAATACCTGACAATACACATGTTGTTGTAGGGATTTCTAAACATAAACATGGACGTTCGACTGCAAGGCACAAGCAAGCGGATGTTAAGTACGACGAAAAGTTTGATCTACAATTTTATATTAATCCAATAACTAAAAAATCTAACTTTCTAACTGGCAAACTTGCCCCGCACGAGCGCGTTACCAAAGAAGCTAAGCAAACAGGTGAAGTTCGTTTCATTTGTTACGATGACCCTCGCAACACAAATTTTTCAAACTGCTCAACGGTCGAGCAGATCCACCCAGATATCACGCTAGAAATTACGTTGCAAACAGAGCACTTAATGCATTGGCGAGATATCTATTTATTTATCACAAACATGTTTATTAAATAAATCTAGTAGAGGTATAACGTGCCACATTATTTGACTGATGAGCAAATTCAAGAGTTATTAGCGCTGAGAAATGAAGGGCTAAATGCAGAAGGTAATTATTCACATATATACGAGCGAATTGTGGAAATGTTACCAGATGAAATACCGGATAGCATGGTTAGATTATGGTTTCGTGGAGCAGCGGAAGCAAATGCTGGCACAGGGGCATACGCTGTGCTTATTCGTGAATTCAGTAAGATGCAAATGGCGCTTCGGGGTGTAGGGTATACACCTGAATTGATGCAAGAGGCCTCAAATAAAGTTGCTGAACAAGCAATGGAAGATTTATTTGGTAAAGAGGGGGCTTTTGATGATTCACGTAGAGATCCTGAAACGGGATTGTGGACATTTTTAACTATTGAAGATATTGCTGCAAAAGATGCGACGGCTGTAGGAGCTGTATTATTTGGCAATTTGGCAGACGATACAGCTGGTGGAAACATTAATGCTGGGTGGGCTGGTACACTGCTATTTTCATCTTTGGGTAGCAATCAAACATGGCGTTTAATATCAGCGGGTGATGGTGGTAGTGCGGATGCTAAATTGAATCGATTAGATGATATTAAAAACTTAATGTTTGCTGCGCATGCGTTTAACCATGCTATGAATGAAGTCATGTCGCTAGGTGAGCATACATTAAATGGACTTATAGACTACGGAATTGGTGATGAAACCACATGGAGCTCACCATCAGCAGTTTGGAGTTATGTGACTGGCAACTTGGCGGGGCTAATGTCTGGTGATGCCGCAACAATCATGCAAATGATTCATAGAGCTGGCCTAGAAAAAACACTGAGTTGGCTAATGACGACTATTACAGGTGAACAGACAACTGTTACTGAAGGTCAGTTTGAAGCGGTTGCGACCTCGTTCTTCCAGCAATTTGATTCAACAGAAAGTCAATCTAGAGAAACTTCACTATTGCCAAGGAATGCAGAGGAAATCTTCCAATTAGCACAAAGCAATGAAGCAGTTCGTTACGCCTTGGTAATGGGGTCTCCAATAGTGGTTGTCAAGGATAGTTATGATATTGATTTGTCTTTATATAACAGTGAAACTGGCGAAGGTGCACTGTCGGAGCAATATCTTATAGACCGTAGTAACTACTTAGCGTACTTAGCACAATTCAGTATTGTAGAAGAAACGCTTAGGGGTCCGGAATTAAGCACTTATCAAGATTTAACTACAGGTGAATTATTGCACGTTGATGCTGCATCGCATGCCAACCCTTCTAGGCAGTTCATTTTTGGCGGGCAGAGTGCAGATGAAATAAATGGTCTTGGTGGTAGTGATCATTTATATGGTGGTGAAGGTATTGATACTATCAACGGTAATGGCGGAGATGATTACTTAGAAGGAAATGCTGGAGACGATACGCTAAATGGTGGTGCAGGTAATGACATGCTAGTTGGAGGTGAAGGCTCTGACGTCATGAAAGGAGGAAGTGGGAGTGATACCTATATCGTAGACTCGTTATCAGATACTGTCATTGAAAATGCTAATGAAGGTGAAAACGATCAAATTCACACATTTTTTGATTATTCATTAGCGTCGAATTCAGAAGTAGAGGTACTTAAGCTATTAGAAGTGGAAGAAGGTAAAACGGCCGCGATCAAAGGCACCGGTAATAACCTTGACAACACGATCATAGGTAACAGTGCTAATAATCAGCTTCATGGTGGAGATGGTGCTGACTACTTATATGGTAATGAGGGCTCAGATACCCTAGTTGGTGGCGAAGATGCTTCAGACGATTACTTAGATGGAGGCGCTGGTGGCGACAATATGACAGGTGGTGCAGGTAATGACACCTATATTGTTGATTCATTACAAGATGTTGTTAATGAAACTGCAGGTCAAGGTTCTGAAGACAAAATAGTCTCTCATGTCGATTATGAACTTACTGAGCAGCAGAATATTGAAATATTAAGACTTGCGGAAACAGGAGTTGATGGCTTACCTGCGCCAATTATGGCTACAGGAAATGCGTTAGACAATCAGATTTTTGGTAATCGATATAATAATATCTTACAGGGCGGTAAAGGCGATGACTATATAGAGGGTGGCATAGGTAGTGATATTCTATATGGTGGTACAGGTACCGATAGACTACTTGGTGGTGAAGGTATTGATACATACTTTGTACAGCGTGGCGATATCATTTATGACAGCGATGGAGCAGGTTCAGTTTATGCTGCTATTGATGGTATAAATAATTATAGTAATCGCTACAAAGGTGGCGAGTTTGTTGATCGCGACGATGAAGGCAATCGTTTCTACGAAGATGAGTCGACAGGAACTCGTTTTACCCTAACTACGAATCTTGACTTGATAATTAATGGCGGTATTACTGTAAAGAATTTCCGTAATGGTGATTTAGGTATTTTCTTAACCGCTAGTGGTGGTAGCTCTGCACCAACAAGACCAAGACCACAACCGGCGGATCCTTTGGTCCTAGACTTAGATGGGGATGGAGTTGAAAGCACTGGATTATCGCGATACTTCGATTTTAATGGAGATGGTTTCCGTACATTAACAGGTTTTGCTGGAGGAGACGACGGCTTACTTGCATTGGATATTAATGGGAATGGTATTGTCGACAGTGGTAGGGAATTATTTGGTGATTCAACCGTACTACAAAATGGTAATATCGCTATTCATGGCTTTTTAGCTTTACAGGAATATGATGAAAATCAAGATGGTGTGATTGATCAAAGTGATGCTATCTATAGTGAACTAAAAGTATGGCGAGATGCGAATTTAGACGGCTTGTCAGACCCTAGCGAAATCTATAATTTGGCAGCTCTAGATATTGTTAGTTTAAATACCAGCTATGAAGATGATGGCAGCGTCGTTAATGGTAATGTTTACGAATACAGCAGCACATTCACTACTGGAAGTGGTGAAGAGCGTGCAATGTCAGCTATCTTCTTTCAAGCAAATAATCAGCAAACTATTTATAACAACGACATAGATATTCCAGCACACTTACTTGACTTGCCTGAAGTAGCGGGTACAGGTAACGTCCTTTCATTGCGCACAGCAATGGCACTAGATGAAACGGGGCACTTAGAGCAGTTAGTCAGAAACTACATCACTGGTGCTGAGCATCATACAGCGCAACACCTTGATGAAATTATTGCCACTTGGGCAGGGGTTGATTATTCAACCAATAAAACTACGCGTCAGCATCGTATTCTTGAACAATTTTTTGGTGGAAGCATTCCTGAGTTGCGAAGCAATACGATTCAATTAACTTATGATAGGTATATAACCTATTTTACAGAAACGTTTGAGCGTTACGGCTACATGAGAGAGTTCTTTGCTGACGATGTTTATGATATTGATACAAACACGTGGTTAGTGGATGACTTTTCTACATATTTTGAAAACTATTTCACAGCACTAAATGCCAAAGATCCGGCGTTAGCCAAACTTCAGCAAAATGAGCTCTTAACATCCCAATATGGGCAGCTACAAATGCCATTGGTGTATAACGTTTTATTGTTAGATGGAACAAGGCACATACTCGATGGTGGTGAAGCTGGTGAGCTAAACGGCAGTGAAGGCGTTGACTATATTGATGCGCGAGCGGGAAATGACACTATCCATGCTGGCGATGGTGATGATAATGTGTTTGGCCGTTATGGCAGTGATACTGTATATGATGGAGCAGGTAACGATAGTATCCACCTTGGCGAAGGAAACGATACGTTGCACGGTGGTGCGGGGGACGATGAAGTATCATTAGGTGATGGTAATGATACCGTATACGCAGGGCAAGGTAATGATACCTTTACTGACACGAAAGGGGATGAGCTATATGTATTTTCGGGAGACTTTGGGCAAGATCTTATCAAAGATTACACTGGGCGAGGTGTCATCCACTTAACTGATGTAAGTAGCGCTGATGATATCACCTTCTCGAAGAATCACTCAGAGCTAATCATTCAAATAAACGGTACTGAAAATACGATTCGCATTGCACAGTTCTTCTCTAGTAAAAGAGGAATTGAAAATATTAGACTTGGTGACAATGCTGTGCTAAGTGCTGAGGAAGTGATTGCAATGCTAGGTCTATCTGAAATTCCTACAAATATTTATGGTACGGAGTTTGATGATAATCTTGTGGGACATGACGATGTTGATCAGTCTATTAGAGGCTATAAAGGCAATGACACCCTCTCGGGAGGAAAGAGTGACGACACCCTAAATGGTGGTGAGGGCTCGGATACATATTTATTTGGCAGAGGGGCGGGCACTGACCGTATCGATGAATACAAAAATACTCAAGGAGATGTAGATAAGATAAAACTTGACGCAGATATTTCTCCGGAAGATATTTTGTTAAAAAGTGCTGTAAATGGCTTAGTTTTGAGCATCAAAGGTACATCAGATACCTTAACGATCAATCGTTTAGGTAACCTAGCTACGGTTATTGAACAAATTGAATTTGCTGACGGAACTGTATGGGATAGTGCTCAGATTGTTGCTAACACTATTCAAATCTCAAGTGAGTCTGATGTTTGGGTTGGGGACAGCGAAGCAAACAGTGTTGACTTATTAAGTGGTGACGATACAGCGTATGGCCAAGGCGGCGATGACACCATAACTGGTGGCCATGGAGATGATAGGCTATATGGCAAGGATGGTAATGACCAGTTACTAGGCGGTGAAGGTGATGACAACTTAAATGGTGACGATGGTAACGATACGTTAGTTGGTGGAGCTGGTGATGATTCATTATTAGGTGATTATGGTGATGACACCATCGATGGTGGCACTGGCAATGATTATTTGGTTGGTGGGCGAGGCCTTGACGTATACCTCTTTGGCCATGGTGACGGTAACGATCGTATATGGCACTCAAGGTATGACGGTACGGATATAGTCCGCTTCAAAGACGGAGTAACTAAAGAACAGCTAGGTTTTTCTCGTATTGGTACTGATTTACTCATTACACTAACTGACACCAATGGTTCAGAAAGCACCCTTTCTCTATATGGTTGGTATGAAAATTCAAGATATGGCTCCTATTCGCCTTACTATGTGAAGCAATTTGAACTGGCTGATGGTTCAGTAATTTCTGCGGATGAAATAATTAATTACACAAATAACCCAACAGATGGTAACGATCATTTGGTTGGTGCAGGAGATCAAGATATAACCTTGGATGCATTGGCAGGTGATGACCATGTGACAATGGGGGGCGGGAATGATGATATTACCGGTGGTGCAGGGAATGATACGGTCTTTCTTGGTGATGGTAGAAATACTTTCCGATATAACTTAGGTGATGGCAGCGACAAGCTTTACATGAATTCAAATAACTCATACGACACAATTCAGTTTGGCGCTGGTATAACTACTAGTCAACTGGACTTTAATATGAGTTTGCTTGGAACGCTCAAGATAACGATTAAAGATACCAATGATACGATAACAGTTACTGGATTGGGGCAAAGACCGGGCGATAGTGCATTGAAGTTTATTTCGTTTGCTGATGGAGAGGTAATTAATTTTCATCAACTTTGGCTAAGACAGTTCCAACAAGAAATTGAAAATGAACTCCCCGACACTGAACGAAGTACGCTTATTGGTGCGTATGATGTGGTGTTTGATGATGACGTTAATGAGACCGATATATATCAACTAGATGCTGGGTTTGGCGTTGCCCGAGTAAATGATCGAAATTCAGCTTTTGATGTTTTACGATTTGAGGGTGAAAATCCAGATAGTTTAACTTTTTATCGATCAGGCAAAGATTTACATTTACTGTTTGCTGATAATAGTGACCGAGTCATTATTCCAAACTGGTATGACTCTAATTATTACCCAATTGGTCGAATTGAGTTTTCAAATGGGATTGTTTGGGAAAAAGCGGAAGTTGATAGCCGCGCAGATGCCGCAGTTGATTTGCCTTCTGAACTCGGGTTAACACGCACAGCAGACGAAGATGGTAACGTGAATGGAACTCATTTGTCTGAATCATTGTTAGGCTCGAATGAGGCTAATATTCTGACTGGTGGTGCGGGTAATGATGTGCTTAATGGCTCTACGGGCGATGATACATTTATATTTAGTAAAGGATTTGGTCACGATCAAATCAACGATATTTATGGAATTAATCATCTAGTTTTTGATAACACAATTAGCAGTAGTAATTTACAGATTTCACGGAGCGAAAAGCACTTATTTATTAACTTTTCTGACAGTGAAGATCAAGTCACCATTCAAAACTGGTTCGCAAGACCTAATCAAGAATTATCTATAACATTTTCTGATGGTAATACGCTCAACACAGAAGCAGTGTTACAGCTTGTAAATGACTCTAATGGCACTGAACGAGCAGACTATATGGTAGGTACTGCAGGCAGCGATACTTTCAATAGTGGTTCGGGTAACGACTCAATTGATGGTAGCGGAGGCACAGATACCTATCGCTTTACGGGGGACTGGGGGCAAAATATCATTCACGATAGCCACGATGGCAGCACGAATATTATTCAGTTCGTGGGAGCTTTAACCGTCGATGATATTACGGTTGAAAATATAGATAATAATTTAGTTATTAAGCAAAAAGGCACTGAAAATCGCATACTTGTTGCGGGTAATTTTTCGGGTTCACAGCCGTTAATTTCTGAGATTACATTTGAGAATGGCAGTGTTATTACGGCAGAAGAGCTAATAGCGATGCCAGCGCAATTCGTAAACGAAAACCGCACAGTATTAAATCAACATGATAACAATATCGTCCTTTCAAATGGCCTGCATACAGTTGCAGATTCAGGGGGAAGCGATACCTATATTGCAAATAGGCAAACAAGAGTTGTTAGCATTCATGAACTGGATGGCTCAGGTGCTAATCAAGACACCTTATTCTTTGACGACTCAACCATATCTAAGGGGGATTTAACATTTAGATATAATGGTGGTGATCAGTTAATTATTGGTGTTAAGGGAAGTTCAACAGAGATCCGCTTAGATAACTGGATATACCAAAGCGCTAAATTAGAAACTATCCGATTACATGATGGCACCACCATTAATGCGAGTGAAATGGCTGCCCTTGCGACAACGGGGACAAATAATCAAGAAAGTATTTACGGTAGTAATGGTGATGATGTAATCCAAGGTTTGGGAGGGAATGACAATTTAATTGGTGGTGATGGTACTGATACGTATTTATTTGATACAGGATTTGGCCGTGACACAATTAATACCTTTGAATCAGGAGAAGTTATTCAGTTTACTGAAAACTTTACCCCTAGCGATATAACGCTTACTCGTGACAGAGAAACGCTATACATTTCATCGAATCAAGGTGACAGGATTACTTTAACCCACTTTTTTGTCAATGATAATGCTACAAGTCGTGTTGAGTTTGCTGATGGGACAGTTTGGACTGGAGCATCCATCAAACAAGAGATGAATACAGCTTCTGATGGCGACGATGAGTTTTACGGTGAGCAAGGTGATGATGAGTATAGTGGTTTAGCTGGGGCAGATAAAATTCTTGGTGGTGCCGGTAATGACACTTTATCAGGTGGTGAAGGTAATGATTACCTTTACGGTGAAGATGGTGATGACACATTGAATGGTAATGACGGTGACGATTATTTATCAGGCGATGAAGGAAATGATGTCTTATATGGAGAAGCAGGGAATGATAGCTTAAATGGCTCGCAGGGTAATGACACTCTTTACGGCAACGAAGGGCAAGATCGCCTAGATGGTGGAGCAGGAAGTGACACGTTATTCGGCCATGCTGGTAATGATACATTACAAGGTGGTGATGGTGACGATACGCTTGAGGGCGGTAAGGGAGATGATACGTTATACGGTGGTGAAGGAAATGATAATTTTGTATTTAACCGCGGTGATGGTGCAGACACAATCAGGAATGAAGGTAGTGAAATCACGATAACGTTATCTGACATTGAAAATGATGATGTCATCTATCGGCGCAATGGTTCAAGTTTAGTACTCAAATTTAGTTCGGGCGCTGATGGCGATCAAATCACTATATATAATTTTTTCAATAGTAATGATAAACCTGCGTTTCAATTATCGTTCATTGAAGATGGTGTAGCAGTGCCTGTTGATGAAGAGGTGTTAACAGGTAAGCTGTTAGAGCCTACGACTGGCGCAGATAACATTACAGGCGATGAGCAAGATAATGTAATAGATGGCCTACAAGGCGATGATAGCATTTCAGGCGAAGCCGGGAATGACTCACTCTCTGGCAATGTGGGTAATGATTATTTATCGGGACAAGAAGGTAATGACACGCTTTTTGGAGGCTTAGGAGACGATAGATTAAGTGGCGGCGAGGGAGATGATACGCTTGACGGTGGAGTCGGCAATGACGAGCTTTATGGTGGATCAGGTAATGATACTTTCTTATATCGTGCCGGAGACGGTTCAGATTCGCTAGATGAAAGTGGAGGTATTGACACACTTAAGCTAGTTGATTTAAACCCTGAAGATATCATTGTGCGCAGAGTTGATTACGATGCACATATTACCATTATACAAACTGGTGAAACCTTAATCCTTAACGATCAATTTTCGGTTTATCATAATGAAACGTCTAACGGTCAAATTGAGACGGTAGAGTTTGCGAATGGCTTATCATGGGATATGGCTCAGCTAGAATCGCAAAGTTTAGCGGGTTCTATTTTTAATGACACTATTCAAGGCACATCAGAAGATAACATTATTAATACCCTAGCTGGTGATGACACGGTAAATGCTGCTGCAGGGAACGATACAGTCGATGGTGGGGCTGGTAACGATACGTTAAATGGTCAAGATGGTGATGATACTTTAACAGGTGGTATAGGTGCAGATAAGCTTGATGGGGGCCAAGGCAACGACACTTTGTTTGGTGGTGATGGCAATGATGAGCTGAATGGTGGTGTAGGTAGCGATAACCTATACGGTGGCGCTGGTAACGATAATATATTATTAGAAGATGGTGACGATAAAGCTTGGGGAGGAGATGGAAACGATATAATCTCTGGGCAGTATGATAGTGGCAATAACGAAGTGTATGGTGAAGCAGGAGACGACACCATTACAGGTGGATGGAATGCCGACACGCTAGATGGAGGAGAAGGTAATGATACTCTTTCAGGTAGTGATGGGAATGACATATTACGCGGTGGTGCAGGTAACGATACGCTATCAGGTGACTGGGGGAGTGATCAATTACTCGGCGGTTTAGGTAACGATTTACTGACAGGTGGCACTGGTGCAGACACCCTAGACGGAGGAGAGGGTGATGACATTATTCACACTTCCACTCGAACCGATGATGAAGAAGGAAAAACATTAATTGGTGGTCAAGGTAACGACACCCTTTATGGCTCATTTGCTGATGATATCTATCAGTTTGAGCTCGGTGATGGCCAAGACCTAATTGTCGAAACTCTTGCAGAGCAAGCCTATAGTAATGTTGCAGCATCAAACGACACGATTCAGTTTGGTGATAATATTACCGCTGATGACTTGACGTTTGAGCGTGTTGGGGATGACTTGCTTATAAAAGTGGGTGATGCTGACGACTCAATTCGCATTCAAAGCTGGTTTAAAACCTACACTGATCATTTCCTTATCAACAATCTTACATTTAGCAATGGCGAAACAATGTCGGTGGCTGATATTAAAGCGCTTGTAACTCAAGTTGGTACAGACAATGCTGAACAATTAGTCGGCTCTGCAGGTAATGACCGTATTGACGGCTTAGGTGGCAATGATCAAATCTTTGCACAAGGTGGTAATGACACTTTGATTGGGGGAGCAGGTGACGATTATCTAGATGGCGGGTCTGGCAATGATCGCCTTGAAGGCGGAATAGGTAACGATCAACTGCAAGGTAAACTTGGCGATGATGTTTATATCGGAGGTGCTGGCAACGATAATTATGTGATTAGTGCTGGCGAAGGTCATGACCAACTCGATGTTTCTGGTGGTGGACAAAATACGTTATTTTTGCAACAAATCAGCCGTTCGCAACTGACTTTTCAGCAAGATGGTAATGACTTGGTGATATTAGTTGATGATGGTGCAGCGCAATCAATTCGTGTGTTAAATCATTTTGTTGGTGGTGAGTCGGCACTTGATATTATTCAGCCTGCGGGTAGTGGTTATTTAACGACTGCTGATATCCAGCAAATAATCGATGGTGATGTTGATGATGGTACTATTAAAGGTACTGATGCTGGTGAACAAGTCGTTGGTACATCGTCTGATGACGTGATTGATGCCATGGCTGGTGACGATCAAATATTTGCACAAGGAGGAAACGACACAGTTACTGCGGGCTCAGGCAATGACTATGTTGACGGAGGTTCCGGCAACGACGTTTTAGAAGGTGGTGATGGTAACGACCAACTAAAAGGTAACGTAGGAAACGACACCTTAGTGGGCGGTTTGGGGGATGACTATTTTATAGTTGCAGCAGGACACGGACACGATGTAGTAGATGCAACACATAGTGGACAGGATATCTTATTCATACAGGGATTAGCCCAATCTGAACTCGTGTTTACTCAAGATGGAGATGACTTATTAATCAAAGTTGGTGATGGATCAGCACAAACCATTCGTATCAAGAGTCATTTTGTAGGTGGAGATGCCGCAATTAATGGTGTTCAGCTTGACAATGTTGCGATGTTAACGACTGCCGATATCCTACAACTAGTGACTGATGGAGGTGATACAACACCACCAGATGGTGGCACAGGAACAACACCGACAGATCCGCCTATTGATCCGCCAACTCAACCTAGTACGGGTGGTGATGATCAAGTTCACGGAACAGATGGTAATGATATTCTGGTTGGGGGTGAAGGAAATGATACGTTAACGGGTGGTAAAGGTAACGACCTGTTAATGGGCAACCAAGGCGATGATGTATTTATATTTGCGCGCGGCGATGGCAATGACACTATTGAAGTAAGTGCAGGTGCTAACGTACTGCAATTTGCCGATGGCGTTGCATGGCAGGATGTCGCATCAGGTTTATCAAAATATGGTGATGATCTTATTTTAAATATTGCTGGTGGTAGTGACAGTGTCACTATAAAGTCGTTCTTCTTGTATGGTGCTGCTGTACTTAGTGATATTCGTTTAGCTGATGGCAGTAATATTACACCTGCGCAGATATTTGGTGCGTATGGCATGGCTGAACCTACTGCGTCTCCTTCAGAGCCAGCTTCGCCAACATTTGGCAGCTTATCTGACGATACACTAACTGGCACTGGCAGTGCGGATGTTATTAATGGTCAAAGTGGTAACGATATAATAGAAGGGCTTGAAGGGGATGATGTATTAATTGGTGGTCAGGGTGACGATACCTTTGTCATTTCCGCTGGAGATGGACAAGATATTATTAATAGTGCAGGTGGTGGCCTCGACACCGTACTCTTTAAAAGTGGTATTAGTTTCAACGATATTGCATCATCATTGATGAAGTCAGGTAATGACTTGGTGCTAGGAAGCGGTGCCAATCAAGTGACAATCCATAATTTCTTCTTAGGTGGTGACTTTACGGTTGATAAGTTTGTATTTGAGTCTGGTGGTCAATTTACTGCGGCGCAGATATTTGGTGCGTATGGCATGGCAATGCCAAATATAGATGAAACGGATCAAACAGTAAATTTACCTGACCAAGCTGCATTTGCTCAAGTCATTCAGGGTGATAGTAATGCACAAGGGATATTTGGCTCATCAGATGATGAATTACTGCTTGGCGCTGGTGGTAATGATACCTTAGTAGGCGGGCAGGGAAATGATACGCTGATCGGTGGCGAAGGTGATGACATTTATATGTTTGAACAAGGTGACGGACAGGATGTGATCAATAATGTTTCATCAGGTGATGATGTCGATCAATTGCATTTTGCAAATGGTATCTCACAAGATCAACTATGGTTTAGCCAGCAGGAAGACGATCTGTTAATTCAAATAGTTGGAACTCAAGATTCTACTTTAATTGAAGGGTGGTTCTTGTCCGGTGACAATCAGGTGGATATCCTCAAAGTTGACAATGCTACTTTACAAGCAAGCGACGTGAGTGCGCTTGTTAATGTAATGGCTGCATTCGATATCAATCCGGCTGCCGAGGCAAGTTTGCCAACCAATATATCTAACCAAGTTCAACCTGTACTCGCAGAGGTTTGGAAGCCTTAAGAGGCAAATTTAGCTGTCTATAGCCATATAGCCAGTTACTATATTGTAAAAATGCCACGTGAATAAATTCACGTGGCATTTAAATAGTCTACTTTGAAGGTTCGCTAAACAGGGCAGGGTGATCATCATACTCATCCCGCTTTATTCAACCTCGCCTATCCTGATGTCATCATCTCACCATAAAACTGTCACCAAACTGCAATCTACTTGTTTCAAAACTGTCATCTAGTTTCGCTATTTTGTGCCCACTTAATTTTCTTTGTAATGAATTCAACTTTGAACTCATGGAAATAATTATTCCCACATATTGGAGCACAACATGGAACTGAACGGTCTTGAAATGAAAAGCGTAGAACTGAAGAATGTTTTCAAAATCTCCGCGCTTGCGGCGGCTATTGCATTAACTGGATGCGGTGGCGATATCGTATTAAATGCACAAGCTCCAAATGTCGATGTTGCACCTACTCAACCAACTAATCCTGCTCCTACAACGCCTACAGAGCAATATGCAGGTACTTATGATGCAGGGCTGAGCCAAGCGGTAACAAGTGCGCTAGGTAACGATACTACGGTACAAGTTATTTCAGGCCGCATTACTCAAGATACAGTATTGAAATCAGGCGCGATGTACGCACTTTCTGGGCCTGTATTTGTAGGTAATGACAAAGCTGATAGCGCAACACTAACTATAGAACCCGGTGTGGTGGTGTTTGGTCGTAGCGGGAATGACTACTTAGTCGTAAGTCGTGATTCAAAAATTAATGCGGTAGGATCGAAAGATAAACCTATTATTATGACTTCACTACAAGATGTGGTTGGTGATGAAACGTCAGCAGGCCAATGGGGCGGCATGGTATTACTCGGTAATGCGCCTTCAAATAAATGTCCGTCAGACGGTTCAGATTGTGCCTTGCAAGTGGAAGGTGTTGAAGAAGGTGCAGTATTTGGTGGCACCAATTGGGAAGATAACTCAGGTGCCCTTAAGTACGTTGTAGTGAAGTATGCAGGCTATGAAATTGCACCAGATAATGAGTTAAACGGTATTACGTTTGGTGGTGTAGGCTCGGCAACCAGTGTCGACTACATTCAAGTGCATGCGAATGCTGATGATGGCGTCGAGTTCTTTGGTGGTGCGGTGAATGTGAAGCATTTGGTGTTAACTGGAAATCAAGACGACTCAATAGATTGGGATAATGGTTATCGCGGTAAAATGCAGCATGTGTTTGTACAACACGACCAAAATGCAGGCGATGCTAATCGCGCGATTGAGGCAGATAACGATGGTTCAAACCCAGATAAAGAACCAATGTCTAATCCAACTATTTCAAACATTACCATTATGGGTAACAACTTTGATGGAAAGGACGACTCAGAAGGTGTTTATTTACGCGAAGGTACTGCTGCGAAAATTTATAACATGGTCATTACTGGCCCAAATGAAATGGGTGAATGTTTAGAGGTTGAAGACAATCCAGTGTCTCAAGCACACCTACAAAATGGTGGTATTATTATTGAGAACTCCATGATGGCATGTAGCAATGATGAGAACTTCAAGTACAAGGATGCAGGTGTAAACTTGGAAGAATGGTTCATGGCACAGTCAGGTAACAGTATTACCACGTCACCGTTATTATCCAGTAAAGGCACGCCGCTAACAGGCTCACCGTTATTAGAAAAGGGTCAGGATGTGGGTACTAATGTAGATGGCAGCTTTTTTGATACCACAGATTACATAGGTGCATTTAATGCTACCGAAGATTGGCGTAAAGATTGGGCCTTTGGTTTTGGCGGTGGTGTAGTTACCGCACAAGCAGAAGCTGCTGGCTGTCCTGCGGGTACTGTTGCTATTTCACCAGCTGACGGTGTTACCACAACTTGTGAAATATCAGGCCGTATTACGTCAGACTTACGATTGACCGCCAACAAACTATATGCGCTATCAGGGCCTGTATTTGTAGGTAATGACAACGCGGACAGTGCAACCTTGTCAATTGACGCGGGCGTTACCGTGTTTGGCCGCAGCGGCAATGACTACTTAGTGATTAGCCGTGGCTCTAAAATAAATGCGCAAGGCAGCTCAACGGCACCCATTATCTTTACGTCAAATCAAGATATTACTGGTGAAGTAACGGCTGCTGGCCAATGGGGTGGCATGGTATTACTGGGTAATGCGTCGTCAAATAAATGCCCACAAGACGGTTCAGATTGTGCACTGCAAGTGGAAGGCGTAGAAGAAGGAGCGGTATTTGGTGGTACGAACGACCAAGATAATTCAGGCACTTTGCGCTATGTGGTAGTTAAACATGCCGGTTATGAAATTGCCCCAGATAATGAATTAAATGGGATCACGTTTGGTGGTGTAGGTAACAAAACAACCGTTGAGTATATTCAAGTACACCAAAATGCGGATGACGGGGTTGAGTTCTTTGGCGGCACAGTAAACGCCAAATACGTTGTTTTAACTGGCAACCAAGATGACAGTGTTGACTGGGACAATGGCTACCGCGGAAAAATGCAGTACGTATTAGTAAAGCATGCAGCAGATGATTCAGACGCTAACCGTGCAATTGAAGGAGACAATGACGGTTCGACACCCAATAAACAACCACAATCTAACCCGCAAATTGCCAACATGACGATTATTGGTAATAACTTTGATGGAAAAGATGACTCTGAAGGTGTGTATCTGCGAGAAGGCACAATGGCGCAGTTAAGTAATTTTGTGATAACAGGCCCAGCTGGTATGGGCGAGTGTTTTGAAATTGAAGATACGCCAGTTACTCAGCAAAACGCGACAAATTTAGATATCTCATTCACTCACTCAGTGGTTGCTTGTCAAAACGGTGAGAACTTTAAAAACATTGATGAAACGTGGTTCCTTAGTCAATCGAAGAATGAAGTGGCAAGCAAGCAAACGGACGTGTTGAAAGGTTACTTTACGCAATTTGCAGCAACGCCTAAAGACTTCGGCGGTGACAAGTTCTTTGATAACGCGGACTTCATCGGTGCGGTAAAAGAAGGTAACGACTGGACAGTTGGTTGGACAGTGGGCTTAGGACACTAAGTTTATAAGCAACTCGTCGTGGAATATGTGACTTAGCTAAACGTCGAATGGTTTTACCATCGGCGTTTAGTGATTAGGTGTTGCCAAAGAATACAGTCACTTCGGCACATCAATAACTTATTTCACGCTTTCATTTATTCACTCTTATTTTCTGAATTAAGCAGTGCTAACAGCCATCTCTAAATGAACGTATTAAGCACCGCAATGCTAAAAGGTCTAACATGAAAACAGATGCCAAGTTTCGTTTATCAACACTATCCTTTGCTATTTTATGTGGCATTCAAACGCCACAGGCGTTAGCACAAACCGCAGGGCAAGACACGCAAACCGCTAATGTTCAGCAAGCTGATGCGGATCAAATTATTGAAGAAGTAGTTGCAACAGGCACTCGATTAAAAGGTAGCGCGACAGCGGTACTAGAAGAGCGCAAGCAGCAAGCATTTGTTGCTGATATTATGGGCGCAGAGCAAATTTCGCGTGCAGGCGATGGCGATGCGGCTTCTGCGTTACGTCGTATAACAGGGCTAACGCTGGTGGACGGCAAGTTTATTTATGTACGTGGTCTAGGTGAGCGTTATTCAAGTACGCAATTAAATGGCGCGGCGGTACCAAGTCCAGATCCTACCCGTTCTGTGATCCCACTAGACTTATTTCCGTCTGAAATTATCGAAAGTTTATCCGTTCAAAAGTCTTACTCTCCCTCAATGCCTGCATCATTTGGTGGCGGTAACGTGGACATTCGAGTGAAAACAATCCCAACGGATTTCTTTTTTAATATGAGTGGTCAGTTAGGTGGTAATAGCGAAAACTTTGACGACGGTATTACTTACCAAGGTGGTGATAATGATTGGTATGGGCGCGATGATGGCACTCGTGCTGCTCCGCAAGCAATTCAACGTTTATGGGATCAGCGCACTTTCTTAAATGATATTTCTATTGAAGAAAACCGTGTGTTAGCGCAGCAAATTAATCGCGATTACGATCCTGAATATGACACAGTTAATCCCGATGTGGGGTTTGATGTGGCAGTGGGTGATAGCTATGAAACCGGTGACTTTCGTTACGGTTTTTTAGCTACTCTTGCCTATGATAATGAATGGGAAGTAGCGGAAGAATATCAAGGGGAAGATTTTCGTAAAGATGTGATGGATAACCAAACGACTGAATGGGTTATGGTGCGAGGTTATGATGAGATAACGTCAACGGAGCACGCTGTAAAATGGTCGGCAATGTTAAGTATGGGCATTGATTATGATCGTAATCATCGTCTAGATGTTAGCATGATGTCGTTAAATGATACGCGTGACCTAATGCGCGATAAATATGGCAATTCAAATAATATTTTACTGGCGGATGGTCAGCGTATTCATGCGTTTGATATCACCTATGAAGAACGCCAATTGTTAGTTAATCAAATAAAAGGTATGCACACTTTTCCTGAATACAATTTTATTGGAATAGATTGGAAATACTCGAACGGCCGCTCTAGCCGATATGCACCTGGCAATGTAGAAACTCGATTTCTATTAGAAGATGGTAGTTTTGATGGACAGCAAAATGGTCTGTTTGAAACGCCACAAGAGTCATCACTTTACAATGCAACCACAGCAGGTCGCTACACGTTTCAGCAGTTGGATGACCAAGTAGAAAACTACGGATTTAACCTCTCTTTACCAGTTTCATTCGCTCGTTGGGAAATAGAATTAAAATCGGGGGCGGACTTTGTTGAAAAAACACGTAATGCATCAAGCCGCCGATTCGATATTAATACCCGTGCGCTTGGTAGTGATTTCGATTTATCAGGTGAATCGTTTGGACGTATTTTGAGTAATGACGCGATAGCGAATGCAACATTAAACAATGCGCTATTGCGCGACACAACCATAGCGGGTGATGACTATATTTCAGCACAAAAAATAGATGCCGCGTATATTGAAGCCGACATATTTTTTGATGAAACATGGCGAGTAAGTGGTGGGTTACGCTGGGAAGATTTTCAGCAAGTAGTTGTGCCGTTAGTGCCACAAACCGGGGCAGCAGATTTACCATCAGATGCAACAGTGAATGACCTACAAAACTTTACTTTTCAAGAAGATGATATTTACACGTCACTTGCGGTTACTTACGTGATTAATCCCGAAATGCAATTACGCATGAGTTACGGTGATACTGTTGTTAGGCCTGATCTTAGAGAAGTTTCTAACTCAACCTTTATTGATCCATTAACAGAATATCCCATTGCTGGCACACCGGGATTAGAAACTACTAAGATTGATAACTATGACTTGCGCTGGGAGTGGTACATGGACACAGGCGAGAACTTATCTGTTGGCCTGTTTTATAAAGATATGGATCAGCCTATTGAGTCAGTGCAATCACCTGCGCAAGATGGGCCCCCGCTTATTCGTATTGCAAACGCCGAGTCTGGCCATGTGTATGGTATAGAGTTTGAGTTCTTAAAAGACTTAACGTTACTAGGCGACAGCTTAGGTGGCATTGGTAACGATATGTTTGTTTCTGGCAATGTAACCTTGAGCGACTCTGAAATGACACTTGATACGCAAAGTATTGTTCAGCAAACGGGGGTATCTGCGGCCATCACTAATACCACAAGACGCTTAACAGGACATTCTGAATATGTAGTCAACTTACAAATGGGTTACGATGCACCAAGTGGCAACCACTCAGTTACTGCGGTATACAATGTATTCGGAGAGCGCGTCATTATTCCTGGCATCGAAGGTCGCCCTGATGCAATGGAGCAACCATTTCATTCATTAGATATGGTTTATACCTACTACCCTGACTTTAATAGTACCGTTAAACTGAAATTACAAAACCTATTAAATGAAGATAAAGAAATTATGTTCGACAACACGTTATTGCGCTCACAAACCAAAGGCATAGGTTTTAGTATTGCGTATAAATACGAGTTTTAGCGATAAGACAGCGTCAACGTAATAGTGCTGTATGAGAAACAAGAAAGGGGCTTACGCCCCTTTCTTGTTGATAATGTAATTTGTGCTGTGAGTTAAATGCTAATTACCGATAAAAGTGAATATTATCAATCAATCTTGCTTTGCCTAAATGCGCGGCAGCGATAATAACAATGTGCTTGGTGTGTTCCGTGATGTCTGACATATCGTCGCCATCTTGAATATGAAAATAATCAGGCGTGAAGCCTGCTTGAGCAATTCTATCGTTGGCTTCGTGAATTAACGCTGTAATATCGCTGTTTCCAGCCAGCATTTGTTGTTTTAGCGCTAACAACGTTTGGTATAACGCAGGGGCTTGTTGCAACTCTTGCTCAGTTAAATAACCATTGCGTGAGCTCATTGCTAATCCAGATTGCTCGCGCATGGTTGGCACACCAACAATGTTGATGCCCATAGACAAGTCATCAACCATTAACTTAATCACGCGTAACTGTTGATAGTCTTTCTCACCAAAACAAGCTGTGTGCGGAGCAACAATATTAAATAGCTTTGTCACTACAGTAGCAACACCACGAAAATGCCCCGGACGACTTGCGCCACAAAAACGCTCTGAGATATGAGGCACTTCAACAAAGGTTTGCTGTGCTAACCCTTTGGGATACATAATATCGGGCGTAGGCGTAAACAGTAAGTCAACACCTTCTGCAATTAGTTGTTGGCAGTCTTGTTGTAACGTTCGCGGATAAGCCGCTAAATCAGCGCTTTGATCGAATTGCATGGGGTTAACAAAAATACTCACTACAATTTTAGTGGCATGCTTTTTTGCTTCTTCAACTAAGCTTAAATGTCCAGCATGTAAATTGCCCATCGTTGGCACAAAGCCAATGGTTTCACCTTGTGCTTTCCACTCGTTAATTTGTAATCGTATTTGGTCAACTTTGTCGGTAATTATCATGGTGTGCTTAACTTGTCATTAATCGAAACTACGTTCATCTTCAGGGAAAATACTGTCTTGAACTTCTTTAATGAAAAGCTCGGTTGCTTCAGGAATATTGCCAGTTATGTCAAGATAGTTTTTAGAGAATTTAGGGATATAGCCAGTAGAAATACCAATAAAGTCATGCATGACTAAGATTTGGCCATCTGTATCGCGTCCAGCACCAATACCAATTGTAGGAATAGACACGCCATCAGTAATACGTTTAGCTAGCGCAACAGGTACACACTCTAATACCAGCAATTGTGCGCCTGCTTTTTCTAAACTTTTGGCATGCTCAATCATTTGATTGGCTTGTTCTTCTTTACGTCCTTGCACCTTAAAACCACCAAAAACATGCACTGATTGCGGGGTTAACCCTAAATGTGCGCACACCGGGATACCGTTACGTGTTAAACCTGCAATGGTATCGTATAACCAATCACCGCCTTCAAGTTTTACCATGTTGGCACCTGCTTGCATTAAGATGGCGGCATTTTTATAGGCATCTTCAGTGGTGGCGTAGCTCATAAATGGCATGTCAGCCATTACAAACGTGTTTTCCACTCCCGCTGCTACGCTGCGAGTGTGGTAGGCAATGTGCTCAACGGTGACGGGTAACGTGTCTTTATGTCCTTGCAGTACCATACCCAACGAGTCACCTACCAAAATAACGTGCATACCGGCTTGATCAAAAATTTGCGCAAAGCTTGCGTCATAAGCAGTAATTGCAGCAATTTTCTCTGATTGCTGTTTCATTTTAAGTAATTTAGAAACTGTAATTTTTGCCATGTTAGTTAACCACACTGGTTGTTATAAAATAATGTAACTTAATAAACTGTTTGAAAAATAACATATTAGAGTAAATACTTTAACTGATTATTACGCATTGATTGCCGTTAAGCCGTTTAAAGGAACGCGTTCTAATAAGGATGATAATGAGGTTCCGCAAGGTAAAATAAGCGCAGGAGTAATATCGGCAAGAGGATAAAGTACAAACTCTCTTTCCTTTAAACCGTAATGCGGAACCGTGAGATGTTCTGTGTTTATCTCACTGTTGCCGTAAAGCAGAATATCTAAATCGAGTGTGCGGGCACCCCAGCGTTCATCCTTTCTTACCCGCCCATGTTGCTGTTCAATACGTTGAGTTGTTGCCAGTACTTGCTCGGCACTAAGCGACGTTTCAATTAAGGCAGCGGCATTAACATAATCGGGTTGATCTTGTGGCCCCATAGGCTGGCTTTGGTAATAGGCTGAAACCGCCACTAGCTGAAAATGTGGCTCAACGGATAATGCCGAAATGGCCGATTTTACTGTTGCTAGCGGATTGTTTAAATTTCCGCCTATGCCAATATAACAAGTGGTCACGATGCTGCTGGCTTATTTGCTGAATTATTTGGGCGAGCACTAGCGCGCTTTTTGCGCTTAAAGTTGCGTTTTTTTGGCCCTTTACCTGAGCGCTTCTCAGATCGTTCATTTAAGCTACGCACCATATTGTTTTGCTGTTCCGGACTGACTTGTTGAAATTCAGTCCACCACTGTGCAAGGCTGATGAGGTCTTTGCCGCCTTCTATTTCTGAACGGAGTAACAAGAAATCGTAGCCTGCTCTAAATTTAGGGTGCTCTAATGTTTTAAACGCACGTCGTCCTGCACGTTTCGCGAGGCGAGACTGCAAGTGCCAAATATCTTTTGCTGTCATGGCGAAGCGTTTAGGTAGTGAAACAGACTGATTATGACGATGAAGAATGTCGTTTAATGCAATATTAAATGCATCAAAGTGATTAAAACCAGCTTCAATCATTAAGTGCTGGCAATGACGTTCAATTGGATACCACAACATGGTGGCGTAAATGAAGGCAGGAGTGACTTTGCGGCCAGATAAAATGCGTTCATCAGTGTTAATAAATACTTGGTTTAACAGTTGTTCTTCTTTGCTGTTGGCATCACCGCTCAGTGTTTCCGCAACTACAGGGAACATATGTTGAAACAGGCCAAGCTTTAACATCATTTGATAGTTTTCTTGTGCTTTACCTGCCATGAAAAGCTTAAGAGTTTCTTCAAATAAACGAGCTGGTGGAATATTGCGCAGTAAATTAGCAAGCGACTTGATCGGTGCTTTGGTATGTTGCGCAATAGTCATATCTAATTTGGTAGCAAAGCGCACAGCACGCAGCATACGTACAGGGTCTTCGCGATAGCGTTGCTCAGGATCGCCAATAAGCTCAATACTGCGGCGATTAATAGCATCTATGCCGTTTGCATAGTCATAAATGGCTTTATCTTTATTATTGTAATACAGCGCATTAATAGAAAAATCTCGGCGTTGTGCATCTTGCTCGATGTCGCCGTATACATTATCGCGAAGGAGTTGACCTTGCTCACTAGCGCTGGCTATTTTCTGTTGATTAGGTTGGCTGCTTTCTTCTTGGTGATGACCACGAAACGTAGCGACTTCAATAATTTCACGGCCAAACATGATATGGGCTAAACGGAAACGACGACCAATTAAGCGGCAATTACTGAATAACCCTTTAATTTGCTCTGGGGTTGCATTTGTCACCACATCAAAGTCCTTTGGTTTTAACCCGAGTAACGCATCGCGAATACATCCGCCAACTAAATATGCGTCAAAACCACGGTCGTTTAATCGACGCAGTACTTTTAAGGCATTATGACTAAATAGCTTTTCAGACAACTGATGTTCTGAAGCGGGGATCACTAATGGTAATTGCACATTTGAATGCGGTGCTGATGATCCCAAGTTTTCTCGTTCAGAGTTTGATTGTTGCGTATTTTCGACATGTTCGACAGATACATCCGCCTCAGTACTAAAGGCTTTTCGACATATGCCAATAATTTTAGAAATAATAGCCAGACTCCTGCTTAACCAGACTGCAATACCTAAGCTTGGCTAAATCAGAATCGTGAATAGCTCAAGAGACAAGGTAAAAATAAAATTAGACGAATTATAAGCCAGCTAAACTCAAAAAAGAATCGCTAGAGAGGATAATCTGCCTTAGTGACAAAAATTAAACAACTATTTCTTTATCTTTTGGCAGTGTGTCCAGCGACCATTGACCGATTGCCCAATTTAGTAAGTCATTGATATCGTTTTTAAGTTTTGATGGCGCGCTGTAATTTGTGTGCGCTAAAGCTATAAATTCTTTTGGCACCATTAAATTAAAAAATTGCAGGGCTTTTACTAACTCAAGCAGCGGTTGTTGGTTATTGAGCGCCGGAGCATGGTTTTGTTTACTAAGCTTGAACCCTACTTTTTGTGATGCAAGGGGTAAATAAATATAGCTAGGCGTAGGTGCGTTAAATAACTGATACAAGGTGAGCTGACGCACCGTTGGCTCTATTAAGTCAGCACCACGCACCACCTCGGTAATACCTTGCTCAATATCATCTACAACTACCGCCAGCTGGTATGCATATAAGCCATCTTTCCGGTGAATAATAAAATCCTCGGCAGCAAATTCATGAGCAATGGTGATGTTACCGCGAAGCTGGTCATAAAAGTGGGGAACTGGATGTTTATTATTGAGCCGTAATGCATGAGGCGAGCTAACGTAAGTTTTAGATTTGCAGGTGCCGTCATAAACACCGCCTTTCGCCATAATTTGCTTACGCGTGCAATCACATGGGTAAATCGCCCCTTGCTGCTTTAACCATGTTAACACTTCATCATATTGATGGTGACGTTGGCTTTGGTAGACAACGGACTCATCCCAATGCAGCCCAAATGCTTCTAGGCTTGACAATATTAGGCTTGCAGCTCCGGCTTGCTCACGAGGTGGGTCGATGTCGTCAATACGTACTAACCATTTACCCTGTTGGCTTTTGGCTTGTAAAAAACTGCCTAACGCGGCGATCAGTGAGCCAAAATGCAGCGGACCAGAAGGCGAAGGAGCAAAGCGGCCTCGGTACCCAGAAGGCGAGGGGATAGTAATAGGTAGGTTCATCTTGAGTTACTAGAAACAAAAAAGGAGGCATTGCCTCCTTTTGTGATTAACGACCTTGCTGCTTTTCCTTGATTTCATCAAGGGTCTTACAGTCAATGCATAAATCAGCAGTTGGTCTTGCTTCTAGGCGACGGATCCCAATTTCGATCCCGCAGGCTTTACAAAAACCAAACTCATCATCTTCAATAAGTTGAAGTGTTTTTTCAATTTTTTTGATTAACTTACGTTCACGGTCACGGGTACGAAGTTCAATACTAAATTCTTCTTCTTGTGCTGCACGATCCACAGGATCTGGGAAATTAGCCGCTTCATCTTGCATGTGCGTCATGGTGCGGTCTACTTCTTGACGCAACTGATTACGCCATGCTTCAAGAATTTTTCTAAAATGAATACGTTGAGGCTCGCCCATGTATTCTTCACCAGGCGATTCTTGATAAGGTGTTACACCAGCTAATGCCAATAGACCTAAAGACTTTTGTTCTGGCATAGTTCTCTCCTATAACAGTCCAATAATGACCGTTTGTCGGTCTTTTAAGGAGCTTAAAAATAATGGCGGCTATCTATATCAAAATATTGGGTTAACCGCAAACAAAAATACAAAAAATAGGCAGATCTGTTAAGTATAGTGCCAATTTTTATAAAGGAGACACCAATATTGTGCTTAATCGGTAATTTTCAAGCATCTAGGTGAAATTTAATTAAATAACAATCGGCACTGATTTACTTAATACAATTTCATCTGGAGTTATATCGGCTGTATACGCCAAAACCTCAACCCCTTTTTGCACCGCTTCTGCTAATAACTGGGCATATTGAGGGTCGATATGTTTAGCTGGTGAAACGGTGTGTATTCCCGTATGCAATACCGCAAAAAACAATACAGCACGGTGGCCAGCTTCAACCATTTCTATTAGCTCTCTAATATGTTTTTGGCCACGTACAGTAACCGCATCAGGAAAATAACCTTGTGCTTGCCCTTCTAGTAATGTGACAGACTTAACTTCTATATAGGTATTTGGTTGATGTTCATCAGTTAATAAAAAGTCGATGCGGCTATTCTCATTACCATATTTTACTTCCCGTTTAAGTGATGTATATCCAGAAAGCTCGCGGATCACATTATTATTCAGTGCTTCTTCAACAAGCTGATTAGCGCGCTGTGTATTAACGCAGATAAAATGATCGCTGAATGTTTGGGTTAATTCCCAACTGCGTGGGTACTTACGTTTAGCGTTATCTGATACGCTGTACCAAACAGTGTTATTCGTTTCAGCACAGCCTGTCATTGCTCCTGTATTTGCACAATGAATAGTTTGTTCTTCGCCGCAGGGAAGGGTAATGTCTGCCAAAAAACGTTTGTAGCGCTTTACTAATTGAGCAGGTTGTAACGGTGGGATAAATTTCATAGTTGTTAATATAACCGTGGCATATAATGATAAGTCGGGGTGTTATTCGATATTGTCTTTTATTAAGTCATCACCATATAACACTGATAGCGTGGATTTATGCTGCAATAGTAAGAATTTTACAAGCCAAAATACAATATTATTTAATCTGGTGTCATCACGTTGATGCTGGATTGGTCTTTCATACAGTTAAAACAAAAAGAGGTGACACGTGACGTCAATCATGCAAGTTACACTGAGTACTGAAAAAGCGCCTTCACAATGGGGCGAGAGTGCAGTACTTTCAAATAATGGTGAACAAGTTGTAGTACACAGTCATGGTGATTATCCATTACAAGCTATTCAACGCGCAGCACGGATGTTAGATAACCAAGGTTTATCGACGATTCAACTAACAGGCGACAACTGGGCTACTGAGCAACAATGGGCTTTCTTTCAAGGTTTCACATCGCCTAAAAAACTAAATAACGTTATGTGGGCTGATAATGCGGTTAGTGATATTGAAGAGCTAAATGCAAGACAAAAAGCAATCTCGTGGGCAAAAGCCGTTATTAACGACACACCAGACGAAATATACCCAGAAAGCTTAGCTAAACTGGCAGCTGAATATTTAACGTCAGTTGACAGTGCCCACATCAGCCATGAAGTTATTTTTGATGAGCAACTACTTGAGCACAACTGGCAAGGTATTCACGCGGTTGGCCGAGGCAGTGATCGCAAACCGCTATTATTAGTTGTTGATTATAATCCAACTGGTAACCCAGATGCGCCTGTGGCGGCAGCGCTAGTTGGTAAAGGTATTACGTTTGATAGTGGTGGCTACTCGATTAAAGCGAGCGAAGGAATGGCTAGCATGAAGTGTGACATGGGCGGCGCAGCCACTGTTACGGCTGGCCTTGGTTTAGCCATCGAGCGTGGCCTTAAGCATCGTGTTAAATTATTTTTGTGTTGTGCAGAAAACTTAATTAGTGGCCATGCATATAAGTTAGGCGACATCATTACGTATAAAAATGGAACAACGGTAGAAATTGTTAATACGGATGCGGAAGGTCGATTGGTATTAGCCGACGGTTTAATGGCGGCAGCAGAAACGGGCGCGTCTTTAATTTTGGACGCAGCGACGTTAACCGGCGCAGCAATGGTTGCAGTAGGTGCAGAATATAATGCATTGTTTGGTTTAGATAAGGCGTTACAGCAACGCGTGATGTCTTATTCTGAACAAGAAAATGAACCAGCGTGGCCGTTACCGCTTGAGAAGTGGCATCAGAACCAATGCCCTTCTGTGTATGCTGATACGGCGAATAGCCGACCGCAAAAAGGCGGCGGTATGGGCGGCGCGAGTAATGCCGCAGGCTTTTTAGCGCGCTTTGTGCCAAATGATGGTCAAGGCTGGGTACACATGGACTTAGCGTCAGCCTTTAATAATAGTAGTAATGGTTTATGGTCCGCCGGTGCAACAGCCCTAGGTGTACGAACGATTGCGCGAACGTTATTAGAAGAAACACGTTTCCACGAAGAATAAGTTTACAATAGATCCCATGTATAAAGCGGTGTGTAAACAACACCGCTTTTTTGTTTGTGGTGATTACCATGCACCTCTTCGTGATGTGACTCGTATAAGGCGAATTGGGTGCAGTTTATCTGAAAAGTGACATCGCTTGTTCGTGCTTCAGTGAAGTGTTTTATCTTTCTAACAAGCGTGATGTGTGGTTTGTATTGAGAGTGATGTGACTCGAAGCCTAATTCAGCAACTCTATTGGCAAGTTGCTGCTGTAGCTCAGTAAGTTGGCTGGGAACCTTGCTTGGTGCTAAACACAATATCTTTGGCTTTTGCCAAAAATGTAATTGATTAAACGTTAGTGAAAATTGCTCAGCAGACACTTTATTTCCTATATCAACCAATGCGGCTATTTGCTGAGTATTACATTGGCCTAAAAAAGCCAATGTAATGTGTAAGTTATCTGATTTAACAATCGGCTGGTTTAGATATGCCAACGAGTGTTCGCGCCACTCTTCAATTTGGTGTTTAGTACTTGGCGCTAACACAACAGCAAAGAATAAGCGTTTATTATTCAACGTCATTATCCCGTTAATATATCTATTCGACTTCAATTAAAGTTTACTTGTGGGACTAACCTCTACAAAGTTAAAGGTTGTGTTATCTTCACCATATAAGTAAACCTGACATGTTCCCCACGAGCTAGGTACTTTAATAATGCTGTCGAGGATTACTTTCATTTGATTGCGCATCCCCTTACAGCGAATATCAACTTTATCTAACCTGCCTTGCACATTAGAAATAGCAAAACTATTTCTTACTAGAGTATGGCTCCAAAAGTCTTTAGTGGCCAAATCACCCGCTTTTACTATAGGGTATTCACTGGCAATATGCTCTTTTAGGTTATTACTATGGGTAATAATATTGGCGAACTGTTGTTGATATTTAGGATCTAAGGACTGAATACGCTTAATCGTTTTTAATGCTTTATGAAAATCGCCATTAGAGATTTCTAAACCATAAATATTGGACAAGGCCCAGTGGTAGGTGTCGCGTTTAATGTATTTTCCATCAGAATTTGTTGCGTGGTATAAATACTTTAATAAATTAACCTCGTCGTTCATGCTTTTATAGTAAAAGGATTTTAATAGCGCTAGTCTGGCATTTTCATACATATTCCACACTGGCATTGCGTCTAACTTATCCAATAATTCTTTTGCCTTAAGCAAGTCGCCACTTTCCAAATGTTTGCGTACTTTTCGATAGTGTCTAGCAAATTTTTTAGTTGCGCCGGGTTTCTGATTATTCAACTTAAATTCAAACTGTATTGTACTGTCGCACTGCTGAATAGCTTGGCCATTTTGCATCGCGGGGGTAAACGTGGCTTTTTGGATAGCCTCGAGCGCAGCACTTTCGAATGCCTTCAACCCTGACGAGTCTTCAATTATGGGGTTGCTTACAGTTCCGTCTGGCTCGATGATATAACTCACTTGAACCCAACCTTCTTGGCCATTTCTAGCAGCCACTGATGGATAGCTTAATGACAAGTCATCTTTTCTTTTTGCATAGCTGATCTCATCAATTTTCACATCTAATAAGTCACTTTTTACAGGTGATGAATTTGTATCGCTGGCTTGCGCATACACCATATTATTAGAGAAAAAATACAATGTTGTTAAAGCTGATAGTAGTAAGAGAGTCATGCGGAGATGTTTCAAAGTGTCATCCTTGGTTGTCAATTAGAAATAAAAGTGAAATAAGAGTCTGGTTAGGTAGCAATTCGAGCGGTTAATAATACATTGAACAGCTAATTGTTAAATAGAATTTAACGTTTGTAACCTTATTTTAAACGGAGCGCATAATATAAAAATAAAGCAAGGCAAACAAGTGTGTGCTGAGTATAATCTTCTGCATATTTTTACCTTCATTCCGGTCTATCAGTTAAATGACAACGCTCCCTATCGACACTGTACTTTCTGACATTCACGATAAACTAGCAACAACGCCCAATCTAATATTACAAGCAGAGCCCGGTGCT
Source organism: Flocculibacter collagenilyticus (assembly GCF_016469335.1). Lineage (NCBI taxonomy): Bacteria > Pseudomonadati > Pseudomonadota > Gammaproteobacteria > Alteromonadales > Pseudoalteromonadaceae > Flocculibacter > Flocculibacter collagenilyticus. The sequence goes on from NZ_CP059888.1 coordinate 387,007, forward strand.
GGTAAATCTACAAGAGTGCCGCTCAGTTTGCTCGGGGCGAGCTTTTTGCAAGGTGATAAAATCATCATGTTAGAGCCAAGGCGTGTAGCGGCAAAGTCGATAGCGCATTATTTGGCTAGCCAATTAGGAGAAAAAGTTGGTCAGCGGGTTGGTTACCATATTCGAAATGAACGCAAAGCCTGTGCGGAAACGCAACTTGAAATTGTAACGGAAGGCATACTAACGCGCCGATTGCAGTTAGACCCAGAACTAGCAGGTGTAGGCTTAATTATTTTTGACGAATTTCATGAGCGTTCTGTTCATGCCGATTTAGGATTAATGCTCGCCTTAGAAGTGCAGCAAGCGTTGCGTGATGATCTTAAGTTATTAGTAATGTCGGCCACGATTGATAGTCAAGCGATTGCAAAGTATATGCAAAACGCTGAAGTGATACAGTGTGGCGGCCGTGTCTTTCCTGTGCAAACACACTACCAAGTGCGTGAATCGAATTTATTAGTTAACGACATCAAAAAGGCAGTCATTCACGCTCTGCAGTTTGATGATGGTGATATATTGGTGTTTTTGCCGGGGCAGTCAGACATTAACAAGTGCATGACGCAGTGCGAAGCCATGTTAAATACTGAAGGCGAGGAAAGCGGATTATCTAAAGAGGTTATTTGCCTGCCATTGTATGGCGGCTTGTCGCTCATCCAGCAAGAGCGGGTGTTAACGAAGTCGGCTACTTCTTCACGTCGTATTATTTTCTCCACCAATATTGCCGAAACCAGCTTAACGATAGAAGGCATTACGACAGTTATTGATTCAGGCTTAGAAAAAACACTTAATTTTGATCCAAACAGTGGCATGACACGCCTAATTACAGGGTATATCTCACAAGCGTCGGCCACACAGCGAAAAGGTCGAGCTGGGCGTTTGCAGCATGGACATTGTATAAGGTTGTGGAGTGAAGCTAAGCATCATCAACTAAAGGCATTTCAAGAAGAAGAAATACTCACAGCTGAGCTTACCAGTATTGTGTTGGAGTTATCGGCTTGGGGCATTACTCAGTATGAAGAGGCAAACTGGCTAACTAAACCACCTAAAATACACTACGAGCTGGCTGCACAGTTATTGCAGGGGCTAAAGCTGATAGATAAGCAAAATAAAATTACTGAGCTTGGCAGGCGTGCTTTGTCTTTGGGGCTAACACCACGATTAGCCAGTATGTTGCTAAAGTGCGAAAAGGGTGAGCAGCAATATGTCGGCAGTATAGTTGCTGCCCTATTATCTGAGCGAGATATCTTTCAAGCACAACGTTCGCATAGCAATGTTGATATTGTTCATCGCTTAGTGGCACTGCAAGATTACATCACGAATAAACAAGATGCGAAGCAAGTGTATGCGTTTAATATAAGTGTTGTAGAACGGGTGCTTGCACTAGCAACTTCATTTTTAGGTACGCTTGGTGTGGCAAAAGGTAAAAAGTGGCCACTAATTACCTTAGCTGACATGCAAGAACACGCAGGTAACATGCTATTGATGGCATTTCCTGATCGCGTGGCTAAAAGCAGGGGAGATGCTGACACTCGCTATGTATTGGCAAATGGCAAGGGCGTTAAACTAGACGACACTGACGCATTAAGTGGTGAACGTTGGTTAGTAGTTAACGATTGTGACGCACAAAATAAAGAAGGGCGAATATACAGTGCCGTGAGTGTTGAACATGCTCAAATTGAGCAATTACTAGGCTATCAGTTTGTAGAAAATAGCAGTTACCGTTTAGACGCGAAAAAACAAAAAATTATTGGGCGTAAGCGCATACATTATGGTGCGATAACTGTGGCTGAAGAAGCACTGCAAGACGTGCCCCGAGATGCGTTCCAAACATGCTTAAAAACGCTTATTCAAACAGAAGGTTTATCGTTGCTCAATTGGACTAAGGAGTGCGACAGTTGGCTAGCGAGAGCACATTGGCTAGGGCAACAAATAACCTCTTTTCCAGCTATTTCATTATCAACTTTGATTGAACATATAGAGCAATGGCTACTGCCGTATATTGAACATGTTTCAACGATTAAACAGCTTAAGCATGTCAATATATTGCCACTGCTACAGGCGAATTTAAGCTGGGAACAGCAGCAAGTGCTCGACAATGAAGCGCCAACACATTACATCACACCGAGTAATAAATCAGTGATCATCCGTTATGATAATGTACAAGGGCCTACGGTGGCTGTTATTTTACAAGAAATGTTTGGTGAGCTGACTTCACCCTGCCTTGCAAACGGAGCAGTGCCTTTGCGGTTTGAACTGCTTTCTCCCGCCAGAAGGCCCATTCAAACCACCAGCGACTTAGCGCACTTTTGGCAGCATTCATATTTTGATGTTGCTAAGGACATGCGCGGTAAATACCCTAAACATCGATGGCCAGAACAACCACTATTAGAAAAGCCGGGACGTTCCATCAAAAGAAAGTAAGAAGCGATGAAAGAGGCTTGCTTGTCAAAGTTGGTGAAGTGTAGTTATTATGCTACTCGCCTAAAATATACGCGCCTAAGATAAAAGAAGTAATTACGTATGGCTAAGTTTGATCTATCCACCATTCAATCAAAAATGATACACGCAAGTAAGCGGTTACTGATTACGTTCGGTAAAATTGGGCTAGCGCTTATTGCATGTATGGTGCTATACATTATTTATTTAGATGGCAAAGTTACTGCCAAATTTGAAGGGCAAAAGTGGCAGTTGCCCGCCCAGATTTATGCCCGCCCACTTGCGCTGTACCCTCAGCAATCCTTAACAAAGCAGCAATTAATTAATGAACTAGAACTACTTAAGTACCGTAAGGTGAAAAAGCTCACGCGAGCAGGGCAATATACGGTATCTCGTCACCATGTGTCGTTTGTACGAAGAGCGTTTCAATTTGCAGAAGGCTTTGAAGGTGAAAAGCGGTACAGCATTGAATTTAAAAACGACAAAATTGTACGAGTAAGTGCGCGTGGCGAACAAGAGAATATCAGTTTTGCTCGTATTGAGCCTCTGTTAATTGACCGATTGCAATCACCTAATAAAGAAGATCGCGAGCTTATACATCTTGAGGATATTCCTGAAGTTATTAAAGACACCCTATTGTTGATTGAAGATAAAGACTTTTACCATCATGCCGGGGTTTCACCATTAGCGATTATGCGTGCGCTATTTGTCAATTTGCAAGCAGGGCGCACAGTACAAGGTGGCAGTACTTTAACGCAACAGCTAGCCAAAAATCTCTACTTAACCCGAGAAAAAAAGTTGTGGCGAAAAGTTAATGAAGCCTTTATTGCGCTGATACTGGATTATCGTTTTAGTAAAGATCAGTTGCTCGCTGCTTACTTTAACGAAGTGTACATGGGGCAATATCATAACCAAGCGGTACACGGTTTTGGCTTAGCCAGCCGCTATTACTTTTCCAAGCCGTTAAATGAGTTACAACCACATGAATATGCATTGCTGGTGGCGATAGTCAAAGGTCCTTCCTTTTACGATCCTAGGCGTTTTCCAGAACGCGCCAGAAAGCGACGAGATTTAGTATTGAGACAAATGCTAGACGCTGACTATATCTCGGTTGAAGAATATAAAGTGCTGGTAGATATGCCGCTGAATGTAACAAAAAAGAGTGCTTTTAAAACGGTTAAGCATCCGGCTTATATTGATAAAGTAAAGCGCGAACTACGAGCCATGCCAGAGTTAGACAGTGTGATAGACAATGGCATTAAGGTATTTACCGCGTTAAACCCGTTACTTCAGCAACAAATGGAGCGCACTGCCTCACAAGGTATTGAAGCATTACAGCAAGCGGCAAGTAGCAAAACAGAACTGCAAACGGCCATGATTTCAATAGATATTGAAAAAGCAGGTGTTGCTGCACTGGTAGGTGATAAAAATGTTGAATACTCTGGGTTTAATCGTGTGCTCGACAGTAAGCGCAACATCGGCTCGTTAGTTAAACCTGCTATTTATTTAGCTGCTTTATCGCAGCCTGAGCAGTATTATTTAGGTAGTGTGTTAGCAGATGAAAAGATTACCGTTGAGCATTCTGATGGTGATATGTGGCAGCCACAAAATGCCAATAAGCGCTATGTAGAAAATATTCAACTGATTGATGCATTAGTGACTTCGCAAAATGTTCCCACGGTGTGGTTGGGTAATCAGTTGGGTGTGGCAACCATTAAGCATACCTTACAACAGTTAGGTGTTACGTCTCGTATTCCTGATTACCCCTCAATGATGCTGGGTGCGATTTCATTGTCACCCATTGAAGTAGCGCAAATGTACCATACCATTGCGAATAATGGTGCCTATCAACAAATTAGCGCCGTGCTATCGGTAACCGACAGTCGTGGTAGCAAGTTGTGGGATAAAGCATTGAGCTATCAACCTCGGTTTAACTTTTCTACCATGTATTTATTGAATTATGCACTGCATAGAGTCACCACCAAAGGCACAGCTAAAGCGTTAGGTCAGGCGATTCCGCGCACGGCATTCGCGGGAAAAACGGGTACGACAAATCAAAAGCGTGATAGTTGGTTTAGTGGATTCGATCAAAATATATTAACCGTTACATGGGTGGGAAATGATGATAATAAATCAGTCGCTTTAACCGGAGCCAAGGGCGCATTACAACAGTTTATTCATTTACATAAGCAAACAGTAAAGTCGTCTTATTTAGTGCCTAAGCCAGCTGATGTTGAAATGGCTTATGTCGGACAGCTAATGCCGATTAACAAAGCCAATGTGAACTCTGCAGCAAAAAGTAGTATCACTTACAGTGCTAACATGGATTGCAAGCGAACGCGTATTTTACCGATTCATACTAACAGTAAAGAGATAGCAACAAGATGTAATAAGAAGAAAAATTAAGCATGACATTGGTTATCATGCTTAATTTACAATGTGGGATCTATAACAAGATTAGTTAGATTGCGCTAATTGGGCCATTGCCTTTTCTGCCGCCCGAATGGTTTGTTCAATCACTTCGTCAGTATGACTAAGCGAGACAAAGCCAGCTTCAAATGCTGAAGGGGCTAAGTAGACACCTTCAGCAAGCATTAAGTGATAAAACTGCTTAAATGCATCCATGTCACATTCAGTGGCTTGGGCATAGCTTGTTACAGGTGTATCGCTTGTGAAGAAAAAGCCGTACATGCCGCCCACATAATTGGTTGTCATCGGAATGCCTGCTTTATCCGCGGCCTGTTGAAAACCTTCGCATAAGCGTTTTGACTTGGCAGTTAATTGTGCATGTAAGTCTGGCGTGTTTTCCATTTCTGTTAGCATGGCTAAACCCGCTGCCATTGCAACTGGGTTGCCAGAGAGTGTACCCGCTTGGTAAACAGGCCCAACAGGCGCAATATAGTCCATAATGGCTTGCTTACCACCAAATGCCCCGACAGGCATTCCGCCACCAATAATTTTGCCTAAAGTAGTTAAATCGGGAGTAATGTGATAATGAGCTTGTGCACCACCTAAGGCAACACGAAAACCAGTCATTACCTCATCAAAAATAAGCACTGACTCATACTGGTCACAAATATCACGTAGGCCTTGTAAAAAACCATCCACTGGTGGAATACAGTTCATGTTGCCTGCAACGGGCTCGACTATAATACAAGCTATTTCGTTGCCGTATTCTTCAAAGATGGCTTGAACAGAAGCAATATCATTAAATGCTACGGTAAGAGTATGCTTGGCAAAGTCTTCAGGAATACCCGGTGAATTTGGCACACCTAGCGTTAATGCACCTGAGCCCGCTTTTACTAATAAAGAATCAGCGTGACCATGGTAGCACCCTTCAAACTTTAAGATTTTATCTTTGCCAGTGTAGCCACGTGCTAAACGAATGGCACTCATGGTGGCTTCAGTGCCAGAGCTAACCATGCGTACTTTTTCCATAGCAGGCACAAGTGTTTTAATTTTCTCAGCCATCGTCACTTCAATTGCGGTTGGCGCACCATAGCTAAGGCCATTATTAACAGCGTTAATGACTGCTTCGCGAATGACAGGGTGGTTATGACCTAAGATCATTGGTCCCCACGAGCCAATATAATCGATGTATTTGTTGCCGTCGGCGTCAAAAAGGTAAGCACCGTCGGCTTTTTCAATAAATAGAGGAGTGCCGCCCACACCGTTAAATGCTCTAACTGGCGAGTTTACACCACCCGGAATAGATTGCTGGGCTTGTTCAAATAATTGCTGTGATTGAGTCATAGATAGGTCTCTAAAGCGTTATAAATAAATTTATCTAATGGCTGTTTAGTTGCATGAGCTACTTAAAGTGATTAGCGACTGCGATGCCAAGGTACTTCGCATTCGTACTGTGTCACTTTGTCGGCAACATCTAGTGTTAAGGCAAACAATGCCATGCGAATTAAAACACCATTATCTGCTTGTCTGAATATGGCCAGATTTGGATTTAGATTTAAGTCGTTATCCAGCTCATTAGCATCTGAGCGAGAGTCGCGAGGTAATGGGTGCATGATAACAGTATTAGATTTGCAATATTGGGTATAGATAGCTTGATTCAAGCGAAACTTACCGCGGTACTTATTTGCCTCATCCTGTGAGGGAAAACGTTCTTCTTGAATACGCGTTTGATAAACGATATCTGCTTCAAGGTGTCCGGCAAGTTGGTCGGTAATGGTAATGTGATGTCCTGCATTAGCAATGGTATCTACGACTTCTTGTGGCATTGCTAATTCGTTAGGTGAAATTAGGGTGAACCTTATGTTTTTATAAAGGCACAGCAGCTTAGACAAGCTGTGCACCGTTCTGCCATATTTTAAGTCACCAACCATTGCGATGTGCATTCCATTAATGTGTTGGCCATGTGCAGCTAATTCTTTTTCAATAGTGTATAAGTCTAATAACGCCTGAGTAGGATGTTCATTGGCGCCGTCGCCACCATTAATGACTGGCACACGGCTACCATTCGCAAATTCTTGTACTGAGCCAGATTGAGGATGTCGCATTGCAATCACATCTGAATAACTGCTAATGATTCTGGCAGTATCATAAAGCGATTCACCCTTTGCCAATGCCGAGCTTTGCATACCGGTTGTTTCTCTTACCTCGCCACCCAATAAATTAAATGCACAGCCGAAACTAACGCGAGTGCGGGTGCTGGGCTCAAAGAATAAATTGCCCAAAATTGCACCGTCTAGCACGTTAGTGCGTTTGGTGCGCAACGCATAGGGTTCCATTTGATTAGCAGTATGAAAAATGTGAGCAATACTGTCACGATTGAATTGTTTTACCGAAAGAATATGTTCGCCAGTAAAATGCATGGTAATTCGACCTTAAAAGTAAGTGGCTTAGGGCTGAAAAAGTGGCGGCTAATATATCAGAAAAACCACCACCTCGATATGATTAGCTGCCTATTGCAGGTTTAAGTACAGCAAGAAAAATAATACCGATTAAGAGAATAACTGGGATTTCGTTAAAAATGCGATAGAACCGCGGCGACCGTGTGTTTTGATCTCGCTTAAATTGTTTAACGATGGTGTAGCAATAGCCGAAATGCGCATACAATAATATCACCAGCACTAGCTTTGCATGTAACCAATAACTCATCTTAAACCATGCCATTCCGTATTCCATGATCATCAACACGCCAAATATTAGCGTGAACAATGCAAACGGAGAAACAAAGTAAATGAGACGCCGTTCCATTGCCTTAAAAAGCTCAGAAACATCTTCGCTGTTTGTTTCGGCGTGATAGACAAATAGCCGAGGCAAATAAAAAATACCTGCAAACCAAGCGATTAAAAAGAAGATATGCAACGCTTTATATATAAGTAGTGCACTCACAGTAGATCGCTCCTTTGAGTTAATATGCTGCGAACTTGATCCCAACGAATGATACCAATGAAGTTCTCGACATTATCATGATAAACGTAGACGGCTCCATCCCGTTTTTCATGTAGAAGCTCATAAGCTTCTGCAAGCGTCGATTGTGAATTAATCCCCTGTAAAGGCCAATATTTCACAGGAGTCGCATCGGTTGTGCCGAGTTGTACATCGTATTCAGCTAAACGATACTCCACACCCATTTCAAAAGTATCTCTAATAATTAATTGTTGATCGCTATCTAAGGTTTGCAAGTAGTGCCTTACCTCTAAATCATCAGCATTATCAATAACTTTGTTATTTGTTGCTAATTTAGCCAATACGCCATACTTTTGCAGTACCGAAATTGCAGGCGAAACCTGATAACTTAGTTTTTGGTAGTCAAGTTGTTGTAGGAAAATGCTGCGGTTATTAAAAAATTGAGAGGCGGTTATATAAGCCGACACAATTACCAGCATAGCGGGTGCGATAATGGCAGGGCTATATGTTAGCTCCATCACTGCAACTAAGGCCGCAAGCGGTGCGTGCAATACCGCAGCCATTAAACCTGCCATACCAATTACGGCATAAGTGCCCGCTACATTTACATCTGCAGAAAAATACGGTGTTAGCGCGGATAATAATGTGCCTAACACAATCCCTAAGCCAAAGATGGGACCGATTAACCCACCTGGAATACCCAAGCCAAGTGCAAATAATGTTGCAAGTAACTTACCAATGAAAATGGTGAGCAGCAGCTGAGTATTACCTGGTTCTGAGACAGCGAATTGAATAGCCCCCATACCTGAGCCTAATGCTTGTGGCACAAAGTAACCAACAAACGCAGTGATAAGTCCTGCTAATAATAAGCGGGGAAACATTGAAAGCGGACGGAAAGTTTTAATGATAATCATTAAATTCTTGTTAAACGCATAAGCAACCGCGCCAAATAAAATACCGCACAACACAAGGTAAGGGTAGTGAATACCAGGCAAAGGCACTACGTGAAGTAAATTAAACTCGTAGGTGTCTCCAAATACAAAACGAGTCACCAGAGCGCCTATAAAGGCCGAAAGCATTACGGGTATAAAAATATGAATTTTATATTCACGCAAGACCACTTCCATCACAAAAATTACGGCTGCTAAAGGAGTATTAAAGGACGCGGCAATAGCTGCCGCAATGCCACAGCCCACTAACGTACGGATACTGTTATAAGGTAACTTTAATCGATTACCCAGTAAGCTACTACCAGCCGCGCCCAAATGCACTGAAGGACCTTCGCGTCCAACAGAAAAACCACAGACTAAGGCGATAACCCCACCAACAAATTGGTTTACTGTATTCCACAATGGCATTAGCCCGTAGCGCGTTTTAATACGATGCATGACAAAGGGAATACCTAAACGATAATGTTTATATCCGGTGAAGTCTGCAAAAATTGCGATCATCACGGCACCAATAACTGGCAGGGCAAAGCGTTCGATATTGTCTAATTGAGAAAAATCGTCAAAATTATTAGTAATGAAAAATTGTAGCTTTTCTATTGATAAACGAAATAGGATAATAAGCAAAGCTGCAATGGTGCCGCCTACCAGACCTAATAGACTTAGTTGTATTGATGTTGTTGGCGTGGCGAGAGTGCGCCTGAGTTGCTCAAGCGAGATCATAAGTCCATCTTTTATGTATTAATTTTTGCGAATTGTAACATAACAACAAAGGGCTCGACATCTAACTTTCACGGTCTTTTTACTGACAAAGGTTCGTTTAGGGTAGCTTATTAATCCCTAAGTGATAAACAGAAATGAAAATAAAAACGTGGTTTAACCAATTAATTACTCAGCACGGACGATTTAAAACGGGATTAGCCGTTGTGTGCTTTACATCAGCCTGCTTTTTTTCGGGGATGTGGTTTGGCAATCAAAATGCAACATTGCAACAAAATAAAATAGATGCACAGTCGCAGCGGTTAGATAAGCTATATCAAGACATTGAAGAGCAACTTAAGCAAGTTAACTTTTTAGCAGTAGAACTCGAGGTTGAAAAATTAGCGAGTGAACAAAGCCATAAAGACTTAGCAGCACTGCAAAAGAAGATATTCGACTTACGTAAAGAGCTAACGTTTTATCAAAAAGTGATGGCACCTGAATTAATATCAGAGCACTTGGTGATTGAGTCATTGCATGTTATGCCACTTGAACAAGCCAATCGCTTTACATTTAAATTAGTATTAATGCAGGCAAACAAGAAGAAACGTTATGCCAAAGGGCATATTAAACTAGCCATAAAAGGTAAATTAAATAACAAAGTCATTATTTACGATTTAGCGGAGTTAGCTAAACTGAGTGATAAGGATAAAAAGTTTAATTTTCAATACTTCCAGATCTTTGAAGGCGATTTTTCACTGCCTAAACAGTTTAAACCTGAAGAATTGCAAGTGGCTGTAGTTTTACCTAAAGGAAAATGGCAAAACTACCATCGAATAGATGAAAACGTGTCGTGGCAGAACGTATTGACTGAAGCGCCTTAAGATGTATTGAACACTCGATGATTTAGTCACCTTTGCTATAGATAACAATACTTGAATAATATGCTAGGGTATTGGATAATCCGCGCGTAAAATCTACAGTAGATTACAGTTGGCAGAATGTTAGCGTGTTAATCTGTGTAGGGTTGAATAGATGAAAGGGGAAACTATGTCAGCACCTGAAATGCCAATTAAGTTTAGTGATGCAGCGGCAAACAAAGTAAAAACGTTAATCACTGAAGAAGAAAATCCTGAGTTAAAGCTCAGAGTATATGTAACAGGTGGCGGCTGTTCAGGTTTTCAATATGGCTTTACCTTTGACGAAGCCGTCAATCCTGTTGACACTATTGTAGAAAAAAATGGTGTGACTATGGTGATAGATCCTATGAGCCTACAATATTTAGTTGGCGGTGAAGTAGACTATACTGAAGGGTTGGAAGGTTCACGTTTTTACGTCAACAACCCAAATGCCACAACCACCTGCGGTTGTGGTGCAAGCTTCAGCGTTTAAGAGTAAGACGCGTTAAATTATGCTTAAAGAAAGGTGCTGTAAATAGCACCTTTTTTGTTTGCATTACTTCAATTCTAAGAAGCAAATCTAAACCGTTCTTAGATAAATTACGTTTTGGGAGAGTAAAACAATGGAAAGCCAACAGTCTGCAAGTCAACCATCTTTACGCAAGCACCTTTCCGAAAAACCCTATTATATTGCCATTGCGTTGAGTGTGTTATTGCTGCTTTGGATTTTTAGTGGCACGTTAGGCGCACAACAAGCCCCAGCGGCAAAGCAAAAAAAAGCCCCGAAATTGGCAAAAGTACAAGTCGCTGAATACATTGCAAAGCCGATACAAAATACGCTTACTGTTTACGGTAAAACACAGCCTGATCGGATAGCGACACTGAATGCGGAAGTACGTGCGCAAGTGGTTAACCGTTTGGTGCAAGAGGGACAGACGGTAAAAAAAGGCCAACCAATACTGCAACTGGCCCTTAATGACTTAGAGCAACAGTTAGCGTCAGCAGAAGCATTACTTGAACAACGTAAGATAGAGTATAAAGGTGCGAAACGCTTAAATACGGAAGGATATCAACAAGAGTCATTATTAGCGCAAGCTAAAGCTAACTTAGTGAGTGCTGAAGCACATATTTCCCAATTAAAGCTAGATATCAGTAAAACCACGATAATTGCCCCTTTTTCAGGTGTCATCAATGAGTTTCATGTAGAGCAAGGGGATTATGCGTCAATGGGTGATCCTTTAGCTGTTATTGTTGACTTAACGCCACTCATTGTGGAAGCAGACGTAACTGAAAATCACATCCAGTCTATTCAATTACAGCAAGATGCAAGTGTTCGAATCGCTAGCAAGCAACAAGAAAAAGCCTATGCAGGCTCTATCAGATATATCTCTCAACTTGCAAATAAAGACACCAATACTTTTAAATTAGAGGTTGCGCTCAGTGATATTGAGGCGACTAAACACTTAAAAGCAGGAGTAAGTAGCGAGCTCATTTTGCCTCTAGAAACCACGAATGCAATTAAGGTAACTCCTGCGCTACTTTCATTAGATGAAAAAGGCAATATTGGAATTAAAACGGTTAACCATGAAGATATTGTGGAGTTTCATCCTGTTGATATTGTAAAAACAGAAGCAGATGGCGTGTGGCTAGCTAATCTGGGTGATGTTGTTACGGTTATCACTCGTGGTCAAGGGTTTGTTCGCGACGGGGATAAGGTCATTGCTGTTACCGAAGCTGATGAAGAAAACGCAGACCTAACGTCAAATAAAGAATAAGGACAGATAGCCAATGTTATCATTTATTGATGGAGCATTAAGTCGCACCCGCACCGTGTTGATGATCTTTATTCTTTTGCTGATTTCCGGTTGGGTAACTTATAACAACATCCCGAAGGAAGCGAACCCAGATATCACCATCCCATTTATCTATGTGTCTATCATTCATGACGGTATTTCACCTGAAGATGCCGAGCGTATGTTGGTGCGCCCAATGGAAAATGAGTTACGTTCTATTGATGGCATTAAGGAAATGAAGTCAACGGCTGGAGAAGGTCATGCTTCTATCACGATGGAATTTTTAGCCGGATTAGACCCCAAAGATGCATTAGCAGATGTTCGTGACAAAGTAACGCTCGCTAAAGCCAAATTACCCAGTGACACTGAAGAACCGACAGTACATGAAGTGACTATGGCTGATGAAAACCCCGCATTAACGGTCATATTATCAGGCGAAGTCAGTGAACGTGGCTTAGTAGAGATTGCGCGTGATTTAAAAGACCGCCTAGAAGGAATGAAAGAGATCTTAGAAGTGGAAATCGGCGGTGATCGAGAAGACATTGTAGAAATCATAGTCGATCCACTACTTGTTGAAAGCTATGGCTTAGATCAAAATGAGATTTTTAATCTATTATCGCGGAATAATCGACTGGTTGCTGCTGGTACGTTAGATACCGGGAAAGGGCGGTTTGCGGTAAAAGTCCCATCAGTCTTTGAATCGGTTAAGGATGTAATGGAGCAACCGATTAAAGTGGTTGATCAGCGCGTTATTACTTTCCAAGATGTAGCAACAATTCGCAGATCTTATAAAGATCCAGACAGTTTCGCGCGATTAGATGCAGCCAAAGCGGTGTCACTAGAAGTTAAAAAACGACCTGGTGAAAACATCATTGAAACGGTTAACCAAGTAAAAGCAATAGTTACAGACCTTCAACAAGTTTGGCCGCAACATATTAAAGTCGCTTATACGGGCGACCAATCTAAAGATGTGAAAGACATGCTGCGTGATTTACAGAACAATGTAGCATCAGCAGTCATATTGGTAGTGATTGTTATTATTGCCATTTTAGGTGTACGGTCAGCAGCACTGGTAGGTATTGCGATACCAGGCTCGTTTTTAACTGGGATATTAGTGCTATCGGTATTCGGACTAACCGTTAATATTGTTGTGCTGTTTGCATTAATTATGGCTGTTGGCATGTTAGTAGATGGCGCGATTGTGGTCACTGAGTTTGCCGACAGAATGATGAGTGAAGGACTGAGAAAAAAAGAAGCATATACCGCGGCGGCACGACGTATGGCTTGGCCAATTATTGCATCAACGGCTACAACGCTTGCTGCCTTTGCGCCATTAATTTTTTGGCCGGGCATTATGGGAGAGTTTATGAAATATCTTCCAATCACTTTAATCGCCACATTAACGGCCTCACTGCTAATGGCACTGATTTTTGTGCCAACTTTGGGGACTTTGTTTGGTAAAGTGCGCCCAGTAGCACCAGAAGTAAAACAGCAGATGTTACAAGCTGAACATGGTGATATTACTAATCTAAAAGGTTTTACTGGTAAATATGTAAACGCTTTAAGTCGCGCCATTTTACACCCTTGGAAAGTTCTTTTCGCTTCTATTGCAATCGCGATATTGGTTTTCATAAGTTATGGTTTTTCAAATCTCGGGATCGAGTTTTTCCCTGATGTTGAGCCTTACGGAGCCAATATGACTGTGCGCTCACACGGTGATTTATCGATTCATGAAAAAGACGCCATCACGCAAGAGATAGAGTCTCGCATTGTGGATATGCCAGAAATTAAGACCTTATACAGTCGTACTGGTGGTCGTGAAAGGGTAGGTTATATGCGCCTAAACTTTGTTGACTGGCAGCAACGAAGAAAAGCGAAAGAGATAATTAGTGAAGTGTACAGCCGGACAGAGTCGTTAGCTGGTGTGGAAATTGAAGTAAGAAAAGATGAAAACGGACCCGGTGGTGGCGGTAAAGACTTAGTAATTGAGCTTAGTTCCCGTTTTCCAGAATTAGTTGAAGACGCAGTAACAGTGATTCGAACTGAGCTAGAAGCTAACCCCGCATTTATTAATGTGGATGACTCTGGATCCAAGCCTGGAATAGAGTGGCAATTAAAAGTAGACCGAGATAATGCGGCCCGATTTGGTACCGACGCTTCCACAGTTGGCAGCACCGTTCAAATGGTGACAACAGGACTCAGGATTGGAGATTACCGACCTGATGATGTGGACGATGAGCTGGATATTAGAGTTCGCTTTCCAGAAGATAAGCGTGATATTGAACAGCTGGATCATTTAAGAGTAAAAACCCAGTATGGCATGATGCCCGTATCTAATTTTGTCACGCGCACCGCAACACAAAAAGTAGACAGTATTAAACGAGTGGATAGCAAGCGGGTATTAACAGTCAATGCTGATATGGCCGATGGCGAGCTATTGAGCCAACATTTACCGCTACTTGAACAGCAATTTCCTGAACTAAATATTGATCCTAGGGTGTCGGTTACCGTTAAAGGACAGAATGAAGAAGAAGCTGAGTCACAAGCATTTTTGCAAAGTGCATTTTTAGTCGCATTGTTTGTAATGGCAATTATTTTAGTGACGCAATTTAATAGTTTCTATCAAGCCTTTTTAATTTTGAGTGCTGTCGTATTTTCTACCGTTGGCGTGTTTTTAGGCTTATTAGTCGTACAAAAGCCTTTTGGTATTGTTATGTCTGGCATAGGGGTTATTTCGTTGGCTGGTATCGTGGTAAACAATAATATTGTACTGATTGACACTTATAACGTGTTGCGCAGGGAAGGCATAGCGGCCTATGAAGCGATATTACGCACAGGAGCACAACGTTTAAGGCCAGTATTGATGACAACCGTAACAACAATACTAGGGCTTATGCCAATGGTGTTGGAGATGAACATTGATATTCTTAATCGCAATGTAGAGTTTGGCGGGCCTTCAACCCAGTGGTGGTCTCAGTTAGCAACGGCTGTCGCTGGGGGGCTAGCATTTGCTACATTGTTGACATTGGTATTAACACCATGTCTATTGGCGCTACGTGACGTTAAAAAGAGTAAGGCGAAACACGAGCAGCAACATGCGACTTCATCATTAAGTGAAAGTAATCCCCATCATGAGGGAAGTTTGTTAGCTGATTAGGAAATGTACAAAAAATTTGCAATCGTGGTGTTGATGATTTATTATCCAGCACCTTGATTGCGGCGTGTTATCAGCAAAATCAAAGATATGCACTTTCTATAGTGTGTATTCAACTACAAAGTTACTATATCCCGCAGAATCGTTTTCTTAAAAAACAACAAGCTAGAATTAAATTGTATTTTTTTCTACCACTTCAAAAAAAACGCTGTTATACTTACGCGCCCTCATATCTGGGGGTAAGTTAAGTAAGTTAAGCAGCAAACGGTTTAATTTTTAATTAAGCCAAGTAGTTTTAAATTAGCGGAGCGCTAAAATGATCCAAATGCAATCAAATCTCGGTGTTGCTGACAACAGCGGCGCGCGTAGAGTTCAGTGTATTAAGGTCTTAGGTGGCTCGCACCGTCGTTACGCAGAAGTTGGTGATATCATCAAAGTTACCGTTAAGGAAGCAATTCCTCGCGGTAAAGTGAAAAAAGGTGATGTTATGAACGCTGTAGTGGTGCGCACTAAGAAAGGCGTTCGTCGTCCTGACGGTTCTTTGATCCGTTTCGACAACAACGCGGCTGTATTGTTAAATGCTAACAACCAGCCAATCGGTACTCGTATCTTTGGCCCAGTAACTCGTGAACTTCGTACAGAACAGTTCATGAAAATTGTGTCATTGGCACCTGAAGTACTATAAGGAGTCATTACAATGGCATCTAAAATCCGTCGCGAAGACGAAGTAATTGTTTTAACAGGTAAAGATAAAGGTAAGCGCGGCAAAGTGCTTTCAGTTATCACTGGTAAAGACAAGTTAATCGTGGAAGGTATCAACCTCGTTAAGAAACACCAAAAGCCTGTGCCTCAGTTGCAACAAGCTGGTGGAATTATCGAAAAAGAAGCACCTATTCACGTATCAAATGTTGCGATCTTCAACCCTGCAACGGGTAAAGCTGATCGTGTTGGTTTTAAATTTGAAGATGGTAAAAAAGTACGTGTCTTCAAATCTAATAGTCAAGCTATTTAATTAGTTGGAGTAAACGATGGCGAAACTGCATGATTTTTACAAAGACAAAGTAGTTGCAGAACTTCAAAAAGAGTTCTCATATACTTCTGTCATGCAAGTCCCTCGGATAGAAAAAATCACAATCAATATGGGTCTAGGCGAAGCTGTTGCCGACAAGAAAGTGCTTGAGCACGCTTGTAATGACTTAGCTGCAATCACTGGTCAAAAAGCATTAGTTTGTAATGCTCGTAAATCAGTTGCTGGCTTCAAGATTCGTGAAGGCTATCCAATTGGTGCAAAAGTAACTCTACGTGGCGAGCGTATGTGGGATTTCTTTGAACGTTTAGTTTCAATCGCAATTCCTCGTATCCGTGACTTCCGTGGCCTTAACCCGAAATCTTTCGATGGCCGTGGTAACTATAGCATGGGTGTTCGTGAGCAAATTATCTTCCCTGAAATCGACTACGATAAAGTTGATAAAGTACGCGGTATGGATATTACTATCACTACTTCCGCTGGTACTAACGAGGAAGGTAAGGCTCTGCTAGCTGCTTTTAACTTCCCATTCAGAAAATAAGGTGTAGGGTTATGGCAAAGAATTCAATGAAAGCTCGTGAAGCGAAGCGTACTAAGCTAGTTGCAAAGTATGCTGAGAAACGTGCCGCACTAAAAGCTCTTATCAGCAACCCTGCTACTTCTGACGAAGAGCGTTGGGATGCAGTACTTAAGCTACAAACATTACCGCGTGATTCTAGCGCTGTACGTCAACGTAATCGTTGTAACGTAACAGGTCGTCCTCACGGTTATTTACGTAAATTTGGCATGAGCCGAATTAAAGTACGTGAAACGGCGATGCGCGGTGAAATTCCTGGCCTTAAAAAGGCTAGTTGGTAATTTAGAATCACGGGAGTACTGAAATATGAGTATGCAAGATCCTATCGCGGATATGTTTACCCGCATCCGTAACGGTCAAGCATCTAGCAAAGTTGCAGTAAAAATGCCCTCTTCAAAGCTTAAAGTAGCATTAGCTGACTTGCTTAAAAAAGAAGGTTACATTACTGACTACGCTGTTGCTGGTGAAGTTAAAGCTGAGCTTAATATCGAATTAAAATACTTCGAAGGTAAGCCAGTAATCGAATCAATCAATCGTGTTAGCCGTCCTGGTCTACGTATCTATAAAGGTCGTAATGATCTTCCTAAGGTAATGGATGGACTTGGTATCGCGATTATCTCTACATCTAAAGGCTTGATGACAGACCGTGCCGCTCGTAAAGACGGCGTTGGCGGTGAAGTTATCGGTTTCGTAGCTTAATCGGAGGTAGGAAACATGTCACGCGTTGCTAAGGCACCCATAAATGTTCCTGCTGGCGTAGAAGTTACGTTAGCTGGTCAAGACATTAAAGTTAAAGGTAAAAACGGCGAATTAACTCGTACAGTTAATGATGCTGTTGAAGTTGTTATCAATGACAACGTTATTACTACTAATCCTCGTGAAGGCGTAGCTGGTTCTAACGCTCAAGCTGGTACAGCTCGCGCAATAATCAACAACATGGTAATTGGTGTAAATGAAGGTTTTGAAAAGAAACTTCAACTAGTTGGTGTTGGTTATCGTGCACAAGCTAAAGGTAAGGTTCTTAATCTAAACCTTGGTTTCTCGCATCCTGTTGAGTTTGCAGTACCAGAAGGTTTAACGATTGAAACTCCTAGCCAGACTGAAGTCGTAATCAAAGGCGCAGACAAGCAAGTAGTTGGTCAAGCTGCTGCTAACATTCGTAAGTGGCGTGAACCAGAACCTTATAAAGGTAAAGGTATCCGTTATTCTGACGAAAATGTACGTCGTAAAGAAGCGAAGAAAAAGTAAGGTAAGACGATGGATAAGAAACTTTCTCGCCTACGTCGAGCTAAACGAGTACGTAGAAAATTTATTGAAGCCGGTGTGAATCGTTTAGTTATTCACCGCACACCGCGTCACATCTATGCGCAAATTATTGCACCTCAAGGTGTAGTAGTAACAGCAGCATCAACATTAGATAAAGATGTTACAGCATCTTACTCTGGTAACGTTGAAGCAGCTCAAGCGGTAGGTAAAGCGATCGCAGAACGTGCTATTGCAAAAGACATCAAAGATGTTTCTTTTGACCGTAGTGGTTTTAAATATCACGGCCGTGTTAAAGCGTTAGCAGATGCTGCACGTGAAGCCGGTTTACAGTTCTAGGAGTTGATCATGGCTAACGTTGAAGCAAAACAACCTGAATTAGTTGAAAAACTAATTGCAGTTAACCGTGTATCGAAAGTGGTTAAAGGTGGTCGTATCTTTAGCTTCACTGCACTAACTGTTGTTGGTGATGGTAACGGTCGTGTTGGTTTTGGTTATGGTAAAGCGCGCGAAGTTCCAGCTGCTATTCAAAAAGCAATGGAAAAAGCACGTCGTAACATGGTAAATGTAGACTTAAAAGGTAACACTTTACAGCACCCGATCAAAGGTCGTCACGCTGGTTCACAAGTTTACATGCAGCCAGCTTCTGAAGGTACAGGTATCATTGCCGGTGGTGCAATGCGTGCAGTACTAGAAGTAGCAGGTGTACAAAACGTACTATCTAAATGTTACGGTTCTACTAACCCAATTAACGTTGTTCGCGCAACAGTTGCTGCACTTGAGAATATGAATTCTCCTGAAGTGATTGCTGCTAAGCGTGGATTAAGCGTTGAAGAAATTTTGGGGTAATCTACCATGGCAAAGAAGACTGTTAAAGTAACACAAATTCGTAGCTCTATCGGTCGTTTACCGAAGCATAAAGCTACACTTCGTGGCTTGGGTTTACGTCGTATTAACCACACTGTTGAGTTAGAAGATACTCCTTGTGTGCGCGGTATGATCAACCAAGTTTATTACATGGTTAAGGTTGAGGGGTAATTATGCGTTTAAATACTCTATCTCCTGCTCCAGGTGCTAAAACTGATAAAAAGCGCGTAGGTCGTGGTATCGGTTCTGGTTTAGGTAAAACTGGTGGTCGCGGTCATAAAGGTCAGAAGTCTCGTTCTGGCGGTGGCGTTAAACCAGGTTTTGAAGGTGGTCAAATGCCACTTCAACGTCGTCTACCTAAGTTTGGTTTTACTTCACGTAAGTCTTTCGTGACTGACGAAGTAACACTAAGCGAAATTGCAAAAGTAGACGGTGATATCGTTGAATTGAGCACATTACAAGCTGCTGGTCTTGTTAGAAAGAGCATCCAGTTTGTGAAAGTTGTTAAGTCAGGCGAAATTGCACGCGCAGTTACTGTTAAAGGTATTAAAGTTACCAAAGGTGCTCGTGAAGCGATTGAAGCTGCTGGCGGCAAAATCGAAGAATAAGGATAGTACCCTATGGCTAAACCAGGATTGGATCTACAGAGTGCACAGCAAGGTTTATCTGAGCTAAAGCGCCGTATATTGTTTGTTCTCGGTGCGATTATCGTATTCCGATTAGGTTCATTTGTGCCAATTCCTGGTATAGACGCGGCTGTGCTAGCTGAGCTATTTAACCAGCAAAAAGGAACCATTGTTGAAATGTTTAACATGTTCAGCGGTGGTGCCTTGGAGCGGGCTTCTGTAATGGCATTGGGTATTATGCCCTATATTTCTGCATCAATTATTATGCAGTTGCTTACTGTTGTTCATCCAACTTTAGCTGAGCTAAAGAAAGAGGGTGAGCAAGGTAGACGTAAAATTAGCCAATACACACGTTATGGCACACTAGTACTTGCTACTTTCCAATCGATTGGGATTGCAACTAACCTTCCTAACTTAATGGATGGTTTGGTTGTAAATCCTGGTTTCGGTTTCTATTTCACAGCAGTAGTGAGTTTGGTTACTGGTACCATGTTTTTAATGTGGTTAGGTGAGCAAATTACAGAACGTGGAATAGGTAATGGAATATCTATTTTGATATTCACTGGTATTGTAGCAGGACTGCCTTCGGCGATTGGCCAAACGGCAGAAATGGCGCGTCAAGGTGAATTGCACGAATTACTATTGTTATTAATTGCAGTGATTGTATTTGCTGTAACTTTCTTTGTTGTTTTTGTTGAGCGTGGACAACGTCGTATAGTTGTTAACTACGCGAAAAGGCAACAAGGCCAAAGAGTATTTGCTGCTCAAAGCACGCACTTACCTTTAAAAGTTAATATGGCAGGTGTAATTCCTCCAATTTTTGCTAGTAGTATTATTCTATTCCCTGGTACCATTGCGAGCTGGTTTGGTCAGGGCGAAGGGGTTGTAGCTGAAGCACTACAAAGCCTTGCATTAACGTTGTCTCCAGGACAGCCGTTATATGTGATGTTGTATGCTGCCGCAATCATATTTTTCTGCTTTTTCTATACAGCGTTGGTTTTTAACCCACGTGAAACTGCAGATAACCTGAAAAAATCAGGTGCCTTCATACCAGGAATTCGCCCAGGGGAGCAGACATCCAAATACATTGATAAAGTGATGACTCGTTTGACATTGGCAGGCGCGTTATACATCACCTTTATCTGTTTGGTGCCTGAATTCATGATGATCGCATGGAATGTTAATTTCTATTTCGGCGGTACATCGCTACTAATTATTGTAGTGGTTATTATGGACTTCATGGCGCAAGTACAAACTCATTTGATGTCAAATCAGTATGAGTCTGTGCTGAAAAAAGCAAACCTTAAAGGCTATGGCCGATAAGAGTTATTTGTTCCGGAGTTGAGTAATGAAAGTTCGCGCTTCCGTGAAAAAAATGTGCCGTAACTGTAAGGTAATCAAACGCCACGGTGTTGTTCGAGTTATCTGCAGTGAGCCTAAGCACAAGCAAAGGCAAGGCTAATTGAGAAGTATGGTGAGCTGGTTAAATAGACAATATTTAGCCAGCTTGTTTGTTGCATCGTATCAACTACTAGGTATCCAGTACGGGCTTTCTAGTTAGTAGTACGAAGCGTTTATAACAATAGGAGACTGTTAATGGCCCGTATCGCAGGCATTAACATTTCTGATCGTAAGCATGCAGTTATCGCTTTAACTGCTATCTACGGCATCGGTAAGACACGCTCAAAAGCAATTTTGGCGTCTACTGGTATTGCTGAAGATACTAAGATCAGTGAATTAAATGAAGAAAAGCTTGATTTACTTCGTGAAGAGGTAGGTAAATACACTGTAGAAGGTGACCTACGTCGTGAAGTTACGTTGAACATCAAACGTCTTATGGACCTTGGTTGCTTCCGTGGCCTACGCCACCGTCGTAGTTTGCCATTACGTGGTCAGCGCACTAAAACTAATGCGCGCACTCGTAAAGGCCCTCGTAAACCTATTAAGAGATAGTGAGGAGTTAAGAAATGGCAAAAGCACCAACTCGTTCTCGTAAGAAGATCAAGAAGCAAATCGCAGATGGTATGGCTCATATCCATGCATCTTTCAACAACACAATCGTAACGATTACTGACCGTCAAGGTAATGCTCTATGTTGGGCTACTGCAGGTGGTTCAGGTTTCCGCGGTTCACGTAAGTCTACTCCTTTTGCTGCACAGGTTGCTGCAGAACGTGTAGGTACAATGGCGCAGGAATACGGTGTTAAGAACTTAGAAGTATTTGTAAATGGTCCAGGACCAGGTCGTGAGTCTGCAATCCGTGCATTAAATGCAGGTGGTTACAGAATCACTAACATTACTGACGTTACACCGATCCCACACAACGGTTGTCGTCCACCTAAGAAACGTCGCGTTTAAGGTTAGTGGAGAAAGAACATGGCAAGATATTTGGGTCCAAAACTCAAGCTTAGCCGCCGCGAAGGAACAGACTTGTTCCTTAAAAGTGGCGTAAGAGCAATTGACTCTAAGTGTAAGATTGATACTGCACCTGGTCAACACGGCGCTCGTAAACCTCGTTTATCAGACTACGGTTTACAACTTCGTGAAAAACAAAAAGTACGTCGTATTTACGGTGTATTAGAAAAGCAATTCCGTAATTATTATAAAGAAGCTGCTCGCCTTAAAGGCAACACAGGTGAAAACTTGTTGCAACTTCTTGAAAAACGTTTAGATAACGTTGTTTATCGTATGGGATTTGCAAGCACACGTGCTGAAGCACGTCAGTTAGTTAGCCATAAAGCAATTATGGTAAACGGTGGCGTAGTTAACATTCCTTCTTTCAAAGTTTCTGCGGATGATGTTGTAACTATCCGTGAAAAATCGAAGAAGCAAGCACGTATCGTAGCTGCGTTGGAATTAGCGGAACAGCGCGAAAAGCCAACATGGGTTGAAGTAGACAACAAGAAGATGGAAGGCGTTTTCAAACGTATTCCTGAGCGTTCAGACTTGTCTGCTGAAATTAACGAACAGCTAATCGTCGAGCTTTACTCGAAGTAAAGCTAAGAGTTAAGAGAGGATAATAATGCAGGGTTCTGTAACCGAATTCCTAAAGCCAAGGCTAGTTGACATCGAACAAGTTTCGTCTAATCGTGCAAAAGTAACACTTGAGCCGTTAGAACGAGGTTTTGGTCACACTTTGGGCAACGCTTTACGTCGTATACTTTTGTCATCTATGCCAGGTTGTGCAGTGACGGAAGTTGAAATAGATGGTGTACTTCATGAGTACAGCGCTAAAGAAGGCGTTCAAGAAGATATCATTGAAATCTTGCTGAACTTAAAAGGTTTAGCTGTTCGCCTAGAGGGGAAAGATGAAGTAAATCTTACCCTAGCGAAGCAAGGAACGGGGCCTGTTTTGGCTAGTGATATTCAACACGATGGTGATGTTGAAATCAAAAACCCTGAGCACGTTATTTGCCATTTAACAGGCGATAACAGCGAAATTAGCATGCGAATTAAAGTAGAGCGTGGCCGTGGCTATGTTCCTGCATCTTCGCGTGTATCCTCTGAAGATGACGAACGTCCAATTGGCCGTCTACTTGTAGACGCTTCATTTAGTCCAGTTGAGCGTATTGCTTATAACGTTGAATCTGCTCGTGTTGAACAGCGTACTGACTTAGATAAGCTAATCATTGACATGGAAACTAACGGTACAATTGAACCTGAAGAAGGTATTCGTCGTGCCGCTACTATTCTGGCTGAACAATTAGATGCATTCGTAGAATTGCGTGATAAGAGTGAACCAGAGCAGAAAGAAGAGAAGCCGGAGTTTGATCCGATTCTTCTTCGTCCTGTGGATGATCTTGAGCTTACAGTTCGTTCAGCAAACTGTTTGAAAGCTGAGCAAATTCAATATATTGGTGACTTGGTACAGCGTACTGAAGTAGAGCTTCTTAAAACTCCTAACTTAGGTAAGAAGTCTCTAACAGAGATAAAAGATGTATTAGCATCTCGTGGTTTATCTCTTGGCATGCGTCTAGAAAACTGGCCGCCAGCTAGTATCGCTGATAATTAATCAAGTTACTTAATTAAGATTTAGTAAGAAGGATAGGGTCATGCGCCATCGTAAGAGTGGTCGTCAATTGAATCGCAACAGCAGCCATCGCCAAGCGATGTTTCGCAACATGGCTGGTTCTTTGGTGAAACATGAAATCATCAAAACAACTTTGCCGAAAGCGAAAGAGTTGCGTCGTGTGATCGAACCTCTTATCACATTAGCAAAAGCTGATAGTGTAGCAAACCGTCGTTTAGCGTTTGCTCGCACACGTGATAAAGAAGTTGTAGGTAAGCTATTTAACGAGTTAGGCCCTCGTTACGAAGCTCGTCCAGGCGGTTATACTCGCATTTTAAAATGTGGTTTCCGTACTGGCGACAATGCACCAATGGCTTACATTGAGCTAGTAGATCGCCCTGCTACTGAAGAAGTAGTTGAAGCAGAAGCTCAAAGCGAAGAATAAATTCTTAGCACTTAAAAGAAAGCTGGCTTATGCCAGCTTTTTTTTTGCGTATCAAATGGGTACCGTTCCGGAATGAACGATTGTTTCAAATAAATCATGTGCATTTTGAGTACTTTGTTCTTGTTATGTTTCTCTAGTCACTCTAACCACTTTTGATATAATACTCTTAACCTACACCTTTATTTTACTGACCTATTAGTTGTCTATACCAAACTATGGAGCTATTTATAGAAAATCTATAAGCTTGTTTTACATAGCTTAGTGCGTTAATCATTTCCTACTAAACAGCACTTTAAGCTTGTTAAGCTAATACAAGTTTGATTGGTAATGCTATTGCCAATGACGAGGAGGGAGGCAGGTTAACACAAGCTTAACCATGAATATTACAAAGTGATATATGTTCTCACGATTGTATTTAACTATGTTTAAAAGGTTTATTGTTTAAAAGGTTCTTTAAACAGATCATTGTAAATATAGTGTGCAGGCTAATGGAAATGTGAACGCTTCTGAAGAGGGGAAAATATCGCCTCAATGTAGCATCTAGAGGCGAGTAACGGCATAGGTTTTACTAGGTACTTCCGCTAGCAGAGTTAACTATGTTTTGTATATAAATTATGAATTAGCTCATCTTCAAGCTCTAAACGCTCTTCAAGTGCTTGACCAAGCTTTGATAGGTCGGTATCAAACTCTTCGAAAAGTTGCTCTATGTTAGTTTCTGCGTACTTGTCGTTGAACTCTAGCGCGATATCTGTGGTTTGATTAATGCGAGGATATAATGACTGTGCCAAAGCTATGCTGTTATTGCCATTTTCTTTGCACGCATTACTGATTTGATCATACACTTCAAAATGACCTGCACTAACATAGTCCATCATTAACTGACAAAATTGCATAATGTCTTGCTTTTCAGGAAGGGCATTGTCATTTCTTTCATAAGGCTTCATACCAGCTAACTTGCAGTAATGCACAAGAAGATCTTGGCGCTCTGCGAGCCAATCGTCAATAGCTGTATTGACACCTCCCCACTTTTGTTGTGCTTTTTCTAGTTGGGTTAACATTGTTTCCTCCAATTACTGCGCAGCATTATATTTCTAATCAAATTGTTATTTATATATAAAAGAGAAATATGAGTAAAAGGTCAACAAGTTTTTCTTATAATGCTAAATTCTTTTTGTTGGGTGTAATAAATACTTATAAAAAAATACAATATAAATCTTCTTTACAAGTATCGGGTTGTAGGCTTATCTGAAGGATATGAAGTGTTGAAAATAGCAATAAAAAAGCCACTCAATGAGTGGCCTAAATATTTGTGCTATTGGGCTCGTTATTCCAAGCTCTTTATATTATTTTTTACTAGCGCGGCATATTTATATCAAATCTAATTTATTGAAGCAAAGAAAATACTACCAAACAGCGAAAATACTTAGAGTATATACTCAGTTGTTTCTAGAATATTCATGTCTGAATTAAGCGATAGCGTAGTTGTAAATAAAACTAAATGATAGAATGCGCCCATGAAATTGTTGAGGAATAGAAATGGTTGAGTTAAAGAACGATAGATATTTAAGAGCGTTAGAGAAAAAGCCTGTAGACATGACTCCAGTTTGGATGATGAGGCAGGCTGGACGCTATTTACCTGAGTATCGTGCAACACGTGAAAAGGCTGGAGACTTCATGTCTCTTTGCAAGAATGCAGAGCTAGCCTGTGAGGTTACGCTACAGCCGTTGGAGCGCTATCCGTTAGACGCGGCAATCTTATTCAGTGATATTTTAACCATTCCCGACGCTATGGGACAAGGCTTATACTTCTCACAAGGCGAAGGGCCAAAGTTTCAGAAAGTGATTACCAGTCGCAACGATGTAGAACAGTTACCTATTCCTGATCCGGAACAGGAATTAGGTTATGTAATGAATGCGGTTAGAACTATTCGTACTGCATTAAATGGTAAGGTGCCACTTATTGGTTTTTCTGGCAGTCCGTGGACTCTTGCGACTTATATGATAGAAGGTGGCTCTACTAAGACATTTTCTAATACCAAGAAGTTGATGTATTCAGACCCGCAAACGCTTCATATGTTGCTTGATAAGTTAGCAGATTCAGTCATATTATATTTAAACGCGCAAATCGCGGCAGGCGCTCAGTCTGTGATGATTTTTGATACCTGGGGTGGGGTGTTATCACCAAATAATTATAAAGCGTTCTCATTGGCTTACATGAACAAAATTGTCTCTAAGCTCACTCGTGAAAATGAAGGCAGAAAAGTGCCTGTTACTTTATTCACTAAAAATGGTGGTATGTGGATAGAAGAGATTGCGGATACAGGTTGTGATGCTGTTGGCTTGGATTGGACTATTGATATTGCTAATGCTAAACAACGTGTGGGTGATCGTGTTGCATTGCAGGGTAACATGGATCCTGGTGTGCTATTAGGCTCTCCTGAAACCATTCGCAATGAAGTTAAGCGCATTCTTAACTCGTTTGGTACTGGTGCTGGTCATGTGTTCAACTTAGGCCATGGTATTACACCAGATGTTGACCCAGAAAATGCAGGTGTGTTTATTAACGCTGTTCATGAATTTAGTAAGCCAATACATAGTAAATAACCAGAGATTTGGATAGGTAAAGCTGCCTTGATAAGCACTAAAACTAAGATTTGAAGTTTATGTATATAATATTATTGATATAATTATTGTTGGCAGCATCCACATTATCCAAAATTCAGGTTGAATAAGTTAATCAACCAATAATTATATAAAGGCGCAAATTATTGCGCCTTTATTTTTTGTATTGAATGATTATTAGAAAGCGTTATTGCTTTTATGAAATAGACTTTGAAATTGATTGCCGCCATAGATTAGGCGATTGGAAGAGAGTTAACAAAACTGCATGAAAATGATTGGGTTAGTTTGTCTGACTTGTGTAAATATCTCAGCGCCTAAAAATATAGACGCTGAGATAAAAAATATATTATAAGCCTGACGCTACCATCGAAGGCTTATAATCTTCAAGTAAATCTAGATAATTATCAACTGACCACTTACGACGAGATGCTTCTTGAATGGCTTCATTTAGCAAAGACTCTCCTTTTTCGTATCTTCCTAGCTCAGAGTATGCAATCCCCAAAGTAGATAATAGCATAGGGTTATTTGGATCAAGTGTTCTCGCTTGCTCGGCATATTTAATTGCATCAGCAGGGTTACGGATCTCTGGATCATCACTAACCGCTAAAATTGAAGCATATTGTGCAATTGCTGGAATATAACCCTTCAGGGTTGCTAATTTAAGTAAATCAACTGCTTTACGTGGGTCATATACAACGTTTTCGTAATTTAAAAATTCCATCGCTAAGCGATATGCGGCTTTAACATGTTGATTTTTAGCTGCATGAGTCAGCCAGTTAATAGCCTTGGTTTGATCTTTTTCACACCATGAGCCATCAAGCGTACACTGCGCAAGCTTAAACTGTGCTTCACTATACCCGTTAATGGCGGCGGCTAGGTAATAATCTAATGCGGGTTTGTCATCAGTAACAATACCGTGTTCAACTAGTAAACCATATTTATATTGATAATAGCTATCGCCTAAGTCGCGATATTGCTTCATTTGACTTACATAGTTTTCTTGTAGAGAGCTAAATTTACGCTGCTGCTTACGTTTAGTAGCAGTAGTTTCATATTTAATTGTTAGCCCTTCAATGCGGCGTGGTTCGCCGTAGATGTCAGTAGGAGGGTTAAAACGCCATTGCTCCATAGCCTCAACAATATATGGCGACAGTTGTTTTTTAGGCAAGGAAGCTAACACTTTAATATTGTCAACTCGACCATTTTCGTTAATGTCGTATTGCATGATAGTCCATGCGCTTACTTTTCCATCTTGTACAAAAGATGGATAGTCAGGTTCAACATGTACGGTTTTTACATAATTAGCATGATTGAATGAAACAGGGCGGACAACAGGATACAAATCCTTTTTCAGAATGTTTTCACCAAATTTCTTATCCAAATTGCGCCACGTTTCTTTGGCTTCACGGCGTGAAGGTAGTGACTTTCTTAATGAGGCGTATTTCTTTTTGGCATCTGGGTGCTTGTTGTCACGTGCAATTAAATACCATGAATAAGCTAAAGTTACATCTTGTTCGGTGCCGTATCCATGCTCATAAGATTCTGCA
Organism: Flocculibacter collagenilyticus; assembly: GCF_016469335.1. Taxonomy (NCBI): domain Bacteria; kingdom Pseudomonadati; phylum Pseudomonadota; class Gammaproteobacteria; order Alteromonadales; family Pseudoalteromonadaceae; genus Flocculibacter; species Flocculibacter collagenilyticus. The sequence continues at coordinate 415,323 of NZ_CP059888.1, forward strand.
AGCATAAATTGTGCTTCAAGATGCCCCATCTCAGCGAGAGATTTTATTTCTGTAAAGGCTTTATCATAAGCTTTATTAGTGTACAGCTTTTTAGCATCTTCAAAGTCAGCATTGGCGCTGAAAGGTGTGATAGCCAATCCACTTACTAAGCTTAAAGAAAGACAAATATTTTTTAAGCCCATACTTACCTCATGTGAATACATTTTTTATCAATTTGGACTGGCTATATTACCGTCAAAAAAAAAAATAACAAATATATTTTTTAACATTTTGTTCATTCCCTTGATTGTTATTCAATCATCGACTAATGAAGCCCTTTTAATAAGGGCTTAAGCGTAGAAAGTCATTAACTTGATGATTTATCAATAATGATTATTAATAATTAAAATAGGCGGTTCAATCCGTTAAGCGCAGCTACTCTAAATGCTTCGGCCATTGTGGGGTAATTGAATGTGGTATTAACAAAGTATTCGATATTATTGCCGCCATTTTCCTGTTGCATGATAGCTTGACCAATATGGACAATTTCTGAAGCTCGTTCACCAAAGCAATGTATCCCTAATATTTCTTTTGTTTCTCTGTGGAATAAAATCTTTAAGCTACCAACTAGGGTGCCAGTTATTTGTGCTCTGGCTAAATGCTTAAATTGTGCTCGACCTACTTCATATGGAATTTTAGCGGCGGTGAGCTCTTGTTCATTTTTACCTACCGAACTCATTTCTGGAATAGTGTAGATGCCAGCAGGTATGTCTTGTATTAAGCATAAGCTACTATCACCTTTAATAATGCCTAATGCTGCTATTCTACCTTGATCAAATGCTGCACTAGCCAGACTCGGATAGCCAATTACATCACCTACAGCATAAATATTATCGATATCGGTTCGGTAACGTTCATTGACTTTTAGCTGGCCTCTTTGGTCTGCAATTAAACCTACATCTTTTAAATTTAATCGATCAGTGTTACCTGTTCTACCGTTAGCATATAAAAAGCAATCTGTTTTCATTTTTTTGCCAGATTTTAGATAAACAACGACACCATCGTCATTGGCTTCTACTCGCTCAAACTCTTCATTATGACGAATGACTACACCGTTATTCCAAAAGTGGTAGCTTAATGCATCAGCTATTTCGGCATCCATAAATGAAAGCAGGCGCTCTCGGGTGTTGATAAGGTCTACTCTGATCCCCAAGCCTCTAAAGATAGAGGCGTATTCACAACCTATGACACCAGCACCGTAAATAATGATGTGTTTTGGATTATTTTTAAGCGATAAGATTGTATCGCTGTCGAAAATACGGTTATGGGTAAAGTCTATGTTCTCTGGTCTGTATGGGCGTGAACCTGAGGCAATGATAATGTTTTTAGCCGTTAACTCTTCTTGTGAGCCATCATTGTATTGTATAGCGAGCGTATGTTGATCAACAAAAGATGCTTCACCATGATATACAGTCACGTTATTTCTATCGTAAAAACTGCCTCGTAAGCGTGTTTGTTTGCTAATCACAGACTCAGCGTGTTTGAGTATTTCAGGAAAAGTTAATTTTTTAAAATTTTCTTCATCACTAAACAGTGGGTTTTGATTATATTCAGTAAGGCGGCTCACGGAATGTCGCAAAGCCTTGGAAGGAATTGTGCCCCAGTGCGTGCAACCACCACCTACTGCAACGTGCCTTTCAACTACTGCAACGCGTTGATGATGCTTTGCTAAATTCATAGCGGCACCTTCGCCACCTGGTCCAGTTCCTATTATGATGGTGTCATACTGATAATCTGAAGGTTGTTGGTTTTCTTCAGTGGAAGTGTTGGAATTCATTATTGCCCCTAAAAAATAGGATAAATCTTTTTAAATCAGATAATAGCGCAAAAAGAAAGGAAACAGAAAGGTTGGCAAGTGTAAGTAGGGCAGCTATTTGCTAGCCACCCTACGTTTTGATTAATTGACGACAGGTAGATTGACGAGCTTTGCATTCAGCGCCATCCAGTTTTTCTTTTGCTGGATTAGTGTTTGCTTTAATTCATTATACTGTTGCACTAACTCTGATTTTTCATACTGTTTCCACATTTTTTGACGTTTCAAAGTGAGAATTTGCTTTTGCGTCTCGTAATATTGATTCAGTTTTATTACCAACTCGTCGTACTCGCTTTGTAACTTCTCTAACATCACTTGGGCATTCGGAGTCTTTGCGAGGTGCGCCATTGAACGTTTTAACACCATTTGTGCTTTTGCTTGTTCAATTCTCACTTCTGGGGTGACTTTTAGATTATGGGTAAGTCCTAACCATTGAGCGCTTTTAATAAACCACTTAGTAGGATCAAATTGCCACCACTTAATACCGTTTCGGTAATCATATTCAAAGATATGATGAAAATTATGATAACCCTCACCATAAGTTAAAAAAGCCAGCATGCCATTGTCTCTTGCAGAGTTTTCATCCGTATAAGGCTGAGTGCCCCAAATGTGGGCTAATGAATTTATAAAAAATGTAAAGTGATGACTTAATACTAATCGTAACACGCCAGCACTAAGTAACATGCCAAGCACATTTCCATTAAGCAAACCGAGAGCTAATGGAATACCAAAGTTAGTCACCAGTACTAAAGTGAGGTAATGTTTATGTTGCCACATCACAATTTTATTTTTTTGTAAGTCACGAGCGTTTGCATAATTTTCATATGGATTGGTTTTATAATCTCGCAACATCCAACCAATGTGACTAAACCAGAATCCTTTACTTGCAGAGTAAGGGTCTCTGTGATCACTATCTACATGTTTATGATGAATCCGGTGGTCAGAACTCCAATGCAGCGCGCTATTTTGTATTGCAAAGGCACCACCAATAGCATAGATGAATTGCAAAATTGGATGCGCATCATATGTTTTGTGTGACCACAAACGATGATAGCCTGCGGTGATAGACATACCGCAAAATCCTAAACACAGGATCGTTGCAACAATTTCGAAGGTATCGAATCCAACGGTTATCGCATAATAAGGAATTACTGTGAGCGTGATTAAACCAGTAATGGCAAAAACAAGAATATTGGTCCAAATGAGTGGTGGTTTTTTCATGACTTTTTATTTCGGCTTACAAGTGTAAGCTGATTTTCTATGATCATTTGTAAAATAGCAAGGCGAAAAGTAGAAATGGTTGATAAATTTCTGCTAAGTAATAAAAATATTGGCATATCGTGTTTTAACTGGATAATACTGATTAGCAATAAGTAGGTGAGGTTTGTTTAAGGAGTTTATGTGGGCATTAGAGCGCAACAAAAAGAAAAAACGCGCAGGGCATTAATAGATGCAGCACTAAATCAATTAAGCTCTGAAAGAAGCTTTTCTAGCCTGAGCTTGCGTGAAGTATCAAGAGAAGCGGGAATTGCGCCAACTTCATTTTATCGACACTTTAAAGATATGGATGAATTAGGGCTGACACTAGTTGATGAAGGTGGATTGACTCTAAGGCAGTTGATGAGACAAGCGCGCAAGCGTATTGCTGATGGTGGCAGTATTATTCGTATTTCAGTAAATACGTTCATGGAGTTTGTTGAAAATAATTCTAATGTTTTTCGTTTATTACTTCGAGAGCGATCAGGCACTTCTGCAGCATTTCGTTCTGCGGTAGCTAGAGAAATACATCACTTTGTTGCTGAATTGACAGACTATTTAATGGCAGATAATGCATTGGCTTATGAAGATGCTTATGTGCAAGCAGAGGCTATGGTTACCATTGTTTTTAATGCAGGAGCAGAGGCGTTAGATTTAAATCAAGAAAAAAGAGTCGCATTATCAGAACGAGTCATGCAGCAATTACGTCTTATTGCAAAAGGTGCAGCCAATCACAATAAGACCTAATTAAAATAAAGATTAACGTCGCTTTAAAATTAACCCGCTTTCAATGTGCGGTGTATAAGGGAATTGATCAAATACGGCAAACTCTTCAACAGTATGAGTTTTTTCTAACTGCTGTAAATTCAATTCAAGTGTTTCTGGACTGCAAGAAATATAAATAATAGTGTCATATTTGCTCACTAGTTTTACTGTTTCGTCGTCTAAACCAGCACGGGGCGGGTCCACTAAAATAGTGTTACAGTCGTAACTGCTTAAATCAATGCCGTTCAGCCGCGAAAACTCACGTTCTCCGTTCATCGCTTGGGTGAACTCTTCACTCGACATGCGAATAATATCTACATTGTTAATTTGATTAATCGCAATGTTATGCTGAGCTGACGCAACAGAAGGTTTAGAGATTTCGGTTGCTAATACTCGATTGAAGTTGGGGGCTAATGCTAACGAAAAATTACCGTTACCACAGTACAACTCAAGTAAGTCACCAGTGCTGTTTTGTGTGGCGTTTAACGCCCATTCCAGCATTTTTTGATTTACGACGCCATTGGGCTGCGTAAAGCTATTCTCTATTTGTTGATAGTGCAACTTTTTGCCGTTTACGGTTAATGTTTCAGTGACATAATCTTCCGTAAGAATAAACTTTTGCTTTCGAGCGCGACCAATGAATTTTATTTTGTAGTCTTTACTCAATTCAGTACTCAGTTGCTGGATAGCTAACTGCCATGCTTCATCAAGTGGTTTGTGATACAGCAGTGAAATAAGGATTTCACCACTTAATGTAGAGAGGTAATCTATTTGAAAGAGCTTTCGCCTAAGTATTTCATTGTCTTTCAACTTTTCCATCATGACTAGCATTAAGCTGTTAATTAGCGTTGATGCTGGTAAATACTGTTCTACACGTATTTTTTGTTTCGTTTTTTGGTCAAACATAATGTGGTAAAGATCGTCACCGTCATGCCAAACTCTAAACTCACAACGTAAACGGTAATGCTTGTCAGGTGAATCGAACACGTTTAATGCGGGTACATTATATGGTTTAAATGTACGCGTCATCATTTCAATTTTTTGGTCTAATTGTTGCTTGTAGAACTGTGGGTCAATATGACTTAATGGCATGTGTCACTCCGATAACTGCTATGCGTGTTAGTTTACCGTGTATTTATAGTGAAATGTAGGTGGGTAATAGATTATATATTGTAATTATGTACCACCATTATTAGTTCATATCTTCATCTATAGTGTAATAAAACAAATAGTAATAACCAAAGCTAATGTTATGTACAAATAATATACATTAGTGGTTTGGATATTAGATTATATGCCGATAATAACTACAAGCTCACTAAATTTAATGGAAAGCAGCATGACACCGATTAACCAATATCAAAATACGAACTACAGCCGTACTTTTAATGTGGATCAAAAAGGTGAACAGTCTAGCTATGGGCGCAACCTTGCGCAGCGTGAAGCCTCAGATAGTCCACGTGAAATGTTAACTTACCAACAATCTAGCAATATAAGCATTGAAGCTAATTTACTTTCATATTCAAAACGCTCGCACATTGCAGGAAGAGTGATTGATGAAAAAGTGTCGCAAAAATTAGCGGAGAAGTTTAATGAAGTAAAAGAACCATCGCTTACATTCGACTTTAAAGAAGTGGCTAAAAATGTAATGTCGTTTGTCGAAGGTGTAATCACAACCGCACGATCTGATGGGGCGTCTGATGATAAGCTTACCTCTATGTTTGCTCAAGCGCGGGCAGGTATTGATGAAGGCTTTGAACAGGCAAGAGCTGAATTAGAAGATCTAGGCATGATGGATGAGGAGTTAGAAGAGGGCATTGGTAAAAGCTATGAATTAATTGAAAAGCGGTTGGGTAAATTTGAGCAAGAGTTTTTCGATAAAGTGGATGATGATGTGAATATCGGGCGACCTGTTACTGAAGATCCTAAATCAGATGATATTGTTTATGGTAGACCTGTACAGCCAGAAGCACCAATTTCTAAACCTGACAACAGAGAAACGACACCGGTAGAGCCAAGGCCAGAAAAAAGCGAACCGCCTAGAGAAACGTTTCAACCTTTTAATCCAGTAGATAACGAGCAATCAGTTAATCGCTTAAGGGGTTATGCGCAAAATATAGATTATGGCCTTGACCAACGCTCTACTATTGAAATTAAAACTAGAGACGGAGATACAGTTAAAGTTAATTTTGCTAACTCGTTTACCTATAGCAACTCTGCTTCACAGGTGAGTGCATCGAGTGAATCAAACTCGGTTTACTCGTCCAGTTTTGGTGAATCGATTGGCTATAGTGAACAATTTTCATATAGTGTTGAAGGTGAGCTAAGCGATGATGAAAAGGCGGCGCTTAATAGTTTACTTGAAGACATGGCAAAAGTGGCGAATCAATTCTTCACTGGAAATGTAGAAGATGCTTTTGAAGAAGCTCTTGAACTTGGCTTCGATCAAGATCAGATAGCTGGTTTTGCCCTAAATCTGCAACAAGTAGAAACTGTGCAAATGACTCAAGCATACGCAGCTATAGGTGGCCAGCCAACTACTGATACGCAACATCCAATATCGTCATTAAGTGATTACGTAAAAAATCTTGCTAACACGTTCGATAAAGGCGAAGCATTATTGCCATCTATAGATGAAGCAAAAGAACTTCTTGGACAAGTTACAAACCAATTATTACAGTATTTACAACCTGAAAGTGCAAAAGAAGACTTGATTACATTCAGTGATATTAATGACCGTTTACTTCACGGAATATATCAGAATAAAAACACTGACTCTTAGTTAGGTTAGTGGCAGAATATGAGGCTCATTCACTATAGTAATATGTTGTAGTATTAAGAGCCTCATTTGAATAGCACAAAAAAAATAGCGATATTAGATTCTGGCATAGGCGGGTTGACGATTTATGAAGAGTTAGATCGTACGCTTAAGGATGTAGAGTTTCATTATTTAATGGATAACCGCTACTTACCTTATGGTGAGCTCGATGCAGATAAACTCATTGAGCGAGTATTTTATAAATTAGACGTATTACTGCAGGATACCATTCCTGATTTAGTTGTTGTTGCCTGCAACACCGCAAGTACTCAAGTGCTAGATAAATTACGTGAGAAATATTCCTTGCCATTCGTTGGTGTTGTTCCTGCAATTAAGCCTGCCGCTGAATTATCAACAAGCAAACATTTATGCTTATTAGCAACTCCCGCAACCATTAATGGTGACTACGTTAACAATTTGATTTTAGAATTTGCTTCGGAATGCAAAATTACACGATTTGGTTCCAGTAAATTAGTAGAAATAGCTGAATTACAATTTTGGAGTAGCACCGCTGATACTAAAAATGAACAGTTATTATTAGAGCTCATTCCTCAAGAGTGCTATCAAGCCGATACGGTGGTGCTGGGTTGTACACATTTTCCTATGCTAAAACCCCTATTAGTTAACATGTGGCCAGAAGGAACTAAGTTTATTGATAGTGGTGCAGCAATCGCGAGAAGAGTTAAATCGCTTCTATATATTGGTACAGATATAGAGCAACATGAGCCAAGTATGTTAAAAGAGGTGGAACGGTATAAAGGAAAGCATCACTTCTATATGTCAGCAGCGCTTACGCCAACACAAATTATCCGATTAAATACAGCTGGCTTTAAACACTTTAATCATATTTGAGCTTTTAAGTCGCCATATCATATAAAGAAAATCAGATATAAAAAAAGCGCTATTAATAGCGCTTATTCACCTACCTATGCATAGGTAGGTTTATTGATTTTCTACTTCAGCATCGCTGCCTGCACTTTCAGGACGTTCTTTAGCTTCACGTACCTTTAATACACGTTGTTGAAATTCAGAGTCGTTCAATGCTTTAATTGTTTTTGCTACGTCAGCTTCAGCCATCTCAACAAAACCAAAACCACGACGCTTACCTGTTTGACGATCTTTTAATAATCGAACAGAGTGCACCTGACCGTGTTCTGAAAATAACTGTCTAACAGAAGCTTCATTAGCACGATAAGGCAAATTGCCTACATATAGTGTTTTGGTTTGCGCTACAGAAGTAGAAGCACCGTTTTTAGAAAGTAATGTAACCACAATACCTCCTATTAATATACCAAGTGCAAATAAACTTGGAGCGTCCAAACCAAAAGAGCCTGTCACTGACAAACCAAAAAAGCCCAAAACTGCAAGAGCAAAGGAAACAAGAAGTGAAGATTGTAATGATGTCATTCGTTATAATACCTTAGAGAATATACATTGCCGTCCTATAGTAACCACATTAATAATCCTAGCCAATACTAAATGTTTAATAAAAACGCAGTTTTTCTATTAAAAACATAATTTATAGAACGTTTATTAGCCTATTTAATAAATATCATAAAAAACTTAAAAAAGGGCTTGACCATATTTAGAAGATCTCTATAATGCGCCTCCACACCAACGGGGAAGCAAGCAACATCAGCCAAACCAAACGGTTTAACAAGAACTAAGTTTAACGTTAAATCAGGTGTCAAGGTTAACCAGTTAATCGAATTTGAAAGAGTGAAGTTTTAAAAAACTCTTCAAAAAATAAATTAGATTAACTGCTTGACTTTGAAAACGGAAAGCGTAGAATGCGCATCCCGCTTCGAGCTAAACGGTAACAAGTTACCAACCAGCACCAAGCACTGTTCTTTAACAATTTGTAATCAATCATCTGTGTGAGCACTCACAATAGAGATTAGAATCTAAGAGCTTCGGCTCAATACGATATTTAAATCTCAATAGTTTTGTAGAGTGACTCAACAGTCAATATATACAGAATTCATTGAGCTGAAACTTCGGTTTCAACAAAACTTTTAATTGAAGAGTTTGATCATGGCTCAGATTGAACGCTGGCGGCAGGCCTAACACATGCAAGTCGAGCGGTAACATTTCTAGCTTGCTAGAAGATGACGAGCGGCGGACGGGTGAGTAATGCTTGGGTATATGCCTTAAGGTGGGGGACAACAGTTGGAAACGACTGCTAATACCGCATAATGTCTACGGACCAAAGTGGGGGACCTTCGGGCCTCACGCCTTAAGATTAGCCCAAGTGGGATTAGCTTGTTGGTGAGGTAATGGCTCACCAAGGCAACGATCCCTAGCTGGTCTGAGAGGATGATCAGCCACACTGGAACTGAGACACGGTCCAGACTCCTACGGGAGGCAGCAGTGGGGAATATTGGACAATGGGCGCAAGCCTGATCCAGCCATGCCGCGTGTGTGAAGAAGGCCTTCGGGTTGTAAAGCACTTTCAGCGAGGAGGAAAGGTTGTCAGTTAATAGCTGTCAGCTGTGACGTTACTCGCAGAAGAAGCACCGGCTAACTCCGTGCCAGCAGCCGCGGTAATACGGAGGGTGCGAGCGTTAATCGGAATTACTGGGCGTAAAGGGCACGCAGGCGGTTAATTAAGTCAGATGTGAAAGCCCCGGGCTCAACCCGGGAACTGCATTTGAAACTGGTTAACTAGAGTACGAGAGAGGAAAGTAGAATTTCAGGTGTAGCGGTGAAATGCGTAGAGATCTGAAGGAATACCGATGGCGAAGGCAGCTTTCTGGCTCGATACTGACGCTCATGTGCGAAAGCGTGGGGAGCAAACAGGATTAGATACCCTGGTAGTCCACGCCGTAAACGATGTCTACTAGCAGCTCGGTTCGTCAAGAACTGTTTTGCGCAGCTAACGCATTAAGTAGACCGCCTGGGGAGTACGGCCGCAAGGTTAAAACTCAAATGAATTGACGGGGGCCCGCACAAGCGGTGGAGCATGTGGTTTAATTCGATGCAACGCGAAGAACCTTACCATCCCTTGACATCCAGAGAACTTACTAGAGATAGTTTGGTGCCTTCGGGAACTCTGAGACAGGTGCTGCATGGCTGTCGTCAGCTCGTGTTGTGAGATGTTGGGTTAAGTCCCGCAACGAGCGCAACCCCTATCCTTAGTTGCTAGCAGGTAATGCTGAGAACTCTAAGGAGACTGCCGGTGATAAACCGGAGGAAGGTGGGGACGACGTCAAGTCATCATGGCCCTTACGGGATGGGCTACACACGTGCTACAATGGTAGATACAAAGGGCAGCAAGACCGCGAGGTGGAGCGAATCCCATAAAGTCTATCGTAGTCCGGATTGGAGTCTGCAACTCGACTCCATGAAGTCGGAATCGCTAGTAATCGTAGATCAGAATGCTACGGTGAATACGTTCCCGGGCCTTGTACACACCGCCCGTCACACCATGGGAGTGGGTTGCTCCAGAAGTGGTTAGCCTAACCTTCGGGAGGGCGATCACCACGGAGTGATTCATGACTGGGGTGAAGTCGTAACAAGGTAGCCCTAGGGGAACCTGGGGCTGGATCACCTCCTTACCAAAAGATTCGACGCTATTGTCGAGTGTTCACACAGATGATTAGATTACAAAGTCAGAGCAAAGAACAACACACCTAACGGTGCTTGTATATTGGGGCTATAGCTCAGCTGGGAGAGCGCCTGCCTTGCACGCAGGAGGTCAGCAGTTCGATCCTGCTTAGCTCCACCAATAACTCAAAACTAAATGTTCTTACCAAGAATCTTTACTTTTGAGCTTCTGCTCAAAACTGCTCTTTAACAATGTGGAAAAGCTGATAATTAAATCCAGCGTATGAATAACTGAGCAACAGGCAACTGTTGATTCATACGCTAATGACGTAAATGTCACTCTATTTGGTGGTGTCGCAATTGCGATTATCAATCAATTACTCATAGAGCGTCGTTATTAATCATAACGACATTGTCCATCTTTGGACAAAACTAGCGCATACTAACACAAAGTTGGTCAAACAATTTTGGGTTGTATGGTTAAGTGACTAAGCGTACACGGTGGATGCCTAGGCAATTGGAGGCGATGAAGGACGTGTTAATCTGCGATAAGCGTGGTTAAGGTGATAAAAACCGTTATAGACCACGATTTCCGAATGGGGAAACCCACCTGCTTGCAGGTATCTTATAGTGAATACATAGCTATAAGAGGCAAACCCGGAGAACTGAAACATCTAAGTACCCGGAGGAAAAGAAATCAACCGAGATTTCGCTAGTAGCGGCGAGCGAACGCGAATTAGCCCTTAAGCAGCTTACAAGTCAGTGGAATGTGCTGGAAAGCACAGCGATACAGGGTGATAGCCCCGTACACGAAGACGAATTTGTTGTGAAATCGAGTAGGTCGGGACACGTGATATCTTGACTGAATATGGGGGGACCATCCTCCAAGGCTAAATACTCCCAATTGACCGATAGTGAACCAGTACCGTGAGGGAAAGGCGAAAAGAACCCCTGTGAGGGGAGTGAAATAGAACCTGAAACCGTGTACGTACAAGCAGTGGGAGCCGACTTGTTCGGTGACTGCGTACCTTTTGTATAATGGGTCAGCGACTTATATTTTGTAGCAAGGTTAACCGATTAGGGGAGCCGTAGGGAAACCGAGTCTTAACTGGGCGTCGAGTTGCAAGGTATAGACCCGAAACCCGGTGATCTAGCCATGGGCAGGTTGAAGGTGCAGTAACATGCACTGGAGGACCGAACCCACTAACGTTGAAAAGTTAGGGGATGACCTGTGGCTAGGAGTGAAAGGCTAATCAAACCGGGAGATAGCTGGTTCTCCCCGAAAACTATTTAGGTAGTGCCTCGAGCGGACACTTACGGGGTAGAGCACTGTTTGGGCTAGGGGGTCATCCCGACTTACCAACCCCATGCAAACTCCGAATACCGTAAAGTGATACTCGGGAGACACACGGCGGGTGCTAACGTCCGTCGTGAAGAGGGAAACAACCCAGACCGCCAGCTAAGGTCCCAAAGTGTATGTTAAGTGGGAAACGATGTGGAAAGGCTCAGACAGCCAGGAGGTTGGCTTAGAAGCAGCCATCCTTTAAAGAAAGCGTAATAGCTCACTGGTCGAGTCGGTCTGCGCGGAAGATGTAACGGGGCTAAACATGCCACCGAAGCTGCGGATTCACCTTTTAGGTGAGTGGTAGGGGAGCGTTCTGTAAGCGGTTGAAGGTGAGTCGTAAGGCTTGCTGGACGTATCAGAAGTGCGAATGCTGACATGAGTAACGATAATGGGGGTGAAAAACCCCCACGCCGGAAGACCAAGGGTTCCTATCCCATGTTAATCAGGGTAGGGTGAGTCGACCCCTAAGGCGAGGCCGAGAGGCGTAGTCGATGGGAAACAGGTTAATATTCCTGTACTTGTTATTATTGCGACGGAGGGACGGAGAAGGCTAGGTGAGCGTGGCGTTGGTTGTCCACGTGAAAGTGAGTAGGCTGTCGGTTTAGGTAAATCCGGACTGACACTAGGCTGAGACACGAGACGACACTCTACGGAGTGGAAGTCATTGATGCCCTGCTTCCAGGAAAAGCTTCTAAGCTTCAGATAATAACGAATCGTACCCCAAACCGACACAGGTGGTCAGGTAGAGAATACTCAGGCGCTTGAGAGAACTCGGGTGAAGGAACTAGGCAAAATGGTACCGTAACTTCGGGAGAAGGTACGCCGCTGTCGGTGATTGGACTTGCTCCATAAGCTGACGGCGGTCGCAGAAAATTGGTGGCTGCAACTGTTTATTAAAAACACAGCACTGTGCTAAATCGAAAGATGACGTATACGGTGTGACACCTGCCCGGTGCCGGAAGGTTAATTGATTGGGTTAGCGTAAGCGAAGCTCATGATCGAAGCCCCGGTAAACGGCGGCCGTAACTATAACGGTCCTAAGGTAGCGAAATTCCTTGTCGGGTAAGTTCCGACCTGCACGAATGGTGTAATGATGGCCACGCTGTCTCCACCCGAGACTCAGTGAAATTGAAATCGCTGTGAAGATGCAGTGTACCCGCGGCTAGACGGAAAGACCCCGTGAACCTTTACTACAGCTTGACACTGAACATTGAGCCTACATGTGTAGGATAGGTGGGAGGCTTTGAAACCATGTCGCCAGATATGGTGGAGCCAATCTTGAAATACCACCCTTGTATGTTTGATGTTCTAACATTGCTCCATTATCTGGAGTGTGGACAGTGTCTGGTGGGTAGTTTGACTGGGGCGGTCTCCTCCCAAAGAGTAACGGAGGAGCACGAAGGTTGGCTAAGTACGGTCGGACATCGTACGGTTAGTGTAATGGTAGAAGCCAGCTTAACTGCGAGACAGACACGTCGAGCAGGTACGAAAGTAGGTCATAGTGATCCGGTGGTTCTGAATGGAAGGGCCATCGCTCAACGGATAAAAGGTACTCCGGGGATAACAGGCTGATACCGCCCAAGAGTTCATATCGACGGCGGTGTTTGGCACCTCGATGTCGGCTCATCACATCCTGGGGCTGAAGTCGGTCCCAAGGGTATGGCTGTTCGCCATTTAAAGTGGTACGCGAGCTGGGTTTAGAACGTCGTGAGACAGTTCGGTCCCTATCTGCCGTGGGCGTTGGATGATTGAGAGGGGCTGCTCCTAGTACGAGAGGACCGGAGTGGACGAACCTCTGGTGTTCGGGTTGTCACGCCAGTGGCATTGCCCGGTAGCTATGTTCGGAATCGATAACCGCTGAAAGCATCTAAGCGGGAAGCGAGCCTCGAGATGAGTCATCCCTAGAACTTTAAGTTCTCTAAAGGGTTGTTGAAGACTACAACGTTGATAGGCAAGGTGTGGAAGCGCTGTGAGGCGTTAAGCTAACTTGTACTAATTGCCCGTGAGGCTTAACCATACAACACCAAAGTTGTGTGAAGCGCTAACGAGATTGATTGATAGACATCAATTGAGTGACACTGATTTAATTATCACTGGAATTGTTATGACGATTTCCAGTATGACCTCCATTCATGGAGGCCTTGCTTTTCCAGTATTGTTATAAAAGAATTTGCCTGGTGACAATAGCGTTGTGGAACCACCTGACTCCATTTCGAACTCAGAAGTGAAACGCAACAGCGGCGATGGTAGTGTGGGAGATCCCATGTGAGAGTAGCACATCGCCAGGCTCCCTATTAAAGAAACCCGTTCACACTGTGAGCGGGTTTTTTGCTATGTGGGGTTTGGTATTTAACATCAGTATGTGGTATGCACTATTTAGCATCCAGCATCCAGCATCCGACATGTGAGACTCGGTATTTAGGCGCCAGTACTTAGCAAATAAGTACTTATAAATGCGTATTTAGCGCTCAGTATTAAGCGGTATGTATTTAAGCCAGCTGAACACGCTGACTAGTCCGTTGGCTCTTTTGCGGCTAAGGAAAGTCAGCGGGCTATCGGTGTGACTTCTATGGCCCTGCTACTGCTGTCAGCACAGATCTAGCTTGAATGATGGGGTTATTTTTATTCAAATACACGCAGGTGATTCGACATAGTGCGGTGTTTAAATCATACAGAATCTTGGCCTTTCATTAGTTTAGGTTGGTATAAATAGCTGTATCACCTTAGCATTGCTACATTTCATATCTTTATCATTTTGAATGAACAGTTTAACTTTTAAGATCACTCTGATTACTTAATCTTTATATTTTAGCCAGTGCTTGCATCCATCCGCATAATGATCGACTTGAAGAAGTTAAAGTACCTGCTAAGCAAAATATAGTGAGCAGATACTCGATTCTAACAGGCCTTTTATCAGTATATGTCTTCAGCTAGCAAAAACTTCCATTACAAATACTCAATTGGAAATACCTTTTTAGCATTAAGTCGATTAAGTACATTTATTTTTAAGCATCGTAATAACAACGATAGCTGAAAGTGCCAAGTGAAAAGTGTTAGATATTTATGTCCATTGGAAGGGGGTTGCATATTTCAACGTTATCTAATTATTTAGATAGGGGGATTTTGCTTTGCTAGTTATGTTCAATGGTTATCATAGCGTTGTTTCACATCAACGGGCATATTGCTTAATTGCCCTTTAACCATCGCGTTTAAACAGTCAGTTAATGGTGATGTATCGATGCCTTCTAAAGTGTGAATACAGTAAGCAGCAGCTTCAATAGTTGAAAGGCTCGAGGCTTTATTTGCTTTTCTGATCGTATATTGGGTTGGCTCTGCTGAGTTTAGGTTTATAGTAGCGAATTGAGTTAACCAAGGATTCAGTTGCAAGATCTTATGCGCTTTTTTCCAAGTGCTATCAACGAGTATAATATTCTTTATTTTTATTCTTTCGCCGTATGATAGTTCACTAATATCAGTTGAGTGACTTTCAGGATATATTAAAACGGTTTCATCTTTTTGATCGAGTAGTAGACTTTTAGCATCTTCAAAATCATTTTCTGTCTCACCTACAGTGATTTCAGCATTGTTACTGCATAACAAAATAAGCCGTCCTGTATTTTTAGCCACATTAACTTCGCTTGGATGCTGCAAAATAAATAAACGCGTTTTATTGAAAATCGGCTTTATGCTTGCGCAAATACACACCTTTAATGGAAATTGACAGTGTGTGCATATTTTTCGATTAGACATTATTATGTACTTGTATTAGTTAGGTTGCTTAATGTTGTGATCTGGAATATCGCTGTTATAGGAAGCTTGCGATGGCGTTTTATTTTGACATTTTTGTTGGAGTACCAATCCTGTGACAATGAATACTAAACCTAATAGTGTGGCAGAATAGATAGGTTCTTGAAGAATTAAATAAATGAATATGAGGGAGATAAATGGTGATATAAATATTAAGCTACTTATTTGTGTTGTATTTTCTGCATACTTTAATGCTTTTAGCCATAAAACAAATGTGATACCCATTTCAAATAAGCCAATATAAATTGCATACCAAATGCCTTCGGTGGTAAGGCTGTTTAGTTCTCCCCCCATGACTAACATGATAAATAGAATAGGCAGACTAATTAAAAAGCTAAGAAATAACGTTACTATTGCATCGGCAGTATTCTTTACATTTATTATCCAATATATTCCCCACAAGAAAGTACTAATTAATGCTAAAGATACCCCAAGTAGACTTTCAAATTGCAATGAAAATACGTCACCTTTTGTGCTGATGATGAGAGTGCCTACATATGCAAGCAATAATGCGAGCATATCTATTTTAGTTAATTTTTGTTTTAAGAATATTGCTGCTAATAGGCTAAGAGTGATTGCCCAAGTATAATTAATACTTTGTGCTTGTTGGGCGGGTAGTAAATCATACGCTGAGAATAGAGTGATGTAATATAGCACCGGGTTTAGCAAAGCAGATGGAATGAGCACTGCATAGCTGCTGGTATTAGCAAGGGTTCTACCCACTAAGCCTAACTTATTTTGTTTAAGGATAATAATAAACAGCACGATGGAAGTTGTTACACTGGCAATAAACAATAATTGAGTTGGGCTCATAGTGTTCAGTGCTAATTTAAATGCAGTGGCAACGGTTGACCATAATAAGACGGCAACTAAACCATACTTTAACGCAATAGACTGATTTTTATCGTGCATGTACCTAACTCAGCTCTGTAACAATGTGAAAGCGTTGTACGCTATGATAAGTGATGTATAAGTAACGAATCTTAATATAATAATGTTACTTGAGTAAGTAGTTTAGCGCTGCTATTAGATAGCTATTTATTATCTTATTATTGTGAGCATAGGCGGCGGTATCAAAAATGCAGCAAAATCAAAGAAAAACTATAATATAGTTTGAGTTAACTAGTTGGTTTTGTTTAAATCAGTATCAGAGTGCTAGTTCACCATTTAGGCAATAGAGTAACGTAGTGAGTTGAATTATGGTCATTGATAAAGCAGGTTATAACCACCTAATAGAATATTTTACCGAAAATTTGGCGTTATTTGAAAAGCCAGGTGAGCCCATCGCAAACGGTAAAACGGTAATGTGTGCGATTGAGGATAAAATAGCAGCTAACATTATCAATTTGTGTACTCAACATGATGAGTTAGAAATGAATCACCGAAGCCTTATCATTAGAGAGGTAGATGGTATTGTTTATGACTTACAAGAAATTCTTTCTAGTGTGATTAATCAACCAGTGACTCAAGAGCAATTAGAATTTATTGAGGAATTTTCTGGTTTAGTGAAAAATCTATTTGATAGTGCGATTGCTGACTTATTAGATTAACTCTTGAAAATATTTTCTGTACCATGGCACACCTTTACCGTTATTAAATCGAGAGAAATATGAAAGCAACAGTTGAATGGATTAAAGACATGACTTATCTAGGCCAGTCTGAGACTGGACATTCCGTTGTGTTTGATGGCGATAGCGCCAACTCTTCTGCGCCAAGTCCTATGGAAATGGTACTCATGTCTGTAGGCAGTTGTGCTTCAATTGATGTGGTGATGATTTTAGAGAAGTCGAAACAGCAAGTATCTGGTTGTAAAGTGAATCTATCTTCAGAACGTGCAGAAAATCCGCCAAGAGTATTTGAACGAATACACCTAGAGTTTGAAGTTACTGGCACCAACTTGAACGAGAAGCATGTTGCTCGTGCGGTAGACCTGTCTGCAGAAAAATATTGTTCTGTAAAACTCATGCTCGATAAGGCTGCAACAGTGAGCCATTCTTATAAAATAATTGACCAAAATTAAACACAGAATAGTCAAAAATAAGCTATAAAAAAGCTTTAATGGATGTATGTTTTTGGCTATTATTCGCGTTTTAATAGTCCTGCTATAATTCTGTTCAACAGCTCCCCTTTCTCTGTTTTATGTGACTTGTAGCATTTTATAAAATACTGGCAATTCTGCTTGGAGACTAAGACATTGGTTAAACCCTTTGATAAATTGAAGTTGCATGGTTTTAATAACTTAACCAAGAGCTTGAGTTTTTGTATTTACGATATTTGTTATGCGAAATCAGAACAGCATCGTAAAGAGTATATTGAGTATATCGATGAGCAATATAACGCCGATCGTTTAACTGATATCTTGCGTGAAGTGTGCGATATCATTGGTGCAAATGTACTTAATGTTGCTCGTCAAGATTATGATCCTCAAGGTGCTAGTGTAACTATTTTAGTGAGCGAAGAGCCGATTGAAGAGCAACGCGAAATAGATAACGAAGAGAAGCCGGGGCCACTGCCAGAATCTATCGTTAGCCATTTAGATAAAAGTCATATCTGTGTGCATACATACCCTGAAATTCATCCACATGAAGGTATTTGTACGTTCAGAGCAGATATTGAAGTGTCAACTTGCGGTATTATCTCGCCGTTAAAAGCCTTAAACTTTTTAATTCATAGCTTAGAATCTGATGTCGTTACTATTGATTACCGTGTTCGCGGGTTTACTCGTGATATTGATGGGGTAAAACATTATATCGATCATGAAATTAACTCTATTCAAAACTTTATGGATGAAGATACTCAGAATGCCTATCAAATGATTGATGTAAACGTATTCCAAGAAAACATCTTTCACACCAAAATGGTTAGAAAAGAATTTGAATTAGACGAGTATTTATTTGGTATTGGTAAAGATGGCTACAGTGAGCAAGAGCAAAAAGACATCACTGATACACTAACACATGAGATACAAGAAATCTTTTATGGTAGAAATATTCCAGTTATAGGTAAATAGCCCCTCAAACAATAACAATAGGGTCGACAAATGAAAGTTTACGGAGATGTGAATTCAGGTAATTGTTACAAAATACAATTATTGTTGACCCTTTTACAGCAAGATTATGAATGGATAAACGTCGACATACTTGCTGGAGATACCTAAAACACCTCAATTTTTAAATCAAAACCCCAACGGCAAAATTCCATTATTAGTGTTAGATAACGGGCACACTCTGTCAGAGTCCAATGCAATACTTCATTATCTTGCGGAAGACAGTGCTTACCTTCCTACTGATACTTACGTGCGAAGTTTAGTATTACAATGGCAATTTTTTGAGCAGTATAGCCACGAGCCGTATATAGCCGTTGCCCGCTTTATTAATAAATATTTAGGCTTACCGAAGGATCGTTTAGAAGATTATCAATCGAAGCAACAAGGTGGCCATAAAGCATTGCAGGTAATGGAGCAGCAGTTAGCTAAAACACGCTTTTTAGTTGGGGATAGGTTAACGGTTGCAGACATTTCATTATACGCATACACGCATGTGGCGCATGAAGGTGGCTTTAACCTTGAACTATACCCACATATACAACGCTGGTGTGGCCAAATTGAGTCATTACCGAATTATATTCCGCTAGGTGAGGCCGACACCGAAAGCCCCACTCAATAGGTTGCGCTATTGAGTGATGGCGAGTAGCAGTTAACGCATTTTACTCTTTGCAATAACGTTTAATTTGTTGTGTAGCTAACGCCCGTTGTTCCGTCAGCTCTAGCTCGCTTAACAGCACGAGTTCTCCATGCTTATTATGTTTACGAATATTATTTTGAGTACGCAGTAGTTGGTCGTTTTGTTGCGCTCTTAAACATAAGTCGCTGCGTTTTTTTTCTTTGTTGAATACAGTGACATCGGCTTTAAATCTGTTTTTATTGGTAAACCTTTCAATGTGAACGTAGTCACCTTGCTTAGGTGGCTTTTCCGAGTAATGTAAAACCCCTTTACTGTCTACCCATTTATAAATTTCTACTCTTGCGTTAGCGTCAAATACAGATGTGCTTATCAACAATAAAACAAATAACACAACATTTGTTTTCATATCATTACCTATTGTTTTTGTTCTTAATTTACTTGGCCAATACTTGACGTTTTTTATCAAGGAGTGCTTCTATTAAGGGTTTTAATATTAGCTCAATAGCAAAACCCATTTTGCCACCTGGCACCACCATGGTGTTAACCCGTGACATAAACGAACCATCTATCATATTGAGATAGTAAGGAAAATCAACTCCTTTACCATTTCGAAAACGAATTACAACAAAACTTTCATCTAATGAGGGAATATCATTCGCGCTAAATGGGTTAGATGTGTCTACGGTAGGCACTCGTTGAAAGTTGATATGTGTACGGCTAAATTGCGGGGTCATATGCTGGATATAATCATCCATACTGCGCACGATGCTTGCCATAACCGCTTCACGCGAGTGACCTCTGTCGTTAGTATCTCTGACTATTTTTTGGATCCACTCAAGATTAACAATGGGCACCATGCCAATGAGTAAATCTACATACTGTGCCACATTGTTTTGCTCTGTGTTTACTGCGCCATGCAGCCCTTCATAAAATAATAAATCGGTATTCTCTGCCAGCGGTTGCCAAGGTGTAAATGTGCCTGGCATTTGATTGAAAGGCACAGCCTCATCAAATGTGTGTAAGTATTTACGTACCTTGCCTGTGCCAGTTTCACTATATACTTTGAAAAGGGTTTCTAGGGCAGTAAAGTCATTCGCTTCGGCACCAAAGTAACTAATGTGCTTACCTTGTTCAGCGGCCTTTTGAATGGCCTTATCCATTTCCAACCGAGAATAGCGATGAAAACTGTCACCTTCAACATAGGCGGCATTTGCGTTAAGACTTCTAAAAATATGCTTAATGGCGCTCGTGGTGGTGGTGGTGCCAGCGCCAGACGAGCCTGTTACTGCTATGATGGGATGCTTGGTGGACATTGTTTATCACAATTATTATTAATAAAGACGCTACCATGTTGCTATGCTATTCGCATAATTTCAAGTGAGTTGTTAGGAGGATTTACACGGAACTGGCTCAACATACTCCATTAACACATCGGCACGTTGATAAACTGACTGAGGATCAGCGGTTTTATGCACGAATCCCATTTTCAAATATAAACCAATTGCAGGTTGTAATTTTGAATTCGACTCTAGGTATAAGCGCGAATAGTCAGTTTGCTTAAAATAATGAATAACATGCGCTAACAGCTGTTTGCCAACGCCATATCCTTGGTAGTGCTCATCGACCGCCATTTTGGTTAATTCCATGTCAGTAGAAGAGGACTTTTTTAACGCTATACAACCAATAATTTTGGATGGGCGATTATCTAACATTAACGCTGCAAACCAAATTTTACCGCCACAATTGATAATAAATTGCTCTGGGTTATTCAGCACTTTTTTATCAATGGCTTCAACAGTAAAGTGCTTTGTTAGCCAAGCCGTATTTAACGACTTAAAGTCGCTTTTATATTCTGGCTGATACTCTAAGATGTTTATTTTAATATTGTTTTTCATTTGTGTACTTGTGCTTAATTTGAGCCTAAGATATAGCTATCTGACTTAACATATCCTTAACGGTATTTTTGGTACAGACATTTTTTCATTTAAGAAAGTGGTTAACAATGCTAAAAATTAACATGTTTCAAAACAAAAAAAATAAATTTAAAAAAACTAAAATTAGTGCATGTATTTATAGTGCTGCGTTACTTTTTTCTAGCCAAATACTTGCTCAAGAACAGCCTCCTGGTTTTGATATTTGGGTTGCAGAAATAGCAGTAAAAAATGACCAGTTTACTTTATCAGAGATTAATAACATTTCTCAGCGCGAAGGATATGACAATCAGCCTTATTTTTTACCTAACGACCAAGGTATTTTATTCACAAGCTTAGTGGAGTCGGAAGCAGGAAAGTGGCAAGCAGATACGTTCCTTTATGATTTTACAACCCAAAAGACCCAGAACATTACTAATACGCCTACTATCAGTGAATACTCGCCCACTAAGTTAATTGGGCAAGATATGTTTTCAAGTGTAGTGGTTGAAGAAAGCGGCGAGCAAAAGCTGTGGTCTTATTCTTTGGATGGTAAGCCTAGCACTTCGCTTATTCCTAGTATTGAGCCAGTTGGCTATCATGCTTGGGGAGAAGACAAGTCACTGATGTTATTTGTATTAGGTGAACCAATGACGCTGCAATATTTAGCTAAGCCGTCGGCAAAACCTGTGGTCATTGACGAGAATATTGGACGCTCAATAAGATATAACCAAGCCAGCAAAAGCTTTACGTATATTAAGCAAGGCAAAGAAAGTAATACGTTATTTGAATACACCCCAAAAACGAATAAAAAGCAGCCGCTTATACCTTTACCTAAAGACAGCCATTACTTTACTTGGTTAGACGACAACACGGCAATTTCCGCTCAAGGTAATGAAATTAAATATTGGCGACGTGGCGACAAACAGTGGCAGCGCTTGGCAAAATTAGATGAATACTGCAAAAAAGAAATTTCACGTGTGGCAGTCAATCAAGAGGCAAATCACTTAGCGTTTGTTTGCGCTGAATAAACGAAAGTTCCCTTACTAGGCAGACCCTAGCAATACGATTGAGGCTTTTATAAATGGGGAGGGAGTATGCTTAAAACGAATACACCTTTTCCCACCACAACAAGAACGATAAGGACCCAGTATGACAACACTTCTAGTCTGTTTGTTAATAGCGATGCTATTACCATATTTAGCAAAAGCACCGCTAGCGGTAGCGATGGCAAAAGAAGGAGGCTACGACAACAGTCATCCGAGAGAGCAGCAATCTAAACTAAAAGGGTTTGGCGCACGAGCATTGGCTGCTCACCAAAATTCTTTTGAAGCACTGATCATTTTTACGCCCGCTGTTTTGGTTGCAATCATTACTCATAATATGGGGATGCTTATTCAATGGTTAGCAATTGGGTTTATTATTGCTCGCATTGTATATTTAATTTTGTACTACTTGGATTTCCACGCATTACGCACCACTGTATGGAGTATTGGAACCTTGTGTTCGTTTGCGATATTGGTGATGTGCTTTTAAAGTGACTTTATATTTTTAGTTATCTTGTCTGCTGTATTTTTTATAAATAGGCGGGTATAAAAAAAGGCGCATTAGCGCCTTTTTTGTATTTAAGATGATTCAAAAGCTTAATGAATCAAGTAGTTATTTCTCTTGCTCTCTGGCAATTGCACGATAAGCAATATCATCTCGGAAATATACGTTATTCCAAGAAATCTGCTTAACTTGTTTATATGCTAATTGTTGCGCTTCTGTCACTGAGTTCCCTAACGCGGTTGCACATAATACACGACCGCCATTCGTTACCACATTGCCGTCAACTAATTTGGTGCCAGCATGAAACACTTTGGCGGCATCGTTATCAGCATTGGCTAAGCCAGAAATAACATCACCTTTCGGGTAATTAGCAGGGTAACCGCCAGCAGCCATCACTACACCTACAGCAGCGCGTGGATCAAACTCTGCTTTCACATCCGCTAACTCTCCGGCAACGGCTTGTTGGCAAAGCGTCACTAAATCAGATTGCATGCGCATCATTATTGGCTGAGTTTCAGGGTCGCCAAAACGACAATTGAACTCGATGACTTTTGGTGTACCATCAGCCATGATCATTAAACCAGCATATAAGAAACCAGTGTATGGATGCCCTTCTTTGGTCATGCCTTCTACGGTAGGCATAATGACTTCATCCATAATACGTTGATGAATTTCAGGTGTGACGACAGGGGCGGGTGAATAAGCGCCCATACCACCAGTATTAGGGCCTTCGTCATTATTTAATGCGCGTTTGTGATCTTGACTGGTTGCCATTGGCACAACATGTTTTCCATCAACCATGACGATAAAGCTGGCTTCTTCGCCATCTAAAAACTCTTCAATAACAACACGCGAGCCAGCTTCACCAAATGCATTGCCTGCTAGCATGTCTTTGATAGCTGTTTCAGCTTCTTCGATGCTCATCGCAACGATAACACCTTTACCTGCAGCTAAACCATCAGCTTTAATAACGATTGGTGCACCTTGCTCGTGAACATAAGCAATCGCAGGCTCAATCTCTGTAAAGTTCTGGTAGTTAGCGGTAGGAATGTGATGACGCGCAAGAAAATCTTTAGCAAACGCTTTAGAGCCTTCTAACTGTGCAGCACCTTGTGTTGGACCAAATATAGCTAAACCTTCAGCATTAAATTTATCAACAACACCCATAACGAGAGGCGCTTCTGGGCCTACTATGGTTAGGTCGATCTGCTTGGTTTTAGCAAACGTGAGTAAACCGTCCACATCTTCAGCACTTATCGCAACATTTTCTAGTTTGGCTTCAGTTGCAGTTCCAGCATTGCCTGGTGCAACATATACCGTTTCAACGTTAGTTGATTGTGCCGCTTTCCATGCTAAGGCATGTTCACGACCACCGCCACCAATTACTAACACATTCATGATTACAAAGGTTCCTACTGAGTTTTAACAAATTTTAAAGTCATGCGATCGCTTTCACCTATCGCTAAATATTTTTCTTTGTCAGTATCTTCTAGCATTAAACGTGGAGGTAACGTCCACACCCCTTTAGGATGATCTGCGGTATCTTTAGGGTTCGCATTAATTTCGCTTTTGGCCGCTAATTTGAAGCCTGCTTTTTTAGCAATATCAATGATATAAGATTCTTTCATATAGCCTGATTTTTGCTGATCTTCTACTGAGCGATCTTCAGGTAGTCTGTGTTCCACCACACCTAAAGTACCGCCAGGTTTTAACGCTTTATTAAACGCTTTAAACGACGCTAACAGGCCTTCATCACCATGGCGCATGTACCAGTTGTGTACATTTCTGAAGGTTAACACTGCATCGGCAGAACCTGCTGGTGCAATATTGTGTGCGTTAGTAGGATGAAAGTCAGTCATCACTACATTGCCGTATTCTGGCTTAGTGTTTACTTTATCTTCAAAAGACTTACGCGACTTTTTAAAATATGGTCGTGTATCGTCATTAATTAAAAAGTGGGCTGCATATAGTTTGCCCTCTTTCCCTAGCGCAGGTGCAATTACTGACGTGTACCAGCCTCCGCCCGGACTAATTTCTACAACGGTTTGCCCTGGTTTGATATCAAAAAATGCTAATGTTTCTGCAGGGTGGCGGTATTTATTGCGCGCTTTTTGTTTGTCAGATCTATGGTCGCCGTCTGCTGCATTAGCCAATACGGCAGTTAAGCTTTGTGAAACAGGGCTAGTGGGAGTGACAAATTGAGCTGAAACAGTGTGAGATAGTGTTGCAAGGCCTAAAACAGCCGCTAAACATGTAGGTATACGAAGCTTTTTATTCATTTTTCTTTTCTTCTTGTTGGTTAGTATTTATCAAAAAGGTGAAGCAAAAAACTGAAGCTCTAGAGCATGTTGGTTGTGGTAGGCAACATGCTCTCGCTCGGCAGTATAACAAACTCTTTTTATCGAAGTTAACCTAATGCGCTATCAAATACCTAGTTTATGCGATAAGCACACCTGTAATTGAAAACAGCGTTAACGCGATCACTCCCGATAGCATTGCGTATGGCAGCTGAGTGCGCACATGATCAATGTGATCGGTGGCAGATGCCATTGAAGAGACAATGGTAGTGTCACTAATGGGGGACGCATGATCACCAAAAATGCCACCAGAAATAGCGGCTGCAATAAATGGTGCGACAGGTAGTTCGGCCGCCATTGCAGTTGGAATAGCGATTGGCATCATTAATGCGAATGTTCCCCAAGAAGTACCTGTAGAAAAAGCAATTAACCCACCTAGAACAAACATTAGTGGTAACAGTGCAGCAGGATGAAAGTGGGTTTGCAGTAAGCTTGCCATATAATCACCCGCGTGTAGTAACTTAGACACATCGCCAAGCGCTAGTGAAAACAGCAGAATAACTGCCATCGGCATAATACTACCTGCTCCTTTAAGGCCAATTTGGGTTAGCTTTTCGGTATTAAATTGTTTTTGCATTAGGCTTAATACCCAACTAACTAGCACCGCAATGATCACCGCCCATAATGCGCTTGTAGAACCTGAACCTGCAGTAATGTTGCCATCTCCAGTTAAATACAATGCAACTGGCATGGTTAAAAACATGGCGAGAATAGGGAGGATCATATTTCTCGCATAACTCGGTTTAATGTGATTAGGATCGCTTTCAGTTGCCATCATCGGTGTTGAGTCAGGCCAATGCACTTGTCCATTTTGCGTGCGTTGCTCTGCGGCTTTCATCGGGCCAATATTCCAGTTAAAAATAATCGTAAACAAGGTAACTAAAATGGCCGCAATGGCATAAAAGTTAAATAAAATAGATTGTGCAAATACGCCCACTGCGTTTTCAACGCCTTGATTTTGCACTAAGCCAACGTTGTATGCACCCCAGGCATTTAAAGGAATGAGCACGCAAATAGGTGCGCAGGTAGAGTCGACAATATAGGCTAGCTTTTCTCTAGATATTTTGAATTTATCAAAAATTGGGCGAGCAATTGCTCCCGACACGAGCACAGTAATGTTTGATTCAATAAAAATCAGTATGCCAGTGATAAAGGGTAATGCTCGGGCCTTTCGAGGTGTATTGGTAAAGCGACTCGTGGTTAGTTTTTTAACAAAGGCAGCAATACCGCCAGTTTGTTCAATGGTGGTAATCAGCATGCCTATCAGAAAAGTGAATAGAATTACTTTTAAATTTCCGGGGCTTTGCAATGTAGTGAGAATGCCGTCTAAAGACGCACCGATGCCAGCTAGAATATTTCCATCATTAAGTAATATATGGCCCAAAATTACGCCGCCCAATAATGCTAAAATAACTTGGCGGCTATAAATTGCTACTACTATAGCTAGAATAGACGGAACAATGCTTATCCAGTTATGATCCATGAAATGCGCTTACCCATATTTATTATTTGGCTGAGATTCTATCACTAAATAATAAAAATGAGCTATTTCAATCTGGCTGACCGTTCGTTACGAAGGGTAGCACCTTCTAGCATTACACTTTAACAAATACGTGCATGATGAATGGAAAACCACTCTTTATCATCCATCCACACTTGCTTGGGTTCAAATCCTGCTTGGCGTAATAAATCACAAAAATCCGGCAACGTGTATTTGTAGCTGTTTTCGGTATGTATGGTTTCACCTTTGGTAAATGCGAAGGTAAGGTCGTTCACCGTGACGAAATGATCTGCTGTGGCTACCAGATGCATCTCTACTCGGCTTTTTGCTTCGTTAAAAATCGCCTTATGTTTAAATAAATTTAAATTAAAATCTGCGTTCAGTTCACGGTTAATACGTGTTAGTAGGTTTGTATTAAAAGCAGCTGTAACCCCTTGTTTGTCGTCGTATGCGGCTTCTAATGTTGCTTTATCTTTAATTAGGTCTACGCCTATTAGTACTGAACCAACATCGTTATTAGGGTTGAGGCTAGGAGAAAGAGACTGCCAGCTGCTTTGTGTTGTTTTGCTGTTCGTGCGCTGAGCGTAGTCTAATAGCACCGTTCGATAATTTGTTAAAAAGTTAACGGCCTGATCTGGCGTTAAATTACCAATGGTTGAGCCGGGAAAGAACAGCATAGGGTGGGCAGGTTGCAGTGTAGCTAACAGGCCCGATAATTTTTCAAAATCATTAAAATCTGCTACACAACTGGCTACTTCAAGTGATGGGAAGGCACGCTTAATCACTTGGCATGAGCGAATGAGGATTTCTTTCGATATATCCATCGCGATATACCCCGCAGGGCGATGTAACGCATTCAATAGCCAATGAATTTTTTCACCTGCACCTGATCCTGGTTCAATTACAGTGACCCCTTTTGGTATTAAGCGGGGGACTTGCTCAGTTATTTTATGCATTAACGCTTTTTCAGTTCGGGTAACGTAATATTCTTCTAACTGGCAAATATCTTCAAATAACGCAGAACCTAGCTCATCATAAAAATACTTACAGGGTAATGTTTTTTGCGGTTGCGATAAGCCATCAATAACATCGTGATAAAATTCTTCCTGACTCACGCTGAAATCAAGGTGTACGGCATTGCTTGGCAAAGGGATAGCGGTAGCGGATTGGCTCATAGTGAACGACCTGTAGTTGTTTTTATTGAAGAGTGATTTGGGTTATTTGCCTTGTTACTTGGTACATTACGCGCAAGTCGAATACCGCTAAACTGCCAGCGCATATGTGGGTAGAAAAAATTACGATAGGTATGGCGAATATGAGAGCGAGGGGTAGCGCAAGAGCCGCCACGTAGCACGTACTGATTACACATAAACTTACCATTATATTCTCCCACAGCTCCTGCTAACGGTGTAAAGCCTGGATAGGGAGCATAGTCAGACCGCGTCCATTCCCAGCAATTCCCTAAAAGGTGTTGAAATGGAGTGATTTCGGGAGTAGCTGCAAATTGGCGGTTATCAAGCAAGTTACTTTGTTTGTTAGGTGTTGGCTGGCAAGAAGCACACGCTGCTTCCCATTCAAACTCCGTAGGAAGCCTCGCATTTGCCCATTGCGCATAGGCCATGGCCTCATAGAAACTTACGTGACAAACGGGTTGTGCTAAATTTAGCGTTTGGTAACCGATAAAATGGAATTCTTGCCATGAGTTATTAATTTGCCGCCAATACAGTGGGTGTTTGATGTGATTTTGTTGCAACCATGCCCATCCATCAGAAAGCCATAACTCTGCTGCTTCGTAGCCGCCGTCGTTAATAAAGTCGAGATATTCGCCATTGGTAACTGTACGGCTGGCCAGTTGATAAGCATGCAGTAAATGCTCGTGCCGAGGCGTTTCATTATCGTAAAAAAAATGCTGTATATGGCTATTGTGCGTGTTGAGCACGTCAGTGGGATATTGAGACGCTCCAATCTCCACAATCGCTTTGTGGAATGTTCGCCACTGTAAAGGCTCTGGCTCATCTAATGACAGTGTTTTCTCTTGTTGTGCTGCTAATATGGCTGGTGGACTAGGTAGTTGCCAGAGTGCATGTTTAACATCAGTTAAAATAAGTTCTTGGTGCTGTTGCTCATGATTTAAACCAAGCACAACCAACTGTAAGAGTTTTGCCTCGTTATTGTTGCTTTTAGCAGTGCACAGCTGGTGTATCGCTTTATCGACATAAATTCTATAGCTAAGCACATCTGCAAGGTTAGGTGTGGTGATCATACCGCGTTTAGCACGCGGAAACTGTGCACCTAAGCTGTTGTAATAAGAATTAAACAGATAGTGGAAAGCGCTGTCGAACGTTGAATAATGTTTGTCATACTCGGCCAGTATAAATGCCTCAAAAAACCAAGTGGTGTGGGCTAGGTGCCATTTTACTGGGCTAGCATCTGGCATCGATTGTATTTGGCAAAGCTCAGGAGAGAGCATGTTAGCAAGTGAAAGGGTCGTTTGTCGTACGGTATCATAGTGCGCTAACAGTTGCTTTACACTTTGCTGGGGAGCTTTTTGAGCAAAATTATAGTCATTAATAAGGTCATCTGATGGATTAGATGCTACGAATTGAGTAATGCGCCACCTTCCTATTTTTCCAAATGATGCAATAGGGCGTGCCCTACAGTTTTTATCTATCTTGCTATAAGACTAGTAGACAAATTACTTTTTGCACGATTGATTTTTATCAACTTTTTATCGATAACATGAAAGAATAACGTTAATAGTGGTGTACGACGATGAAAGAAATATGAAGAAAATATGATGGTGTAACAGGGTATTACAAACGTTTAGTTCGCAATACCCAAGTGGGAGTTTATGCTAAATGCTTATGCTTCAAACGGTGTGCCCTTAACAATTTTCTCATAGTAATTAATGCACTGCCTCACATACTTACGCTTTTCACCGTAAGTGCCTGGGAAGAAGCTGCGCTTAAAGCCGTAGGTGACTAAGTTTTTAAGCTTTTTCGGTGAAATATCAAAGTGCTTTAAGGCCAGCTCGTATTCATCAGAAACCGTGGTTTTACTTACTGTACGATTGTCGGTACATAAACTCACGCTGATGTCTCTTGCCATCATTTCACTGAATGTATGCGTGCTTAAGTCTGTTAAGTCGGGGTTCGTTTGAATGTTAGAGGTTAAGCAAACCTCTATCGTAATACGGTGCTCTGCAATGTAATTGCATAAATCTTCAACGTACTTTTCTTTGTCGATCACATCCGGATCTTCAATTTTGTCGGCATCTAGCAAGTAATAGCCATGACCAATGCGGTCAGCATGTAAATCGGTAATCGCTTGGAATATAGAGCTTGGGCCATATGCTTCACCAGCATGCACGGTTTTTGCCATAAAATGATCGTGCGCATATTGGAAGGCTAACGCGTGCTCTTTAGCTGGGTGACCATGTTCTGCGCCTGCAAGGTCAATCGCCACAATTGGCAAGTTATGCTTATCGCGAATGGCAACAGCACCTTTAGCCAGTTCTAACGAACCCAATGCTGCAATTTCACGGGGATCTGAGTACTGAAGTGAATAAATCATATCAGCATAATAAGGGGAGTAAGGGCCGAACGACCGTAACGCTGAAACTATAATGCCATAATTAAAAGGAGGCTCTTCGCCAGATTGAATGGCGGGTGCACTATTAATTTGCTGCTTTGCTTTATTAAGCCCTTTGTTTACAGCAACCAATACATCTTCCATGCTGAGATCTTTACTCATGTGCAATTGAGGCGCAAAACGTACTTCGATGTAACGCACGCCTTCTGACATGTTATCTAATGCTAGTTCGTAGGCAACACGCTCTAGGTTTTCAGCAGTTTGTAACACGGCACATGAATAGCCGAAGGTTTTTAAATATTCTTCTAGGTTTTTATACTTATCTTTAAAGACTAACTCTTGTAGCCCTTCAGTGGTGTAGCTTGGTAATTCAATATTTTCAGATTGCGCAATTTCAATAATACTGTCTAAACGAATTGAACCGTCGAGGTGCATGTGTAAATCAGTTTTCGGTATTTTCTTAATAAATTGCGATAAATCAAAAGAGGTTGATGGGGAAGTAGTTGCGGACATTAAAGCTCCTTTGATAAGTTAATGATAAACAGATATAAGACAGAATAACCGCCGTTGTTAAACATGCCTTTAAAATGAGGTTGGGTCTACATTTATTCTAAACAACTATTCTTACTTACGCACGAATAAGTTGGCTTACTAATGCGTAAGTATTAAATAACCTGAACTCTGGATAAGCAGTACCGCTCAAAACCGTTATTTTTGCACTTCTCTGCGTTAGTTTTACTTGCACTAGCTAGCTATTGACGCGTAAAACTGCCTTGATAAGCACTAAAACTAACTATTTTGAGCTAAAAATATGAATTTAGATTAATATCATATAGTTGCAGTACTCGTTATCCAAAGTTCAGGTTAAATAGCCACTTAGAAACTGTGTGTATGAATGTTATGCAACAACGTTATGCAACACCGCATACAAAAAAGCCAGCACTGGGCTGGCTCAATCTAAACGGATTGTCATTAGTGTTTAAAGTGGCGCATGCCAGTAAATACCATCGCCATGCCAGCTTCATCAGCGGCGGCAATCACTTCTTCGTCACGCATTGAGCCACCCGGCTGGATAACCGCAGTAATGCCTGCTTCTGCTGCTGCATCAATGCCATCTCTAAATGGGAAGAATGCATCAGACGCCATGACAGATCCTTTCACCTGCAGGTTTTCATCTGCTGCTTTAATGCCAGCAATTTTTGCGCTGTATACACGGCTCATTTGTCCTGCGCCAACACCAATTGTCATGCCGTCTTTAGCATAAACAATCGCGTTTGATTTAACAAACTTCGCTACTTTCCAGCAAAACATTAAATCTTTTAATTCTTGCTCGGTAGGCTTGCGCTTTGAAACAACCGTTAATTCATTGATAGCGACCATGCCTTGATCTCTATCTTGTACTAAAACCCCACCGTTAACACGCTTAATGTCGTGTTGCTTAGTTTGGTTATGCCACTGCCCACACTCTAATAGTCGCACATTAGGTTTAGCAGATACGATTTGTGCCGCGGCAGGGGTGATTTCTGGAGCGATAATCACTTCAACAAATTGGCGCGCAATAATGGCTTCTGCAGTATCAGCATCTAACGTGCGGTTAAAGGCAATGATGCCGCCAAACGCTGAGGTAGGATCTGTTTTATAAGCGCGGTCGTATGCCGTTAAAATGTCATCAGCAGTGGCAACACCACATGGGTTAGCATGCTTCACAATTACACATGCTGGTTCTTCATACGCTTTAACGCACTCTAGGGCTGCATCGGTATCAGCAATATTATTAAACGATAACGCTTTACCTTGCAGTTGTGAGGCAGTCGCCACAGAGGCTTCCTCAATATCATTTTCCACATAAAATGCGGCTTGCTGGTGGCTGTTTTCACCATAACGCATATCTTGTTTTTTCTTAAATTGCATATTGATAGTGCGCGGAAACGGCGATTGAGGGAATTCTTCCGCGTTTTCACTGTAATCAGTTACCATAGTGCCAAAGTGGTTTGCAATCATACCGTCGTATTGTGCGGTATGTTCAAATGCGGCAACGGCTAAATCAAAGCGAGTTGGGCCAGTTGTTGAGCCATATTCGTTTAATTCCGCTAAAACACGATCGTAGTCGTGTGCATTAACGATAATCGTTACATCTTTATGATTTTTTGCTGCAGCGCGCACCATCGTAGGGCCGCCAATATCAATATTTTCTATCGCATCTTCAAGACTGCAATCAGGGTTTGCAACGGTTTGCTTAAATGGATATAAGTTTACGACTACTAAATCAATACCGCCTATTTCATGTTCAGCCATGACCGCTTCGTCTTGACCGCGACGGGCTAAGATCCCACCATGAATTTTAGGGTGCAGTGTTTTTACTCGACCATCCATAATTTCAGGATGACCCGTATAATTAGATACTTCAATAACATTAAGGCCGTTTTCAGCTAGTAGCTTAGCCGTGCCACCGGTTGATAAAATTTCTACACCTTTGTTTGCTAGTGCGCGAGCAAAGTCAACAATTCCAGTTTTGTCAGAAACGCTAATGAGTGCGCGTTTAATAGGGCGATGTGTATCCATTGTATTGTTATTACCTCAGTTCAAAAAGAGTAAAATTGGTATTAGATTTTTCAATGTACAAATTTAAACTTACAAAAAGCGAAAAAGCACCCAAGGGTGCTTTTTCGTTGTGTTATATGATTAGTTCATACCGTATCTTTTTAGCTTCTTGCGAAGTGTGCCACGGTTGATGCCTAATAATATTGAAGCGCGAGTTTGATTACCGCGTGTATACTTCATTACTTCTTCAAGTAACGGTGCTTCTAATTCAGAAAGTACCAAGTCATATACATCTTCTACGTCTTGACCGTTAAGTTGTTGCAAGTAGTTTGCAACGGCTTTTTGTACAGCGTTGCGAAGCGGCTGAGGCTTTTCTTGCGTCTGAACGTTAGCGTTTGTAATGAAAGGAGAAGAAGGCACGTTTTGATCAAACATCGTTTATTATCTCTTATATCAATTGATTAATGCTATAGAATCGAAATACATATTTAATGCATCAAGTTGGTTTTCACCTTCTTCAATGGCATTAAATGTACTGCGAAACTGACCCTCAGGGTCTTGCTCTTTTAAATACCAAGTGACGTGTTTTCTTGCAATCCTTGGACCCATCACGTCACCGTAAAACTGATGCAAGTTAGTTACATGCGTCAGCAAAATTGTTTTGACCTCAGTCAGCGCTGGAGGTGGTAGTAGTTCGCCCGTTTTTAAATAATGGTCAATCTCTTTAAATATCCAAGGGCGACCTTGTGCGGCACGGCCAATCATTACCGCATCAGCACCAGTATAATCCAGCACATATTTTGCTTTTTCAGGTGAATCAATATCGCCATTTGCAACAACAGGAATAGACACATTCTGCTTAATCGCTTTAATGGTGTCGTATTCAGCAAACCCTTTGTACATGCAAGCACGCGTACGGCCATGCACGGCTAAGCTTTGTATGCCATTGTGTTCTGCTATTTTTGCAATTTCGATACCGTTTTTATTATCAGTATCCCAACCAGTCCTAATTTTAAGCGTAACTGGTACAGATACTGCGTTAACAACGGTTTTGACAATATCTTCAACTAACGCTGGATGCTGCAATAATGCAGACCCTGCTAGCTTTTTATTTACTTTTTTAGCCGGACAACCCATATTAATATCGATAATTTGCGCACCGTTATCGACATTATGTTGTGCTGCTTGTGCCATTAACTCGGGATCACTACCTGCAATCTGAACTGAACGAATACCGGTTTCTCCAGAGTGATTCATGCGGTGCATAGACTTTTCGGTTTTCCAAACCTTAGGATTCGACGACAGCATTTCAGATACTGCTAAGCCTGCACCTAATTGTCTTGCCATTTGACGAAAAGGACGATCGGTAATGCCCGCCATTGGCGCGCACATTACATTATTGTCGAGAACGTATGAACCTATCTGCACAACTGGTTAAAAAAGTATCACCGTTAAAAAAGGGCGCTAAGTTTAAGGATTTTTCAGCAAAAATCCAAGGTTATTATTTAAACAAAGTGAACTTTTTTTCACTTTTTAATATTGACATTCTATAACTAGCCCAAAGTGAACAAAAAATGTGCTTAGCGCCTCGGATGATACTATGAATAGTGGCTTGTTCTTAATTTGGGTATGACCGTATTCTAAGCGCTTTGCAATATTCAAAAAGTGTAACTTGGCAAAGGTACAGAGTGAGATTTATACAAAAAGTTCAAAAATTAATAGGCAAGACGTTTATCAAGTACAAAATAAGAGGAGGTGATGTTTGTTGTGATTACCGTAACAGCAATCACACTGGCAAAACAATTCGCCAATGTGATTAAGGAAAAGATGATTAGGCTTTTTTTCCTGAAACGCGCGCCCATTCATCCTTTATTTTATCGTCGGCTAAACTGCCATATTGCTGATACACGCTTCTTATATTATTTATTTGGCTATCTAAAATACCAGATAATACATATTCTCCCTGCGGCTTTAAGTAGGCCATTATGACATCAGACAAACTAATGAGTGGTTCTGCCAGAATATTCGCAACAACAATGTCGGCTTCTAAGCTAGGTTGGTTGGCTGGTAGATATAACTCAATTTGCCCCTCAACCCCATTTCGTTTTGCATTTTCTTTACTGGCTTCAATCGCTTGTGGATCAATATCAATACCAATCACTCGCTTTGCACCTAACTTTAATGCTGCAATACCTAAAATTCCCGAACCACAACCAAAGTCCACTACGGTTTTATCGGTTAAATCTAATTGTTCTAACCATTCTAAACATAATGCAGTAGTAGCATGAGTGCCCGTACCAAACGCCAAGCCGGGATCTAGCATTACATTAACCGCATTCGGATCAGGAATGTCGCGCCAGCTTGGACAAATCCACAAACGCTCGCCAAATTTTATAGGATGAAAATTATCCATCCACTCACGTTCCCAATCTTTATCTTCTAATTGCTCTACTTTATAAACGAATTGGTCATCGCCAAACTGTTGAATTACGGGTTGTGCTTGCAGATAGTCAACCACAGCTTGCATATTCGTTTCTGCGTCGAACAAGCCAATAACAACCGTATTAGCCCAATATACAACTTCGCCAATTTTCGGTTCAAAGATGGGAGTATCTTTAGCGTCCATAAATGTAACTGCTTGTGCTTCCATATCTGAAAGCGCATCACCTATTTGCTCGGCAGTAGTTTCAGTAGCATTAACGCGAATTTGAATCCAAGGCATTTGTTATCCCAAAGTATTAACTATAAATGTATAAGCAAAAGACAATGCTTATTGAATGAAACCGATTTTAGCTGAGGTAACCTGTAGATGGAAATCTATATATGAAGCAGTCCTAATAAAATGAGATTGAATCGATAAAATTAGATAAAGTTCATAAATAATTTAAGTTAAACTTATTAACTCTTAAGATGATAAGGATTTGAGACATGAAATGTACTAGTTGCAATAATGGAATATTGGCTCCGAGCTTTATTGAAGGGCTATTTAGAGCGCATACGTGCACCTCATGCTCGGGAAACTGGGTCTTAATTGAAGACTATGTGGCATGGCGCGAGCGAAATGCTGACTATGAGTTTGCTGAACATATTACCTTTGAAGAAGCGGAAATATTAGAGAGTAAAAAAGCGTTAATATGCCCAGTTTCAAGAACAATCATGCGTAAATTTAGAATATCAGCAGCCAATGAACACCGTATAGATTACAGTACCAGCGTTGGTGGTATTTGGCTAGATAAGGGGGAATGGGAGCTACTAAAAAGCGAAGGGTTAGCTGGAAGTTTAAATGCCGTAGTGACTCAGCATTGGCAAAATAAAATCAGGCAAGAAAGCACAAAAGAAAACTTTTCTGCGATCTATAAAGATAAGTTTGGTGAAGAAATTTACTCACAAATTAAGCAAATGAGAGAGTGGCTAAATGAACAGCCACAAAAAGCGGATTTAAGAGCCTATCTAGTAGCTGAAGACCCTTATTCAGCGGAAAAATAAATTAGTGTAATGTAATAGCGTAACGACAGACGTGTACAGTCACCTATTGAAGTGGCTGTATGGTCACTCGTCTAGTTTATCTATTTATGCTCCAATTTAAGCTCAGGCAGTGGTGTCTTTCGTGCTGAGCTATAACCCATCAGTACTAAAGTGTAAAAAATCTGAAATAAAACTGCTTTGCTAACGTAATACTTACGTCATAAAAGCGTCTCACTTGCTCACTAAAGTAGTCAAAAAATTTTAGGAGCAGCGTAGCTATGAATAAGTTAATACGTTTTATACAAATGGTAGGGCTAAGTACACTATTTATTTTGTCAGGATGTAATTCAGACAATAAAACAACGACGAATACACTAACCAGCAATACGAATCCCGTTACGGACACAGCTAGCACGTTAACCAGTGACAATAAACAAGATGTTCAAGTAGGTATTCGCCCTTACTTTTTGATAGATGACATGCAAGATAGCGATTTAAAAACAAGCTTGGAAGAATGTAAGGACGGTCCTTTTTATAAAACAGACTTTTCAATTGGCCATCGTGGTGCTGCTATGCAATACCCTGAGCATACCAAAGAGTCCTATATTGCTGCGGCGAGAATGGGGGCGGGTATTGTTGAGTGTGACGTTACTTTTACACAAGACAAAGAACTAGTGTGTCGTCATTCGCAATGTGATTTACATACAACTACTAATATTCTTGCTATCCCTGAATTAGCCGCTAAATGTAGTGTGCCATTTACTCCTGCCGATCCAGTTAACGGTATAGCCGCAACTGCAAAGTGTTGTACGAGCGATATTACTGTGGAAGAGTTTTTAACGCTACAAGGGAAAATGGACGGTGCTAACCCTAACGCTACAACTGTAGAAGAGTATTTACAAGGTACTCCTAATTGGCGAACTGACT
Organism: Flocculibacter collagenilyticus; assembly: GCF_016469335.1. Lineage (NCBI taxonomy): Bacteria > Pseudomonadati > Pseudomonadota > Gammaproteobacteria > Alteromonadales > Pseudoalteromonadaceae > Flocculibacter > Flocculibacter collagenilyticus. The sequence goes on from NZ_CP059888.1 coordinate 452,239, forward strand.
TATATTCATCAAGTGGAACACTAATGACTCACGCACAAAGCATAGAGTTATTTAAATCATTGAATGTAAAAATGACTCCTGAGCTTAAATCGCCAGCAGTTACCATGCCATTTGATGGGTTTAGTCAGCAGCAATACGCGCAAAAGATGCTTGATGAATACGTGAATGCACAAGTTCCAGCTAGCGACGTGTTTCCGCAGTCTTTTAATCTTGAAGATGTAAAGTACTGGATAAACAATGCGCCAGACTTTGCTGCGCAAAGTGTGTATTTAGACGGTCGATATGACCAAGCAGGATTTGACCCACAAAACCAAGCAACGTGGCAACCAAGTATGCATGAATTGGTGGCTGATGGCGTAAAAATTATTGCTCCGCCACTATGGATGCTAGTAACACTAGGTTCAGATAACGAAATGGTGCCTTCAGCATATGCAGTTGCTGCAAAAGAGGCAGGTTTAGACATTATTACATGGACGCTGGAGCGTTCAGGCACCTTGAAAAATGGCGGCGGCTGGTATTATCAATCGGTAAAAGACATTACTGATAATGACGGCGACGCATTTGAACTGTTGGACGTGCTTGCAAAAGAAGTGGGTGTCATTGGCGTATTTAGTGACTGGCCAGGTACGGTAAGCTATTACGCAAGCTGTAAAGGGTTCGATAAAAGTAAATAGGATAGAAGCATTGTAAGCTAAGCATTTTTAAGCATTAGCTTACAAAGTTAAGCATGATTATTAATATTTTGAAACGATTTAATTGCCTCAGAATTTGGCTTTTGCGGTTAATTTTGTTTTGATGTCTGCTACGGGAACTATAAGGCCTAATTTCTTCCCTGGATCTAGGCTACAAAAATATAATTAGATAGAAAATCGTAGGTATTAAAATGAAAGGAAATTCTCCAACGCTAACGTTATTGGCAGCTTCAGTAGCTTTAGCTTTATCACTCGGTGCTCAACCTGCATTTGCAGCGTCAAAAGCGACACCACAAGAAAGTGAAGAAAAGCCAACTGAGCAAGTTGAGTTAGCTAAAGATGATGTAGAAAACGAAGACGCAAAAGACGACAAGAAGAAAGAAAAAAAGAAAAAATCTATTGCTGATCTAACCAAAGACAGCATAGTACATGACGGACTGTTTACTGTTTATCAGAGTAAAAAAGACGGTTCGTTAATGATGAAAGTAACGAAAGAACAAATGGATAAAGAGTTTATTCATTTTATGCAAAACCTAGACGGTCTTGCAGAGTTCCGTCATTTCCGTGGTGGTTACCGCGGCGCTAACATTTATTCATTCAATCGTCATTTTGACAAAGTAGAAATTCGCGCTGAAAACACGTCTTTCCATTTCGATGAAAATAGTCCTTTAGCACGCTCAAAAGACGCAAATATTAACCGCCCAATTTTAGCAAGCGTAAAAGTTGAAGCAGAAGATGAAGCAACGGGCGACGTGCTTATCAAAGCAGACAAAATCTTCTTAACTGAAAGCCTACGTCAAATTAAAGCGTCTAAAAACCCGAAAGATAAGCCGGGTAAAAAACATCAATTAGGTAAACTTAGTAAAGATAAAACTAAGTACGTTAGTATTCATAACTACCCTCAAAACACTGACTTAGAAATTGAATACGTGTACGACAACCCTGCGCCAGTTCGTCCTAGCAACAGAGGCATTTCAAATGGTGATTTTGCATTTACCGACGACCGTAGCATTGCATTAAAAGTACGCCATAGCTTTATTGCTGTGCCAGAAAATAGCTTCAAGCCTCGTTTTGATGACCCACGTGTCGGGTACTTTACTCAAATTAAACATGATATGACGAGCAGCGATGATGCAACACCGTACCGTGATGTAATTAATCGCTGGAACCTAGAAAAGAAAGATCCAAATGCGGCGTTATCAGAGCCAGTTGAACCGATTGTGTGGTGGATTGAAAACACAACGCCAATGGAGTTCAGAGAGATTATTAAAGACGCTACCTTAGCGTGGAATAGCTCTTTTGAAAAAGCAGGGTTTAAAAATGCGGTACAAGTAAAAGTACAGCCAGACGACGCTGAGTGGGATGCGGGCGACATTCGTTATAACGTAATGCGCTGGACATCATCACCACGTGCAGTATTTAGTGGTTACGGTCCTAGTTTTGCTAACCCTCGTACCGGTCAGCTTTTAGGGGCTGATATCATGCTCGAGTTTGCTGGCTTTACCCGCCGTCTAGATGCATATAAAGCATTTGATGTAAGTGCAGCAGATGCTGAGCATGTAGAGCACGACGCTGACGATGCAATGATGATGGATCACAGTGCGCTGTATGAGTCTGCATTGTTCGGACAATACGCGATGCTTGCAATGGATGCAAATGACGCTGACAGAGAGCGTTTTACGAAAGAGTTTTTATACTACTTAGTATTACATGAAGTGGGACATACACTAGGTCTAAACCACAACATGAAAGCAACTCAGTTGCTTGATGACGAAGAAGTGCATGACAAGAGCATTACTGACAAGCATGGCTTACAAGGTTCAGTAATGGATTACCCAAGTATTAACTTCGCGCCTAAAGGTGTTGAGCAAGGTGCGTACTACACATCTAAGCCAGGTGCGTACGATGATTGGGCCATTGAATTTGGTTATGCGCCAGCGTTAACTGATATGACAGCAGAAAAGCAACGCATTGATAAGTTGTTAGCACGTTCTACTGAGCCTGCACTTACCTTTGGTAACGATGCTGATGATATGCGTTCACCGGGTAAAGGTATTGACCCGCGTGTAATGATTTATGATATGTCTAGCGATGCAGTAAGCTACGCTGAAGATCGTTTGAACCTCGTTAATAGCTTAATGAAAGATTTAAAAACGCGCTTTAGCGATGAAAATGAATCGTATCAGGCCTTAACGAACGCCTTCGTAACATTACAACGTGAATATGCACGTAATGCGCAAGTTGTTTCTCGTTATATTGGTGGTGTTTATGTAGACCGTGGTTTTGTTGGTCAAGAAGGGGCGAAACGTCCATTTACGCCAGTTGAAAAAGCTAAGCAAAAGCAAGCAATGGATGTACTTAATGCGCATTTATTTGCACCTGATGCATTTGAAATGAATGAAGATTTAATCAGTCATTTACAGCAGCAGCGTCGTGGTTTCTACTTCTTCGGTAAAACAGAAGATCCTAAGCTACACGATATGGTACTTAGCTCGCAAAAAGCTGTGATGGCGCATTTATTACATCCAAATGTATTAAAGCGTATTCAAGATTCTAGCCTATACGGTAACGAATACTCGCTTGCAGACATGATGGGCGATTTAACAGAAGGTGTATTTAAAGCGGATGCTAAATCTAACGTTAACTCGTTCCGCCAAAACTTACAGCGCATGTACGTTGAAAAGTTAGCTGGCATGCTTAAAGCGAAGAAAACGGATGGTGGCAAACACGCTGCACAAGCACTAGCACGTTACAACTTAAAGAAAATTAAGACCATGTTACGTACTAAACGCAATAATGCAGAGAGTATTGCTCATAAAGAGCAGCTAGACTATATGATTACTAAGGCGCTTGATCCTAAAGCGAGTTAATCATACCAATACAACCAATGTTTAATGTTTGATAAAGCGCACTTCATATGGAGTGCGCTTTTTTAATGGTCGATGAGTAGATCTTAACGGTAAGAGGGATGTTCGGTAGGAGCTCTTTTCTTATACTGCTTTTTGGGAAGTATAGAGCCAAGTCCAAACTGGAATAGCCACAGAATCATTAATGGTAAAATAACCACTTCTAATACTTCTGCTGCAATATGTTTATAGATGCTTTGATGCATAGTAGAAACATGCTGATTAATACTGTGACGATTCGCATCAAAAATCTTCAATGCGTGCTCGGCACTATTCTTAAGAGAAAGCTCTTTGTTGTTCGCTTGCTGATAGTCAAACAGCTCGTTATGCTGATTTAAGCCGTGATTCACTTGTTGCGATATAGGATGGGTAATTGCATTTGAAATGATGGAAGTTAGTGTGATCGAAAGCGGTAGCGCAATAAATAACAACGCGAATAATAACGTAGCAGCGCGTAAAAACTTATACACTTGCATAGCTAATTTAGCTTTTAATAGGCGCAATGTTTCATAGCCTAGCCACACTATTGTGAGAAAAAGTAGGTAATTCTCAAATATCCGTTCTACTAACCCAACCACTATTTTTGTGATCATGAGTACCGACAAACTTTGCAATGAAAACGACCACGCGTAATCAAGTAGTTCTTTTAGTGGCTCTACAATTCTACCTAATTGCACTTCAGCTTCGATAAAAAATGACACGCCACCTTGGCTACTTTCTACAACAGATAAGCCCGCTTTTGCAGTACTAATTAATAAGAACGTATCTTGGGCAGCGGTTTCTGAAGTATTAAGAAATTGAGTAGCTTGTTGAGTAATATAATCTCTGCCTAATGCGTTAAGTATATTGTCGGTTATATGTAAGAAACTTAGCACAACTATTAGCAATGCAAGTAAGGCTCTTATTTTTTGCCAAGTTGGCTGTGAACGTATACGTTGGATAATACTTTGCTGTTGGTGCGGTAAGTCGCCCGATGACGTATGTTCAGTGTGTTCAGTTACTGCTTGCTGCATGATAGCGCCTCCAATGCTTGTGTCGACGATGAAAAGTAACTGAGATCGACAGGGCTATTTATGCCATGAACTTTGCCTTTACTGGAATACTGCCAAAACAACCATGAACTCCAGCCATCCGGGATTCGAGGTTTTACACTGTATTCTGCAAGCCAAAGTGCATATTCGCCAAACTCATGATCGTTTAATTGGCTCCAAAAGCCGGGAGAGGTGTAAATAATAGGCTTGCACATTGTTGTTTCACTGACATGCGATAAAAACAGTTTTAGCTCATCTATTACCTGTTTAGCACTTACATTTTCGAATGCTTCAATATCAATAACAGGAGGTAACTCCCCAAAGTCGTGCTGAGTCGTCGATAGAAAGTGCTTGGCTTGCTGCTGTGCATCTAAAGACGGATCAAAGTAATGATATACACCTCGTTTAATACCCGCTTTTTTCGTTTGATGCCAGTTGTGGTGATATTGCTTATCAATGGTGTGAATGCCTTGAGTCGCCTTCACAAAAGCAAAGTGTACGCCAGTACTTGCTACTTTATGCCAGTCTACTTTGCCTTGGTAGTGTGATACATCAATGCCTTTTAAATAGTCCTCGGAAGAGTGAATAGGCTGTTCTTTTTGGAGCATATTTTTACTAATTTCATGATTATTGATGGTGATTTTTGTGTTGTTAGGGGATGCAGCCACCTTACCCGCATGTAAGGTGACGCATAATGCGAGTACTCCCCATGCTTTTGTATTTTTATTAGTGAAAGCGAAAGTGTGCTTAATTTTTTGAAATTCGGTCATTATATTTTCCAGCTTGCCCTTACATGTTTTTGTGTGCTTTACATGATTTGTTGAGGTTATGTTGTGCCATCTTTGTGATATATCGCATTACTTTGCTTTCTTGATTAGCCACTCTTCAAACGTGCCAATCTCCTTCATCAATGTAATAGACTGGTTATTACCTCTATTTGAAAGATAGTTATGCCACTGGCTTGATAAAAAGCTAACAGGCTCGTTCAATAACACATCGCGTTTTGTATTAGGTTCATCTTTATTGACTAAGGTGAATAATTCCCAACCTTTTTGCGCGTTCATCATTTGCGCAGAGTCGCCATTTTTATCACCACGAGCAGAAATGTAGTTATGCCAAGCTTGTGAACAAATAGCGATGGGATCACCAAATTTTATTGGGCTGGTATCGTGAATATTGTTGGGGTTTACAAGTACAAATTTTTCCCATGGTCCCGCTTTGCTCATACTGCCAACTTGGCTATGATCGTCCTTGCCGCGCGCTGACAAGTAACCTTTATGTTGCAGGTTATATAAGTTAACAGGGGAATTAAACGCTAATTGTGCTTGCTGGTATTGTGCTAACGCGTGCTGGGCGGCATTAATACTCTTGGTGTCTTTTACTATCGCCACTGGCTGTACCGTTTGTTGCGCTGTTTTTTCTGCGCTTGAAATTAATGTATTAACGTCTTTACCAATTCCTTCACCAATATTGACCGCAAAGTCAGCAATATTTTGCAGCTCTTTCTCAATGGCTTTTTGAGCCACTTTTTCAAACTTCACTAGGTCTTTAAAATCGATATGCAATGATAAGGTTTTACTTTGCCCTGCAATGAGTAGCTTCAGTTTTAAATTAAATTCAGCACCTTGCATCGCACTTAAATGGGTATCAATATGCGCACTTTTTATTTGTACGGGTACTTTGCTGGTTAGATTTATCCATTGTTGCAGTCCATTTAACGTTAACTGAGTGACCGAGTTAACCGCTGACAATTGACCTTTGGCAATACTCAAACCCGTTAACGCGGTTTGTTTAGATATATTCAGTGCGGTGTTTTCAGCTTTTAATGCTTCAATTTCCGACCAAACTTTCGCGATTTCTGCCGCTGCCGCTGCTTTTTTTATCGTGGTGTTTGCTGTTTTTTCAGCTTCTTTTGCTGCTTGTTCAGCAACTTTAGCCGCCTCTTTTGCCGTGTTGGATGCTACTTTAGCAACGTCATTAGCAGTGTGTACTACCGTATTTGCAGCATCATTAGCGGTATTGGTTACTGTATGTGATACCGTATTGGCTGCACTAGTTGCTGTGTGAGACACATCCGATGCTGTTTTTTTGGCGGCATGACTAACCGTTTTAACCGCTTTTGAAAACCAACTCATTTATAACCCCTTAGCCAATTGTGACAGCTGCTTTTGTAGTTTTTTTATTTTTGCGTTATTCGCTTTGATGTTGTTATCAATCTTTTTAACGTCTGCTTGGCATTGGGTGACGTCTTTCATGGCTTGGTTTAATCCTTTATTGGCTTCTTTTGCGGCATCCTTTAAAGCGTGATTAATATTTTTCGCGATTTTGTCGAATTCGCCACTTTCAATATCAATGGCCACTTTCATGTCGCTTTCTAATAATGAAGAGGAGTCAACACTTGCTGCAATACTGGCTTTCATCACGTTGTAAATATTTGTCGTCACATCAAATCGTGAATGCTGATCGCTAATGCTGATATCGGCATTTGCGCGCAGTACATTTTCGATAGAAATTAAACCAGACAGCGTGAAATGCGGATTGCTTTTCAGTGTTGAAAGCTGCACAAGTGGTCCTGTTTTATTGTCATTACTGGCAACGCGAACAATATTCTTGATATGTAGTGGCTTGTTGATGTTGGCATCAAATGAAAAGCCTTGTGTTGGATCAAGCTCAACATCGGTGGTGGCGGTAGTACCTAAAATATTTAACTGACCGGCAAATTTATAATCTGCTTTAAAGGTTTTATCGCCAATTTTTACATCGGTGGGTGCTATGTACAGTTCAATATTAGATAAACCAATTTCAGACAGCGTTTGCTCTAATTCAGTCGGTAGCGCTATTGTATTGTGGCAGAAGGTTTGGGTGAGCTCTTTTAACGTTAACTCTGAAAGGGAACCCGCAAGCATACTATTGGCAGGATTAGCTGCATTAAATAGCACGTTTAAATCGCCTGAGACTTGATCAATTTGGAAGCTACCAGATAACCCAACAGTAGGTAGTCCCTCAAAGCTAATTCCGACCACAATGGTTGGCTCGGTAATGACTACGGTTGCCGGTATGCCAAACACATCATGCCAAGATAAACTGCCAAGATATTCAGCGGTTAAGTTAGCCCCATTAGCTGATACATCAAAGTCGCTTTCTATTTGTATGGTATGCGAGTCAACCTTAAACTCGACCATAGCACCAAGTCCAAGGTAAGGTGAGCCTGCTATCAAGCCCATTTTTAATGCAGGCGCATGTAGCTTTAATCCATCAATATTTAACGCATCAATATCTAAAGAAGCGGCTAACTCCATAGCAAGCGGTGAGGTGCTCACGCTAATTTCTGTTGCCAATGGCGGTAAGTTAGATAGTTTAAATAATTTCGTTACATTACTTAATGCGCCCTGATTAGGGTTTAAATGTGAGTAGAAGGCCATGCCTTTATGGATACCAACCGGCAGTTTAGCGGCATTGGTATTGGTAATAGAAAAAGAGTGGTTATCTGGAAATGCATTGGCCACCTGAAATGTAGGATCGTCTGCATCAGAAATAACCAATACATTTTGTTCTAATGAAAGTGCATCTAATACATTTGGAAAACCAGAGAAGTTGGATAACTTAAATGAGTTTGAAGTGTTAGGTAAATCAAAAATAGCAATAACGTGATTGGGATCAGATTGGTTGGCGTCATGCTTGATCACTAAATATAAAGTACCAAACGTTGGTACGGTACAACAAAGATAAAATGCAGACTGTTTCGCTTGTTGCTCAATGATTACCTGAATATTTTCTAATGTTGGATTGAATCCGCCGTTAACTAACGCTTGAATTTCAGTACTGTGGCCTGCTAATTCTGTGAGCAAGGATTTAAAACTAATTTTAGGAATAGTACCAGATATATTCACTGCTCCCGGGATGGTTAAAGCAAAGTCAAACTTGGCCCCCGCAAGCGTAGTATTACCGGTTAATGAACCTGTGGTTGTGTCTTGCTCATGGGTTAATGCCAAGTGTGTTACATCTAAAGATAAACTGGTGATACCTAATGGCAGTGTCCAGTTAACACTGGTATCTGCGGTAAAGTTAAAGCTGTGTAGTAATGGTTGGGCTGTTAGGGTGGCGGAATTCAGGTTAAATGAGGTTGGTAGCCCGCTTGGTAATGATAATGCGTGCCCGGAAAGCTGAGTAGTCAGTGTGCTTAAGTCAAATGTTACAGGTTCAATACTCGTAATGTTAAGTTGGGTGCCTGCTTTGTCACTGGCGTCAGATAAGGTTGCTGCCACTGAAAATACCGCGCCACATATTGCAGTTGTGCCACTTACCGCTAACGCGACGATATTGTCGCTGGTAGGGTTATGGCAAAGTACCTGTACCACTAAATTGCTTAATGCGATATTTGGCTGAGATACCTGCCACGTATGCGGAGTATGCAAAGCAAAGGTGACATTTAACAGCGTTATTGATGAAGATTTTTTATCAATATTGCAAGTGGCTGTAAGCGTTAATAAAGATATTTCAGCATTAGTTAGTGAGCTAGGTAATTGCGAACTAAACGTTTTACCAACCTGTGTTTCAATATATTGGCTAAGATTGCGAGTAGATAACGCATCGCCAGTTAATTTACCTACCAGCTCAATCTCGCTACTGCCATCTGTGGGAATTGTGCCCGATACGGCCAAATTGGTGTTATCAAAGAGTGCAACATTACATTCAATAGACACTTTTTTTTGCTCAAGCGCTTGCTTAATCAGTGTTTGTAGCTGTGAATTCAGAGACGCTAAATCCATTACTTTGTCCTTTGCTTTACGCAGTTTTTTTATTTTTGAAAGTAAGCCTTCATATATTAGCAATATACGGGCTTAGATAATGTTAGTTAATCAGAAAACTAAACGTATTCATTTCCCCATGTTTGAGTGGTGCCATCATAGTCAAGGCTGGGGATCCGAACAATATCAATTATTTAAAACAAATTCAGAAAGAATATAAATGGTAGGAGGTGTAAGTATAATTTTGGCTCTAAAAAGTAACATTGTTTAGCATTATAACGGTCAAACAACTTGAACACTGAAAAAGGCCGTCTATATATTACTTACAGTCATTACGCCTAAATGGCATTAGCGAAGCCATTATTAACAATTTACACAGAAAAAATAGATGCACGCCAACCGTGCTTACTACAGGTGCAAGAGAGGATAATATAAAAATGTTTCAATATATAAAGTTCATTTTACTGACCTGTTCAATACTGATGTTAACCGCATGTGCGCAAACTAAAAAACCGGTGACAACCTATCCACACAGTAATATAGAAATTAAATATGCCATTCGACATTTTGAGGCAGATGTTGTGCAGTCGATTGAGAAATTTAAAAATGGTTATCTTAGTCAAGAACAGATTGAATCTGCTGCAAAAAAAAGATTTATTTATCTATTGAAAGAAAATAACCTTTTAGCAAGTGATACCGACGTTAACGTTGTCGACTTGGATATTTTTATCGACTATGAACGTCGGTTTGTAGGTGATGCGACCCCGTTTCCTATGGAAAAATTAGTGCCTCCAATAATCTCTCTGCACGAAGCGAGTTATTTAGGTGATATTGCCATTCGCAAAAGTATCACTACTGGTTTGACGCTAAAAGATAAATTCGGCGGACTTCTCACTGAAAAGCGAGAGTTAGAAATAGCGACGGTAAACGCTATAGCCAACATGTTATTTAAGCGCTTAAAAAAAGTAAATCAGTATGACCGAAACGCTTTCGCAGCAATGACCGCTGGAATGACCGAGAAACAAATTGAGCAAAAGCGGCGATATACACCTCTCCAAACACCTACTAAAGCTAAGCCTCCTGGGTTAACTTCAGAACAATACATACCACAAGATCGTATTCAGCAGTATTTAACACAGTTGAATGAAGGAAACAGAGAAGAACGTCTGAATTTATATAAGAAACTCATTGAAGAATGGATCAACAGCTACTCACTTTACGACAAAATTAACACCATTGTGTTAAATAATCATGAGAGTACAAATTCAGACACCATTGAAGAGGTTATATGGGCTACTAAGGCGCTGGCTTATTCAGGTTTAGAGCGGTACCGGTCTACGTTAAACACTATTATGAAAAGCAATGCGTCAGATAAGTTGAAAGGTTACGTAGAGGATTATCTTGAGGCGATGACGGTTCGCGCTAAGCAGGCTAAAGTCGTACACGATACTTCCACAATGTACCCCAATTTAGACTGGCAAACTAATCAACTGCTAAATATGTTAAATAGTAGTGATGATGATCTTCGGGGCAGCGCAGTACGAAACATCTACAGACAACACCTTAATAATACGCGATTGCTGGATGAAATTAGCGAAATCCTTAGCATAGAAGCCACGATTCCACGCAACAGATATATGAAGTTCTCTGATTTTTATGCTTGGGGCTGTCGCGTTCTTGGGAGCTCTGGCAATATAAAATACAAAGCACTTTTAGAAGATTTATCTAAAAATGGGCACACCCCCAAAGTGCGTAAATTCGCAGAAAAATTCGCAGATGAATTATAAGAACACTTATTTGTATTAGTTCAGATTTGTATTAGGTCAGACAAGATCTGACACATCAACATTGAAAACGTGAGAGTTACCCGTTTTATAAAGGTGCTGAATCTTTAAATCAAAACAAACTAAGAGGTAACTCTCATGCTTCATGCTGAGGCAGTCCTTAGCTATAGGAAAGTGTTTTAGCATAGTACTATATAAGAAAGGGGTCCTTGTTATTTTCATAAACCTAGTCTAATACAGTATAAGTATTGGATAAGGTTAGGGTTTATGTGTGATTTATGAAAATAGATAAGAATCAGAAATCAGGTGGGTACTTGCTTATTGCATGCGGTGCCGCTTTTGCTACAGCGGCTGTCTTCAGTGAGCAGTTATCATTTTTTGGGATTGCAGCGATGTTTATCTTATTAGGCATTGCATTTATATTGAAACATAATAACGCTAATACTTAACTTGTATAGCCGTTCAACATGCAGGCGCAGCGTTGTTGATTGCGCCTCTTCTCCTAGCATAGTAAAAAGCCATTTAGTTTTCTTAGGCTCAAAGATGCCAGCCTGTTGCTAAAAATACATTTTAGCGATTGAGTTATCGCAATTAAGAGCCATTTATTCATGGTTAACATGGCGATAGGATGAGGAAAATGTATGAGTTAAGCACGATTGAAAATATAATTTTCTGCTTTGGGCTTTTGTTATTTGCCTTGTTAATTTACGGATTGATGAGACTAGTACGCTGGGCTAAGCGCATGCCAAAAGGCGCATTTCTACTACTTACTATTTTTCCACTTATATCAATTTTTTCTATTCCCCCTCCTGTATTTAAAAAGGTCAACACGCCCTAAACAAGAGCTGCGAAAAAGAAGATGAGGGTGATCCCCCTGAAGATGAATAACTTCGAAGAAAAGATAATTACGCATCAATGTAATAAACTCTTTGCCATCTATCATTAACTGTATATACTCACAGTATCAATGTACTGTATGGAATAACAGCGTATGCGCCCATTAACGCCGAGGCAGTCGGAAATACTGCAGCTTATTAAAGATAAAATTCATGCTACAGGCATGCCGCCAACACGAGCAGAAATTGCGAAAACGCTAGGGTTTAAATCCGCTAACGCTGCGGAAGAGCATTTAAAAGCGTTAGCAAAAAAAGGCTTTATTGAGATTATTCCGGGAACATCACGCGGTATCCGCCTTGTTGAAGATGATACATTTGAAGAAGAAGGGTTACCGCTAATTGGTCAAGTGGCAGCGGGTTCACCTATTTTAGCGCAAGAACATGTTGAAGCGCATTATAAGGTTGATCCTCATTTATTTAAGCCTAACGCTGATTACTTACTACGTGTTAATGGTATGAGTATGAAAGACATAGGTATCATGGATGGCGATTTACTTGCGGTTAAAAAAGCGGAAGTGGCCGAAAACGGGCAAGTGGTCGTTGCAAGAGTAGAAGACGATGTAACGGTTAAGCGTCTTGAAAAGAAAGGCGACAAAGTGCTGCTTCACGCTGAAAACGATGAGTTTGATACCATTGTTGTAGACTTAACTTATCAACCGTTTGCAATTGAAGGACTAGCTGTTGGCGTTATTCGAAATGCAGACTGGTTTTAAGCTTCTCTAACGATTTATTTTCTATTAAAAAATGTCCAACATTAAAATAGCTAGCTAAATGCAGTTGGCTATTTTTCATTTTTATACTACCCACACCTTTTCATAAATTAGGCTTGCGCTAGCTAGTGGTAAAATTGTCGTAAGTGAAAAATTTATTTAAACCTGCATCGTACGTCCTTTCTTAGTTTGCTCATGATATGCACAAAATTTTTATAATTTTTTTCAAATAACTGTAGATTATTTGTCTGATTTGTTTAATTCTAATACACAATTCGATTAAAAAACTATCAAGAGACTTAGTTTAATCGATACGTAACATAAAGATAATAATAAGTATTTCGAAAATACTAATCTAAAATCTTAGAGTCATAATCAGCAAACGAGATGGTTGAGGCGTGCGCTAAGTCAAACCATTACGTGGAGAACGGGAAATAATAAAAATAGCACCGTTAGTACTGTGAGATGTTTACAAATATGGTGTTCTTTTTTATTTAAATTACTTCTTAATTGCTGCCTCTGAGGTGTTAGCAAGTGCGAGCTGTTCGAAATATAACAATAATAATTGAGCGGAATCGTCGCACAGGTTAAGTAGTACAGTGCATTTCGATCTGCTTTTTGCTTTAGCAAAAGACAGAGGAGAAGTCACGTGACCATATTGAGTTGTCGTCGCTGGTGGATCATGCTTGCGTTCTTGGCAGGTAACGTTACTGCGGAAGAGTTACCTTTAAATATGACTAAAGGTGTGACCGCAATTAGTGAACAAGTATACGGATTACACATGACCATTTTTTGGATTTGTTGTGTAATTGGTCTTGCCGTGTTTGGTGTGATGTTTTGGTCTATTTACCACCATCGTAAATCTAAAGGTGCAGTGCCTGCACAATTCCATGAAAATACAAAAGTTGAAATTGTATGGACAGCAATTCCATTTTTTATTTTGGTAGGTATGGCTATTCCGGCAACACTTACATTAATGGCGATGGAAGATACCAGCAAAGCTGATGTCAGCATTCAGGTTACTGGCTCGCAATGGAAATGGCACTACAAGTATTTAGATAGTGGTGTTGAGTTTTATAGCTTAATGGCTACTCCTAAAAGTGAGATTGCAAACAAACGGCAAAAAGGCAAAAACTACTTGCTTGAAGTTGACCGCCCCCTTGTTATTCCTACCAATAAAAAAGTGCGTTTTTTAATTACTTCTGATGACGTTATTCATAGCTGGTGGGTGCCAGACTTTGCGGTGAAAAAAGACGCAAATCCCGGGTTTATTAATGAAGCGTGGACCGAGGTAAATGAACCAGGGATTTATCGTGGTCAATGTGCTGAGTTATGCGGAAAAGATCATGGCTTCATGCCAGTTGTCGTTATTGCAAAAGCCCCTGCTGAATATGAGAAGTGGCTCAACGAAACTAAATTAGTGCAACAAAAAGCCAAAGAAGAAGAACAAAAATTATTGGCGATGAATATGTCTCAGGATGAGTTAATGGCAGTGGGTGAAAAAGTATATAACACCAGCTGTGCGGCATGTCACCAACCTAATGGGCAAGGTATACCAGGAGTCTTTCCAGGTATTAAAAATAGCCCAATTGCTACAGGCGAATTAGATGCGCACATTGACATTGTTGTAAATGGTAAGGGTGGAACCGCAATGCAAGCATTTGGTAAGCAGCTAAGTTTAAAAGAGTTAGCGGGAGTAATTACTTACCAACGTAACGCGTGGGGTAATGATATGGGTGACAGCGTGCAAGCTGCGCAAGTATATAAACTATTAAGCGGTCAACAGGAGTAAGGACATGACAGTAGCAACTGAACACGCGCATCAAGATCATGATGACCACCACCACAAACCAACAGGAATAAAACGTTGGTTATATACCACTAACCATAAAGACATAGGAACCCTGTACCTGTGGTTCTCATTTATTATGTTTTTAATTGGTGGCGCCATGGCGATGGTGATCCGCCTTGAGTTATTCCAACCCGGTTTACAAGTTGTAGAGCCAGACTTCTTTAACCAAATGACCACAGTACACGGCCTGATTATGGTATTTGGAGCAGTAATGCCTGCGTTTACTGGTTTGGCAAACTGGATGATCCCAATGATGATTGGTGCGCCAGATATGGCACTACCAAGAATGAATAACTGGAGCTTTTGGATTTTACCGTTTGCCTTTTTAATCTTGTTATCTTCATTATTTATGGAAGGCGGTGGCCCTAACTTTGGTTGGACCTTCTATGCACCTCTGTCTACTACATATAGTAATGACTCAACGGCATTTTTTGTCTTTTCGGTGCATATCATGGGTATTTCATCCATTATGGGCGCAATTAACGTTATTGTGACTATATTTAACTTGCGTGCACCGGGCATGACCTTTATGAAAATGCCTCTGTTCGTTTGGACATGGTTAATTACTGCTTTTTTACTCATCGCCGTTATGCCAGTACTGGCGGGCGCTGTGACAATGGTGTTAACAGATAAGTATTTTGCTACTTCTTTCTTTGATGCCGCAGGTGGTGGCGACCCGGTAATGTTCCAGCATATTTTCTGGTTCTTTGGCCATCCTGAAGTGTACATCATGATTTTGCCTGCATTTGGCATTATTTCGACGATTGTACCAACCTTTTCACGTAAGAAATTGTTTGGGTATGCATCCATGGTTTATGCAACGTCATCCATTGCGTTACTCTCTTTTATCGTGTGGGCGCACCACATGTTTACAACAGGGATGCCGTTAGCTGGCGAGCTGTTCTTTATGTATTGCACTATGCTGATATCGGTACCCACAGGTGTAAAAGTGTTTAACTGGGTGGCAACAATGTGGCGCGGCGCAATGACATTTGAAGTGCCTATGCTATTTTCTTTGGCCTTCATAGTGTTGTTTACCATTGGTGGATTATCAGGGCTAATGCTGGCAATTACTCCGGTAGACTTCCAATATCATGACACCTACTTTGTGGTGGCGCACTTCCATTACGTGCTGGTTACAGGGGCGGTATTCTCAATTATGGCGGGAGCCTATTATTGGCTACCAAAGTGGACAGGAAATATGTTCGACGAGTCACTTGCTAAATGGCATTTCTGGTGTTCATTAATTTCAGTAAACGTATTGTTCTTCCCAATGCACTTTGTAGGGCTTGCTGGCATGCCGCGACGCATACCTGATTACGCGCTTCAATTTGCCGACTTCAATGCCATTATTAGTATTGGCGGCTTTGCATTTGGCTTATCTCAGCTCATTTTCTTAGCTGTGGTGCTTAAGTGCATTAAAGGTGGCGAGCAGTCACCCGCTAAATCATGGGAAGGTGCGGAAGGTTTAGAGTGGGAGGTTGCATCGCCAGCACCGTATCATACTTTCACTACACCACCTGAAATAAAGTAAGGAGTAGGTTATGACACAAGACGCAAATACAAAGCTCGTTAAAAAGTTAGTGTTAATTACGATTGGGATGTTTGGCTTTGGTTTTGCCTTAGTCCCTTTGTATGACGTGTTTTGTGACATAACTGGTTTAAATGGGAAAACTTCGACTATTGCTGCTAATGCAGCTGATGCGAAGCTAAATACATCAAGACAAATAGAAGTGCAATTTATTGCGAGAAACCATCAGGGTATACCTTGGCAGTTTTCACCTAAAATTAATAAGGTGGATGTTCATCCCGGTGAAAT
Source organism: Flocculibacter collagenilyticus (assembly GCF_016469335.1). NCBI lineage: Bacteria > Pseudomonadati > Pseudomonadota > Gammaproteobacteria > Alteromonadales > Pseudoalteromonadaceae > Flocculibacter > Flocculibacter collagenilyticus. The sequence goes on from NZ_CP059888.1 coordinate 468,677, forward strand.
CAAACAAGTTGATTTTTTTGCACATAATTTGTCGAGTAAAAACATTGTAGGGCAAGCAGTTCCGTCTGTTTCGCCCGGCATTGCTGCGGGCTATTTTAATAAAATTGAGTGTTTTTGTTTCTTTCAACAGCCTTTATTGGCTGGTGATGAGACGCTAATGCCACTTAAGTTTTATATAGACGCCGACATACCAGACTCAATTCATACCATCACACTGTCTTATACCTTATACGATATTACTGATAGTTTGGAAAAAGATGAGTCTGAACAATTATTTGCAAACTTAGGGAAGTAAACATGTCAAACGAATACGAAAAATATTATGTTCCCGAGCAAAGCCCATGGCCAATTGTGGGTGCAGTGGGATTATTTTTAATTGCGATTGGGGCTGGTGCGTTTGTACGAGATCACGCCAATGAAGTAGATGGTTACGGTGGCTTTATTTTATTGGCGGGTATTGCCGTCATTATTTACATGTTATTTGGTTGGTTTAGAAACATCATTAACGAGTCGATGAGTGGCCTTTACAGCGCACAAATGGATCGTTCGTTTAAACAAGGAATGAGTTGGTTTATTTTTTCAGAGGTTATGTTTTTTATGGCCTTCTTTGGTGCGTTATTCTACGCGCGTATGTTTTCAGTGCCATGGTTAGGTGGTGCCAGTAACAATGCAATGACACACGAGTTACTGTGGAACTCATTTAATGCGGTATGGCCATTGGTTGAAACACCGGATGGTACAAAAACTGAAGCAATGGGGTGGCAAGGTTTACCTTTATACAACACCATCATTTTATTAATTTCTTCTGTCACCATTCATTTTGCGCATGTGGGTTTAGAAGAGAATAAGCGTAACCAACTTAAAACTATGCTAGGCGTTACCATCTTGCTAGGTATTGGCTTTTTATTCTTGCAAGTAGAAGAGTATGTCCACGCGTATCAAGAAATGGGGTTACGTTTAGATTCAGGCATTTATGGTAATACCTTTTTCTTATTAACGGGCTTTCATGGCATGCATGTGACGCTGGGCACGTTAATGCTAATTGTTATCTTTTTTAGGGTGTTAAAAGGTCACTTTACACCTCAAAACCACTTCGGCTTCCAAGCTACCAGTTGGTACTGGCACTTTGTTGACGTTGTGTGGTTATGTTTATTTGTGTTTGTATATATTTTATAAGTCGACTGACTTATAGCGCGAGCTGGGGGCTTTCTTCCTAGTATTCCTCATCCGAAGTGGAGGAATACTAGGGGGAAACACAGGCACTTCAATTACTGCATTGGCTTAATAAGGCCGAGGGTTGGGTGTAATAACACCGGTAGCCACAGCAAGCAACAATACAACGATAACTAAAACAGAAAATAACACCCTGCGACCTAAAAACTTAGACATGTTTGGTTGGTTGGGACCACTTTTTAACATAATAAATAATGCTCTAAACAAGTTAAATAATATGAGCAGTAACAAAAGCACCAAAATCGTTTTTAGAATCATATTTGTCCCTTTATAAGGTTGTTAAATTGGAAGTATTAAGTCGTTTCATTCATTTTAGATCCTTCGCCTTGATGATTACTTTGGCTGTTATTTGTGCATTGTGCAAGCTCGGATTATGGCAACTTGAGCGTGCTGAGCAAAAACAAAACATGCTGAATGCGCATCAAGCGCAATTAAATAGCCCCTTTCAGTCACTTGAGCAAATCAGTAAAAAAATCAATGTCTTCCCTTATAAAACTGGCTCAGCACTATTATCTGGACAACTTAATCATGATGCTGTTTGGTTATTAGATAACGTGGTACATCAAGGAAAAGTGGGCTACGACGTGGTCACGTTATTAGAAAATGAAACATACACTGCAATTATTAATCTTGGCTGGGTAGCGGGTTCAAAATCAAGAGAGCATTTACCGCATATTTCTCTGCCTAAGTCGATTACCGAACTTGATACTGTAATTAAATTTAATCCAGAGCCTAGCTTTCGACTGGCTGCATTAAATGCAGAGGCTGGTTGGCCGAAACGGATTCAGTCGATAGATATAGAACAAATGGCGCAACAAAGTAAGCGCACGCTTTTACCTGTGGTGTTATATGCAATGGATGGAAAGCAGACACCGTATCAACCCCATTATCAAATCATAAATATGCGTCCGGAAAAGCATCATGCCTACGCTGTGCAGTGGTTTTCGCTAGCGGTTGCAGCTTTATGTATTTTTATTTTTGCCAGTTGGAAAAGGCCTTCTTATGAAAAACAATAAAACGTTACTTATTTTTATCGCAACCTTTAGTATTCCTTTTGTGCTTGCCTTTGCGGTGTTGCAGTTTGGCTGGTTTAACGCAGGTACCACCAATAAGGGCGAGTTAATGCCTGCTGAATACAGCGTTAAAGCGGCTAAACGTGGTGATTTATGGCAAATCGTTTATTTAGTGCCGGAGGAGTGTGACGCATTATGTAAACAAGCGTTAACTGCAATGCGCCAAGGTATTCTGGCAATGGGTAAAAAGCAAGGTAAGTTACTGGCTGCGCCTTATTATTCGAATCAAGAAAACCGAGCCATGATAGAAAAAGTTATTGCCCCGCTACAGCATAAGCAAGTTGTTGATATGGCTGAACTTGAGCCGTCATATACAAATTATTTAGATAAAAATTACCTTTATTTGGCTGATCCATTCGGAAAAGTCGTGTTAAGGTATCCATTGACTAAAAATCATCCTGAAATGATAAAAATAACTAAAAACATATTAAGCGATATTTCTAAATTGCTTAAATATTCAAGGACTGGTTAATGGCAAAATTATCTATGAGGCGACTTGTTTTAGTCGCTATTTTACTCGCAGCAGTGGTGGTGATGCTAGGCGCTTACACGCGCTTAACTGATGCAGGGCTAGGTTGCCCTGATTGGCCCGGCTGCTATGGTCAGCTAACTGTTCCGCAAACGGAACAGCAAGTCTCTCAAGCCAATATGGCTTACCCTGAACGTCCTGTTGAACCTCATAAAGCTTGGAATGAAATGATCCACCGATACTTTGCGGGAGCGCTAGGTTTATTGGTGCTCTTTATCTTTCTTGCTTCATTTATGAAACGTGCACCGCATCGCCCGTGGCGTCATCCATTTATGTTGCTAGTAGTGGTTGTATTTCAAGCTGCGCTTGGCATGTGGACAGTGACCATGAATTTAATGCCCGTAGTGGTTATGGGGCATTTACTAGGCGGATTTACCGTTATTTCGTTACTGTTTTTGCTTTATTTACGGCTAAAGCAAATACGTATTCCGGGTGGTGATAAACATGCAAAATCACTATTAAAATGGCTGTATTTAGCACTAGCCATAGTCGTTGCGCAAATTGCTTTAGGCGGGTGGACAGCGGCTAATTATGCAGCGGTTACCTGCACCACACTGCCTGTTTGTGAAACTGATTGGTTATCTCGCTTAGATATCGTGTCGGCATTTACGTTACCTGACAATCACACTAACTATGAGTTTGGGGTGATGAATTATGATGCGCGCATGACCATTCACGTACTTCATCGCATTGGTGCCGTTATTACAGTGGGGTACTTGTTATGGCTAATGTTTAAAATCCAGCGCAAGTCAGTTTCAAGTATTATCAGGCGGTTAGGATTGGTTATGGGCGGAATTGTATTGCTGCAATTCGGTTTGGGGATCAGTAATGTTGTATTCAAATTACCTATTAGTGTTGCAGTAGCACACAACTTTGTTGCTGCTTGTTTGCTCATGAGTGTGGTGAGCTTGATTTACATGGTGTCGCGTAAGGCATAAGGAGATCACATGTCAGAAGTTATTGCTACAAATAAGTCAGCTATTCATTCAGCTGCTTCCTTTAAAGACTACTTAGAAATTACAAAACCAAAAGTGGTCGCGCTATTAGTATTAACCGCATTGATAGGCATGGTATTAGCACGGCCAGAATTACCAAGTGCTTTATCCATTATTTTTGCAATGTCGGGTATCGGCTTATTATCCGCTGCCGCCGCTGCTATTAATCACTTAGTGGATAAAAATATTGATGCCAAAATGGCGCGTACTCACAATCGCCCTGTGGCACAAGGGCGAGTGCAAAGTAAGCAAGCTATAATCTTTGCGTTTTCTTTAGCTGTTATTGGTTTCGCCGTATTGTATTTAGGTGCAAACCCGTTAACAGCATGGTTAACCTTAGCCAGTTTATTTGGCTATGCGGTGGTGTACACCATGTTTTTAAAACGTGCGACACCGCAAAATATTGTTATTGGCGGGCTAGCCGGTGCAATGCCGCCTTTACTAGGTTGGACAGCTGTAACGGGCGCATTAGAGCCGCATGCGTTGTTACTTGTAATGATTATATTTACATGGACGCCACCGCATTTTTGGGCACTGGCGATTCATCGCAAAGATGACTACGCCAAAGTAAATATGCCCATGTTGCCAGTGACTCATGGTATTGAGTTCACGAAAACCGCTATTTTCTTATACACACTATTGTTACTTGTAGTGTGTTTGTTACCATTCTTAGTTGGCATGACTGGGGTTATTTATTTGGTAGGCAGTTTTGTGCTAAATATGATGTTTTTATGGCATGCTTGGCAGCTTAAGTTTAATGCGAAACGATTTACGGCATTTAACACGTTTAAGTTTTCTATTTGGCATTTAATGGTGTTGTTTATCGTGTTATTTGTTGATCACTTTTGGAAAATAAATCTGTGAAATCTAAATTAATAATTGGCATAGGCGCGCTGGCGATGGTTGCTGGCGTAGCATTTTCGGTAATGACCTATTCAGGTAATGCCAGCTATACATCGGTTGCAAAAGTGTATGAAGAAGGGCGGCAGCTTGCTGAGTTTTCGTTAACAGATCAACACGGTCAAGCCGTTAATAAGACGAACTTGGCTGGCAAGTGGACGTTAATCTTTTTAGGTTATACATACTGCCCTGATGTGTGCCCAGCCACACTAGCGCGGTTAGCCAATTTATATCCTAAGCTTTTGCCACTGGCTGACGAACCCGTTCAGGTTATGTTTGTATCAGTTGACCCACAACGAGACACTTCAGAACGTTTAAAAGAATACGTAGATTATTTCAATTCTGACTTTATGGCGGTAACTAACCCTCACAAAGACTTGTTTCCGTTTGTAAGAAATTTAGGCTTGGTTTACAGCATGGTAGACGACACAAGCCAAGAAAACTATGCGGTTGATCACGCCTCTTCGGTTGTATTAATTGCACCTGATAAAACGATAAAGGCAATTTTTAAACCTGAATCTAAATTAGGGCAGCTGGCACTGGTTAATACGACGCTGTTGAAGCAGGATTTTGAGTATATAGTCGATGACTATTGAGCTTTACTAAGTGCAGAGCGGTGGTTTGCTCTGCATTATACTTTTCATTTCATTATTCAATTATTATTCGGTCAATATTCAATGATAACTCCATCAAGCGCATTATGTTGATTTAGGCATCCAAACAAACGAGCTTTTGTGTGTGCTACATTGCAGCTGTGAGGCCTGCTTCATTTACCTTTATGCAGCTTTAATTTTATTGGATGGATTTTTTATACCTCACTTAGGTAGTAATAATATCCAATCTAACCCCCTAATAAATGAAATCATTTTTCCTATTTTATGGAAATTTTAGATTATCGATCTAAGCTTGGATATAAACAAAAAACTCCTAATAAGTCTCATGTACGTTTTACCTAATCAAATGATTATAAATGACATTGAGTCAATACATACCAGTTTGACTGAATGGCTTAACCAGAACGAGCAAGTTGAATTTGACGCTAAGCAAGTGCAGCAATGCGATACGGCAAATTTACAGCTGCTATGTGTGATACAGAACGATTTGGTAAAAAGTGGTAAAAGCATTCAATGGCATGGTCAAAGTGATGCGCTTATTACAGCGGCAAAAATGTTAGGAGTGGCAGAGTTTCTTAAACTGTAGTCAAACTAACTTATTACAGGAATCACCTTGATGAAAAGAGTCTTAGCGGTTGATGATTCAGCTTCAATGCGTCAAATGGTTGGTTTTACCTTGCAAAAAGCAGGTTATGACGTGACCCAAGCGAGTGATGGTGTTGAAGCGCTAGAGATTGCGAAAAATAGTGAATTTGATGCAATTATTTCTGATGTGAATATGCCGAACATGGACGGCATTACGCTGATAAAGCACTTAAGAGAGCTACCTCAGTTTAAATTTACTCCAATTTTAATGTTAACCACAGAGTCGGGTGGCGATAAAAAAACTGAAGGTAAGGCGGCGGGGGCAACTGGGTGGATAGTAAAACCTTTTAATCCTGATCAATTACTTGCAGTAGTCGCAAAAGTGATTCGCTAATGGTGAATAGTTAGCGAATTAAGATTACGTGATTTTCAGCCTAACTAGCCCAAATTGTGTGAAGTTTTTCACTGATTAGGAAAGACAATGAGCATAGATCTAAGTCAATTTTATCAAGTTTTCTTTGAAGAAAGTTTCGAAGGCTTAGATATTATGGAGTCAGAGTTACTTAGTCTTTCGCCCGGTGAAGTTGACTCAGAAACCATTAACACGATTTTTCGCGCAGCTCACTCTATTAAAGGGGGCGGCGGGACGTTCGGGTTTAATGTTGTCACAGAGTTTACCCACGGTGTAGAAACTTTATTAGATCAAATACGTGACGGACAACGTGAGTTAACACAATATCATATTGACTTGTTGCTGCAATCAGTAGACTGCCTTCGAGATTTATTAACAGCGCTGCAAGATGAGCAAGAAGTCGATGAGGCGAACACTCAGGACGTTCAACAGAAAATAGAAGCGGTGCTCAATGATGAAGAGCCTGGTACTGCGACAGCACCAGCGAATGAAGCTGCACCATCAGCCCCGCCGGAAATCGAACCAGATAAAAAAGAAACGAATGAAGAAGAATTAGGTTATGGCTTTTTTGATGAAAGCTATGAACAAGATGAAGACGCTCCACAAGGGGAAGTTCGTACTACAAAATTCTGGGAAATTAGTTTTATACCTGAACCTCATTTATTTAAAACAGGCAATGAACCACTCTTTATTTTTCGTGAATTAGCTGATTTAGCTGAATTAAGTGTTACCGCTGATACCTCAAAACTTTTGCCATTAAAAGAGCATGTAATTGACGACTGTATGTTGAGTTGGAAATTAACATTAACGGGGGATGTGACTGAAGAGCAGATTAATGAGGTCTTTGAATGGGTAGAAGATGATGCGGAGATTAAATTAGAGCTTATTGCTGAATTTGAAGATGAAGATACAGAGGTCAATGAAGAAGATAAGCCCGTAGAAGCCGCGGCAGCGCAAAAAAGTGAGTCTACTCTTACCCCGTCACCAACGACAGAGGCTGATGCACCAAAGACTGTGCAAACTGCACAAGCGAAAACCAGTGATGTACCTTCAAGCCCTCCTGCAAAAGCAACGCCAGCAAAAGCGTCATCTGGCGGCAAGGCTAAAAAGCCAAAAGAGTCGAAGTCGTCTGAGTCCACATCAATCCGTGTTGGTATCGACAAAGTTGACTCACTGATTAACATTGTTGGCGAATTAGTGATCACGCAAGCGATGTTATCGCAAGTGGGTGAAGGTGAGTTTGACGAACATAAGCAGTTAACGTTGCAAGAAGGGCTAGCACAGCTGGCGCACAATACCCGCGACTTGCAAGAAAGTGTTATGCGAATACGCATGTTACCGATAAGTTTTGTATTTAGTCGCTTTCCACGCGTTGTCAGAGATACCGCCAATAAGCTAGGTAAAAAGGTGGAATTAAAGCTCATTGGTGAGCAAACCGAGCTAGACAAAACAGTGATGGAAAAAATCTCTGATCCTATGGTGCATTTAGTGCGCAATTCTTTGGATCATGGATTAGAAACACCCGAAGAGCGTGCTGCTGTAGGAAAAGGTGAAACGGGAACGGTTATTCTGAATGCCTTTCATCAAGGCGGTAACATTGTTATCGAGATTAAGGACGACGGTAAAGGGCTGAATACCGAAAAAATTAAAAGTAAAGCGATTGAAAATGGCCTTATCAGTCAAAGTGATGACCTAACCGATGATGAAATTCATCTCCTTATTTTCCAGCCCGGCTTTTCTACCGCTGATCAGGTGAGTGATATTTCAGGCCGTGGTGTAGGGATGGATGTAGTACGTCGTAATATTGAGTCTTTAAACGGCTCCATTGAGGTGATGTCAGAAGCCAACAAAGGCTCAACGTTTACTATACGTTTACCACTTACCCTTGCCATTTTAGACGGGCAGCTAGTGAAAGTGAGCACTAACACATACATCATTCCGTTAATCAGCATTATCGAATCCCTACAAGTTGATTTATCACAGGTAAATAAAGTAGGCGGTGGGCTGGAAGTGCTGAGACTGCGTGATGAATACATTCCCATTATCAAACTGTATAAGTTATTTCATCATGACGGCGCTGTAGAGAAATTAGAAGATGGTTTGTTAGTGATTGTTGAAGCCGATAATGAAAAGGTCGGGTTATTAGTTGATGACCTGTTAGGGCAACAACAGGTTGTTATTAAAAGCCTAGAAGCAAATTATGGCAAAGTTCCTGGTATCTCAGGCGCCACGATTTTAGGTGATGGCAGAGTTTCATTAATTGTTGATATTGCAGGACTTATACAGTTGGCACGGTTGAAAAAGCCAGGGCATCAAGGATTAGACTTTGAGCGACCTGTTGATGAAGCGGTTTAGGCTTAAGGATAACGATGAGTGACACCATAGAAACCATTAATAATCAGATAAACGATACGGATATTAATGCTGATGACAATGTTCAGCAGTACCTCACATTTATGATGGAAGAAGAAGAGTACGGTGTCGATATTTTAAGTGTGCAAGAAATCAGAGGTTGGGAAGAGGTCACAGTTATTCCGAACGCCCCTGCCTTTGTTAAAGGCGTGATTAATTTACGCGGCACAATTGTACCATTAATTGATTTACGAGCACGATTTAGCCTAGCTACTAAGCCATACACTGCGCTAACGGTGGTGGTGGTGATTAAAGTGGAATTTGAGCTCGACAATAAAATTATGGGTATCGTAGTCGATGCAGTGTCAGATGTGTACAGCATCGACGATGCTTCTATTAGCCAAGCACCAAGCTCAGGTGACAACGCTAACCATAGATACATAAAAGGATTGGTTAATGTTGAAGGGCAAATGGTGTCGTTATTAAACTTAACTAAGCTATTAAATTTGGAAATCAGCTAGTAGTAGGTAAGCAGTATGAAGCCATAGCAAACAGTGTAAAAGTTATGTCACGTCTTAAAGGAGGCAGCGACTATGCAACACGGGCAGTTATCACATATTAAGAATCCGATTAACAGACTTTCTGTTGGCACGAAAATTGGCCTTGTTGTCACTATTCTTTTGGTCGTTATCGCTGGCCTGTTATGGGAATTAACAAGCAGTCTAAAAGCGCGAGCAAAATTTGCGACTGAAGAATACATGGGGGCTGAATACACAGGACCAATCTACGATATTATAGAGTATGCGCAAGATTCGCGAGGTCAGCTATTGATCTACTTAAATGGTGATGAAAATGCGAAGAGTAGATTTACACGAGCGCAAAAAAGTGCGAACGATGCTATCAGCAAGCTTAGGCAACTAACCGCTGAAACGGGTGATGAGATAAATGTAACATCAGAGGTGAATAGTTTTATTTCAAAGTGGAATAGCTTGAGCGCACGAGGCACCGATTTTAGCAAAGAGGAAGCCTTTGAGAGTTACACTGAGTTTGTCGGTGACGCCGCCGATTTATTAATGGTTATTGCTAATAATTCAAATCTTATTCTAGATCCTAATCTAGATACTTACTATCTAATGGAAATTACTTCCATACGGGCGCACACCCAAGCAGAACTGTTAGGGGTGCTTCGTGGGAAAGGTTCTGCGGCCATTGTTAACGACACTATTTCTATTCAAAACCGCTTAACATTATCTAGTATGCTGTCTCGATTGGATATTGGACCAATCAATGCTGGATTAAAAACAGCCTACGATGAAAACCCCTCACTACGTACTGCGTTATCTTCACAACAGGAAAAAGTAAACAGAGCGGTGTCTGCGTTTCAAGAAAAAGCGCAGCTGTTAGCGGAAGGGAATTTGCTAGAGATTAATAGTCAAAATTATTATAGCTTGGGTACAAATGCGATTGATGCCTTATATGAATTAACTTCGCTGGCCATACCACAACTTCGCGACATTCTAAAAGAGCGTGCGGCAGAGTTAAATAATACCGTATTAATTATGACCATTTTTGCAGTAACGCTGATGGTATTAGCTATCGCATTTAGTGTGTATGTGATTAAAACAACGATTGAATCGTTAAACATGTTAAATGAAACCTTTGCCGATATTTCAAAAGGCAACTTTGATACCGAAGTGAAAATAAAAACGGCTGACGAACTGGGTAAAGCATTAGAGTCTGTTGACCAAATGCGTATTGGGTTAAAAGAGCAAATTGAAGAGTCCGAGCGGTTAAATAAAGTGAACTCTCGCATTAAACAAGCATTGGACGTATGCCAAACTAATGTCATGCTAGCTAATCCTGATCATGAAATTATTTATTATAACGATGCACTCATCAATATGATGCAGGCTAATGAAGCTAAGATCAGGCAGCAAGTGCCTCAATTTAACGCACAAGAGTTAATTGGTATGGATGCGGCCATATTCTATGACAACAAAGCGCAAGAGCATGTCAAACTGAATGAGCTCAAGCAAAGTGCAGAATCGAGAATGGAAATAAGTGGGTTAACCTTTGATATTACCGTTACGCCAGTGTTTTCTGCTGAAAATGAGCGCTTAGGTACAGTCATCGAATGGGATGAAATTACCGAGGAATTAGCGCGTTCGATAGAAGAAAAGCGTATTGCAGACGAAAATATGCGAGTGAGACAAGCACTAGATAATGTCTCAACATCGGCGATGATCGCAGACGATCAATACAATATCATTTACACTAATGAAGCTCTGCAACATCTTATGCAAAACGCTGAAGCAGATATGCGAAAAGACCTACCCAATTTCAGCGCAAATAATTTGCTAAATCAAAATATTGATACTTTTCATAAAAACCCTGCACATCAGCGTACACTGCTTAACCAGTTAACTAAAGCGTATCAAACTGAAATTAGCATTGGTGGGCGTACCTTCCAGTTAACCGCGAATCCAATAATCACTAATGAAGGTAATCGTATTGGTACCGTAGTTGAGTGGTTAGACCGTACGTCGGAAGTCGCGGTAGAAAAAGAAGTGGCAGACTTAATAGCGCAGGCGGGTAGTGGCGATTTAACCGCAAGAATTGATGAAGAGGGTAAGGAAGGTTTCTTTAGTATATTGGCAAATGGGTTGAATCAGCTGGTCGGTATAGCACAAGGCGTTATTGATGAAACCGCGATAATGTTTGATGCCTTAGCGCATGGTAATTTAACTAAACGTATTGAAGCCGACTATGAAGGAGTATTTGATAAGCTTAAACGCGATGCCAATGCTACCGCCGACAAACTTACCGATGTTATCGCGCGGATTAGCAGCTCTGCAACTATGGTAGCAAGTGGTGCAGATGAAATAGCTCAAGGCAATACCGACTTAAGTCAACGCACCGAAGAGCAAGCTTCCTCATTAGAAGAAACGGCATCAAGCATGGAAGAGATGACCGCAACCGTGCAACAAAATGCTGAAAATTCTAAAGTAGCCAACGAGTTAGCAAGTGATGCTAAAGATCGAGCACAACAAGGGGGCGAAATAGTCGCACGTGCGGTAAGTGGCATGGCAGAGATTAACGAAGCCAGTAACAAAATTGCCGACATTATCGGTGTGATAGACGAAATTGCTTTCCAAACTAACTTATTAGCGTTGAATGCGGCAGTAGAAGCAGCAAGAGCAGGGGAGCAAGGGCGCGGGTTCGCAGTTGTAGCTGGTGAAGTGAGAAACTTAGCACAGCGTTCAGCAGCGGCAGCCAAAGAAATTAAAGACTTAATACGTGACAGTGTGACCAAAGTAGAAGATGGCACTATGGCGGTCAATCAGTCAGGAGAAACGTTAAAAGAAATTGTTGAGGCAGTAGAGAAAGTTAGCAAAATGATTGCGGATATCAGCGTGGCGTCGCAAGAGCAAAGTTCTGGCATTTTAGAAGTCAATAAAGCCATTGCGCAAATGGACGAAATGACACAACAAAATGCGGCCTTAGTTGAAGAAGCGTCAGCAGCAGGCGAATCAATGGCTGAACAAGCAAGAGCAATGAGCCAGCTATTAAGCTTTTTTGCTATATCTGAAAACGGAGGTGGGGGCTTTAGTTCTGCACCTATGCAACAAGCACCAGCGGCGCGTTTACCATCATCCTCTAGTTTCGATTCTGGTAGTACCTCGTCAGGTTTTTCAAGTGGCTCGAACGGCAGCTTTGTTGATTCGGATGAAGAGTGGGAAGAGTTTTAAGGCGATGAGTCATGAATATATCGGTAGCGATTTAAGATGTTAAGTAACAAAGAGTTCCCAATGCGGGAGCAAGACTTTGTGAAAGTACGAGACATGGTGTACGACGCTTGCGGTATTGTGCTTGGCGAGCATAAGCGTGAAATGGTGTATTCTCGCCTTGCAAGGCGCATAAGGCATTATCAGTTTACCGATTTTGCGACTTACTTAAGCTTTCTTGAAAACAACAAAGAGCAAGAGTTTGAAGAATTTTTGAACTCTGTCACTACCAACCTAACCTCTTTTTTCAGAGAGCGGCATCACTTTGAGTTTTTGAAAAAAACGATAGTCCCAGAAATTAAAAAACGCCACCGTATCGACCACCGAGTACGTATTTGGTCAGCAGGTTGCTCTACAGGTGAAGAGCCTTACTCGATTGCGATGCAAGTGGCTAGTGAGTTTAGTGGCGCTCAATGGGACTTTAAAATATTAGCCACTGACTTAGATACCAATGTACTTGCAAAAGCGTCTAACGGCGTTTACGACATCGACGGCATTAAAGAAGAAGATAAAGCATTATGTCGAAAGCACTTTTTATTTGATAAAAGCAGCCAGCAGATTAAAGCCAAAGCAGAATTGAAAGAGTGTATTTTTTTTAAGCAGTTGAATCTATTAACCCCGTGGCCGATGAGTCAGAAATTTGATGTGATTTTCTGTCGAAATGTTGTGATTTATTTTGATCAACCAACAAAAGACAAGTTAATGAAGCGCTATGCAGAGCGGTTGGTGGACGGTGGATACTTAATTTTGGGGCATTCTGAAACGATGTCGAAATCAATTAGTGAATTTGAACCGTTAGGTAAAACCATTTACCGCAAAGTGTGCCAAGCATGATGGTTTATTCTCGCTGCTACATGGAGTTGCTGAATTGATGAATAGTGGCCCAGCAAATTTAGAAAAAGCGTTACCCGGGTTCGAGGATATTAAGCGGTATTGGGATCCCACGCGAAAATGCATTGTTGCTAAGCTATTACCGGGTGAAATTTATGTCACTAAACATGCAGAAGTATTAACCACGGTACTTGGCTCTTGTATCTCAGCCTGTATTTGGGATTCTGTGATGGGCGTTGGTGGCATGAATCACTTTATGTTGCCGCTAAAAGAAATGGTGAGTGATCACGATACTTGGCAAGATGCAGATTACTTGCACCGTTATGGCAATTGGGCGATGGAGTTTTTGATCAACGAAGTGTTGAAGAACGGTGGTAGTAAAAAAAACTTAAAAGTTAAGATTTTTGGTGGCGGTAAAATAATGAGTTCATTAACCGATGTGGGCGAGGGCAATATACAGTTTGCCATGGAGTATTTACAAAATGAAAACTTACCATTAATTGCGCATGATGTAGGGGGGCCGTGGCCAAGAAAAGTAATGTTTTTTCCAGATAGCGGCCGCGCAAAAATAAGAAAACTGCAAGAATTGAATAACGATACCATTCAACGCCGTGAGAGCCAGTATCTTAATAATATTACTGTTCAACAAACCCAAACAGCCGATATTGAACTATTTTAAATTAACATCTTCGTTTTCAGCTAGGTAATTTGTACAGCCTTATGACTAAAAAAATAAATGTATTAGTTATCGATGACTCTCCATTAATTCGCTCGTTATTAACAGAGATCTTGAATGCTGCGCCTGATATTAGAGTAATAGGGACGGCTGAAGACCCCTACGACGCACGTGAAAAAATTAAACGCCTGCAACCAGATGTGCTCACACTTGATATTGAAATGCCGAAAATGGATGGCATAAGCTTCTTACGAAACCTAATGCGTTTACACCCTTTGCCAGTCATTATGATCTCAACCTTAACAGAAGCAGGTGCACCGCAAACGTTACAAGCGTTGTCGTTAGGCGCGGTTGACTTTGTTGCTAAACCTAAACAAAACGTCACTGAAAAGTTAGTTGAGTATGCCGAAGATTTATACATTAAAATAAGGGCGGCAGCACGTGCTAGGCTGACACCGCTAAAATCTAAAACTCCGCCTGCTAAATCGTCGGTCAGTGTGGCTAATCCCAATGCACTTACCTTTAAAGCAGGGCACATAGTTGCCATTGGTGCATCCACAGGTGGTACTGAAGCCATCAAAGAGGTTGTAGTGCGTTTGCCTGCTCATTTTTGTCCTATTGTGATTGCACAGCATATACCGCCCGTGTTTAGTACCTCTTTTGCAAAGCGGTTAGATACGGCCTCTGCCATGACAGTGCATGAAGCGGAAGACGGCATGGTGCTAGAAACCGGGCATGTTTATATCGCACCGGGTGATGATCATTTAATCATTAAAAAGCTGGCAGTGGGAAGGTATCAGTGCGTGTTAACAAAAACTGAACCGGTTAATCGCCATCGCCCGTCGGTTGATGTTTTGTTTGATTCAGTGGCGTTGCATGCGGGGAGAAATGTAACCGCTGCGATTTTAACTGGCATGGGGGCTGACGGGGCAAAGGGCTTGGTCAATATCAAACGTGCTGGTGCTGTTACCATCGCGCAGGATGAGCAATCTTCAGTGGTGTGGGGCATGCCCAAAGCGGCTATTGATATTGGTGGCGCTGATAAAATAGCGCCACTGGGGGATATTGCTGATCTCCTAATGCGTTATGCATCAAGCAAAACGTAATCGGGTATGAACGCCTAATTAACGGATGATTTATTGAATACCCAAGGTTGTGAAAACCAATAAAATGCAGGGCCAGTACCTTTAGTATCGTTATTCACTTTTGCTGGTGCGGTGCAGTTGTAGCGCGAACGCCCTTCAGGTAACGGCTTAGTTGCTTGAGTAGATAGCGTGAATTCGTCTTTCCATGTCACCTCAATTTTGCCTTCATGGCTGGCATAACATTGTAACTGAGCTTTATTAAAATTCCGTGTATCCAGCTTTAAGGTTAGCGATGGTGTTGTGGATGAGGTTAGGGGATCAGCAAACTGCTTAGAAATAAAGGTAAATGGCAAACTATTTAGCTTAGTAAGTAGTGTTTTGGTATCGGCGTAAGGGCCAGATGCAGGAAAGCGGGGGATACGGGTTAAATCGTTATGAATACCTACAGCACCAGAATGTTGGCCAAAACCAATAAAATTTAAAGATGACACTAGTGACTGGATCTCACTATTGAATTCGCCATAAGGGTAAGCAAGGTAACGGAAATTATCCCCTGTGTGCTTAGCAATCATTTGTTCTGCATGAGTAAAGTCATGGGTTAATCTATCAAGCCACTGTTGTTTAGACTCGTTTGGTTGACGCTCTACTAAATAGTCGTGGTGCAAAGTGTGGTTTGCAATACTGGCACCCTGCGTTTGTAATTGCTTTAAGGTTTCCCAACTCATTGTACTATTGTGTTGGCGTGCAATCGCCCCTGGATTAACAAAAATAGTATAGGCGTAACCATACTCGTTAAGTAATGGCGCCGCATTATCTGCTACATTTTGATAGCCATCATCAAAGGTAATCACAACGGTGCGTGGCGCAATCACTTCTTTATTCTTTAATTGTGTTATTAGCTTAGCCAACGGCACAACATTAAAGTTATTGGCTTTTAATAATGCTAAATGTGATTCAAATTGTTTGGGGGATAGCGATGTAGAAAAAGGTGTGTCTTCGCTAACATGATGATATTGTAAAATAACTGCGGCACTCGCAAAATTACTCCACAACCCTCCAACGATTAGGCTAAATAAAAATACGCTATGGCATATCTTCGTTTTAACGTGACTGAACATCAAAAAATCCTCGCAATTGCACTACCAATGATTGTGTCTAATATTACCGTGCCTTTGCTTGGATTAGTAGACACTGCGGTAATGGGGCACTTAGATTCTGAAGATTATTTAGCGGGTGTTGCTGTTGGCGCGATGATTACTTCGTTTATCTTCTGGTTAATGGGCTTTTTGCGAATGGCCACAACCGGCTTAATTGCACAAGCCCACGGTGCTAAAAATTGGCAGCATATTGAACGTCATTGTCAGCAATCTATTATTATCATCGTAGTGCTTACAATCCTATTTTTGCTTTTGCATCAAACCATTAAAGTGTTTGCATTAAGCATGGCTGGGGCAAGTGAGTCAGTAACGTATTATGCTGGGCAGTATTTTGATGTACGTATTTGGAGCTTCCCGGCTGTTGCATTTAACTTGGTGATTATGGGCGTTTTACTTGGGCTGCAAAATGCAAAAGGCCCGATGATCCTGCTTATCGTTACTAATTTATTGAATATGCTGTTGGATGTTGTGTTTGTATTCGGTTTTAATTGGGATGTGAAAGGTGTGGCCGCGGCGTCACTCATTGCAGATTATGTTGGCCTTGGTTTTGGATTATACCTAGTAAGAAAAGTATTATTGGCAGCAGGTTATGCTATTCCTCGGTTTAATATTAAACAGGCAATGCAGCAAAACTATTCGCGGTTTATGTCATTAAATCGAGATATTTTAATTCGTTCGTTATGCTTGCAAATATGCTTTGTTTTTATGACGTTTGCAGGTGCCCGAATGGGCGACAATATTGTTGCGGCAAATGCGATTTTGCTCAACTTTTTAATGCTTATTTCGTTTGGCTTAGATGGATTTGCTTACGCGGCAGAAGCCTTAGTGGGTAAAGCCTATGGTGAAAGAAATACGGCCTTGATTAAGCATAACGTTAAACTCACTTTAATTTGGTCGGTACTGTTAAGCGCATTGTTTAGCGTATTTTTTGCTGTGTTTGGTGTGTATATCATCCGGCTAATGACAGATTTGCCACATATTATTACAACTGCAAACGCTTATTTTGCATGGATAATAGGGCTGCCGCTGGTGGCAGTGTGGTGCTTTCTGTTCGATGGAGTATTTATTGGATTAACACGAGCCAAAGACATGCGCAATAGCATGATTGTTTCAATGTTGTTGGGATTTTTTGCGGTATGGTGGTTGAGCCAATCGTGGGGGAATCACGGCTTATGGCTGGCGATGACGTCATTTATGCTGATGCGTGGCGTAACCTTGGCATGGCGTTATCGCATGCTGATTAATAATAAGCTAGTTGAATAGCTCATAGTTAAATAATATTAGGTCAACGTATCTTTGTTAACGCTGCCAGAATTTTGCTAAACGATTTGCCAAAATACCGATATAGCCAAGCGCACACACAATAATGGCGAAGCCTAAAATAACTAAGCCAATAATCTGATACCAGTGTGATTGATAATATCCTAATGCAATAAAGCCTACCGCAACTAAAAATAATGCTAAGCCAGTTAAGAATATTCGTAGGCTTTTTTTGGGGTTACGTCCAAGTCGGTTTAGTTGCTTTAATAAAAATATAAAAACGGCGGTATTTTTCATGCTCAGTATATTATCAACAAACAGATACAAAAAAGGAGCGTACCGCTCCTTTATATTTAATCTAGCGCGTGTGTAAATTAATAGTAAGAATGCTCACCTGCTTGGTGCTCAGTTACGTCTTTCACGCCACTTAGTTCACTTTCAAAGCGTTGAAGTAATTCTTTTTCAATGCCTTCTTTAAGTGTTACATCAACCATACTACAACCGTTGCAACCACCACCAAATTGTAAAATAGCAATCTTATCGTCAGTAATTTCGGTTACTCTTACATTACCACCATGGTTAGCAAGTTGCGGATTTATTTCAGACTCAATCACATACTGCACGCGCTCCATTAATGGCGCGTTGTCATCCACTTTACGCATTTTAGCGTTAGGAGCTTTTAACGTGAGCTGAGAGCCCATTTGGTCAGTTTGGAAATCTATCTCAGCGTCTGCTAGAAACGGGCTGCTTTCTTCATCGACAACAGCATCAAATCCATTGTAATTAAACGTTAGATCTGTTTCTTCAACAGCATCGGCAGGGCAGTAAGATACGCCACACTCAGCTTGCGGAGTACCAGGGTTAACAACAAAAACACGAATGTTGGTACCTTCTTCTTGTTGAGAAAGAAGGTTTTTAAAATGCGCTTGGGCAGTTTCGGAAATATTAATCATAACGTAAATAATATCTGACTAAATTACTCGGGAATTTGTTAATGATACTCCTTGTTTTAGGCAAGTGCCAGTATCGTGTTTAAAAAGTTCATCAGCTAGGTCATAATTAGCTAGGGTCAGTTGTTAGTGAAAAACTCACCCTCTTAAACAGTTCTAAAATTAAATTCCAAATAAATCAGTAGGCTTTTTATGCGCGGTTATGTTTTCTTTGTGTTGGCATTGGTAATAAGTAGTTGGTTAACAACGTTATCTAATAGTGTTATGGCTGCTCCTGTACAAGATTATTTACCCGATAAAGTAAAGTATGATCCTAAAATTCCTACGCCAGAACAAGTATTGGGGTTTGAGCTAGGGGATCATTATTTACGACATGATCAAGTATTA
Organism: Flocculibacter collagenilyticus; assembly: GCF_016469335.1. Classification (NCBI taxonomy): domain Bacteria; kingdom Pseudomonadati; phylum Pseudomonadota; class Gammaproteobacteria; order Alteromonadales; family Pseudoalteromonadaceae; genus Flocculibacter; species Flocculibacter collagenilyticus. The sequence continues at coordinate 487,501 of NZ_CP059888.1, forward strand.
CGCTATATGCAAACGTTGGCCGATACCAGTTCCCGAGTAAGCATTAAGAAAATTGGTCAAACACATGAATTGCGTGATTTGGTGTTAATGCAATTTTCTGCTGCTGATATGCAACCAAAATTGGAAGCAATTAGGCAGCAACACATCGAAAAACTCGCAACGGGGCAACCTGCGCAAGCATCAGATGTTATGGTGTTATGGATGGGCTATAGCGTTCATGGTGACGAGTCGAGCGGTAGCAATGCGGCATTAGCGGTGGCTTACTATTTAGCGGCGGCGCAAGGCGAGCACGTTAATCGATTACTCAACAACAGCGTGGTGTTATTGGATCCAAGTTTAAACCCCGATGGGTTAGACCGCTTCGCAATGTGGAGTAACATGCACCGAGGTTCAGTAGCGAGTGCTGATCCGGCACACCGTGAACATATTCAAGACTGGCCAACGGGGCGAACAAATCATTTTTGGTTTGACCTTAATCGTGACTGGCTATTACTACAGCACCCTGAATCAATTGCTCGAATTGAGCAATTTCATTTATGGAAACCCAATGTGTTAACCGATTTTCATGAAATGGGAACTGATAGCACCTATTTTTTCCAGCCGGGCATCGCCACACGTACTCACCCGTTAACGCCAGTGAAAAATACCGAATTAACTAAATCATTAGCTGCATTTCATGCTCAAGCTTTTGATCAACAAGGTCAGCTTTATTTTACTCAAGAAAGTTTTGATGACTTTTATTATGGAAAAGGCTCTACTTATCCAGATATTAATGGTTCATTAGGTATTTTATTTGAGCAAGGCAGTAGTCGAGGGAAAATACAAGAATCTATCAATGGCGTGGTTACGTTTGAGCAGGCAATTAAAAATCAAGTAACGGCGTCACTTTCAACCTTTCAAGGCGCGTTAATTAATAAAAAGCCACTGCTGGATTATCAAGCAGATTTTTACTCAAATGTTGACAAACAAGCTTCTGACGACCCATTAAACGGTTATTTGCTTTCTGAAAAGCATGACAGTTTTCGCTTAAATGCCTTATTAACAACTCTGAAGCGCCATCAAATTGAAGCCTACCAATTAACAAAAGATCTGACCTTAGATAACCAAAACTATGGCAAAGACTATAGTTATTTTGTGCCACTAGCACAGCCCCAATACCGCTTAATTAAAGCGATTTTTAGCACACAAAAACAATTTCAGGATAATACATTTTATGACGTGTCGGCGTGGACACTGCCGTATGCTTACAACATTGAATTTAAACCAGTAAAACGCAGCTGGGGTTTAAAAACACGCGAGCAAGCTTGGCAAGTTGAAACGCCAAAATTAGCTAACGTAAGTGCCACGTTGAATGAACAATCTGACTACTATGCGTATGGATTACCTTGGGATGACTACCTTGCACCAAAGTTTTTAAGCTTGGCATTACAGGCTGGCATCATTGCAAAAGTATCGAGCGAGCCATTTAATGCGATTACACAACAAGGGCAACACAGTTTTGCCAGAGGCACGATTTTATTTGCTAAAGGCGTACAAACCCAGCCAGATTGGCGAGCAAAGTTAACCAAAATTGAACAACAAACAGCATTAACATTATTGCCGATAAAATCTGGTTTAACGCCAATAGGTGCAGATTTGGGTAGCCGCTCAATGTACCCAGTAGCGCTGCCTAAGGTACTGATTATTGGCGGGAAAGGTGTAAGCCAATATGAAGTTGGCGAAATGTGGTACTACATGGATAGATATTTAGCCATTGCTCCAACTATTGTTGAAGCAAACCGTATCGCAAAGCTTGATTTATCACGTTACTCTCATATTGTGATGGCACAAGGAAACTATGATCAGCTATCCAAGTCGGCAATTGAAAACATTACGGCATGGGTGAAGCAGGGCGGCACCATTTTTGGCCAAAAATCAGGTGCAGCGTGGTTAGTTGACAATAAGCTATTAAAAACAAGCTATTTATCTAAGAAAGAGATGGCTGACCGATTTGAAACCGCTAACCTAACCTATGGTGAAAGAGAAGCGCTGCAAGGGCAGCAACGCATTGCAGGGGCCATTTACAAAACTGAATTAGACTTGACGCATCCGCTTGCATTTGGTTACAGCCATGCTGAATTACCCGTATTTAAAAATAGCACCATGCTACTAATGCCTGCTAAAGCACCGTTTACGACAGTAGCTAAGTATACTGAGAAGCCTTTACTTGCTGGATTCTCTGCTGCCAGAAATGTAGAGCAAATTGCTAAAGGTGTAACTTTGATTGCGCATAACCACGGTAAAGGCAGAGTGATTGCAAGTACTGATAATGTTAACTTCAGAGGCTTTTGGTACGGCACGAGCCGTATTTTTAGCAACGCACTCTTTTTCTCTAAGGTTTATTCAACCAAAGCAGAGTAGGTAATTTAGCGTATTAGGCTGGCGTAATTGCAAGTGTCCATATCGATACGGTTTTTACGCCTGCTTGATGCAACACTCGGGTGATTTGCTGTGCGGTAGCCCCTGTTGTGATTACATCATCAATCACCGCAACATGCTGGTAATTTGCGTTGGCGCATTTCGGGGTAAATTTAAATGTATTTATGTCCTTTTTAAGGCGGGCGATACGTGTTTTACCTGCTTGTGCTAAGCGCAAACGTGTTCGCTTTAGGCTAGTGACATCCTGCGTTATTGTTAATGAAGCACTTAGTTGTTCACTAATCAGCTGCGCTTGATTAAATCCTCGCCAGAGGTATTTGATAGGGTGTAGTGGTACAGGAATTAATACATCTGGTTTTAAGTGGGGCTGTTGCTGTAACTCAAGCTGGATCTTTTCTTTCAATAAAGTGGTCAGTAACGTGCCACTAGCGTAATGGTTTTGATATTTAAATTGAGATATCAGTTGATTAAAAGGCCATTTATATTCCGCAAGCGCAAGCTGATGTTGCCAATTTGGGCGATTCAAACCTGCTCTTATATCGTAGTAATTTAATAAGCAGCCTGTGCGTTCATGGTAGCTGGGTAAGTCTTTATAACAACATTGGCAAAGCCCTTTTACATGGCTCCATTCATCCAATGGCATTTGACACACAAAGCATCGGCTTGAAAATGATGTGCTTAAAGTTTGTTGTGCTTTTTTATAGAGCGTGTTGCTGAGTGCGCTTTTAATATCACTAAACATTGCAATTCCTTTTGCGAAACGTATGATCACGGCTTCAATTAATACCTGTGGTTAACACTGTTAGTGCGATTAGTGCAATTAGTGCAAACCGATGTCTGTTCTTATTTGAGTAAGCGTGAGTGTAATGGTTATATCGCAATATCAGCAACAAAGTAAAGCAAAGCCTACACTAGCCTTGATTCATGGCTGGGGAGTAAACCATAAAGTGTTTAGCTCGATTGAACCTGAGCTGGCTGAAAAATTCGACTTACTTTTAATTGATTTACCCGGCTTCGGCAATCAGGTTCAGCAATCAATAGCAGAGTATGATTTAGAGTCACTAGCTAACGTAGTTGCAGAACAAGTACCAGATAATGCCATTGTTTGTGGGTGGTCTTTGGGTGGTTTGGTTGCACTGAAAATGGCAATCTTAGCGCCAAAGCGATATAAGGCCATAGGCTTGATTGCAAGCTCTCCACGCTTTGTTGAAACAGATAATTGGCGAGGTATCAAGCCCTCGGTACTTACCCAGTTTGCTGCCGAATTAGCTAAAAATATTGAACAAACGATAGCTCGATTTTTAGCCATTCAAGCAATGGGGGCTGAAAATGCCCGTAGTGACATTAAACAGTTAAAAGCACAGCTATCAACTATGCCTGCGCCGTCTTCACAGGCGTTATATGCAGGCTTGGATATTTTACAAGATACAGATTTAAGAGATCAGCTAAAGTCTATTGAAATCCCGATAAAAGGGATTTTTGGCAAATTAGACAGTTTGGTGCCGTATGCAAGTGTGCAGGCATTAGCTGGGCAATCGTGCTTTTCACACTTAGCCATTATTGAAAAAGCCTCACATGCCCCGTTTGTTTCTCATAAAGAAGCGTTTTTATCGCACTTTTTTGATATGTTTGAAAATTAATAATTATTTCAATTAAGTAGCTTGGTTTTGGTTACGAAATCAAGCAGAGCGCGTGCTTTATTTGAGGCTAACGCTATTACAAATACGCTAAAAGCTTTATTTTTACTTCTGAATGGTTAATAATTATACAGTGCTATTGTAACTTTCGGGAGGTAGCCATGACAGATAACTTTGCCAGTATAAACTCAGCATTCAATTCAGGAGTGCAAGGTTTCTCACGCGCCTCTGATGGGCTTAAAGATGTAGCTTTAAATATTAATCGACGAGCTGCACAAGAGCGTGAGATCCAAAACCTACAAGATACATCAGTTGGAAATGCACGTGATCAACAAGCGCTTGAGGTTGCAGACGATGCTGTTAACCAACCGACCACACCAACGGCGCCAGATTTTACAGATTCATTAGTGCAATTGCGGGTTGAGCAACGAAATGCAGAAGTGAATGCAAAAACCATTGAAACCGCAGATGATGTACTGGGTACTATCATTGATGTAAGAGTATAGAGTGTTAATTCTATGAATATTGCGACGCCATATCCAACTCATATACCAATGAGTAACGCTAATCCCGCAACAGAGGCTGCGAAGCGGGATAGCGATGCGCGTCAGCTTATTGTTAAAACAGAAGAGATGGCGGCAGGTAACGCTGAAAAGGGCGTGGGTGCAGAGTCTGACCGTGCCAAATCTCAATCTGCCTTAGTCCAATCTCCAGTTTATGAATTTCCAAGTAATGACAAGTCTGATAAAGATGAAATTCATGAGCGAGAAAAAAATCCAGATCAAGATTCTTCTCAGCAAGAGCCTTCCCAAGACTCTTCTCAAAATGACGCGTCAGGTTCAGATTCTTCCCAATCAGGTGACACGTCAGGTGATACGTCAGGTGAAAATCAAGATGCAAATGGCAGTACCGAAGACGCTCAATCAGACGCTGAAAGGCGCGAGCAAGAGCTTGAGTTAAAGCAAGTTCAAGAACTTAAGCAACGAGATGCGGAAGTGAAAGCTCATGAGCAGGCGCATGCCGCTATTGGCGGTAGTTATGCAGGCGCGCCTTCCTATGAATATGAGACTGGTCCTGATGGTGCAAAATATGCGGTGAGTGGAGAAGTATCGATTGATACGGCACCTGTACCTGATGATGCGAGAGCAACCATAGAAAAAATGGAAACGGTGCGTGCAGCGGCATTAGCGCCAGCTGAGCCTTCTTCTCAAGATCGCTCAGTGGCTGCGCAAGCGACGCAAGAACTCAATGCTGCCCGCGCAGACTTGCTTCGAGAGAATGCTGAAGCGTTAAGTGAGCAAAAAGAAAAAGCGACTGAATTAAATGAAACCGACGAGGTTGATAACACGTTAAGCGTTGCGCCCGAAGATACTGCTTTTTTTCAACAAGCGATTGAGTCTCCGTTTGATGTTGATGCTGGCACCTTGTTACAAAAACTGCCTGACGCCATTGAGCTGAGCGATGATGACAGACTAGAACTGCAAGAGCATTCAGAGTTAGGGTTATCAGCCCCTGTAGACATTGTGCAAAGGTATGTGGCTCAGCTAAATATCGCTGAGCAAGCAACCGCGCCACCACCGTTACAATTTGACCGTGCTGCTGAAATTAATGAACGCGCAGCCCGTATTCAAAACTTTTATCAAGCGGCTACGTCGCCAGCTAACAACAACCAGTTCAGCCAACTCGTCGGCTAGCGCACTGGTCTTGTCGCGTTTATTCTATTTCACTTATTGTCAGAATAACTTATGAGTCGGTCACTTTATTCGATTGCAGAGAGTCGATTGTAAAAAATCGATTGCAAAGAGTCGACTGCAGAGGTGAGCAAGCGCAGTTTTCCATGCCTGCGCTTGCGTCAACACTGCACCGTTTATCATGTCGGACTAGTTTTTTGTTTTTGCAAATGCAGCGGCAAAAGCATCACTCATTGCTGCATTAGCTGCAGGCTTTGATTTACCTTTAGCGGAAGCGTTATTCTGTTTTCCTTTATTGGCTTGAGTGTGAGCAGGTTTACCATCCTGCTTTTTACCGGTGCCACGCTGATTGTCTTTGTTATTTGCTGCTTGCGGTTGTTCATCTAGTCGCATTGTAAAGCTGATGCGTTTGCGTTCTACATCCACTTCCATCACTTTGACTTTTACTATATCGCCAGCTTTTACGACATCTCGCGGATCAGATACAAACTTATCGGTTAACGATGAGATGTGCACTAAACCATCTTGGTGGACACCCACGTCAACAAATGCACCGAAATTGGTTACATTGCTCACCACGCCTTCTAAGATCATGCCGGGTGTTAGATCTGAAACGGTTTCGACACCTTCTTTAAAACTTGCTGTTTTGAATTCAGGCCTAGGATCTCGGCCCGGCTTGTCCAGCTCGCTTAAAATGTCGTTAATAGTAGGCAAGCCGAACTGCTCGTCGACATAGTCGCTGGCATTAACTGAGTTTAGTAAATCGCTATTGCCTATTAATGCAGACACCTCGTTATGGGTACGCGTTAAAATAGCGTTGACGAGTGGATATGCTTCTGGATGAACACTAGATGCATCAAGTGGGTTATCACCACCTGCAATCCGTAAGAAACCAGCACACTGCTCAAACGCTTTTGGCCCTAAGCGGGTCACTTTTTTTAGTTCTTTACGATTATTAAATCTACCGTGCTCATCTCGATAATTAACAATATTTTGCGCTAATGTTTTGTTTAAGCCAGATACCCGAGTTAACAGTGGTACGGATGCCATATTTAAGTCAACACCAACATTATTTACACAGTCTTCTACAACTGCATCAAGGCTTTTCGCTAGTGCACTTTGGCTTACATCGTGTTGGTACTGGCCTACGCCTATTGCCTTAGGCTCAATTTTTACCAGCTCAGCCAGTGGATCTTGCAGGCGTCTGGCAATAGACACTGCACCACGTAACGATACATCCAGTTCAGGGAACTCTAGCGCTGCAAGCTCTGATGCTGAATATACTGAAGCGCCAGCTTCGCTGACCATGATTTTACTGATATTATCCAATTCGCTTGCTTTAATGACTTCAGCAGCGAATTTATCAGTTTCCCGTGACGCTGTTCCGTTACCAATCGCTATTAGCTCTACTTTGTGTTGTTTTACTAAATTAACAATAGTACGAACCGATTTATCCCATTGATTTTGTGGCGCGTGTGGATAAATTGTTGTGGTGGCGACAAGCTTACCTGTTGCATCAACAATCGCGACTTTGGTTCCTGTTCGTAGCCCAGGATCTAAACCTAGTGTTGCCTTAGGGCCTGCTGGTGCTGCCATCAATAAATCTTTTAAGTTTTCAGCAAATACTTTAATGGCACCTTGTTCAGCGCGTTCTCTTAACTCGCTAAGTAGCTCACTTTCTAAGTGCATAGCGATTTTTACTTTCCAAGTCCATTGAATTACTTGATTGAGCCATTTGTCTGCCGGCTTACTAGAAAGTCTAAGATCAAAATAGTCAGTGATCAGTGATTCGCAATGGGAGTGTTGAATGGGTTTTTCTTGGTTAGGATCTGCATTTAGTGTGAGTTGCAATACGGATTCATTACGGCCACGAAATAGTGCTAACGCGCGATGAGACGGTATTTTACTAATTTTCTCAGCATAGTCGAAATAATCACGATATTTGGCACCTTCTTTTTCTTTGCCTTTCATTACCGTGCTTTCTAGTACCGCTTCTTTTTTTAGATAACGACGAATAGTTTCTAGTAGCTTTGCATCTTCAGCGAAGCGCTCCATTAGAATATATTTAGCACCTTCTAATGCGTCTTTTTCAGAGTGAATACCTTTATCATTGCTAACATACTCGCGTGCCGTGGCTTCAGGGTTGAGCTCTCTATTTTGCCATAATGCATCCGCAAGTGGTGCTAAGCCAGCTTCAATCGCAATTTGTCCTTTGGTTCTGCGTTTAGGTTTGTAGGGTAAATATAAGTCTTCAAGTAGTGTTTTACTTTCCGCATTTAAAATATCTTGCTCTAACTCTGATGACAGTTTGTCTTGGTCTCTGATTGTTTTTAAAATAACTTGGCGTCTATCTTCAAGTTCGCGTAAATAGGTAAGACGCGATTCAAGTGAACGTAGTTGAGTGTCGTCTAATCCACCTGTTACTTCTTTTCTGTAACGAGCGATAAATGGCACGGTTGCACCTTCATCAAGAAGCTTCATTGCTGCTGAAACCTGATTAGTATTAACCGTTAATTCAGTAGCGATGGTATTAGCGATATTTAACATAATAAGTAAAACCTTTTAAATCCGTTAATCAGTTTGTAGCGAATACAAACGAATCTTTTGTATGTACGCTGCCGTCGTTATTCTTGGCAGATTATAATGAGCATGATTTTCATATGTTATGCAGTTGATGTCCACCTAATTTATCCAAAGATAAACAGGTAAATGGCGAGCTCGTTATTTGAATTATTGACGGCTAGTATGAAAATAATACTCAGTGAGATCACATGTAATTGAAGGTTAAGGCAATAGTGGGGCGCTTTTATTGTCGTTACTTCTCATCGCTCGATTATAAATAGACAGCCAAGATTTATATTCATTCTCGCTATAACCAAATTGCTTGTACAGCGATTTAATGCGTTTGTTAACGTGCATTTTCTGTATTGCGTTATCGAGCTTTTTTATGAGCTTAATCGTATCAAGGTTGTCGCGGCGGCTGATCACATGTATGCCATTAACGACTAAGGGTTGGCCTACTTTTTTTAAACACGACTGATCTCTATCTACTCTACTTTTAGTGTGTACTAGTAAGCTCGTATGGCCATGTGAGCTCGGGCTGATTGGTTTCATTGTGGGCTGTTTATCATCTGCAAATGCTACTTTGGCAACAGGGCTTTGCTCATTTTTACAATAGATGATTGCTGAAGAATGTGAAAAAATAAGGTAATCAATGCGTTGAGCACGTAGCATTTTGAACAATGTTAATGCGTCTGCAGTATCATAGATATTCTGAAAACCTAGCTGTTTTGCATAATGAGATTGAACAGAGTCCTTGGCAACACCCACTACACTGTTAACTAAGTCAATATCTGCCAACACATTTGATGCATTAGTATTGTGAGCGAAAATGTGAATAGAGTCTGACGACAGAGGTAAAGAAAACATTGCCCACTTAGCACGTTCTTCAGTATAAATTGCACCATATACGCTTGCCAATGAGCCTGACTTTAATCGAGTGAGTGACCGAGTCCAAGAGTTATGAGCTGGAACAAGCTTTATTTTTGCAATAACAGCCGCTTCGTTTAGGATTGCCCACCCAAGATAATACGGGCCAGAGTTTGATAAAAATGCATCATGATCAGAGAACACGCTGATTTCTAATTGGCTAATAGAAGTATTAACTGAATATTGTTCAATGCTTGTATGGGGTAAGTTGTTTGAATACGCATGAATGGGGTTAGCAAGCAAAATAGCAAATAATAACCAAAGTGGGAATAATAAACGTTTCAGCTGAAAAATAAGCATTTTTACAGCCATTACCATCAACCCACTACGAATGGGCACAAAAATTCGATTAGTCATTATTAGTATTACATGCACAGACTTGCTGTAATTAAGTGTATACGCTGTTATTTATTATTCAAATGCGACATAAATATTGTAAGTTAAATAGTGGTTGTGTTCTGTTGATGACAACGTATAATACGCAACTCACTTCTTATGCTTACGCTGAAATAACTTCCCAAAAATTTCTAAATTCGCAGAGAAAGTGTACATAAAAATCGTTAGGGGTGTAGTTCCAATTGGTAGAACAGCGGTCTCCAAAACCGATGGTTGCGGGTTCGAGTCCTGCCACCCCTGCCATTTAATCTATTTTGCAAAATCGTTAATACAGCATTTTGCAAAATAGATTAGGGTCATGAAGACCATGTTAAAAATCGTGTTTTAAAAAGGTATAGAATATGAGCGCGAATGTTGAAAGCCAGTCTGGCGCAATGAACTCAATCAAATGGGTTTTGGTATTTACTATATTGGCTGGTGCTGTAGTAGGTAACTACATGTTAGACGACATGTCAGTACTGGTGAGAGCCATTGCAGTTGTGTTGGCTATAGTTGTAGCGGGTTTAATTGCTGGTCAGACAGAGAAAGGGCGTCAGTTCCTTGCTTTTTCTAAAGAAGCTAGAATCGAAGTGCGCAAAGTGGTTTGGCCAACGCGTCAAGAAACAATGCATACTACTTTTATTATTATGATAGCAACAGCGATAATGGCTCTATTATTATGGGGTCTTGACTCGATATTATTTAAAGTTGTTGGCTATTTAACTTCGTTGGAGATTTAATTCATGTCTGATAAGTTACGTTGGTACGTTGTACAAGCATTCTCTGGCTATGAAAACCGTGTAGCAACGTCGCTACAAGAGTACATTAAGCTACATACAATGGAAGACAAGTTCGGTGAGATTTTAGTACCTACCGAAGAAGTTGTAGAAATGCGCGCTGGCCAAAAACGTCGTTCAGAACGCAAGTTTTTCCCAGGCTATGTACTTGTACAAATGGTAATGGATGACGAATCTTGGCACTTAGTAAAAAGTGTGCCACGTGTACTTGGCTTCATCGGCGGTACAGCAGAGCGTCCAGCACCTATTTCTCAGCGTGAAGCAGATGCAATATTGAATCGTTTACAAGAAAGTGTTGATAAGCCTAAGCCTAAAACATTGTTTGAGCCGGGTGAAGTGGTACGTGTTGTTGACGGTCCATTTGCTGACTTTAATGGCGTGGTTGAAGAAGTTGATTACGAAAAAAGCCGCGTAAAAGTATCAGTCTTAATCTTTGGCCGTTCAACGCCAGTTGATTTAGAGTTCGGTCAAATCGAAAAAGATAAATAAAATTTAATCGTTTAATTCTTGAACAAGGCCGTGCATTGCTTTACAATGTGCGGCCTTTTTGTGTTTAAAAGGCTATAAGCTGTATTTTTTTCATGCTTATATGTTCATTCAACGGGAAGTCGTTTGAGTAATCTGCCGTACTCTGTTCGGTGATTACGAGACATTGACCCATTAACTGAGGAAAAGCAATGGCTAAAAAAGTCGAAGCGCTAATCAAGCTGCAAGTTGCAGCTGGTATGGCAAATCCGAGTCCACCAGTTGGTCCTGCACTAGGTCAACATGGTGTAAATATCATGGAATTCTGTAAAGCATTTAACGCACGTACAGATGGCATCGAAAAAGGCGCACCAGTTCCAGTAATTATCTCTGTATACGGTGACCGCTCGTTCACATTCGAAATGAAGACTCCTCCAGCATCTTACCTTCTTAAGAAGGCTGCTGGTATCAAGTCTGGCTCTGGCCGTCCTAACACTGAGAAAGTAGGCACAGTAACACGTGCTCAACTTGAAGAGATCGTTAAGACTAAAGAACCTGATTTAACAGCTGCTGACTTAGACGCTGCTGTTCGTACTATCGCCGGCTCTGCTCGTGCGATGGGCCTAAATGTGGAGGGCTAATTGATGGCTAAACTTACTAAGCGTATGCGCACAATTCGTGAAAAAGTTGATGTGACTAAAGAATACGAATTCAATGAAGCTATCACTCTTTTAAAAGAATTAGCGACTGCTAAATTTGTAGAAAGTGTTGATGCTGCAATCAATCTTGGTATTGATGCACGTAAATCAGACCAAAACGTTCGTGGTGCAACTGTACTACCACACGGTACTGGCCGTGACGTTCGCGTTGCTGTGTTCACTCAAGGTGCAAACGCAGACGCAGCTAAAGAAGCTGGTGCTGATCTAGTTGGTATGGAAGATCTTGCTGAAAAAGTGAAAGCTGGCGAGATGGATTTTGACGTAGTAGTTGCTTCTCCAGATGCAATGCGCGTTGTTGGCCAACTTGGTCAAATTCTAGGTCCACGTGGCCTAATGCCTAACCCTAAAACAGGTACTGTAACACCTAATGTTGCAGAAGCTGTTAAAAACGCGAAAGCGGGTCAGGTTCGCTACCGTAATGATAAAAACGGTATCATCCATACAACTATTGGTAAGGTTGATTTCGGTGCAGAGCAACTTCAAGAAAACCTTGAAGCATTAATTGCTGCACTGAAAAAGGCTAAGCCTTCATCTGCTAAAGGTACTTACCTTAAGAAAGTTAGCATCTCTACAACAATGGGTGCTGGCGTTGCAGTTGATCAGGGTACATTAAATACTCAAGCTTAAACGTTTACAAGGGGTGAAAATTAATCTATAATCTTGCCCCTTTTTTACGTATTCGGGTTGAAGCTTATTCTTAATGGGTAAGCTTCCATCCAAGACCGTAGGTGTTATTGGGTGTTTTATTACTCAAAGCTTAATATTTGCCTGCGTAGATGGTGATAACCTCAGAAGAATTCCTAAACGCTTCTGGCTTTTCACCGAAAAAGTCGCTTAGATACTATGTATTTAAGTATAAGTAAACCAGAGCATTGCTCTGATAATAACCAGGAGTTAAGCAAATGGCATTAAATCTTGATGGCAAAAAAGCGATTGTTGCTGAAGTCCAAGAAGCTGCCAAAGGCGCTCAGTCTGCAGTAGTTGCAGATTCTCGTGGTGTAACTGTTGGCGCAATCACTGCTCTTCGTAAAGAAGCGCGTGAAAATGGCGTGTGGATGAAGGTTGTTCGCAACACTTTAGCACGTCGCGCAGTTGAAGGTACTGATTTTGAGTGCCTTACTGAATCATTTGTTGGTCCTACGCTTATTGCGTTCTCGTCTGAGCACCCAGGTGCTGCAGCGCGTATCTTTAAAGATTTCGCGAAAAAGAATGCAGAATTTGAGCTTAAGACAGCAGCATATGAAGGCAACGTTGTAGATGTAGAGTTGTTAGCAACACTACCAACTTACGACGAAGCAGTTGCACGTTTAATGAGCGCAATGAAAGAAGCATCTGCGGGCAAACTTGTTCGTACGATTGCAGCAGTTCGCGAACAGAAAGAAGAGCAAGCAGCTTAAGTTTAATAGCTGTTTTATTTGCTAAAAGTATAATCTGGTATGTATACCGTTTTAACACATACCACATAATTAGGAATGATAGAAATGTCTGTAACTAAAGACCAAATCTTAGACGCTATTGCTGAAATGTCAGTAATGGAAGTTGTTGAACTTGTAGAAGCAATGGAAGAAAAATTCGGCGTAACTGCAGCTGCTGCTGTTGTTGCTGGTCCAGCTGCTGGCGGTGACGCTGCAGAAGAGCAAACTGAATTTGACGTAATCCTTGCTAGCGTTGGCGGTAACAAAGTTGCTGTTATCAAAGCAGTACGTGGCGCTACAGGTCTTGGCCTTAAAGAAGCTAAAGGTGTTGTTGATGGCGCACCTGCTCCTCTTAAAGAAGGTATCTCTAAAGAAGAAGCTGAAGCTCTTAAGAAAGATCTTGAAGAAGCTGGTGCTACTGTTGAGATCAAATAATCTAACACCTGTTAGATTAACAAAGGCTGGTGGTTTTTTAACCACCGGCCTTTTTGCGCTGTAGGAAGTTGCTTAAACTTTAGGCTACACTCTTCCACATCGCATTGAAAATAGATAAAATTTTCTTTGGCATTGATGCCAAACGCGCTACCCAATATTTTGGGTAGATAGGGTCTTAAATCGGCTGAGGAACCCCATGGCTTACTCTTATTCTGAAAAGAAACGTATCCGTAAGGACTTTGGAAAGCGCCCTCAAGTGCTGGACGTACCATATTTACTACAAATCCAGCTTGAGTCATTCAAAAAATTCATTGAGGCAGATCCAGAAGGCGAATACGGTCTTGAAGCAGCATTCCGTTCTGTATTCCCAATTAAAAGTTATTCTGGTAATTCAGAATTACAATTTGTGAGTTACCGTATCGGTGAGCCTGTATTTGATGTTAAAGAATGTCAAATTCGTGGCGTAACATATTCGGCTCCACTTCGTGTGAAGCTACGTTTGGTTCTTTATGATAAAGAATCAGCACCAGGCACCGTAAAAGATATTAAAGAACAAGAAGTTTACATGGGTGAGCTTCCGTTAATGACAGATACTGGTACGTTTGTTATTAATGGTACAGAGCGAGTTATTGTTTCTCAATTGCACCGTTCGCCAGGTGTTTTCTTCGATCACGATAAAGGTAAATCACACTCGTCAGGTAAAGTACTTTACAACGCGCGTGTAATTCCATATCGCGGATCTTGGTTAGACTTTGAATTTGATGCAAAAGATAACGTATTCGTACGTATTGACCGTCGTCGCAAATTACCAGCTTCTATCATTTTACGTGCACTAGAATTTACTACTGAAGAAATTCTAGCAATGTTCTTTGAAACAACGTCTTTTGAAATAAAAGACGGAAAGTTGATGATGGAACTAGTGCCATCTCGCTTACGTGGTGATACAGCTAACTTTGATATCAAAGATAATGATGGTCAAGTTATAGCAGAAGCAGGTCGCAGAATTACTGCACGTCATATTAAGCAACTTGAAAAGCTTGGTATTAATTCGTTAGAAGTACCACATGAGTACATCATTGACCGTGTTCTTGCGAAGAACTATGTTAATGAAAGCACTGGCGAGATTATCGCAGAAGCTAACTCATTACTTTCTTTAGAAATAATGGCTGAGTTAGCACAAGCGGGTCACCATAAAGTTGAAACACTATACACCAATGAATTAGACAATGGTCCGTACATGTCTGAAACATTGCGTATAGATTCATCAACGAACCGCTTAGAAGCATTAGTAGAAATTTATCGCATGATGCGCCCAGGTGAGCCACCAACACGTGAAGCTGCTGAAGCATTATTCGAAAACTTATTCTTCTCTGATGATCGTTATGACTTATCGACAGTAGGTCGTATGAAGTTTAACGGCCGAGTAAACAGAGGTGAGTTAACAGGTTCTGGTACGCTAGAAAAGCAAGATATTGTTGACGTAATGAAGCTACTTATCGATATTCGTAACGGTAAGGGTGATGTTGATGATATTGACCACTTAGGTAACCGACGCATTCGTAGCGTAGGTGAGATGGCAGAAAACCAATTCCGTGTTGGCTTAGTACGCGTAGAGCGTGCTGTTAAAGAGCGTCTAAGTTTAGGCGATCTTGATAATATAATGCCACAAGATTTAATCAACGCTAAACCAATTTCAGCGGCGATTAAAGAATTCTTCGGTTCAAGCCAATTATCTCAATTTATGGATCAAAACAATCCATTATCTGAAGTAACGCATAAGCGTCGTATTTCAGCGCTTGGTCCGGGTGGTTTAACACGTGAGCGTGCTGGCTTCGAAGTACGTGACGTACATCCAACTCACTATGGTCGTGTATGTCCAATCGAAACGCCTGAAGGTCCAAACATCGGTCTAATTAACTCATTGTCGTCTTATGCACGAACAAATGAGTTTGGTTTCTTGGAAACACCTTACCGTAAAGTAATTGAAGGTGTGGTAACTGATGAAGTTGACTACCTTTCAGCTATTGAAGAAGGTAAGTTTGTAATCGCACAGGCCAATGCAGAGTTAGACGAAAATAATCGTTTAACAGAAGAATTGGTACCTTGTCGTTATAAGAATGAAACTACTATTACTAGTTCTGACCAAGTACAGTATATGGATGTTTCGCCACAGCAAATCGTATCAATTGCTGCATCAATGATCCCATTCCTAGAGCACGATGATGCAAACCGTGCATTAATGGGCTCGAACATGCAACGTCAAGCAGTACCAACACTACGTGCAGATAAGCCGTTAGTAGGTACAGGTATGGAAGCGGTTGTTGCTAAAGACTCAGGTGTAACCGTTGTTGCTAAACGTGGTGGTGTGGTTGATTATGCAGATGCGTCTCGTATTGTGATCAATGTTCATGAAGATGAAATGATCCCAGGCGAAGCGGGCATCGATATTTATAACTTAACCAAATACACACGTTCTAACCAGAATACATGTATCAATCAGAAGCCAACAGTAATGGTTGGTGAGCCAATTGAACGTGGTGATGTATTAGCAGATGGTCCATCAACGGATTTAGGTGAACTTGCTCTTGGTCAAAACCTTCGCGTTGCATTTATGCCGTGGAATGGTTACAACTTCGAGGATTCAATCCTACTTTCTGAGCGTGTTGTTAAAGAAGATCGCTTAACAACGATTCATATTCAAGAATTAAGCTGTATTGCTCGTGACACTAAGCTAGGTCCTGAGGAAGTTACCTGCGATATCCCTAATGTAGGTGAATCAGCGCTAGGTAAACTAGATGAGTCAGGTATCGTTTATATAGGTGCTGAGGTTAAAGGCGGTGACATTCTTGTTGGTAAAGTAACACCTAAAGGTGAAACTCAGCTAACGCCTGAAGAAAAGCTACTGCGTGCAATCTTTGGTGAAAAAGCATCAGACGTTAAAGATAGTTCTTTACGTGTACCGAACTCAGTATCAGGTACCATTATTGACGTTCAAGTATTTACCCGTGATGGTGTAGAGAAAGATAAGCGTGCACTTGAAATTGAAGACATGCAAATTCGTCAGGCTCAGAAAGACTTAAACGAAGAGTTTAAGATTCTTGAAGATGGTATTTTGGCTCGTGTTCGCAGTCTATTAGTAGCTTCGGGTATGGAACAGTCTTTAGTAAATGGTTTATCTAAAGAAAAGATGTTCACTCAAAGCCTTGCTGATGAACAACAGCAAATGGATTTAGAGCAGTTAGCTGCACAGTTTGAAGACATAAAAGCTGAGTACGAAAACAAGTTTGAAATTAAACGTCGTAAGATCACTCAAGGTGATGACTTAGCACCAGGCGTACTTAAAATTGTTAAAGTATACCTTGCTGTTAAGCGTCGTATTCAACCTGGTGACAAAATGGCCGGTCGTCACGGTAACAAAGGTGTTATCTCGACTATCCAGCCAGTTGAAGACATGCCATACGATGAAAAAGGTGAAACGGTCGATATCGTACTGAACCCACTGGGCGTACCATCGCGTATGAACATCGGTCAGGTACTAGAAGTTCACTTAGGCATGGCTGCGCGTGGAATTGGTGACAAGATTGACCAAATGCTCAAGGAGCAGCGTGAAGTTGCTGAAACTCGTGAGTTCCTGAAGAAGGTATACTCGCTTGGTGACTCGCGTCAAGATGTTGAGATTGACACGTTTAGTGATGACGAAATCATTCGCTTAGCTCAAAACTTGCGTAAAGGCTTACCAATTGCGACTCCTGTTTTTGATGGCGCTAAAGAAAGCGAAATCAAAGATTTACTTGAACTAGGTGATATTCCACGTAGCGGTCAAGTAACACTTTATGATGGTCGTACAGGTAATGCATTCGAGCGTAAAGTTACTGTTGGTTACATGTACATGCTGAAACTGAACCACTTGGTTGATGATAAGATGCATGCGCGTTCAACAGGTTCTTATAGCTTGGTTACGCAACAGCCATTAGGTGGTAAAGCACAATTCGGTGGTCAGCGTTTTGGTGAGATGGAAGTATGGGCACTAGAAGCATATGGTGCTGCATATACATTACAAGAAATGCTTACTGTTAAATCCGATGATGTGAATGGCCGTACTAAGATGTATAAGAACATTGTAGACGGTGACCATCGTATGGAACCAGGAATGCCGGAATCATTTAACGTATTGTTAAAAGAAATCCGCTCACTGGGTATCAACATTGAGTTGGATGAAGAATAAGCCGATTCTTCAAGTGGAGCGTTTTACGCTCCACTAAATGGCAAGAATGGAGGGGTAAGACGGTTATGCCGCACCCAATGTTTAACTCCGACAGGAGATAGAAGGTGAAAGACTTACTTAAGTTTCTTAAACAGCAAAACAAGACCGAAGAATTCGATATGATCCGTATCGGTCTTGCATCACCAGATATGATCCGCTCATGGTCATTCGGTGAAGTTAAAAAACCAGAGACGATTAACTATCGTACCTTCAAGCCAGAGCGTGACGGCTTATTCTGTGCTCGTATCTTTGGTCCAGTTAAAGACTATGAATGTCTTTGTGGTAAATACAAGCGCTTAAAGCATCGTGGTGTTATCTGTGAAAAGTGTGGCGTAGAAGTTACATTAACTAAAGTACGTCGTGACCGTATGGGTCACATTGAACTAGCTAGCCCAGTTGCACATATCTGGTTTTTAAAGTCATTACCGTCGCGTATTGGTTTAATGCTAGATATGACGTTACGTGACATTGAGCGTATTCTTTATTTTGAGAGCTTTGTTGTAACAGAGCCTGGTATGACTACGCTAGAGCGTAGCAGCCTGCTTACTGAAGAAGAGTACTTAGATGCGCTTGAAGAGCATGGCGATGAGTTTGAAGCAAAAATGGGTGCAGAAGCTATCCTTGATTTGCTTAAAGAAATCGATCTTGGTCAACAAATTAAAGAAATGCGTGAAGAGTTACCAACAATTAACTCTGAGACAAAACGCAAGAAGTTAACAAAGCGCTTAAAGCTAATGGAAGCATTCCATCAGTCAGGGAATAACCCTGAGTGGATGATCATGACAGTATTACCTGTACTGCCACCTGATCTTCGTCCATTAGTACCACTAGATGGTGGTCGTTTTGCTACTTCGGATCTGAATGACTTATACCGTCGTGTAATTAACCGTAATAACCGTTTAAAGCGTTTATTAGATTTAGCTGCGCCAGATATCATTGTTCGCAATGAAAAGCGTATGCTACAAGAAGCGGTTGATGCATTGATGGATAATGGTCGTCGTGGTCGTGCGATTACCGGTTCAAATAAACGTCCTCTTAAGTCACTTGCCGATATGATCAAAGGTAAGCAAGGTCGTTTCCGCCAGAACTTACTTGGTAAGCGTGTAGACTACTCAGGCCGTTCTGTTATTACCGTTGGTCCTACACTTAAATTGCATCAGTGTGGTCTTCCAAAGAAAATGGCATTAGAGTTATTCAAGCCATTTATCTACGGCAAGCTTGAAGGGCGTGGTTTAGCAACGACTATCAAAGCAGCTAAAAAATTGGTAGAACGTGAAGCGCCAGAAGTTTGGGATGTATTAGACGAAGTAATTCGTGAACACCCAGTAATGCTTAACCGTGCACCTACACTTCACAGACTTGGTATTCAAGCGTTTGAACCAACGTTGATTGAAGGTAAAGCAATTCATTTACACCCATTAGTATGTGCGGCATATAATGCTGACTTCGATGGTGACCAAATGGCTGTGCACGTACCATTAACGCTAGAAGCTCAACTTGAAGCTCGTGCGCTAATGATGTCGACAAATAACATTCTTTCACCTGCTAATGGTGACCCAATTATCGTTCCTTCACAGGACGTTGTATTAGGTCTTTATTATATGACGCGTGATCGCGTAAATGGTAAAGGTGAAGGCTTAGTCTTTAAAGATCAAAAAGAAGCAGAAAAAGCATACCGTACTGGTAATGCAGAGCTACATGCTCGCGTTAAAGTACGTTTCAATGGCGAACTGGTAGAAACTACGGTTGGTCGTGCAATTCTGTCTCTAATTTTACCTGAAGGGCTTGATTTCTCATTAATCAACCAAGCGCTAGGTAAAAAGCAAATTTCTAAGTTACTGAACACGTGTTACCGTCAGTTAGGCTTAAAAGACTCAGTTATTTTTGCTGACCAAATCATGTATACAGGTTTCCACTACGCGATGTTAGCGGGTGCATCTGTAGGTATCGACGACATGGTTATTCCGGATGCGAAATACACATTGATTGAAGAAGCAGAAGCAGAAGTTTCTGAAATTCAACAACAATTCCAGTCAGGTCTTGTAACTGCAGGTGAGAAGTACAACAAAGTTATCGATATTTGGTCAACTGCTAATGAAAAAGTTTCAAAAGCAATGATGGATAACTTATCTACTGAGCAAGTTGAAAATCGTGATGGTGAGATGGAAGAACAAAAGTCTTTCAACTCAATCTATATGATGGCCGACTCTGGTGCTCGTGGTAGTGCTGCACAGATTCGTCAGTTAGCTGGTATGCGTGGTCTGATGGCAAAACCAGATGGTTCAATCATCGAGACACCAATTACCGCAAACTTCCGTGAAGGTCTGAACGTACTACAGTACTTCATCTCGACGCACGGTGCGCGTAAAGGTCTTGCCGATACTGCACTTAAAACAGCGAACTCAGGTTACTTAACACGTCGTCTTGTTGATGTTGCACAAGACTTAGTGGTAACAGAGCAAGACTGTGGTACTGATAAAGGTATCAACATGAAGCCTTTAATTGAAGGTGGTGATGTTGTAGAGCCATTGCGTGAACGTGTACTTGGTCGTGTTGTTATCGGTGATGTATGTATTCCAGGTACTGAAGAGGTGTTGGTAGAGTCAGGCACTATGCTTGATGAGCACCTGTGTGACGTTCTTGAAGCAAACTCAGTTGACGAAGTATTCGTTCGTTCAGTAATTACTTGTGATACAGATTTCGGTGTTTGTGCAAAATGTTATGGTCGTGACTTAGCACGTGGCCACATTATCAACGAAGGTGAAGCAATTGGTGTAATTGCAGCACAGTCAATCGGTGAGCCAGGCACACAGCTTACGATGCGTACATTCCACATTGGTGGTGCTGCATCAAGAGCATCAGCAGAGAACAGTGTTCAAGTTAAGAACAATGGTACCGTTAAGCTTCATAATGCTAAATTTGTTATCAACTCTGATGGCAAAATTGTTATTACTTCTCGTTCAACTGAAATTACAGTTACAGATGAGCAAGGACGTGAGAAAGAGCGTTATAAATTACCATATGGTGCGGTATTAGCTGTTGAAGATAACGCGGTAGTTGAAGCTAATACAACAGTGGCTAACTGGGACCCTCATTCACATCCAATCATTATGGAGCGTGATGCGAAAGTAAGTTTCTCGGATATTGATGATTCGAATACTGAAATGCAGATGGATGAGTTAACTGGTTTAACACGTATCGTTGTTAAAGATCTTGCAAAGCTGAATGCGAAAGAGCCTAAGTTAATTCTTGAGTCTGACGATGGAACTTTACAAGAAATTCGTTTACCAGCGTTCGCGACGATTGAGATTAGCGATGGTCAAAGCGTTAACATTGGTGACGTGTTAGCACGTATTCCACAAGAAAGCTCGAAAACACGTGATATTACGGGTGGTCTACCACGCGTAGCTGACTTATTTGAAGCGCGTAAGCCTAAAGATCCAGCTATTTTAGCTGAAATCTCTGGTGTGGTTTCATTTGGTAAAGAGACTAAAGGTAAGAAACGCTTAGTTATTACCCCACCAGAAGGTGATCACTATGAAGAAATGATCCCGAAATGGCGTCAGCTTAATGTGTTTGAAGGTGAAACAGTACAAAAAGGTGAAGTGATTGCTGAAGGCCCAGAGTCTCCGCATGATATTCTTCGCTTACGTGGTGTTCATGAAGTCGCTAACTATATCGTTAATGAAGTGCAAGACGTTTACCGTCTGCAAGGTGTAAAGATTAATGATAAGCATGCTGAAACGATCATTCGTCAAATGCTACGTAAATGTATCATTGTGAATGCAGGCGATACAGATTTCTTAGCAGGTGAACAAGTAGAGTACGCTCGCGTTAAAGTGGCGAACCGTGAACTTGAAGCACAAGGTAAATTCCCAGCGACTTTCGAGCGCCAATTAATGGGTATTACTAAAGCATCACTTGCAACTGAGTCATTTATTTCTGCGGCTTCATTCCAAGAAACAACACGTGTTCTTACAGAAGCAGCCGTTAACGGTAAGACAGATGAACTTCGTGGCTTGAAAGAAAACGTTATCGTAGGTCGCTTAATTCCTGCTGGTACGGGTTACTCGTATCACCAAGAACGTCAGCGTAAGCGTATGGAACGTGACATGCCAGTTGAAGAAGTGTCAGTGTCAGCTGAAGAAGCATCTCAAGCTTTAGCCGACGCACTAAATGCAGATTTATCTGCAGATAGTGAGTAGTTAAGTAATAAGGCATTGGTATCAATGCCTTAATGCTCGATTAAGCATTAAAATTCTAATATTTTATCGTTTAAAATCGAACTAAACTTGACAGGTTAAACTTTGGTCATTAAAATTCCGCGACCCATTAATATGGGTGCGGAATTTTTCACGTTTATAGAGTAGAAAAAACAGGAGCTATAATGGCAACTATTAACCAATTGGTGCGCAAGCCGCGTTCAAGCAAAGTTTACAAAAGTAACTCTGCTGCGCTTAAAGCTTGTCCACAGAAGCGTGGCGTATGTACACGTGTTTACACAACAACTCCTAAGAAGCCGAACTCAGCACTACGTAAAGTATGTCGTGTTCGTCTAACTAATGGTTTTGAAGTAACTTCTTACATCGGTGGTGAAGGTCACAACTTACAAGAGCACAGTGTTGTTCTTATTCGTGGTGGTCGTGTTAAAGACTTACCTGGTGTTCGTTTCCATACCGTTCGTGGCGCTTTAGACTGTGCTGGTGTAAACGATCGTAAGCAAGCTCGTTCTAAGTACGGTGCTAAAAGGCCAAAAGCTTAACGGTTCTCCGTTAGTAAGGCCAAACAACTAATTTTGTTTTAACAAGTTTTGGGTTATACCTGAAGAAATCGGAGAGATTAAGATGCCTAGAAGACGCGTAGTAGGTCAAAGAAAAATACTTCCTGATCCGAAGTTCCATTCAGAACTTCTTGCTAAATTCATCAACGTAATTATGTTAGATGGTAAGAAGTCTGCAGCAGAAAAAATTATTTATGGTGCACTAGACGTAGCAGCTGAGAAAACAGGTGAAGCACACCTGGATATTCTTGAAAAAGCATTAGACAACGTACGTCCATCAGTCGAGGTTAAATCTCGTCGTGTTGGTGGTTCTACTTACCAAGTTCCGGTAGAAGTACGTCCTGTTCGTCGTAACACACTAGCAATGCGCTGGTTGATCGACGCTGCTCGTAAACGTGGTGAAAAATCAATGGCACTACGTCTAGCTAGCGAAATTTCTGACGCTGCTGACAATAAAGGTTCAGCTGTTAAGAAACGTGAAGACGTTCACAAAATGGCTGAAGCTAACAAAGCATTCGCTCATTACCGTTGGTAGTCCAACGGTTGACCAAGCTGGTAAAAATACCGGATATAAGAGGAAACAATGGCTCGTACAACTCCTATTGAGCGCTACCGTAATATTGGTATTTGCGCTCACGTAGACGCAGGAAAAACAACAACAACTGAACGTGTACTTTTTTACACTGGTCTTTCACATAAGATTGGTGAAGTACATGACGGTGCTGCGACGATGGATTGGATGGAACAAGAGCAAGAGCGTGGTATTACTATTACGTCAGCAGCAACAACTTGCTTCTGGCGTGGTATGGATGCGCAGTTCCAAGATCACCGTGTGAATATCATAGACACACCAGGACACGTAGACTTTACAATTGAAGTAGAGCGTTCGTTACGTGTACTTGATGGTGCAGTGTTGGTGCTGTGTGCTTCATCTGGCGTTCAACCGCAAACTGAAACGGTTTGGCGCCAAATGGAAAAATACCATGTCCCACGTATGGTTTTCGTTAATAAAATGGACCGTACGGGTGCCAGTTTCTTAAATGTTGTCGAGCAAATGAAAGATCGTCTTTCAGCTAACCCAGTGCCAATTCAGTTGGCAATTGGTGCTGAAGATGACTTTAAGGGTGTAATCGACCTTATTAAAATGAAGGCGATTAACTGGAATGAAGCCGATCAAGGGATGACCTTCAATTATGAAGATATTCCTGAAGAGATGGCTGATGAGGCTGCACAATGGCGTGAAAACCTGTTAGATGCTGCAGCCGAAGCCTCTGAAGAATTGATGGATAAATACCTTGAAGAAGGTGATCTATCAGAACAAGAAATTAAACAAGCATTGCGTCAGCGTACCCTTGATAATGAAATTATCATTTGTACATGTGGTTCAGCATTCAAAAACAAAGGTGTTCAAGCAGTGCTTGATGCTGTTGTTGAATTTATGCCAGCGCCAACAGATGTTCCTGCTATCAAGGGTATCCTTGATGATAAGAATGAATCGGAAGGTGAACGCCCATCTGATGACAATGCGCCGTTTTCTGCTCTTGCATTTAAAATTGCGACTGACCCATTCGTTGGGACGCTTACTTTCTTCCGGGTATACTCGGGCGTAGTTAAAACAGGTGATTCAGTTTATAACCCTGTTAAGCAAAAGAAAGAGCGTTTTGGTCGTATTGTTCAAATGCATTCAAATGATCGTCAAGAACTGAAAGAAGTTCGTGCCGGTGATATTGCAGCAGCCATTGGCTTAAAAGACGTAACGACAGGTGATACATTATGTGATCCTGATCATGTTATTACACTTGAGCGAATGGAATTTCCAGAGCCAGTTATTTCAGTAGCTGTTGAGCCACGTTCTAAGCCTGATCAAGAAAAGATGGGAATAGCACTGGGTAAATTAGCAGCAGAAGACCCTTCTTTCCGTGTTGAAACTGATCAAGAATCAGGGCAAACAATTATATCTGGTATGGGTGAACTTCACTTAGATATTATCGTTGACCGTATGAAGCGTGAATTCAAAGTGGAATGTAATGTAGGTAAGCCTCAAGTTGCTTATCGAGAGTGCATTACTAAACCAATTGAAATTGAAGGCAAGTTTGTACGTCAATCAGGCGGTAGAGGCCAATACGGTCATGTATGGCTGCGATTAGAGCCATTACCACTTGATAGTGAAGAAAATTACCAATTCGTTAATGAAATCGTTGGTGGCGCTGTTCCAAAAGAATATATCCCTGCAGTTGGTAAGGGTGTGGAAGAGCAAATGACTAACGGTGTGTTAGCGGGATATCCTGTACTTGGTATTAAAGCAACACTTTATGACGGTTCATTCCACGACGTAGACTCCTCAGAAATGGCATTTAAAATTGCTGCCTCTATGGCCTTCAAGAAAGGTGCATTAGAAGCAGGACCTAAGTTATTAGAGCCAATGATGGATGTTGAAGTACTAACCCCAGAAGCAAACATGGGTGATGTTGTGGGCGATTTAAACCGTCGTCGCGGTATAATCGAAGGTATGGACGAAGCGCCTGGCGGATTAAAGTCAGTGAAGGCATTAGTACCATTATCTGAAATGTTCGGTTATGCAACGGATTTACGTTCTGCCACTCAAGGGCGTGCATCTTATTCGATGCAGTTTGCGAAGTACGCTGAAGCGGCAAATAACGTAGCAGACGCTGTAATTGCAGCGCGCTCAATTAATTAATTATTTGGTTCGGTCCGGTCAGCGATCGGACCTTTTTACTTTCTATAGGAAATTAGAAAAATGGCAAAAGAAAAGTTTGAACGTACGAAACCGCACGTTAACGTTGGCACAATCGGTCACGTTGACCACGGTAAAACTACTTTAACTGCAGCAATCACTAACGTACTTGCAAAAGTATATGGTGGTGAAGCAAAAGACTTCGCATCAATCGATAACGCTCCAGAAGAGCGTGAGCGTGGTATCACAATCGCAACGTCACACGTAGAATATGACACTCCATCACGTCACTACGCGCACGTTGACTGTCCAGGACACGCTGACTACGTTAAAAACATGATCACTGGTGCTGCACAAATGGACGGCGCTATCTTAGTAGTAGCGGCGACAGACGGCCCAATGCCACAAACACGTGAGCACATCCTACTTTCACGTCAGGTTGGTGTACCTTACATCATCGTATTCATGAACAAATGTGACATGGTAGATGACGAAGAGTTACTAGAATTAGTAGAAATGGAAGTACGTGAACTACTTTCAGAATACGAATTCCCAGGTGATGACTTACCAGTAATTCAAGGTTCAGCTCTTAAAGCGCTTGAAGGCGAAAAAGAGTGGGAAGACAAGATTGTTGAGCTTGCAGAGCACTTAGATACTTATATCCCAGAGCCAGAGCGTGACATCGATAAGCCATTCATCATGCCTATCGAAGACGTATTCTCAATCCAAGGCCGTGGTACAGTAGTAACAGGTCGTGTAGAGCGCGGTATCATCAACACAGGTGACGAAGTAGAAATCGTAGGTATTAAAGAAACTACAACAACTACTTGTACTGGTGTAGAAATGTTCCGTAAGTTACTAGACGAAGGTCGTGCGGGTGAGAACATCGGTGCACTACTACGTGGTACTAAGCGTGAAGACGTAGAACGTGGTCAAGTACTAGCGAAGCCAGGTACAATTCAACCACACACTAAATTCACTTCAGAAGTATACGTACTTTCGAAAGATGAAGGTGGTCGTCATACGCCATTCTTCAAAGGCTACCGTCCACAGTTCTACTTCCGTACAACTGACGTAACAGGTAACATCGAGTTACCAGAAGGCGTAGAAATGGTAATGCCAGGCGACAACATCAAGATGACAGTAGAGCTAATCTGCCCAATCGCGATGGACGAAGGTTTACGCTTCGCAATCCGTGAAGGTGGTCGTACTGTTGGTGCTGGTGTTGTAGCAACAATCGTAGAATAATTAGTTAGTAATAACTAAATGCAAAAGGCTCCTTCGGGAGCCTTTTTTATTGCCTGCTTTTCACCTATTAGCTCTATTAGAGCAGTAAACATTTGGCCTAGCTATGTTCTAGTTGTGTTAGTGAAGTGCTTACAGTGCTACCTTGTTATCAGCAGCAAGTGAACAGAGCATTCAACATGAGCATATATGTGAAAGCACCGTTTGTCTTTAACGATGCCATTACTACATTGATTACCCTGCTGAAGAGTAGCTCTATAATATTTTACGCCACTTTAAACGCGCTGATAGATTCTTGTAATCGTACAGCGAGTTTAGACACTTCTTTACAGTGATGCTGGCTCTCATCTGTCTTTTTCACGTTTTGTTCAGCTTCGACGAGGAGTTCTCGTAATAGCTGTTTTATTTCATGGCTGTAGCCATTTTGCGTGGTCGCTGATGACTCTATTTCATGGCCAATTTCAAACATTTCGCTGATGGCTTGTTGTATTGTGGCTAGATTATTAGTGAGCTCATGAGTGTGTTCCACACAACTTTGTGCGTCAGTTTTACCTTGCTCAATGGCCGTTACAGCCGCATCGGTTTCCGTTTGTAACGTTTCAATCATTTGCTGTATTTCGGTTGTAGATTGTTGCGTTCTTCCAGCAAGTGAGCGTACTTCGTCGGCAACAACTGCAAATCCACGACCTTGTTCGCCCGCTCTGGCTGCCTCAATCGCTGCATTTAGCGCTAATAAGTTTGTTTGCTCAGCAATACTCGTGATGGTATTAATGATGCCACCTATATTGTTAGATTCTTCCTGTACGCGTGAGATAACATCGTTTGCAGTATCTAATTGATTGGCTAAATCATTAATGCGAGCTGTGTTTGAATTTGAAATATTACCAATTAGCTCGCTTTGCTGGTTGGCATCTTTCATTTTAGTGGTAGCGGTTATTGCCATGCTATTTGCTTGTTCTGCTACCACATCCATATTGTTAGCAATTTGCGTCGCACTCTCTATGCGCGAGGTTTGAGTTACAATGGAGTCTGTTATTTCGATTAGTTCATTAGTAGTATTTTGTGATGATTGACTGAGGCTTGATGACTTGTCCGAAATACCAGAGATTAACCCTCTTAAGTCTGTCACTACTCTATTCACATTCAGTGAGAGTTGCCCAAATTCATCTTCAGATTTAACTTGTAACTGCTTAGTTAAGTCGCCATTAGCAATGTGCTTTAGTACTTTGTTGATTGCTGCTAATGGGGTCAGCATTGCATTGATGGTAAAACCAGCGATTGATAAGCTGATAATGAGTAAGCCAATGCCAAAGCCAATAGTAATATAGGTGCTGTTTTCAATGGTGCCGTTAACTGTTTGCTGTAAATTATCGGTTTGTGCTTGTGCACTTTGAAGCAGTTGGTCTAGCGCCTCGATAGCAGCGGTAACAGCTTGTTCTGAACGATCTAGTAAGAGTTTCGTACTTTGAACAGCGTTTAGATGCTCAGCTTTTAATGACAGTAACCCATCATTACCATTAACTTGCTCGTTTAGCTTGGCAATTTCCTCATTAAATGACTTTAACAAACCGTTTGTTGGTAGTCCCTCAGCACTTTGCTTTAGGTAGTCGATATTATTACTTATATCACCATACGAAAAATCAATGCCTTCTTTAAGCTTTTGTAATTGCTCATTGGTAGTGACAGCATTAACTTCTTTTAGAGAATTAATAAAGGTAAAAATTTGACCATCAATACGCGCCGCGGTGCCAGCAACAATTTCTAATTGTTGTTGCTTATCAGTTTCAATATACGACAGCTCCATTAATAAAGCGCCAGCTTCATCCAACGAGGCGATAGCATCCTCAAGTACTTGATTAAGATCAGCAGTTAAATCAATTGTACGCTTTTTTGACATAAACATTTGAGTAACGGCAGAGTTATATTCTTGATACTCGGTTAATGCGGAATCGAGCTTTTTGAGATAGGCTGGATTGCCACTTAGCATATCTTTAAATTTTGTACTTTCATCATTAAATGCAGAAGCTGTATTACGGTATACCGTTTCCATTTGATTTATTTGAGGGAGTGCATCAGTGGTAAAAGACAACGCACTTAACTTGGCTAGCTTAAGCAGGTTAATTTGCAATAAATTACTTTTATTTAAAACAGGCATGGCTGTTTCATTCACGTCGTGTGTTGCTGTACCAATATTTTTTAAAGACACATAAGAGGCGACGCTAAGTACCATTAACAAAAGAATAATGACACCAAATCCAGCGATGATTTTATTCGCGATGGTTAATTTCATATAGGATTGCTCAATCGAAAATTACTTCTTACTCCATTTAACGGCATTGATTTTTAATACATTAAATAGATACGACTAGATTGCTACATCTTAGCGCAAAATACCCAATTGAACACTAAAAAGGCAGTATTTGTCGGTTAATTCGTTGAAGTTATTAATTCGCGTTGAGTTGCAGCTTCAACTTGAAGTTACTTAGGGGTTTAAAGTGTTTTACTTGTGTTATATTGCTGTTTCTTAATGTCGTTAGGAGTCGAAGTGAAACAAATAATTGGTAGTTTGATGGTGTCCATTTTGCTTACTAGCTCGTGTGTTGCAAGTGAGTTAATCCTTTCAAGTAAGCTTAGCTTGTCATATTCAGAACCAAAAGTGGTAGCGCATACTGGGAACATGCTTATATTTAAGTTTAGTGATTGGTCTTTTTCCCATGAGGTTATCAACCCTAAAAGCTTCAATAGCGCAGTTGACTTAACCGAAATAGAGCATGATTTTGTTAATAGCTTATTTTATCCAGCGTTAAGAAAGAGCTTCCCACCATGGTTATCCAGTTTGTCTGAAGAAACCGCAGCTTCGTTAGCAATAAACGCCGAACAAGTTAGCAACACCACCGTTGGAAACAATATAAAAGTATTTAGCAGCTATGATAAAAAAGAAAAACAGGGGTATGTATTTTTATTGGAAGAACAGCAAATTCACTTGTTAAATATTCAAGGCAGCGCTAACGCGTTTAAACAATTTGTGGAGAGGATTAAAGAGAGGGCTTAGCAAACAGGCCCTCACGTGTCTTGTAGAGTGATTAGTAGTTATTTAATTAACTTAATACACTATTGTTTGGTAATAACTCGTTCAATACCGCACTTCTTAAAATATTTTCAGCATGAGTAATATCTGGCGCGAAATGACGGTCTTTGTCGTAATAGGTTACCTTTTCACGCAATATTGCTTTTGCTTGTTCTACTTTTTCAGATGCCTTCAGTGGTGTTCTAAAGTCTAGTCCTTGTGCTGCAGCTAAGTATTCTACCGCAAGAATACCTACCGTATTCTCAGCCATATCGGTTAAGCGGCGTGCAGCAAACGTTGCCATAGATACATGATCTTCTTGGTTTGCAGAGGTAGGTAAACTATCTACAGACGCAGGGTGAGCAAGCGATTTATTTTCTGACGCTAATGCTGCTGAAGTTACTTGAGCAATCATAAAGCCCGAATTGACACCGCCATTTTCAACTAAGAACGGAGGCAGTTTACTTAGTGTGGCATCGATTAATAATGCCATTCTACGTTCTGATAATGCACCAATTTCACTGATTGCCAGCGCTAAATTATCAGCGGCCATGGCGACGGGTTCAGCATGGAAGTTGCCGCCTGAAATAATATCGTTGTTGTCACAAAACACTAATGGGTTGTCAGTTACACCATTGGCTTCTGCTAGTAGAATATCCGCACTATTGCGAATTTGCGTTAAACATGCGCCCATTACTTGTGGTTGGCAGCGTAATGAGTATGGGTCTTGCACCTTTTCACAGTTTAAGTGCGAATTACCAATTTCAGATGTATCGCCTAAAATATTTCGATACGCAGCAGCGGCATCAATTTGACCTTGTTGACCACGAATGTCATGAATACGTGCATCGAACGGGGCGCGTGAGCCCATTGCTGCTTCTAGTGTCATTGAACCTACAACAACGCCTGAAGCGTATAAGTCTTCTGCTTTAAATAAGCCTTCTAATGCAAACGCGGTTGATGCTTGCGTACCATTTAACAATGCTAAGCCTTCTTTTGGTGCTAAAGTTAACGGCGATAAACCTGCGATTTTCAGGCCTTCACTAGCGGTCACTTTGTTACCTTGGTAGAGCATTTCGCCTTCGCCTAGTAGCGGCACGCACATATGAGCAAGTGGGGCTAAATCACCAGACGCACCAACCGATCCTTTCTTCGGCACACAAGGGTATACTTCAGCATTAACTAAACTGATTAGGGCTTCAATCACTGATAAGCGAATACCAGAGAAACCGCGAGATAATGAATTAATCTTTAGTACCATCATTAAACGCACGGTATCTTCGCTCATTAATTCACCCGTACCTGCAGCATGCGAAAGTACAATTGAACGTTGCAACAGCTCTAATTCTTCATTGGCTATGCGCGTATTGGCTAACAGGCCAAAACCTGTATTAATGCCGTATACTACTCGGTCTTCGGCAATAACTTGGCTAACAACATTGGCAGATTGGTTAATTTTAGTATGTGCGTCACTGGCAAGTGACAGCTTGACTGGCTCGCGAGCAATGCGCTTAAGTTGCGCTAAATTAAGCGTGCCAGGCGTTAATGTTAATTCCATCATGTTTTACTTCTCCGTTGAATTGTTGGCTTCAAGCATAGGTAAATCTAAACCTTGCTCAGCTGCACAGTTTGTCGCGATGTCATAACCTGCATCAGCATGACGCATAACACCTGTGCCCGGATCGTTCCAAAGTACGCGACCTAAGCGCTGTTCAGCTTCTTTAGTGCCATCTGCTACGATAACCACGCCAGAATGCTGGCTAAAGCCCATGCCAACACCGCCACCATGATGTAATGACACCCATGTAGCACCACCTGCGGTATTTAACAGTGCATTTAATAGCGGCCAATCTGACACGGCGTCAGAACCATCTTGCATGCTTTCAGTTTCACGGTTCGGGCTGGCGACTGAGCCAGAGTCTAAGTGATCACGTCCTATAACGATTGGCGCTTTTAACTCACCGTTTGCCACCATGTCATTAAATGCTTTAGCGATACGCGCGCGGTCTTTTAAGCCAATCCAACAAATACGAGCAGGTAAACCTTGGAATTGAATGCGCTCTTTAGCCATATCTAACCAATTGTGTAGATGTGGATTGTCTGGAATTAACTCTTTTACTTTTGCATCTGTTTTATAAATGTCTTCAGGATCGCCCGACAGCGCCACCCAGCGGAATGGACCGATTCCTTCGCAGAATAGTGGGCGCACATAGGCTGGCACAAATCCCGGGTAATCAAAGGCATTTTCTACGCCAACTTCAAACGCCATTTGGCGAATGTTATTACCATAATCAGTCGCGAATGCGCCACGTTCTTGCATTGTTAAAGTTGCTTTTACCTGTACCGCCATAGACGCTTTAGCGGCTGCGACTACTGCTTGCGGATCTGACTCACGCATCTTTGCGGCATGCTCCATTGTCCAGTCTTGTGGTAGGTAACCGTTTAATGGATCGTGTGCTGAGGTTTGGTCGGTCACTACGTCAGGCGTAATGTTACGGCTTACTAATTCTTCAAAGACGTCGGCTGCGTTTGCTAATAAACCAATGGTGACAGCTTGGCCGTTTTGCTTCGCGTCTTCTAGCATTGCTAGTGCTTCATCAACACTGGTGGCTTTTTTGTCTACGTAGCCTGTGCGTAAGCGGAAGTCGATGCGTGACTCGTCTACTTCACACGCAATCATTGAGTAGCCAGCCATTGAGCCTGCAAGTGGTTGAGCGCCACCCATGCCGCCTAGGCCACCTGTTAAAATCCAGCGGCCTTTTGCATTACCATCAAAGTGTTGTTTCGCCATTGCGACAAAGGTTTCGTATGTACCCTGTACAATGCCTTGCGAGCCAATGTAAATCCACGAGCCTGCGGTCATTTGGCCATACATCATTAAGCCTTTTTTATCTAGCTCGTTAAAGTGTTCCCAGTTGGCCCAATGTGGTACTAAATTTGAGTTTGCAATTAATACACGGGGCGCGTTTTCATGGGTTTTGAATACGCCTACTGGCTTACCCGATTGCACCAGAAGCGATTCGTCATTTTCAAGGCGATCAAGGGTTTCGATAATTTTGTCAAAGCATTCCCAATTTCTTGCTGCGCGACCTATTCCGCCGTATACCACTAAACCGTGCGGGTGTTCTGCAACTTCAGGATCTAGGTTATTCATTAACATGCGTTTTGCGGCTTCGGTTAGCCAGTTTTTGGCGGTAATTTCGCTGCCTCTTGGTGCGCGAATTACGCGGGAAGTATCTAAGCGATTATCTGACATTATTTTTTCCTCTTATCATCTATACCCGTTGCACTTGAGGATGCAGCAGTCGTTATCTGCATCGCCAATGGTTTTAGGTATATTCGTAAATGGTCATTATTTGAAATTATTGAATTTTTAAATGAGTTCCCAAACGGTAGCGGGTGCCGGGAGAAATCAAGCGAGCGTAACTTACGATGCCTGCACGGCTCCATGTTCGTCGGGATACTTGCAAGCATGGCTCTGGAGCATCTAATGCTAGCCAAGCTTGTTGTTGTGAATTTGGATTTATCGCCTCAACGGTATGATTTGCTTCTGTTAGTGGTGCTACTTCACAAAGGTATTCATGAGGCGTTATTACTTGGTAATCTTGGGCTAAATAATCAGGCGCAAATTTTGGATTGATAAAACGTTCTTCCATTTGAATAGGAATGCTATTTTCTTGATGAATTAAAATGGAATGAAAAACCGTTGTATTTTCATCAATCCCTAACGCAATGGCTGTAGTAGAGTCAGCTTTGGTACTTTCTAACTTAATTTGGTGGCAACTATAGCTGTGACCACGCTCACGGATTTCATCAGCAATATTTCTAATCTCTAACAACGAAGATTGTGACTTGATATTGGCAACAAAGGTGCCTAACCCCTGAGTGCGCGTGAGAATACTTTGCTCGGTGAGCTCTTGCAAAGCGCGTCTTGCGGTCATTCTACTCACGTTAAACATTGACGATAATGCATTTTCTGACGGTACTCGGCTATTTTCAGGCCATTCACCAGATTCAATCTGTTTGGTGATGTACTGCTTTATCGTGATAAATTTTGGTTGCGCCATTATATTGATTCTTTACCATTAGGGGTTTATGCCTATTAAAAATGTGGCATAATTTGGTTGTATATACAAGTTCATTCGCTAAAAAATAATAAAGAGGACGCCATGCAACAGTGGGATGCCGTTTGGCTTAATGTAAATATCGCGACGATGGTTGCTAATACTCAATGCGCTTACGGCACGATTGAAAATGCCGCTATTGCTATAAAAGAGGGCGCAATTGCATGGTTAGGTTCTAAGGATGCATTGCCAGAGTTTGATGCTTTATCGACGCCAATTTACGATGGTAAAGGAAACTGGATTACGCCCGGGCTGATTGATTGCCATACTCATTTAATTTTTGGTGGTAATCGTGCTAACGAATTTGAAATGCGACTTAGCGGTGCATCTTATGAAGACATTGCTAAACAAGGCGGTGGTATTCTTTCCACTGTAAAAGCAACCAGAGAAGCCTCGGCTGAGGCGCTTTTTGTGGCTGCTAATAAACATGTTAATGCACTGATGGCCGAAGGTGTGACAACTGTTGAAGTGAAATCAGGCTATGGTTTAGACACTGCAAATGAAATTAAAATGCTGGAGGTTGCACAGTTACTTAACCAACATCATGTGGTGGATGTTCAGTCTACTTTTCTAGGCGCACATGCTTTACCTGCCGAATATAAAGACGATGCAGATGGTTATATTGATGTGGTTTGCAATGAAATGTTGCCTCAAGTGGCTGAGCGTGGTTTAGCCGTTGCAGTAGATGTATTCTGTGAAGGGATAGGCTTTTCATACCAACAAACTGAGAGAGTGTTAACCAAGGCAAAAGAGCTAGGTTTAAAGGTAAAACTGCATGCCGAGCAATTATCGGATTTAGGCGGAGCAGGGCTAGTTGCCGATCTAAATGGTTTATCTGCGGATCATATTGAATATATTTCAGAAGCTAGCATTGAAAAAATGGCGAAAAGTGGCACGGTTGCAGTTGTGTTACCGGGCGCATTTTATACATTACGAGAAACCAAGTTACCGCCCTTTGATTTGTTTAGAAAACATCAGTTAGATATTGCTGTAGCGTCCGATTTCAACCCGGGTTCATCACCTATTTGTTCGCTTCAATTAATGATGAATATGGCATGTACATTATTTAGATTAACCCCAAGTGAAGCGTTAGCAGGTGTTACCCGAAATGCTGCTAAAGCACTTGGCTTAGACGACCGTGGTACGTTAGAAGTAGGAAAACGCGCAGACTTTGCATTATGGGACATTGCTCAGCCCGCGCAGCTTGCTTATCAATTTGGCTGTAATCCATTACAACAGCTGGTGATTGCAGGTAATGTGGTGAAGCAATAATATATTCATACTACACATGAAACTTGTTTAGAGGTGTTTTACTTCTAAACAAGCTCAATGCTTATCAAATCAATATAAGTTACCTGTATCTTGTAACTTCTTCGTTTTAGCATTACTTCTTGGCTCATTATTCTCAACTACAGGAAAATTAAGCAAATTTATTGTTGCCCACTATACTTGGGAGGAGAGGGGCTTTGCATGCCTCATTTTTGTTGTGCGCAAACATGGATTATAACTAAGGCTTACAAATCTTAATGTTCAGGTTGGCAACCTTTAATGTGGAAGTGTGTCGCTCAATTATGTGTATGCAAGTGGATCAATTAACCGTTTTTGGCGCTGTTTATGAACATCTTTAAAAGATCTGGAATACTTAAACGATTGACTGGTGGGCCCAAGAGTGGATTTTGGCGCCAGTCTTTGTCCTACCAATGTCTCCCAAATTCATCTATGTCGTCAAATCGCCTATTTACGCTACTGATTATGCTATTCGGTTCGCTATTCACACCGTCAGCAATGGCACAAACCCTGTATTTTTCTCCTCACTTAAACGGTTTGCTGGTGGGTGCGCTAGCAACCTTGTCGTTGATTCAAATATTACAACTATCTAAGTACCGCAGTGAGTTGTCATTATTCGCATCTGTTGCTTCCATTGCTTCTGTGGTGTTAATTGCCATTCCTTTAAAAGGTGCTGCGCTATTGGGCATGGCGGTGGTGGTGTATGTCTCTTCATTGTTAGCGATTATTTTTTTATTTAAGAAAGGAAAAGCGGCAGTCAAGTTAGTAAGTATTTTATTGGTGCTGTTGTTTATTGCCGTAGCGGGTATGGTGTATTTGCAGATGGTTGAAATCCGTCTGATCACAATCGCTAATTTATTACTCAGTTTACTTGTGTTGTTTAATATATTTGACCAGCTCAAAGTTGAACGACGCGAAATTGAAGCAATTCAACGAAATACAACCGCGGAGCTTTATAATGCTTATCACGATCCCACCACAGGTCTGCCTAACCGCTTAAAGTTGACGCAAGTAGGTGACAAACTCATACAGCAACCTCAAGCAGACTATGCGTTACTGGTCATAAAAGTACTGAACTTTGAGAAAATAAATTTAGCGCTAGGGCATGCCAACGGTAATTTGCTACTTACTCAACTGGCAGAGCGTTTAAAAATGCTATTGGCGAATGAAGCCAGAGTTGTCACATTGGATTACGCTAGCAATAACAGTCAAGATGCATCAGCGTCAACCGACGCAAACACCCCCCTTAATATGAATACAAATGTGGCTAGTTTAGGGAACGTCGATTTTGCGATTTTGATGGACAGTGCTGACAAGCAGCATTTAGCTGAGCAGGTATATCACCGCTTAGTGCATGCACTGCAAGAGCCACTAGTGCTGCAAAGCTGTACCTTGGATTTCGAATTTGCGGGTGGCATTGCTAAATACCCTGCACATGGTCACTCAATCGAGCAATTATTAGGCTTTGCTCATACCGCACTAGAAAATGGTAGGAAAGATAAAGCGCAAGCCGTTATTTTTGATCCCACATTATTGCGCCACACTGAAGAACGCTTAGCAATCATGGCTGAGTTACGAGAAGCAATAGAGCAGAACTCACTACAGCTTTATATTCAACCTCAAGTTAATTTAATCAATCAAGCGGTTGTTGGTGCAGAGCTATTTGTGCGTTGGCATCATCCTGCTAAAGGGTTGATTCCTGCTGATGAGTTTGCAGAGTTGGCAGAGCAAACAGGCGTCATTTTTCCGCTTACACAATGGTTAATTCATCAAGCAACAGCAACGCTATCTGAATTAAAAAAAGCGTCTTTAACATCAAGAATAGCGTTAAACATTAGCTGCCAAGAATTACTGAATGATGATTTAGCAGAAACGATTGAAGACGCGTGCGAGCTAGCGGGAATTAATCAGTCGCAGTTAGGATTAGAAATTGCTGAACGTGCGCTACTTGGTAAGCCGCAAAGTACCAAAGACGTGCTAACCCGTTTGCACGGCAGGGGCGTTAGGCTGTCCATAGATGATTTTGGTAAAGGATATTCGTCATTGTCTTATTTAAGTGATATTCCGTTACATGAGGTGAAAATAGACTGCTCATTTATTGGGGAGCAAAGCAAAGCTGAACACAGCAATGCAATAACAGGAGCCGTTATTGATATTGCGAGAAATTTGTCTTTAGACGTTTTAGCAGAAGGGATTGAGTCGGAAGAGATAGCGAACAAGCTTAAAAGCATGGGGTGTACATTGGGCCAGGGATTTTATTTTTCACAACCCATAGAATTGGCTGGGTTTGTGAGTTGGTTAACGCAATGGAATAAGCGACATTCCTCAGGTGTTAGCGCGGAATAACGGTTAGTTAAGGCAATA
Organism: Flocculibacter collagenilyticus; assembly: GCF_016469335.1. Taxonomy (NCBI): domain Bacteria; kingdom Pseudomonadati; phylum Pseudomonadota; class Gammaproteobacteria; order Alteromonadales; family Pseudoalteromonadaceae; genus Flocculibacter; species Flocculibacter collagenilyticus. The sequence goes on from NZ_CP059888.1 coordinate 524,768, forward strand.
ATGCAATCGTAAAATTTTACGTTACACTTAAAGCAGGCACTGTCTTTTATGTGAAAGCTGCGCACGCGTTAATGATTGCGACGGCCTGATGGGTGGTCTTTTGCGTTATGGTAACAATACGTTTTGCTGTACAACATATCTTATTAAAGATTTTATCTCAGTATAATTTGAGCCATAAATTAGGTGCTCGAATGACGCTTTCATGGATAAAGTATTTACAAGCTTTAGTGACTAATTTGAAACATTGCTGCAGTCGGGTAGGGACTACATTGCGCACTAACGTTTTACTGCCGCTACTTATAAGTTTTTTGTTGATTGTTCCTCTATCTTCGCACGCACATACCGTCATTATTGCGCTTGGCGACTTTCAGCCTATGTTTGCGCCAGAAGGTGAACCAGCCTTGTTTAAAAGTATCATTGATGGTGTCTATAAACATATACCCGACCGCCAAGTTCAGTACCTGTATATGATGCCGACTAAGCGTTTACTTAACATGTTAAATAAAGGTGAGGCAGATGGCGCCGCTAATATTTTTAATCAAGCTGAGGTGCAAGGTTGTATCACTGATCCAGTGTTTCGTTATGAAGATGTCGTCATAACCCGCACTAGCAAAAAATTTAAAATCATGTCTTTGGAAGAATTAAGTGGTAAGACGGTAGTGGGTTATCAGCGTGCGTTAAACTTGCTGGGTGATAAATATAAAGCATTTATGGAGAAAAACCCTAAATATCAAGAAGTGGGTAACGTGACCGATCAAGCAAGGTTATTGTCGCAAGATTTAGTGGATGTCAGTATTGGTGATAAGTATTTATTCCTGCACTCGTTAAAGCAAATAGCACAAGACAAATTCAACCCTTCTGACTATCAAATTCATACGATATTTCCGCCTGTATATACCTACATGGGTTTTAATGATCAACAATATTGTGACGAATTTAATACAGCTTTAAAAAAGTTTCAGGAATCAGGTGAATATGAAAAAGTTTACTCGCAGTTTTTAAAGGTTTATGGCTACGCTACGCCCTGAAAGTATTATACATACTGAATATTGATGTGGTTGTAAAATGAACACCCTAACAAACAACTGTAGCTTTTAGGGTTTAATGAATGGAGTTAGGTGTGAAATGTAGGGAGTTGTCACTTTTTTTACTAGGTACAATTTATTTCTATGTGTTTTCTTGTATTCTGTTTGCTTGAAAGTCAATTTAAGTTATATATTTTAAGGTGTTACCTATAAATGAGGAATGTATGCTTCAACATGTTGTGTCAATTTCGTTTTTCCTGCTTCCATCTCTTATTTAGATGAAAATTAATTTCCACCACTTTTTATCTGTGCCTATTTCATCAAACTCACTGTTAGCTATGTTGTTGCTGGGCTTACTGAGTTTTTTTTGCAATATGGCATACGGCGAGACCTCTTCAGTGTTTCAACTGGAGGCTAGAGAGAATACACATACTGAAGAAGACATTGAACGCATTAGAGTCACTACTAGACAGCCTCATTTTTATCAAGTTTTTCGAAATAGCACACACATTAATACCGTTGAGCAGAGTGATGTAGCTCAACCTGCTCATATCACCGATTTTTTAGATAGCGTGCCCGGGGTTAGCCTGTCTGGCCAAGGCGGCCTTTTGCAAATGTATAACATGCGTGGCTTCTCGGGTTGGCGAGTACAAACGTTAATTGAAGGAATACCTATCCATACTGAACGGCGTGCTGGTAGTAGTGCTGCGTTTATCGCGCCAGCAATGGTTGATTCAATCAATGCGGTGATGGGGGCATCTTCTAGCTATTTTGGTTCAGGCGCTATAGGTGGTGCAGTCGATGTGCAATTGGTTGATCCAGCAGATGCAAATAGTCAACGTATACAAGTAGGCTTGAGTAGTCGCGATCAAGGCCGAGAGTTAACCATTATCAATGAAGCAGAGTTAAGTGGTACAGGTAGTGATAGCGCTAGAAGAAACAGCGAAAGCGCAATGTCGACTCAATCGTTACCGTCTCCATATGCTTTGGGATTTGCGTTACATAGTCGCTCAGCCGAAAATACAACAGATGCACATTCAGGCTTTATTTTTAATCAATATGAGCAACATTTAGGGTTATTACGTGGACATTGGAATGCACCTGTATTGGGGAATGAAACCGATGGTCGTACGCTTTGGCTAAACGATGCGTGGTTACTAGTGAGTGATAGTAATAATATTGGTAAAGCAAATAACGACTTAATTTCGGAAAAATATACGTTGTACCCTACCAGCCAGCACGTGTTAGGTAAAATGACGTTTCAATTAACCTCAGCCAGTAGCCACAAGGATGATATAAACGGGGCGGTGTATTTTCATGATCAACGACAGCAAACGGAAGTTAACCGTGTAAATAAAAGACAAAATGTAGTGAATAACCAATCGTTCGACTTTGGTATAGCGCTTGATGGTTTATTTCAATGGCGTGATTGGCAAGGACAATGGCGTGTTGGTGTAGATGCTAGAACCAATATAAAAGCTGATGAAACAGAGTTTACTTGGTTAGCAACAGCTGACAGTAAAGAAAGTGATGAACCGCCAATACCTGCGTTGTTAACACCGCGGTGGCAACAACCAATACTTGATGCGAGCCACTGGAATAGCAATGCTTCAGTCACCGTGGCACGTCAGTATGACCAGCTTAGTTGGGTCATCGGTGGCGCAATGGCGTATCATCATCAGCGTAATAATACGCTAGCACAGCATGATACGGAGCATGATACGGAACATGATACAGAGCATGATAAAACCAGTGGCTGGAATACCAGTGGTTTTACTCATTTATACTATGCATTGCCCAGCGACTATTATGTTCAAGCACAACTTGCGAGTGCTTTTCGTATTCCATCGGTAACCGAATTGTATTTTAATGGCGCTACGCCACGCGGTGTAACGTTGGGCGATAGTACCTTAAACACCGAGCGCAGTGTGAATATTGAGTTGGGGGCAGGACAGCAGCTAGAGGATATTCAGTATCACATTAACGCATTTCAACAAACCATTGATAACTATATTGAGCGGGTAACTCTAAACGATGAGCTACGACAATATCAGAATCTCGATTCAGGTAAAATCTACGGCATTACTTATCAGATCCAGCACACGGTTAACCCTGAATGGTCATGGCAATTAGGCGGACATTGGTTACAAGGCTATGAGAATAATAACTCGACAAGTGACAACACGAGTAACCGTCGGCACCAGCCATTAGCGGATATCAATCCTAGCGAACATCAACTTGCAATAACGTATCAGCCAACCCATTTAAATCATGCAGATAATGTTTTTAGCGCCACCGTCACAATGCAATATCGCGGTGCAAAAACGGATATTGCCAGTTCAGAGCAGGCATTACCTGAGGCCATTACGTTTTCCTCTCAGTTTGTCTACCAATGGCAGCCTGACTGGCAGCTTCAAGTGTGGCTCAAAAATGCAACTAATCAATACGAACTAAGTAGCTTTGATGACAGTGCAACTTATCAAGTAGGGCGGCAAATTGGGGCTAAATTAACGTATCAGTTTTAGCGTAGATGTAGGTTGCTAGTGAGGGCTGCGACCACCTAACGCAACGCATAAATATTTACAACCATTAAGTGAAGGGTTGTTTTCTGATGTTCTATACTCATCTGTTATATATGACTTAACTTTTTAAGTATCACTTGTGGCGTTAAGGTATAGGAGAGGTATGGTTGATACAGCTTACGTGAAATACGGGTTGGTTTTTTTATGCTTATGTTTACTGGTTCCGCTTGCACCTTACTCACACAGTAACACGGTAGATGCGAGTGTTTATACTAGCCTTCCTTTACGAAATATTGGCCCTGCAATTACAGGTGGGCGCATTAGTGACTTTGCTGTTAATCCTAACAATCCTGCTCATTATTATGTTGCCGCTGCATCGGGAGGCGTATGGAAAACGACCAACGCGGGTACTACATGGGAAACGGTATTTGATCGAAAAGGAAGTTACTCGATTGGTGCATTAGCGATGGATCCTAGTAACCCTAATATCATTTGGGTGGGGACGGGCGAGAACAATGCGCAGCGCTCAGTTTCTTATGGTGACGGGGTTTATAAGTCGTTAGATGGCGGCAAAACGTGGTATCACAAGGGATTACATAACTCTGAACACATCGGCAAAATTATTATTGACCCGCGTAACCCAAATACAGTGTATGTAGCTGCACAAGGGCCACTGTGGAATAAAGGTGGTGAACGTGGGTTATATAAAACCACTAACGGCGGTGAAACGTGGGAGATTGTACTTGGTATCAGCCCACATACGGGTGTGAACGAAGTGATTTTTGAACCTGGTAACCCTGATGTACTTTATGCTTCAACCTATCAGCGCCGTCGCCATGTGTGGACATTAATCAATGGCGGGCCAGAATCTGCAATATATAAGTCGGAGAATGCGGGGCGTTCTTGGCGCGCAATTATGAAAGGATTACCCAACGTTGATTTAGGCAGAATTGGCTTAACAATTTCCCCTGTAAAGCCGTACACACTTTACGCCATCGTTGAAGCTGCAGAAGGGCAGAGTGGCTTTTTTCGCTCTACCGATGCAGGAGGTAGTTGGCAGCGTCAAAGCAATTACAACTCAAATAGTCCGCAATATTATCAAGAAATAGTGGCTGATCCACATAACCCAGACAGAGTGTATTCACTAGATACCTATTTAATGGTAACCGAGGACGGCGGTAAAACCTTTCAAAAAGCGGGGGAAGCACACAAACATGTTGATAACCACGCACTATGGATTAACCCCAACAATACAGATCATTTGTTAATTGGCACTGATGGCGGGGTGTATGAATCGTGGGATAGGGCTGCAAACTGGTCATTCAAAAGCAACATGCCGCTTACCCAGTTTTATGGCGTTACTGTTGATAACGACCTACCGTTTTATAATATTTTTGGTGGCAGCCAAGATAACGCTTCATTAGGCGCACCGCATCGCACTACCAACAGTCATGGTATTCGCAACAGTGATTGGCGTTATACACAATTTGGTGATGGTTTTAAAACCGTTATCGACCCTACCGATCCCAATATTATTTATTCGCAATATCAGTACGGAGGTTTAGCACGTTACGACAAACGCTCGGGTGAGCGCGTACAAATTAAGCCGGTATCGCCCAATCCGAATATTGCACAGCGCTTTAACTGGAGCTCACCATTACTTATTAGCCCACATAACCCCTCTCGGCTTTATTATGCGTCGCAACAAGTATTTAAAAGCGATGACAAAGGTAATAGCTGGCAAGCGATTAGCAACGATTTATCACGTAATTTAGATCGCAACAAAATGAAAGTTATGGATAAAGTGTGGAGCATTGATGCGGTTGCGAAGAATAAGTCGACGTCTTTTTATGGGGCTGTTATCGCGCTGGCTGAATCGCCCATTAAAGAAGGGTTGCTGTATGCGGGCACAGATGACGGTTTAATTCAATATACTGAAGATGGTGGAAAGCAGTGGCAAAAAACAAAGTGGCCACTCAAAGTTCCCAGATACAGTTATGTAAGTGACATTGACCCCTCTTTATTTGAAGAAGGTACCGTATTTGCGAGTTTTGATAATCACAAGCGTGGCGACTTTAAACCCTACTTATTTCGAAGTGATAACAAAGGTAAAAAATGGGTGGATATCAGTGGTAATTTACCCAGTAGAGGCACCGTTCATGCTATTGCGCAAGATCATAAAAATAAAGACTTACTATTTGCCGGTACCGAGTTTGGTATTTTCTTTAGTCAAAATGGCGGGATGAAGTGGCATCAATTAAGAGACGGCATACCTACTATCGCTATTCGCGATATTGATATTCAGCAACGTGAAAGTGATTTAGCGTTGGCTTCATTCGGGAGAGGTTTCTTTATTTTGGACGACTATTCGCCGTTGCGAGTAAATGCGGATGAGTTAACAAAACAGCCGATTACTTTATTTCCAGTAAGGCGAGTATTGCAATATGTGGAGCACGACCCACTCGGCTTACCCGATAAAGCCATGCAAGGTGCTAACTTTTACACTGCACCGAACCCACCATACGGTGCGCTTATTAACTACTATGTTAATGAATCTTTTAAATCGTTAAAGCAGCAGCGCAAACTTAAAGAGCGCCAATTACTCAACCAACGAAAAGATGTGCAATATCCAAGTTGGGAAACGTTAAAAGCTGAAGAACTTGAACAGCCAGCATCATTAATATTTAGCATTTCAGATAAAGACGGTAATTTAGTTAGGCGATTAACAACTCAAGCTAAACAAGGTTTCCACCGAATTAATTGGGATCTACGCTATCCAAGTTTTGACCCAGTAGTAAAAGAAGGGCAGCGCACATTAGGTACGTTAGTCGCGCCCGGCACTTATACAGTTACCGTTGCTAAGTATGAGCAAGGTAAGCTTACAGAATATGAGCAACAGCAAACCTTTGAGGTAGCGAATATAGATAGTCGTACTTTTTCGAGTAACAATAGGCAACAAGACGTTGCGTTTGATTTGAAGGTAGGCCAACTAAATAAAGCAATTGTTGGTATGCAACGTTATTTGGAAACCTTAAATACGCGGGTAAAAGAAATGCGAAAAGCGATAACCGAAACGCTTCAAGTTACTCCTGAGTTATTAACCAAAATAGATAAGATAGAAAAGGCGCTCAGCGAGGTCGATATTTTAGTTAGTGGTAATTTTGTGATTGCAAAATATGCTGAACCAACAGCAACACCAGTAGCTGATTACATTGGTTATTTAATTTGGAGTCGCAGTGAAAGCTTATCTCCCGTAAGTCCATTGCAAGAATTACGCTATCAACGTGCCAGCGACGGTTACCACCAAGCGCAACAGAAGCTAACAAAAATAGTGTCTGACATAAATGAACTGCGAACACGGCTTAAGCAAGGTCAAGTAGGCTGGATCCCGGGCATGATGCCACCTAAGTTAGTTGAAGAGCCTGAACAGTAGCTTCGAGGCACATACAATGCTGCTGTGAACGTGTTTTAGGTATGACGGCTATTTTTTGCCAATAAGTAAAAAGTATAAATTACCCCTATCGGCAACAGTAAATAAGCGACGATATTAATGACTAGATGCCGTTTGCTGATAATCCCCTTTCTGTAGCAACCTGCATATAGTATGCAGGTTGAGAATATCATTAGTACAAGCGTGAGCTCTCCCCACAAGGTCGCGTTAAATGTCATAGGTAATCCTTTACTTTTAATGATGAGTATTTCGTTATATTAACTTAATTTTTCGGTGTTATATCGAATAAGTTAAAGATTTACATCACTTTTATTTTACATTTATGAAATATCAACTAATATTCCACTAATTATCACTATTAATGGACTAAAGAGGTAAAGTTATGGCCATTGCACATAGCCGTGAGAGTTTTTATCGCTTAGTTCAGCGCTTTCCAAAGCGTAAGCAAATTTTGATGGAAGGTGACTCATGGATAGGGCATCCTCTGCCACATGTATCCAATTTGACGGTGCAACTGAACCGCTATTTGAATGGCCGTTGTAATATATTGTCACTGGGCGAAGTTAGCCACCTGGCGGCTGAAATGATGTCGGGTAGCCAGTTACGCTTTTTACAGTCGGTTTTAAAAGGCCAGCAGTTTGATTTTTCATTACTGATATTCAGCGCTGGTGGTAATGATATTTTAGACAATACCAACGATGCGTTTAGCTTATATAAGCTTATTGTAAAAGCAGAAGGAAACGAGCCGCGTAATTACATTAATAATGCATTGTGGCAAGAGATGCTAGCGTCGGTTAAGGAAGCCTATTTAACGTTATTGGCAACTCGCGATAAAATTCGGCCCGAACTGCCCATAATCGCGCATACATACGAATATATTTACCCAAGAAATAAAGGGGCTGAAGTGTTTTTTAACACGGTAAGAGGCCCTTGGGTACTGCCAGTGATGTTATGTAAACACATAACAAGCCAGCAATTGCAACGCGATATTATTTCAGTGTTATTACAAGACTTTAAGCAAATGCTGTTGGATGTATCGGTTACCCATAAACTGTTTTATGTAGTAGATACGCATAATACCTTGTTGGTGCACCAGCAATGGGGCATTGAAGTGCCAGAATGGGATGATGAAATTCACCCAAATAAAGATGGGTTTAAGCGTTTGGTCACTGAAAGGTTAGGGCCAGCAGTAAAAGTGGCATTGGCGGCACGGTCTTAATGTCTAACGGTATTAGGATCTGTAAGTTTTAATAAAATAATAACTCAAGTTATTGAGCAGTTGCTTTGTTTAAGCCATAAGCGCACATGGCTACACAAACCATCAATTACTTTAAAGCAAAATGCAGTATTTGAAAGGGAAAATAACGTGGAAATTATACTGTTAGCTGTATTTTTAATTGGCTTAAAGTGGTTGAGCAAACACGACAATCCGTTATTGTTGTTACTCATCTTATTATTTTTTGGTCAAACGGATGATGACGCATTTGGTGGTGTGGAAGAGTTAATGGAAGACTTTGATGATAGGTGAGTGCTTTTCTTCTGATGTTAATTAAAAGCGACTAGGTGGCTATGTGTTTGCCTGCGCCGATTTTTTATCTACAACAATATTGATTTCCACAAATATTCTCTACTGATCTATACGTGTAATGAATACGTAATCTCTTCAAACTAAAGCAACAGCAAGCTGATGCAACAGCCCTTTGGGTTGGCCTTTTATTATAATAACGTAGTCATAATATTCATTCGTTTTATTGATGCTCTGTACCTTATTTTTACTGCGGTATTTTTACTGCGGTGGCGTAAATAGAATCTATACTTTTAGAGCAGTTAGAAAAATGGCTGGGTGTTAACAATATGCGAATTGCGAGGTGTACGTGGAAAAAATACCAGTAGGAATAAGTGCTTGTTTAATGGGTGAAAAGGTACGCTTTGATGGCGGGCATAAGCAGTCACGCTATTGTATTGATACCTTATCGCAGGTGTTTAACTACACCAAAGTATGCCCTGAAATGGCAATTGGCATGGGCACCCCTCGGCCAACAATTCGATTGGTAGAAAAAGCAGACAAAGGAATTTGTTTAGTTGAAACGAAAGACGCTGATAAAGATTACACACAGCCAATGAAAGAATACGCATACAGTTGCGCCAATATTATTCGTGCGGTGTCAGGGTTTATTTTGGCTAAAGGATCGCCTTCATGTGGGCCGTTTCGGGTGAAAATTTATTCTGAGGCCGGTAACCCTCTTGATGCTGGAAAAGGCATTTTTGCCAATATTGTGAGCAAGATAGACCCCTTGTTACCTATTGAAGATGAGGGAAGATTAAATGATTTGCCGATTAGGGATTGTTTCTTAACAAGAGTGATGATCTACCATGAATGGAAACACAACATCATTAATAACACTGCGTTAAGTGAACCTTCTTTGGTATCCAGCCAAGCTGATAATGAGTCGGTAATGACAGGCGAAGCGTTAGACTCAAGCATAGCGGCAACAGCCTCCTCCCGTACTCATAACCAAGTATCATTAAGTAAGTTAATGGATTTTCACGCCAAGCATAAATTTACTATTTTGGCACATTGCCAAGAAATTTATCGCAAACTTGGGCCGCTACTCGGCAGTGCCTCGAAAGACACTGCGGATCAGGTGGCAAGTGAATATATTACATTGCTAATGGAAGCGCTTAGTAAGCCAGCTTCAAGAAAAAATCATACCAATGCACTCATGCATATGCAGGGATATTTTAAAAAATATTTAAGTGCAGAGCACAAGGCAGAGTTAACAGAAATAATTGATAAATACCGTACGGGCGTTCAACCGTTAATGGCGCCTATTACGTTGCTTCGGCATTACTTGAAAGAATACGACGTGCCTTATTTGGCTAATCAGTCTTACTTAAAACCCTATCCTGATGAATTAATGGCACGCGTCATCATGTAAGCCACACGCAGTAATAATCACAACGTATAAATTGAACATATTATGAGCACAGCACTACATTGGTTTCGTAACGATTTACGAATTGCAGATAATCCGGGCTTAACGAAAGCGTGCGATACGTCTTCTCACGTTATTGGAGTGTACTGTATTTGCGAAAAGCAAATGCAACAACATGGTGAAGGGAGTAGACGGTTTAAATTTATTTTAGATAATTTAACTGTGCTAAAAGCCCAGTTAGCAGATCTCAATATTCCATTAATCATTCTAGATTCAAAAACATTTGAAGGTGCGGTAGAAGACATTGTTCAAATGGTTGATGAATTATCCATTGAATCGCTATGTTTTAATGTGGAATACCCGATTAATGAGCGATTACGAGATAAGCTGTTATGTGAACAGTTAGAAAAAAGCGCATCAGTTAGCGTTCACCGATTGGTGGATCAGTCTTTAATACATCCCGCTAAAGTATTAAACGGAAGTGGCCAGCCGTACAAAGTATTCACTCCGTTTAAAAAAGCATGCATAAGCATGTTGGCTGAGTATGACTTAATGCTCGACCCAACGCCCAAACAGCAATCAGAGATAAACGATAATAAATTAAATAAATTATTAACGCAGTCAGATGAATTGATAAAGCATTATCAAAATCAACTTGCTGCTAACTCACAGAGTGACTGCAAAATAGCAGCGGGTGAAGTCGCAGCAGAACAAGCGCTAAACAAATTTATAGGCGGAGCATTACAGTATTACCCACAACAACGCGACATTCCAAGTGATGCTGGTACTTCACAACTTTCACCTTATTTAGCGGTAGGGGTATTGTCGGTAAAGCAATGTTGGCTAAAAGCGCGGCAAATAAGAAATGAAAGCACCAGCGAGAAAGCCATTAACACTTGGTGTGACGAATTAATCTGGCGCGATTTTTATCGCTACGTAATGTGGCATCAGCCTACGGTATGTAAACATAACCCCTTTCAAGCTTGGACTGATAAGGTGCAGTGGACAGACAACAACACCCACTTTCAGCGCTGGTGCGAAGGAAAAACAGGCATTCCAATAGTCGATGCCGGTATGCGACAGATGAATGAAACAGGGTGGATGCATAACCGCGTACGCATGATAGTGGCTTCGTTCTTGTGTAAAAACCTATTGGCTGATTGGCGCAAAGGCGAAGCGTATTTCATGCAGCAATTAGTGGATGCCGACTTTCCATCAAATAATGGTGGATGGCAGTGGTCAGCATCGGTCGGCACCGATGCAGCACCGTATTTTAGGGTGTTTAACCCTATGCTCCAAGCAGAACGGTTTGACCCTGAAGGAGAGTACATTAAGCGTTGGGTGCCAGAATTAGCCAAAGTCGATAAGCGTATTTTACATAAAGAAAACTTAAAAAAGCGTCACTCACACTCGCTCGATTATCCCGAACCAATTGTGGATCTGAAGGCAACCCGCCAAGCCGCGATTGATGCGTTTAAAGAGGCGAAGTGATATTGCTTAGTCTTTACTGTACGAAAGAAAAGATGAAGTTCTTGTTGCCTTATATTTCAAGTTGAAATCAACTGCAATGTTATGGTTCTCATAAGCATTCTTTTGGCAAGCTGTTTTTAACATTATTTACATTGTTGTTTTCGAATGTTAACTTTTATTTCTTCGATAAATAATAATTAAGGACGAAAAGTATGTCAGGTTGTTCGTTAGAGACAGACATTAAAATGAGTGATTATGGATTGCAGCAGCTGAATAAAATAAAGGATATGGTTAAAAGTGCAACAATAGGAAAGGGAACTATTATATTTGCAAATTTGTTATCTTTTTTTAGTCGCTCAAGTGGTAAACGAGCGCTAGCTGCGAAGGGATCTTTAGACTGGAGTAATATTAAAAAAGTATTATCAGGTATTGATAAAGTAACGCTAAAGCAGATTGATACCGCAGCTAATGCGGCAGCACTTCGTACAACAGGTGAAGAACATAAATTTTGGAGAAGCTTTGTACAATGTATCAGAACAAAATCTTAATTTTATCTATTGCGCTATTATTTGGGTGTCATTCTACAGAGCCTGTAGCGCAAGAGCGGGATAATGAATCAAATTATGTAATGGTGGTAACAGAGCTAACAGAGAAATTAGCACAGCTCAGTGACGCAATTACACAATGTGAAGAAAGAGCAAAAAAAAGCATTTCTTTTGAGCAAGTCAAAGCTTGTGGCTTAAGTAAGTCTGCAAATGAAGGGTTGCTGCATCTGGAAAATGTTCAATATATAAACTGTTCAAAATCTTTACAGCAAGAAGTATTACCGCTTTTAGTTTTGGAACGTAACATGCGTAATCAATACAAAGTGCGTGAAACAAAAATGAGAGGGATTTCCGCAGAAACCTTAAACATGTTTGACCAATGGTCAAAAACCCTACCGATTGTAAGTCCTCAATCTTACGAAGCGAAGCAAATGTTTAAGAAGATACCTGAGCCACAGCAGGATAAATTATTAAACTGCCAAGTTCTTCAACGCCCTTTTGATGTGTTGTCAGTATCTGACTTAGTGAAACAGCTGTAGTTAATCGAGGTCAAGGTGTGCTTTAGCGCACCTTGAAAGTTAAGAGGGAGTAGACAGAAGTTAATTTAATAGCCATTTTATTCAGATTGGCGTTGATCCTCAGGTATTGTGGTTTTACTATTGCACCACAATTTATGTATATAAAAAGTAGTAATTGAAGTGAAACCGTTTACCTATCTTACCTTTAAAGCGTTAATGCTTATCTTTTTCCTATTATCTAATGGCTCTTTTGCAGGCTCGTTTAAGCCCTCGTCAAAGCTTTGGTATTTAAAGTCAACGTTACAAAATGGCACGGAGTTTATCTTGCTGGGTACTAACCATATGGCGGGTGAACTGAACAACCCTCAAGTGAAAGACATTGGAGATATAATGGCTTTCTTTAAGCCCGACGCAGTTGTTCTTGAAGGTGGTGTTTGGGAAGTTAAGCAATCAAAAAGTGATGCAATTAGTTGCTGTGGTGAAATGGGATTAACCGCCTTTTTGGCAAGTCAACAGGATGCAAAAATTCTAACGTGGGATACGACTGCACAGGATGACATCCAGCTATTACTTAGTCGTTACCCCGCTCCTGTGGTAGAGCTATTTTTCTATTTGCGAGAAATCAAAAATACTAGTTCTCGCTTAAAAAGTGGCTCGGATGCTCAGGTACTAAAGAGTGCGTGGCAGTATTCGCAGCGATCTTATCAATTAGACTCTAAGCCAAATAGCGTTCTGCAAGCATCGGAGTTATTGCAATATCTTTTTGGTAATACATTGCAACTCGCGGACTTCAGGCATTTCGACAAAAAAATTCAAGAGCAACCGTTAAGCTCGCTTTTAAGTATGAAGAATGAATTAAACCAATTGCGTGATGAAAAAGGCGTTAACAAAGTAATGCAATACGCTAAAGAAAATAAAAGGTTGCTTATTGTAATGGGAAAGCTTCATTTTAGGTATTTCATGTCAGAGTTATTAAAGCACGAAGACGACCGTACGTCGGATTAATTTGTCGGGCGGCGCTTCGCTTAACCGACCTACGCTTAACGTTTATGTTGTGTAGGTTGGAAAAGCCGTGGGCGCCTTCCGACATGTTGTATGGCTACTTGTAGGCTACTGTCCCATCACTTCTTTTAATTCAGTAAGCTGCATACCCATCACCTTAAGTATACAGCAATTGCGCAGAGCAACTGGTTCTTTAACCACCCGTTTTAAAAAACAAGTTGCTGAAGGGATTAAGCAAGCGCGCGAAGCCTGACACAAAATGAAGTGGAGCATCTATTGCGGCTAAACATAAGCAGCCTGTATTTGAATACGGGGTATGGTTGTCTTTATCGTTGCAGGTGATCATCGCGCCCGGGCCATAAGTGCCATTTTCATCTGCAAAATCACCATCTAACACCAGCGTTACTTCATTGCCGCGATGGGTGTGTTTTGGAATGGTGCCGCCAGCTTCCATGTAAATAAAATCAATTTGATAAGGTTGTCCATGAACGGTAACAGGGCTACGCCATAATTTGTCTGTGACACGAGTCCATGGGCCAGAACGTGCAGACAATGATGACACAACTTTAGGTATTTTAACTTCACGTCCGTGGATGTTAATGATTAAACTTGCCGGATCTAGATGTTCATCTTTCACATTTGGCGCAGGGCGCTCAACGACTTCGTCAAGCATTGACATTACGTCAAGCGAGCTTAAAGCACTTTGTGAAGGCAGTAAGTGTGCTGATCCTGACATAGGCTCAACAAGCGCTGAGTTTGCAAATACTTCGTCAGCTAATTCGGCTTCGGTGTTATCAAGTAGGGTATGGCACTGTTCACAGTGATCTATGTGAGCTGAAAGCATAATGCTCATCACATCGTCTAATTCGCCGTTGGCAAACTGTGAAATTAAATTTGTTGATGGGTGGCAACTACTCATATCCAAACACCTTCTTATCGACCATAGAGTGTAATTTTTCCATTGCTAAGCGCAGTCGGCTCTTAACAGTGCCGACAGGCAGGTTAAGATGTTCCGCAGCAGCTTGATGTGAATACTCCCGTAAATAGACTAGCTCAACTACCTCACGTTGTGCTGAGGGTAAGGTAGCGAGTAGTGCACTTAGTTTTTGGTGATCCAAACTGCGCTCAACATCACCTATTTCGTCTGTATTTTCATCTTCATGAACATGATAAACGACATCGGCGTTAACAAGTTGAGGTCGGGATAGCCGCTTACGACCCAGATCGAAGCATAGGTTTCTGGCAATGGTATAAACCCAAGTGGAAACGTTACCTTTATCTTGGTTGTAAGTGGCTGCTTTATTCCAGATAGCAAATAGCGTGTCTTGCACAATTTCTTTGGCAGATTGTTCGTCGCCTACTTTGGTTAATGCGAACGCAAAGATGCGATTAGCAAAAAAGTCTGCTAATTCTGCGAGTGCTTTTTTATCACGATGATTAGCAACTCGGATGATGGCAAGATTAACCTCCTGAGGTATTTCGCTTGCTTTGTTACAAGTAGGTGTCACCACAGGTTTTGGATTTTGTCGCACTGTATAGTTGTCTAATCCACTCATATTGAACACTATTTGCTAATAATAGTTATTAATACGCAAATAAAGAAGCTATGGATCCATTTTTTTTAAAAAAGAATAAATCACGTTAATTGCTGGGGCGGGTGATTGATGAGTAATAAGCTCGGCTTTTTCTTCTGCATCAAGGGGTAACACTTCTAGCCAACGTGCTGCATACCAAACTAACGGCATATTGTTATCATTGGCGTATAACATTGCTAAGTCGGGATATTCGCTAAGTAATACAGAAAAGCTTTGTTGCAGTGCAACTTTTTCTTTCTCTTCATTCACACTACTAAGCATATAAGGGAGCTGTGATGATGGGATGTTCCATCCTGCTATGGGTTGGTAATTAGCATGGCGTAGGCCATCGTCATCTTGAATAATATTGCTAACACACACTAGCTCTATCCCTTCAATGGTAATGCCTAACAACCCGTCTGATAGTTGCTCAAAATCAATGATTTTCACTAACGTAGCAGTTGATAATACAGAGAACTGCCCTTGGTTGGGTTTACTGGACATCATTCCCATAGCGAATGCAGGGATGTTGCTCGCGTTTTCACGAACCATCCTTAAATAGCGGGCTTCAAAAATCCTGAGCTTTAGTTTTCCGCCAGGAAAAATATGCGCATTCAAAGGAAACAATGGGATTGTTTGTGTCGACATTAATTATCACTCATATTAATTACTACATTATATGACAAAAACGGTAACTTGCTTGGCAGGTGCCTTTCTTTCGTCGAAATGTGTTTGCCATTCGGATATTGAGAAATGATCTGCACGGTAGCGAGTATGTTAGTGTTAAAAAATACGGTTGTTTTTAATGTTTAGTTCATCATTTTGCGCTAAAAATTCTTTTCAATAAGAACAAAAGCTTAATGATCCGAACAATGAATCAACTCGTATTAAAAGGTATTCAGATATCATTCTTATTGCATTGAATCTAAGTGTGGTTGGTATTCAATTAAAATTAGCTCAGTGAAGCATACGTGTGGAGCTGATGTGTAAAGGTATTCAGATGGAACGAGTCAAAGGTACAAATTTAGCTGAAGAGATGCCTAATGGTCATGCAACACTTTATGCTTCACCCACCGGTGCACTACATTCATGCCAACTCTCTGAGAATGTTCAGCGGTTTGTAGATGCTTTTAACCAGCTTGACCATACCAACCTAGCGCCAGCGGATGAGATTTATCACCGTGAGGTGCAGTTTCAAGATCCGGCTCACAAAATTAAAGGTATTGATGCCTTAAAGTCATATCTGGCTGGCATGTATGAAGAAGTTTTATCGTGTGAATTCCATGTTCATCAAGAAGTTAGCCAAGAAAATGAATCGTTTATTAGCTGGACGATGCAGCTTTCTCATACTAAGTTGAATCAAGGCCAGATGCTCTGCGTTGAGGGCGCGAGTTGCCTTAAATTTGCTGATAATAAGGTGATTTATCATCGCGATTATTTTGATTTAGGTGCCATGCTGTACGAGCACATTCCATTACTTGGCCGTGTGGTTCGTTACATTAAACAAAAGTTAGGCCAGTAAATGTGAATGCATTAGGGAACTATTTTTTGATGATTAGTTTTTAATGGCCGGATTTTAATGACTGGATTTTAATGACTGAGTTAAGTGCATTATGCAAAACATATTAATCACAGGGGCGACTTCGGGTATTGGCGAAGCGTTAGCCGCAAATTATATCGCTAATGGGCACAGAGTGTTTGGGTGCGGCCGTAATGAAGAGAAACTCAATGCGTTAGCCTTAGAACATGCTCAGAATGGCAGCAGCAATTTTATACCGCTAGCGTTCGATGCTACTGATCTCTCAGCCTGTCACCAAGCGGCGGAATCGGTGATGCAGTCATTAGGGGGAAGCAGTAATAATGACGCCAAGTTAGACAAAGTCATTCTTAATGCGGGCGGCTGTGAATATATAGAGCCACTGCAATTTAAGTCAGCTCCTTTTGAGAAGATGATGACGACCAACGTGTTAACCATGACTAACTGTATCGAAGCGTTCGCCACTTTTCTCTCTGCAGGAAGCCAACTAGCCATTATGGGTTCCAGTGTTACGTTGTTGCCGATTGCAAAGGCAGAAGCGTATGGTGCAAGTAAAGCAGCGCTCAGTTATTTGGCCAATACCTTGCGGTTAAGCTGGGAAGAAAAAAACATTGCAGTAAGTTTGATTGAGCCTGGCTTTGTTAAAACGCCCCTTACTGACAACAATAATTTTGATATGCCTTTTTGCATCTCAGCTGAAGAGGCAGCAGAGCGCATTGCCAAGGGCTTAGCTGAGCGTCAGTCTACAATCCGCTTTCCTAAACGCTTAATCGCCAGCCTTAAAATTTTATCTTGGTTACCGGGAAGTATTAGTCACAAATTGTTAAATAGGAATAATGAATGAAAATTGCAGTAATTGGCTCGGGTATTTCAGGGTTAACAGCAGCACACCTTTTGAGTGAAAAGCATGAAGTGAGTGTGTTTGAAGCCAATGGCTACATTGGTGGGCATACCAACACCGTGCCGGTTGTTGTTGCTGGTAAAACCTACCAAATTGATACCGGTTTTATTGTGTTCAATGATAGAACTTATCCAAATTTTCAAAAATTATTACAGCGCATTGAGCAGGGATATCAGCAATCGGAAATGAGCTTCAGTGTATGCAATCAGCAAACCGGCTTAGAATACAATGGTCATAATCTAGATACTTTATTTGCTCAACGTCGAAACATGCTCTCTTTACGATTTTACTTATTAATCAAAGAAATTGTGTCGTTTAACAAAGAAGCGAAAGCACTGTACCAGTCTTATAATGACGACTTAGTTAGCTTGCAAGATTTCATTCAATATAAACAATATTCCCCTTATTTCACTCGTCACTATTTGTTACCTATGGTCGCAGCAATATGGTCGTGTAGCTTAAATGATGCCCTTAATTTTCCACTAAAATTTTTTACGCAATTTTTTTATCATCATGGATTACTAAATATTACTGACCGCCCACAATGGTTTGTAATTGAAGGTGGCTCTTCAAGCTATATTCCCGCACTTATCGAGTCATTCAAAACAAGGTTACATTTACATACTCCTGTTGAGCGGGTATCAAGACAGCCAGAATGTGTGCATATTGAATCGCACCGCGGATTGGAAAAATTCGACCATGTGGTTTTTGCATGCCACAGTGACCAAGCACTTGCCTTACTTGCCGAACCGACTGAGCAAGAAGTGGCGGTGCTATCGAAAATGAAATACCAAGCGAATGATGTGGTGTTGCATACGGATAAAACCATGATGCCTAAGCGTAAGAAGGCATGGGCGAGTTGGAACTTTTATCTTAAAACAAACGCACAGCACGATGATCCCGCATTGGTAACTTATTACATGAACCGTTTGCAGGGCTTACCAGAGGATGGCTCTACGCCAGATTTTTTCGTTACCTTGAATGGCACCAAGTATATTGATGAAAAGAAAATTTTAAGGCGTTTTAGTTACGATCACCCAGTGATGAATCAGGCTATGATTGATGCGCAAGCAAAGCGCAATGTAATTAGTGGTATTAACAACACACATTTTTGTGGGGCCTATTGGTATAATGGTTTTCATGAAGACGGTGTAAAAAGTGCACTCGATGTATGTAAATCATTTGGGGTAACGCTATGAGTGAGGTGCACGTTTTTAATCCTGCTCATGCTAATGCGTTATGTCAAGCAACGGGATTTTGGTCGGGAAACGTGGTGCATTTTCGCACCGCGCCTAAGGTGCACAAATTCAGGTATCCGTATTTTTGTGTGTGGTTAAATTTAGACGATTTAGCACAAGCCAGAAAAGAAAGGCCAGAGTGGTTTTCTAAAGGTATTGGTGTTGCCAAGTTTAAGCGTAAGCACTACTTCGGCGCAGAAAATGCGGATGATAGCAGCCTTGCTGAGTATGTAAGGCGCGTTGCCATTGCCGAGTACAGCAAACATTCAGAACATATTGATAAAACCATGCTGGCAAAATTTGATACTGAAAACCAAGTGTGGTTTTTAGGACAGCTAAGCTATTTCGGCTGTTATTTTAGCCCAGTGAACTTTTACTTTATTGGTAAACAAGGTGAGTTTCATACATTAGTTGCAGAAGTAAGTAACACACCTTGGGGTGAAAAGCACAGTTATGTGATCCCATTGAACCGTTACTGTTCACCTGCTTTAGAGGAACGCGCTGGGCACTCGTTCAGCGAGTATGGAAATGAAAAAATGTTTCATGTGTCCCCGTTTATGTCGATGCAACAAGCATACAGTTGGCAAATTTCAACACAGCCACACGCGATAAAAGTCGTGATTTCTAATTCAGAAAATACCCAAAAAATATTCCATGCTGCACTACATTTGACCCCTAAACCATTGAACCAAAATACCCTCAAACGCGTAATATTTAACACAGCAGGTTGGATGTTTAGCACTAAGCTTAAGATTTATTGGCAGGCGTTAAAGTTATTTATGAAAGGTATTCCTTTTCATGCTCATGCGAAAAAGGGCTCAACACGCTCAAGTTAACTAAACATACAAAATTAACCTTAAGTGAAACCTTAACAACATGAATAAAAATTTTAGTAGCAAGGTGAGTTATGCCCTTAGAACGTGAATTTTCAGTGAATCAGTCAGCCTCTGTTGACACTCCGGTTGTTGATACCACCAACAATGTGTGGCAGCGTGCATTTCTGAAATTATTAGATTACCTTGAACATGACCAGTTGCGTGTCACATTACCCAATGGTGAAACTCGGGTTTTCGGTAGCGCGAACCCTGCGCTAAGAGAAGATAAAAGTACAGCCCCTATTATTGCAACGCTGCAAGTGCGACATGCTGGCTTTT
This sequence comes from Flocculibacter collagenilyticus, assembly GCF_016469335.1. NCBI lineage: Bacteria > Pseudomonadati > Pseudomonadota > Gammaproteobacteria > Alteromonadales > Pseudoalteromonadaceae > Flocculibacter > Flocculibacter collagenilyticus. Next base: position 544,641 of record NZ_CP059888.1, read on the forward strand.
TCAAGCGCGTGTTATTTGGCGGTAGTATAGCGTTTGGTGAAACGTATGTAGATGGTTGGTGGGAAACCGATGATTTAACTCATCTCATTCAGTTGTTTGCCAGAAATCTAACGGCACTTGAAAAGATTGAAGGGCGCTTTTCATGGCTGACGTTGCCATTTCAAAAAATCAAACACTGGTTTAATAATAATTCGATTAGCCAAGCTAAAAAAAACATCCTCGCTCATTACGATTTGGGTAATGTGCTGTACGAGAATTTTCTTGATGAAACCATGTGCTACTCTTCTGGCTTATATGAGTCTGACAGTGATACGTTAGCGCAGGCTCAGCGCAATAAAATGCGCCGTATTTTGGAACAATTGGATATTTCGCCCGGTGATCACGTGTTAGAAATTGGCACTGGTTGGGGAGGGCTAGCCATATTAGCCGCGACAGAGTATGGCTGTACGGTAACCACAACGACCTTGTCTGACGAGCAACACAGATATGCAGAAGCGTGTATTACTAAAGCTAACTTGCAGAACAAAATCACCCTTTTAAAACAAGACTATCGCCTGTTAACTGGGCAATATGACAAGATTGTTTCAGTAGAAATGATAGAAGCGGTTGGGCGTAAGTATCTACCTACCTTTTTTGAACAATGTAATAAGTTGTTAAAGCCGGGCGGTAAGTTGGCTTTACAATCTATCACCATCGCTGATCAACAACTCGAAAGCTATGCAAATAATGTAGACTTTATTCAGAAGCATATTTTTCCAGGAGGCTTCTTACCCAGTGTTACTCTTCTTCAGCAGCACATTACTGAATACTCAGACATGGTCACCCGCAATGTTTTTGATTTTGGGGTAGATTATGCAACCACATTAACAGATTGGCGAACTAACTTACTTGAGAAAAAGGCTTTACTTAATAGTGAAGGATATGACGAGCGATTTTTTAGGCTGTGGCTCTATTATTTTGCTTATTGCGAAGGCGGGTTTTTAGAGAAAACCATCAGCGTGATTCATCTTACTGCGGAAAAGCAGCGCGCTTAATATCGCGCTAATGGATGGTCCTTATGTTCAACACACCTAATGCCAACAGCCATGATCAAGATAATCCACGATGGAATAAATGGTGGATAGACGGCTTAATATTTCAAGCAATTTGGTTTTTGGCTGTGGGCACACAAATTTGGTCACTAGTGTTCATCGCTGTCGTCGCGTGGCTTGTTATAAGACCGATGTCATTTAGCTTGACGGTTGTGTCATTAATTATTGCGGTAATGGGCATGGTTGTTGACCAAATATTTACTCAATTAAATTGGATTGCGTTTCGAGAAAATTATCATCTGATTTTAGGCTCGGTTGAAAGTTCAGCACAGTCATCTGCATTGTTTGGCGTACATTGGATCCCACTCTGGCTAGTTGGCTTATGGTTAGCGTTTGGCCGATTTATGATTATATTCTTGTTGAGCTTTAATCTACCAAAATGGTTAATCAGCGTTATTTTTGCGGTGGCTGCGGCAGCCAGTTACGGTGCAGCTGAAATGTGGGGAGTGGCAACGCTGGCATGGAAGGATGCTGTGTTTGTTGGCTTATTCGTTATTTGGTGGGCCAGTTTGCCATTGATAGGTTTGCTATTGATTAACACATTTGCGTCGTATCAAGCGCTACACAAAAACGTAAATAGTACGCATTTAAACTCTAGCAATAGTGAGTAATTTAATGGCTACTTGTGCTAACAGCATGACTTTTTGTCAATCCGCCTCTCGTATATCTATCGTCATAGTTGTGTGGGTTGCTGCGTTTTTCACTCATTCAGTTACCTTAGCTTCACCTGATACATCACAAGCCAACGACAGTGCGAAAGAACATGTTGTTGCGTGGAAGCAAATTGGACAGGCCAGACTTTCAGTATGGTTTTGGGACGTATACGATGCAACGCTGTATGCAAGTAGTGGCAAGTATCAAGGCTTACAGCCTCCTCTGAAGTTGTCACTCTCATATTTAAGAGACATTAGTGCTGAAGAATTTAATGAAGCCACCAAAGATGAATGGAAAAAGTTGTCGCTATGGCGAAATGAGTCTAGTCAGTGGTTAAGTAACGTGAACTTTCCTGATGTTAAAGAAGGTGATGAACTGACTTTTCAATGGGGGGAAGATGAGACTGCACAACTGTTTTTTAATGGGAAAAGGCACGCATCGTTGCCTGCCAGTGAAATAAACAAACACTTTTTAGCTATTTGGCTCTCTTCAAATAGCAGCTACCCGAAGTTTACAAGAAAATTAACGCATAGCCAGTAATCCAGAAGCGTTAAGCGCTAAATGATTGTAATAAGTTTGGTGTAATAAATTTGGAATTGAATAGGCGGGATCATGTTACAGATTATAAAAGGCTTTTTGCTAACGTGCAGCATACTGTTTTTAGTAAGCTGTAGTCATGACGTGAGTCAATACCGTACCCTTACGCCTGAGTTTAAACTTCACGAATTTTTCGCAGGTAAAATTAAAGCTTGGGGCATGGTAGTTGATTTACAAGGCAATATAACACGCCGTTTTAACGTAGATATTACTGGAACATGGCAAAATCAGCCAAACTCTTCTCTTAAACAAGGTGTGCTGGATGAACATTTTGTATATGACGATAATGAAAAGCAGTTCAGGCAATGGCGGATAACACAAATTGACGAGCATACTTTTGCTGGCGAAGCTGATGATATTAAAGGCACTGCACTAGGTAAACAAGCTGGCCCAGTATTACAGTGGCAATATGAAATGCTGCTTGAGGTTGACGGCACCAGTTATAACGTAATGTTTGACGATACCATGGTGCAAATAGATGAAAGGCGCTTGTTGAATAAAGCCGACATTAAAAAGTTTGGTATTACAGTGGCAACCGTCATCATATTTTTTGAAAAACAGCCCTAATTATCTGCACAGTGACGTTACTCATATTTAACTTTTGGTGGCATTGGCACTTAGTTCAACGCTAGAATAGACAGCATTAGAATTTAGCGCGTGTTGATGAAGGAAAAATATGAAAGTTTCAATATATGGAATTGGTTATGTTGGGTTAGTGCAAGCCGCTGTGTTGGCTCAGGCAGGACATGAAGTCTGCTGCGTAGACATAGATGCTGAGAAAATTGAAAACCTAAAAAAAGGCATCATTCCCATTTATGAGCCGGGCTTAACACCGCTAGTTGAAAATAACCTTGCTGCGGGGCGACTTATTTTTACCACTTCTGCAGAAGAAGGTGTGAATTTTGGTGATTTACAGTTTATTGCAGTAGGCACACCGCCAGATGAAGATGGTTCTGCCGATCTTAAATACGTACTAAAAGTAGCTGAAACGATAGCGACACACATGACGTCTCCAAAAGTGGTTATCGACAAATCTACTGTGCCAGTAGGAACGGCAGATAAAGTATCGGCAAAAATGCGTAGCGTGCTTGAGGAACGAGGATTGGATATTGACTTTTCGGTAGTGTCTAACCCTGAATTCTTAAAGGAAGGGGCTGCGGTGAGTGACTGTCAGCGCCCTGATCGTATTATTATTGGTACGGATTCTGAGTCAGCAGAAGAGTTAATGCGTGAATTATACGCACCCTTTAACCGAAATCATGAAAAGATCATCGTGATGGATATTCGCAGTGCAGAATTAACCAAGTACGCTGCAAACTGCATGTTAGCAACCAAAATTAGCTTTATGAACGAAATGGCAAATATTGCAGAACGTGTAGGTGCAGATATTGAACATGTTCGTCATGGGATTGGTTCAGATCCACGAATCGGCTATCAATTTATTTATCCTGGTTGTGGCTATGGCGGTTCATGTTTCCCAAAAGATGTACAGGCCTTGGTCAGAACAGCAGACCAAATTGGTTACAGCTCCGATATTTTAAAAGCGGTTGAAGGCGTAAACGAGCGCCAGAAAAACAAACTCTTTGAATATATTGCTCATTATTTTAAAGCCGACTTCGCAAGTTCTGATAAGCCATTAGCTGGCAAGAAGTTTGCGTTATGGGGATTGTCATTTAAGCCAAATACTGATGACATGCGAGAAGCACCAAGTCGTGTATTAATGGAAGCCCTTTGGCAGGCTGGCGCAACTGTGCAAGCCTACGATCCTGAAGCAATGGAAGAAACGCAACGCATTTATGGTAATCGTTCAGATTTAGTATTAATGGGTACGAAAGAAGCTGCATTAACTGGTGCGGATGCGTTAGTGATTTGTACTGAATGGCAAAGCTTTAGAGCGCCAGATTTTGACTTAATTAAAACTGAACTCTCACTACCTATTATTTTTGACGGCCGTAACTTATATGATCCAGCCCGCATGGAAAGTAAAGGTTTCACTTATTATGCAATTGGTCGTCAGTCATTAAATATTTAGTGCAGGTTGGCGCTTTTTAGCAGTTAAATTTATGCTGAATAGCAGCCAAGTGCTATGTTTTACTTTACAAACTAAGCAGCATTGTCATCGAAAACGTATTAGCGATAGATGATAGTGACTGCTTGGGCAGTTTGCATAGCAATAAAGTTGAATCTACAAAGGGAATAACGATAAAAATGATCATACCTGTAGTCATGGCTGGCGGTTCTGGAACACGCCTATGGCCTCTTTCACGAGGCAACTATCCGAAACAATTCTTAGCCTTAAATAGTCAGCACACTATGCTGCAAGAAACCCTTCTTCGCCTTGATGGTCTTCCGTGTGACCCTGCTATGTTGATTTGTAACGAAGAGCACCGCTTTATTGCTGCTGAACAGGTTCGTCAACTTAATAAGCCCCACAATGGTATTTTTCTTGAGCCTGTGGGCAGAAATACTGCGCCAGCTATTGCGTTGGCGGCATTTAACGCAGTTATGCAAGCGGCAGAAGATAATCAGCCCAATAAAGAGCCTTTATTACTGGTGTTGGCTGCTGATCATGTGATTGAAGACACTGAGGCATTTCAAGCCGCAGTGTTGCAAGCACAAACTCATGCACAGCAAGATAGCTTAGTGACATTTGGTATTGTGCCCCAGTCGCCTGAGACGGGATATGGTTATATTAAACGTGGGCAAGCAATTGATAACGCTTTCTCTGTCAGTCAGTTTGTTGAAAAGCCAGTATTAAGCGTAGCAGAGCAATATTTAGCATCAGGCGATTATTATTGGAATAGCGGCATGTTTATGTTTAAAGCGCGCCGTTATTTAGAAGAATTAAAGCATTACCGCCCAGATATATACGAAGCGTGTGAAAAAGCGATGCAAGTTCGCCATCAAGATATGGACTTTATCCGTATTGACGCCGATGCGTTTGCGGCATGTCCGGATGAGTCAATAGATTACGCTGTCATGGAGCCGCTTTCGCAACAAGATAGCGATAAAGGTAACCAGACTGCCGAGCAAGCTGTCGTTGTTGTTCCCCTTGATGCTGGCTGGAATGATGTTGGTGGTTTTAGTGCGTTATGGCAAGTGTCACCACAAGATGAGCATGGTAATGCGATTCAAGGTGATGTAAAAACGCTAGAAACTAGCAATACCTTAATCAACGCAGGTGATAAGTTAGTCGCTGCGGTGGGAGTGGAAAACCTTGTCATTATTAACACTAAAGACGCTGTGTTAGTTGCTCATAAAGACAAAGCACAAGCAGTAAAAACGATAGTGAATGAATTAAAAAGCGAATCTCGCCCTGAAGCTACGTTCCATCGAGAAGTTTATCGTCCTTGGGGTAAATACGATTCAGTGGACTGCGGTGAACGCTTTCAAGTTAAACGCATTACTGTAAAGCCTGGGGCAAAGCTGTCGGTGCAAATGCATCATCATCGTGCCGAACACTGGATTGTGGTGTCAGGCACGGCAAAAGTGACCAACGGCGATAAAGAGATTTTACTTACCGAAAACCAGTCTACCTATATTCCAATAGGTGTGGTGCATGCGCTGGAAAACCCCGGCAAGTTACCGCTTGAATTAATAGAAATACAGTCTGGCTCTTATCTTGGTGAAGATGACATCGTTAGATTTGAAGATCGTTACGGCAGAGCGTAATCGGCTAAGAAAAAGGGAAATAGAGGTAATGAATAAGCAGTTTTCTCCAATAGAAATCACATGCTTTAAAGCGTACGACATCCGAGGGCAGTTAGGCGAGCAACTTAATGAGCAAATTGCATATCGTATAGGACGTGCTTTTGGTGATTATATGCAGCCAAAACAAGTGGTGTTGGGCGGTGATATGCGTGCCACATCAGAAGCACTTAAAACTGCATTAGCTGAAGGGTTAATGGATGCTGGAGTAAATGTCATTGATCTAGGTATGACGGGTACAGAGGAAGTTTATTTTGCGACTTTCTTTTTAGGTGTTGACGGTGGAATTGAAGTCACGGCCAGTCATAACCCAATTGACTACAATGGCATGAAGTTGGTCAAAAAGGGCTCTCAGCCTATTAGTGGTGACAGTGGGTTGTTTGCTATTCAAGCAATTGCCGAACAAGGTGAGTTTAAACAAGTAGACGAACGAGGCACATACGTTAAAAAGACAGTGCTTGATGAATATATCTCACACTTGCTCAACTATATTGATGTTACTCAGCTAAAGCCAATGAAGATAGTGGTGAATGCGGGTAATGGTGCGGCAGGCCATGTAATTGATAAAATCGAACAGCAGTTTCAACAGCAACAGGTGCCGGTCGAGTTTATTAAAGTTCATCATGATCCCGATCCTACTTTTCCTAATGGTATTCCAAATCCTTTATTACCTGAAAATAGAGCATGTACCCAACAAGCTGTTATTAAACATAATGCAGACTTAGGTTTAGCATGGGATGGTGATTTTGACCGCTGTTTTATGTTTGATGAAAATGGTCGTTTTATTGAAGGGTATTATATTGTTGGGTTATTAGCAGAAGCGTTCTTACAAAAAAATCCCGGTGAAAAAATCATACATGACCCAAGGTTAACGTGGAACACCGTAGATATCGTTGCAACTGCTGGTGGCGAAGCGGTACAAAGTAAAACAGGGCACGCTTTCATTAAAGAGCGTATGCGCAAAGAAAATGCAGTATATGGTGGCGAAATGAGCGCGCATCATTACTTTCGTGATTTTGCTTATTGCGATAGCGGGATGATCCCTTGGTTACTGGTAGCTGAGCTGATTTGCCTTAAAAGCACGCCATTATCTGAATTGCTAAATCAAAGAATGGCCGCTTTTCCTTCACCGGGTGAAATAAACCGCTCAGTAAAAGACGCTGATAGTGTGATAAAAGCAGTGTTAGACAAGTATGAGTCAGATGCGTTAGCGATAGACTATACAGACGGTATCAGTTTAGATATGGGGCAGTGGCGATTTAATTTAAGAAAATCGAATACAGAGCCTTTAATTCGTCTTAACTTAGAAACGCAAAATGATGCTGAGTTGATGCAAGTGAAAGTCAAGGAAGTGTTAGCGATCGCTGATGCGGCGAGCGCTTAGTGTTGCTTTAGCATGAGACGTTAAAAGAAAGAAGGGGCACACCTAAGTGTGCCCCTTTTTTATTTGGGTATAGCATCCTGCTTAATTATTCCCTGTGGCATCCATGTGACAAACCTTATCCCTGGTGGTCCTATCGCTCCGCGATGTTCCATTTGTTATCCATTACCTCGGTAAGTCATTTACCGAATCCGCATCCACATCCTGTGGGCGTCCATTTCACTTCCTGTTGCTTTCCTAGCATTTCATTTTTCATCGCTGAATCATGAAGCAGTCTCCGACTGTGTCCTGTTACGTCCATGTTTTCTATCGTCCTGATAGAAAAGTTTCCACTTCTTTGCTGATGTATGACCATCACTCCCTGATGGATTACGTATAAATATATAGTATGGCGGGATTTACGCTACCGTCATTCTTGTAAATACTTTGAGGGTAGGGATTGAAATATGCTGAATTTAAAGTGTAATTAATTGTAAATTAAGGTTTTTTATTTTTATAAGACGTTATCTAATACGGTATATAGCATGTATCTCGCACCTTACTGTGAGACATTGCTTACAAAATTAATCGACATTTACCTCACGCAGATTTTGGTTTAATTGTGAAGGGGAAATCGTTTAGCGCAGCGAGCGCCTTTACTTTGCAATTAATGTTTACTTATGTGTAGTTGATTGCTTGTAAAAAAGCGAGCTTGATAACGTAAATATAGAGTAAGTGTAACGCCATGCCACTTAAATAATGGACGTGAAGCAAGAGTGCTAGAAAACACCTTTCACTATTATTTGAAGGTTTTAACGTTAATTTTTTCAGGGGTTTATAACATGAAGCAAAGGGTGCAAGGATATGACGTTGCAAGGGCGCTGGCGATTTTTGGCATGGTGATTGTTAACTTTAAAATTGCAATGAATGCGATGGAAGGGAATGCGTTGTTATTGGGGTTCTCAGCAATCTTTGAAGGAAGGGCATCCGCTTTATTTGTCATACTTGCTGGCATAGGGATTACATTTTTGAGCAATAAAGCAAGAGCGTCAGGCGATCTTACAGCTATGTCTAGTGCTCGCAGATCAATTATTAAGCGGGGCGTATTGTTGGTTGTAGTAGGATTGATTTACACGCCAATTTGGCAAGCAGATATTCTCCACTTTTATGGGTGTTATTTCATTATTGCAGCGTTCATCTTCAAGTTAAATGATAAAGGATTGTTACGATTTTCTGTGCTTTGTATGTTGGTATTTCCGATATTAATGGTGCTATTTGATTATGAAAAAAATTGGAACTGGTCAACGCTTACTTATGAAAATTTATGGACTATAGATGGTATGTTAAGACATATCTTGTTTAATGGTTTTCATCCCGTATTTCCTTGGGTTGCTTTTTTAGTGTTTGGGATGTGGTTAGGTAGGCAAGATTTATCAAGTCGAGAAACAAAAAATAAACTATTTAAAATAGCGCTATGTACATTAATTATGTGTGAGCTTATGTTTTATTTTGTTAGAAGCGCGATAGGTGATGGTGCTGCGTTAGAAATGACAGTAGATGAAGTTGCCTTTCTATTCTCAACATCGATAATTCCACCTTTACCTCAATATATTATTTCTGCAAGTAGTTCTGCGGTTATCGTGCTTATCGGTAGCTTGTATTTTTCCGAATATTTTGCTGATAGCAAGTTACATAAATGGTTTTATCAAACAGGACAGCTTTCACTCACATTATACGTAGCGCATGTCATCGTAGGTATGGGATTACTTAACGTGATTGGAAAATTAGAAAATCAGTCAATCGGTTTTTCACTGCTGAGCGTATTAGTTTTTTGTGCTATGAGCGTATGTTTTAGTGTCTTGTGGCTCAAGTATTTTAAAGTCGGTCCGCTAGAGTGGTGTTTTAGAAAGGTTGTTGGCGCATCATAATCATTGATGCTTAATATAACAAGTTGACGTTTTTATAGTAACAGTCAATAGGTAACATCAGTATGACTTGAACAGCTTTGGCTATTAATTTGATTGATGAATATAAAATCAGGGCATAATTTGTAATTTCAGCTGGATATGTAGGAGAAGTCGCTATAGAATAATGCGAATCATTCTCATTATGGAATAAAGATATGAAAATTCGCATTATGTTCCTTACACTCGTTTCGCTGTTTGTTACTTCAGTGTCTGCTGCTGAAGTGGTTAATATTTATTCCTACCGACAACCATTCTTAATTGATCCTATTTTGGAAAAATTTACACAACAAACTGGAATTGAAACTAAAGTAGTATTTGCAAAAAAAGGATTGATTGAACGCCTTAAGCGCGAAGGACGTTTTAGTCCTGCGGATATCGTGCTGACATCTAACTTTAGTAAATTATTGCAACTTAAATCTGAAGGCCTTACTCAGCCTTTTAATAGTGAAGCTGTCACTAATAATATTCCTCAACAGTATCGCGATCCTGAAGGTCACTGGACTGCATTAACCAAGCGCGTTAGAAGTATTTATGTGGCTAAACAACGCGATGAGCTAAAAAATAACTTAACCTATGAAGCGTTAGCTGATGCTGATTTTAAAGGTAAGATTTGTACGCGTTCTGGTAAACATCCATATAACCTTGGCTTAATTTCGTCAATGATTGCTCACCATGGTGAAGCTGAAACTGAAAAGTGGCTTAAAGGTGTGAAACAAAATCTTGCTAGAAAACCGCAGGGTAATGACAGAGCGCAAGTAAAAGCAATTAAAGAAGGGCTTTGCGATGTGGCATTAGGTAACAGCTACTATTACGGTAAAATGCTAACAGATGAAAAGCAAAAAGCATGGGCAGACGCGGTCAATATCGTGTTTCCTAACCAACAAAACCGCGGTGCACACATTAATGTAAGTGGTGCTGTGATCACCAAATACTCTCCTAATAAAAACAATGCTGAAAAATTAATGGCCTTCTTATCTGATGATACCGCACAGCAAATGTATGCGTCAGTAAATATGGAATATCCAGTTAAGAAGAACGTTGCACTATCAGAGATGGTGAAGTCGTGGGGTGCATTTAAAGAAGATAATGTGTCGATTGCTGATATCGCCCAACACCGAACAACTGCACTTAAAATGATAGATAAAATAAAATTTGATCTGTAAATGAGCACAATTCCTTGGCGGCTAGGAATGAATAAAGCCGCAGCAGTTTTAAAGCCAAACTCGTCGGTAGTGATCGCCTTTGTGTTGTCACTGCCGCTTTTTGCGCTTATCGTTCAAGCTTTCTCTCCTGATGATGCAATTTTTTCACATTTAGCAAGTACGGTTTTAGCCGATTATGTGGTTAATACATTGCTATTAGTTTTCTTAGTGTCTGTATTAAGCTTTTTTATTGGTGTGCCATTGGCGTGGTTAATGAGCGTATGTGACTTTCCTTTACGCCGTACCTTTGAATGGGCACTCATGCTACCTCTGGCGATGCCCGCCTATATTATTGCTTACACTTATACTGACTTACTGGATTATGCAGGGCCTGTGCAAATAGCGCTACGTAATTGGTTTGGTTGGCAATCACCTGATGATTATTGGTTTTTTGAAATTCGAAGTTTAGGTGGTGCTGCGTGTATGCTCGCGTTGGTGTTATTTCCATACGTTTATATTATGTGCAGAGCAACATTTATAGAACAATCAAACAGCTTAATAAACGCAAGTAGAGTGCTGGGGTGTACGCCATGGCAAAGCTTTTGGAAGGTGTCATTGCCGCTTGCCCGTGGAACCATTATTGCGGCCATCGCATTAATAGGGATGGAGACGGTCGCTGACTTTGCCACTGTGCACTACTTTTCAGTAAGTACATTAACCACTGCTGTCTATGATACTTGGTTGGGGCACTACAGTTTAGCGGCGGCGGCTAAATTGTCAGTTGTTATGCTAGGCGTGATCTTTTTATTACTCGCGCTAGAAAAATACCATCGTCGTAAACGTGAAATATATCAAGGGCAACAACCAAATAGTGAGACGCACATATACCAGTTATCAGGCTTGAAAGGTTGGCTGGTGACTATCTGGTGCAGTTTGGTATTAGCGGCAGCATTCATCATCCCCATGGCTATTTTATTGAATTATGCAGTAGACTATTTTGATGAGTCATGGAATTTAGATGTGCTTACTTATGCAAGCAATAGCTTTATTATTGCATTGGTGGTTTCTGGCATCAGTTTAGTTGTTGCTTTATGGCTTAATTTTAGAAAGCGTGAACAAAGTAATACCACCAACAAACTGTCAATGCGTTTTTCATCTACCGGATACGCATTACCTGGCACCGTACTCGCAATTGGTGTATTGGTGCCCTTAACTGCATTTGATACCCAGCTAAATAATTTTGCCGAACAATTAGGGATGCCACTCCCTGGACTATTATTTAGCGGCACAGTATTTGCCATTGTCTTTGCTTATGTAGTAAGGTTTGCCGCCATTGCTATCACGGGGCTTGAAACGAGCTTTTCAAAGATCAGTCCGTCACTTGATATGGTGGGCAAAACGATGGGCTGTAGTGGAACGAAAGCATTAATCAAAGTGCATGTTCCTTTAGTAAAGAAAACGCTATTTTCATGTAGCTTATTAATTTTTATCGAGTGCTTAAAAGAGCTGCCCGCGGCGCTTTTATTAAGACCATTTGATTTTGAAACGTTAGCTACTTATACCTATCAGTTTGCAAGTGATGAGCAATTAGAGTTGGCAGCATTTGCTGCACTAACTATTGTTGTAGTGGGATTGATCCCGTTGTTTTATATTAATCAGTCGATTGACTCGCAGTAGGTATTGAATGTCTCAGCTTGAAATTTCAGATTTACATTATCAATATAACGGAAAAGCCATTTTAAATGGCTTGAACCTAAGTATTGCCAAAGATGAAATTGTTGGGCTGTTAGGTGCTAGTGGGTGCGGTAAAACAACAACCCTAAAAGCCATTGCGGGTCTATTGAATATCAGCCATGGCAGCATTGCGATAAATGGCAAAATGGTAAATAGTGAATCTGTATTTTTGCCGCCTGAACAACGTAATATCGGCATGATGTTCCAAGATTATGCACTATTCCCACATTTAACCGTGGCGGATAATATTGCGTTTGGTTTACGCAAGCTGAAGCGCACAGAGCGACAGCAAATAGTCGATGAAATGCTCTCATTAATAAAAATGGAAGACTTCGGCAAACGATACCCACATCAATTGTCTGGTGGCCAACAACAGCGTGTTGCTATTGCTCGAGCATTAGCTTATTCGCCACAATTGTTGTTGCTAGATGAAGCATTCTCCAATATTGACCCAAAAGTACGCTTCGAGTTGATAGACGAAATTAAACACATTATTAAAGCTCGCAATGTAACGGCCGTATTTGTTACCCATAGCAAAGAAGAAGCGTTTGCATTATGCGATCGCATGGCCGTGATTAATAACGGTATCGTAGAGCAAATTGATACCCCAGCACGATTATTTGAACATCCTAAATCACGTTTTGTGGCTGAATTTTTTGGCAAAGGTACATACTTACCTGCGCAAGTGAATGACTCTGGCATATCGTGTATGTTAGGTGATGTTTCAGATTTAAATGGCACCGATTTATCGCCGGGTATGCATGGCGATATTTTTGTGCGTGCAAATAATGTAAAAGCGTTACCTGATACCAATGGCAAAGCCACCATTTTAGCTAGGCGTTACACCAGCCAAGGTTACGAATACGAAGTTGATTATGCTAGCAATCGTATTTGGGCTACAAGTCACGCCTCCACGCCGTTAACCGTTGGTGCAAAAGTTAACGTTACTTTATTGCCACACGTGATAAATTTTTTTACTAGATAAAATCCGCACAATAAATCACGCTGACAATACGTTTTTGCGGTTCGGACAAGCTTACTTGCTATTAAACGTTATCGTAAAGCTTCGGCAAATTTTCTCTAAGCTATTATAATTATTTAAAAAAGGTTCAGGTAGAAGAACGAAGTGCTTTGTTACCGCATTTTTGATGCTAAAATAACAGCACTGATCGTATTGATTTTGCTACTTATTTTAAACCAACTATTTAGGTTTGAAAGAAGTCAGTAATATTCGGCTATATACCAACAAGGAAATTCAATAATGGCACAAGAGCAGTTTGGCATTTGCGCTGAAGCAAACTTACATGGTTTGTTTTTGATGTTTAATGCCCATGATGGCCGTGAAGCATATATTCGAGAGTCTTTAGCTAAGTTAACGTCAATATTTGACGAAATATCAGAACAATTCTCTGAGTCTATGGTTTCAACGGTTATTGCAATTGGTGCTAATTATTGGAATGAGTTATACCCTGCTGTTCGTCCTAAATTACTGAGATCTTTTCCTGCTATTGAGCATGGCGATATAACCATGCCCGCTGTACCTTACGACTTAATGATACAAATTCGCTCGGATCGGGCTGATGTTAACCACCTTGCAGGCTTAAGAGTGTGTGCATTACTCAGTAATGCAGTTGAGTTGGTTGAACAAATACGTGGCTTTAGGTATTTAGACGGTAGAGATTTAACAGGCTTTGTTAATGGTACAGGTAATCCCAAAGGAAGGCGGAAGCGTGAAGTTGCATTAGTGAGCAAAGAACAAGATCCAGAGTTTGAAAATGGCTCTTATCTGCATGTTCAGCGTTACCGACATCAACTGACAAAGTGGGAATCACTTGATGTCTCTGCTCAAGAGGAAGTGATTGGTCGCAGTAAAATTGATAACCAAGAAATGAATACAGCCACAAAACCTATCTACTCGCATACGAGTCGAGTGAATATGCTAGACGAGCATGGGCAAAAAATGGAGATACTTAGACAAAGCATGCCTTATGGTCATATGAAAGTACAGGGGCTGTTTTTTATTTCGTGCTGCCATACGCCCGAGCATTTTGAGTTGATGCTAAACAGCATGGTTTGTACAAGTGCACACAACAAGAATGCTGATCAAGTTGATAATTTACTGGAATATACGCAGGCTGAAACAGGCGCAGCCTTTTTTGCTCCATCCGTGAATTTTATAGAAAGCTATAGCGCAACCTACGGTAATGAATCTTTAGAATAATTGGTTGTGCTTACGTTATTGGTAAGCACGATACTTGATGAAGGTTTAGAGTATAGAGAGTGAGTTACAGATTAGACGTTTTCGAATAAATCTCTCACGCGCTCAAGCGTTTCATCAATCTGTGAAATATTGCTTGGGGCAATAAAAATGGTATCGTCACCTGCGATAGTACCCAATACGCCTTCGGCTTTACTTAATGAATCTAATAAACGCGCGATTAATTGCGCAGCACCTGGACTAGTGCGAATAATGATCATAGATTCATTGTGGATGATATCTAGAACTAATTGACGTAACGGACTTTTTGCCGTTGGCACTCCCAGCTCTGCAGGTAAGCAGTACACCATATCTTGTTTTGCATTACGCGTACGTACCGCACCATACTTACTTAACATACGCGACACTTTTGATTGGCTTACATTGTCAAAGCCTTGCGCTTTTAGTGCGTCAACTATTTCACCTTGTGAGCCAAATTTTTCTTCTTTTAACAACGCTTTAAAAGACTTAACGAGTGCTTCTTGTTTCGCTTGACTTGACATATATATTTACCTCACTGAATTAATCATGCAATTTTACACAATCTATCGGTTTATACTAGTGTCTCTTGATGTTACTAGGTACACCGTACTGGAGTAAATGCCATTAATTTTGAATTGTGATGAGTGGCGAGAGAAATGTAAAAGTATGGTATGAGATGAAAAGTTTTGAGCTTAATAGAGTCAGGTTAACTGAATGCAACCTGACCCTACAGTGAGAAAATTTAATCCCGTTCAATTTAATTGGGAAAATTATCTAACTATTTTGCTGCTTTTCTAATAATCAGTATGCTGTAAAAAAATAGTAACGTTATCCAAGCCATGCTACCGCCACTACTACTAGTGCGAGATTCAGTAGTGGTATTTGTTTGGTTTTGAGTATAGTTAACGTTGCGTAAATAAGCTCTGTCTTCTCCTTCAGAGGTTCTAGGGTCTTTCTTATACACCCACTTAATAATATTAGAGTCTTCAGTTAGAGAAACTTTATATTCAGTGAAATCAACTTCACCGGAAATAAACTCTATTTGCTGATTATTAACTTCCAGATAAAGAGCGTCAAAAGGTAAAGTAGGATCGTCAGTGTTCTCTTCCGAGGACACGCTCCAATCAAATGTTAATGTTCCTTTACCTTTCACTACCGCCATTAAAATACTTGATTCGAAGTGATTGATCTCTCCACTGCGTAGCCCAGTTTCAGCTGGATTACTTTCCCATTTTTCATCTCCGCCTGAATAAAAAGTAATTGCTTGTCCGCTGGCTCCTGCATCGCTTTTTAAATTATTTGACGCGCTGAGTGATTCAGCTCTAATTTTACTTTGGCTAGTTGCAATGTTGGGGTTATTTGATTTGATAACCACATTCGCTTCGTGGCGCCCTGACATGGTTGAGGAGAATGCCACTTCAATATCGCACGACTCGTCAATACCAAGTTGTTGGCAGCTATTTCCGTTTACTGAAAATGCATTACTACCTTCAATTTCATAGCTAATATTTACAGACTCCCCAGAGTGATTATCAACAGTGAGTGTTGTTTTATGCTGAGTTGTAATAGGGACATCTTTAAAATTATAAGCTTGTGATATAGCTACACCATTTGTGATAGCTTCTATCCAGTCGGTGTAGGCGCCTATGAGTGTGTACTTACCTAAGTAGCCTTGATAAGCACAGCCCATACCACCGCTAACGATGCCTAACTGTCTTACGCCATCATTGGTTTGTGCAATTAGAGGGCCGCCACTATCACCTTGGCATGCGTCATGGCCACCAGTTAAACGTCCAGCACATATCTCTTTGTCAGAAACATATACGTCATCAATGGTATATACAGTGCCGTCATCGCTATCACGTGTCAGCGATTCAGCAGTAATCTCACGGCATTGTTCTGCGTTGAAAAGTGATACATCAACATGATGGAGTATGTCTGGAAAGTTTGATGTTGGGCCTTCGCCTGGTGCATAGCCTGTACGACCTCCCCAACCAATAACGGTAGCTGGGGCATTGCTCAATGAAAGGGCCTGAGTGGTATCAAAGTCAGCAAGCTTTATAGAAGGGGCATCAGAATAATTACTAACTTTTATTAATGCAATGTCATCAGAGCTTTTAAACGTATAGTCTGGATAAATATAAATGCTTTCGATATTTGAGGCATTTTCTGCGCCGTCATTAAGGTTGTACTCACCTATATTCACATGCCTTTCGTTTGCACCCGGATAGTCAACACAATGTGCTGCAGTTAATATCCAGCCATTGCCAATGTGGCTTGCGCCACAACTACTACTTTGAGCCAATCGGCTGTCTTCACTAACCTCTACTGTAGCTAATGAATTTATCTGTTGAAGTAGATTTAAACCATCGCTTTGTGTAATACCAACAGCAGGTATTGTACCGCTAAAGCCACCAGTTAGCGTTCCTGAAAGTATGCCATCAACATTGTTATAGACAACCGCGGCAATACCACCTCCATTTTCACAGTTAAGCACCTTGTCTGAGAAGTCAATTTCACCTCTTTCAATTAGACAAATATTGCCTTCGGCATTTAGACATACCTCTTTTGCGAGCCCACAATCAACAATATTGCCTGTGGCTGTGCCACCAGGAGAGTTGCTCATTGGGGTTGTCGAAATAGTTGAGTTGGCGACTATCAGAGAAGTGAACGGGCTAGGGTAAGTAGTAACAAGCGCTGACATCCATGGGTAACTGTCTTGTTCAGCTTCGGTTCCGCCTATAATTTTAGGTTTAACGGGAACTGATGCAAATGGCTTGGCGTGTAAGTTAGAAGCAAATTGAGTTGCTAATATTATTGCAACGGCTGTAGGTAAGTATTTATACATTTGTGCTGTTCCCTGAATACTTGACTAATTTTTTTTGGTCTTAATTAGTATGCTGAAGTGAAAGTGGCTTTATTAAAGACGTTTCAATAAACGGCATACTATTCCTTGAGCCTCAATCTTAAAATATATAAGTTACTTGTCAATATATTGTTTTTATATGGTTTCTTTAATGGTTTTAGGGGTTAACTCTCTGTCACTTTGATGTTTGCAGTAAGCTAAAAGTAAACATGACTAGCATTCATTTTTATTAGTCCCACTTTGTGCAACTTACATGGTCATTGCTTCTTTTTGAGTTTAGTTTTTATCAATTAAATTTCACTCATGAAAACTGTAGGCATATTTCGGTACATCCAACTAAGCAATATGCATTGATAAAACTGTCATTCGTTGAGTTTTAAGCTATTTTCAAGTATGGTTAGCGCGCATTAAATTCGATGATATAAATTATAAAAGGGGAACAACATGAAAGTTGCTGTACTAGGTGCTGCAGGTGGTATTGGCCAAGCACTCTCTCTACTACTAAAAACTCAACTTCCGGCTGGCACAGAGTTAGCACTATACGATGTTGCACCAGTTGTACCAGGTGTTGCTGTTGATCTTAGCCACATCCCAACTGATGTTAAAGTAACAGGTCACGGTAAAGAAGACTTAGCAACGGCTTTAAAAGGTTCTGACATTGTAATGATCCCTGCAGGTGTTCCACGTAAACCAGGTATGGATCGTGCAGATTTATTTAATGTTAATGCAGGTGTTGTTAAAACATTAGCGGAAGGCATTGTTGAAAATTGCCCTAAAGCACATACCTGTATCATCACCAACCCAGTTAATACTACTGTAGCAATTGCAGCTGAAGTATTTAAAAAGGCGGGTACTTATGATCCGCAGCGTTTATTCGGTGTAACAACACTAGATGTAATTCGCGCTGAAACATTTGTTGCTGAATTAAAAGATTTAAACCCTGCCGATATCACAGTTCCAGTAATTGGTGGTCACTCAGGTACAACAATTTTACCATTATTGTCTCAAGTTGAAGGTGTAACGTTCTCTGACGAAGAAATTGAGAAGTTAACGCACAGAATTCAAAATGCAGGCACGGAAGTTGTTGAAGCAAAAGCCGGTGGCGGTTCTGCTACACTTTCTATGGGTCAAGCAGCAGCACGTTTCTGTTTATCACTGGTTAACGCGATGAACGGCGAAGCAGTGATAGAATATGCTTACGTAGACGGTAAAGGTGAACATGCTCGATTCTTCGCTCAGCCAGTGCGTTTAGGTGCAAACGGTGTTGAGGAAGTATTACCTTACGGTGATTTAAGTGACTTTGAAGAAAAGGCGCTTAACGACATGCTAGATACGCTTAAAGGCGACATCGCTAAAGGTGAAGAATTCATCAACGGTTAATGCATCTACAGTCTTAAGCCGTCAAATGAATTAAAGCTGTATATATGAAAAAAGCGCATGTAATATGCGCTTTTTTAGTTTTTAGAACCTATTTTTGGGTATATTAAATTAATACTAAATTACTTTTATATAGGCTTTTAGTTAGTAGTATCGAAAACAAGTTCCCCTTGCTCTGCAATCATTTGGAAGTTATTTTGGCCAAAATCCTCTTGTCCATAGCAGTTGTTAACTACGCCATCTACATAAACAGTGCCGCTTATAAGATGAGCATAACTACCAGTACCACTTACAAAGTTAATTTGTTCAACACCTTTTAATGGCGTTCCTGATGCACATACAGGATCACCTTCAGTTGGCGTTAAAAAATCATCTTCCGTATAAAAAGCGCCATTTCTATCTGATGCAACCAATATATGGTCAAGCGTGTAGGTGGATAAATCCATTTCACCTGATAACGTACCATACATAATCAAAAAGCGGCGAATGCGCTGCTGATCACTGTTAGATAATGAGCTCCAATTTTCACGCTCAAAGACTAGTTGGTATTTTCCTTGTTGTTTAGGCGCTTCGCCCAATTGCATTCTTCCAACTTCTAATGTTTTTGCATAACCTGCTTTAGGAATATATCGACCATCTATATCGCCGCTAAAGAGGCCTGCAAATGCATTTGGTAAGAAAAGTAGAGATGTGCTAAGTAGTGCCGTTTTAGTAAAAGTTTTCATATACGTCTCCATGTAATTTATTGTTTTTATCCAAGTGTGTAATTGTTTAATAACAATCACTTTCTAAATTAGAACAATATAGATAAAAATCAATTAAAAAATTAATTAATTTGTATAAAAAGTGGTTATTTATCTTGTGGTAACCTATTAAGAGAGATAATTTTCACATTTCGGAGTTAAGTGATGGTAAACAGAATGAAATTTTTAAGTGGGTTTAATCATTATTCTGTGCAACAAAAAATACGCCCCATAGCACTAGCAGTATTATCAATAGGGTTAATATCGTGCGGTGGTAGCAGTGATTCCTCTACTAATAACACAGCAACAGTAGATGATAATTTCACGCTAACAACAAGCCAATTAAAGGTCTACAAACAAAGTACGGCGTTTAATGCGCCTATAGCTGCTTGTGTGACAAAAACGGAGTGCACGTTAGAGCAATTACCATTAATTGGACAGCGTGAAACGAATCCTTCTATATCAACGATAATGGAGCATGTGGTTGTTTCCCATGATTGGATGGGGCAGCGTTTTGAGCAGTTTTTACAAGCTATGCCGAGCGATATTCTGAAATTATTAGGCTCAGTAACCGCAATTGTAATTTCGAATGAGGTAAGGCCCTCTCACTACCGTGGAAGTACCGGGGCGATTTATCTTGATCCAGCCACACTTTGGATAAACGACGACGAACGAAAAACGATCAGCGTCGCACCGGATTTCCGCTCAGAATTCGGTGCTAACTTACAGTTTGATAGATTGTGGCGATACACTATTGCTGATGAATATGCGTGGCAATCTTATTCGTTAACAGAAGATACTGAGCGTTCCTTTAACGATGCAGTACTGCAAACAACATGGTTGTTATTTCATGAGTTAGCGCATGCTAATGATTGTATGCAATCGAGTGCTTATGGTTCACTCAATAAGTCGGCAACGTTTTCAGCTAACTTTGATCAGCGTGTTGCACTTGGTGAATGCACTTATCAAATACTAATGAACGAATCTCCGCTGCAGTCGGATGTTTGGTATGGCTTAGCTAATGTGTTATATCAAGGTGCAGACTCTACGGCAGAACAAAATGCTTTATCTCCTTATGAAGTGGCTGATCACTTTTCTTTAGACATAGCAAATGATACCTACAGTTATTCTAGTCCGTTAGAAGATGTAGCCATGGCATTTGAAGCGGTTATGATGAAGCTTCATTTTAATGCCGAGCGTGATATGGCGTTTGTGGCTAAATTCGATACATTTAGTTGCGAAGGCGTGCAAGTTAAGTGGGGGCAAAGGAATCGTCTAGCACAAACGGAAGTGTGGGACCGCGCTAAGCGCGTAACACAAATCATGCTACCTAGTATTGATTTAACTTCGTTAGAAAGTGAGCTAAATACGGCCACGAATAGTGTTACACAGATACCTACTGAACAAAGCTGGTGCGAATTATCAGTAAATGATGGGGCAATAATAGGTAAGCAGCAAATGTCTAACAGTGCCTACCACGCAGCGAAATCTGCACAAGATGAAGTTAAATATGAACGCTTCATTGCAGACCAGCTAAAAAACCAAATTAAGTTGCATTAGTGGCTATTGAGGCGACTTAAGAGCAAAAGCGTAAAGCATTTTTACGCTTTTGACTTATTACGTAAATAACGCTCTATTTCGCTAATATAGCCAGCTTGATATGACGGAAACTGCAGCTGATAACCAGCCTCAATAATTAAGCGATTATCACAACGTTTATTCATATTTAGGTCAGTGTGCTCGTTGAGAATTGTTGACTCAGGGTAATGTGAATGCATAAGTTGTTTGGCTAACCATGAAACCACATCATACTTTTTGGCTGGGTTATCGTCACTAGCTAAATATAACGGCGCTAAGGAAGCTTGTTGCGAGTGTGAGTTGATTAAGAACCTCAATACGCCTACACAGTCATTACGGTGAATGCGATTGGTATAAGCATGTGGATTGGCTTTCTCTGTTATTGCTTTTTTTTCATCAACTTGTTTAAGTAAGTGATGTCTGTTTGGCCCATAGATGCCAGAAAAGCGAACAATGGTATTAATCGTGTTACTAGTGCCAAAATTTGTAATAAGTTGCTCGGCTTCTAATAAGATCCGTCCGCGATAATTGGTGGGATTGGTCGCAGATTGTTCATTAACCCACTCGCCAGCATTTTGCGAGTAAACACTGGTTGAAGAAATAAAAAAAACCTTTGGCGTATGTTTCTTAACACTGGCTGCATTCTGCTGCAGTGCGCTCAGTAAATTTGTTAATCCTTGAAGATAAATCTGTTTATAACCTTTCTCGCTTCGTTCAGTGGGGGTAAGAATTACGACGACTTGATCAAAAAATGTAGACTGTGTGAGCAAGTCAAACAGCTCTATGTCTTTGGTAACATCACCATACAACATCTTAAAGGACTGAGCTGGATGCTGAGTTGATCTTTTTAACCCAGTTACACAATAACCGTCTGAGTGTAACGCTTTCCCTAAGGCAGTACCGATATCGCCACAGCCAACAATCAAAATGTTTTCACTCATACCATATTTGCCTTCTTTTAAGTACTAAGGAGTTGTAGAAGCTGTTTAGGATAAAATAGATTTGTTTTTTATTTATCAGTTTTTTGTGTAAAAACTCGTCTAATAAAATCTTAAAAAATCCTCTCCACTTTTTACCACTAATTTCAGCAACTTCGTTGTAAGCCGCAAAAAATAAGGGGATATACACTTTAAAATAGCGGCTTTTGGCTTGACAATATAGTGACTAAGTCCCTAAACTGTGTCTTAGTGGGAAAAAGTGGATCATAGTGGATCTGATATCTCAATTTCAACCCACAGTAAATGAATAAATAATCAATATAAAAATCAATAAGTAGGAAAATATGCTGCGCGGAGCAAGCTCTCTTTCAATCGACAGTAAAGGCCGAATGGCGGTACCCACCAAGTACCGTGATTTGCTAATGGCTGACTGTGATGGAAGTATGATTTGCACAGTAGATTTACATCAAAGCTGCTTATTACTTTACCCCCTAACCGAATGGGAAGACGTAGAAGCGCAATTACGTCGTTTTTCCAGTATGAATCCCCATGAAAGACGCATTCAACGAGTATTATTAGGTAATGCAGCTGAATGTGACATGGATAAAAATGGCCGCCTATTATTACCAGCAACATTAAGACAGCATGCGAACTTATCAAAGCAAATTATGCTGGTTGGGCAACTTAATAAATTCGAAATTTGGGACGAGCAAACTTGGCAAGATCAATTAAAAGAAGATATTGATGCCGAGATGAATGGCGAGTTCGAACTTTCTGACAACCTTCAAAGTTTCACTTTCTAATGACCAGTCAACAATCTCATATTTCTGTTTTACTCGAAGAGTCGATAGAGGCTCTTGCTATTTCTCCTGACGGCATATACATGGACGGAACCTTTGGTCGCGGAGGTCATTCTCGTGAAATTTTATCTCATTTAGGTGACGAAGGCCGTTTGTATGCCATCGACCGTGACCCTACCGCGATAGAAGCTGCAAAGCAATTTGCTAATGACCAGCGCTTCTCAATTACGCACAGCGCATTTTCTGCACTTGAACAAGTAGCGATAGATAATGACATTTGCGGCAAAGTTGATGGAATTTTGCTTGATTTAGGTGTTTCCTCTCCTCAATTAGATGAAGCCGATCGTGGTTTTAGCTTTATGAAGGATGGCCCACTTGATATGCGCATGGACACTTCTTCAGGTGAAACAGCTGCCGAGTGGATAGCTCATGCTGATGTAGAAGATATTTCATGGGTGCTGAAAACGTTTGGAGAAGAACGTTATGCGTGGCGTATTGCTAACCGCATTGTGGATACTCGTGAAGAAAACCCAATTACCACCACAGCACAATTAGCAAAGCTAATTAAAGATGCATCACCCACTAAAGAAGACAAAAAACATCCTGCAACTCGTAGTTTTCAAGCGATCAGAATTTATATAAACAGCGAGTTAGATCAAATCAAAACAGCACTGGAAGCGGCACTGGCTGTACTAAAGCCGGGTGGAAGACTTGCCGTCATTAGTTTCCATTCGTTGGAAGATCGTATTGTTAAACAGTTTATGCGTAAACACAGCAAAGGCGATCCAATACCTAAAGGTCTGCCTTTAACAGAAGAGCAAATTCAACGTAATTTGTCGTTAAAAACGATAGGGAAAGCCATTAAACCATCTAAAACGGAAATAACGACAAATAGCCGTGCGCGCAGCTCCGTTCTCAGAATTGCGGAAAGGTTGTCACATGCCTAAAAAAATAAGACAACCCCATCTAGCAATTGAAGTATTGAGAGATTTAGGTAAGCGTAAGCTTACCTTGGGGCTTTTATTTTTAAATGTGTTGGTAGCAATTGCGATTGTGCAAACGTCGCATTTAAGTCGCCAGCAAATTATTCAGCAAGATAGTTTGTTACGTGAAAAAGACAATCTAGATTTAGAGTGGCGCAAGCTGTTATTAGAGCAGCGTGCATTAGCTGAGCATAGTAGAGTGATGCATTTAGCAGAAAAAAAGCTCAATATGCATTGGCCATCTGCTGATGAAGAAGTTGTAGTAAGGTTACCCTAATGGCTAGCGCTAAGATGACCAAAACAAAACAAAGCAAACAACCTATGGTAATAGGTTGGCGATTTGTGACGGTCATGGTGGTCATCAGTGTGGTATTTACCGCGTTAGTTGCTCGTGCAGCTTACCTTCAAGTAATTGAACCAGAAACACTGCGTAAAAAAGCGGACTTACGTTCTTTGCGTGCTAAATCAAAAGACGTAATGCGAGGCATGATCACCGATCGCACTGGGCGAGAATTGGCAGTGTCTATTCCAATGAATGCGATTTGGATAGATCCTAAGCATATCTTTGACTATGAAGTAACGGGCGATTCTGCCATAGATCACCAAACTAAAACGGAATTCCTCCAACAACTAAAAGACAGTAAGCGTTGGCAAGCGTTGGCAGAGGTATTAGGCTGGAAATGGCAAACGCTATACGACAAATTAGTGGCAAATCAAAACAAACGATTTATTTACTTAAGTCGTCAAGTTACACCTGCAGTTGCCAACTATGTTGATGAGCTTGATTTAACGGGCGTCTATCAAAAGCAAGAAGCAAAACGTTTCTATCCTACTGGTGAAATCTCTTCTCACTTAGTCGGCTTTACCAATATTGAGGGTAAAGGGTTAGAAGGCATTGAAAAATTATACGATGCGCACCTACAAGGTGAATCCGGATTACGAAAAATAAGGAAAGATGCCAAAGGCAGGGAAGTGGAGGTGCTGCAAGAAGAAAAAGCAATTCCTCCTGAAGACATTGCGTTAAGTATTGATCAAAGAATTCAAGCACTTGCCTACCGCGAACTAAAGTCCGCGGTAGCGTCGTTTAAGGCATCGTCCGGATCTGCAGTGGTGGTGGATGTAACCACCGGTGAGATTTTGGCAATGGTAAACAGCCCATCGTTTAACCCAAACAACCAAAACGAATTCAAAGTTAATACCAAAAAAGAACGCGACCATTTTTATTATAAAACCCGAAACCGCGCTGTAACTGATATTTTTGAGCCCGGCTCAACATTAAAACCATTAGCGGTGTTAAGCGCCTTAGAGTTTGGGTTAATGGAAATTGATGGGGTTGTAGATACGCACCCAGGCTGGCTGAGAGTTGGCGGACAACGCGTGTCAGACTTACCTAAAAACTACGGCAAAATTTCATTAGAAACGATTTTACAAAAATCCAGCAATGTGGGGGTTGCTAAGTTGGCGCTGGGCGTACCCAAAGAGCACTTGCTTGATGCCTTTTATCATATGGGGTTTGGTTCAGATACTGGAACAGGGCTGCTTGGTGAAAGCAGTGGCTTGTTTGGCGATCGTACTCGTTGGTCAGATTTTGAAATAGCAACCTTATCGTTTGGCTATGGGATAGCAGTGAGTACTGCTCAGTTGGCAAGAATGTATAGCATATTGGGTAACCACGGTGTTTCTTGTCCACTGTCTATTTTAAAGTTAACCAATGAACCGTACTGCGAACGTGTGGTAAGCGAAGAGAACGCACAAGCCTTATTAAATATGATGGTGTCGGTATTAGATGAAGATGGTACTGCCCCGAAAGCAAAAGTAGAGGGATATCGTATTGCAGGTAAAACGGGCACTGCGAAGAAGGCTGCCGCTGGCGGGTATGGTAACGAATATGACTTGTCGTTTGCTGGTGTTGGGCCTGTTAGTAATCCTCGTTTAGCTGTTGCGGTAGTGGTGAATGAGCCCGGCGGCGATTACTACTATGGTGGTGAAGTGGCTGCACCGTTGTTTTCAAAAGTGATGACAGGCGCATTACAAATTTTGAATGTTGCGCCTGATGATAAACAGATCACAACCGTTGCTAGCACAGGAGGTCGTCGTGGAAACTAGTTATCTTCCTATAGTTACGATGCGTTCTTGGTTGAACGGGTTTGCTATTGAAGCGCCAGAAATCGCCATTAATAATATTTCTGCTGACTCACGTAGTATTCGTCAAGGTGATTGTTTTATAGCGCTATTTGGAGAGACTACAGATGGTGCGCAATTTATTTCACAAGCAGTCAAGAAAGGTGCTGTGGCAATTTTGGCATCGTCAAATTGCAATATTGACTATCAAGGCGACATCCCTGTTATTGAAGTCGATAATTTAGAAAAAATCATTGGTGAGCTAGCATCTGCATTTTATCAGTATCCCACAAGTAAAATGAAGTTAGCAGGTGTTACCGGCACAAATGGTAAAACAACAACCGCATTTTATATCGCTAGCATCGTTGATGCGATGGGAAAATCAGCAGGACTGATCGGCACGCTTGGGCAAGGCATGTTAAATAATCTAGCGCCTTCGCTAAATACCACGCCTGGTGCAATCGAGCTACAACAGCAACTGCATGCACTTCAGCAACAGCATTGTGAGGTGGTTGCGATGGAAGTGTCTTCTCATGGCTTGTATCAGCACCGAGTAACAGGGTGTCAGTTTGATACGGTGATATTTACAAACCTAAGCCGCGATCATTTAGATTACCACAGCACTATGTCTGAATATAAAGCGGCAAAAAAGCGTTTATTTACAGAGTTTAATGCGGCGAACAAGGTAGTCAATATCGATGATCCGGTAGGGCAAATGTGGTTTAACGAGTTTAAACAACAACCCAACGCAAAGCTTATTGCATTCGGTTGTTGGCAGCCGGAATTAGAAGCCGAATATTATGTGTGTTATTCCGATTTATCGTTTACGCAAGCGGGTATTGCCACAACATTGAAAACATCTTGGGGTGATTTTCAATTAACAAGCCCAGTGTTTGGCTTATTCAACTTATCTAATTTAGTTGCTGCAATTGCCACACTTGTTTCAATGGGGTTTGACATGGCAACGGTTATTGAAAACTGCCAAGAGTTGACTTCTGTAGCTGGGCGTATGGAAGTATTTAAAGGCGAACAAGGTGCTACGGTAATTGTTGATTATGCACATACACCAGACGCACTTCTATCAGTATTGTCAGCGGTGAAAGAGCATAGTTATAAGAAAATATGGTGTGTATTTGGTTGCGGTGGAGATCGGGATAGCGGTAAACGTCCTCTCATGGGCAGTATTGCCCAACAACATGCTGACTTTATTGTAGTGACGAATGATAACCCTCGTACAGAACAACCTGAATTAATTATAGATGGCATTTTAAGCGGCATGAAAAGCGCTGGAAATGTGATGATAGAACCCGATCGTCAAAAAGCAATATGGCAGGCATTTCAATGTGCTGATGACGACGATGTAATAGTAGTTGCCGGTAAAGGGCATGAGGATTATCAAGTGATAGGTGAAAAAACGGTTTCGTTCAACGAACGTGCAATTGTTGCCAGTTTAGTCTGGGGAGCAGCCTAATGATAAAAGTAACATTAGCGTGGTTAGCTAAAAAGCTAGACGCAAAATTAGTCGGAAAAAATCGCGATATCGAGCACGTTAATACTGACACTCGAACATTACAACAAGATGAACTTTTTATTGCATTACGTGGGCCTAATTTTGATGGGCATAACTTTGCTGATTTAGCGGTAGAAAAAAAAGCGGCGGCAATTGTGGTTGATCATCAATTAGATATCGATATTCCGCAACTTGTGGTGGCCGATACAAAGTTAGCACTAGGCCATATTGGTAAAGCTATTCGTGATGAAGTTAACCCAAAAGTGATTGCAATCACAGGAAGTGCAGGTAAAACCACAATCAAAGAAATGACCACCGCGATTATGAGTCGCAGGGGAAATGTACTTTCAACTAAAGGCAATTTTAATAACGAAATTGGCGTGCCGCTTACGTTATTACGTTTACAGCCAGAGCATGATATTGCTGTGGTTGAGTTAGGCGCAAATCACCTTGGTGAAATTGCATACACCACGTCATTAGCCAGCCCTGACTACGCGTTAATTAGCAATGTTGCTGAAGCACATTTAGAAGGGTTTGGTGATATACACGGTGTAGCACGCGCAAAAGGGGAAATTTTTACGGGTTTACCTGAAGGTGGTATCGCAATTTACAATGCAGACAGCGAGTTTGCTGATTATTGGCAGCGCCGTTTAAGTGACAAGAAGGTACGCACTTATGCGATCAGTGCTGAGTTGCAAGCAGATTTCTATGCGTCTGATATTAACGTTGATAAAAAAGGTTGTGCTTCTTTTACCTTAAATACGCCAGTAGGAACAACGGAGTTACACCTTACTATTCCTGGCAATCATAACGTCGCAAATGCAGTTGCCGCAGCATCATTAAGTATCAGTGCAGGTGCTAGCTTAGAAGACGTAAAGCTGGGTTTAGCTGCGATGCAGAGTATTACAGGCCGGGTGAATTTAATTGAAGTCAATGAACAGTTAACGGTTATTGATGATACCTACAACGCTAATGTCGAATCTGTAAAAGCGGCAATAGAACTGTTATCAAGCTATAAAAGTTACCAAATTTTTGTACTGGGCGATATGGCGGAACTTGGGCATGACGCGAGAATGTATCATGAGCAGGTTGGCGAATACGCAAAAGAAAAATCTATCGACAATTTATTTACTCTTGGCGTATTAAGCCAAAGTGCGAGTGAAGTGTTTAATGGCGACGGTAAACACTTTTCTTCACGACAAACATTACTAGAACATTTACACCAACTAATTAATGCGCAATCGCAACCTGTTACTGTTGTTGTTAAGGGATCGCGCAGCTCACGTATGGAACTTGTGGTTAATGGCCTGATGGATGTGAATAAGGACACCGATCAGGAGAATACTTCATGTTAGTTTGGTTAGCTGAATATTTAACGCAATACTATAGCGCTTTTAATGTTTTTTCGTATCTAACGTTGCGCTCTATTTTAAGTA
The DNA here is from genome assembly GCF_016469335.1 of Flocculibacter collagenilyticus. Taxonomy (NCBI): domain Bacteria; kingdom Pseudomonadati; phylum Pseudomonadota; class Gammaproteobacteria; order Alteromonadales; family Pseudoalteromonadaceae; genus Flocculibacter; species Flocculibacter collagenilyticus. The sequence continues at coordinate 573,485 of NZ_CP059888.1, forward strand.
TATTAACTGCGTTATTTATTTCACTATTTTTTGGACCAAAATTAATTCGTAAATTACAACGAATGCAAATTGGTCAAACCGTTCGTGATGATGGCCCAGAGTCTCATTTTGCAAAGTCTGGCACCCCTACTATGGGTGGAATACTTATCTTGGGTGCTATTTTATGTAGCACCTTGTTATGGGCTGATCTTACTAATAAATACGTGTGGGTAACTGTGTTTGTTGTCGCTGCGTTTGGCTTAATTGGTTACGTAGATGATTACCGAAAAGTGATCCGTAAAGATCCGAAAGGACTGATAGCGAAATGGAAATATTTTTGGCAATCATTGGTTGCTATTGTGGTCGCATTTTTCTTATACAGCACTTCAACACTAGCTGCTGAAACCGCTTTAGTGGTGCCGTTTTTCAAAAACGTATTACCACAGTTAGGGCTGATGTACTTGTTACTTACCTATTTTGTTATCGTCGGGACGAGTAATGCAGTTAATTTAACCGACGGTTTAGACGGTTTAGCTATTGTGCCAACCATATTAGTTGCAGCTGCATTTGCTGTTATTGCATATGTAACAGGCAACGTTAACTTCTCTGCATATTTGCACATTCCTTATATACCGATGACAGATGAACTTGTGATTGTGTGCACCGCAATTGTGGGCGCGGGTCTAGGATTTTTATGGTTTAACACTTACCCAGCCCAAGTGTTTATGGGGGATGTGGGCTCGTTAGCTCTTGGTGCGGTGTTAGGCATTATTGCTGTGTTAGTAAGGCAAGAATTTGTTTTATTTATTATGGGCGGCGTTTTTGTTATGGAAACAGTGTCGGTCATATTACAAGTGGGTTCTTATAAATTACGTGGCCAACGTATATTCCGGATGGCACCAATTCACCATCATTATGAACTAAAAGGCTGGCCTGAGCCGAGGGTAATCGTTAGATTTTGGATAATTTCAATCATGTTAGTACTGATTGGCTTGGCTACGTTGAAAATTAGATAAGAGGAAAGACGACCTACACCTAGGCGACATATGAACATGAGTTATTTAACAGGTTTGCAGCAACAACATATTTCTATTCTGGGCGCTGGAATTTCAGGGCTTGCAGCTGCGCGCTATTTAAAGGCTCATGATTGCCATGTGACGGTTTATGACGATAGGGCGCATCAACCTAATTTGGAAGCGCTACAGAAACTTGGCGTAACAGTATGCTACCAAGAGTTTGATGCGTGTTTATTACAGCAATCTGATTTAATAGTTGTTAGTCCAGGTATTGCACTGTCTCACCCTGCGCTTTCAGAAGTGCGTGCTCGAGGGATTGACGTGATTGGCGATGTTGAGCTATTTGCCCGAATAAACAGTAAACCAGTGATAGCGATTACTGGCTCGAATGGTAAATCGACAGTGACCCAGTTAGTGGGGGAGCTGCTGAATCAATCTGGAATCTCAGCATGCGTCGCAGGCAATATTGGTTTAGCAGTCTTAGGTGGCTTATTCCAAGATAGCCATGAAAATTATGATGTATTTGTATTGGAACTGTCGAGTTTTCAATTAGAAACATTGGAGTCACTAAGGCCGCTAAGTGCAACCGTACTTAATATTTCTGAAGATCACATGGATAGGTACAATTCTTATAAAGATTATATTCAAGCAAAGCATCATATCTATCGCAATGCAGCGCTGTGTGTATACAATAGTGATGACCAATACACATATCCAGAAGTAAAAACCGCAGCTTGTATTGATTTTAGCGTTAAGAGTAACCGTTCAGCGTTTTTCTTTAATCATGCTACCCAAGAAATATGTTTTGATAGCAAGTTATATGGTGGTGACTCAAACTTAATTAGCCCTACGGGTGCTCAGCATTTTAATACGCTAAGTATGCGTGATATTGGTATTACGGGCTTACATAACATCTCAAATATTATGGCCGCGTTAGCGCTAATCTCGCCATTTAACATCGACTTTGCCACTCTAAAACCTTTGATTAATCAGTTTAAAGGGTTACCACACCGCTGTGAATTAATTGGTACACAAGATGGTATTGCTTGGATTAACGACTCTAAAGCGACCAATGTAGGTGCTACGGTAGCTGCTATTGAGGGCGTTGCGCCTTTATGTAAGGGGAAGGTGATTTTAATTGCTGGTGGAGACAGCAAGGCAGCCGATTTATCACCGCTAAGCGCAATTGTAGCGCAATATGTATCAACAGTATTTGTGTATGGAAAGGATGCAGATTTATTAATGCAAGTGATACCAAATGCTGAACCTGTAAAGTCATTAAATGACGCTGTAACTAGTGCACAGCAATTGGCAAGTGAAGGTGATGTTGTACTGTTATCTCCCGCCTGCGCCAGTTTGGATATGTATAAAAACTTTGAGGCTCGCGGAGAGCATTTCGTCCAATTGGTTAATGATTTATCTACCAATAAATCATCAAGTGGAGGAAGCATATGAGCACAGTGAGCCAAACAGCTTCAGCCACTGCTGATGGCGTAACACAAAGCAAAGTTACAGCTACTTCGTTATGGCATGCCTTTACACAATGGTTATCGGCTGATAATAACGACACTAACCTATATGACAGATCGTTAGTATTTAGTGCTTTCACGTTAATGCTCATTGGCTTGGTCATTGTGTCTTCAGCCTCAATGCCCGTTGCTGAACGTTTATTTGGTAATAGCATGCAGATAATGTTTAAACACATGGTCTTTATGGTGTTAGGCCTAGTTGCCGCGCTGGTGACACTACAATTCCCAATGGAGTGGTGGAAAAAATATAACGCATTCTTATTGCTTGTTGGCCTTGTGTTATTAATCACCGTGTTAATCATTGGTAAGAATGTCAATGGTAGTACTCGTTGGATTGTTTTAGGGCCTATCAATATCCAATCAGCAGAACCTGCAAAACTCTTTTATTTTAGCTACTTGGCAGGCTATATGGTTAGAAGGCATGGTGAAGTTATTGATAATTTAAAAGGGTTTATTAAGCCCTTGGTTGTTTTCTTCATTCTTGCATTACTGTTATTGCTTCAGCCTGACTTGGGAACGGTAGTTGTGATGTTGGTGGCCACAGTTGGTTTGCTTTTTTTAGCAGGTGCGAAGTTATGGCAGTTTTTTGGCTTAATGATCACCGGCACGATTGCAGTCATCACGTTAATTATTATTGAACCTTACCGTGTTAGACGAGTCATCTCATTCTGGGATCCATGGCAAGATCAATTTGGTAGTGGCTATCAGTTAACGCAATCTCTTATGGCGTATGGTAGAGGTGATTGGTTTGGTCAGGGGCTAGGCAATAGTGTCCAAAAATTAGAGTATTTACCCGAAGCACATACCGACTTTGTTTTTGCCATTTTAGCTGAAGAAGTGGGTTTTATAGGCGTAATATGCGTGCTTGCGTTATTAATGTTTTTAGTTGTTAAAGCAATGCTTATTGGTAAGCGAGCGCTTGAAACTGGCAAAGCATACGAAGGGTATTTTGCATATGCTATTGGCATTTGGTTTAGCTTTCAAACCGCAGTCAATGTAGGTGCGAGTGCAGGTATCTTGCCAACTAAAGGCTTAACTTTACCACTGGTTAGCTATGGTGGTTCTAGCTTAATTATTATGTGTATTGCGACCGCTGTGATTATTAGAATTGATCACGAACTTAGAATGATGTCGCTGCAAGCCACTTCTTCTGGGGTTAAGAAAAGAAATAATAAATCGAAAAAACAGGAAGATAAGCCTTTAGCAATCGTTGAAAAAACGAGGGGAAAACATACTGATAATACCGAGGCTCACCAAACAACAGCAACCAAGCTTAATAGCAGAAAAGAGCCTGAGTTAACCGTGATGACACAAGAAAGCGACATTAATTTTGATTTACCACCTGAGCCAGTGTTGGATAAAGAAGCTGAAACTGCGAAAAAAGAAGAGGAGGTAAGCCATGCTTAAAACATCCTCTAAAACAGTGATGGTTGTAGCTGGTGGCACTGGCGGGCATATTTTTCCGGGTATTGCGGTTGCTAAATTATTAGAACAACGAGGCTGGCAAGTTATCTGGGTAGGTACGTCAGATAGAATGGAAGCTCGAATTGTGCCGCAGCAAGGGTTTGATATTGAGTATATTAATGTGTCGGGCGTGCGTGGTAATGGCCTTAAAAAGCTAGTTAAAGCACCAATGATGGTGCTGCATGCAGTAATGCAAGCAAAGAAACTGATTAAGCAATACAAGCCTGATGTCATGCTTGGTATGGGAGGCTATGTAACTGGGCCTTGTGGGGTGGCTGCCAAATTATCGAAAGTGCCATTACTCATTCATGAACAAAACGCTGTTGCGGGCTTCACGAATAAAATGCTGGCAAAAATAGCGGATCAAGTGTTACTAGGCTTCCCAAACATTAAAGATGTGGGTGATAACGCAATATATGTAGGTAACCCTGTGCGTGCCGAGTTAATCGCAGAGGCTGCTGAACCCGTAACACAAGCCCTATCAGAGTCAGACATTATTAGCACTGAGAAAAGCGGACAATCAGCGATCAACGTGCTGGTAGTTGGTGGTAGCTTAGGGGCAAAAGTACTTAATGACAGTTTGCCGCGCTTTTTTAGTCAGTTACCTGACGAGATAAAGGTCAATGTTTGGCATCAGGTCGGTAAAGGCAATCAGCATCAAGTAAGTCAAGATTATCAAAATATCAATGCGGATATACAGGTTAACGAATTTATTGATGATATGTCAGCGGCCTATCAATGGGCGGATGTCGTTATTTGTCGAGCAGGCGCTTTAACCGTAAGTGAAGTAGCAGCCGCAGGAGTCGCAGCGGTATTTGTACCGTTACCTCATGCAGTTGATGATCATCAAACAGCAAATGCTAATTGGTTGGTAGAGAATGATGCGGGTGTTATTTTACCTCAGTCAGAGTTATTAAAAAACGGCTTAAATACCGTGTTTTTACCACTACTAAAAGAGCCAAAGTTAATTCAAGCAATGGGGAAAAAAGCCAAGTCGCTAGCGGTGATTAACGCTACCGAAACCGTTGCAGATATTTGTGAACAATATACACGTTTAGTTTAAAAAGATTAAAATTCTTGAGGAAATAACAAGTTAATGAGTCAGCAGTTAAGTCAATTTATACCAGAAATGAAAAGAGTAAACCGTATCCACTTTGTTGGAATTGGCGGGGCTGGCATGGGCGGAATTGCTGAGGTTATTTTAAACGAAGGGTACCAAGTGTCTGGCTCAGATACGAGTAATAACAGTGTAGTGCGAAGGCTAAAAGGATTAGGAGCTGAGATAGCATTAGGTCACCATGCAGATAATATAACCAATGCGAGTGTAGTGGTAACGTCTAGTGCAATTTCATCGGACAATGATGAAATTGTTGCAGCAAAAGCCAAGCGAATCCCTGTGATTAGGCGAGCGGAAATGCTGGCTGAGCTAATGCGATTTCGTCATGGCATCGCAATTGCGGGAACACACGGAAAAACCACCACAACAAGCTTAATTGCAACCATATTTGGTGAAGCAGAATTAGATCCTACTTTTGTGATTGGTGGGCTACTGAACAGTGCTGGCACGAACGCCCGTTTAGGTAAAAGTCGATACTTAGTTGCAGAAGCGGATGAAAGCGATGCTTCATTTTTGCATTTACAGCCTATGGTCAGTGTGGTCACAAATATTGAAGCCGATCATATGGATACCTATGAAGGCGATTTTGAAAAGTTAAAGTCTACTTATATAGAGTTCTTACATAACTTACCATTCTATGGCTTAGCGGTGATGTGCATTGACTGTCCGGTCATTCAATCCATCCGCGAGCAAGTAGGGCGTAAAATAGTAACTTATGGCATGTCTGAAGATGCTGACTTTCAAATAACAAATTACCGTCAGCAACATAGTCAAAGTCAATTCACGGTTATAACTCCAGATCACGGAAAGTTAGATATCGTATTAAATTTACCCGGTGCACATAATGCGTTAAATGCTACCGCAGCTATTGCTGTGGCACTGGATGAAGGAATAAAAGTAGAGAAAATTATTAGTGCATTAGCATCGTTTGAGGGGATTGGCCGTCGTTTTCAACAGTACGGAGAATTTAATACTGAGCAAGGCAATATTGTATTAGTAGATGATTATGGACACCACCCCACTGAAGTTGCCGCTACCATCGCTTCTGCACGCGCCGGTTGGCCTGATAAGCGTTTAGTGATGGCATATCAACCGCATCGTTTTTCCCGTACACGCGACTTATATGAAGACTTTGTCAAAGTGTTATCACAAGTAGATGTGCTGTTATTGTTAGAGGTTTATTCTGCGGGTGAAGAGCCGATTGCTAATGCCGATAGCAAAAGTTTATGCCGAACGATACGTCAGCGCGGTGCGTTAGATCCAATTTATATTGAAACGCCCAAAGAGTTATTAGGCGTATTGGCTGATGTACTGCAAGATGGCGATATGTTAATTACACAAGGTGCAGGCAATATTGGCGGTATTGTGCAAACCCTTGAACAAGCAAAATTAGAAAAATCAGCGTTAAAACGTGTAGCAGGAGAGGCCGATGAGTAATGTTGGCAAAATTGCAGTGCTTTTAGGTGGAAACTCTGCTGAAAGAGAAGTGTCGTTAAAGTCTGGTAACGCTGTCTTAAATGGACTGCTTAAAGTTGGTGTTGATGCTATTGCATTTGACCCCGCAGAGCGTGATTTACAAGAATTAAAAGCCTTAAAAGTTGATAAAGTCATGATCGTTTTGCATGGCCGTGGGGGCGAGGATGGCTCAATCCAAGGGGCGTTGGAACATTTAGGTATACCGTACACAGGCTCAAATGTACTTGGTTCGGCTATTGCCATGGATAAAGTGAGAACAAAGCATATTTTCACTGCACTAGGTTTACCTACGGCAAATTACGGTATTGCACTAAAAGATGAAAACGTTGATTGCGTTAAATTGTTGGCTGAGCTAGGCGGCAAAGTGATGGTGAAACCTGCCAATGAAGGATCAAGTATTGGCATGGCGATGGCTGACTCTGTGAATTCATTACATCAAGCAATTGAGCAGGCATTTAAGTTTGATGAGGAAGTTTTGATTGAGCAATGGATTGAAGGCAGAGAGTTTACTGTATCAATCCTCAATGGCGAGGCACTACCCGTGATCGAGATGCGTACACCGCACCAATTTTATGATTACAGTGCTAAGTATCAGTCATCAAATACAGAGTATTTTTGTCCTTGTGACTTACCAGACGCACAATCTAAACAATTACAGCAACATGCATTGCGTGCATTTAAAGCGGTTGGTGCTAAGGGCTGGGGCAGAGTTGATGCTATGCAAGATCAACAAGGAAATATGTACTTATTAGAAGTGAATTCAGTTCCTGGGATGACGGAGAAGTCATTAGTGCCAATGGCAGCGGCGGCTTATGGATTGTCGTTTAGCGAGCTGTGTATGGCAATTGTTAAAGGTAAAAATAATTGAACTTAATTCACGTTTTGCAATTACCACTCAACAGTGAGTGTAAATAAGGATGGATAAGCAGCTACCAATGCTATTGGCGAAGTCGCGTTACTTAAACTGGTCATTTTGGCTAGGGGTGATGTTTTTTGTTGTTGTATTGGTAGGGCTTACTTATGTTGGTCAAAAAGTGGTTTTTTGGTTAGGTGAGGGCGGAGACGCGCCGGTTAGTGAAATTATTATTATGGGTGAACGGCACCATACTAACGAAGAAATGATCACACAAGCCATTACACCAGAGCAATTTACCAGCTTATTTGACCTAGATGTTAATCAGGTGCAGCAGCAAGTAGAGGCACTACCATGGATTTACAGCGCCTCAATTAGGAAACAGTGGCCGGGTAAATTACATATTTATGTGGTTGAGCAACAAGCTGTTGCGATTTGGAATAACGACTTGTTATTAAACGTAAATAGTGAAGTATTTTCAGCGCCAATTGCACCAGAGCAACGTTTATTACCTAAATTGTTTGGCCCAGAAGGTAGTGAAATCGACGCGTGGCGAGAGTTTAAAGGGTTAAATGCATTACTCAAAATTAATGATTTTGAGATTAAAGAGTTGTTATTGTCAGAGCGTTTTGCTTGGCAAGTTGTATTAAGTAATGGCATTCAATTGCAATTAGGGCAGAAAGAAACGGTAGAGCGGGTTCAGTGGTTTATAGATTTATATCCCACTATATCCACGCATAATAATGCGCAAATTGATGTTGTCGATTTACGATACGACACAGGATTAGCGGTGAAATGGAAGTCAAATAATGAAGAATTACAAAAGAGTTAAACATGTCAAAAGTGACTGAACGAAATTTAATTGTTGGCTTAGATATTGGCACATCGAAGATAGTGTCGTTAGTTGGGGAAATTACGCCCGACAATAAACTAAGCATTGTGGGAGTTGGTGCACATCCGTCACATGGCATGGATAAGGGTGGTGTAAACGACTTAAACTTGGTGATTCAGTCGGTACAACGCGCAATTGATGAAGCAGAGTTAATGGCTGATTGTCGTATTTCATCTGTGTTTTTGGGGCTATCAGGTAAACATGTTAGATGCCAAAACGAAAATGGCATGGTACCCATTAACGACGCAGAGGTAACGCAAGAAGATGTTGATAGCGTGATCCATGCTGCAAAGTCAGTTCCCATGTCGGCTGAGCGACGTACATTACACGTTTTACCACAAGAGTTTTCGGTTGATATGCAAGAAGGTATTAAAAGCCCAATTGGCATGTCTGGTGTAAGAATGGAAGCCAAAGTACATATTATTAGTTGTGCCAATGATATGGCAAAAAACATCGTCAAATGTATTGAGCGCTGTGGGTTGCAAGCTGATCAACTGATATTTAGTGCACTTGCATCAAGCTATGCGGTGTTAACCGATGATGAAAAAGAACTGGGTGCCTGCGTTGTTGATGTAGGTGGCGGCACCATTGATATTGCAATTTTTACAAATGGCGCATTAAGGCATTCTGCAGTTATCCCTGTAGCAGGTAATCAAGTTACCAGTGATATTGCCAAAATATTTAGAACGCCAATCAGTCATGCTGAACAAATTAAAGTGCAATACGCTTGTGCAGTAAGAAGTATGGCTAGCATGGAAGAGAATATTGAAGTACCAAGTGTAGGCGGTCGACCAGCTCGTTCGATGTCGCGCCACACGCTAGCTGAAGTTGTGGAGCCGCGCTATCAAGAAATTTTTGAATTGATTGCAGAGGAAATTAGTAACAGTGGACTTGAAGATCAAATTGCAGCGGGCGTTGTATTAACAGGTGGTACGGCAAAAATGGAAGGCGCAATCGAATTTGCTGAAGAAATCTTCCAAATGCCAGTGCGTTTAGGAGCACCAACCAACATTGTAGGGTTAACCGACTATGTTGATGACCCGTCTTATGCAACGGCAGTCGGTTTACTGCTATATGGCAAAGAAAAGCAAGGATTAAGTCGTCAGGATGCTACTCAACAGGAAGGTATGAGTGGTCTAGTTAATCGCATCTCTAGCTGGTTTAAAGGTGAGTTTTAACTAAACGGAAAGTCGATGCTGCTATTAATAGCGAGCAGTCTAACAGCATATAAGAATATTAAAGTTTAATAAAATTAGTAAGCAAAGTAACGGAGAGTAGGTCTATGTTTGAGTTAATGGAAAATCATAGCGAAGAAGCAATTATCAAAGTAGTCGGCGTCGGTGGCGGCGGTGGTAATGCAGTTGAACATATGGTTCAACAAACAATCGAAGGTGTTGAGTTTGTAACAGCAAATACTGATGCGCAAGCATTGAGAAATTCAAATGCAAACACCACTATACAATTAGGCACTAACGTTACTAAAGGATTAGGTGCTGGTGCAAACCCGGAAATTGGTCGTCAGTCAGCAGAAGAAGATCGTGAAACAATTCGCCAAACGTTGCAAGGCGCAGATATGATCTTTATCGCCGCAGGCATGGGTGGTGGAACAGGTACAGGCGCAGCTCCAGTTGTTGCTGATGTAGCGCGTGAAATGGGAATACTAACGGTTGCCGTTGTTACTAAGCCATTTCCTTTCGAAGGTAAAAAGCGCATGAATTATGCTGAGCAGGGCATTGATATGCTTTCTCAACATGTTGATTCATTAATCACCATTCCTAACGACAAACTCTTAAAAGTGTTAGGTAAAGGCACTAGTTTGCTTGATGCGTTTAAAGCGGCAAATAACGTATTACTAGGTGCGGTACAAGGTATTGCAGAGCTAATTACCCGCCCAGGCTTAATTAATGTCGACTTTGCGGATGTTCGAACGGTTATGTCTGAAATGGGCACCGCAATGATGGGAACCGGTATTGCAAGTGGCCCAGATCGTGCTGAAGAAGCGGCGGATGCGGCTATCTCTAGCCCATTACTTGAAGATGTTGATTTGTCTGGTGCGAAAGGTATTTTAGTTAATATTACTGCTGGTATGGATATTAGCATTGAAGAATTTGAAACGGTTGGTAATGCGGTTAAAGCATTCTCATCAGAAAATGCAACGGTAGTGGTAGGTGCAGTTATCGATCCTGAAATGACTGATGAACTGCGCGTAACTGTAGTTGCAACGGGAATTGGCGGTGAAGCAAAGCCAGATATTCAATTGGTGTCTGGTATGGCTTCAAAGCCAGTAGAAACCAAAGTACCAGAATATAAAGCGACAGGTTCGTACGATAACAGTTCTGCTGCGCCAATTATAGAACGTACAACAGCGGTGCCTCAGCAACAAGTTCAGGCACAGCCACAAATGCAAGCGCAACCTGTGTCTTCGCAAAATGTAGCAACGTCGCCGAATGCTGATGCGGATTATTTTGATATTCCAGCATTTTTGAGAAAACAAGCGGATTAATTGGTAAATTTGCAGATTGGTGCAGTTTTTTATATAATACGCCGCCACTTTATAAGTGATGCTTAAAATATAAACAACTTTTTATATAAGGTTTGTATGATTAAACAACGTACAGTCGAAACATCAGTAACAGCAACAGGAGTTGGTCTTCATAAGGGAGAAAAGGTTACGCTTACTCTCCGACCTGCGCCGGAAAATACAGGTATTGTATTCCGTCGTATTGATCTTGATCCTGTCGTGGAGTTTAAAATAACGCCTGAGCTAGTTGGTGATACGACCATGTGTACGTGTTTGGTTAATGAACAAGGAGTTCGTTTATCCACAACCGAGCATTTACTGGCGGCCGTATCTGCACTTGCTATTGATAACTTAGTGATTGATGTTGATTCAGCAGAAATCCCTATTATGGATGGCAGCTCATTACCATTTATTTATCTTCTTCAACAAGCAGGTATTGAAGCGCAAAATAGTGCGAAACGATTCATTCGTGTTAAGCGCACTATTCGTGTGGAAGAAGGCGATAAGTGGGCTGAAATCAAACCAGCAAACGAGTTTAAGATTAATTTTGCGATTGATTTTGATCATCCAGTTATTTCGCAGTCTCAACAAGTAATGACATTGAGTGTAACACCGCAAAACTTTATTAATGAGATTAGTCGTGCGCGCACGTTTGGTTTTATGCATGATATTGAGTATTTACATGCTAATAATTTAGCGCTTGGTGGCAGCATGGATAATGCCGTTGTACTAGATGAGTACAAGGTACTTAATACAGACGGCTTGCGTTATGATGATGAGTTTGTAAAGCATAAAATATTGGACGCAGTTGGCGACTTGTATATGGCGGGCCATCCCCTATTGGGTGAAGTATCAGCGTATAAGTCGGGCCATGCCCTAAACAACTTGTTGTTATGTGAGTTAATGAGCCAGCAAGATGCATGGGAATTTGTTACCTTTGAAAATGCAGCGGATGCACCTAAAACGGTTCTGGCGGCACAAACTGCCTAGTTGTTGAGTTATAGATTCTTATAAAGAGGAGCGAAAGCTCCTTTTTTTGTATTTGCTCATTATGATTTATTTTTATCAGCAAGCGCTGCTAATCGTTCTAATTTTTCTTTCAAGCTATCAGGTACATGTTGTGCAGCATCGCGTAATGCATTAGCCGCATTTTGAGAAAGGTGTTTAGGTGGTAAATCAGGTTCTTTTTCTATTTTGAGCTGTTCTTTGGGTACCACTTTAATTTCTATGTTAGCTAATTCTGCAATAAATTCAGTGCGAAAAGCTGTTAAAATTCCGCCTTTTACGTAGTTAAGGCGCATTGCAACGGCGGGTGAAAAGGTTTCAATAACTAGCATTCCTGAGCGATAATTGCTAACCTGACATGTATCAGATATGTTTAATCCAGTGTTTTCGAACACATATTTTGCTAGAAAATCAGTAAAGCGATTTAATAGTGCCCCTTTAACTGCAAAAGAGCTAAGGGTGTTGCTTTTTGTTCCTAGCAATTGAGTTAATGATTGAGGTGTATTCTGCTTATGCATGGATGAGCCTTGCGGAATCAACAAGTTTATATATATGAGTTTAACAGTTTTTTATCGTGGTAAGAATCTAAGATTTTCGTCTAGGTTAACAAAACCGCAGACGCTAATCGTTTTTGCAGCGCTAATCACAGTCATTATTGCTGCTAGTAGTGGTTTGTCAAATTACCGCGAATCTCAGCGGGTTCATCAGCAACTTCTTGCATCTCAAGAAGAATATAGCATCCAAAAAAATGACCTCATTGCTTTAAAAAATCAAGCCAAGCATCAACTTGCAGCCATGAAGCTAAAACTCGCTGAGGTGCAAGGCCAAATTAACCGACTTAATGCATTTGGCGAAAAACTCGCAGAAGTGGCAGATATTCCTCAAGATGAATTTAATTTTGAACAAGTACTTGCACTAGGTGGGCCAGCACAAAGTACGGCAGAGGAAGTTACGGTTGATGTTTCTACGATGATATCTGAAATGGATGACATGGTCTTAACACTAGATGATCAAGAAAGAAAGATGCAGCTACTTGAATCTATCCTCCTCAATCACCATATTGAAGATGGTGTTTATATTTCGGGTAGGCCAATTAGTTCAGGCTGGCTGTCATCATATTATGGCATGCGTAAAGATCCATTCACTAAAATGCCAGCGATGCATAAAGGGATCGACTTTGCAGGTAAAGAAGGGGCTGATATAGTGTCCACGGGGTCTGGAGTAGTTACGTGGGCTGGCGAAAGGTTTGGCTATGGAGAACTAATCGAGATTGATCACGGCAAAGGTTTGAAAACTCGTTATGGCCATAACAAAAAAATCTTAGTAAATGTAGGCGATGTAGTGGAAAAAGGTCAGACAATCGCTAAAATGGGCAGCACTGGACGTTCCACTGGTCCTCATGTACATTACGAGATTATTCGCAAAGGCCAGCAGCTTGATCCTTTGAAATATGTACACCGACGAACGAAATAACGTGACACAGCGCTAATATCGTCCTTATCGACAGAATCTTGCAATCGGCCTTACTGGCCGATTGCTTTATTTATAACTCTAATAAAATGCTTTAAGCACTTGCCAAAAGTGCAGCGGTTAACGGTTGAGAAACATGATAGGTAAACTTTTTAAAAAATTATTTGGAAGTCGTAATGACAGATACGTAAAGTCTTTACGAAAAGTTGTAGAACAAATCAACGCGTTAGAAGCAGATTTAGAAAAACTGTCAGACGATCAGCTAAAGCAAAAAACCGCAGAATTTAAAGAGCGTATTAGCAAAGGCGAAAGCTTAGATGCGATATTGCCTGAAGCATTTGCCGTTGTACGTGAAGCGAGTAAGCGTGTATTTGGCATGCGCCACTTTGACGTACAGCTGATAGGCGGTATTGTACTTCATAAAGGTAAAATATCTGAAATGCGTACAGGTGAAGGTAAAACGTTAACGGCTACTTTACCTGCCTACTTAAATGGCCTGTCTGGTAAAGGTGTGCATGTTATCACGGTAAATGATTACTTAGCCCAGCGCGATGCAGATACAAACAGACCGCTGTTTGATTTCCTTGGTATGACCGTTGGTTGTAATATCCCGAACATGATGGGCGGCGATAAGAAAGCGGCTTATCAGGCTGACATTACTTACGGCACCAATAATGAGTTTGGTTTTGACTATTTGCGCGACAACATGGCTTTTAGCACAGATGATCGTGTACAGCGCCCACTTAATTTTGCTGTTATTGATGAAGTAGACTCAATTTTAATTGATGAAGCGCGTACTCCATTAATTATTTCAGGGCCTACTGAAGACGGCTCTGCATCTTATCAGGCGGTTAATCTTATTGTTCCACTGCTAGAGCAGCAAGAAAAAGAAGATGAAGAAGGGGTTGAAGGCGACGGCGACTTCACGGTAGATGAAAAAGCGAAACAAGTTTTCTTAACAGAGCGTGGCCAAATACGTGTTGAAGAAATCTTGGTTGAAAGAAAGTTAATGGAAGAGGGCGACTCTTTATATTCGCCAGCAAATATCTCGTTATTGCATCACGTATACGCTGCACTTCGTGCGCATAAGCTATTCACAAAAGATGTTGACTACATTGTTAAAGACGATCAAATCATTATTGTTGATGAGCATACTGGCCGTACAATGGAAGGTCGTCGTTGGTCTGAAGGTTTACACCAAGCAGTTGAAGCTAAAGAAGGTGTGAAAATTCAAAATGAAAACCAAACACTTGCATCAATTACATTCCAGAATTACTTCCGTATTTATAACAAACTATCTGGCATGACAGGAACAGCTGATACAGAAGCGGTCGAATTTCAGCAGATCTATGGGTTAGAAACGATAATTGTGCCTACCAATAAGCCTATGGTTAGAGATGATAGAGCGGATTTGGTTTATTTAACGGCAGCTGAAAAATACGATGCGATCGTCGAAGATATTCGTGACTGCCAAGAACGCGGCCAGCCTGTTCTTGTGGGTACGGTATCGATTGAAACTTCAGAGTATTTATCAAATATTCTTAACAAAGCAAAAATCAAACATAGTGTGCTAAATGCTAAGTTCCACGCTCAAGAAGCACAAATTATTGCCGATGCAGGTCGTCCAGGTGCAGTAACGATCGCCACCAACATGGCTGGTCGTGGTACCGATATTGTATTAGGTGGTAATTGGCAACTTGAAACATCTCAGCTGGAAAATCCATCGCCTGAAGCAGCTACGAAGATAAAAGAAGAATGGCAAGCTCGTCACAAGCAAGTATTAGATGCTGGCGGTTTGCATATTATTGGTACAGAACGCCATGAATCACGTCGTATTGATAATCAGCTACGTGGTCGTTCTGGTCGTCAAGGTGATGCAGGTTCGTCTCGTTTCTATTTATCAATGGAAGATCCGTTAATGCGTATCTTTGCTTCAGAACGTGTTGCGAATATGATGCGCAAGCTAGGTATGGAAAAAGGGGAAGCCATTGAGCACCCTTGGGTTAACCGAGCAATTGAAAATGCACAACGTAAAGTAGAAACGCGTAACTTTGACATTCGTAAGCAATTGTTGGAGTTTGATGACGTTGCTAATGATCAACGTAAAGTGGTTTACCAGCAACGTAATGAGCTACTTGATGAAGGCGATATTAGCGAAACAATTAGTGCAATTCGTGAGGATGTGCTGAGCAGTATTATCGATCAATATATACCACCACAGTCATTGCATGAAATGTGGAATATTGAAGGCCTTGAAGAGCGTATCCGCGTTGATTTTGCGGTTAATTTGCCTATTCAAAAGTGGCTAGATGAAGACGATAAGTTATTTGAAGAAAAGCTGCGTGAGCGCATTTTGGCTGAAATCGTTGAAGTATATCGTATGAAAGAAACAATGGTTGGCGAAAGTGTGTTACGTCAGTTTGAAAAGTCAATCATGTTACAAAGTCTTGACCAGCATTGGAAAGATCATTTGGCGGCAATGGATCACTTGCGTCAAGGCATTCATTTACGTGGTTATGCACAAAAGAATCCTAAGCAAGAGTATAAGAAAGAGTCATTCGAACTATTCTCAGATATGCTTGAAAACTTAAAATCAGATGTAGTGAGCATTCTTAGTAAAGTTGAAGTGCGTGCGGAAGAAGATGTTGAAGTTGTTGAAGAGCAGCGCCGTAAAGCTGAAGACGTGCCACATGAGTACCAGCATGAGTCTGCACAGGCAATTGGAGAACCAAGTGACGCTAAGCCATCGCAAGCAACAACAATGCGTGAAGGCCCTAAGGTTGGCCGTAATGACCCGTGTCCATGTGGTTCGGGTAAAAAATATAAGCAGTGTCATGGCAAATTAAGTTAAGCCTGACTTCCCCTTCTTGTTAAAATAAAAAAGCCTGATTAATCAGGCTTTTTTATTAAGAGAATATGTCAACCCACAGATAATAGTAATAGGTAAGATAAAGGCTAGTGTATGGGGAGTGGGTGTCAGTTACGCCATAAAGGAATTGAAAAGCAACCGCTCTAGCGCCTCACCGTTTATTTAAAGAACGACTCGTTTTCATTCTCTAATAACATATCTTCGAGCTTATCTAAGTCCATTTCTGACATTTTATCTGTAGTTGATAAAGGAGTTGATATTTTATGCTCTTCACTTGCCCATTCTCCTAGGTCAATTAACTTGCATCTGTTTGAGCAAAATGGCTTGAATTGGCTTGATGATAACCACTGTACCTGCTTTTGACATGTGGGGCAGCTAACGGTTGTTATCGTACTATCAGTTGTATTTGAGTTGTTCATAAAGTCTTATTTAATGGTTTCTGAAATCTTATAGAGATATTCGTGGATTCTAACCAGCAATGTGAAATAAAGAAATAGCTAGGAAGAGGCAAAGTCGTAATTAACATTATCCTCAACCGTTGTTCTACCATTTTCATCACAAAAACGCATAAACTTGATGGCAAAACGATATTTGTTACCACTTACTGTTGGGTACACACCTTTCGTTGAGTCATAACGAATACGCAGTAGCTCTAGGCCTTCAGCGCTATCTTGAAAAAAGCCATTCTCGGCAGTATGAGTGGAAAATTGCGAATATTCTCTTGTCATTGACAAAATGACGTCAATGGCTCTTTCAATTGGCTCAATTACCTTCAGCCAGCGGCTAATGTCAGCACTGCGCTGTGCTTCAGGTTGGTGTAACCAGTAATGTAACTGCGGTAAATCAAAGCCACAGCTACCACCTGGAATCGCGAAACGTTGACGTATGCTGGCTAAAAATTTATCACTTTTTAAGGTATTACAAACTTTAGGCATGTGCTGAACTTGTTGCTGCAGCGATACCACCTTTTGAAGCAATTCTTGCAGGACGTTGTCTTGTACATCGGGGTGTTGTGACCACTTTACTAAAAGGGCTTCGTATCGCTCTAGATCTTTGACTATATCGTTTCGCACATCATTGCGCTCAACAATATCAATTAATGAAAAAATGGATTCAAAGAATGAGATTGGTTGGTAAGCATGTAAAAAACTACTACTGGCTTTTAACTGCAAAAATAGGTGCTCTAAACGTAAATATGCACGTACTTTTTCATTGAGCGGGTGCTCATATACTACTTTAGCCATAAATTAATACACTTTTTTAATCACACTTATTCATCATACTCTGAAAAGTGCTCAATGTTTAGCCTGTGCTTATAATTTATTTATTCAGTTTAATAAATTGAGGTAATTAATTTCTAGTTTTATTTTCTTGATGTGCAGCTTGTTGAAGAAAAAGCTGATGTAGTTTTGTAATCTGGCTGGCTATTTCTGTAAGTGGTTTGTTGTTATCGATGATGTGATCAGCAAGTGTAAGCCGTTTATCCCGCGAAATTTGCGCATTAATGATATTTTGAATGGTAGTGGTATTGCTGTTATCACGTTTAACTGTACGAGCGATCTGAACACTTTCAGGCACATCAATGACAAGTGTAGTATGACAGAGCTTTTCCAGTCCATTTTCAAAGAGTAAGGGAGCGACAAGTAAAGTATAAGCTGAGCCACTATTATCAAGCATTTCTTGCATGTGTAATCGAATTGCAGGATGCAGTAGTTTATTCAGCCACGCTTTTTCTTCAGGCTGATGAAAGACGATATTGCGTAGAGCAGTTCTGTCTAATTCTCCTGACGGCAAAATAACCTGCTCACCAAAATGTTGCTTGATCTCATCAAGGCATTTAGTGTCTGGCTTAACGACTTCCCGAGCGGATAAGTCAGCATCGACAATATCGATACCAAATGCTGTAAATTGATTAGCAATGGTCGTTTTGCCACTGCCAATGCCACCTGTTAAGCCAACAATATAATTCGTCAAAATTTACCCTATAAATATCTTAATCAATTATAAGATTAGATTAAAATAGGTGTTTGTAATTTCATCACCATATAAAATCGCTAACCAACCTGCAATTGCAATATAAGGTCCGAAAGGAATAGGTGTGCTAGCGCCTTTTTTCTGAATCGTTAAAATGGTAATGCCAACAATGGCGCCTACAAATGATGATAATAAAACGATTAACGGAACCATTTGCCAGCCTAAAAATGCGCCAAATACAGCCATTAACTTAAAGTCACCATAGCCCATACCTTCTTTGCCAGTGGCTAGCTTAAATAACCAAAAGACAGACCATAATGATAAGTAACCAACTGCTGCCCCTATAATAGCTTCACTTGGCGCAATTGTTATTCCTAGCAAGCTGGTGATTAAACCGAGCCACACAAGTGGAATGGTAATTTGATCTGGCAAAAGCATCTTATCAATATCGATGAAGATTAAGCTAATCAAACACCACGTTAATAAAATATATATGAGTGCTAATTCGGTTACGCCAAAATGCAGGGCAATAGCTAGCGAGCTAACTGCGGTAAGCAGCTCTACAAATGGGTACCTAAATGAAATAGGGTTATTGCACTGGCTGCATTTTCCTTTCAGCATTAGCCAGCTAAGTACTGGAATATTTTCATACCATTTTATTTGATGGTTGCATTTTGGGCAGGCTGAACGCGGTACCGACAAATTATACGTTGCTGATTCAGCCTTAGCTTTTTGCTTAGCTTCATTAGTGAGTTCATCGGCCAAGAATTCACGGCAATCACAGCGCCACTCTCTTTCCATCATGATTGGTAAGCGGTGCACCACTACATTAAGGAAACTTCCTATTATAAGTGAAAAGGTGAACACTAGCAGATAAAAGAAAACCGGATAGTGTTCAAAAGCAGTGATTATATTATCTATCATGGCTTAAATAATTTTACCCATGTTAAAGATAGGTAGATACATGGCAATGATTAATCCACCAATGATGACACCTAACACAGCCATCAATAGTGGCTCAATTAAGCTTGTAAGGCCATCAACGGCATCATCCACCTCTTGTTCATAGACGTTTGCAACTTTATCCAGCATTGAGTCTATAGAGCCCGCCTCTTCACCGATAGCCACCATTTGGCAAACCATATCTGGAAAAACGTTAGTATGTTTCATTGCATAGTTCATTTGATTACCTGAAGAAACTTCTGTTTTAACCTCATTAATAGCGTCTCGATAAACGGCATTACCGGATGCGCCAGCTGCTGAATCGAGTGCTTCGACAAGGGGGACACCCGCAGCAAATGTAGTGGACAAGGTTCTGGCATAACGTGCAACTGCCGCTTTATCTAAAATGTTACCAACAATAGGAAGCTTAAGGATCATGGCATCAACTTTATCACTGAATGCTTTATTTTTTCTTTTCGTATAGCCGAAGAGATACCCTCCACCGACTAGCGTTGCTAATACAATCCACCAATATTCCTGCATGGTTTCTGAAATACCTAAGACAAATTGGGTAAATGCAGGAAGCTCTGCACCAAAACCTGCAAAAATTTCAGCAAATTGAGGTACTACAAAAATTAAAAGAACAGAAGTTACAATACCTGCAATTATTAAAACAGCGACAGGGTAAAACATCGCTTTTTTAATCTTTGATTTCAATGCTTCAGCTTTTTCTTTATACAATGCGATTCGATCAAAAATGCGGTCAAGAGCACCTGATTGCTCACCAGATTTAACTAAATCGCAGTATAAATCGTCAAAATATCGAGGGTGATCTTTTAATGCTTCAGATAAGGGGGTACCAGCAGAAACTTTCAAGTTAATTTGTCCCATTAAAGTGGTTACTGCTTTATTTTCTGCACCTGAACCAATCATTTCAATTGTTTGAACTAAGGGCACACCTGCAGCTAGCATGGTGGCTATTTGACGGGTAATTACGGCGATATCTGCAGGTTTTAATTTCTTTTCACCCGATGTACCAAACAAAGATTTAGGCTGTTTTTTTACTTTACTCGGAATAATTGATTGTTTGCGTAATTGCGCTTTTACTTCTAGTGAAGAGCTACCGCGAATTTCGCCTTTAACTTTGTTGCCTCGGCGGTTTACACCTTCCCAAAGATAGACTGCTGGCTCTTTTATTTTGGTTGTTGCCATTAATACACCTAATGTAACGATAAAAATAATTAACGAGTGAAACCTTTAGCCAAATTAGAAGCTAGTTACACGGTTAATTTCAGATAGGCTAGTTATACCATTGGCCGCTTTTAAAAGACCAGATTTTCTTAAATTATTTATGCCTTCTTGAGCTGCTTGATTAGCTATATCCAATGAATTTCCTCCCTCCATAATGATTTTGGAAATATTAGGTGTGATTGGCATGGTTTCATAAATACCTACACGACCCTTATACCCATCTGTACATTTCTCACAGCCAATGGGCTTAAATAATTGTATATGTGGCATTTGTTGCTCTGTAAAGCCTGTGTCAAGTAGGGTTTGTTTTGGGAGCTGTTCTGGCTCTTTACATTCGGGACATAATCTTCTTGCAAGTCGTTGAGCAATAATTAAAGTTACTGAGCTGGCAACATTGTAGGCAGGTACGCCCATATTTAACAGGCGCGTTAACGTTTCTGGTGCTGAATTAGTATGCAAAGTAGATAAAACTAAGTGGCCCGTTTGTGCTGCTTTTATTGCAATTTCCGCTGTTTCTAAATCACGGATTTCACCTACCATTACTATGTCGGGATCTTGTCGAAGAAAAGAGCGTAAAGCCGACGCAAAGTCTAAACCTGCTTTCGTGTTAATTTGAACCTGATTAACACCTTCTAAGTTTATTTCAACTGGGTCTTCCGCCGTAGAAATATTGCGTTCTTCTGTATTTAAAATGTTTAAGCCAGTATAAAGTGATACCGTTTTACCTGAACCTGTCGGGCCTGTAACTAGAATCATACCTTGAGGTTGTGCTAGCGCATCTAAATATAGCTGTTTTTGTGCTTCTTCATAACCTAAAACATCAATACCAAGTTGCGCACTGGATGAGTCAAGAATACGCATTACAATTTTCTCTCCCCACAATGTAGGAAGTGATGAAACACGAAAATCGATAGATTTATTTTTAGTAATTTTTAGCTTTATACGGCCGTCTTGCGGTAAACGTTTTTCAGCAATATCTAACCGAGACATTACTTTAATACGCGCAGATAATTTATTAGCAAGAGCTACTGGAGGGTGGGCTACTTCTTTCAAAACACCATCTATACGAAAACGAATTCGATAAGCTTTTTCATAAGGCTCAAAGTGTAGATCCGATGCACCTTTACGGATTGCATCCATCAATATCTTATTAATGTAGACGATAATAGGGGCGTCACTTGAATCTGATGAGTCATCTTCATCAGTGTCTTCTTCAACTTCCAATTCCCCAAGCTCTTTAAAATCGACCTCAGATACGTCGAGTTCTTCATGGCTATCATATATAGATTCGAGCGCTAGTTTTATATATTCAATTTCTGCTACAACACACTCTACTTGTAGGCCTGTATTAAATTCAAAATCTTCAATAGCACGTATGTCAGTGGGATCTGACATTGCAAGCATTAAAGTTCTATTATGCTTTTTTAGTGGGATAGCGTGATGTTTTTTGCTTAAAGATTGATTTTTCAGTTCATCATCAATGCTTGTTAAGTCGAATAAGTTTATGTCTAGATAAGATGTGCCAAAGCAAGTGCAGCAAAATTTTGCAAGGTTTTCACTTGAAATGAAATTTTCTGATACTAGAAAATCTGTAAGATTATGATAGTGTGATTGCTTATTCGCTTTTTCTGCTAAGTGTTCTTCAGAGGTTATGTTTGCAGCAATAAGTCTCCTTGCAAGAGGAGACGCAGTACTAAATCTCATATTAATAATACTCGCAGTTTCTTAGAGCGATATATCGTGATCATATGCCCATCAATAGAGCGGGCATTAAAACAAAAATAGCACATCAAAAAGCTATATTGATGTGCTGATAAACTCGCAGACTAAACTATTTATTATTAGCAATAATTCATATCGATAAAGCCTGCTGCACATACATCGGTTCCAGTAGCACCTTTTGTATAATCCCACTCAACTACTGCTCCAACATTGTCAGGCTCCAGTGTAAAGGATTCAGCTGTACCATCGCCATCAATATCACCTAGCGTAATATGTATAGTGCCATCTACAACTTTTGTTACACCCAGAGTGGTTCCAGCTGCTATATCCGGTATCCTTTCTTTGCCGTGATCACATGGTTCGAAAACGCCACCATTAAGTTGAGAGCAAATAGCGACTGCGGATTGAAATGTTGTGGCTTGTCGAGCCATAGACTGCGCTTCAGCACCACGTGTATAGTCTTGATAAGCAGGCAATGCTACTGATGCTAAAATACCAATAATCGCAACTACGATCATTAATTCAATTAGCGTGAAACCCTTTTGGGCTTTTTGCTTCATCGTTCTCATTTGTTTCATTTTTACTTCTCCGAAGATTTAACGTAAATATTTTGTAAGTAAATATTGTTTTTGTGGGGGTAGTGCTAGTTTTTTACATTTTAGCTAAGTTTTCAAGCTTTAATTGCATTTTGCATAAAAAAAATGGATATTTTTTTTATGCAAGCAAAATTTTACGCTTTTTACATAGAGTTATGAGTGGAAGTAAGTAGATTTAGGTGATTCAGCGTACAGCTGTTATGCAGAAAAAACGAATATTTATCTTTTTTAGGTACATTTGTGCGGCGCTTACTTGCCAATTTACGCACTAGTAGCGCCTAGATAGTATGCTATTAATGATAGCTTGCAGCTTATGCTGTTTCTGTTTTTGTTAACATTTAAGTATGAAAAGTGAGCTTTTGCTGGGTGTTATGGCTGAAAGCAGCAAAAAGTCAGTTTTATGCCTTTCAGTATGAGGTGATTCAGAACAATAGGCTGTTACCAACAGCTAATACCAACAATTAATACCAACAACTAAGGCTAAGTGGTATAAAAATAATAGAGTATTTGCCAAGCGTTATATGGCGGGAACAGTTAAGAGAACATAAGGCAGATAACAGTGATTAACTGTAATAAAAAGAAATCACGCTTAACGCTAATGTAAACGCTAAACGTGATATTATTTTCTTAAGATGCTGGATGCTAATAGATTAGCAAGCCGAAGTTAGTTTTACGCTACGCTTTAAGAAAACGCATTGATAAGTCGATGGCTGTTACGTGCTTTGTTAACGCACCACACGAGATAAAGTCGACGCCTGTTTGGGCGTAGTCGGCAATCGTATCAAATGTCATATTGCCAGACACTTCAAGTTTCGCTTTACCACTTGTTTGCTCAACCGCTTGTTGAATTTGTGGAATGGTAAAGTTATCCAGCATAATAATATCTGCACCAGCATCGAGTGCTTGTTGCAATTCGTCAAAGTTTTCAACTTCAACTTCTACGGTTTTATCAGGGTGGTTTGTTCTTGCTTGTTGAATTGCGGCTTCGATTCCACCGCAGGCAGCTATATGATTTTCTTTAATTAAAAACGCATCAAATAAGCCGATTCTGTGGTTAGCGCCACCACCACAGGTTACTGCGTATTTTTGAGCGCTGCGCATGCCAGGAAGGGTTTTTCGGGTATCAAGTAATTTGGTGTTGGTATGTTGCAGCTTTTGCACGTAATGGCTTACAGTTGTGGCGGTACCCGATAATGTTTGTACAAAGTTGAGCGCTGTTCGCTCACCCGTTAATAAGATGCGGGCATTGCCTGATAGTGTGCAAATGGTGTCATTTTCATTTAGCTGTTGACCATCTTCTACAAACCACTCAATTGTTATGCTGGTATTAAGTTGTGCAAATACTTCTTCTACCCATGCCTTACCTACAAAAATACATGGCTCACGTGTAATAATTTTTGCAGTTGCTTGCTCATGTTCAGGAATAAGTGAGGCGGTAATGTCGCCTTGTTCAGGAGGTAAGTTTGCTAAGTCTTCTGCTAGGGCTACTTTTACTGCTTGGCGAATGTCGCTTGCCAACATATTGCTACCTTAATTGATTGTGTTAATGATACTGCTTTAAAATAAGCTGCTTATTTGCATGGGTAAATTCTAACTGTTTTAGCGCGCTCATGCCTAATAAAATTTGCTCGCCTTCAAACCCTTTGGTGATACTTGCTTTTACGTTATTAAGCGTAATATTGCCAATTTGCAGTCGAGCTATTTCAGTTGCGTAGCCCAATGTTTGGCCGTTAGCAGTATTAACGCGATAACTCTGTCCTTTTATCAGGCCAAGGTTATTGGCAATCTTTTCAGGAATTGCTACGTGTGTTGCGCCTGTGTCTAGCATAAAAATAACGGGCTGCTGATTAATTGTACCTGGGGTTATAAAGTGCCCGTATCTATCTGCGTTTAGCGTAACGACATTGGTTGAATGGGTGCTATAACTGTTGATGTCTCGATTGGGATTAAGCTGCTGATCAATTTGATCTTCAAAAAAGAAGTACAGCATTGCCATAAGTAGTAACCATGCAATAATTGAGAAAGTTCGCCCGATTGAGGTGCTATTGGATTCAGCCATTATTATTTTACTAACCTTTTACTATACCCTTTATACTTGAAGATACCGTGTGACTGGCGGCACTGATTGACTTGTTTGCGGCCTAGCTACATCTACAACGACAATAAGCGCATACGTTCTACACTTAATTTGGATTTTAATGACAGAATATACCCTTACTTTGGTTAGGAAGACATGCTATCAGTAAATTTTTTATGAATCATTGCGCACTATCCATTATAATTGCCTGCAATTTTGGTTCTAACTTACTAAGGTATCTTCATGCGTCCAAGCAATCGTACTGCAAATCAAATCCGTCCTTTAACCTTTACTCGTAATTTTACTATGCATGCTGAAGGTTCAGTATTAGTGGAGTTTGGCAATACCAAAGTATTATGTACTGCAACGGTAGAAGATGGTGTACCTCGATTCATGAAAGGCGAAGGGCGCGGTTGGGTAACGGCTGAATATGGCATGTTACCGCGTTCAACACATACTCGTAACAATCGTGAAGCGGCACGTGGTAAGCAGTCAGGTCGTACAATGGAAATTCAACGCTTAATAGCACGTTCTTTACGAGCTGCAGTCGATTTAAAGCTATTAGGCGAGCATACTATTACTGTTGACTGCGATGTTATTCAGGCTGACGGTGGTACACGTACTGCGTCTATTTCAGGTGCATGCGTAGCATTAATAGATGCGCTTAATTTAATGCGTGCAAAAGGCAAGCTAAAAAATAATCCATTAAAAGAAATGGTAGCCGCAGTATCTGTGGGTATTTATAACGGTGAAGCCGTTGCTGACTTAGATTACGATGAAGATTCTTCAGCCGATACCGACATGAACGTGATCATGACTGAAAGCGGTAAATTGATTGAAGTGCAAGGCACAGCAGAAGCCGAACCGTTTTCTTTTGAAGAAATGAACGACATGATGGAGCTGGCTAAGCATGCGATTCGTGAAATTAATGATGCTCAGCGTCAAGCACTAGCTTAAATCGCTTTTTAACGTACACGGGAGTAGGTTAAATTATACTACTTCCTTGTACTCCTAGGTTCCGTAAAGGTTATTGAGTGTTATCCCATTTCATAACTTGCATGCTAGGTAAATCATATTAGTTATATGCAGAATACAGCTTAACTCATTACTTAGCATGTGAATAAAATAAGCCGAGTCATTCAAGATGAAACAATATAAAAAAGATTTTATAGAATTTGCACTAGAAAAACAGGTGCTGAAATTTGGTGAATTTACGCTGAAATCTGGCCGTAAAAGCCCGTACTTCTTTAATGCGGGATTATTTAATACGGGACGAGATTTAGCGCGTATCGGACGCTTTTACGCACAAGCGTTGATAGAAGCTAAATGCGAGTTTGATGTATTGTTTGGCCCTGCTTATAAGGGCATTCCAATTGCGACGACCACAGCAGTTGCATTGGCTGACCATCATGACATCGATACACCTTATTGCTTTAACCGTAAAGAGAAAAAAGAACACGGTGAAGGTGGCAATTTAGTCGGTGCTGACCTAGCAGGTCGTATTATGTTGGTTGATGATGTTATTACAGCGGGTACTGCGATTCGTGAGTCTATGGAATTAATTCAAGCGAAAGGGGCAACCCTTGCTGGCGTATTGATTGCGTTAGATCGCCAAGAAAAAGGCAAAGCTGAGTTATCTGCCATTCAGGAAGTTGAACGTGATTTTAATACGCAGGTTATTTCGATTGTTAAACTGAATGACTTAATCAGCTACTTAGCACAAAAGCCTGAAATGCAAGATCACCTAGACAATGTGACGGCGTATCGTGAGCAATACGGTGTTAGCTAATTGCTAGCTACCCGCTTCATTTAAAGACAAGTTTAAATAGTAAATGAGATGATGAGCAGTCATCTCATTTTTATTTGCTGGTTTTACTATTAAATCCACTGCTATAATCAGCACCGTTTTCCATCCTATTGCTAATCACTTACTTTATGTGTGTTGTAATGTTTATTACACCTGTCTATAAATAACAGTGAGTTAGCAGCTACATTTCAAACAAGATCTTATTTATGACCGATTTAACCACGCACAAATCATCTCGTAGAAGACTACAAATAGCATTAATGCTGACTTGCACGTTTATGGTTATTCAATTGTTGGGTGCGTATTTTTCTAATTCACTGGCAGTATTAGCTGATGCCAGTCACTTGTTTGTTCATAACAGCTCATTATTTATTGCCTTGATAGCATCTTATTTAGCCGTAAAAATCGCCCATAACTATTCTGATGGTTTTCGAAGAGCAGAACTGACCGGAGGATTAATTAACGCGATTTTATATTTATTAATCAGCGGTATTATTTTGTGGGAAGGAGGGGAGCGGTTGTTCGCTCATCAACATGGCGATCACCATGAAGTAAACACATTTCTAATGTCTACCATCTCTGGTGTTGGGTTTTTATTTCACACCGCTGCCGCGTTTGTGCTTTATAAAGGGCGCAACGAAAGTATTAATGTGTACGCGGTATTTTTGCATACCTTTTTTGATGTGCTGTCTACTGTGATTACGTTCGTATCGGGAGTGGCAATTCATTACACCGGCTGGGCTGTAATTGACGTGATGTCGAGTATGCTCATTACGTTATTCGTGCTATATACCGGTATCAAATTGCTGTATGGATGTGTCACTGGCTTGTTAAAAAGCGATCAACGGATACCACCGATTGGTCGAATAGAAAGTATTATTAAAACGGTAGAGCATATTGGTAGTGTGCATAACCTTTATGTGAAAAATGCAGATGGTAAAGTGTATTTTGGTGCACATATAGTGCTAAAAGGAACTTGCACAAAAGAAAAGCATGATGAATTGTGTCGTTACGAAGTAGAAACGCTATTAAAAGAGCGGTTTAATATTGAACATAGCGTGTTACAAATTGAGGCTGCACCAACGAATGGATCTGAGCAGTGTAACGCACAGCACCATTAACTTCAGCATTATAACCAGTGAAAGGTGCTATACACATAGTGAATATGGGTTAGCACCTGCTCATTTTGTCAGTAGTAAACTTGGCTAACTAGTTCCAGCTAAGCTCTATTGCTTTCCATTGTTCGGCAAAGTTTTCTAATGGGCTACGTTTAAATTCAGAACGAACAAATTGATTAATTCTGCCTTCAACATAAGCCAGTAAAAAGTTTGCAAACTGCGCTTCATCTACTGTAAAGGTTTTGCTTTCTCGTAACTTTCGCTCACGCAGCACTTGCTTAAGCTGAGTTTCTAACTTGTCGAATAATGCTGCAATTCGATCTCGTAAACGATCTTGCTCACCCATTAGTGCATCACCCGTTAAAATACGACTAATGCCCGGGTTCTTTTCAGCAAAACCCAGAATTAATTGCATAATTTGGTAGATGCGATTAATGGTGGTTTTTTCCTTTTCAAGGATCATATTAATGCGAGATAAAAGGCTATCTTCAATAAAGTCGATTAGTCCTTCAAACATCCGAGCTTTACTCGGAAAATGACGATACAAGGCCGCCTCTGATACACCAACCTGTTTGGCGAGGGCGGCGGTAGTGATGCGTTGGCCATGGCTTGTTTCAAGCATGGTAGCTAAACTTTGTAAAATATCTTCTTTACGGTTACTGCGTTTATTTGCTGGCATCATACATCCTTATTTTTTACCAGAATGACCAAAGCCACCTTCACCACGTTCCGAGGCATCAAAGTTGTTTACTAGATTAAAGCTAGGTTGCACTACTGGCATAAATACTAACTGCGCAATGCGATCACCCACTTCAACAGTAAAGCTTTCATTACCACGGTTCCATAAAGACACCATTAGTGGGCCTTGGTAATCAGAATCAATTAATCCTACTAAGTTGCCTAACACGATGCCATGTTTATGGCCTAATCCTGAGCGAGGAAGGATAGTGGCGCAATAGCCAGTGTTTTCTATATGAATAGATAGTCCAGTTGGAATTAAGTGTGTTTCGCCAGGCAGTACTGTTAAAGGCTGTTCAAGACATGCTCTTAAATCCATTCCTGCTGAACCCGGAGTGGCGTATTCTGGTAATGGGAATTCGTTGCCAATACGTGAGTCAAGAATTTTTACATCAATAGAATTTAAACTCATAACGATCTATTTTGCCTTTATTTTTGGTTATCGAATTGTTGTTTTATCACTTTCATCAGTGACATAGCGAGGGATGTTTTTGAAGCGCATGGTAACGAACAGTGCTCGTTCTGCCAAAATACGTTTAATGCATTATTGTCGCTGTTAAAACCTTGCCCTGCTATCGACACGTCATTGGCGCAAATCATGTCTAGCTTTTTGCGCTTCATTTTATCTTTTGCGTACTTTTCAACATCTTGCGTCTCGGCTGCAAAGCCAACAGTAAACGGACGGTGCTCAGTTAGCCCTGCAACAGCTGCAACAATATCTGGATTTTTAACCATCCGCAGGGTGATTTCGTCAGTCGACTTCTTAATTTTTTGATCAGCTATATCTACAGGTCGATAATCTGCTACCGCCGCACACGCAATAAAGATATCGCTTTGTTTGGCATGTATTAGCGCTTCATCGTGCATTTGCTGTGCTGACTCAATTGCGATTGCGTTAGCGTTCACTGGGAGAGGTAATTGAATCGGTCCGTGAATTAAATTAACCTGTGCGCCTAAGTCTAAACAGGCTTGAGCTAACGCAACGCCCATTTTTCCCGAACTGTGATTGCTAATATACCGTACAGGGTCGAGCGCCTCGCGGGTAGGACCTGCAGTGATGGTAACGGTTGTGTTGGCTAATAGCTGGGGCGATTGCGTTGCCTCATCCTGAGCGGTTATTTGCTGTTGGATATGTTCAAGAATTTCAGCAGGCTCCAACATACGACCTGGGCCAATATCACCACAAGCTTGCTCACCTTGGGCAGGTCCCCAAATATGAAATTGTTTTTGTTGTAATTGAGCTAAGTTATGAACCGTAGCAGGCGCTTTGTACATTTGTTGGTTCATGGCGGGCACTAATGCTATAGGAGCATCAGTGGCGAGTATAAGCGTAGTAAGTAAATCATTAGCCATACCTGCGTTAATTCTCGCTAATACATCAGCAGACGCTGGCGCAACCACAATTAAGTCGGCCCATTTTGCCAGCTCTATGTGTCCCATTGCCGCTTCGGCGGCAGGATCTAGCAAATCATCAGCAACCGGGTTACCCGATACTGCTTGCATGGTAAGCGGAGTAATAAATGATTTCGCTGCGCTTGTCATTACTACGCGTACATTTGTCTGGTGATCTTTTAAACGCCTGACAAGTTCCGCACATTTATAAGCAGCAATACCACCACTTATTCCAATTAATATATTACGGTTAGTTAACACGCTCATAACTTAATGTTAAGCTCTTAAAATGTATTGCCCGCTACCACACTGTAAACTTGGTTAAGCTTGCTTGCACAGTCATGTGCCTAACTAGCAGGAAAACCAAGGCGTACAGCGTAATTTAGCTAACAATAACGAGAAAAAATTTGCCCATAAGATAACACATTTATAATCAATTGTGCGTCTTAGGATATGGAATTTAATAAAAGGAATTAGCAATGCAAATTACCGCATTACCGCAACACGATCGTCCTCGAGAAAAGCTACTAATTAAAGGTGCTCATGCATTAAGTGATGCTGAGTTACTCGCCATTTTTTTACGAACAGGCATTAAAGGCGTAAATGCTATTGAGTTGGCAATGCAGTTGCTAGAACAGTTTGGTAGTTTACGCGAACTATTAAGCAGCCCGTATGACAATTTTTGTGAAAAGAAAGGGCTTGGACAAGCAAAGTTTGTTCAATTACAGGCCGTGATGGAAATGGCTCGTCGTTATTACCATGAAACCCTTGAACGAGAAGACGCGTTAACGTCACCAGATGCGGTTAAGCAATATTTATCAGCACAACTGCGCGATCAACCGTATGAAGTTTTTGCTTGTATGTATTTAGATAGCCAGCATCGAGTGATTAAATTCGAGCCGCTGTTTTACGGCACGATTGACAGTGCAGCGGTTTATCCAAGAGTGGTCGTGCAAAAAGTGTTGGAAAAGAACGCAGCAGCCGTGATTTTAAGCCACAATCATCCATCAGGTGTGGCTGAGCCTAGTCAAGCAGATAAAGTGATTACACGACGCTTACAGGAAGCACTTAAATTAATTGACGTGAGAGTGCTTGATCACTTTGTAGTTGGGGACGGAAATATTGTATCATTCGCGGAGCGCGGCTTAATTTAATGTGACGTGATTTTATTTCGAACATATTATATTGAATATATTAGGTACAAAACGTGGTGAAAGGAATTTACCTACCACGTTAAATTAAGCGTGATGTAATTATTTTTTAGTCAAAAAAGAGTAGCGCTTTTGTGATGAGCAAAAACCTTGCTACGCCATAGTCTTAGAGGCTTTAAGGCTGCATTTTTGATAGTAAAAAGATTAAATTAAAAGCAAATAAAGCTTGATCTTATAGGCCGTTTCGAGTATAAATTGCGCCCTTTCAAGATTCCCGGGGCGACTTAGTGGGCCATAAGGGTAAAGAATTAGCTTAAGCTGAGAGTAATTGAGGAAAGTTTAAAATGTCTAAAGTTTGCCAAGTAACAGGTAAGCGTCCAGTGGTTGGTAACAACCGTTCGCACGCGAAAAATGCTACTAAGCGTCGTTTTTTGCCTAACCTACAGAGCCATCGTTTCTGGGTTGAAAGTGAAAACCGCTTTGTAAAACTACGTCTATCTACTAAAGGTATGCGTGTTATTGATAAAAAAGGTATCGACGCGGTACTAACTGAGATCCGCGCTCGCGGTGAAAAAATTTAAGGAACCTGAGTCATGCGTGATAAGATTCGTTTAGTTTCTACAGCTGGTACTGGTTATTTTTATACTACTGATAAAAATAAGCGTAACATGCCTGAAAAAATGGAAATCAAAAAGTACGATCCTAAGGTTCGTAAGCACGTGATTTTCAAAGAAGCAAAAATTAAATAATTAGTGTTCGTCACTAATTTTTAAAAACCCGGCCTTGGTCGGGTTTTTTGTTTTTTAAGCCTACATAATGTAGATTAATTACATTGGCTCGCGTAAGCCATAATCATTTTTTACCATCACTTTATTCATTGAACTAGAACCGAGAGCCCATGATTCGACTTAGTAAGAAAGGTTGGAATAATGTTCTTATATTTTCCATGCTAGCCATGATTATGTTATTTAATGGTATGCATAAAAAGATCATGGAAAGTAGTCAGTTAGGAAAAGTGACTGCGGTATTACCTGCTGATAGCTTTATTCTTAAGCTTGAGTATCCTGGTTATGCAGTTGAACGTATTGGCCAAAGCTGGCGACTCACTAACGTAACACAACCCCCCACAGCAACGCAGCTTGCATTACTTAATGAAGCACAATTTAGTCAACTTGCACATAATTGGCGCACCTTACAAGCTGAGTTAGTGCAAACTAACGATGAAGAAGATGCGACTGAAAGCACGGTTATTGCTGAATTAAGCGAGCAACCTAACTTAGTGATTATTTGGCTAGCGGGTCAAGTACAAGGGGCTGTATATGCCTTATATTCGCATGGCGACTTCGTTTACCTACATGACCAACAGCAGCAACGTTGGTTTAAACTAACCCGTTTAGTGCAGTCTCGTTTATTTTTACCTTCACACGCTCAGCTTTTATCGCCGCAATTACCTAATTCAAATACCGAGTAACATTATGCCTGAATTACCTGAAGTTGAAGTCAGCCGACAAGGCATTCAACCGCATATTGAACAAAAAACGATTACGAATATTATCATTCGTCAGCCACAGCTGCGCTGGCCAATTCCGCAGGATGTACATTTAGCAAAAAACGAAAAAGTGGTAAGCGTAACGCGTCGGGCTAAGTATTTATTATTAAATACGGAAAAGGGCAGCATTATTTTGCACTTAGGTATGTCAGGTAAGCTGCGGGTTGTGCCAAGCACTACGCCAGTGCAAAAGCATGATCACGTAGATATCGAATTTGATAATCACTTGGTTTTGCGATTAAACGATCCCCGCCGATTTGGTGCAATGCTATGGCAAGGTGCAGGTGAACCAACTCATTCCGTGATGAGTAAGCTAGGCCCTGAGCCACTAACAGACATATTCACTGCAGAATATATCTATGATAAGTCGCGTGGGCGTAGCGGCGCGATCAAGCAATTTATCATGGATAATGCGATAGTAGTTGGGGTAGGCAATATCTATGCGAATGAATCCCTGTTCAAAGCGGGCATACACCCTAAACGAGCCGCGGGAAAAGTGTCTTTAGCTCGCTACCAACGTTTAGTCCCGATTATTAAGCAAACACTACAGACCGCGATTCAACAAGGTGGTACCACCTTAAAAGACTTTACTCAGGTAGATGGCAAGCCGGGATACTTTGCTCAGCAGTTAGATGTATATGGCAGAGGTGGTGAAAAGTGTCACCAATGCGGAGAGACACTTAAAGAAATTCGGTTAGGCCAACGTAGCACGGTATACTGTGGGCAATGCCAAACTTAAATCGGTAGTTAATTTACTTATCTTTACGATATAGATTAGATTAAATGACACTTCTTCTTGCAATCTTGGTTGATTGGTCAACAATATACAATTAAGCGTGCAAGTAACAAGCTGTAAAATGTAAGCTTGAATATATTGGAGTTTAAAAATAATGGAGCTTGAAGAGTATATTAACAATGCAGTGAATGTATTCTCATTACCAGATGCATGCGTTCGCATAAAGTCGTTGATTGATGATGATACCAGCGATATAGAAGATATTGCCGAGGTGATCAATTATGATCCTGCGCTTACCGCTAAACTATTGCGGTTAGCAAATAGCGCGCTTTATAATTTTCCTAGCCAAGTTGACACCATCGCTAAAGCCTTACAGATTATCGGCTTAAAAGGCGTGTATGACTTTGTTATTGCTGACGGGGTTGCGACTGCGCTTAGCAAAGTAGTGACGAATGTGATTGATTTAGATAGATTTTGGCAGCAAAGCGTTTTTACGGCACTTGTGTGTAAAAAGCTGGGTGAAGAGTTACGCACAGAAGAACCTGAGCGCCTATTTGTCGCGGGGTTATTACACAACGTAGGTGAATTGGTTGTACTAGAAAGTACACCTGCAACAGCGCTGAACTGCGAAGCGGTTACCGCTGATAACTACCCGTGGCAGGTGCAACAGCAACAACTAAATATGACCTACGTTCAGGTAACGGCAGCATTATTAAGTGAGTGGCAATTACCAGAAAAAATCATTACACCTCTCGATACGTTAAGCCGCTTATTTTCAAAGCAGCTTGATATTAAAGAGACAGATCAAGAAGCAAAAATCTTATTCGCTGCAGTGCATTTAGCATTATGTGATGTTTATCCAACCGTTTATGAAGCAAATGATGTCTTGCCTGAGCACTGTTATGCTGATTTATCGGTTGATAAAGATATAGTGAATGATGCGTTAGATTACGCCAATCTAGAAGCATACAACATTTTAATGATAATGAATCCAGGCTCTGCCATGGTATTTTAGGCATCATTGCACTCAAAGGGATCTATACCGCATGAGAAAAATCACCGATATTTTATCTACAAAAGGTAAGTGGTTTTTGATTGCGCTGGCAATAGTTTACTTCGGCATTGGCAATTTATTAATTACTACGATAGCGGGC
This sequence comes from Flocculibacter collagenilyticus, assembly GCF_016469335.1. NCBI lineage: Bacteria > Pseudomonadati > Pseudomonadota > Gammaproteobacteria > Alteromonadales > Pseudoalteromonadaceae > Flocculibacter > Flocculibacter collagenilyticus. The sequence continues at coordinate 607,883 of NZ_CP059888.1, forward strand.
ATTGAACAATATGCGTATGCTAAAACGGTAGCGCAGCAACTTGCCGAACGTTATGCAATAATGCCATCAAGTTCTTCTCAATCAAGCTCGCTCATTACACCTACAGTTGCAAATTACTCGATTCTCGTGGATGGAGAATTAATTTGGCATAAAAGTAATTTGTCTGAATCTGAACAAAGCTTGTCGCTATATCACTTCTCTTTTGACGCGCAAAAGCTAACTGTACATGTCGCTCTAATTTCACTTTATGCTCAATACAAATGGGTATTTATCAGTTTTAATTTGCTAGGTATAGGGCTTGGTTTGTTAGGCTACATTTCTGGTAGGCTACTGTTTTTACCAAGCATTTTAAGTTTAAATCGAATTGAAGGGTGGGCGCGTCGCTATTTAAATGAGCCTCAACACCACTTTAAAGCGCAAAGCGAAGATTTTTTATTAGAGCACGCGCTAGAGAAGCTCGATCAAGCAAAGTACGCTGCACAGTTACATCCTCACACAGTAGATGCTTACATTCGAGGTCAAACATTTTTAGATAATGATACAGGGATCGGTAATCGTATCTTCTTCGATCATCGTTTAGAAGCATTGCTTAATGAACCTGAAATAGACAGCCATGGCGCGGTCTATTTAATTCAGCTGAAAGAGTTAGATTTAGTGCAAATGCAAGGTGGCAATGACGAAGTAGAGCAACTCTTAGCTTTGTTTATTAATATCATCGACAAATACTTGAAAGATCATCAAGACGCCGTATTTGCTCGGCGCTCTGATTTAGATTTTGCCATTTTAATGCCGCATATCTCGTTGACTGAAGCCGAAAAGGTGGCAGAAAAATTAGTGCGGTTATGCAATCGATTAAATGTTCCCGAATACGCAGATACTGATAACTTCTTCCACGTTGGTGTCGCCTACTTTCAAGCGAATGACTTACCTTATCAAGTACTTGCAGAGGCTGACATGGCACTGCGTGCAGCACAGCTTCAAGGGCCTTCCAACTGGTTTATGTACGATAAAGGTGCAATTATTAAAGACATGGCAAAAGGCTCGGTGCGTTGGCGTACGGCCATTGAAAAAGCGTTGCAGCGTGAAGCGTTTGTTATGCTGTTTCAACCTGTGATTGCCATTGAAGACGAGCTGCCGCATCATAATGAAGTATTAGCACGGATGCGTGATGAACATGCTAACCTCGTTAATGCGAGCGTGTTTTTACCGATGGCCCGTAAGTGCGGTTTAGTACCGCAAGTAGATAAACTGATCATTACAAAAACGATTAAGCTGCTTGAATACGAAGAAGGTTACGTAGAAATGTGCAGTTTTAACTTACACTGCGACTCGTTAAATAATAAAGAGTTCGTGGATTGGTTAATTGCACATCTAGAAGCGCACCCTAAAGCATGTGAGCGACTGATCGTTGAAATTCAAGAGTACTACCTTGTTCAGCAGTCAGAGAGCTTAAAATCAATTCTAGCAAGAATTAAAGCGACTAAAGTAAAGCTGCTCGTGGATCATGTTGGGCTGTATGTGGTTAACACTCAATACATCAAAGAGCATAATATTGACTATTTGAAAGTGCACCGCTCTATTGTTAGTAATATTGATCAACGTCCTGAAAACCAATTATTTATAAGAAGCTTACAAGGTGCGTGCGCGAATACGCAGGTTAAGATCTTTGCGTTAGGCGTAGAAAATGAACAAGAATGGGAAACGCTCAAACAAATTGGGATCACAGGGGCGCAAGGGCATTATTTTACTGAGCCACTTGAACAGTTTGAGCCGTTTAAAACACGTTATTAGCCAAGCGCTATTATTGCGTGACTAATTTTCCGGTTGGGATCTGTTTTAAATACTCTAAGCCTTTAATGCCTTGTAATCCGCCAGTATGCACCGCTACAATTTTGCTGTTTGGGGCAAAGTAATCTTGTTCGATGAGTTTAAATAAGCCGTAAAACATTTTGCCACTGTAGATGGGCTCAATAGGAATATCAAACTGCTGATAAAATTCACTACAAAAATCGACTAGTGCTGGTGTGATTTTGGCGTAACCACCAAAATGAAACTCATGATTTATCGACCATTGTGGGTGAATATGTTGCTTATCGCAGTGTGTATTATGGAGCAGTAGATCATGCACAGTTTGTTCTAAATATTGAGCGCCCTTTAATACACATATGCCAAGCGCGGCCTGATGCGAGGTTAATGCAGAAGCTAGACCAGCAAGTGTGCCACCACTGCCAACCGGTGTGCAAATCACATCAAAGTTCATATCAATTTCATCAACTAGTTTTGCGACACCTTGCACAGCAAGGTCATTGCTGCCCCCTTCTGGCACAATTAACCAATTGGGATATGTTTGGCTAAGTTGTGCTAAGTAATCGGCGTTGTTACGCTGTCGGTATTCAGTACGAGTGAGTGCTTTTAATTGCATGCCGTGTTGCTGGGCTAATTTTAGAGTTGGATTATTGAGATCTAATTCTGGGCCGCGAATTAATCCAATTGTTGGTATTTTTAACTGCTGTCCGGCAGCAGCTAGCGCATGAATATGATTAGAAAAAGGACCACCAAAGCTAACAATACCTTGCTTACTTTCTTTGTGTTTTTGATGAACTTGTTCTAAGTTTAACAGTAACTTACGCCACTTATTTCCAGATATTAGCGGGTGAATCAAATCGTCTCGTTTTACCCATAACTCTATGTTTTTTAAAGTAAATAGTTTGTGATTTATTTTTATTAAAGGCGAAGGTTGTGAAATATTCTTTAATGTTTTCGAAAAAACTGAATGTTCTGACATATATTATCGATAAAAGCTTGAATAGGTGGCGTAAACGTTGATAATCATTTTAGTCAACTTACCCGTTTAATGATATGACGAATTAGCATGTTAACGACTTTTACCCACAAATTAAGGAAATATCTCGGCACTAAATCCGAACAACTTGTCGGGTTTGCGTGTCATGCCAACTGTGTATATGCAGTGAAATTAGAAAAAGATAAGTTAGGCTGGTTTGTTAGTGAGCATGCGTCTGAAACTGTTGAAAATGAATCCATGTGGCCAGTAGCAATCGCTGCCTTATCACAAAAGTTAGCACTCAAACAAGCCGCTGTGAATATTGTTATCCCGCCTTTTTGTTATCAGCGAGTGCAAATAGACACTCCCAATGTAGAAGACGATGAGTTACAAAGTGCGATTCCGTGGGCAATAAAGCCGCTAATCAATAGTGCGGTAGAAGATTTAGTGATCGATTATTACAGCCAGCCTGTGGTACCTGCTCTTGAAAGCGCTAAATTAAATGTTATTGCAACACCAAAAACGATTGCAGAATCAATAGTTAACGCCTGTCTACAAGCAAAGCTTAGATTAAAAATTATTACTATTGAAGAATTGGTATGTGCAAATATTGCAATGGTTGAAGAAAGTATTGTGATGTATGTAACCCAAGGGGTAGGGGAAGAGGTTAGTTTAAAAATAGTTAAAGATGGCATTTTGTACTTCACGCGCCGATTGCGAGGGTTTAACCGTATTGGTGACTACACCGCAGAAGAAGTGACATCGGGATTAGCAGATACATTAGCGTTAGAAATTCAACGCTCTGTCGACTATTTTGAAGGACAATTAAAGCAGCCTCCGGTACGTAAAGCCTTGGTGTCACTGAATTCGCATTTTACTCCGCAATTAGTAGAGACGCTTAATCAAGACTCGCAAATTCACTACGACATGCTAGAGATATCTCCTGCACTATTACGTGACGAGCACTTGCCACAATGTTTCTTTGGTGCACTGTCTGCGGCGTGTGCCAAAGTCAGTGTGAAGGAGTTGCTTGATGCAGCCTAAACACACTAAATACTATATTAATTTATACACTAAAGCGCTGCATCCGGATCGTAGCTACTTAACGCTACCGAAGCTACTGCTGACAGCAAGCTTGGTGCTTGTTTTCGTATTTAGTTTGAGTGGCTACTTAATGTGGGAAAATAGCATTAAAGAGCAACGATTAGATGTGCTTATAGAAAAGGTTGATGTGTTAACTGACGACATTGAACTGACACAGCAGCAACTTGCTGTTAAGCAACCTGATCCGTTTTTATTACAACAAAAGCAGAAGCTAAACCAATCATTGGCAACACGCCAAAATCTCTTAACTCATTTAAAACAATATCAACAACATATCACGTTCAGTTACGCTACCGTGATGACAGAGTTGGCGAAATATCATCATCCTGATATTTGGTTGACCCATTTTTCATTTAATCAGCATCAACAAATCTCGTTGACGGGGTTGAGTGTATCGACTGCAGCCATCCCAGCTTGGTTAGAGGGGTTGGGACAGTCGAGTTACTTTAGTGGCAGAAGCTTTTCGCAAGTATTAATTCAGCAACAAAATAACGACATTCAAGTACTCGGCCCAACGCCGATTGCTGATGTTCCAAACGCAGCATCATCTGGTGCCGCTCACCGTTTTAATGTCAGCACTAAAAGCGCTGCGCATTCAGCAGCCGAAGAAAATACGACAACATCGGCAAACAAACCACTGACTCAGCCTGCATCGCTGTTGCAAAAAGCACGCATCGAAAAACCTGCGAGGCAAGGAGAATAAATGGCACAAGTTACGCAGTGGAAAGCGCTGACTCGACGCTTTTCTCAATTAGCGAAGCGCGAGAAGGTGATTATATTTTGTGCGGTGTTATTCTTAATCGTATATTTACCTATGATGTACCTGATTGTTCCGGCTATAGAACAGCACCAAGCATTAGCAAAGCAAACGCGTGATGAACTTAACCAATTGTCACTAAAATCAAACCAACTCAATACGTTAAGACAACGCGTTGCGCATGATCCTAATATTGCACTGCGCACGGAAATTGAAGCGCTTAAACGACAACAGCGTCAGCAAAGTAATGAGTTAGCGGCATTGAGCCAGGATTTTATTCCGCCTGAAGCCATGGCAACGATGCTATCAACATTGTTAGAGCGGGCTAATCAGCTACAATTGATAGAGTTAAAAGCGTTAACACCCTTACCAGTGCAAGTGCACAGTAACGTGACAACTGCCACCGACAGCGACTTGGTGAATGCAGAAAAAGCCTCCGACACACAGTTGTATCAACATCGCATTACAATGAAAGTGTCAGGGCAATATTTTGACTTACAGCGTTACTTAAAAGCGATGGATGAGCTTCCAAGGAAGTTCAAGGTCGTGACATTTAATTATCAAGTAACAGAATATCCAGTCGCGGTTTTGTCGTTAGAACTAGCAACATTGAGCACAAATGAAAAAATTATTACCATTTAATGTCAATGCGGTACTGGGATTAAGCATGATAACGCTATGTATGGCGTTACCTGCTTTTGCAGTACAGCAAGTCTTATTGGATCCAACGCGACCCAGTCAAAGTACCAGTATTACCAGTTATGGCCTTGGCGCAGAGCAAGTGTCACCACAACGCTTACAGTTAGAAAGTATTTTTACCGGAAAAAATAAAAAATCGGCTGTCATTTCGGGCAAAGTGCTACGAATAGGCGATGAAATAAATGGTATGAAATTAGTTAGTATTGAATCAAACCGCGTCATGCTACAGAACCAGCATGAAAATTTAACCTTATCGTTGTACAAATATGATATTAAAAAATAACACCATCATTTGCTTGTCTTTCCTTGCTTTCACCTTGCTATTGCATGGCTGTAAAAGTAAGCCTCGGGTGGCAGAAGACGTTCATGAAGAAATAGCGCAAAGTGTTGCGAATGCTGAAGCGCACACGATTGCGATTCCAGAGTCGGTAACCGAAGATTTATTAAGAGGGTTTGAAGGGCCCGTTATGGCAAAGGGGCTAGACATTGCGTCACGCTTTGAGGTGTCAGCTAACAATGTTGAAATTAATCACTTTTTTGCAGGATTGGTGAGCGATACACCTTATAGCGTGATTATTCATCCTAGTGTATCTGGCCAAGTCTCGTTAGATTTACGAGATGTTACGCTTGAGCAAGTGTTTGATATTGTGTCTCAACTTTATCAGTTAGATGTACGCCGTGTTGATAATGTATATCAAGTGTACCCTGCGCAAATTCGCACAGAAAGCATCCCTATTAATTACCTATTAATGAAACGAAACGGCATCTCAACGACTTCCGTTAATTCAGGCGGTGTTAGTCAGCTAGGTGGCAGCGGCTCTAGCGGTAACAGTGGCCAGCAATTTGGCAATCAAAACCTGAATAATTTAGGTGGTAATCAAAGTGGCCAGCAAGGTTTTGGTGGGATGGGTGGCCAGCAAACAAACGGCAGTAATATTCAAACGCAAACTGATACCGACTTTTGGAAGCATTTAACTGATAACTTAAAAGTCATTATCGGAGAAGAGCAAGGCAGGCATGTGATTGTTAGTCCGCAAAGTGGCTTAGTTACGGTAAGAGCGATGCCAAGTGAAATTGCAGCGGTTAAAGACTTCTTAAGCTTAACAGAGCAAAGCTTGCAACGTCAGGTGGTGTTAGAAGCTAAAATTATTGAAGTGTCTTTAAATGATGAATATCAACAAGGTATTGATTGGAACTCTGCATTAGCCAGTGTTGGGTCAACCGATTTTGTGTTTCAAACCTCCAGTGCCACTTTGGGTAATGCCATTACTGCACAACTGGGTGGGGTAACGGGTATCACATTTACCAATCAAGACTTTAGCGGTGTAGTTAACTTACTGCAAACGCAAGGTAACGTACAGGTGTTGTCTAGCCCTCGCGTAACCGCAACTAACAACCAAAAAGCGGTGATTAAAGTAGGGCAAGATGAGTATTTTGTAACCGACGTGTCGAACACAACGGTAACGGGTACTTCAACGACAACGACCCCAGAAATTTCGTTAACGCCGTTTTTCTCAGGGATTGCGTTAGATGTGACGCCGCAAATTGACGCAAAGGGTAATGTGATTTTGCATGTGCATCCGTCAGTAACAGAAACCACAGAGCAAAATAAAGTTATTAGCCTAAACGACGAGCAATTTGTATTGCCGTTAGCGCAAAGTAATATTCGTGAAACAGACACCATTATTAAAGCGCAGTCAGGTGAGATTGTGGTAATTGGTGGCTTAATGCAAAGCATGTTAAGTGATTCAGAGTCTAAAACACCGTTATTGGGCGATATTCCTTATCTTGGTGAGCTTTTTAAAAACACATCTGAGCAAGAAAATAAAAAAGAGCTAGTGATCTTAATTCGCCCAACCGTTGTAGGGGCGGGGACATGGAAAGAGCAACTAGAGCGTTCGTCAAAGCTAATGCAAAAATGGTATTCAGCAGAATGATGTTGTTTAGTGCGTTAGTTAACCATGGTTCGCAGCGGAGTTAGGCAATGTACCTGTATCATTTTGGACTACAAGAACTTCCTTTTACGCTAACGCCAAATACGCACTTTTTTTACGGGCTACCTAGCCATAATGAAGCCCTGCAAGTACTGCAAACGACAGTGCAAACGGGTGAAGGCTTTATTAAAGTAACGGGTGAAGTGGGCACGGGTAAAACATTAATTTGCCGAAAATTAATGAACGAATTACCAAAAGCGTTTGTTACGGCGTATATCCCTAATCCGTATTTAACTCCTGAAGAAATTCGCTGGGCGCTTGCCACTGAAATAGGAGTTTTTGAAGGCAGTGATCCATCTCCCAGTCATAACGAACAGCTAGATCAGCAACAGCTTACTCAGCTTATTCATTATCGCTTAATGGCACTTTCTGCTAAAGGAAAGTCGGTGGTACTGATTATTGATGAAGCACAAGCACTACCTGCGGAAACGCTAGAAGCGTTGCGGCTATTTACCAATTTAGAAACCGAGTCACGCAAGTTATTGCAAGTTGTGTTATTTGGCCAACCAGAATTAGATGAGCGGATTGCTAGCAAAGCACTGCGCCAACTTAGGCAGCGCATTAGCTTTTCGTATCAACTTCGTACCATGAATAACCAAGAAGTTGTCGCGTATATTCAACATAGAATGAGCCGAGCGGCGGGTGAGCAACCACGCCCTATTTTTAGCACTGAGAATTGCCTGCTAATTGCCCAAGCCAGCGGCGGTGTGCCGCGATTGGTAAATGTGCTGTGCCATAAGGCGTTAATGCTTGCCTATGGTCAGGGGTTAAAGCAAGTAACGAATGAAAATGTGCTGCTAGCAATAAAAGACACTAATGACGTGACGTTACCATTGTGGCAACGCGCACGATATTTTTCCGGTCAATTAACCAGTTTATTAGTAAGTAGCAGAATGAGTATTGCCATGCTGATGAGCGTGTTTGTGTTGGTTGCGTTACTGATTGCGGCGCTAGTGATTTCAAAAAAATCGAAAGTAACTACCCTAAATAAAATCGAAATAAACTCACATAGTGGCGAGGTTATTCATCAAGTTGCATGGCAGCGCCAAGAGCGTATTGATTGGGAGCATAATAACAAAACAGAGTGGCGCCATTTCAGCAGCAGGAGTAGTAGCAGTTAATGAGTGTAATTAACCAAATGTTGAAAGACATAGAACAGCGAAAGTCGGTGACTCAGTCTGATAGTGAGAACGAGGCACACAACAGTGCGACTACATCGCAAGGCGCTGGCTCGCACCAACAAACCGAATTAACCAGCACAAGTCATTCAAGCACAGCGATTGTAGTTGGGGTATTTGCTCTAATTGGAGTCAGTGTGGCTTGTTTATTAGTATGGATTGGAATGCAGTTTGCGTCAGAGCAATCAACATCCCAATTAACGTCAAACTCAGCGTCATCTTCAGCGCCTCATTCAGCATCGCAAGCAATACCCCAATCAGTTGCTGCTCAAGCACCCTTATCAATGCCAAGTGAAGGTAGCACGTCATTAGATGTATCCACTGTACCTGCCAGTGCAGTTTCAGACAGCCAAGCGTCGGATACACAACTGGATACCGTGCCTATACCCGACTGGGAAATTAGCCGCGCTAAACCTACAACAGGCGTTGCACAACATGAGCAACGTGAAGTAAACGCAGAGCCTGCGCACCCACAATCATCAAACAATCATGGGCAATATATTGAGCAGTCGCAAGCACAGCTACAAACGTCTTCATCTGCAAGCCCAAATACACACACCGCTGCGAAATCCAAAGTAACAAGTCATGTGGCTGAACGCACGGTAAACCCTATTCAGCACACTGCAAACAGTCAATTACAGCCACAACCAGAAAGTAAGTCGAGCTTTAGTGTACAGAAAGTTCAAATTACTAAAGCGCAGCGGGCTGCGTTGTTGTTCGAGCAAGCGCAGGAGCAATACCAGCAAGGTTTTATTGTTGATTCTATGGAAGGATTTAACCAAGTTCTGCTTATTCAGCCCGAGCATATTGAAGCGCGCACTTATTTAGCTGCAACGTTATTTGGCCGAAACCAAACAGCACAAGCAGTGAAAATATTAGAGCGCGGGTTGCAGCTAAAGCCTGAGCAAAGCCAATGGCGCATTATGTTAGCTAAGCTATTTATGGAAAATGAAAAAGAGGATACTGCTCTGTATTACGTGACCCCTTTTCTAGCGGAAAGTGGCGCAGAATACCTAGCGCTGCGTGGCACGCTTGCTCAGAAAATGAATAAACCTGAAATAGCCAAAGAAAGCTTTACTCAGTTATCGCAATTAGAACCTCATCAAGCAAGGTGGTGGTTAGGTAAAGCGATAGCGGAAGAACAAGCTGGTGAGCAGGCGGCTGCGGTAAAGTCATATCGTCAAGCAAGTCAATTGACTGGGTTGTCGAGCGCGTCTCAACGCTTTGTGATGCAAAAAATAGCGAGCTTGGAGAAGTAATATGGCAGCGCCTCGATTAAAACTAAGGTTAGGTGATTTGCTCGTTCATGAAGATATTATTTCTGAAACGCAGTTACAAGATGCTCTACAAAGCCAAAAAGCGACGGGTAAACGACTTGGTGCCACGCTTGTTGATTTAAACTATTTAACTGAAGAGCAATTACTTACCTTTTTAGCACAGCAATTAAACTTACCTTTTTTAGATATTTCTAATCGCGCTTTGGACTCAAAAGCGGTGGAATTGTTACCGGAGGTACATGCTCGCAGGCATCGGGCTATTGTGCTAGAAGATCGCGGTGACAGTGTATTATTAGGGCTTAGTGAACCTGCAAACTTGGCTGCACTCGACCAATTAGGGCCGCTACTCGCGCCAAAAGAGCTAGAGCTTGCGGTTATAAAAGAAAGCCAAATTCTTGAAGCGTGCGATAATTTTTATCGCAAAACGCACGAAATTGAAGAGTTTGCGCATCAGCTGCAAGAGGAATACGAAGAAACCGCCGACTTTGACTTTAACCGCATCGCAGATGAAAGTGAAACAAGCGATGCCACGGTGGTAAAGCTGTTACAAACCATCTTTGAAGATGCGGTACAAATGCGTGCGTCGGATATTCATATTGAGCCTGATGAAAAGCAGTTACGCATCCGCAAGCGAGTAGACGGCGTGCTGAACGAAAGCTTACTCAATGAAATCAGCATTGCATCGGCCTTAGTGTTACGGCTTAAATTAATGGCGGGCTTGGATATTTCTGAAAAACGCTTGCCGCAAGATGGGCGTTTTCACATTAAAGTGAAAAAACATAATGTTGACGTGCGTATTTCTACAATGCCTATTCAAAATGGCGAATCGGTAGTGATGCGCTTGCTTGACCAGTCCGCAGGGCTGCTTACGCTTGCTGAAACTGGTATGCCAGATGATATTTTGTCTCGGGTAAGTGGCTTAATTAAACGTCCTCATGGCATGATTTTGGTAACAGGACCGACGGGATCAGGTAAAACCACTACCTTATACGGTATTTTGAGCGAGCTAAATAAGGCGCAAACTAAAATTATTACCGTAGAAGACCCAGTTGAATATCGTTTACCAAGAATTAATCAAGTTCAGGTGAACAGTAAGATTGGGCTCGATTTTTCCAACGTATTACGTACTACGCTACGTCAAGATCCCGATATTATTATGGTAGGGGAAATGCGCGACCATGAAACGGTTGAAATTGGTTTACGTGGTGCGTTAACAGGCCATTTAGTGCTATCGACTTTACACACCAACGACGCAATTAGCAGTGTACTGCGCTTAATTGATATGGGCGCTGCGCCGTATTTAGTAGCCAGTTCACTTCGTGCCATTATGGCGCAGCGTTTAGTTCGTCGTGTGTGCGCGCAATGCACCGTAGCATCACAGCCAGATCATCAACAACAAACGTGGCTTGCTAGCATGGAAACTGGCGCAGAAGCGCATACAGGCTACGTAACCGGAACCGGCTGTAGACACTGTAATAATACGGGCTATAAAGGACGAATCGGCGTATTTGAGTTACTTGAATTAGATGACGATATGATGGATGCATTACGGCAAGAAGACACCCACCTATTTGCCACAATATGTAAACAGTCGACACGGTTTAAGCCACTGGCACAAATTGCATTAGGTTATGCAAAACAAGGCATGACCACACTCGATGAAGTGTTTAAAGTGGCTGAACATGTTGTGGAGTAAGGCGACAGTCTATGTATAACAAAGTGCTACAGGTAGATTATGGCAACGTTTGATTACCGTGCTCGTAACAGCCAAGGGGAATTGAAAACCGGCACAATTGAAGCGGCAAGTGAAGACGCTGCGGCTGAAATGATACTGGGTCGCCAACTGTCGCCCATTAAAATTGAACCGGCAAAAAGCACTGACGATTCACGGCTGTCAATCAATAGCTTGTTGGGTGGTTTATTGACGCCCAATGTGGGGTTAGATCATTTAATCATTTTTACTCGCCAAATGTACTCGTTGGTTAAAGCGGGTATTCCTATTATTCGTGCTATTTCCGGCTTGGCTGAAACGTCAAACAATCAACGTTTGAAAGCTGCACTTAATGATGTGGTTGAGCAGTTAGAGCGTGGTCGCACTTTATCATCTGCGATGAACCGTCACCCACGAGTGTTTACTCGGTTAATGGTGAGTCTGGTACATGTAGGAGAAAATACCGGGAAACTGGATGACTCGTTTCTTCAGTTATCAGAATATTTTGAGCGAGAACAAGAAACCCGAAAGCGAATTAAAACGGCGATGCGCTACCCTACCTTAGTGATTATCTTTTTAATTGCAGCGATGTTTATTTTAAATACCTTAGTGATCCCTCAGTTTGCCGACATGTTCAGTAAGCTCGGCGCTGACTTACCTTGGTCAACCCGTTTACTTATTACTACGTCTGACTTTTTTGTGAACTATGGTCATATTTTGTTTGTTGCCATTGTGCTGTCGTTCATTGGATTTCGGCAATATATTTCTTCGGAAGTGGGGCAGCCCAAGTGGGATAAGTACAAACTAAATTTCCCAATTATTGGTAGCGTGATCGAGCGTTCATTGCTAGGACGTTATTGCCGTAGTTTTTCGATGATTTTACGTGCAGGCGTGCCGTTAACCACTGGATTAAGCTTAGTGGCGGAAGCGGTCGATAATAAATATATGGAAGCTAAAATTATTGAGATGCGTAGAAACATTGAAAGGGGAGACAGCATGTTGCGCGCATCGAACAACAGCCAACTTTTTTCGCGCATGGTATTGCAAATGATCGCGGTAGGCGAAGAAACCGGTCGAGTGGACGAATTACTTGAAGAAGCAGCTGAGTTTTATGAGCGAGAAGTCGACTTTGACTTAAAAACATTAACGGCACGCATCGAGCCCATACTGATTATTATCGTTGCGATTATGGTATTGATTTTGGCATTAGGCATATTCACACCAATGTGGGACATGATGAATGCGTACAAAGGTGGTTAACCTATTATTGCAGCCACATTAATGGGCATGGTGAAAATAAGCAATGGAGCACGAGTTTGAGAGTGATGCCACGCAAGAAGAAAGAAGCTTAACACTGTTTTTAGTGTGGTTTTGCGTATTTTGCGTGTTATTAGGCACTTTAGCCTATTATTTAAGCCATACGCTAAACTCTGTAGCTGAGCGACAAAGTGAAATGCTGTTGCCCAAATTAGAAGAACAGCTTGCACTGTATAAATCGCAGTGGTTGATGAATGGTCGCCCGGATGCAGTAGAGATGTTAGATGCATCTGCGCAAACGTTAAGCAAACGGATTAGCTTACCAGTAAATGAGCAAGGAGTGATTCAGCCGCCAACGCGGGATAGGAAGGGCTGTGAGCAATTATTTATGTTGTTAAACCCGCTGCCGGAGTTGGATAGGTCGATTGACGTTGATGCGCGTTTTGAATCACAGTTTAACGGGCGTTGTGTGTATCAAATTAGCATGCGGTCAAGCGATGAAACACTACAACTAGTGTATTCATTGCAGCATGGATTAAATGCAAAACAGCATGATAGGTAAGTGTTAAGTAAAAGCGTGGTTAAGCAAGCAAAGAAATCATAAGTCAAAATTAAGAGGTGTTTGAAATGAGGAAGCAGCAACAAGGTTTTACATTGATAGAGTTAGTAATAGTCGTGGTTATTCTAGGGCTATTGGCCGCTACAGCATTACCAAGGTTTATTGATGCCACGGAACAAGCAGAAGATGCAGCGGTAGAAGGTGTTGCAGGTGGTTTTGCCGCCGCAGTAGGCATGGTAAGAGCACAATGGGAGTTAGATGGTAGGCCGCCAGGTACAGGTAATTTAGCCTCTGTTACCTACGATAATGTTGTAGTAGGTGTTGATGGTGCCATTGGTTACCCTACTCAATTAGCTTCTGATGATAATGATTCTCGTGCGATATCAATGAATGACGCTAATTGTTTGAGTGTTTTTAATGCCATTATTCAAAATGCCCCAGCGGTAACCACGACGAATACGGCTCAAGAGATTGAAGACAATCGGTATTTTGCAAATGCAGATGCGGCGAATGACGACTGTTATTACTACTTGATGGATTCGTTGGCTAAAAACAATGCTGGCATTATTTCTCCAGTACCGACGGATGCCTCATTAGGTCATGGCTTTGTTTATGATCCGCAAACGGGTGGCGTTACCGTATTCGACAATTAATCTTTGGTGCTTCAAAGCGGGGGTAGTTTATACCTCTAAGCTATTGGATTAGTTGTGAAACGACAAGAGCGATATTGATGATAGTTAAAAAGCCACTTAATACAATGCGTAGCGTCCATGTTCAAGCGGGGTTTACCTTAGTTGAGCTGGTGGTTGTGGTGATATTACTTGGTGTGCTTGCGGTGGTAGCACTTCCTCGTTTTATTAACACTACGGAACATGCGCAGTTAAGTGCGGTTAAGGGCGTTATGGATGCTTTCAATAGTGGCGTGTCGTTTACTCAACATCGCTGGCGGTTAGATAAAAGTAGCAAGCACAGCATTCCTGACATGGACTTTCCGGTGTTGCTAGACGCCACTTTTGTGTCAGTTGACCCAAATAATGGCCTGCCTGTGGGCAGTGAAGGCGTTGACTCAATAAATGAAATAACGGCGGTAGACTGTGAAGAAATTATGCAGCAAATTTTAACATCAAACATTCGCACCGTTTTGATTGACGGTACAGCGTCGTTACCGCAAATACAGCAACAAGATTACGCCATTAGCGTTGAAAATAGTAATCCAGATCGCTGCCATTATTATTTAGCGGCAAGCCTTACCAGTATGCCAGCAGGGCAACCCAGCAACGGAATTGGTTTTAGCTACGACACGGCACAAACTATGAATCAAGCGGTAAGGTTATTCGATTTTAGATAAAAAGTTACATCCAATATTAATCATAAGTAGTAGGAAAACATGATGAATACAAAACAACACAGTAACCCATTGAGAGGTTTTCAGACCAGCCAGCAACAGCAAGGCTTTACGTTAATCGAGCTGATTATTGTTATTGTTATTTTAGGCATTTTGGCTGTTACGGCAGCCCCTCGCTTTCTGAACATGCAGTCGGATGCGCAAGCAGCTACGTTAAATGGGATTAGAGCTGCAATGGATTCGGCCAGTAAAATGGTGCAGGGCAAAGCACTAATTCAAAGCGTTCAAGGGCAGCAAAATGGCACCGTAGAGCGAGTTGATGGAGTGAACAATGTTACCACTCGGTTTGGTTATCCCATCGCTGCATGGACTGGTAGCTTTGAAAATTTACTTGATATTGACGTACCAGGCGAATTTCAGCAAACAGTGGTAACTACGCGCATTAGTACTCGGCAAAATGGAACGAATTTAAATATTCCAGGCAGCGCAAATAATCCTACGTTAGTGATATTCCCTGCAGGGTATGAAGCACCAGATAATAGCCGCAATAATAGTGAAAATGATACTTGCTTTGTTTATTACAAAAACAATATTGCAAACAATACACAAAGACCTGAAATTGAAGTGGTAGGTGATTGCTAACTATCCCTTATGTTATGAACTGAACGCGAGTATGAGTGTTTATGATGTTCACCGTTAAGCGCATGCAACGAGTTAATATAAACGGCTTCACTATAATCGAAATGATTACAGTATTAATTCTATTAGGTGTGCTGAGCGTAACGGTGGCGCCACGTTTTTTTGATGATGCAGGTATTGAAGAGTACACCGTTAAAGATCAATTACTTGCTGATTTAAGGTTAATGCAAACTAGGGCGATGAATCAGCGCGATTTATCACAAAATTGCCACGACTTTCTTATCCTACATGATCGTTTTGGCTTGGCTCAACCTAACCAAGCCTGCGTTGCTTCTCCTGCGATTAATGAGAGTGATGCAGGTAATGACGGTGTGTTGCTATCTGGTGTGGGTAAGATACTGAGTGATGATAGTGGGGTAGCTATTGCGGTGACTCAGTCAACAACGTCAACCCAGTTGCCTTTTTTGATAGGGTTCGATTATTGGGGAAGGCCTACTCAGCAATGTGTTGGTGGTTGTCAAATAACAGTAAGCGGTGTTAACAACACAGTTGTGACGATTGAGGCAGAAGGATACATTCATTGAGCAAGCTTACTTTGTATCCGCGACTTTATCCGCTAGTCAGCACAAGGCAACAAGGGTTTACGTTAATTGAAATCATCATTGGCATGGTGGTGCTCACCATCGTGATGGTAATTGCGTCTTCTTTTATTTCCACTCAAGCCATTCGAACTGCCGATCCCGCAATCAGAATAAGAGCAGCAGAATTAGGCCAAGCCATGATGAGTGAAATAACGACGAAAGCATTTGATGAAGTGAACGTGGTTGATGGTGGGCGCATTCGCTGTGGTGAAAACGGCACAACCTGTACCACAACCGTAGCAAATTGTACTGGCGTAATACCCACCTACGTGGAAGAGGGTGTGGGAAACCGACAAGCTTTTGATGATGTAGATGATTACCACTGCTTAACCTTGCAGGGAAATAATTTATACACAGCCAGCCCAACACTTGACAATTTATACGATGGCTTTGAGGTAGAGGTAACTGTGTTACCAGATTCAACTACGGCAATGAATGCCAGTAACGTAAAGCGAATTTCAGTAACGGTCACAGCGCCTAACGGTGAGCAGTTCACCTTTGCCAGACAGCGGTATAATTACTAATGCGAAATAATGGCTTTACGTTAATGGAATTAATAACCGTTATTATTATTTTGGGTATTGTTGGTATCGGTATCACCAGTTTTATGCGATTTGGCTTTTCAGTTTATCAAGATGCAAGTATTCGAGAAGCACTTGTCAGCCAATCGCGTTTTGTGGTGGAAAGGCTGAATCGTGAACTACGCATGGTGATCCCAAATAGTGTAAGGGTAAACCGAGTCGCAAATGATGAGGCATGCATCGAATTCGTCCCTATTGCTGAGAGCGGCAGTTACCTAACATTACCTACAGAATCATTGGCTGACGAAGGTGAATTAATAGCACAAAATTCAAATTATCAGTTTCAAGCTGGCGATTGGTTAGTGGTATACCCGCTACAAAGTAGCGATGTTTATGCGGGCACGGGTGCAAAGCGACATACGTTAGAAAGTTACACCCTTTCCAATAATAAAGTGGATGTGGCATTTAATTCAGCGGGGGTATTATTTGCAGCTCATTCTCCTCAACGCCGATTTTATATTGGCAGAGGCGCAGTAAGTTATTGTTTTGACGCATTGAATAGACAATTACTGCGTTTTGATAACTATGGTGTGTTAGTTAACCAACCTACGATTTCTACTTTCACTAGCGCTGGGATTGCAGGTGTGTTGATGGCCGAAGGCGTGTCTAATAATTTAGTGGACAACGAAGTGCCCTTTATTTTTCAAACTGCCACATTAACCACCAATGCATTAATTGAGCTTTATTTACGTTTTTCGGGAGTAAAAAATGAATTAGCAGGCTCTATTGCAGAGCAAGCGGTAACGGCGGAATCCTTATTTTTCTATAATCAGGTGCACTTACCGAATGTTCCTTAATGTCAGCATGAGTAGAAGCAAAATTCAGAAAGAGCCTGCCCAACTCAACGCGCAGCGCGGTAGTACGTTAATGGTCGCAATCTTTATTATTATTGTTTTTTCTATGTTGTTGGCCAGTATTGTGAATATGTTTAGTAGTACAACGGAAAGTGTTTCAGTAGAAGTGTACGGTGTACGTGCTTTAATGGCGGCTAACACGGGCGTAGATGCTGTAGCCGCGTCAATATTTCCGGTGGGACAAGCAGGTTCATTGTCATGTGATGAATTAGAAATTCCCGCTAATCAGGACGGCGTTGACAATCAAAGTACGTTAACAAGCAACGCTACATTTTCGACCATAGCAGGACTAGTAGGCTGTCGTTATACTGCAACATGTACAGACTTCACCGTGAATGATGGGGTACAGGATATTCATTTTTATAAGATCACAAGCCAAGGACAGTGTGATGCAGGCAGTTTTGATGTTTCTCGTGTGGTAGAGGTAGAAGCACGTGCATTGTAAGTGGTTGATTTTCAAAGTGGTGTTTTTCAAGGTGATGTTTTGAATCCGATGAGTAAAGTTTTAGCACTGTGGTTAATCTGTTTAATGAGCATCAGCCATGCTTATGCTGACTACGCGTTTCCTTACTTTAATGATTTTGAAACAGCGATTTCATCGCCGAGTGCGAATATAAATGGTCGTGACCAATGGTTGGTGGAAGACGATTGGACGGCTGGTACAGCACATGATTCGCGCTGGCAGGCCTATCAGGGTAATTATTTTCTCGACAATAATAAAAACGCAGTTAACCAGTCTTATCATCAAAATCAATCTGCGACGTTGGCCGATTATATTACTATTCCGGGTACGCCAAGTAGTGCATTGCCCGTCGTCACATTTTGGTATGCTGCTGATGTTTTCAGTGGTTCTGTGCGGTTACAAGTGCAACGAAAAGGGCAATCTACATGGCAAACCCTTCACACTTTTGAACAATCCAATAACCATGTTAGTTACACTAAATTTGAGCATGCGTTAGATAATTACAAAGGCGACAGTATTCGCTTTCGATTTTTTCAAACGTGGCAAATTGCAGCGGGGGCACGTGCATTTACCGTGGATGATTTTTACGTGGGCAATATCGACGCTACCTCGCATGCATATCCCTATTTTAATAATTTTGAAGTGGCTGAATCTACAGCGAGCGTTAATGGTCGCGATCAATGGATTGGCCAAGGTGATTGGAATATTTCGACTCCCCACGACATGGTGTATCAGGCGCGATCTGGGCAACATTTTCTAGATAGCAATTATTTAAATACTAATCAGCAAGATCACTACGATCATGACATGACGATGCAAGGCTATATCTCGATCCCGAATAATGCCTCGCTTCCGCATGTTAGCTTTTGGTATCAGCTGTTTGCCTTTTCGGGAGGCATAAACTTTGAGATACAAACACTTGGTGACAGTCAGTGGCGACTGTTGCAACGTTTTGACGAGCAATTAAATCATAATAAATATACCCAATTTTATTACAGCTTAGCAGCCTACCGCGGTAAGCAAGTAAGATTTCGTTTTCGTCAGCGCTGGACGAATTCCGTAGGCGCCCGATACTTTATGGTAGATGACTTCTCCGTTGCTGATTTACAACTGCCAGCATTGTCGTTTCCCTATCTTAATAACTTTGAAAGTGCCACCACTGCGGCTGCTAATAATGGTCGCGATCAATGGAATGTGCAGGGTGATTGGTATTTATCAAAAGCACATCATAATGTTTACCAACCCTATTCAGGTGAATACTTTTTAGATAATAACGCCAATGATGAAAACCAAATTAATCATCAAGAGCATTGGGCTGATTTAATGGGATTTGTGCCGATACCGGCTGATGCGGTAGCACCTGAGTTGTCGTTTTTCTATAAAGCCGACGTATTTACCGGAGGCGTATATGTATATATTCAACAAGAAGGCGAAGCGGGTTGGCGGCATGTGCATACATTCGATGAGCCGTTCAATCATGAAGCTTATACACAGTATTTTTATCCGTTGGACGATTGGAAAGGGAAGCGTGTACGAATTCGCTTTCGTCAGTATTGGCAGGGCGAGGCAGGGGCAAGACTATTTTCAGTTGATAATGTAGCCATTGCAGAGCAAACCAGTGAAGTATATCGCTACCCTTACAATAATGACTTCGAGGCTGAAACATCAAACTCGGCGGTGAATGGACGCGATCATTGGAATCATCAAGGTGATTGGAATATTAGTCAGCAGCATCATAGTCACTTCGTTCCTTACGAAGGTAGCTACTTTTTAGATAATAACGCAGCTAATGAAGATCAGCGTTATCACTTAAATCAAGACGTAATCATGCTTGGTTTTGTGCCCATTCCCGCAAGTAATACCGTGCCTGTGCTTAGCTTTTGGTATCAAGCCGATATTCATGATGGTGCAATTTATTTGTATATTCAAGAACAAGGCAGTAATCAATGGACACGCATTCAAACATTTGATGAGCAATTTAATCATGATGAATACACGCGTTTTCAGTTCGCACTAGACGCTTACAAAGGCAAAAACATTCGCATCCGATTTCGGCAGTCGATGCGTGCCACAACAGGTGCGCGCTTATTCTCTGTCGATAATATTAGTTTTGCTGAACAAAGTGATTTGGAATATGGCTTTCCATACGTAAATGACTTTGAAGCGCCAGTGAGTGATATAGCGAATAACGTGAATGGCCGTGATCAATGGAATCATCAAGGCGACTGGGGCGTTTCTACCCCCCATCATGATTACTCTGCTAATAGTGGTCAATACTTTTTAGATAATAATGCGGATAACAAGGCTCAGCGTTATCACCGCGAACACAATGCTGAAATGTATGGTTATGTGCCTATTCCTGCTGATGCCCAAACACCTGTGCTCACCTTTTGGTATCGCGCTAATGTGCAAAATGGGGGCGTATATTTATATATTCAAACGCTAGGCAGTAATGAATGGACACATGTAGTAACTTTCAATGATCAACTTAATCATAACCAATACACTAAATTTGAACACAGTTTAGATGCGTACAAAGGACAAAGTATTCGCTTACGATTTAGGCAGTATTGGGGGGGAGTGAGCGATCCGCGATTGTTTACTGTAGATGATGTGTCTATTGCGGAAAAAGGGCTAAGTGTATTTAGCTACCCTTATGAAATTGATTTTGAACACGCAACTAGTGACTTAGCAGCAAATATAAATGGCCGAGATCAATGGAATCATCAAGGTGACTGGAGCATTTCGACTGCTCACGATAGTGTTTATTATCCAAATAGCGGCGCATATTTTATTGATAATAACGAGCGCTTTGAAAATCAAAAATATCACCGTGAACACTTTATGGACTTGTTTGGTTTTGTGCCGATTCCTAATGACGCGGTGTTACCAACGGTGATCTTTGATTATCGTTCAGATATTTTTAGTGGCTTAATAGACCTACAAGTTCAAATACAAGGCCGTAACGACTGGATACAACTACATCGTTTTGATGAAGAGTGGAATCATCAGCAATATACCCAATTTTCTGCCTCTTTAGATGCCTATAAAGGACAAGCAATACGGTTTCGTTTTAGACAATACTGGCATGGTGTAAACGGCCCAAGAGTGTTTACTATTGATAACTTTAAAGTGGCTAATTTAGCCGATCCAGATTATGGCTTCCCCTATTTTAATGACTTTGAACAAGCCACTTCTAACAATAACAAAAGTGGTCGCGATCACTGGAATCATGAAGGTGATTGGGGCATATCTGATCAGTCGACTGCAACAGGCAGCGCGTATAGTGGGGATTGGTATTTAGATAATAATCCGTTAGATGAACAGCAACGCTACCACCGCAATCATTATGTGCGCATGCAAGGCTTTATTGGTATTCCTGCCACTGCGTTTGAACCGAAAGTCAGTTTTTATTACCAAGCCAACATGTTCAGCGGCGAAGTGATGTTAGAAGTACAGCGTTACGGCGAGCGAGATTGGCAAACGTTACTAACGCTAACTAGTCGTGATAATAACCTAAGTTATCGCCAAGTATCTGCATCGCTCAATGCCTTTAAAGGTGAAAAGGTGCGCTTTCGCTTTAATCAGTACTGGAACAGTGCAACGAACGATCGTGCGGTTTATATAGATGACTTTTCCGTGTCTAGTGAGCTGTTAGGGTTGTGGTATTTTGAAGAAAATTGGCTTGATGATGGTAGTCAGCGTTTTCCCTTTAGTGTGGCTTCGAGTACTGACCCCGAATTCACTAGTCAGCTAAGGGCAAAAGATGGCGCGATAGGCTCTGGCTTAAGTACCTGTTACTACCCCCAATTTACTAATAATCAATATCTTACCGCTGATAACAGCGACACTATTACCGACTTTAAACAAGTAACGATATCACTATGGGTAAAGCCTAGCTTATTAACAGCAGGCGAAAATGCATTAGTGAGCAAAGGGGAAGGGCTGTCACTGTTTTTAGATGTGCAAGGAGGCACAGCCTATCCGGTATGGCGTTATGCAGGGCACGAACTTCGTTCTAACTACACAGTGAATGTTGATGAATGGACGCACATTGCCGCGACGTTCTCGGAAACAGAGCAGCACCTTTTCATCAATGGAATTGCTAATGCGTCTGCCTTTATAAATACAACGCTAAGTGATTTAGCGCAGCCAATTGCCATCGCCGCAGGTTGGGACGATACAACAAAAAGCGCAAACCCTAGTACTTATTACACCGGCGCAATAGACGAACTTCGCATTTATCAAATAGCGCAAACTGCGTCACAAATAAATGATGATATTAATCAATTGCATGCCTGCCAAATTAGCTGTCAATTAGGGGCGTTTAATATCACGCCAAGTTCCACAACTGGTTTAGCCTGCCCTGATACGCGTGTGGCGATTAATATTCAAGCGATGTGTAATGACGGTATCACTATTAAAAACGACTACACGGGCAATGTGAGTTTAGCTTCTGTGTTAGGTAGTGCGTTTTATAGTGATGCAGCGAACAATAATGCCATCGCTGACTATCAATTTACCTTAGCGGATGAAGGCGAGAAAACGCTGTATTTATACCATAACAATGTGGCAGAAAATGTGCCTGTAACGGTATCTGATAGTGCTGACAATATTATAAGTACGATGGCACAACCCATTAATTTTTATGCCGCAGGCTTTAGGGTAACGCAACAACCGCAAAACCATGTTTGTGGCAATGGCACTAATATGGTTATTCAGGCGTATGGCAAGCAAGATAACCAAACTGGCGGAAGTTGCGCGATATTAACCAACTTTACGGGTGATAAAACATTAAAAGCATGGTTTGGGGCAAACTTACACGGCAACGCCAGCGAACTTGAAAGTACAACTACACCACTTACGATAAACGGTAATAACGTTTTAGCGAGCGCTGAGCCAAGTAGTGATAATCTTTCATTAGCGTTTGCTCAAGGACAGGCCGCTATCAACCTTTCACATTTAGACGCTGCGAATGTTACACATATTACATTGAAACATGATCAGGGCTTTTATCAGGCTCAACCTTTAGTTGCCGTGACCGATTCGTTTACAAGCGCACCGGAAACATTGTTTATGAAAATTCAAGGTGCAGACTGGTTACAACCTGTGGGCGCGCAAGACAATGTGCTAGTTGCAGCAGGCGATGAATTCACTCAAACAATAGGGGCACAATGCAGTGATGGCTCGATAGCGGTGCATTATCGTAGCCAGCAACCTATCGAATTAACTCATCGGTTAGTTGCGCCTATTGGCGGAGAAAGTGGTGCGCTTGGCGTTAATAGCGTTACTGTGGATGCGACATCAATCAATGGGAGCGCCTCTGTTACGCAAACTATTTCAGAAGTTGGAATTTTTGATTTAACGGCTACTGCGCCAGCTAGCTCGTATTTTGGGATGAATATTTTACCCGTAACGTTATCGGGAGTGGGGCGGTTTACGCCAAAATACTTTGAAGTCACCGTGTCTCAGCACGGCCGTTTAGGTGGTGCATATGGCACAGGCGGCAGTGCAGACTTTGTATACACAGGGCACATGCAGTCTGATACGAGTGAGGATGGCGAGTTAACTTACGTTACAGCACCGCAATTTAATATTACAGCTAAAAACTCAGCGAATAATACAACCAAAAACTACACTGGCGACTTTATCAAATTACCTGTCTCTAACGTAGAGATCGTTAGTCCAGCATCTGACGCAGTAACAAATGGGCTAGACACCAAGCGACTTTCCTTAACCGCTAAACTAGCGTCAGCCAGCTTAACAGAAACGCTATCGTCAGGCGTATTGCTGTATCAATTTAGCGCAGCAGATAATTTTGTTTACACACGTAACGCAAACAGCAAAGTTCCACCGTTTAACGCTGATATTGCTTTACAAGTAATGAAAATAACCGATCAAGACGGTGTATCGGCACCTGAAAGCCAGTTACCTACTTTAAGCCCTGCAGGCGTTGAAGTGCGCTTTGGGCGCTGGTGGGTTGATCATGCGTATGGTCCAGAAACCAGCAACTTAACAGTTCCTATGTTTTTACAGTATTGGAACGGTAGCGTATTTATTACCAATGAAATGGACAGCGTCACCGAGTTTGACGCAACCGCCATGTTAAATATAGAGGATATTAGCTTAGCTCCAGCAACTACCAGCGCCGCTAACCAAGGCCAATTTACTGCAGGTTACAGTGAAGTGCTAAATCTTATCGCGCCCGGGGCGGGCAACCAAGGTGAAGTTAAATTAAACTTTAACATTCCAAACTGGCTTAAATACGACTGGAGCGGCGTTAGTAGCCTTAATAGCAGCACGATGACACAAAACCCAAGTGCCATTGCAACTTTTGGCCAATTTAGAGGCAACGACCGCATCATAAACTGGCGAGAAGTGCCAAATAATTAACCTCTCAAAAGGTTAATCTGCTCTAAAAGATCTGTTTTTATTTCCTTGACATTAAAAACATATATTTTACAATTCTTTTCCTTTTTAAGCATACTCATAGTTGCTAATAAGCCCTGTTGGAGTGGTGGATGTAGCTAGATTATTAAATGGAATTATTATGTCAAAAATCATGTCAAAATATATTAATGCCATCCAAGGCAACGAAGTCAATTCTATTCAATATGATATCGATGCTAAAACCGCAGATGTAAGAGTCGGCGGCAATACCGCATGGCGCCACAATAATATCGCTCTGATGCCAAACAATATAATGGCAAAACAAAATGGCTCAATTGGCAGTGTTGCAGGAATAGCCGTTTTTCCTGATAAGTCATCTAGTCAAAACGCATTTAAAGCAGAGGTACAAAGGCCAAAGCATCAATCTAAAACAGTAGGAGAAATGATCAACCTGTTTATTGCTGACTATATTGTTGAGCCTCCACAGTGGGACGCAGAAAATAATAAACCCATACTGCCATGGATAGAGCAACAGTCTGGTTTAGATATGCAAAGCTATGTTAGTAGTATTAATGTTGATGATTTTATTAGCTTGGTTGAATCTCATATAGGCTGGCAAGCGGGTACAGAAAAGCAAATTGTTAAAGACCCAGATGCACCTAACCCAACAGTTGCGAAAGTGTCGGGTAATAACGTACTGATTAACGGGCGCACAGCAGTACATAAAGATAGCGGCGGCGTACTTTCTACGGTAGATGTATGTTTAACACAAATTGGTAATTCAGTGGTGCCCATTCCTTATCCCAATGTAGCGATGTCCAGCGATGCAGATGCCACTGCCAGCTCAGTGCTAATTAATGGAAACCCTGCCTGCCATGTAAAAAGCAACTTCAAGAAAAGTACAGGCGATCAACCCGGAAACAAAAAGGGTGTTGCCAGCGGTACCATTAAAGAAAAAGCCGAATTTTTGATGGGATCGTTCAATGTGCTAATTGAAGGCAACCCAGCTGTGCGTCAAGGCGACTTAATGGTGTCGAATAACAAAAACACACCACCGTCTGGTTTAGTACAACCGCCGGGGCCGCCGCCACAGGGGCTGTCTATTTCTCCAAGAGATGAGAAAACGCATGAGTCTGACCAAGCCAGTGCGTATTACACTCATGATAATACTGCAACAGGATTCAAATTAGAGCAGCAACGTTATGTATTACGTACTGGGGCAACGGCTAAAAAAGTACCTTTTCACAAAGGAAGTGAAGAATGAGCACCGAAACTAGGCAGTATAACCAGCCTATACCTGATGCAAGCCAAGTGTGCGTAATGGAGCTAGAGGTGCCAAGCTTTAAAGGGCAGCATGCATATATACCCTTTGGGCTAGCAGCAACAGGCACAGAAAGCGAGCCTGTAAGTGATGACGAAAAGCCACATAGTTACTCGGTTGTGCCACAAGTATTTAAAGATGCCAGCTTACTGAGGCATAAAGCAGGCGCACCAGAATTTATCCCTTTAAACAACGAATATGTAGAATTACAAAAAGGCGACGCCTTAGGCTACTACTACATATTTATTAATGGATATTTGTGGCGAGAAATTGCAGCAGGCCCAAATGGTGAATTATATGAAGTTGATTTAAAGGAGTGTCACAGTAGTGATATTCGTCCTCATTTAAATTTAGCTACCAATTGCATCATTTTACCGCACAGAAGTAAGGGGCTACTAACAGAAGAACAATGCATTGCAAAACCTATTGTTGAAATGGCATTTTCACGTATTCAATGGTCGTGGGAGTACATTACAGCATTAGGCGGCATGTATGAAAAAGATCCTAGATTGTCACTTTTGCCGCTTAAAGGCCGTTGTAAAGATAAATGCGAAGCTGACAATCATCGAACCAACCGCATGCAACGTATTGACTATGATGAACAAACGAATATGGGCATAACCAGAGATGGTTCAATTGCCGTATATTTGCACGACATTATAGGTTTAGCGCAAGAAGCGGCAGTAGAATCAACCGTCTCGCTTATTCGTTTGCAGTCATTACAAGCCTCGCTCACCGCAGATCCATTTTATAAATCTGCGGTGATTGCGCACTGTAACTACTTTAACGAAGAGTTACACGAGAAAATATCGTATTACGTACCCAAAGCTGGGTTGGTTACAAAGTACAAAAATCAAGGGCAACAGAGTAATGACGCTCGCGATGTTGCAGATTGCCTATCTAGAGAAGAATTAGAAAAATACTTAGTAGGTGACCCGAAAACCGCGCTACAGTTGATAGAAAAATATACAGCTGCGCGTGCACGACTAAATGACTTACTATCGTTAACCTGTACACCTAAAAATCAAACGTTGGCACAAATATGCGATAAAAATGATATTCAAGCACCACCTCAATGGGAGTATATAGTTAAAGATTTTTCTACTTTATCGCCCATCAATTATGCGCAGGCCTTCGAGCTTATCGACAATATGGCTATTTCATTAGCGCAGTCAGAAAAAATCATTCCAATTTACTTACCCGCGATTATTAATAAAAACAGTGTTCAAGAAGTACAGGAAGAATTAAGAACACAAGTGAGCAAAGATGCAGACGTATTAAGTTCATTGATTGCGGATGATAGTTGGTACGTAAAACAGTTATTTGCACCTGCCGATTTATACGGAGCCGACTTAGCACGTGAAGAGTATGATGAAAGCTTGCTAAGTACCGAGCTTGGTGCATTTAGTCCTGAAAAGTTAAAAGTGGAAACCATAAAAGCGCAAGCAGAGCCATTCAATGTATGGCCTAACTTTGTTTTTCCTTACTTGAATTTTGCGGATGTAAAAAAGCGTATTTCAGGTACAAGACTAACGGCTGTAGAAAACTTTTTTCAAACAGGTATTGTAGAGCATGCTAAGCATAAGTGGTTATTTAGCTCAGTGGTGCATACGTTAAAAGCGTATCACCTACCTGAAATGAGTAAAGCCCGCCTTGGTGCATTTAAAAACATTCCTGACAATCATGTAATTATTAAGCATAACCTAAAAGAAGTGCCCATTTTAGACAAACTAAAAACAAAATCAGCTGTAGCGCATTTTAATGCTTGTGTTGAAGAGTTTAAAACAACAGGAAAATTGTCTAAGCAAAATCTAAAAATATTAGCAGGGCATTTAAATGATGCTGCGCTACCTATCGGAAAAGGCGCAAAAGCCATTGCTTTAGAGGGTGGAGTAACAAAAGTTGCCACTACCTCGCGTACACAAATTATAAAAATTATAAAAGAAGCGGTAGACCGTGGTGAAACCGTAGAGTCACTCAAGTTATCTAAGTTAGAGTGGCTGAGTGTGGATATGGACAACGTACCCGCGGAATTAAGATCTGAAATAAGCAAAAACATAACTCAAGATACTGAATATAAAGCCTTAACCAAAAAAAGTTTAAAAAACGCCACTCTTAAAAACAGCGTAATTACTGGCATATTTGCCAGCTTGGCAACAATAAATGCCTATATGACGTATGCAGAATATGAGAAAAGCTTTAAAGGCAAGAGCGGTATTTATCAAGCATTTAAGCATATTGCAACAATCGGGGCTGTAATGGTGGCATGGGGGGATGTATGGCAAGCGATTAAAAGGCCGCCAGATACACATTGGTTAACTAAAAGCATTTCTTCTCAATATGCCCCACGTATGAGTTTTGCACTATTAAGAAGTGCAGGAGGGATTGTTGGTGCCGTCGGTGGTGTTGTAGTGGTAATGGATGGGTTAGAGTTGCTTAATAAACATGATACCGATGCCGCGATTGCAGCTATTACGGCTGGCGGAATGGCTATTGCGGGCGGTATTTTACTTACAATTGGTATGGGGGCACCGTTTATTTTACCGTTAATGCTAGGGGCTATTTTATTTTCGCTAATAAGCCATTGGCTAACCGACACCCGTGCTGAAAAGTGGGCGAAATTTGGCCCATTTGCTAAAAAAAAGCGAGGCATTTTTAACGGTGAAAAGGGGGAGATATTTGAGCGTTTTGCAGATGCAGAAACCTATTATCAGTACATTTTCTCGTTGCTGTATTCACCTAAATTGGAATTTTCTGAACCTGTTCCTAATTACTTTATTGTTGAAGTGCAGCTTGCCATTTTCTCGCCGCTTGAGTCAGAGTTAGTCTTAAAAGTGCCTTACCAAATTTCTGACGTGTACTCGCGTAAAGGGGCAAAACAAGTGTTGATAAAGGGGCATCACGACTTTGAGCCGCTTTACGGTGACACTACCGATTCAAATAACCAACCGAATGATAATAAGCGCTTAATAGGTGCAAGATACGAATTTGCAATTGCGGTACCTAGCATTACACAAGAACAACTAAAGCAATTTATGTATAGCCGAACAGATCGTATACCTGCTACACCTAAAGCTCATATAGCACCTGAGATAGAGTTGAGATATAACAATCAAATTACTATTCCAATTGATTATGATGCAATAGAGGCGCCTATCACCCACACAGCTACAGATAAAGGATAAAGCATGTCACAAGAGTACTTTCCTTTAAATCCCATTAAGAAAAAAGTGTTAGCAAACCGTTATTTTGATACTCAAGAGTCAACGCTCAAAGAGCAATTTCATGGTTTTTGTATAACCTCACGGTTCTATACTCTCGAAGACGTGCAAGACCAAACATTTGCTGATAAAAGTCGATATTTAGTAGTAGGTCATGGCGATGACTTAGGTAAGCTTTTGATTATTCCGCTAATTGCAGGTGCTTTTGGGTCGTTTATTTCTATTATGATGTTTTTAATGTGGCCTTTTTTAGAAGGTGATGATCCTTATCCATTCGAGTTCGCTTTAGCAGTGCTTTGCTGGAATTTATTCTGGCTTAATGTCCACCCATTTATTTCAAAGTATACTTCACAAAGGTACATGACTTTTGATAGAAAACGACAACAAGTTTCGATTAGAAAAACAGTTGCAGATAAAGACGTCGAACGACGTGATGAATATGGCAATCCTTGTTTTCATTGGAAGGATGTTGTTTGTTGTTGGAAAGGTGTGCCAAATGGCAGAGGGGCAACGGTATATGTTCCTATCATAAAGCATATTAATTACAAGCAATATCCATGGTTTAGAGTACGTGTTGATGTCGCTGAAAGTGTAGCTTGCGCTGGTGTTGTTGCTGAGTTTTGGGAACGCATTGTACGCTTTATGGAAAAAGACAAGCCATTACCCGATATTCCTGAATTTGAAAAATACCGTCATTTATGTCCCGTTACTGTAGAGTTTGATAAACAAAATAACCGCCCATCAAACTACTGGAATGAAATGGGCACAAAGCAGCAAAAGCAAATTAAGTTAGAATGCATGAATGAAAGGTTGGCATTTCACTGGGATCCTGATAGCCCTAATGAAGAAATCATTCGCCCTTGGGAGCGCTGGCCGATTGATGAAAGTTTAAAAGATAAAATGGATTATAAAAGAAAGCTTAAGATTATCGCGCTTCAATTATGCCTAGGCCTACCTTATGCGAAGTAATGAGTGTATTCGTTAAATCATGTCGCAAGAATATTTTCCTGTTAACCCAATAGAAAAAAGGGTGTTAGCGAATCGTTATTTTAAAGCCGAAGAGTCAGTGCTTGACGAAAAGTTTCATGGCTTTTGTATTACTTCACGTTTTTATAAAGAGAAGAAGCGTTACCCTAATACTCTTGCCGATAAAAGCCGTTATTTGGTTGTCCAGCATGGTGATGATTTGGGCAAGTTATTGTTAATACCAACAGTGGTAAGTATCGTTGGATTAGTAATTTCACTAATGATGCTTTTGATGTGGCCATTTGTTGATGACCCTTTTGAGTATGAAATACCCCTTGCTGTTCTATGTTTAAATCTCTTTTGGCTAAATGTATATCCTTTTTTAGATAAATTCAGCTTACGCAGGTATATGTATTTTGACCGTAAAATGCAACGTGTATCGATTAGAAAAACAGTTGCAGATAAAGATGTTGAGCAGCGCGATGAGCTTAATAATCCGTGTTTTAATTGGCAGGATGTAGGTGGCTATTGGGAAAGTATGCCAAATGGCAGAGGGGCAACCGTGTATGTGCCTGTTATAAAACATAATGATGAAACAAAATACCCCTGGTTTAGGATCCGTGGTGATGTGGCTGAAAGCGTAGCGTGTGCATCAGTGGCGGTGTCGTTTTACGAGCGTATTGTACGTTTTATGGAAAAAGATAAACCGTTACCAGACATCCCTGAATTTGAAAAGTACCGCCATTTATGCCCTGTGACGGTAGAGTTTGATAAAAAAAATAACCGTCCAGCAAACTATTGGGCAGAAATGGGCACAAAACAACAAAAACAAATAGAAAGTGAGTGCTTACATGAGAATGTGGTTTTTCGTTGGGCATCAGGTCAACCTAATGAAGAAATCACTCGCCCTTGGGAGCGCTGGCCAATAGATGAAAGCTTAAAAGACAAAATGGACTATAAAAGAAAGCTTAAGATTATCGCGCTGCAATTGTGCCTAGGCTTACCTTATGCGAAATAATGAGTGTATTCGTTAAATCATGTCACAAGAATATTTTCCACCATGTCCCATAGAAAAAAAAGTGTTAGCAAATCGGTACTTTGACACTGAAGAATCAACACTAAAAGAACAATTTCATGGTTTTTGTATTACTTCTCGTTTTTATAATATTGATGGCCCTACCCCAAATGAATTCACTGATAAAAGTCGATATTTAGTTATTGATCATGGTGATGACTTAGCTGGTCTTGTTTTTATCCCTATGGCGTTAGGTATACTGGGTATCGTAATTTCAATAGTTATGCTCGTAATGTGGCCACTTACAGATGACTCTTTCCCGTATGAGTTGCCAGCGGCAGTGGTATGTTGGAACTTAGTTTGGTTAAACCTGTACCCATTTATCGTAAAATATTCAATGGGAACGTATATGTATTTTGATAGGAAAAAACAGCGAGTATCGATAAAAAAGCGGGTAAAGGATGAAAAGGTTGAACAACGTGATGAATTTAATAACCCTTGCTTTAGCTGGGATGATACCGTATGTCATTGGAAAAGCATGCAAACAGGACGAGGTATTAGTATATTTGTTCCAGTAATCAAGCACGTTAATTCTGAGAAATACCCGTGGTTTAGAGTTAGAGGTGTTGTAGCGGAAAGCGTAGCTTGCGCTGGTGTTGTTGCTGAGTTTTGGGAACGCATTGTTCGCTTTATGGAAAAAGATAAGCCATTACCAGACATTCCTGAATTTGAAAAGTACCGCCATCTATGCCCAGTGACAGTAGAGTTTGATAAACAAAATAACCGCCCAGCAAACTACTGGGCTGAAATGGGCACAAAACAACAAAAACAAATAGAAAATGAGTGTTTACACGAGAAGGCAGCTTTTCGCTGGGAGTCAGGTATACCCAATGAAGAAATCATTCGTCCTTGGGAGCGCTGGCCAATAGATGAAAGTTTAAAAGATAAAATGGATTATAAAAGAAAACTTAAGATTATCGCGCTTCAATTATGCCTAGGCGCACCTTATGCAAAGTAAGGATTGTACAAGTTAAATGGTTCTACCCTAAAATCCATTGACCCTTCATGCTGAAGGGGAAAAGCTGTTTGCTGTGTTTCTTTGTAGGTTCCAAAAAAATCCCCTTGTTAATCTTTTAGACTATACTGATTTAATAAAACAATATTGATAAATAAAACAAAATGTCGTGAGTTGCTATTTAATGCTTGAGATTTCGCCATTTACGCAATAGAGTAAAAATTGTGCATGGTGAAAATAATAAAAACAAAAACCTGAGTTCAGGGTAATAACAAACACATTCCGCCATGTACTTATAATAAAAAATGGCAACTGGCTGCCTAATGCAAAGAGTCATACAACAATGGGAATGGAAAATATGAATTTAGCTCGATTGGCGTTAATTATCGCCGTGACCTGCGGTGGTGCTTCCGCTCACGCTGTGCAACTTGATGTAGCGAGTATTCAGTCTCAGATTCAATCGCGGCAAACCGAACTCGAATCTTACCAAAGTTCTCTCCAAACCTATTTAGATGAATCGCGGTCAATGCAGGAACAACTCTCTTCCTTGCGACAACAGTCTAAAGCGTTAGATAAAAAGAAAACTATCGCATTAGACGAAATGAACGCCCAATACCAACGAATGATCGATAACCCCTCCCTTGATATTTCTGAAGACCGTAAAGCGTATGTTGATGCAGTCAACGCCCATAAGCAAAACAAAGAAGACATCATTAACCAGCTTTCTGCTATTCAAACTAAAAAAGAAGAAATTGAACAAGTTAGGCTGTCAATTCACACACTACTTAACACGCTTGAGGGAATGCGAGAGCGATTAAACAGTGCTCGTGTAGAGCGTATATATCGCGAATTTAATCAAGACGGTAATTTAGCTATCAGCAATAAAGTATCGTGTGACTTAGATGAAACCATTGCTCGCTGTTCGCAACGAGCAAAGCAGTTGACGAAACAAAAAGCCTCTAAGCGCTTTTTAGATAAAATTTATCATCAACTAACCGAAGCAAAAGTGGCTGAAGATTATCGTGCGACGACAGATGCAAATGTTGTTATTTTAGGTTCCACAATTAACGACAGTGGCTTTAGTGGTCAAGCAGACTATTTTGTGAAAATGAATGTAAACATGCGTGGTAACTTAAATAAACATCAAGCATGTTCGTTGCTGAATTTAGACGCTCGATATTGTATTTCATTTGATAAGCCTGAAAAAACGGCATTAAAAGCTGATGATAAGCAACTTGATGATTCAGTAATGTTTGAGCTGACGGTGCGCTCAAACGTGTATGATGACGAAGTGTTTATTGATGGCGTAAGTTATGGCTCTACAAAATTGGCAGTGATGCTGCCAGCAGGTCCACATACAGTGAAAGTCAGCAAGCTAGGGTATGAACCTTACTTTGAGGAATTAATACTGAAAGAAGGCAGCACCATAAAGGCGGAATTAAGCAAGTCGTCACAAAAGTTTTCTACGGGTGAAAAGATTCTGGATTATTTATCCAATGATAAGCCGGGCCCACAATTGGTTGTAATCCCCGCTGGTGGCTTTCAATTTGGGGATATAGCTGGACGTGGGTTAGACAATGAGCGCCCCGTAGTAAGCTATCAAATTGAGAATTCATTTGGTGTGAGCGAAAACGAAATAACGGTAGAGCAGTTTGACGAGTTTGTACATGCGACAAGTTATGTGTCAGATGCAGAGCAAGGCAAAGGGTGTGCATATTACGATTCGGGCAAACCAGTATGGGATCAAACGTTAAATTGGCGCGAGCCGGGCTTCAAGCAGCAACCGAGCCACCCTGTAGTGTGTATTAGTTTATCAGATGCGCAGCGCTACACAGATTGGCTGTCCAGTGAAACGGGGAAAAATTACCGTTTGCCAACTGAAGCTGAGTGGGAATATGCAGCAAGAGGCAACCAAGAAAGTGATTATTGGTGGGGCGAGAGTATTGGCACTAATAAAGCCAACTGTGGCTGGTGTGGCACGCAGTGGTCAAACAAAGGTTCTTCGCCTGTTGCCTCGTTTAAGCGCAATCAATTTGGGCTATATGACACAGTAGGTAATGTGTGGGAATGGACATTGTCGGAAAGTGAAAACAGTGAAGGGGTTGTAAGAGGTGGCGCATATAACTTTGCACCGCGCTTAGCCCGCGTTTCAACGCGCATTCCGCTGGCAAGCGATTTTCGTTCTAACTACATCGGTTTTAGGGTTGTCCGAGAGCGCTAACGAGAGCGTAAATACAAGCAAAATTAAAGCAACCGCATGGTTTAAAAAGGGGCAATTATCTGCCCCTTTTTTGCTGATTACGGTAAAGTAGAGTGTAAGATAGTTTTGAGTTTAAAGAGCATGTCAAATAAGCACCTAAATACAGCAAAATTGGTAGCGTTACCCCCAAACGTTGAACGGGGTGATCGCGTTATCTTATTTGATGGTGTATGTAAGTTATGCAATGCGTGGAGCAAGTTTATTATTGCTTACGACACTAAGCGTAAATTTAAACTGTGTAGCGTGCAGTCTGATGAAGGGCAACAAATACTAAGTCACTTTGGTTTATCAACAATCGAGTTTAGTACGATGCTGTATGTGGAAAGCGAGCGCTGCTTTGCACAAAGCACTGCATTTTTTAAGATTATGAGTGAGCTAGGCTTTCCTTGGAAGATACTGTGCATTTTTAGCGTAATTCCGCGCTCACTCCGTGATTGGTTGTACGATTGTATTGCACTAAACAGGTATAGATTATTTGGTCGCTACGACACGTGTTTGTTGCCTACTGCTGATCATAACGACAGGTTTATTAAGTAAACCACTCGGCCATTCTTGCTGAATAAAGTTCCTTAAGCTGATACATAAAAATTGCATAATTTGGCATTTATCGTCTATGCTCGTTTTAAAATGCGATAAAAACACAATATTTCCTATAAACATCAGTTTAATTAAGGATATGCACTTGCTGATTAGTAGGTCCGTTGGTAAAGTTAGCGCAGTCGTACTTATTGGTAATTATTGTAAAGGATTCTCACATCCATGTTTAAAAAACTCCGCGGTGTTTTCTCTAATGATTTATCTATCGATCTTGGTACAGCGAATACGTTAATTTATGTAAAAGAACAAGGCATCGTACTTAACGAGCCTTCTGTTGTTGCGATTCGTCAAGAGCGTGCTGGCGGCCCAAAAAGTGTTGCGGCTGTAGGTCAAGAAGCAAAACAAATGCTAGGTAGAACGCCTGGCAATATTAAAGCAATCCGTCCAATGAAAGACGGCGTTATTGCAGATTTCTATGTTACAGAAAAAATGCTGCAATATTTCATCAAACAAGTTCATAACAATAACTTTTTAAGACCAAGCCCACGCGTTTTGGTCTGTGTTCCTTGTGGTGCTACCCAAGTTGAAAAACGTGCTATTCGTGAATCGGCTTTAGGTGCTGGCGCACGTGAAGTGTATTTAATTGAAGAACCGATGGCAGCGGCCATAGGTGCAGGTTTACCAGTATCAGAAGCCACTGGTTCGATGGTTGTTGATATTGGTGGTGGTACTACCGAAGTAGCTATTATCTCATTGAACGGTGTTGTTTACTCTTCATCTGTGCGCATTGGTGGCGATAAGTTTGACGATGCAATAATTAACTACGTACGACGTAATTTTGGTAGTTTAATTGGTGAAGCAACAGCAGAACGTATTAAGCATGAGATTGGCTCTGCGTTTCCTGGCGACGAAGTGAAAGAAATTGAAGTACGTGGTCGTAACCTAGCGGAAGGGGTGCCTCGTAGTTTTACACTAAACAGCAATGAAATTCTTGAAGCATTACAAGAGCCGTTAACGGGGATTGTTAGTGCTGTGATGGTAGCGCTTGAGCAGTCACCACCTGAATTAGCGTCTGACATTTCAGAGCGTGGTATGGTGTTAACCGGTGGCGGCGCACTACTAAAAGATTTAGATAGATTATTAATGGAAGAAACGGGTATTCCAGTCATTATCGCTGACGATCCACTTACTTGTGTTGCAAGAGGTGGCGGTAAAGCGCTTGAAATGATTGATATGCACGGCGGAGACGTGTTCAGTTACGACTAATTATGAATGGCGGCACTAGCCGCCATTTTACAAGTGAATAAGCATGTTCAACAAGAACAAGGAGCTTTATCTGCAAACGCTGGTTATTCATATTTGTTCTTGTTTTACATTAATGATACCTAACTAGACATTATATATGGATCCAATTTTTGGGCGTGGCCCATCCCTGCAACTAAGGTTGCTAATTGCTATTGTATTCAGCATTGTGCTGATGTTTGCAGATCACTTTACTAATAGTTCAGCGACAATTCGTACCTACCTTAATTCACTCGTTAGCCCGTTAATTTACATGGCAAGCTTGCCTCAGCAAATGCTTGACTGGTCTGCTCAACAAGTAATGACCCGTGATCAATTAATGTCGGAAAACAACCAGTTACGCGAAAGAATCCTTACTCAAAACGAACAATTACAACGCTTTAAGTTTTTACAAAATGAAAATGAAAAACTACGTGCATTGTTGAGCTCTCCGGTGCGTACTGATGTAAAAAAACTGTCTGCGGAAGTGCTTGCCGTTCACAGTGATAGATTTAGCCATCAAGTGGTGATTAACCGCGGCTCTACCAATGGCGTATATGAAGGGCAGCCCGTTATTGATGATTCTGGCATAGTTGGGCAAGTGTTATATGTAGGCACTACTACAAGCAGAGTGTTGTTAATTTCAGATACCACCCATGCAATTCCTGTACGCATTCAGCGTAATGATATTCGCACTACCGTTGAGGGTATCGGCAAACTAAGGCAACTGAAACTTAGCCATGTTCCTCACAGCACGGATATTAAAGTGGGCGATAAATTAGTGACGTCTGGTTTAGGCAACCGTTTTCCACAAGGCTACCCAGTGGCTAAAGTCACATTTATTAATCGTGATGAAAGTTTGCCGTTTACACAAATTTACGCAGAACCTGAAGCACTATTAGATCGTGTTCGATATGTACTTTTACTATGGCCTGAGCGCAAAGAACAGGTGAGTCAATAATGGTTACTAAACGCAGTAATTCCCCTTTATTTATTAGTTTTACGCTGTTGCTGTCGTTAGTATTAGCGATTATGCCGATGCCCTTAGCGTTTGAGTATTTTAGGCCAGATTGGCCACTGCTGGTAATTATGTACTGGTCTATCGCGTTACCAAATCGGGTCAATATTGGTGTGGCTTGGTTAGCAGGCTTTATTCTCGATTTACTCTTGGGTACGGTATTGGGTATTCATGCAGTGACTTTCGCCATTATTTCTTATATTACGGCGTCAAATTATCAAAAAATTAGAAACTTCTCGGTATGGCAACAGGCCATCATTATCGGTTTATTTCTTGCCCTTTATCATTTGCTGGTATTTTGGCTGAGTCATTTTTTAACTGACGTGTTCTTTATCCCACAATATATGTGGCCTGTACTCACTGGTACCTTGGCATGGCCTTGGGTGTTTTTATTATTACGCAAATACAGACGGCAATTTAAAGTAAGATGATTTATTTAGCATCGCAATCTCCACGAAGAAAAGAATTACTCGCTCAGCTTGACGTAGAATTTGAAGTTATCGCAGCCAGTATTGATGAAACGCCTTTTTCAAATGAAGCGCCTCGTGAATATGTTGAAAGAATGGCTGCTGAAAAAGCCTTAGCAGGTGCGAAAAAAGTAAACGATGCCGATATCGTTTTAGGCTCAGACACCATTGTGGTTAGTAACAATCGTATCTTAGGTAAACCCACAGATTTTGCTGATTTTAAACGCATGATGAGCTTGTTATCTAACAGCACCCACCAAGTTATGACTGCTGTAGCAATTTGCACTGACGCTAACGTGAGATGCGAGGTGGTGCAATCTGATGTGACATT
This sequence comes from Flocculibacter collagenilyticus, assembly GCF_016469335.1. Lineage (NCBI taxonomy): Bacteria > Pseudomonadati > Pseudomonadota > Gammaproteobacteria > Alteromonadales > Pseudoalteromonadaceae > Flocculibacter > Flocculibacter collagenilyticus. The sequence goes on from NZ_CP059888.1 coordinate 645,546, forward strand.
TAAAGCGTTATCGGAAGATGAAATTACACGTTATTGGCAAACCAACGAACCTTGTGATAAGGCTGGCGGTTATGGCATTCAAGGAATTGCAGGTAAGTTTATCATGCGTTTGAATGGCAGTTACTCAGCTGTTGTTGGCCTACCGTTATACGAAACAGATACTTTACTTAAGCAAGTGATTGCAGATAAGGTGAATGAAAAATGAGCGCAGAATTATTGCTTAATGTAACACCTAGCGAAACGCGAGTCGCGTTAATTGAAAATGGCGTGTTACAAGAAATGCACCTAGAACGCATCGGCAACCGAGGCATTGTTGGCAATATTTATTTAGGAAAAGTGAGCCGTGTATTGCCCGGCATGCAGGCTGCGTTTATCAATATTGGCTTAGAAAAAGCCGCTTTTTTGCATGCTTCCGACATTGTTTCTAATAACACTATTGATGAGCCTGTTGAAGGCGCGACAGAAAAACATGCGCCTGATATACGTGAGCTAGTGCACGAAGGTCAGTACATTATGGTGCAAGTAGTAAAAGACCCGCTAGGTACCAAAGGCGCACGTTTAACCACAGATATTACTATTCCATCACGTTATTTGGTGTTCATGCCTGCTGCTAAACATGTCGGTGTAAGCCAGCGAATTGAAAGTGAAGAAGAACGTAATCGTTTAAAGCAATGCGTAGCAAAACATAATGATGATACAGGAAGCTTTATTGTTCGCACCGCTGCTGAAGGGGCTGGTGAAGATGAACTAGAGCAAGATGCGAAGTTTCTAAAAAAGCTGTGGTCAAAAATCCTTAAAAAGAAGAAAAAAAGCCGTAAAGAAGTCATTATTCATGAAGACTTAACCCTAGCATTTCGTATTATTCGAGACTTTGTAGGAGCTGATTTAGAGCGTGTTCGCGTTGACTCAAAATTCACTTTTCAGCAATTAAAAGCCTTTACGGAAGAGTTTGTGCCTGCGTTAAGTGAGCTATTAGAGTATTACCCCGGTGAGAGACCCATTTTCGACTTGTTTGATGTTGAGAACGAAATTCAACGTGCCCTTAATCGCAAAGTGGAGCTCAAATCTGGTGGCTATCTCATCATCGATCAAACCGAAGCAATGACAACCGTAGACGTAAATACGGGCGCGTTTGTAGGGCATCGAAATTTAGAAGAAACCATTTTTAATACCAACATTGAAGCAACCCAAGCGATAGCTCGTCAGCTGCGTTTACGTAATCTAGGTGGCATTATTATTATCGATTTTATTGATATGAATAATGAAGATCATCAGCGACGCGTATTGCACAGTTTGGACCACGCATTAGCTAAAGATCGTACCAAAACCAATATCCATGGCTTCTCTGCGTTGGGATTAGTCGAGATGACTCGAAAAAGAACACGAGAAAGTTTGGAACATATTCTCTGTTCAGAGTGTCCTATATGTCAGGGACGTGGAAATTTAAAAACTGTGGAGACAGTTTGCTACGAAATTTTACGCGAAATTGTGAGAGTAAATCGCGCCTACGACGCTGATAAGTTTGTTGTTTATTGTGCGCCGTTAGTGTCTGAGGCATTAATAAACGATGAATATCACAATTTAGCGGAGCTAGAGGTTTTTATCGGTAAGTTAATTAAAATTCAAACTGAATCGTTGTATAACCAAGAGCAGTTTGATGTGGTGATGATGTAGTGCAACGCGCTAAAAAAGCTTGTTTTTATTGTTTTAGAAAACTATGGCAATTGTCTGCAATTACCATAGTGACCGTGGCTGTGCTTATTTCGGTGTTAAAGTACACCTTGCCTTATGCAGACAAATATCGAGTTGATTTAGAGCAATTCATTCAGCAAAAATACAATGCAAATATTCGTATTGGCCATCTTAGCGCGAGCTGGGAACGAGAAGGGCCAGCAATTGTCTTGCAAAAGTTAACCCTTCGTCCTACTGAAGAAGCGCCACTGGATCTGGCAATCAAAGAAATTAGATTAAAAATTGACTTTTGGGGCTCGTTAACTGAGCGCAAAATAAAGTCGAGCTTTTTTGTGTTAGATGGTGTGATTGCAAAATTGGACCCACAGCGCTTAGTTTCGGGTAAACCAGCCAGTGATGAAACTCCTATTCAAGAAGCGCTTAGTAAGCTATTTCTAGGACAGCTGAAAGAGTTTTCTGTTATTAATAGCCATGTCATTCTGACCAATCAACCTCAAAATCGCCAAACTATCGCAATTGAAGAACTGGCTTGGCGCAATGATAAAAACCATCACCAAGGTGTTGGAACATTCTTTTTAAAAGGTTTTTCTAACAACACATTAAGTTTTATTTTAGATTTATATGGCTCAGAAGCTGACGCCCTTTTTGGGGAGTTGTATGTTGATGCGAGTGATGTGGATGTGTCTCCTTGGTTGAGCCAAGTGGTTGCTGATAAATACCGTATTGATGATTCAAATTTAAGCTTTAAAAGTTGGGCGCGTATTGATGATGGCGTGATTAAGCGTGTTCAGTTTGAGCTAGGTGAAAACCAATTATCTTGGTTAGCTCAACAAAAGCGCCACCAAGTTAATTTTAGTCAGGGGCAAGTAGAGTGGTTGCCAACCGAGTCAGGCTGGGATTTAAGAGTACATCAGCTAGCATTGCACACAGAACGTTTAGCGTGGCCTACGCTTAATTTTTCGTTAAGAAAAAAGCAGCAATTATATACTGGTTCAGTAAATAACATTGATATAGAACGTATTTTACCTACCGTACAATTATTTTATTCTGAAGAGGCATTAGATAATGCTATTTCTCAATATCACCCTGAGGGAGTGATATCTGACTTATATTTTGAAGCTGAAAATGTTGACAGTGATAGCGAGCTATATTGGAAATTGGCAGGTAAGTTAGATAACGTCGGCTGGAACAATGTTGAGGACATCCCAGGCGCTCAAGATTTAGCTGGGCAATTTTATGCGGATACAAACAGCGCTTATGTTGATATAAATGGAGAGTACAACTACCTACTGACTGGCCGTTTATTTCGTAAAGCCATAGCTTACAACAAACTTGGTGTCACATTAGGGGCGCATAAAAGTGAACAGGGTTGGCGAGTATTTTCTCCTCAAGTGCAGCTTGTCAGTGATGATATTTCTTTTCAAGGTGAGTTTGGCCTTGATCTAACTGAGCCTTCGGCAGTACTTGGCTTATATGGTGAACTAGCACTGAATGATATTGCTAACGCAAAAAATTACTATCCTTTTGGCTACATGCCTGACTCCACCATTGAATATTTAAACAAGTCGTTAAAATCTGGAAAAATTAAAAAAGCGCATGTTTTGTGGCAAGGCGCATTTGCCAATTACCCGTACGCTGAAAAAGATGGGCGCTTTTTAGTGCAAGCTGAGGTAGAAGATGGCGTGATGCAGTTTGATTCAGAGTGGCCAGAAATCACAGAACTTGCTGCTACATTACGGTTCGAAAACGCCAATATGTTGATCACATCGCGTGCAGGCGACTTATTAGGTATTGAGTTAGGGCAAGCGGTTACTGCGCAAATTGTAGACTTATATATTGCCGATAAATTATTAATTGATATAAAAACGCAAGCAGATGCCACCAAGGTGGTAAAGCTGCTACAACAAAGCGGATTAAAAGATTCTGTAGGCAGTGTGTTTAATACGATCATTCCGGAAGGTATCGTACGTGCACATGTAGGTTTAGATATCGGTTTAGAAGAGAGTTATGTTGATGCTTACGGTGATGTCTTTTTTGACAATAATTTAATTAACATTACAACCCCAGCGTTAACGCTTGAGCAGGTTTCGGGCAAATTAAGTTTCTTTAATGACAAACTGAACGCAACCAATCTCACCAGCCAGTGGCTCCAACTCCCGCTCGACATTAAGTTTACGTCACAACAATTAAGAGACGACTACAAGGTGAATATAGCGTTGTCCCAATTATGGCCGTTGGAACAAGTTAATCAATCGTTTAATTTACCTATGCAGCAGTACCTGCAAGGCTCAGTGCCGTTTGTTGCAAATGTGGATTTAAGCTTAGCGAATGAAAAGTTTAACTATGTTGCTACGCTAGATGCCGATTTAACACAAGTTGTATCAAATTTACCTGCGCCTTATAACAAATTGGCTGATGAGCAAAGTCAGTTAGTGGCGCTGGTAAAAGGCGACGATATAAGTAACTTAATTACGGCGAATATCGATCAATCGTTATATTTCAATGCGATTTTGCCAAACGATAAACCAGAGTTTAGCCGTGCGCATTTAATTCTGGGTGAAGAAGACTTAGGTTTACCAGGGCAAAACTTTAATATTTCGGTTAATTTACCTGAAGTAGATGTCGTGCCGTGGACGCAGCTTGTAAATCATTTAGCATCAAATATTACGACGGATGATAATTCTCCATCAGTATTAGGGTTACCTGAGCGTATAAGAGGAAAAGCAAAGCAACTGCATGTTTACGGGCAAACATTTAATAATGTGCAATTTGATACTGAGCAATTTGATAAATTTTGGCAGCTAAACCTGAACGCCAGTGAAACCGCATTAAGAGCTGAATTTAGTAAAGATTGGTTAGAGCAGGGCGTCACGGTAAACGCTGACTATTTAAAACTAGGCGAATTTAACACAACTGCCGAAGCCACTGCTGACACTCACCCGCCAGCATCACAACAAGAAAAGCACGCTGCACAACAAGCGTTGATGGCTACGATTCCGCCTATTACCTTTAGTTGTCGTGACTGCCGTTGGAAAGAATACGACCTTGGCAAAGTAAATTTTGCTTTGAAGCGCGATAAAAACAGTCTATCGATTGATAATTTAACGGTTTATCGTACACGAAACTCATTAGCTGGCCGTCTTAAATGGCAGTTAACTGAGCAAGGCAGTAACACCGCTATTACGGCTCGATTATTAAGTGACGATTTTGGCGAACTGCTTAGTGGTTATCAACTAACGTCATCGATTAAAGACAGTGATGCAGATATCCGTGTTAATGCGTCTTGGCAGGATGCGCCGTATGAATTTGCTTATGAAAAATTAAATGGTGAAACCGTGTGGAAAATGGGCGAAGGACATTTAACAGAAGTAAGCGATAAAGGGGCACGCCTGCTGTCAATTTTAAGTTTAGACTCCTTGTTTAGAAAGCTGCGTTTTGATTTTAGAGACGTATTTAGTAAAGGGTTGTTTTATAACAGCTTCAATGGCTCGATGCAGGTTGTTAATGGTGTCGCATCCACAAAAGACACCAAAATTGATGGCATAGCCGCAGATATCTCAATCAAAGGTAAAACTGACTTGCAAAGTAAGGAGATGTCTTATGATTTGTCGGTGGCACCTAAAGTTACCTCTAGTTTGCCAATATTAGTTGCGTTTATGACAACCAACCCCATTACTGGGTTAGCAACACTCGCGTTAGATAAAATGATTGAGTCGGCAAACGTGATTTCAGAAATAAAATTCAAATTAACGGGTACGATTGATAAGCCTAACTTGGTTGAAGTTAAACGTTTCAGTAAAGATGTTAACTTACCTAAAACTGCAACACCTAAAAAGAATTCAAAAACAATTGACGACACTATTATTGATTCGCCGCCGTTGAAAATTAATCAGTGATCGCAATGACAGTATAAGGACAACAATGACTACTGTTTCTGCTCTGCAAATGGTATCGGTACCTGATATACACCAAAACTTAGCAACGGTTGATAAATGGTTATCCACTCATCATGTAGAGGGAGAGCACTTGGTCGTACTGCCTGAATGTTTTGCTTTTTTTGGTGGAAAAGATAAAGAGAATCAATCGATAAAAAGCAACATTGGCGAAGGGGTTATTCAAGAGAAATTACTTGAACTCGCTAAGCGTTATCAGTGTTGGATAGTTGCAGGTACGATTCCTACTACTGCAGTAAAAGATGATGAAGTATTACCAGATAAATTTTCGGCTACCTCGTTGTTGATTAATAGTCATGGGCGCATTGTTGCCGATTATCAAAAAATTCATTTGTTTGATGTAGATGTTGCGGACAATACCCGTAGTTATCGTGAGTCTGATAGTACCCTAGCTGGCAATAAGGTAGTGGTGGTGGATACGCCGTTTGGTAAATTAGGTATGGCGGTGTGCTACGATTTGCGTTTTTCAGGGTTATTTCAATCAATGCGCGAATCAGGTGCTGAGTTATTTGTGTTGCCAAGCGCATTTACCAACGTGACAGGTAAAGCACATTGGCTACCTTTATTACAAGCGCGCGCAATAGAAACACAATGCTATATGGTGGCTGCTAACCAAGGTGGTGAGCACCAAAATGGCCGAGAAACATACGGACATAGTTGCATTATCGACCCGTGGGGGCGGATCAGGCAGCAAGCTGAGTATGGAGAAGCTATTATTAGTGATACTATTGATTTAGTAGAATTAGACGCCGTTAGAGCTAAGATGCCAATTCAGGCACATAACAGATTTAATACAGAGATAAAAACATTATGACAGTGACACATAATTTGATTGAGCAATCAGGCTTATCGCTAGATGATTTATCACAAACACTAGGATTGATTCATCAGCATTCTGTAGATTACGCCGATTTATATTTTCAAAGTAGTCACAACGAGTCATGGGTGCTAGAAGACGGTTTAGTTAAAGAGGGATCTTTTAATATCGAACGTGGTGTCGGTGTTAGAGCGATAACAGGTGAAAAAACAGGCTTCGCCTATTCAGACGAAATTAATCTTGCAGCTTTACAACAAGCTGCAAAAGCGGCCAGAGGCATAGCGTCGCAGGGCCAAAGCGGTACGGTGAATGCGTGGCAAAAACGTGAAAACAGTGTGATTTACCAGCCATGCCAGCCTTTAGATAGTTTAACAGAACAGCAAAAAGTTGATTTATTACATAGCATTGAAGCATACATTCGTGAGCAAGAGCCTCGCGCGGCACAAGTTGTTGTAAGCTTATCGGGTGTCTATGAAGAAATATTGGTTGCAGCAACTGACGGTACATTTGCTACTGATATTCGTCCGCTAACGCGTTTAAACTGCTCGGTATTAATTGAAGAAAATGGCCGCCGCGAACGTGGTAATGCTGGTGGCGGTGGTCGAAGCGATTACCAGTACTTTTTAGAGTTAGAAGACGGCAAACCAAGGCACATGCATTACGCTGATGAAGCGATTCGTCAAGCGCAAGTACAATTAGAAGCAATAGAAGCGCCTGCTGGCGATATGCCAGTTGTGTTAGGTGCAGGTTGGCCGGGTGTTTTACTACATGAAGCAGTAGGGCACGGTCTAGAAGGTGATTTTAACCGTAAAGGTGCATCCGCATTTAGCGGCAAAGTCGGTGAGAAGGTGGCTTCTGAGCATTGTACAATTATTGATGATGGCACTTTGCAAAATCGCCGAGGCTCACTTAATGTGGATGATGAAGGGACGCCAAGTCAATATAACGTACTAATTGAAAACGGTATTTTAAAAGGTTACATGCAAGACAAGCACAACGCTAAATTGATGGGTGTGGCACCAACAGGCAATGGCCGCAGAGAGTCCTATGCGCATTTACCTATGCCGCGTATGACAAACACCTATATGTTGGCTGGTAAGCATGAGCGTGATGAAATTATTGCATCCGTTGAAAAAGGCATTTATGCACCAAATTTTGGTGGCGGACAGGTTGATATTACCTCGGGCAAGTTTGTGTTCTCAGCTTCAGAAGCGTATTTAATAGAGAAAGGTAAAATTACGCGACCAATTAAAGGGGCTACCTTAATTGGCAATGGACCAGAATCGATGCAAAAAGTCTCAATGGTGGGTAACGACCTAGCGCTCGACCAAGGTGTTGGTGTTTGTGGTAAAGATGGTCAAAGCGTGCCAGTAGGGGTGGGTCAGCCAACCTTAAAAATTGACGAAATTACGGTAGGCGGTACAGCTTAGTACCCGTATAGCTATAAGTAATAACAGCTAAAAAAGTAAAAGCCAGCGTAGCTGGCTTTTTTGATCATATTTAAATTATTTCGCCATGTTTTCTTTTAAATATTGGAATATTTCACGGTAGGCTTTTGGCGCTGATTTTTTTTCTTGTTCTTTTTTCGCATTACGCACAAGTTGACGCAACTTCTGTCTATCAATAGAAGGATGCTCGCTCACTAGCTCGTTAATTCTACTGTCACCTTGGGTAATAAGCTCATCACGCAATTCTTCAAGTTGATGAAGTAATTTTGCTGCACGGTTATGACGGTTACGAATGACTTCCAGTGCGGCTTTAATTGGCTCTGGATCACGACCACGCATCAGTTTTCCAATAAACTGTAAATGACGGCGAAACGCTTCTTTTTTAGGCTTAAGTTTATCTGCCAAAATCAATGCATCTTGCAAGTCTTCATCAAGCGGTACTTTTTTGCGTTGTGAAGGGCTTAGGCTAACTAACTCTTCACCAAGGGCTTGTAGCTCTTCCATATCGCGCTTTAATTCTGTTTTGCTTACGTAAATAATTTCTTCTTGTTCGTCTTCGTGCTCTGGTCGCATGGCTTTTCCACATTATTTAAAACAGTTTGTTGGGGCGGAATGATCTTTATTTAACAAGTCAACACGCTCAAATATCACTGTGAAAATTGTCAGTCTTCTAAAGATTATACCTTATAGGTTGGTATGAGGTCATATTTTATAAAACTAGGTTGAAGGCAAGTAAGAGAAGTAAGCGCATTTATTACTTTCATGCTCGTGTACAACAGAGCGATTAGATGTCAGTTTGGCGTACTGTAGGCGTATTGAACATCAGCATTGTCAACGCATAGTTTTGCGGAACATCACCGTTATCTTGTGTTATGCTTTGTGCATTACACGTAATTGATGAAAAGCTTATGAATAACGAGATAATACAAGAAATTAATGAAGTAAAAGGCGCCGTTGAAACCGTATTAGAATTGGCTAAAAAATATGGTGCAAGCACGGCTGAAGTTGCCATGACACGCCAAAAAGGCCTATCAGTTTCTACTCGTTTAGGAGAAGTGGAAACGGTAGAATTTAATCTTGATGGCGGCATGGGTATATCTGTGTATAAAGGCCAACATAAAGGTTCTGCATCTACTTCCGATTTAAGTCACGATGCGTTAGATAAAGCAGTAAAAGCGGCTGTAGAAATTGCAAGGTATACTTCTGAAGATGACTGCACAGGCTTGGCTGATAAAGATTTATTGGAATTTGAACCTAAAGATTTAGATTTATTTCACCCAATTGATGTAGAACCAGAGTTTGGCATTAAATTGTGTAAAGAAATGGAAGATAAAGGCTTTAGCACAAGTGGAAAAATTACAAACTCGGATGGCGCGTCGTTTTCTTCCCATCAAGGTATTCGTGTTTATGGTAACTCTCATGGGCAAATTGTTGGTTATCCAAGCAGTAGACACAGTTTAAGCTGTAGCCTAATAGGCCAGCAAGATGATGAAATGCAACGTGACTACGCCTACACAGTAAGCCGAGAATTTGCTGCTTTAGATAAGCCCACAGATATTGGTGAAAGAGCGGCGCTGGAAACAGTTTCACGTTTGGGAAGCCGAAAAATAAGCACACGTAAAGCGCCAGTTATATTTCGTGCAGACGTGGCAAATGGCTTGTTTGGCCATTTAGTAGCGGCAATTAGCGGCGGTAATTTATATCGAAAATCTTCTTTCTTGTTGGACTCTCTTGGCACTAAGATCACCAATAAAACGGTGAATATTATTGAACGCCCACATATTCTAAAAGGCTTGGCAAGCAGTTCATTTGATAGCGAAGGCGTTAAAACCTGGGATCGTAGCATCCTTGAACAAGGTGAATTACAAACCTATTTGTTAACTTCTTATTCATCTCGTAAATTAAAAATGGAAAATACCGGCCATGCTGGTGGCATTCATAATTGGTTAGTTGAAAAAACCGATCCTGACTTGGCCGCGTTACTAAAAAAAATGGGAACTGGTTTACTGGTAACCGAATTAATGGGACAGGGCGTTAATATTGTAACGGGCGATTATTCTAGAGGTTGCGCAGGGTTTTGGGTTGAAAATGGCGAAATTCAGTATCCTGTGAGTGAAATTACCGTTGCCGGTAACTTAAAAGATATGTTCAATAATATTACCGCTATTGGTGGAGATGTTGAAAAGAAAAGCAGCATTTTAACAGGCTCTATATTGATTGAAGAGTTACAAATTGGTGGTAGCTAGTAGCGCCTTTAGTAGCGTCTATAACAGCGACTAATTAGGTTATATTGTAAATTACTGAAGAGCACAATTAGGTGCTTTTTTTTATGCTGTTTAAATGCTCTTTTAAAGGATAACGCCCGAAATTTACAGTGTTTTTTGCGCAATTACTTAAATACGACTATACCTTATATCTAGGGTTCCGATCTAGCTTTTGAACTGCGGTATAAGCTGATTCACTAATAAGATATGAGAAACTAGCAATGAAGAAAACACTAATCTATACATCCTTGGCACTCGCCATAATGCAGTCTTATTCTGCTTCTGCTGAAATTCGGTTTAATGGTTTTGCCAGCATTAAAGCAGGCATCGCCAGTAGCGATGATATTTTATATGAATATGATGATGAAATTGATTTTAAAAATGAATCCCTATTTGCTATTCAAGCGTCGGCAGATATGGGGGATAAGTTAAGTGCTACAGCACAAATTATGGCGAAAGGGCGTAATGACTTTGAAGCTGAGTTTGAGTGGGCATTTTTGACATATGAACTAACCGAAACACTTCAGGTGTCTGCTGGAAGAATTAGAACGCCATTTTATAAATATTCAGATTATTTAGATGTTGGATTTGCTTACCCTTGGGTGAGGCCACCAAGAAGTATTTATAATATTGGCTTTGCTACCATTGAGGGAATAAGCTTATATCATTCAGACATGTTCGGTGACTGGGATGTAGCTACTCAATTTATTTATGGTAACTTTAATGATACGGTAAAACCTTTCTTATACAATGAAAATGCTTATCCAGTTGATATTCAAGATGCTCTTGGTTTAAGTGTATCAATGACTCGTGATTGGTTTAATTTTAGAGTAGGTTATTTACAGGGCGATTTATCTACAGATTTCGCAGCTGTTTCACCAGCCGTTGCATCAATATTAAACGGCCTTAGAGCTTTTGATCAGGCGTTAATAGGTTTAGGTGCTCAGCCATTGGGATTAGAGCAAAAGGCTCAAGATGTTGAGATGGTTGAAGATCCAGCCTCATTTTTAGATGTTTCGATAAATATTGATTACAACGATTTCTTAATAAATACTGAGTGGTCAAAACTAACCATCGACGATAGCTTTTCAGCTGATCGTGAAGGGTGGTTTGTTTCTGTGGGTAAGCGCATCGGTGATTTTACTCCATATATTGTTATTGAACACTTTGACTCTGAACTTGATGAATCTTTATATCAAGACTTTCCAACTTTAACGCTGCCAATACCCGAGCTTCAACAAAATTATGCCGCATTACAGGCTGGAGTTCAGGGGTTAGTTTTTAGTGATAAAGTTGATAATGATGCTTGGACAGTTGGGGTTAGATATAACTTCCACCCATCTGCTGCATTTAAAATTCAATATACTGAGAATGATGATAAGTTTATGAATCAAACTAGCTCTTTAATATCCTTCGGCGTTGACTTGGTTTTTTAGGAGATTGAACGATGAAAAAAATAATGACCTCCATACTCTGTGCGACAGCATTAATGAGTGCTCAGGTTCAAGCTGAAATCGCGGTGATAGTCAATCCTGCTAATGACAGTTCCTTGGATAAAGGGGAAATATCACGTATCTTCTTAGGCAAGAAAAAGTCATTTCCTAATGGTACGAGTGTAACGCCAATCAACCTTTCTGAAGGTGCAGCAACGAGGGGTTCTTTTGACTCTAATGTATTAAATAAGTCTTCAAGCCAACTTAAAGCGTATTGGTCTAAACTTGTTTTTACTGGCAAAGGTACACCGCCTAAAGAAGTATCGAGTGACGCTGATGTTGTAGCAGCTGTTAAGTCTGATCCCAGCGCAATTGGTTATGTAGATGCATCGGCTGTAACAGGTGATGTGAAAGTGGTGGCAAAGTTTTAATATAGTTTCCCAAACTGCCGCGTAACAATATAGCTCTTATATTAATTCAAGCCCGAATATCGTTTCGGGCTTGTTATTTGACGCATAAATCTAGACAAACTCTGGCTTTTCCCTTAGCTTGGAGTGGTGTAATCCATTTTTACGTATTTTAATAAAAACAATATGATTCCGCGTGCCTTAAAAGTTATTTAACTCAACTCATGATTATCACCAAGTGTGTAGATAGCTTATTACAGGGTATTCGCAAAAGTTTAAGGGAAACTATTACCATGATAAATCGTTTAGTAGCCGCTGGTGTGCTATTAGCTTTAACAGGCTGTGAATTGCAGTCGCAAACCACTTCTTCAGCTGACGCTCAAGTACAAACTGAAAAACAAACTCTAGCGGTTACTTATCCTGTTACCACTAAGAAAGAGGTTGTTGATACATATTTTGGTACTGAAGTTGTTGATCCCTATCGCTGGTTGGAAGATGACCGTAGTGAAGAAACGGCACAATGGGTTAAAGCGCAAAATGAAGTCACCTTTAACTATTTAGAAAATATTCCATATCGTGACAAGTTAGAAAAACGTTTAGCAGAATTAATGGACTACGAAAAGGTAAGTGCACCATTTGTTGAAGGTGATTACACGTATTTCTATAAAAATGATGGACTGCAAAATCAAGCCGTTATATATCGTCAAAAAGGCGATGGTCCCGTTGAAGTATTCTTAGATCCGAATACGTTTAGTGAAGACGGCACAACGTCATTGGCAGGTCTTAGTTTTTCTAAAGACGGTAGCTTAGCGGCTTATCAAATTTCTGAAGGTGGCAGTGACTGGCGTAAAGTGATTATCATTGACACCAAAACCAAGAAACAATTAGAAGCACCGTTAGTTGATGTTAAGTTTAGTGGCTTGGCATGGCGCGGTAACACAGGTTTTTATTATTCTAGTTACGACAAACCTAAAGGCAGTGAGCTTTCTGCGAAAACTGACCAACATAAGTTGTACTTCCATAAGTTAGGTACAAAACAGTCGGCTGATGAAGTCGTATTTGGCGCATCGGCTGAACAAAAAAGCCGTTACGTATTTGGTGATGTAACGGATGATGCAAACTATTTATTAATTAGTGCGGCAGATTCAACATCTGGTAACCGGTTATATTTAAAAGATTTATCAAAAGCAGATAGCAAGCTAATTACGGTGCTTAGTAATACGGATACTGATACCGAATTGCTGACGAATGATGGCAGCAAATTGTATTTTGTGACCAACCGAAATGCGCCGAATAAAAAAGTAGTGACGGTTGATGCTAACAACTCAGCGCCTAAAAATTGGAAAGATTTAATTGCAGAAACAGAGCATGTGCTAAATGTTAGTGAAGGTGCTGGTTATCTATTTGCTCGTTATATGGTTGATGCTATTTCTAAGGTTGAACAATACGATATGCAGGGTAAGTTAGTGCGCGAAATTGCGTTACCTGGCGCAGGTTCTGCTACTGGGTTTGGCGGTAAAAAAGAGCAGGAAGTGCTTTACTACAGCTTTACTAACTACAAAATGCCAACCACTATTTTTAGTCTGAATGCGAAAACGGGCGAGTCTAAAGTACATCGTAAATCAAATGCGAAATTTGATAGTAGCGAATATGTATCCAAACAGGTTTTTTACACGTCGAAAGACGGTACTAAAGTGCCAATGATGCTTACCCATAAGAAAGGCATTGAGTTAAATGGTAAAAATCCAACCATTTTATATGGCTACGGTGGTTTTAATGTAAGCTTAACCCCGCGTTTTAGTGCGGCAATGGCGGCATGGTTAGAACAAGGTGGTGTGTACGCGGTGCCTAATTTACGTGGTGGCGGTGAGTACGGTAAAAAATGGCATGTAGCAGGCACAAAAATGCAAAAGCAAAATGTGTTTGATGACTTTATTGCTGCGGCTGAGCACCTAATTTCCGAGAAGTATACGTCAAGCCAATATTTGGCTGTGCGTGGTGGCTCTAATGGCGGTCTACTAGTTGGTGCTGTACTGACACAACGTCCTGACTTATTTAAGGTTGCTTTACCTGCAGTAGGTGTACTGGATATGCTACGCTACCACACCTTTACAGCTGGTGCTGGCTGGGCTTATGACTACGGCACAGCAAATGATAATAAGGACATGTTTAATTATTTACACGGTTATTCGCCTGTACATAATGTGAAAAAAGGCATTGAGTACCCTGCAACGCTAATCACTACGGGTGATCATGATGACCGCGTAGTGCCTGCGCATTCATTTAAGTTTGCAGCTCAGTTGCAAGAAAATCAAGCAGGGACAAATCCAACATTAATCCGTATTGAAACCAATGCAGGACATGGTGCAGGTACGCCAACGTCTAAGATCATTGATCAGTATGCTGATATCTTTGGCTTTACTTTATACAATATGGGTATAAAAAAACTTTAACGCTGTAATAGGTTAATAAGCCCTAGCAAATTTAAAAACTTACTGCATAATGCAGTAAGTTTTTGGTGACGAAATTAGGAACGGTGTGACACAACATACTGTCCTAACTAGAAAAGATTTTTAGATATAAGTATTTTATAAGTAGTTCAATCGACTCGTCATACATCAACATGAACTTTCTTAAAAATAAAAACCGTTAAAAAACTGGAGAAAGCAATGAAGCTTTTAGCAAAAACTCTTTTGTGTGCAAGTGTATGTGCACTGACTTTATCTAGCACAGCAAATGCGAACGACTCTTTTAAGCACGAGATTGATGCGCGCCAAAGCTATATGCAAGTTTTACGTCATAATATTGGTCAACTTGGTGCCATGGCTAAAGGTAAAAAGCCTTACGATGCAGAGCTTGCTAAAGCGGCTGCGCAAAACTTAGCGTTGGCAGCTAGCATGAACAATGCGTTTATGTGGCCGAAAGGGTCAGACAACGCTAATGCAAAAAATACAGATGCATTACCCGCTATTTGGGATCAACTTGCAAAAGTTAAGAAAATAAATGGCGACATGAAAGAAGCGTCTGAAAACTTGGCTAAACATGCAGGTAATGGTTTAAGCGAAGTACGCAAATATATTGGTGCTGTTGGCAAAACTTGTAAAGGTTGCCACGATGACTTTAAAGCTGAGTAAGCTAAATTAGTGCGTGTCTTGTTTATTATACGCTAGGCAGGCCATTTTACGGTGTTATGAAGTATTGCGTGCAGTTGCACGTATATGTGATACCACGTTTTGAAGAGAGCATACGCTCTCTTTTTCGTTTGTGAAAACCAAGCTTCAACTATTTCTCATTCGCTGTCCTTTGCGTATAATTCAACCTGTATTTGGGGTTATAGTGCCCCTATTTTCATGTTTTAGAGTGGCTATCAACAATGAGCGATCAATTTTCTGCTAACCCTATCGGTAGTGTTGCTGAACAAAATGAACAGGCAAGTAGGCCTCATCAGCAAATAGTAAATGAACAAGTTGCACTGGATACAGAGACGCCAAAAGCTAACTCTCTGGCACAAAAAGTAAAAGTTTGGGATTTTCCTTTGCGCTTATTTCACTGGTCATTGGTGTTGTTATTTATTTTTTCATTTGTATCGGTCAAGATCAGTGAAATGGATTGGCACTTTAAATCTGGTATTCTTATTTCTGCGCTTTTAGTATTTCGTCTATTATGGGGGCTAGTTGGTAGCTTTCATGCTAAATTTCAGCACTTTATTGCATCGCCCAAGCGCACGTTTCAATATATATTTTCTTCATTAATTTCAACCAAGCGCAAGCATAAAACAGGCACTGAATATATTGGTCATAATCCTGCTGGTGGCTGGATGGTTGTCATTATGCTGGTGAGTTTACTAGTTACGGTATTTACAGGGCTGGTAAGTACTGATGAAATTTATTTAGTGGGACCACTATATGGATTTGTGACGGAATCGTTTGCGCTTTCAGCAACTTCAGTGCACCGTTTTATGGAAACAGTGTTATTGGTATTAGTTGGTTTGCATATTGCCGCTATTGTATTTTATCGTATTTTCAAACAACAAAAATTAACCAAGGCGATGATTACAGGTTATAAACAGATCCAACCTGAATCGTTAAACGAACACGAACGGAAATTACTAGAGCAACAGTTGCATGATACGCAGTCAAAGAAAAGCAATAAGTTGCCAGTGATGGCATGTTTAATTGTGTTAGCCATAGCCACAGGCTGGGCGGCCTGGTTGTGGCAACTATAGTGTTTATTTTTTAATAAGCTTAAATTTAAGCTGATTTAAGCTCTATTCCAGTATTGATGCTGACTTGGTTTTTGCCATTCTTTTTGCTGTGGTACATTGCTTTGTCAGCGTGGGTGAGTAATTGCTCGGCGGTTTGGCCTTTGCGCCATTCGGCAATGCCGATACTGACACCGATAACTCGCTCTGTATGGGTATTTCCAGTATTGATACGAATTGGTGTGGTTAAATCCTCTAGCTTTTGGGTCAGTAACTCTAAAATTTCATCTAGTTCATTGTAGTTGGTCATCACTAGCACAAACTCGTCACCGCCTAATCGTGCGGCTGTATCTGAGCTCCGTAGATGTTCGTTTAAGCGCTCGGCAAATTGCACTAACACATCGTCACCAGCTTTATGGCCTAGCTCATCATTAACTTCTTTAAAACCATCTAAATCTAACATGGCAGCGGCCATGCGGTTGGTGCTCCGCTCAAAGTTACTGATTAAGGTATCAAGTCTTTCAAATAATGCAGTGCGGTTGGGTAAACCTGTTAAATCATCAAACAAAGCCTGACGTTGTAATTGATTAAGCAGGGCGTGCCTTTCAACAGCGAATACAATGGCTCGGCTTAGTAGTTGTCCGCTCACTTCCGGTTTTGGGATGAAATCGGCGGCTCCTAATTTAATGGCTTCTTCACCGACACTATTATCACCAGCACCTGTCAGCACGATAACAGGGATGAATGGGTTTTTATAAACAAATTCAGATAGCGTGTCTAATCCTTGTAATTCACGTAGCCCTAAGTCTAGCAATACAACATCAATCTTGTGCTCTTCAAGGTAAGCAGTAGCATCCTCTAAATTATCTTCATGCTTTAGGTCATACACTTTTGAACGGTGATTTTTAAGCATTTGACGAACAAGATAAATATCATCTGGGTCGTCTTCAACAAGCAAGACTGAGTAATGATTTTTAGCTGCATTTTTCGATTTAATCGTTGTTAACATATTAGTTCAACTAAGGTTTACGATTTACATTTAACCCATTACATTACTCTATTTCTTAGAGCCTACAGCTACTGTAAGAGGTAAGAAACCAACATGAATGTTGGCATATTGTGTATCCGATTACGACAGCACATCTTAATACTATTTTCTACTATGCTGCTCATACAAACACTTTATGGTGTTGATAGCCTGTTGTAAACCACTTGGCTTAACAACAACGTCCTTTGCGCCAAGTTCACGTGCAGCGACAGCATCGTCATTCGATTGTGATGTTGTATAAATATACACTGGCACATGATTAAGCTTAGTTGAATTTTTCAAAAGTGACAGTAACTCAAAGCCATTTATCATTGGCATATTGATGTCGAGTAATACTAAGTCAGGCGTGGTCGTACTGTCGAGTTGCTCTGGCTGGATGTACTCAAGGTAGGCATTAGCATCATCAAAGCACAATATTGATATGGTTGTTGATATTGTGCTGATTGCGCGTTTTATTAAATATTGATCATCTGGATCATCATCAATGTAGTGTATTAGCATAAATTACGTGGTTTCATTTGGTAAACAAATAGTGATTGTGGTTCCTTGATTGATATCGCTTTTAGCAGAAATATTGCCGTTATGCACTTCAATGATGCGCTGGCAGATAGCTAAGCCCATGCCATGGCCTGGAATACTTCTACCCACTAATCGTCGAAACGGAGCGAAAATCTCGGATGCGTACTTACTGTCAAAGCCGACACCGTTATCGGTAACATCAATAATGGTTTGTAGTGCTTGTTGTTCTCCTTTAATTTTAATAATTGCAGGTTGATCTTTTTTAGCGTAACGAATGCTATTTGCAATTAGGTTGCTAAACACGTGATGAAAACAGTGCTCATCGACATATATGGTGCAATCGTGCTCCACCTCAATACATGCGTTGCTTTCGTCAATTAAAGGGGATAGGTCTTCAGCAATCGTTGCGATTAAATCAGATAGTAACACTGCATTTTTATTAATGGGTTGAGTAGAAAAACGAGATAATTGAAGCAGGCTGTGGATCATTTCACGCATTCTAGTTGAGGCGTCTGAAATACGTTCTAATTCAAATTCTGCATCCTCGTCGTCGAGCTTGCCAGCTAATCGTTGTGTTAGGCTATCTGAAAAGGCGCTGATTTTCCGTAACGGTTCTTGCAAGTCGTGTGACGCTGAATAGGCAAAGCGCTCCAATGCTTTGTTTGATTGTGCCAGCGCGTGCTGCATGTATTTACGTTGGCTTATATCTTCAATCACTGCAATAAAGTGGCTAGGAGTTAGCGGATCGCTTTTAACGATTGAAACCGTTAAGTTTGCCCAAATAAGCTGGCCAGTTTTGCGATAGTAGCGTTTCTCCATGACAAACTCTTCAATGCTACCTTCTAGCATGGCTTTTAAATAATCTAAATCTTTATCTAAGTCATCTTTGTATGTAATCTCTTGAAATGTCATCGATAGTAATTCATCACGTGAATAGCCTAAAATATCACACAGTTTATTGTTCGCTTTCAGCCATGTTCCATCTAATGCAACGTGAGCAATGCCCACTGCTGCTTGTTCAAATGTGGTAGAAAAGTCCAGCGCAAGACGTTTAATTTCTTCTTCTCGTTCTTTGAGTTCTGAAATATCAAAAAAAGTACCGATAATCGCACTGACCTCGCCAGCTTCATTTCTGGAGTACACAGAGTCTTTGGACAAACACCAAATATAGTGTCCTTCTTTATGAAGAAAACGGTACATAATGGTATGAGCGTCATCATCCCGTGCATTCATAATGGTTTCCATATGCTGATCAATTTTGCCTAAATCGTCAGGGTGAAACAGTGCTGAGGGGCCTTTTAGGTAGTCTAGATATTTTAAATCGTCGGCGGTATAGCCTGTGATGCTGGTGTATTGCCTATTAATGTAACTACTACTTTGGGTTTCAATATCAAAGATGAAAAGCCCGCATAATGATTTACTTAATACGGCATCAAGAAACTGTGTTTTAGTATTAAGCTCTGACTCTAACAGCTTAATTTTATGGATATTTGTTAATGTTCCTGACATTAATACAGGCTGGTCATTGTGATCGAAAATAGTGTTACCGCGATTTCTAAACCATTCATATTTACCTGATGCGGCTAAACCTAAATACACCACATCGTATTCAGATTTTTGTTTAAAGTGACTTGATAGTTGTTTTTTAAATATATCAATATATCGCTCGTGAATGTGCGACTTCCATAAATCTAGGTTGGGTGTGTCTTTTTGTGTGTCAGCACCTATCATGGTAAGCATACGTTGGCTGAACCAAACACCATTCGTTTTTAAGTTCCACTCCCAAATACCGTCGTTTGTTGCATCGATTGCGCGTTTTATTCGGTTAGATTGTTCGTACTCTTTGCTTTTTTCATTAAATATTTTTTGTACATCTGACACGGTTGCAAAGCTGTAAGGTTGATTATCTAAACGATAAGTGGATAAGTTGATTTCTACGCTAACATCATTGCCTTTCTTATCTAATCCTCGTACTACACGTCCCGTTGCCATAGCGTAGTTTTGTTTTGGATCCGAGACATAACTATCAACAAGTGATTGATGATGGCTGGCTAAGTTCTGAGGTAATAAGGTGGACAGTGGCTTTCCTACGAGTTCATCATTTTCATAACCAAACATTTTTCCTAGGGCTGTATTCGCAATACGAATATGTTGGTTATTATCCACCACCAGTAAACCAGTGGGAATTAACTCAGTAGCGTATTTAAAAATATCGTTCGCTTTCTTTTCCACTTCTAATTTTGTTCTTTTGATTTTTTCTTCTGTTGCTTTTAAACGAGCGGCTTCAAGTTGAGTCGGTGTAGGCAATGCAAGCAGCGCAGGAATATATTTAAATAAAACGATGGCTGTTACCACCGAAACAGTGGCTGTAACTGCCTTAGCTATGCCATGAAGGCCATAAATGCCGTGCCAAACAGTATAAATGCCAAATAGGTGAGTAATGCCGCAACAAGTTATAAACAAGGCAAATAATACGAAGATACCTTGAAACTCAATATCCTTTCGCTTTTTTAAAATAATAATTAACGCACAAGGGATTGAAAAGTAAGCTAATGCTATTAACAAGTCAGAAATTACATTCATCCATAGAATGCCCGGTTGCCACAAATAGCAGTGACCGTGGGGCATGTAGTCTCCCCTAAAAAACGTGGTTAGCGTTGAGTTCATGTTATTCCTATAAAAGCTTAGGTAACGGTAAAAAAATCTGTTATATGTATTTGATTTAAATAAACCTATTGAGTATAGACAAGTTTTTTAGCAGAAGTTTATAAGCGGTGGTTTTTATTTATATGGCTGTAAACAAGGTAATTCAGCGCAGTTTAGACGGAACAATATATAATTTATTTACGCAGTCGATGCATTAACCAATAAAGGTAAAAATATGATTTCCTTTCGATATAAAGATAATAACGAAGAATTGGAAACAACAGATGAAGGTATATTATCGTCTTGGAAGCAGAATGCGGATTCTCGCATTTGGATCAATATTAGCTATCGGCCAGAGCAAGAGTGCGATGTAAAGGCGTGGTTAGTTGAGTTTGGCTGTCATGAAATGGCGGTGCAAGACGCGCTGCGTTATCGGCATCCTCCTAAAATTGAATTTTTCGACAATCATTTATTTATGATTTTCAGGGATATTGAAAAGGTGAACAGCACGTTGAACTTTAACCATCAACAAATTGCCTTTTTTGCGTCTGATAGATATTTAATTACTGTGCATGTTGCTTCGCTTGATACTGCTTCAGTGTACCCAAGTAAACAAAAAACCACTTCACTGATTGAAACACCGCTCAATTTGGCCTGTGTGATTATGCACAATTGTGCAAATTGTTATCTTAAACAATTACTACAATTTGAAACTCAATTAGGCGATTTGGAAGATGGATTATTTGATAACGGTAACGATCAAATGTTGGCTGAAATTACGAATTATCGGTCATCACTTATTAAATTAATTCGAATATTTAATTACCACAAAGAAATTAGTCAACAGTTAAAGCAGTATAGTGAGTCCAATGACACTTTAGACTTTGCAAGTGCGCTTCACACAATCAATGACTTACATGATAGATTTGAACGATTGCACAGTTTGTCAAATATGTACCATGACATCTGTAGTGATCTAATTGATGGTTATATCTCAATTACTTCACATAAATTAAATAACACAATGCGCGTTTTAACTGTGATAACCGCTATTTTTGTTCCGCTCAGCTTTTTAGCAGGCTTATATGGAATGAATTTTGAAAACATTCCAGAGCTTAAATATCAATACGGTTATCCCGTTTTACTTTTCGTCATGCTGTTTATCGCTATAGCACTGATCACCATATTTAAAAAGAGGAAGTGGTTTTGATGAGTAAGACGAATCTTACTAAATTGATTGCAAATATGATTTTACAAGGCAGCAGCACATGACAAATGAAATATGGAATTATTCACTTTTTGAAATTGGTGATTACAGTTTGCAAGTGAGCAAGCTAGTAGTGTGCCTTTGTATTTTGATTGCAACATTTTTATTTTCTAAATTAGTGCGAATGGCGTTAAATAAAGTGGCTTTATCGAAGCACTTCCTAACTCCAGCGCAAGTGTACATTGTAGGGCGCTTGCTGCATTACATCATACTAGTCATAGGTATTTTACTCGCAATTTCAGCATTGGGCATTGATGTTGGAAAACTCGCGCTCGTCGCCAGTGCATTAGGTATTGGCATAGGTTTAGGCTTACAAGGGATTGTTAACAACTTTGTGTCTGGGTTAGCTATTTTGCTGGAGAAGTCTGTCAAGGTGGGCGATTTTATTGAATTAGACTCCGGCATTAATGGTGAGGTGATGGCCATACACATGCGCGCTACACTGGTAAGAACTAATGATAATGTAGACATTCTTATTCCTAATTCAGAGTTAACTAATCAAAAAGTGATTAATTGGACGTTAGCAGAAAGTGTAAGGCGTTTTCGTATTCCATTTGGTGTTGCCTATGGTAGTGATAAACGACTAGTTGAGAAAGCGGTATTGGAAGCAACTGAGCAAGTGGATTACACCTTAAACACCATTGGCAGAAAACCAGTAGTGTGGATGACAGGATTTGGTGATAGCAGTATTAATTTTATGCTAGGTGTGTGGGTATCTGCTAATCAAGTAAAGAGGCCAACAGCGTTAACATCAGATTACTTATGGGCAATAGATGACGCCTTACGCAAATATAAAATTGAAATACCATTTCCACAGCGCGATTTACATATTCGCTCTAATAAAGCGGGGGTAGGCGTTAACCCAGCAGAGACTATAGCCAGTACTGAAGATGAAATGAATGAATGGCCAGAGCCCGACATCGAGTTATCAAAAGAAAGAAAAGTGGATGAAAAATTGGATATCTAAAGAATTTTGTTAAGAGTGCAAAGTCGTGAGCTGCGCTTGAAATCATCAGTAAAATAAAGGCGAGCTATGCTCGCCTTTATTGTATTTTTAATCAATCAAAGTTTGTCGATTAATTATTTTCTTCTTCTAAATAATGCTAAGCCAA
This sequence comes from Flocculibacter collagenilyticus, assembly GCF_016469335.1. Taxonomy (NCBI): domain Bacteria; kingdom Pseudomonadati; phylum Pseudomonadota; class Gammaproteobacteria; order Alteromonadales; family Pseudoalteromonadaceae; genus Flocculibacter; species Flocculibacter collagenilyticus. Next base: position 668,353 of record NZ_CP059888.1, read on the forward strand.
ATAAAGACAAGCTTAACCAGCCTAAGCTACCGCCCGCATTTCTTCTATCTGGTTGCTCAGTAATTGGCATTTGTGGAATGACAATTGGCTCTTTCTTTGCGAAGTTAATATTACGCACATAGCCAGTATCTTCAAGCTCAGTAACTGCGCCATCCTTAATGTAGCTCCAAGTGATTAAGTTCTTGCCTTCTGGTAGTTCAAGCTCGACAGACTCAAACGCTACGTCTCCAGAAATATAGCTATGAAGCTCGCCATTTACTGTTAAATATAGTGCATCCCATGGCTCGGCAGGATCTTCAACATTTTCCTCAGATGAAACACCCCACTCAAAAGTTAGCTTACCTTCACCATTAACTTCAGCCATTAAAATACTTTCTTGGCCGTCATCAATGTCACCACTTTGTAAGCCGCCCTCGGCATTTTCTTCCCACTTAACGTCACCACCAGTGAATAAGCTCACTTCTTCAGACGTGCTACCTGAAGCATCTTTAAGGTCGCTTGCAGAAGCAAGAGCGTTCCCCATTAGTTTCGTTTTACTAGATTTAAGAGCTGCATTATCTGATTTAATCACTACAAATGCTTCGTGTGCGCCAGCTTCAACAGGTGTGTAGGTTGCACTTAGTTCACATGTTTCACCTGCAGCTAGTGTATTACACGCACCTTCTTCAACGGTAAAGGTACTACTACCTTCAATTTCATAAGTTACGGATGCTGCTTCTCCACTGTTGTTCTCGACCATTAATTTAAATGTACGAGAGTCAGTTTCTGGTAAAGTAGTAAAATCGTGAAGTTGAGTGATTGCAATACCGTCAGTAATACCATCCATCCAATCTTGGTATGCGCCAGCGCGAGTATAAACACCTGGATAACCTGGTGCGGCACAGCCAAGACCCCAGCTAACCACGCCAACTTGTTGCCAACCATCGTTAGTATTAACAATAAGTGGGCCACCACTATCACCTTGACAAGTACTTAAGCCTCCAGCAGGTGTGCCAGCACAAATCATTTGTTCTGTTACATCTACATCTGCTTCGGTAAATTCAAAATCAGTATCTCTGGTTCTTGATTCAGCAATAATTGTACGGCACTGTAAGGACGAATAAAGCTGTAAATCCACTTCATGCAGTATCTCAGGGAAGTCAGAAGTTGGCCCCTCGCCTGGAAGATAACCAGTACGGCCACCCCAGCCAATAGATGTTGCAACAGAGTTGTCAGTTGCAAGTTGACTGGTTAGCTCTAGATCGGCAATTTTAATCGTTGGCTTGTCTACAGACTCAGCTAACTCTATTAATGCAATGTCGTCATGTAGTGTATTAGTGTCATAACCTGGGTGCAGGTATAAGTTTTTAATTTCAATAGCATCTTCAGCGCCATCGGCTAAATCAAACTCGCCAACATTTACTTTCATATTAATTGAATTTGGTGAATCTACACAGTGTGCAGCTGTCAATACCCAACGATCGCCTAAAAAGCTAGCACCACAGCTAGAGTTTTGTGTCAGGGTCTCTTCGGCTGAAACTTCAATTGCCGCTGTGCTACCTGCTTTTTCTGCTGTAGCAACTTCGTCAAGTAAGGCTTGGCCGTCAGCTTGAGTTATACCAACCACAGGAATAGTACCTTCGAAGCCTTCACCTAATGTGCCCGAAAAGTGTCCTTCAACGTTATTATAAATAACTACACCAACACCACCGCCGGCTTCACAGTTGTTTGCTTTTTCAGCGAAAGTAACGGTTCCACGTTCTATTAAGCAGACTTTATCTTCTACATCGGTACATTCTGCATCACCCAGTTCACAGCTCGCTAATTCACCCGAAACAGCGCCAGCAGGGCTAAAACTAAATGGAGAGGTTTCAATTGAGTTTTCGCCTACTTTAAGAGAGGTGGCTACACTAGGCGCGGTAGCTACAATAGCTGCCATCCAAGGATATACACCTTCTGTGGCTTCTTCACCACCAACAATTTTAGGCTTTACAGGGGAGATAGTTACATTCTTTGCATAAGTCGTTGGCGCGGCAAGCACCATAGCAGCAGGAATTGCCGCTAATAAAAATTTTTTCATTGAGTTAACTTCCAGAGATTTTCCAACCATTTAGTGTGATGCCTAAATGATAATATTTTTATTTAAAACTAATATACCAATATGGGTATATGCAGGCATTTTTATTAAAATAGGCGCCCATTTTTAACATTAAAATTTTCAGTGTCAATAGTTCATTTAGTAATCAAAAAGTAGTAGAGGGATACAAAAACTAATAATTACGCCTTTATTGCATTACTTTTTCTTATGTAAGTGTGGAGGTGGGGTATTCTTATATGTGCTATCAGCACTATAAAGAGTGCTAAATGAAAATGGTAACGGATAAATTAAAATATCGCTTAATGTAGATAGTTTAGCCAAATATATATTTAATATTTGATGAAAATTTTTTTATTATTTGTAGCATCGCAGACGAATAGTGGTAATTCAACGTGAAATACTTAAAGCAATGCGGGCAAATTAACCGATTAATTAGACACGGTGTATTTAGCCACAACCTGCTTTAAATTTTCAGATTCAGTTGATACTTGTTGTGCACTTTGTTCCGCTTCTTTGATTAAGTCTTGATTCTCGGCAGCTAAGATAGTTACCGTGCTAAGTTGCTCTGCCATGTCACGAGTTACCGTGCTTTGCTCGGAAGCTGCTGTCGCTATTTCATTATTAAACGCTTCAATTTGTTGAATTAAAGAAATAATAGTTGTGAGCGATGTTTCTACATCACTTGCAATGTGACTGGTGAGTTCAGCTTGTTCGTTGGCGTTAGAAATGGATTTTACAGACTCGGCACTTCCAGATTGTAGGTCTCCAATAATTTGGCTAATCTCTTCGGTCGAATCTTGTGTACGTTTTGCTAGTGTCCTTACTTCATCAGCCACTACAGCAAATCCGCGGCCTTGTTCACCAGCTCGTGCCGCTTCAATAGCTGCATTGAGTGCAAGCAAGTTTGTTTGTTCTGCAATGGCGCGTATTACTTCAAGTACTTGACCAATATTATTGGATTGCTCGGCAAGCTTATCCATTACTTGACTAGTATTATTCATGTTGGTAGCTAATTGCTCGCTTGCAGATTGGTTTTTAGATACAAGTTGTTGACTTTCATTGGACTTTGCAACCCCTTCGCTACTTGAGTCACTTGTTCTAACGGCAATTTCGGCCACGGTTTCAGATGTTGATGCCATTTCTTCAATAGCGGCTGAAATTTGTAAGGTAAGATTGGACTGTTCATCAGACTTCTGAGTAACATGATGGAAATTGTTTTCTAAAATGGCAACGGTTTTGACTAGCCTATTGGCTGCTTCTTTTACATCAATCACGGTTTTCTCGATTGTTTCCATCATATCGTTAAATGATAGGGTTAGGGATGCTATTTCATCATCAGGTTTGCTATTGGAATTACGTGTATAACGTTTTGAAAAATCTAGACTAGAAGCCACGCTATCGATAAAGCTGATAAGGCGTTTAATAGGGCCTGCAATTTTTGTTGAAAGCCAAATTGCAACAGCGATCGAAAGGCCTGCCATGATTGCCGTTAATACAAACGATGCGATTGCTAAAGATTGATTAAGCTGCGTTAATGCTGCATACGCTTCCTCTTCGTCAATTTCACTTAATAACGCCCATTGCACGCCATTGATATCTAATGGTGTGTATGCTGATACAACGGGAACGCCTCGATAATCTTCGATAACTTCTAACCCTTCATTACCGTTTAGCGCTTTATTGGCTGTTGCTGAATTAACCTTTTGAAAAATAATAGAAGTACCTTTGTCACGAATATTATTTAAAACGTCTTCATTTTCACCGCTATTAGCAATGGCTTTTAAATAGTCTTCGGGCGACTCTATTAAAAATCGGCTATTACTGCGCATGGTTTTATCGCTGCCGACTAAATAGGTTTCACCACTGTTTCCTAGGCCATTTTGTTGCCATTTACCATCGTAAGTCATCATGCTGTTGATGCGGTCAACGGGCATTTGAAAAATAAGCGTTGCGATTGCCTGGCCATCACTAAATATTGGCGTACCAATAAAAGAGGCCGGGCTTTCGTAAGAGGGCGTATAAGGTGCAAAGTCAACCAATGCAGTGTCACCTTTTTGCTTATTTTTACTTTGGTTAAACGCTGTTGCTAACCCTGAGTTTTGGTAAGCGCCAGACATCAGTGAAGTCGCGTAATCAAGCTCCTTAAAGACGGAGTAGATAACATTACCAGTTGTATTGTCGACAATGAAAATATCGTAGTAACCAAATGCTTGTAAAAATTCCCTGAAAGACGCGTGGTATTTAGCATGCACCGTGTTGTAAGGGGCTGAATCGTTAATATTGATGAGGGCATCTTTGCCCCCCAATGGATGCGTGTTATTTGCAATATAACTGTATTGTAATGCTAACGCGTTATTTGATAAGGAGTTTACTAGTTCGGTAGTGTTAACTGATTGCTTAGCATTTACTCGCTTATATTCTGCTCCAAATTGTGTTTGATAGTATTGAAGCAGTTTATTTTTTTGCTCTGCAACGGATGGCAGTGCTGCATTGCTCGCGTAATTCGTGTAAGCATAACTAAATGCTTTTGCGGCATCTTTGGTCATTGTTGATGCGGCAAGTGACGTTACTTGGTTATTGATGGTTTGAAAATAATGTTCTACTTGGTTCTTTTTGGCATTTCTTAAGCCAACTAAGCGCTCACTTATTTGCTGAGAAAGCACTTGATCGACTTGTGAAGTGGAAATAAACCATAAAATACTGGCGGTAACAATAAGAGAAATGAGTACCAAACTAGACACACTAAGAATAATTTTATTTTTTAATTTCATGTGATTGTTACGCCCCACTTTATCTAAATAACGGTATTGTTATTAGAAACGTGATTTTGTAAGTCTAAAGCGTGGTTAATAAGTGTGTATTTGTCAAAAATACACTTTACAAAACCGCTTAAAAATCATGTAAGAAGTTAAATCGTGATTAAAAAAAGGCCGAGAGTAAATTCGGCCTTTAATAAATTATTAGGTACAAAGTCAGCTAGTGTTTAATGTAATTAAGTAGTTTATCGGGCGAGGCATCTACGACATCTTTGGCTACCTCTTTATCAACCAACTTAGCGAGAGGATCACTCATTTTTTTGCGTAGTGCACCTAGAAAAGTAGGTTCAGCAATAATATCTACACTGAGTAATTTACTTGTGTTGCGGGTGTTTTCTAAAATGGCGATCAACTCTTTAGCAAAGTCCGCAGTTGCTCGCTCTGTAGGGCTTTCTGCAGGTTCCATTGCATCACTGCCCGGGATATTCGCGCCGCCACCAGACATTGAACCCGGCCGATCGGTCACTAAGTCTTGATCTAATACTCTACCTGTAGCGTTGCCCAGTCCAGGTACTTCACAAAGTTCAGAGCCTTTGTTTTCATACTTGAAAAAACGTGCATTACTGCGATTTGCAACCAATAGCCATGCTTCACCAATCATGTCGTCTCCTTAATTACATTCATCGATAAGGTAAAATACAAGTGTAGTAGATAATTAAAGAGGTAGAAAAAACTCGCTAATTTTATCTGCTGACAACTCAAGCTCAGAACTAAATGCATCTTGAAACGCTCAAAACATCTAAGATAGTTTTCGCAAAATACATAAAAATCAGTAGAATGCGACGAGCTAATGTGTTGATAAATGTTGAGTGATCAGTCTTCACTCGTTACACGTATCACTCAGGTGTTCCAATAAGAAAATAATTAAGAGAATTACATGGCTCAAATTTCTAAGTTGTCGGTTCAGTCGCCAACGTATCAACTTGCTCCTGCGATTATCACAATTAGTAACCTGCGGTTACGTACGTATATAGGCTTTAATCCTGAGGAGTTAAGTAAGCAGCAAGATATTATTGTTAACGCTGAAATTTCCTATTGTGCGGATGATGCCAGTCAGTCAGATGATGAAAACAAAGCGGTTGACTATAAAGTGCTAACCAAAACGATTATTGCACATATCGAGCAGGGGAAGTTTCGCTTATTAGAAAAGCTTACATCAGACTTAATTACTATCATTATGGCTGAAGAGCAAGTATTAAAAGCAACGGTTACGGTTGATAAACCCCATGCACTAAGGTTTGCAGACTCTGTTTCAATTACCCTAAGTGCTGAAAGAAACGATTAGGTAATGTGTGTCATTCAATTTACAGAATAACCACAAATCAAATAGGTGATTGTGTGTTATTTGCGCAATAAATTGGCAATTGGGTACGCGCTCCTGATATTATACGCGCTACGTTTTTTCAGCGCGCAATTGCCCCATAATTAAGGCGCTTATTTTAAACGGTAAATTATTAGTGTGGGAGATACAGTAGTAACCATACTAGTAACATGCAATATGAGAGTTAGGAAAATATTATGACTATCGCTTTGGCGGAAAAGGTCGCGGCAGCAACAACGAATTTATCTTCAGAAGCAAGCAAAGTACGCGATGCGTTACTGGAAAAAGGGTTAGAAACCCCGTTAATTGAAAATGGTTTAACGTCTGAAGAAAAGTATGCACGTATCAAAGCATCACTAACCGACGTGGTTACAACATTAGGTTTAGACTTAAGTGATGATAGCTTAGCTGAAACGCCACATCGAATTGCAAAAATGTATGTGTCTGAAATTTTCTCTGGGCTTGATTACAGCGCGTTTCCAAAGATAAGCGTAATTGATAACAAAATGAATGTAGATGAAATGGTTAAAGTGAAAGATATTAGCTTTACCAGTACCTGCGAGCATCATTTTGTGACCATTGATGGCTTAGCAAAAGTGGCATATATACCTAAGAATAAAATTATTGGGTTATCAAAAGTAAATCGTTTAGTGCGATTTTTTGCGCAGCGCCCTCAAGTTCAAGAACGTTTAACGCAACAAATATTGGTAGCGTTGCAAACTTTATTAGAGACCGACAATGTTGCCGTTACGATGGACGCGACACACTATTGCGTGAAAGCACGTGGTGTAATGGATGCAAGCTCATCGACTCAAACCACCGCACTTGGCGGGTTATTTAAGAAAAATGATAAAACCCGTGCTGAGTTTTTAGCGAATTAATTGAAATAAAAAGGGACAGCGAAATGTGTCCCTTTTTCGTTTTATCACTACTCTTCCTACGACTTCACAAACTTTCTTTTAACGCTTCACGCTCTCTTTTAACGTTTCAAGCGATGTGCAAACCGGTAACCAAACACTCCGAGCAGTAATAGCATTGTGCCAAAGAGTGCGCCACCTTGTTTTTCTTCTACCACATACTCATTCACTACTCTTAAGTCATTATGGCTATTTTCAAGATGTAAGTTGTTAGCGATAGTACTGCTGTATAACAATTCTGATGGCACATGCGCATTGATGATTTCAACTGTTAAAGAATATAAGTCTGTTGGAATATAATCTGGGATGACTTTCTCTAACCGGTATTTATCAAAACGTGTATCGTGTTCAATGACCATGGGTGATGATTCATGTAGTAAAAACGCATGACCAGCAGAGTCACTTAACCACAGCGCTACCACGACTTCTTGTTCGTGTGCTTGCGTATCAATATCTAGCTTTACTTTCAGCTGGCTGTAAAAGTCATCAGCGTCGTTATCTACTGTTAAATCAAGATCGCTGCTGAATAAATAAGGAGTATAAAAACCTGCTTCAAAATCTAAACTTTCTAACGGCATGTAGTCTAAAAACGAGTGTGAAGCATAATCAGCGTGCGCTAAAATTTCGTCATTATAAGCATCTACCACCAATATTCTTAGCAAGTAATAATCAGACTGCCAACCAGTTGATAACTGTGTGTCTACCGTAACGCTATCATTAGTTGATTCATGGCTTAGATGAATAATTGACGATGTATACAGTTCGTCATAATGTAAATCGTCGCTACTCAACTGATACACTAAATACACATCAGCATCTTGGTAAACCGTATCAACGTCGATTGAAACCGATAACTGATTATGAAACCCATCATAATCAAAGTCACTATAGGTAGTAAGTCCTAACTCATATATCCAAAACTCTTCATTGTCATGGCTTTGTGCAATAACCTCTTTATTACTCATTTTCGCTTTTTTTGCCAATGCACTCGATTTATTTTGCATTAATTGACTGGCGTTTTTAGCAGCAAGTAATGACGGTTGTTTCGCTGTGTTTACCGCAGTTTTTGGTTCTTTTTTTACTGGCTGGATACGCTTATTTAATGTGCCATTTTTACTCGTTTTAAACACGCCTGTATATTCTTCATGTTTTGCAGAGCGCAGCCCTTCAGTGCGTGAAGGAGTATCCGATATGACTGACTCATCATCTTGTTCTGCTGCTTTTGTGGCTAATGAGAGTGCTAAAATTAAAACAGCAAATACAGCTATCCAAAAGCCCATTTTAGGCTTATGTCTTTTTGTGGCGCTATTATGTTGAGTGATGTTATTCATTTCATCGTCCTTATTCTTACCATCGCTTAATGACTTAATTAAACAACAGTGAAGCTGAACAAAGACTGAACTAATTGAAGTTGAAGAGATTATTTAGCGCTATTAATGGTTTTGGTTTAGCTACAAGTTTTTATATTATAAATGCAGGTAGTTAGCTAAACTATTAAAAAACAAGGTTCTTCTTAAGTTGATAATAAAGTTATGGAATTAATTTTCTTTGCCACCGCATTTGTGTGTGGATTTGTTGTTTTACAACTAAATTTACCACCATTAATTGGCTTCTTGGTTGCTGGTTTTGTACTGAAATTAGCAGGCTTTGAAAGCACTATCTTACTTGAACAAGTGTCTGCACTAGGCGTGACTATTTTATTGTTTAGTATTGGCTTAAAGCTAAAAGTAAAAAGTTTAGCCAAAGTGCAGGTATGGGGGCCCGCAAGCTTACACATTACCGTTAGTACTTTATTGTTTTCTGGTGCCATATTAGGGCTGAGCTATGTTGGCTTACCGCTTTTTACTGAAATAAGCCCTGAAACCTCGTTGATTTTAGGCTTTGCGCTTAGTTTTTCTAGTACCGTATTCGCTGTAAAAGTATTAGAAGAACGCGGTGAAATGGCCAGTATGCACGGTAAAATTGCGATTGGCATATTGGTTATGCAAGACGTATTTGCAGTGCTGTTTTTAGCGATTAGTACAGGTAAAACTCCTAATGTATTCGCCCTTGGTTTATTAATTTTATTGCCAGTGTTACGTCCAGTGTTATTTCTTGTTTTAAACCGTTCTAAACATGGTGAAGTGTTGCCCTTGCTGGGGTTCTTTCTGGCGTTGATTGTGGGCTACCACGCGTTTGAGTTTGCAGGTATCAAAGGTGACTTAGGCGCATTAATAGTGGGAATGTTATTTGCCTCGCATAATAAAGCGTCAGAGCTTGCAAAGTCTTTATTGCATTTTAAAGACTTTTTATTGGTGGGATTCTTTTTAACAATAGGGCTAAATGCATCATTAAGTATGGAAGCATTAATTGCGGCTTGTATTGTGGTGTTGCTGTTACCAATTAAGTCTTGGTTGTATTTTTACTTTCTTAAAAGTTTTAAATTGCGCGCCCGCACATCATTACTCTCTACATTTTCCCTTTCGAACTACAGTGAGTTTGGCTTGATTGTGTGTGCGTTAGCAGCCAGTAATCAATGGATTACGTCAGACTGGCTTGCGGTGATTGCGGTAGCGGTGGCAATTACCTTTATTATTGCGTCTCCCCTCAATGCTCATGCAAATGAAATTTATGTGAAGTACGAGCCCTTTTGGGACAGTTTTGAATCGAAAGAGCGCTTACCTGAAGAAAAGCCTGTGTCACTAGCACGTTCAAAGGTATTAATTTTTGGTATGGGACGGATAGGGCGAGGTGCATACGAAACGTTAATAGAGTCGTATCCTCAGCGCGTAACAGGTGTTGATATTAACCCAGATTGTGTGAGTAAACATGTTGATGCTGGTCGGTTTGTGGTACTTGCAGACGCGACCGATCCAGATTTTTGGCAGAATATAAATCATTCAGACGTTGAAATGGTACTGCTCAGTATGCCTAAACATGCGCAGAACGTGTATGCATTAGAACAATTAAAAGCATCCGGCTTTAATGGGCGAGTGTCAGCGATAGCGTTTTATTCTGACCAACAAAGAGAGCTAGAAAAAATGGGCGTGGATTCTACATTTAACTTTTATTTAGAAGCAGGTACAGGTTTTGCCGAGCATGTGAAAGCAACTTGGCAGCACTCGAGTTCGCGATAATGTTTGCGTCAAATAAGAAGATGTAGCAAGGCTATGCTACATCTTAAGCTATCCAAATACAGCCGAGAAAAACAGTCGAGCAAATACAGATTATGACTGTTGCTCGGAAAAGGCAGCAAAGCACTCCTCACCTGTCATCATCGTCGTTTTGTTGGCGAAGTCATAAAATGCAGGCTTTTCGTCAATAAATATTTGATGATCTAATTCCGCATTGAAATCGTTAAACAGACCCACAGGCATAATATATTTATGGCTTTCTTTTAAGCGGTAAAATAAATGGGTTCCACACGCTTTACAAAATCCACGCTCTGCCCACTCTGATGAAGCATATATGGTAAGCGGAGCATCATCATTAAAGGTAACATTAACGCCACAGTCAACGGCTAAGAATGGTCCGCCGCCCCACTTTCTGCACATATTGCAATGGCACACGCCAACTTTATTATCTACGTGATTTGCAGTAATGTTAACGGCACCGCATAAGCAAGAGCCAGACACATTAGCAGCAGATTGAGTAGGTGTTTCCATGTAGTTTTCTCCTAGTTAGTAATTTATCTATTTAGTTATTACTGCCTTACTACTTCTTACAGGTTAGCATTGTGCTTTTTAATTTTATAGCTGCGTACGTAAATAAAAACCTTGTTAAGTAATTGGTAAATAGAAATAAAAAAGTGGTCACTAGTAACCTGAACCACTGCAAGTACGTGATTAATCAATAGTAAAAATCGAGAGCGAAATGAGAGTGAATATTAAACCTGTTATAGAAAATGACCATGAGCACGGAGAGTGTGACGAACACTGTGATACACAGTGTAATGATAACTGCTCAAATAAGACATCAACTTGTCACTCTCAAATAGATCAATTATTAGCCGTGATGCGCGAATTGCGTGATCCTGAAACTGGCTGCCCTTGGGATCTCAAGCAGACCTATTCCACAATTGTGCCTTATACCTTGGAAGAAGCGTACGAAGTAGCTGATGCAATTGAGCAAGGCGATTTTGATGAGCTAAAAGGGGAGTTAGGAGATTTACTCTTTCAGGTTGTGTTTTATGCCCAGCTTGCTAGCGAAGAGGGGCGGTTTGAATTTAGTGATGTTGTAGATGCGATACACGAGAAGCTAATACGTCGCCATCCTCATGTATTTCAAACGAATGTTAGCTTTACTGAAGCGCAGGTGAAAGAAAATTGGGAGCGTGAAAAGTCTCAAGAGCGCGACATTAGGCATCAACAAGGCAAGGCTCGTTTACTAGATAATATTCCTCATAATTTACCTGCGCTCTCTCGTGCTAATAAAATTCAAAAGCGCTGTGCTACGGTGGGGTTTGAATGGCCAGATATTCATGGCGCACTTGATAAAGTGGTGGAAGAAGTCGAAGAACTCAGGGCTGAATTACAACACAAAGTGGTGAATGAAGCACAGCAACAAAGCATAGAAGAGGAATTAGGCGATTTATTTTTTTCTTTAGTTAATGTCTCTCGTTATGTGAATGCTGATCCTGAACAAATAATGCGGCAGGCCAACCGGAAATTTGAACAGCGCTTTAATCAGGTTGAACACGTTTTTATCGAAAAAGGACAATCACTTCAAACGGCCACGCTTCAAGAAATGGATAACGTTTGGCAGCAAGTAAAACAAAACCAAAAGCGCGATAACTCTTAATAACTATGGTTAAAGTTGTCTAACACGGTTGAGTAAGCGCTGCTTTTCTTTAGCTGTTTTATACTAGCGTTCATAAACGAAATGAAACGTTTATCTACATCTTTACTGCACATTAAATGCCGAGCGTTAGGATCGGGTGGATTAGCAAATTTGAGGACTGAAATTTGATATTTTAACTTCGGATTTTTCTTTAAAATCCAGCTTAACTCTACTGGGTTAATTAAATAGTAATCAATGCGTTGACGAGAAATAAGCTTAAACACATGCCGCTGTATATTGTCGCCAAAGCTGTGGGTTAAGTAGGAAAGACCCGCAACAGGAGTTTTATATCTCGTCAAACTGCGATCAATTTTGTCGCCGTAAGAAAATCCCTGCTGATGCCCCATAATAAAATCACTTGATAGTAGCTCGGTTACGGTAGGAGGACGTTTAAAGTAATTTGCGAGTTTTTTATGCGTGGCAATGACGTAAGGCTTTTCTAAATAAATAGCATCAGTAAATTGAAACCATTTTTTCCTTTCTTTCACTTTATAACTACCTGCAAAACAGCTATTTACCTTACCTTTTAAATGGTGCACTACCGATGCCCAATCGGGCGCTGTTTGATAGGCAAGCGTGATGTTTTGTTGTTCGGCAATCTGATTTAACAGTTGAATAATAATACCGTCTGATTCACTGCTTGTTTTAGTGTAATAAAAAGGAGGGCGCTCTATGTAAACAATTTGAGCTACTTTAAACGGGGCATTCAGTGCCGACTCTTTACTGATGCTTTGGGTGGCATAGGCAGGGACAGATGTGATTGAATAAGCAGCGATCAGCAAGCTTAAGGCTAAAATAGTGCCAGCTTTGACGTGAGCGATAAGTGGATTGAGTGCGATTTTAAAAAGGTACACCATTATTCCCTTGCACATGTTTTTGCACAATCTAACATGCATCACAGCAGCTTACATTGAGGATAAACTTTATTGTTATTATTACTGCATGTATTGCTACCTACTATAAAAGAAAGGTTAGCAAACAATGCTAAAAAATCAACTTGCCCTTAATTGCGTGCGCTGTTGCTCAAGCGTAAAAAAGCTCCAAGCAATGAATCGACTTTGTTTGTTACCTTGCGACATATCAACCACTTTCACTTGCTTCGCGTTTATTTTCTTTAGTGTTTGTTTTAATGTTTTTAGGTTGTCTTTATTTGACACTAAACTCGTAAACCATAGGCTTTGAGTACTAAATTGCTGGCTTTCAATTATCATGTCTGTAATAAATTTCGCTTCACCACCTTCACACCATAGCTCTGCTTGTTGTCCACCAAAATTCAACGCCTTAGTGTCTTTTTTCGACAGCACTGTATGCTTACCCGACGGCTTTCGCTTGGCTTTATTGGCTGCTAAATTAGTAATTTTGCGTTGCGTACCTTGTTGTGCCGCTTCAAGTGATGTGTGAAAGGGTGGGTTACACATTGTAAAATGAACCTGTTGAATTTGCTTTTGCTGTTTTGCAGATAGATTGGCCTTTGGGTGTTGTAAAATATTCAGAAAGTAATGCTCAGCTTGAGGCTGATGAAAAACACTGATCTCTTTTGTGAGCTTATTAGCTTGACATAGTTGTTGTGCACACTGTACTGAAATAGGATCAATATCACTTGCGATAAAGCGCCAACCATAACTCTTGTTACCAATGAGCGGATACGCCAAATTGGCACCCGTGCCAATATCCAGCCCAATAATATGTTTACCTTTGGGAATGTTGCCATCGTTACTTTGTGCTAATAAGTCAGCGATATGATGGAGGTAATCTGCGCGGCCGGGGATCGGTGGGCATAAGTAGCCTTGTGGAATATCCCAAAACTTAACTCCGTAATAGTAATGCAACAGCGCTTGATTAAGGGTCTTTACAGCAGCAGGATCTGCAAAATCAATGGTTTGCTCGCCTTTGGGGTTTAACTTAGTGAAAGATGCTAGTGCAGGGGTAACCTTTATAAGCTCAGAAATAGGGTAGCGAGTCTGATGTAAGTTTCTTGGGTGCATAAAAGTGATGTCCTAGCGCGAAAAGTAGTGAAGTTTGTTTTGCAGATGGCAGTGATCATAACATTTTCAATTTCTTCAGAACATCGTTGAACTGCGGATAAGTTTATACTGAAAAATAAATCAAATCGTGCTTAAAAGACAATAAAAACTTGAAATACACTCAATCCTGTATAAATATACAGTTATGCGTAAAATTGTACATATAGATATGGATGCGTTTTTTGTATCCGTAGAAATCCGAGATAATCCCTCCTTGGCTGGAAAGCCAGTGGCCGTTGGGGGGAAGTCTGATCGCAGAGGAGTATTGTCAACCTGCAACTATATTGCAAGGCAGTATGGTGTTAGTTCGGCGATGCCCACGGCAATTGCCAAGCAAAAGTGCCCCAACTTAGTTGTTGTACCCGGTAGAATGGAAGCCTACCGCGAAGCAAGTGAGCAAATCCGAGAAATATTTGAAGAGTATACAGGCAAAATTGAGCCGCTTTCGCTTGATGAGGCGTATTTAGATCTTTCTGAATCTAGTTTGCACCAAGGCTCTGCTACGCTTATCGCTCAAGAAATTAGAGCCAAGATATACAAAACAACCATGTTGACTGCATCAGCAGGTATTGCACCTATTAAGTTCTTAGCCAAAATAGCTTCTGATATTAACAAGCCGAATAACCAATTTACTATTGCACCTAATGATGTACTGAATTTTATTGAAACGCTGCCACTAAAAAAAATTCCCGGTGTTGGTAAAGTGACGACGGAGAAACTAAAACGTTTAGGTTTAGAAACGGGGGGCGATATAAGACGTTCGAAAGAAATCTTTCTAATTGAACATTTTGGTAAATATGGGCGGGTTTTATGGGATCGCTGTCATGGGATTGATAACCGAGCAGTGGAAGTGTCAAGAATTAGAAAGTCTGTGGGGGTTGAACGAACCTTTGAAAAAAACGTTAGCAGCCTAGACGAATTGTCCCGCATTTTAATTGAAAGGTTGTTGCCAGAATTAGAAAGGCGTGCACAAAAACATTTAGCTACACGCAGTATGAATAAGCTTGGTGTAAAAGTTAAATTCGCAGATTTTCAACAAACAACTAAAGAACAAAAGCACAATCAAATAGAACGAAACACCCTGATTGAGTTATTACAAGAAGCGTTTTTTCGCGGAAACGGAAAGTCAGTGAGATTGTTAGGTATTCATATTGGGTTAGACGATGATGCGAATACATTCGAACAATTAAACTTTGATCTATAGTAAGTCAACATTGCCATAATTCATCATTATTCAACCTGATTGATGTCATTTTTTATACTTAATATTTAGCCCACACGTTGGATATTGAAATAGTGATGAGCGGTTAAGGCTGAGATAAAGTCATTGATATAAAATACTTTTTAATATTCATTGTTTTTAATTTAGGTAAAATAGAGCGTATTAATTAACCTTCCATTAGACTCGTCAAGGGATCAGGATGCACAAAAACTTCATCGTCTTAGTGGTTATTACTATGTTGGCGCTAACAGGTTGTGGCGCTGAGAATAACAATGCCAGCGAACCTCATGCATCAAGCAAAACGCATACTCAATCCTCTGGCAACAGCGGTATCGCAGCGACGCCCTCACAGCCAACAGAACCCGAATTTAATTTAGAGCAGGTACAACAGGCTTACCGTAACACCCAACTGACGGTGCTAGATATTTCAGAGCGTAGTCGCGAAGGACGAAACTCAATTGCTATTACGTTATCGGTGCCATTAGACCCTTCACAAGATCACCAATCGTTTTTTAATATTAGTGCGAAAAATCAAGGTGCTGTCGATGGGGCTTGGATAGTTTCTAAGTCTGGTAAAACGGTTTGGTTTCCTTTTGTAGAGCCTGATTCAGCTTACGATATTACGATTTATGAAGGGCTGGTGGCTGCAAATGGTCAACGTTTAGCGATGACTAAAAATGCGCGTATTAAAACCAGTCAATTAGCGCCCAGCGTAAATTTTGATACCACTGGTGCATTTCTTACACAAGGGCTAGGTAATGGTTTGCCGATCGTGTCGGTTAACGTAAAGCAAGTTGATATTAATTTTTATCGTGTAAAAGAAAAAAGCCGCGAACCGTTTTTGCAAGAAATGTCGAGTCGACGGGCTTATTGGGGCATTGAGCGCGTGACACAATTTGCGGATTTAGCATATACCGGCCGATACGATCTAAATATTCCAGATAACACCCGTGTAGAAAGAAGCATTGATATTGAGGGAGTGAGCGAGCTTGAACTGCCAGGTATTTATCTTGCGATTATGAATGAAGCTGGTGCGTACAATAAGCATCAGATGATGTGGTTTTCTGTGACCGATATAGGGTTACATGCGCGATTTTATGAAACGCAGTTGGATGTTTATGCCTCCTCTTTGAAAACTGGGAAGGCATTAGCTCAAGTCAATATCAGTTTGGTCAATAATAAAGGCGAAATTCTGCAACAAAGTCTTACGTCCCCTAATGGGCAAGTTTCTTTTACCAGTAACTTAACATCGGCTGCTCTTATCGTTGCGCAAAATGAACAGCACTTTTCTGTCATTGAAATTAACAAGCCAGCGCTAGATTTATCTGATTTCAATATAGGTTTAAGGCCCAACAAACCACAACAATTATTTATATACGCACCTAGAGATTTATACCGCCCCGGAGAGTTAGTGCACTTTAATGCATTGCTGCGTAATGATGATGGTCGATTAACAACGTCTAGTGTATTAAAAGCGGCAATTAAAAGTCCTGATGGAACCAAGGTTAAAACCTTTAACTGGAACAGTAACACGCAAAACTTTTATCAATATCAGTGGCACATCCCTGCCAGTGCACCAGTAGGGGCTTGGCAGCTTGAAGTGAAGAGTGTGGCAGGAAAAACATTTACTTATCAATTTAAAGTAGAAGAATTTTTACCAGAACGATTAAAACTCACCTTTAACCCGAAAAACCCCCAAGAAATAACGGTAATGACAGATCAAAAAGCGCTGAAAGTGCCTGTAATGGGGGAGTATTTATTTGGTGCACCCGCTGCAGGCAATCGCTTATCAACAGAGGTTAGTATTTCACAGTGGCGTAATCCGATAAAAAGTTTGCCAACATTTGAGTTCGGCGATATTCAACAAACAAGATTTAATAAGCGGCTAGCGCTCAAGGATATTCAACTCGATCAAGAAGGCATTGGCGAGCTTGTATATCAAGGTAATTGGTCACAGTTGCATTCTCCACAGTTGCATTCTCCACTGCGAGTTAAATTTATTAGTAGCTTATACGAGTCTGGCGGTAGACCTGTTTCTCGTACGTATTCAGGGTTGGTTTGGCCAAGTGAGAAAATGCTTGGTATTCGTACCAGCTTTGGTGATGTTAATCCGCCAGCACATTCAACAGTTAGTTTCGAAATTATTAAAGCGTCGTTAGATGGCGTTAAACATTCAGCAAATGACTTAGACATAAAATTAATTCGTGAAGATCGCCGTTATTTTTGGGTTTACTCTGACCATCAAGGCTGGCACTACGAGTGGAATGATAATGAATATGTTGAGTTAACAGCATCGCTAGATATTAACCATGACGAAGTAGGCCGCGTTGAATTTCCTGTGACTTGGGGCAACTACCGCTTAGAAGTGCGGGATACAAACCATAACTTGAAAACGAGCACCCGATTTTATGCAGGTTGGAACTGGTATGAAGATTGGCAAAATAGTCAGGCGGGTAGCGGGGCTGCTAGGCCAGATAAAGTAACAATGGCACTTGATAAAGCAGCATTTAATGCAAGTGATACAGCTAAGGTAACCATTGTACCGCCGCAGGCTGGTGAAGCCGTTATATTGGTTGAAGGCGATGCACCGCTTTGGATGAAAAGGCTGCATATTCCAGCTGAAGGTGCGGTTGTAGAAATTCCCATATCTGCTGACTGGCAACAGCATAATATTTATATTAGCGCAGTGGTACTGCAAGCTGGAAATAAAGTAAAAGCGCTTACTCCGAAGCGCAGTTTTGGCTTAATTCATTTACCTTTACAGCGCGAACAACGAAAACTAAATGTGCAGTTTGATGTGGCAGACAAAGCGTTACCAAATAAAACCTTACCAGTAAAGGTGATGGTGAATAGTGCCGACCGTGATGCTGAGGCTAACACAAAGGCTCAAGGCGATACTTCGCTACCTGCTGCTTTTGTTACGCTGGCGGCGGTTGACGTTGGCGTACTTAATATCAGTGACTTTAACACGCCAGATCCGTTTAATGCTTTTTTTGGGCAGCGACGCTATGAAGTTGATGTACGAGATATATACAACAACGTCATTGAGATTAACCAAGCGGATAAGGCAAGGTTGCGATTTGGCGGTGATAGTGATTTAACGCGTGGAGGCAAGGCGCCACTTTCTGATGTACAAATAGTCTCTTTATTCAGCGGATTAGTGCCCTTAAATCAGAATGGAGAAGCCATCATTCCGCTCAACATTCCTGACTTTAATGGACGACTACGTTTAATGGCGGTGGCATTTACTGATGAAGAGTTTGGTCATGGAGACACTGAGGTCACGATTGCCGCGCCAGTGGTGACGCAAATTGCAATGCCACGCTTTTTAGCTATGGGCGATGAAACAGCAATCGCATTGGATGTGACAAACTTAAGTGAACAGCGCCAAGACTTATTCGTTAAGCTTAATGGTGCAGGCGCGATAGCACCACTTAACCATTCGCAAGATATTACGCTGGAAGCGGGGACTAAGACTACCTTACATTATAATGTTAAGGCGGAAGGGCACGAAGGGCTGGCAACGTTTTCGTTGCTGGTATCAGGAGATAACTTACCTGAAAACATTGATAAAAGTTGGCATTTAGGGTTGCGTCCTGCTTATCCTGCGGTTCATACCCGTTTGCAAAAAGTGTTGAATCAAAATGAAAGTGTAACACTTGAACAAAGTAACATTAGCGCGTTGTTACCGAACACAATTCAGGCATCAGTTGCTATTTCACCGAATGCGAATATCGATCTGAAAAACCAGCTTACCCATTTATTACAATACCCATATGGATGTTTAGAGCAAACCAGTAGCCGAGTATATCCGCTCATTTTTGCAACGCCCGACAAGCAAAAGCAGTTCAGTACTAATTTGATCAGTGAAGAAAAGCGGCAAAGCATGATCAACAAAGGCATCGAAAGATTAGCAATGTTGCAGTTAGGTAATGGCGGGTACGGGCTATGGAGTAACACTGCAAGTGAGGAGCATTGGCTAACGACTTATATTGCAGATTTCTTGGTTAATGCTAGAGACATGGGCGTTACAGTACCCGATGAGATGTTAGCTAAAACATTACAGCGCCTACAACGATACTTAGCCCGAACACGTAGCTTTTATGATGAACGCTGGAGCGAAGATAGTAAACATTACTATTTTGCGTATAAAGCCTATGCTGCATATGTGCTAGCTGCCGTCAATCAAGCGCCGCTGGGAGCATTGCGAAGTTTGGCAAAGAACCACAGTGCTAATGCCCGCTCTGGGTTATCGCAGTTACAGCTCGCCATCGCGTTATTTCGCATGGGAGATAAAAAGTTAGGGGAAAAACTGTTAGCAGATGCATTAAATAATCTGCCCAAAAAACGCGACAAGTTTTTAGGCGATTATGGCAGCCAAATACGAGATTTAGCGTTGATGATACATCTATTGCTTAAGCATGATTTGGACGAGCAAGGTGCTATAGCACTAAGTTTCACGCTAGCAGAGCAGCTTAATGTGCGAGAGTATTTAAGTACCCAAGAGCGTAACGCATTATTTTTGGCAGGACTTTCGCTCGCAGAAATACAGAGCCAGCCTTGGTCGGCTGAGATAATTATGGGAGCTGCTAGCACAAAATTAAATCAAACCGCTGCTTATCATAAAACTCTAAATGCTGAGGCAATCGATAATGCCATCAACAATACCATCAACAACGGCATCAACAACGGTATAACGATAACAGCGAAAAGCGAGCAGCCTGTATTAGCTCGTATCAGTGTTAATGGTTATGGAACTAAGCCGCCAGCGGCAGTCGCTAATGGTATGTCGATACAGCGCCATTGGTTAAACCTAAAAGGGGAAGAGGTGAATGTACAGCAGGCAAAAGTAGGTGAGCTGTTGTTAGTAAACTTACAGGTGCGGGCAGAACAAATAACGCCAGATGCTTTGGTTGTAGATTTACTGCCAGCAGGGTTTGAACTGGAAAACCAACATTTAGATCACGCTATTAAACTTGATGAAATAAAGGTAGACGGTAAAACCATCCAGTACTGGCAACAACGCAATCAAGTTAAACATCAGGAATACCGTGATGATCGCTATGTGGCAGCGCTAACGTTGCTTAAAGGGCGTAACACTCATTTATTTTACTTGGTGCGCGCCGTAACTCCCGGCAAATACAAAGTGCCTTCTGCGTTAGTTGAAGATATGTACCGCCCAGAAATAAGGGGAGTAGGTAAAGCAAGCCCTGATATACACGTTATTCAAAAGTAATATGGAATTACTTCGGCGGAGTGTGTTAGCAATGTTTCAGCGTCAACAGAAAGTGGGAATGACTAAAAAGTCGAAATGGACTGTTGTGTTATTCGCGACGCTGGTAATTGCAGTAATGGTCATTAAGTTACTTGATCATGCTTATCCCTTAAATTTGCCCAAGCATAATCAACTTTTTGCTCGGGTAGTGGTTGACGAGCATGACGTGCCTTTGCGTACTTTTGCCGATGAGAAAGGTATCTGGCGCTATCCGATTGCGTTGCCAGAGGTGTCGCCACTTTATATTGAAGCGTTAATAAATTATGAAGACCGTTGGTTTTGGTCTCATCCGGGCATTAATCCATTTTCGTTATTGCGAGCGATGAAACAAAATGTGTTGAGCGGTCGCATTGTTTCAGGCGGTTCAACGTTATCGATGCAAGTTGCTCGCATTTTGCACCCTCACGAACGAAGCATGTGGGGTAAGCTCAAACAGATGATGCGCACTATTCAATTAGAGTGGCATTTAGAGAAAGCACAGATTTTGCAGCTTTACCTTAACACCGCTCCGTTTGGCGGCACGATTGAAGGCGTTCAAGCGGCAAGTTTCAGCTATTTAAATAAATCAGCAAAGCAACTTACTCATGCTGAAGCTGCATTACTTGCTGTTTTACCGCAGGCTCCAACCCGTTACCGCCCAGATTTGCATAACCAAGCGGCGCAACAGGCGAGAGACAAAGTATTGCAGCGATTGGCGAAGTTTGGTGTGTGGTCACAAGAGGTGGTAGATGACGCTAAGTTGGAACAGGTTTACAGTTTTAATTTTCGGCCAGAAGAAATAGCACCATTACTTTCCCGTAGATTACTGGCTTTTTCTGACGGTCAATCTGTTGTTAAAAGCACCCTAAATAGTGACCTGCAACAAGCCGTTAAAGATGTGCTGACCGCATATATGAGCAACCAGCCTAAGTACAGTTCAGCAGCAGTATTGGTGGTAGACAACCACACATCGTCAGTAAAGGCTTATGTTGGCACAGCTGCTTTTGCGGATGAAAGTCGCTTTGGGTATATCGACATGATACAAGCAGTGCGTTCGCCCGGCTCTACATTGAAACCTTTTCTATATGGGTTAGCTATGGATGAAGGGTTAATACATTCGCATTCATTGTTGGCTGATGTACCAAGAAGTTGGGGGGCATACCGGCCGTCAAACTTCAATGGCGCGTTTAATGGACCTGTATCGGCCACGGAAGCGTTACAACGCTCACTGAATATGCCAGCTGTAGACTTACTAGCACGGTACGGTGTTAACCGTTTTGTCGCCCAATTAGCCAATGCAGGCCTGCCATTAACCATCCCACAAGCCAGCCCCAATCTATCAGTTGTGTTAGGAGGTGCGGGTACGTCGTTAGAAAAGCTAGTTCAAGCTTATTCATCGTTAGCAAATCAAGGAATGGTAAGCGAGTTACGTTTTTTACAAAACGAGTTAGCTAAACCTAAACAGAGCCGCCGTTTACTTTCTGTAGAAAGTGCATGGGTCATTCAAGACGCATTAGCAAAAATTCGCCGACCCGACAGTATCAATACCCTAGCCGTTACCGCACCAAAGCAACCACTTGCTTGGAAAACGGGAACGAGTTATGGACACAGAGATTCATGGGCGATAGGTGTGAATAAAGACTATACCGTAGGTGTATGGCTAGGTCGACCCGACGGCACTGCTATGCCGGGTCATCATGGCAGAGTGACTGCAGGGCCTTTATTATTTAGTGTGGCAGATTTATTAGGTGATCAGCCTGAGTCTATTAGTAAACCAGAAAATGTAGAGCAAGCCGCAATTTGCTGGCCGTTAGGTACACTTATGCATGAACAAGCACCACGCTTTTGTCAGCAACAGCATATGGCGTGGATCATAAATCGTGTGGTACCGCCAACTTGGCACACAGCTGATAATGATGCATGGCAATCTGGCATTGTAACGTATTGGATAAATGCTGATTCGGGCTTAAGTGTGACAATGGATTGCAATGTGGCAAGCAAGCGGCAACAGCAGGTAGCTGTTTGGCCTAAGGTGTTGGAACCATGGGTAAGCCACAATGCCCGACGTCATCAATTACTCCCTGAATTAGACGATAACTGTAGGAATACAGCATTAACGCAAACAGTAACGTTAAAAATTACAGGCGTTGTGCCCAACAGTATTTTTCGCAAATCAGGTGAGATGGGGCAGTTTCCAAGCGTTTGGCTCAAAAGTATAGGCGGTGCTGGTGATAAAAATTGGTATATCAATGGTAAATACAAATACACGACGCCTGCGAATAACAGCAAGGAACATATACTATCGTCAAAAGGCCAACAACAAATCATGGTACAAGATCAGCAAGGCAATACTGATATGGTTACAATTAACGTGCTTTAACTACGCTATTAAAAGCAGGCGGAGTTTAAAAATGATAATTTGTTGATTGCTATATTGTTTGGTATAAACAATACGATTTGTTTTTCTTTAATAATAAATAGGATGCTAGATGTCTTATCCAAAACCAAGTGTGGTTACTGATTTTCAACAAGCGTGTTCAAGTAATGACTGGGATGCTTTAGTTGTTATTTCCCCTGATTTAAATTTACCAGATGCAACAAGCGTTGCTGACTTTTTAACAGCGGCTGGAAAAGTGGACTTACGCATTGGTAAAGAGCCTGTATTAATGGTAAATGATTTGGTGCCGGGCTCCCGCCTTATCTTTTCTCCAACAGGTGCCTTAGCGCGAGATTATGATGACAGTCGTCGCTTTTACGACGCTGCCAATAAAGCGGCTGAACTTGTTAGAGCATCAGGGGCTAAAAGACCTTTATTTTATATTAATGGTGCTCCTGACACTGAGCTCTTTTCAGCTGCGGCCGAAGTTGCATATTTTGGGGCTAGCCAAGCACTATGGCAGCCGTTAGAAGCAAGGGAATCTAAAGTTGAAGCCGAAATAGAGCCTGTTGAAGAAATTGGTATTTTTTCAAATCACTCTGTCAGTGATTGTTGGTTAGGTGCTGTTGAGCTGGGAAGAAGAGCGGCACGTGACTTATGTGGCACTGAGCCTGAGCGTATGTCACCGCCTAAGTTTGCTGAATATTGCGAAGCTTTGTTTGAAGGGACGCCAGTAAAGGTTGAGGTTATTAAAGACCGCGACACACTTGAACAAGACTACCCGTTGTTATCGGCGGTCGCTCGTGCATCTTGGCAAGTAGAGCGCCACCACCCAAGAGTAATTCGATTAGAATATACTGGCGAAGGCGACATTGATCGTACATTAATGTTTTCCGGAAAAGGCTTAGTTTACGATACCGGCGGAACAGATCTAAAAGTAGGCGGGGCAATGGCTGGTATGAGCCGCGATAAAGGTGGCGGCGCAGCGGTTGCTGGATTTATCAAAGCCGTTGCAGAATTAAAGCCAAAAGGCTTAAAGGTGATTGCTGAAATAGGTGCGGTGCGAAATAGCATTGGCTCAGATGCGTTTGTAACCGATGAAATTGTTACTGCAAAAAATGGTATTCGCATTCGTGTAGGCTGCACAGATGCTGAAGGTAGGCTGGTAATGGGAGACATTTTAGGTCGCCTTGCAGAACGTGCAGTGGATGAAGTGAACCCTGAGTTATTTACCGTTGCGACCCTTACAGGGCATGCAGCACGTGCGATGGGGCCTTATACGGCACTGGTTGAGAATGGACCTGCCAGACGTAATGGTGTGTCACAGAAAATGGCATATTACGGTGATATGTTTGGTGACCCAGCTGAGTTGTCTCGCTCACGTCGCGAAGATTGGGATTTTGTAAAACCAAAAACGTTAGCGGACGACTTGTTAAGCAGTAATACTGCGCCGTCATCTGTTACGGCAAGAGGACACCAATTCCCACTGGCTTTTTTAGCCATAGCGTCAGGGTTAGACAAGCACGGCAACGATAGCGACCAGCCATTACCATTTGTACATATTGACGTTGCTGGCAGTGCGGTAGAAAACGGTGATTGGCAACATGGTAAACCAACTGCGGCAGCGGTATTGATGATGGCTGCAACTTACCTGCGTTAGCATAAAATAATGCTAATATGCCTGAGCTACGAATAGGTATACGTAGTTCAGGTCTCGTCGCATTAACCTATAGATAGTCAGCAATTGGGGATTTCAATATGCTGACTTTTTTATCCTTTGAAAGGGATAAATCTACTATATTTATCATATAGTTGTATTACGGCTTTATTATTCGTTAAGGCTGAAGATTTACTTTTATTATGTATAAATATATTAAGAAACCTGCTATGAATGTACTACACTAACACATTAGCGCACACTAGTGACCTGAACAAATATCAACATATTTTTTAGTTGATACGAATGATTGATTGCTGCCGACAAGGTTAAGTTCAAACAAATATGAAATTAAGCCAAAAATTACTGTTAATCATTGTACCGCTTGTTGTTACTCCCCTCGCGTTATTGGGTGGTGTTGCATACGTTAACGTTAGAACTAGCGCAGAAGCGCAAATCGAAACCCGAATAAATAGCTACTTAGAGCAAAATATTCAACTAATCGACAATTTTTACAGTACAACAGTGTCAGCGTTAAGTGTTGCGGCCAACTCTCGCATAGTTGAAAGCATGCTTTATCATGAGCCTAATAGCGAAGAGTTAATTGTTCAAATTCCTTCATTAAGAGATGGCTTTACCCGTTTTTCATTATCTTACCCCGATTTTTACGAGTTTAGATTAGTGTCAAAAGAAGGGGGAGAAGTTGCTTATATTATCCCTCAACCAGATAAATATGAGGCGGTTGAAGAAGTCTATCGCCCATTTTTTGACAGTATCATTAATATGGAGGCGAATCGGGATATTATTCTAATTAGCCCTGAAATTGGCCAACCAACAAACGTGCTGGCTGTACAACGAATGTGGGTAGATAGCGAGTCTAAGCTGGTAGATGTAAATAAAAATGTAGAAAAGAAGAATTGGGGATATGTAATGCTTGGGGTTACGCCATCTGCATTTAATCAAGCTGTAGCTAGTGGAGTAGGGCAAAGCGGCCAATCAATTATTGTCAACAAACAGGGCAAAATTTTATTTTCAAAACTGCCAAACTCGGTAGGAACTAACTTATCAATTGAGGCATTAAATGCATTGCAGCAAACCATTGGGAAAAGTGCGCTTGTTAAAATTAATTTTGCTGACAAAGTGATGCACTTTCAGGGGCGCAAGCTATTCAATGATTATTATTTGTTTAGTGGGATTGAGGATGGAGAGCTATACGCAGACAGCCGATTAATTTCTACGCTGACCATACTTATTTCACTTGTTGTGGCCATTATTATTCCGGCGTTATTATATTCTTTATTACATTACATGTTATTAACGCCTATTAGAGAGCTAACAGCAGCAAAACGCAGAGTGGGTAAGGGCGAATTTGATATTAAGTTGCCTGTTGAGCATAAAAACGAGTTAGGTGAATTATTTGCTGCATTTAATGTGATGGTGCGTCAACTTAAGTTGTACCGAGAAAAAGACAAGCTAAGTCAATCATTACTAGAAGAAAAAGTAATCGATCGCACCCGAGATTTAGAGCTTGCTAACAAAGAGCTAGAAAATACAAACCAAGAATTAGAAACCGCCAGATTAAAAGCATTAGAAGCGAGCACGTTAAAATCCTCATTTTTGGCAAACATGAGCCATGAAATTAGAACGCCACTTACCGCAATCATTGGCTTTACTCAGCAAGCATTAAAAAACAAAAATATTGATCCTGAAAATCATGAGCTGCTCGATAGAGTACTTCATAGTGGTGAGCATTTGCTTAAGTTAATTAATGATATTTTAGATATTTCTAAAATTGAAGCTGACAAACTTGAGTTAGAACTTACAAACTTTAATTTCTTCCACTTATTAGGCGACATAGACACTATTGTTAGACCGATGTCGCAAGAAAAACAGCTTAACCTAGAAATAGCGTACGACTTTCCTTTGCCCCGATTTATTGTGAGCGATCCTACTCGGTTAAAACAGATCATTATTAATTTATGCTCAAACGCCATTAAGTTTACGCATGAAGGTGGGGTTACCGTAAAGATAATATATAACCAGCAAACAGATACTCTTAGTATTGGTATTCAAGATACTGGTATAGGTATGACAGAAGCACAGCTCGCGAAACTGTTCGAGGACTTTGTTCAAGCTGATATTAGCACCACCAGAAAGTACGGTGGTACAGGGTTGGGGCTGTCTATTTCAAGAAAGTTAGCTCGCTTACTAGGCGGTGATATTACGGTAGAAAGTATGCATGGCGTTGGCACCCGTTTCACATTAGTACTTAATGAAGTGCAAGGGACTAAGATGGAAACTGAAGCGCCGCAGTTTAAAGATAGGGCAATTGTAGGTGAAGAAAGCCAGGCTGCTGAGTCGATAGACACTCACAATATTTCAGGTGATATTTTAGTGGCTGAGGATAATGTAAATAACCAACTGCTAATTAAGCTGTTATTAAAGCCTTACAATGTAGACACTACTTTTGTTGAAAATGGGCGACTAGCAACAGAAGCCGTGATGAGTAATCACTACGACTTAATTTTTATGGATATGCAAATGCCTGTTATGGGTGGCTTGGAAGCAACGACGTTAATCAGACAGCTAGATAAGTCGACCCCAATAGTGGCATTAACCGCGAATGTGATGAAAGATGATGTAGCCGCACAAAAAGAAGCGGGTTGTACCGATACGTTAAGTAAACCCATTGAGCAAAGTAAATTTGCTGGTATTTTGGCTAAGTACTTAACCAGAGAAACGGTTAATGAAGATAGTGAAAAATCAGATGAAAATACCACGGGACTCAGTGCTGAAATTTTAGAGTCGCCAGAAATGCAGGCGCTTAAAGCTCGCTATAAAGGCTCTTTAGCAGAGTATAAAGAGCAGTATGAAACCTTTGCTAAAGACATTTCAGCTAATGCAGAGGAAATAGCAAAGCTGTCGCACGCCATTAAAGGGAGTGCAGGCAGTTTTGGTTATCAAGAGATAACCAATGTAGCGGGTGAGCTTGAAATTGCTGCACGCGATGGGAATGAAGAACAAACAAACGCATTGCTAAGTAAAATTATTGAGCAAATATCAGATGCAATTAAATAGTACTATTGCGGTAAATAGTTGCGGTAAACAGCTGCGATATTTTTGTTTTATATATTGTTTCGAAGTACAGCTTCAATCAAGTTTAGACTTAGAAAAGGTTAATATGCCAGCGTGTTAACCTTCAAGGCCAACTTGCACTAAATTATAAGGTAAGTTTACTTGGGAGGCCCTGCGTTCAAACCAGCCACATTGAATTCAGGTATAACACAGTATTATGTGGCGATAAATTAAATAGGTATTACGTTATATGGCCAAAAGCTCTGTGGGGGATTCAAATTACACTACTGAAGTTAAAGCTTTATTGGCTCAAATCGATGATATAAAGCCACAGAAACCCTCTGTTTATCAACATGCATCAGCATATTTTGAAAGTTGGTCAAATATACAAGCCATCATTAAAGACTATAAAGAGAAAATCGCCAAAAGACAGAAAAAGCTTGAAAGTGAATCTAAAAAAAAGAACATTGCCAAACTAAATAGTGAAATAGAGAAAATACAATCTGATTTAGAAAAGTATAAGGCAGCCCAAGATGAAGAGCGGTTAGTGCGTCATGAGCACCTTAAAGACGTTTGCTATCAAATTCTAGCGCTTACAGAAGGCGCAAATGCGGAAGATACTCGAAAGAAATCTGCTAAGTTGCTTGGCACTATTCAGCTAATTTCACCTACCGAAGGAAAAAAAATAGCAGCGGTTAATGAGCGCCACAAGCATTTGTATAAAGCAGTATTATGCTTGCGCTTAGTTGATAGAATGTACACTGAAAACTTGATTGAAAGCACGTACATTCGGTCAAAAATAAATGGTGGGAAACAGACGGATATTGAGTCTCTCGCGGAAAAAAATCCGAAAGCCTACAAAGTTTTTCAAGATCATATACAAATACCATTATTAATGGCGGCTTTGCTACAAGATATTGGTAACTATCATCCTGATGCGCAAGCCATATTAACCGGAGCAGAGCAAAACTTAGATCCCTTCAGAGTGTTACCTACCGAAGAGCGAAAAGCCTTACTGCAAATAAATTACCGAGAAACGTTACGGTACGCGACATCGGGTATTGGTGTCGGTCAATATGTTGGTAATTCTAAGGCGGAGCGAGATCAATTTATTGAAGACGAAAAAGCCAGCTTAGCGCTTATACGTACATTCTTAAAAAGTTGGGTGAATGCCAATAAGGGAATTGGCAACTTTCTAAAAGTACCGCAGCTATATACCTCTATTATTCTGTCTACCAAAAATAGCTATAGTTACGAACTGCTGCCTAAAGTGTATAACGTGCTAAGAAAAAATGCTGAAATGGGCGGTTGTAATCCGCAAGCGGTTGAATCACTTTTAGCAATTACTGGGCATTTTCCACAGGGATTTGGGGTGACTTATATTCCTGTTAATTCTGATTTTCAAGAGTTAGACCGCTATGAATATGCTATCGTCAACGACCTTTACCCTAAACATCCGTGGGAACCCATTTGTCGCAGCGCAACACGTAATTTGCAGTTTATTAGTCATGGCTCAGACTTGATTATTAGTTTAGATAAAAACTTATACATACCCGGCACGGCTAAAAAATTAGAACGGATAAAGCCAGAACGATTACATGAAATATTAAAAATACTTTCTTCAAACTATTTAGAGCGAAAAGAATTGGATCTCATCCCTAAATGTTGGCATCCAAGGGAATTTTTCTCTATGAAGAAGAATCAAAACATTTGGAATAAGGCAAAAGTCGTTCGTATATAACCTATCATTTGCGGTTGTAACAAGCGGCTGAGGAAATCAATGAAACAAATAAAAACGCTTTTAGTAGGTAGCTTGGCAAGCTTGCTTTTAGTTACCTCTGTACCAATGGTGCCGCTACTTGTTAGCGCCCCCGTTAAAGCCCAAGAAGGCCCAGAAGCGCAGCCACTTTATGTGTTTATGCGTCGTCCTTTTTTATTTCATGTACCCGCAAAAAAAGAAGATAAGTTGGTACAAATTAAGGTGCAAGTGATGGTGCACGGAGCCGCGGCGCAAGAGCTAACCAAAAAGCATGTTCCCTTTATTGAAGGCATACTCGCCACTACGTTCAGCCAAGCTAACGGTGATGAGCTACGTACGGTAGAAGGTAAGGATGCGTTAAAAGAAAAAGCGCTGGCCGATGTGCGAGCGAAGCTGGAAGAGTTAACAGGGCAACCGTTAGTAGAACAAGTGATTTTTACCGGCTTTATCATGCAGTAAGGTGTTAGCGCAGTAAGGTGTTAACGCAGTAATGCGTTATTGAGCAATTAGCTACTTGAAGCTGAATATACAACTACAACTAAAAGGGTGTCTACAGACACCCTTTTTCAATAGTGAATTAACGATGTAAGATTAATCTTGGTTTACATCAAAATGGCGATTAAAGAAGTTAATCATCATATTGTGCCAATGAATACGGGTTTTCTTACCGCGTAAACTGTGTTTTTTACCCGGGTAATTCATCATCTCAAAATCTAATGTTTTATCTTGCAGCACTTTGTACAGCTTCGTACTGTGCGTGAATAATACGTTATCATCAGCCATGCCGTGATAAATCATTAGTGGGCCTTTTAAACCGTCTACGTATGGAAACACTGATGCTGCTTCGTAAACGTCTTCATTACCCGGCACTAAGCCCATATAACGCTCAGTGTAGTGCGTGTCATATAAGCGCCAATCTGTAACAGGTGCACCTGATACGCCAGCTTTAAAGTAATCTCCCGCTTTAAACATGGTCATTAGTGTCATATAGCCGCCGTAGCTGTGGCCATATACGCCAATTTTGTCGTTATCAACAAAGTCTAGGCTTTGAAGAAATTTAGCGCCGGTGACTTGGTCATCTACTTCAACACTGCCCATTTTGCGATAGATTGGATTTTCGAATTTAGTGCCGCGATAGTTTGAACCACGGTTATCTAAACTGAATACAACATAGCCTTGCTGCGCCATAAATTGTGAAAATAACACATAACGCGACCAACTGTTATTAACCACTTGTGCATGCGGCCCACCGTATAAGTAAACTAAAGCAGGGTATTTTTTATTAGCGTTAAAATTAGCTGGCTTGTACATACGATAATGTAAGGCTTGACCATCGTCCGCAGTTAATTTGCCAAACTCAGGCTCTATCCAATCACTCAGGTAAGGGTGAAGTGGGTGGTCTGTGTTCACGGCGTTTTCAACTAACCAAGTGATTCGCTTGCCATTAGCGTTGTGTAAGCTTACCTGTGAAGGGCTGTTGATGGTTGAATATTTGTCGATGTATGAGGTTGCGTCCTTAGCAAAGGTAATACTGTGGAAGCCTTTACGTGAAGAAATGCGTGTTACGTTATTTGCATGTTTTCCGTTAAGCGATGCAGAATATAAGTGGCGTTCTAACGGTGTGTCGGCGCGGCCAGTGAAATATACTTTATTGTTTTTCTCATCAATGGCTTGTAGCTTATCAACAACCCACTCGCCTTTGGTAAGCTGTGTGACTAGCTCACCATTGTTTTTGTATAAGTATAGGTGTTTGAAGCCATCCCGTTCAGAGGCCCAAATAAAGTGTTTATTATCTTTTAGGAAGCGTAAATCTTTATGTAAGTTAACCCATGTTTCACTTTTTTCTGTTAGTAACGTGGTCGATTTACCATTGTTTGCGTTAGCTGCATTTAGCTTCAGTGTTTGTTGTGCGCGATCTTGCCATTGATAACTTAACGTTTGGCTGTCGTTCATCCATTTTACACGAGGAATATAAATATCTTTTTCTTTGCCAATATCTACCCACGTTGTCTTAGTGTCATTCAGGCCTTTAATACCTAATTGAATAGACACGTTTGGCGTTCCTGCACTGGGGTAACGCTGGTGGATCATTTTAATATTGTCGGCATAAATCTCGCTACGAGTCACTGCTTCTACTGGCGTTTCATCTACGCGCGTATAGGCAATTTTTGTTTCATCGGGCGACCACCAGTAACCGGTCATGCGGCCCATTTCTTCTTGTGCGACAAATTCGGCCATGCCGTTTTTAATTAAGTTACCACCATCAGTTGTTAGCTGTAATTCTTTACCTGAGGCGACATTAAGCACGAAAATATTTTGCTCGCGAATAAAAGAAACATAATTGCCTTTAGGTGAAAACTTAGCGTCCGTTTCAAACGCGTCAGTATCGGTTAGTTTTTTTGTGGTTTTAGTTGCTAATTGATAGTGATACAAGTCGCCATTTAATGGAAATAATAGTGCCTTTCCTTCTTTATCCCAACTGTACTCCATAATGCCGCTACCAAACACACGCTGTCTTTCGCGGCGGGCTTTCTCTTCGTCAGATAAATTTTCAGGGCCACTGAAAATATCCTTCGAATCCACCAGCATTTTATTTTTGCCTTCCTTTAAATTGTATTCCCACAAATCGAAACGATTGTAGTCTTCTTTTTTACCTTGTAAGTAAGTGACACGAGAGCCGTCAGGTGAGTATTTTAATGATTTTGGCGCTTTGCCATTCAGTGAGGGATCAGAAAAAATGCGTTCTATTGTTAGGTTTTCAGCATAACTCGAACCCATTACGCTGACTAGCGCAATGCAAGATAAGTAGTTTTTCATTGGTACACTCTAAATGCTGGTTATTATGATTATCAGCCACAGATAGTAGTATTTAATAGCTTTAGATTCAATGGCATTGCGGAGGATTCAAGGTAGCGAAACTTATATATGTGATTTGGTTCGGAGCTTTAAGACTAACAGGGGTATCATTATTAAAATTTTAAGATACACTCATTTAGGTAATAAAAGATAATAAGATACCTATATGAATTTAAACTTTTCGTTAGATCCCCGTTTAGAAAACGATACTGTAAAACTTGCTACTTTCCCGCTTTGTGAATTATTACTGATGAATGACAGCCAATACCCTTGGTGCATCTTGGTACCGCGAGTTGATCATGCCTTAGAATTAATGGCGCTGTCGGTTGCCCAGCAGCATCAGTTTTTAGTTGAATCTAATTACGTTAGCCAAATGCTAACAAGTTTGTTTGAGCCAGATAAGTTAAACATTGCTGCGTTAGGGAATGTGGTTAGTCAGCTACACATTCATCATGTTGCCAGGTTTAAGTCAGATATTAGCTGGCCTGCGCCCATTTGGGGAGCACATCCAGTAATTGCGTATACCGATGACGCGCTAGTAAAAATAACAGATAAGATTAGCGAATATTTGCAACATCACCCTATTTAATTGCGTTAGAGGGAGTTCCGAATGTTGAACACCCTCTAATTAACTCTAATTTATTAGCAGAAGGCTGCATTAATGCTGCACTGCTGCGCGTTTAACCTCTTCAAAATGTTCTAGCACTTCTGCTAATTCTGCTTTTAATTGCTGCCTAGTTGAAACCGAGTCTTGCATTGTTGCAGAAATTACCGCTACTGTCGCAGGGTGAACTAATAAGTCTTTTGCGTGATAGCACGATGCTTTTTTCATAGGCGGCAGTTTGCCGTCAGCGTGATAATCGCGCTCAATTTCCTCTTGAGTCAGCTTCATCATGTTGTCGCTAGCATCAATGGCTGCATTGATATAAGCCTCACACTCACTTTGTCTTTTTACAAAATGCGGCAATAAACGAGTAGAAAGTTTGGTTAAGTCTTTTGCTTTCTCGTTAATTGCATTTAATGGCTTGGTGTCGACATCGGTCATCAACTCTTGTGCTAAGTCTTGATAATTAGCCCAAACTTTTTCAGACTCGCCATGAGCTGAAGCGGTACCAATAAATAGCATTGCAGAAGCCAATAATGAGGTGGTAGTCATACCAATAAGTGTAGCGCGCATTTTCATGATTTTTCCTTTGTTATTTTTGTGTTGAAACCGTTAAACAGATTGCTGTTGTAAATTAATTTGTTTTCGTTGATGTTTCGCTTTTCGTTTTCTGGCTCTTCTAGCAAGCCATAAGTAACTGCCAGTAATACCTAAAATAATAGGTGCAGCACCTAGCGCACACCAAATAATACGAGTGATTAGTCCACCAAATGTACCGTAATGTAATGCTCTAAAACTATCGAGTATTTTAGGTATTGCATTACGCTGTCGAATGTCCCATAAAGAGATAAAGCTACCTGTTTGGCGGTGATACTGAGCGCCACTGCCATAATCACTCAGTAACGGGTTGCTGGTTGGCACTCGGCCATAAAGCCCAATCTGTTTGCCTGGTTCATAGGCAAGTGATAGATAGGTTACCGTCAAACCTTGCACGCGAGATTGTGCATTTTCTACCAGTGCATCCAGCGAGAGGTTGTGATTGTAACGTGGCGTATTCATTACATATTTGTGATGATGTTCATGCTCTTCTAAGTCATGAATCACACCTGCCACATTCCAGTAGGCGCCAGTTAAACCCAAGATCAACAACACTGGCGAGGCGACTATACCAATGAATTTATGAATATCACTAAACAACACTTTTTTAGCACGCTTAAGGCGCAGCGTAAAAAGGGTCTTATAAAAACGTGAGTGCATAATAATGCCTGTGATGCCTAAGATGATTAATATCATCGCATAGGCCGCACCAATAACTGCGCCAATTTCTTCTGCCAAGAATGTGTAATGCAGCTCTAATAGCCAATCAGTTAAGTAGTGTGTCAGCGAAACAGGTTCACTGAGAATAGTACCTTGGTAAGGATTAAGAAATATTTTGTAAAAATCAAAGGTATTATTTTTTACTAAATAGACAATGTCGGGATCGGTGTGGTTATCAAATAGTTCCCATGATGCTAAATGGTATTCTGGAAACGCGTGTTTAACGGTGTTGTGTAATGAGTTTAATGACTGACGCGAAGTCAGTAAGTGTTCGGACGTACTATTTTGGGTAAATGATTGAACAGAAAGCGTCGCGCTATTTGGCATTAATAGCGCGTCAATTTCCTTCTTAAAGACTAAAATACTGCCTGTAAAAGAAATGATTAACAGAGGAATAATTGCACTCATGGCAAGCCATGAATGCAATTTAAACGCTGTTTTTTTCATTAGTAAGTCTAACGCTTAGAAACGGTAGCTGGCAGTAGCAGCAATACTGCGTTTTTCACCTGGGTAACAGTCGCCGCGTGCTAGGCAGGTTGCATAGTACTGCTTGTCAGTTAAGTTACGTGCACTTAGCGTTAAGTCCCAATTAGTTAGCTGGTAACCAACGGTTAGGTCTAAAACGGTATAACTTGGAGTCGTAACGGTTAAATACTCCGAAGTGCGCCTGTTAATATCGGTACTTTCAGATTCACCAATATAGCGAGCACCAAAACCAGTATATAACCCTTCTAATGCAGGTTGTGCAAAATCATGACGAACCCAAATAGAGGCTTGTTGATCTGGAATACTTGAGCGTTGGAATCCATTCTGTTCTTCACTATCTAATGCTGATAGATTGATTTCCGCTTTCCAATTATTAAATACTAAGTTGGCTTCAAACTCTACGCCTGTAACGGTAGAAACGCCTTCCTGTTGTGATGCGGGCACGTAAGGCAACGCATTTGGGTTAGGTAAGTTGCTTAATTCAATATCAAAATACGCTAGCGTCATATAGTGACTGGTATTTTGTGGCTGGTATTTAACACCAGCTTCCCATTGTTCACCTTCTTGAGAGCGCATGGCTTGCTCTGTAGTACTGTCTACACCTACAACGGGTGTAAAAGACTCAGAGAAGTTAATGTAAGGTGAAAGACCAATATCAAAGTGATATAACGCACTTAAACTTATACTGGTCGCATATTCGTTACTAGTGCCGCTGTTTTCTTCTTTTTCAACTTCGTCATAGCGGATGCCTGCATTTACAATGAAGTTATTGTAAGTCATTTCATTATGAATATATAAACCTAAGATATTGTCTTGCGTTGGTGTTCCTGTAATCGGCTCAGGTAATTGCTCAATAATGTTATCAACGTTTTCGTAAGTAGGGTTAAATACATTAAAAATCCCTCCAACTGGCATACCTGTTGCGCGGTCATATCCGTAAACAAATACCTTGTCGGTACGATTATCTATTTTCTGATGGCTAGCACCAATTAACATTCTATGCTCAATCTCGCCTGTATCGAAATTAGCGCGCGCTCTGGCGTCAAACTGAAATTGTTCTGATTGTCCATTAGCTTGATACCAGCTTCTGGCGCCATTACCTGCTGCGTCAAAACGTGGGTTGCCTGTTCCTGTAAACGAAACCCACGCCTGTTTGTAAGTCGATTCACCATCACGGTAGCGTGAACTTAAATCAAACGCCCAAGTTTCGTTTAATTGGTGCTCTGCTAACAAGCTAACAGACCAAGATTCAGTATCGTATTGGTTAAAGCCGGGCTGACCAGTAAATAAAAGAGGATCAATAGTTTGGCCTGACGCGGTAGGTGTTAACGAACCTGAAATAGGTAAAAACTGGTGAGCAGAGTCACTATCGCGTTTTGCGTAGTCGGTTAGAATAGTAATTTGGGTCACATCTGACAAATTGAATTTAAAAGAAGGCGCCAGCACTAACGAATCATCATTAATCTGCTCAATTTGCGTATCACCTTGGCGGTATAATCCAACAAATCGTGCATCAAAAAAGTTATCGTCGGTAGAATAGTTAAGATCGGTTGCGATTTGCTGGCGATCAAAACTACCCATTTGCATTACCACTTCATTATCCGTTTTAGTGCCCGGGCGCTTAGTAATAATGTTAACAATACCACCTGGTGAACCAGGCCCAAATAATACCGATGCAGGCCCTTTTAATACTTCAACTTGCTCTAACGTATACAGTTCTGGACGAGTGTTATTGTAATTACCACTGAGTGATTGCATGCCGTCTCGGTATTCTGGTGCGTCAAAGCCACGAATTTTTATAAAGTCACCACGGGTGCTAAACCCATAGGCGTCGGCTACAACACCAGCAGAGTAGGTTAAGCTATCATCTAAGGTTAACGCGCCTTTTTCATAAAACTGCTGTGACGTTTCAATTGAAACCGAACGAGCAGTTTCAAGTAATGGAGTATCGCTTTTAAGTGCGCCAAACTTATTTGGTTGGCCAATAACTTCAATGCGCTCAATGTCTTTTTCTTCATCACTAGCGGTGTCTGCAATTGCATAAGGTGCAGCAGATAGCATCGATAAGCCCAAAATTGAAGCCGTAATTTTTGATAACGCATGGCGTTTAGAAAGGTGAGAATAAGAAGCACTGCTTGATGAAAGAGAAGGGGATGCATCAAGAGTTTTAAAGGTATTACGCGT
Source organism: Flocculibacter collagenilyticus (assembly GCF_016469335.1). Classification (NCBI taxonomy): domain Bacteria; kingdom Pseudomonadati; phylum Pseudomonadota; class Gammaproteobacteria; order Alteromonadales; family Pseudoalteromonadaceae; genus Flocculibacter; species Flocculibacter collagenilyticus. The sequence continues at coordinate 705,117 of NZ_CP059888.1, forward strand.
ATCCATTATTGTTATTCCAGTTTATAGCTTGTTTATAAATGATGTAAGCAATGTAATTTGCACTTTAACGGCTAATAAAAAAGCCAATGCGCACAACGTGAAATGAATTGTAGTGCAAATGATAATGATTCTCAATAGTGTTTTTATTGAATTTATTCAATCCTGTTAATTCATTATTGGCTATTGCATGCCTATAAGGTTAAATGTTTAATATATATAGAAAAGTTAAATGCTAATGAAAGTAGGCAAATGTGAGCGTGAAATGAAAAGCAGAATCAGATGGGAGAGCGTTCAGAATTCTGTGTCAGTTAATCTCTATTAGATATCCAAGACATCATCCAAGCGACCATCGAAATGGATCGCCAGCTGTGACAATGTCATATTCCAATTTTGGATTGGCATTGTCCACTTCTTAGACGCGTTCAATATCCCAGCATACAGCAGTTTTAGCAAGCTGTTTTCATTCGGAAAACCGCCTTTAGTTTTGGTCAATTTTCGGAATTGGCGGTGTACGGCTTCTATCGCGTTCGTCGTGTAAATCGCCTTACGAACGTACTCTGGGTACTTGAAGTAGACCGACAGATTCGGCCACTTGTTGCGCCAAGAGCGGAGGACAATCGGGTATTGTTGGCCCCACTTGGCCTCTAGCTTATCCAATTCTATTTCCGCAGCTTCTTTGCTGACGGCTCGATATACGGGCTTGAGATCGGCCATAAAGGCTTTCTGGTGTTTAGAGGCCACGTACTTCATCGAATTGCGAATTTGATGGATGACACATTGCTGGACTTCAGTATCTGGGTAGATAGCTGTAATTGCTTCAGGGAAGCCAGTAAGCCCATCGACACAGGCAATGAGAATATCTTTAACGCCTCTATTGTGCAGGTCGGTTAACACTGAGAGCCAGTAATTGGCACCTTCCGATTCCGATAAGTACAAGCCTAATAGCTCTTTCTTGCCAGCAACATTTAAGCCCAAGATGGTGTAGATTGCTTTGCTGACGTAACGCCCATTTTCTTTAATCTTATAGTGAATGGCATCGAGCCAAACGAAGGTATAGAGCGTGTCTAAGGGGCGTTGCTGCCACTCCTTTAGCTCTGGGATTAAGCGGTCGGTTACACCAGTAATGGTTGCTTCAGACACCTCGATGCCATACATGTCTTCGACATGGCCACGAATATCTCGGTAACTCATGCCACGCGAAAACATAGATAAGATCTTACGGTCGATTTCGTCGGAGAGCTTGGTTTGATTTTTCTTGACGAGTTGCGGCTCAAATGAGCCAGCTCGGTCTCTAGGCGTTTCTAATTCAAATTCACCAGTGTCGATTTAACCGTCTTCTTACTGCTACCATTCTTACGATTAGGCTGGGAATCGGTTTCGAGGTGCTGTTCAAGTTCGGCCTTGAGTGCCGCTTCAGTGAGTTGTTTGATGAGTGGGGTGAGTACACCATCTTTACCAGTAAGGCCTTTTCCAGATTGAAGTTGCTCTAAAGCTTTATTGAAATCGAAATCTTGAGTCATGTGTCATTCCTGTTTTAAACATTTTACTGAAATGACACAGATTTCTAAACACTACCTCAGATGGAAAATTATCTTCTTAGCTTCATTATTACTCAGCATATTTGAACTATATAACATGTTTACGATGCCTGATATTTTAAGGCCTACGCATCCAACATTTATCTCTGTATTCATATTGTTAATAGATGTGTTTTGCTTAATAGCTTCTTTTGGTGTGGCATTTGAGCGGCGTTATTTTAATGCGCTTTTATGGAAAGTGATTATTGTTGTTCAATTAGGGCGTGTTGACCTTTCGAGGTCATTTTTGCAGCAGTTTGTTTGTCATTTATACAAGACAGAGCAGGTAAAGTGTGGTTATTCCACACGCAACTGCGATAACGCAGTATAAATGGCAAACAAGCGCTGCCTTTGGGTTCATCTAAACGTTTCTTGCTCTTTGTTGTGACGCGCTTACTTGGAATAACCAAGCTACACTTGTCACGCCGCGATCAAAAAACGTTTAGATTGAACAAAATTTGACCTAGAAAGGTCAACACGCCCTAGTTTATTGCTTATTGTGATGTTTTTTGAATATACAGGCGGTGGTTATACCGTTTATGAGATGATCACGCAAACGTGGTTGACCTTTATGGTATCGTTAATTGTTTTTATGCCGCTAGCCCAATATTTAGAAGATTTTAAGCGCGCATCAACAGACATTGCTTAACCTGAAGTGCTTAGAATAAGAAAAGGTGCTAAAACTGATGTTATTAGCACCTTTTCTTCCGTTAAGAAGGCTTCTAACTTACTTTAAGCCCAATACCTCTTTACCTTGTTCAAAGGTAATATCTACCGGAATTTTTGCTTTTGCTAAGCGCTCAAGGTCGCTTGCTAATGCTGGCTTGATCTCACCTTTATCTTTTACCAACTGTGCAACGCCATCATAATTTCCGTCCCCTTGTAAGGTTAGAATCAAGCTTGATAGGGCGTTAACAGCATCCTGCATTTTTTCCATATTAACTTTGTATAATCCATTTTCATCGCGGCTAAAAGCGCCATGTTGATTAAAGAAGTTAAAGCGGATCATGTTTGCTTTACCGTGAGCAGAGCTAGCACCAAAACGCACTGAGCGGAATATGCCAGCCATAAAAGTAACGTAGTAGTCTTCTAGTTTACCTTCAGTGATTGCGCCTTTGTCTAGCAATTGAGAAATCATATAAAGGCCCAGTACATCTGCTTTACCTTCTTCTAATGCCGATGCATGTTCTTTTAATGCTTGGCGAACCATGCCTTTGTCATTAATTGTATTTTTGATCCCTAAGCCATGAGCGACTTCGTGGAACATAGTATTAGCAAAAAATGCATTAAAGGTGATGTGCTTACGCTGTTCAGGCACAATTAACTCGTCTGCAATTGGCATTAAAATTTCGTCAAATTTAGCGCGCATGGCATTTTTAAGCTGTAAGCGACGAGTGCCTTTTTCTAATTGCACTTGTTCGTCATTTGGCAGGTTAATAGCAATAGTTTTACTGCCTGCATTTGAATGTCCTGCATAGTAAATAACATCATAAGCATTTAGATCAGCATCAGAGCCCGGTGTTTCAGTTTTGTATTGCTCTTTTACAGGTAAGTTGCGTTGTAGCTCAGGTAAGAAAGCGGCAAACTTTTCTAGTTTTTCACTCCAACTAAGATCTTTAACAAGTACATAAGATTCAAATGCAGTACGGTAGCCGAATAACTGATCTTCGTATGTTTCAATTGGACCAATCACCACATCAATTGGGTTGGTTTTCATGTCCATCCATGCCATATCAGATGCTTGATATTGGTCTGTAACAAGCGCTTCCGCACGCATGTTTAGATAGTTTGCAAATGATTTATCATCAGCTAGCTTAGCAGCTTGCTTTAATAAGTCGGCAGCTTGCTTAAGTTCTGTCTTGTATTTTTGTGAATAAGGTACGCTGATAAGCTTGCCATTTTTGTCACGTTCAACAATTGAATATAAGCCTTTTTTGTCAGCAAAGTCAGCGGCTTCAAATTCTTCTTTAGTCATATCTGAAGGATAGAATTGAGCGCCAAGTGGTTTCTCTTCAAAACCATGCAAAAATGCTTCATCGCCAGCCAATCTATCCCAAGGGCCGTAGTTAATAGCGGCAAAGTTACGCACTTCAGGATCGACTACTTTGTCTAAAAAGTCTTGTTTGTTTTGGCTAAAAGATTGTTTCCAGAATAAATCATCCATAATTTTTGAGGCATCAATTAGCTTTGCCAACATTTTCTTCTGATTGTCACTTAAGCTTGATAATGATGCAGAAAGTGTGACTGACTTATATATGTTTAAGCGGTCTTCGAATTCTGCCTTTAACCCCAGGCTGTCTGCTGCATTCTCTTTTTTTGGGGCAGGATTTTTATTATGTTGTTCGGCCGTTGCACTTATACTCGTGTTTGCTGTGTTTTCTTCGTTTTTATTATTTGGTGAACACGCTGTAATAAATACGCCTGAGGCCAGCGTCATTGCGATAGCAATTTTTGACAATTTCATGAAAAACCCTGTTTATTTAATCTTATTAGAAACGTTAACTCACTTGCATGTATGCAGAGCTAACTACCACTTTTTGATTTGGCCAAAAAGTATATCCTGTAAAGAAGTAACAAAGAACCCCTTTCAGCGCACAGATTTTATCGCCAACTAAAGCGATTTATATAAAGATAATAAAATCAATAAAGTGACAACATATTATTGATCGCTAACTTGGCTTATGAGTGATTCTGAGCTAACTTAAAGTTATGGAATATTTTTATTCGAACAAGAATTTTTCAACCAGTTGGGGAACATAAATGGACGCTGTTTGCGTGACTTTTTGATGTGTAAACCCAAGCGATAACAGCAACAGTAGTTTCAATGTTAGTCAGTTTTGATTTATCTAAAGGATAGTTTTATGTCGACAGAAAATGCGCTACTTACGATTTTGGTAGAAAAAATTAATAACGATGCAATAGTATTGCCTACATTGCCGCAAATTGCGGTAAAAGTAAGACAGACCGCCGATGATCCAGATGTAAACTTAAATCAAATTGGTGATGTAATTAGTCAAGACCCAGCACTATCGGCTCGCATGATTAAGGTAGCAAACAGTGCGTTTATGGGGCGTTCGGTAAAAGTTGAGTCGCTTAATCAAGCAGTAACTCGCATTGGTTTGAAGCAAATTAAAAATATTGTTACTGCGATGGCGATGGAGCAATTGTTTGAATCAAAAAATCCCATGGTAAAAACCTATTTAGATAAGTCATGGCAGAAAACAGTCGATGCCGCTGCCGTGGCGATTACAATGCTACAGCTGTATTTGCGTGAACATAAACATACATCCTTAAACTTAGACACCATTACGCTTGCAGCGTTAGTGCATAATATTGGTGTGTTACCGATTCTTACCGAAGCCGAAAACCATGAAGATGTATTCGCTAACCCAGAGTTTATTGAGCAAGCAATTAAAAATTTAGCAGGTAAAATTGGTGGCGCTATCATGCGTGAATGGGGCTTTAAAGAAGACTTTGTAGTAGTGGCGGAATGCTGGCGTGACATGGATTATCAGCCTGATGAAGTAGCCTACGTTGACTTTGTTAGATTAGGCGCAATGAGTATTGGCGTAATGAAAAAGAAAGACAACGAGCAATTAATGCAAACGTGCATTGAAAAAGGGGTCATTAGTTCACCTAGTGTATTTGAAGACGATGATTTCAAGACGTTATTAGCTGATGTAAGAAGCGTATTTGCGTAAGCTTTTATGATATTTATGAAAAAGGAGGCTAAGCCTCCTTTTTACGTTTTTATGCTAAGCGCAGTGCTTACTTTGAGGTTTAAGCTGTAATATCGACTTCTTTAGCGCCGGTAATTTCAATTAACTCATTTAATAGCATATTAATTTCGCCAGACATTAGCGCAAAGTCAGCATCCAGTTTTGTGGCCATATCCTCTTTAGGGATATCCTCATTTTGCTCTTTCAGCAAGTCAGTAAATTTAATGCGTTTTAACGAGAAGTCATCAGCTAGCATAAAGTTCACATTGTCATGCCAAAGTAGTGCTAGTTTAGTAACAAGTTTATTGTGTTCAATGTGCAACTGAATTTCATCAGAGCCCAAATCTTGCTGTTTATATTTAACCACAGCTTCTTCTTCGTCAGTAGACTTTAATTCTGCATCACTGCCAAATTCATATCCGGCTGGTAAGTTTTGAGACTTTAACCAGTCTGTCATCATAATGGATAACGGTTGCTCTGGTTGAACGGGCACTACGGGTAATGTACCTACACATTTGCGCAACATGGCCATAAACTCTTCCGCTTTAGTCGCGCTAGAGCTGTTTATCACAAGTAAATCATGCTGAGGAGCTATATAGCCATATAACAAGCTAGATTTAGAAAAAGCACGTGGCAGAAGTTGGTGAATAATGTCTTCTTTTAATGTGTCTTTTTCTTTCTTTTTAACAGGGCGGCTCTCTTTTAATTCAATCGCTTCTACTTTTTCGGCGAGCATATCATTGATAACTGCGGTAGGTAGAATTTTTTCTTCTCGTTTTGCACATAACAATAAGTTACCCGCAGCAGAGTGAGATAAAGTTTGTCCGTATTTTCCTAACGCATTAACCCAGCCAAACTTTGCGATATCTTGGCTACCACAAGGTGAAAAAATATTTGCTTCAAGTCGTTTATCTAGCTCGTCAGCAGATAATTCAAATGGTTTAGTAAAACGGTAAAAGTAAAGATTTGAAAACCACATAAGCTATATTCCAGTAGACAAAAAGGCTGTGCATCATAGCCCAACGCAAGGTAAAAGGCATTAGTTTATGTGCTGTTTTTTAGTTTTGCTTTTTAGGAATAATGATGTGGTAGGTTAACCCTTTCTTAGGTTCACTTTCAGCCGTTATCTCACCATTAAGTGACTGTCTAACTAAATTATAGATAATATGAGTACCTAAACCACTGCCACCTTGTTCGCGTTTAGTGGTAAAGAAAGGGTCGAATAATTTAGATAATTGCTTTGGATTTAAGCCATTGCCATCGTCTGTGTACTTAATCTCAATATGTTCATTAATTTCAGCGATTTCAATTTCAATGCGTCCCTCTTCTTTACCTTCAAAGCCATGAATTAATGAGTTTAAAATAAGGTTGGTGAAGATTTGCGAAATGGCACCAGCTGGTAAGCTTAACTGTAATTTTTCAGGACAATTTAACGTAATATGGTGTTTGGTTTTCTTTAGTTTAGGACGCAGAGAACGAATGATTTCCTCAACATATTGCTTCATGTTAATCATGCGAACTGCTTCACTTGTTTGATCCACCGCTATTTGTTTGAAGCTTGCAATTAACTCGGAAGCGCGTTGCAAGTTAGTTGATAAAAGTTGCACGCTTTGTTTGGCATCATCAATAAAAGCTTCCATTTGCACGGCAGTTAGTTTTTTATCTTTAAACTCGCGGTCAATTACCTGTAAGCGTTCATCTAAGTAGGATGTAGCTGTTACTCCAATTCCCACGGGTGTATTCACGTCATGAGTGATGCCTGCTACTAACCCTCCTAGTGCGGCCATTTTTTCTGACTGTACTAAGCGGTCTTGAGCGCGTTTTAAGTCTTCTACTGTTTTTTCTAGTTCGGCCTGTTTATCGGTTAGTTCATTTTCACGTTTAGAGCGTAAATCTATTTCGCTGTGTAAATCTTTTTGATTTTTTTCTAGCTCAAACTTTTGCTGTTGTAAATCCATCATGGCTTGGCTGAGTGTCGATGTTTTGCGTGCTACCTCTTGTTCCAGCGTGATGTTCTGTTGATCTAACTGTTCATTACTTTGTAATAACTTACGCTGAGTGCTTTCCAAGTCGTCTTTATATTCCAGCACTTTACCAATCAATTTATTGAATGCTTGCTCAATAATTTTTAGCTCGTTATATTCATCAGTATGCACAACTAATTGCGTGCCTTCCAAATGATCCATTTCAAGCTCTTCAATTTGTCCTGTTATTTCTTTAAGTGGCTCGGTTAATAGCCTTCTGAATGCAAGTAAAAATAGTAAGATCAGAAAGGTTGTTTTAATCATGGCATTACCAATCATAAAATAAATACTAACTAATATGCGATCGACAACAATGTCTCTACTTGAAAATAGAGATACATCGCCAACTAACGTTGCGCGTTCAGAAAATTCAAAAATAAGTGGAAAGGTATAGCCAAATAGCCCAGAGGTTGGATCTTCTAGTGTGACACCTTCATTCGCAAGACTTTTACTGCTGTAGTATTCGGTTTCCAAGGTGCGGCCTAATTGCCACATGACTACACCGTTATCATCTCTAACAACAACCCCTTCAATCATAGGAATTGCGAGTAAGCCTTCAGCAATTGTTAATGCTTGTTGCTCGTTTAGTTCCCATATTGCGCGCGTTAAACTGCCACTAAATGTTTTTTGTAAGGTATTTAATTCACCAGAAATATGGTTTTTAGTATTGAAATATTCAGCAAAAATTTGTCCGCAGGTTACGACAAGTGTAAGAATAAAATACACAGATAATACGTTTGTAAGTAGTTTTTTAGACAGACTCGTCAATTGCATTCGTTAACCTGTTGCCGCTAAGCTGCTATTATTTTAATGCTAATACTAAAGATATTAGCCTGACTTTACTAAAAAAAACAAAAAATACGACATAAATCATCGCTTTTTTCTAGGTAAATTCATAATTTAGTTCCTATTCTCGAAATTTAAACTTAGAAAGCACGTTCACATTACTACAATTAGATTATCGACACTTTAATCGCTTAGGTGAGGTGTTCGAGTGATAGATAAAAATGAGGAGTTAAGAATGAGAAAGGCGACGACCTACCTGTTTGGAAATGTAATTGGTTTTATAATTATTTTACTGTCATTTAATGTGCATGCGCAGCAAGCAGCGTTTAACATTTATGATAGTCCAACAGATATTAAACCGTTGTTACCGGGAATGACAGTTGAGAATATTTGCTTACCCGACAGTAATAATAAAAAAAGTTGCCTGCACGACATGTTCGCTAATAAGTCAACAGTGTTAATTGTGTATCGTGGTGGGTGGTGCCCTTACTGCAACGCACAACTTAATCGGTTGCAAAAAATAGAATCGGATTTGGTGGCAATGGGATACCAGTTAATAGGCGTAGCACCTGAAAGTGCGCCCAATCAGAACAAAACAAAAGCTAAAAGTGAATTAAAGTATCAATTATTAGCAGATAACCAATTAACTCTCGCTAAATCGCTAGGCTTAGCCTACTTTTTAGATGATAAAACAGCACAAATGTACCGTTCTCGTTTAGGTGTGGACTTTGTTGATATTAAAAATGACAGCCGGGTTGCTTTACCAGTGCCAGCAGTCTTTATTATTGATAGGCAAGGGCTAGTACATTTTCAATATGCAAATCCAAATTATAAAGTTAGACTGAACGAGCAACTGTTATTAGACGCTGCTAAGTATGCATTACAAGACATGAGATAAACAGCACAGTTAAGTTAGTTAACGTGTTGTCTACTTTTGGGTTTTATCCTTTTTGTGCTTATGTTATAAACCAGTGGTGATTTTAATTTAAAGGTAAGAAAGTTCATGGCGTTACCTATTTTAATTTGTGACGATTCAAATATGGCACGTAAGCAAGTTAAGAAGAGCTTGCCAGCAGATTGGGACGTAGATATTTCTATGGCAACCAATGGGCAAGAAGCTGTGGATATTTTACGCTCGAAAGAAATCGGCGTGTTATTTTTAGATTTAACAATGCCAGTGCTTGATGGCGTTGGTGTGTTAGAGGTGGTTAAAAAAGACCAAATGGACTGCTTTGTGGTTGTTATTTCTGCTGACATTCAGCCGGAAATGAAAAAGAAAGTGATGTCGTTAGGTGCGCTTGCATTTATTCAAAAACCCGTTAATGCCGAGAAGTTACACGAAATTCTCAAATTGTATGGATTAATTTAATGAATGTTGAGCTATCACCCGATCAAAAAGATTGCTTACAAGAAATTGTAAACCTCGCTACTGGGCAAGCAAGTAACACGTTAGCTCGCTATCTTTCGGCGCTAGTGAATATTAATGTTCCCGCAATGCGCTTAGTTAAACCTACCTTATTGTATAAAAAATTGGCATTAGAGCATGACGCAGAAGATGACAGCGCTTTAATAGAAGATAAAAAACACTTTTCTACTGTTAGCCAATCTTTTTTAAGTGACGAAATACGTGGCGACACCTTATTATTTTTCCCCAACGTTGACTTCACACAATTGCCTTCGGCTGAACACCAAATAGCACCAGATGACAATCATAATATTCTTCTTGATGTAAGTGCCATCATCAATACCGCGTTCTTAAATACATTTAGTGAGCAGTTAGAGCAGTCGTTTTCTTATAATGCACCGCGTTTACATCAAGTCGATCCTAACCAACCATTACAACAGCTGAATGATTTACTCTTTACTTGGGATTATGCACTAGAAATCGAAATTGCATATCAAGTAGAAAAATTGTCCTTTAATTGCCGTATGGTGTTGCTGTTTCCAAACGATGCAATTAAACGTATTCAGCTCGTTTTAGACGACATCTTAAGTGATTATGACGAGTAACGGTATTTGATGACGGATTTTAACACTAATTTAAGCTGCAATATTTATCACGCATTAAAGCAAGGTGTTATGATCATCGATCGAAATCATCAGATTTGTTTTTGGAACCCATACCTTGCTAAGTACACAGGCTTATCTGAAGAAGATGTTAGTGGACAGTCGGTCTTTGATATTTTTCCAACGGCACCAAAAGTGTGGTTAAAACGAAAATTTGAACAACTGTGGGTAACCACCGATATAAACGATGTTGTTGAAAGTAAGTGGGAACAACGACAATTTATTTTTAAAATGCCAGCTACGCCAAATAATGACTCCGCTAGCCATTCCGCAAATGAAGTGCTACAACCAGATGATGCTCTCAGTGAAGATGTAGTAATGACTCAGAATTGCTATTTTCACCCTATTATTAACGATAATAGCGTCACTCATATTACTATATTTATTGAAAATGCCACGGCTGAAAGCCGATACCAGCAAGAGTTAATTAACACTTTAAAGCAGCTTGAAAAAGCAAAGCGTATTGATGCACTAACTGAAGTGTTCAATCGCCGTTATTGGGAACAACGATGCCAAGAAGAATTTGAGCGAAGTTATCGTTATAACCAGCCCCTTGCTTTGCTCTTGTTAGACTTTGATCACTTTAAAAACATTAATGATGAATATGGTCATCAAGCAGGGGACTCAGTGCTACAAAATCAAGTACAACATATTCGCTCATTGCTGCGTGACTGCGATATAGTTGGGCGTTATGGAGGAGAAGAGTTCGCTATTTTATTGCCACTTACCGATGCTTCAAGTGCTGCTGAAGTTGCAGAGCGAATTTGCAATTTTGTGCAAGCCCACCCCACACATTATCAATCTGCTGAAATTCACACCACGGTGAGCATTGGGGTAACCGCTTACCAAGCGAAATATTCAGATTATGAAGCGATGATCGAAGCAGCGGCTTCCGCCCTCTATCAAGCGAAAGATAACGGGCGTAATACATCGGTGTTAGTGTTGTAATGCTCAGAAATAGCTTCAAGCAGCAGTGCTAGTATTCATCACCAGCGCGCGCATGTGATTTTGTTCGGAGCATCTCGTAGCATCTAGCGATATTAATTATTTACATGATTACTAAAACTGCATGCCTTCTTCAAAATCAGACACTTTCACTAACTTGATACCTGTTGGATTATCTTCCATAAGAATGTTAGCGATAGATTGATGTATGAAAATGTAATCAACACCACCATCCATTTTAAAAATAAGGCGGTCTTTAAGTGGAATACCATCTAATACTTTTTCATCCAAAACATATTTGTATATATCTGCAAACTCTAAGTAATCGGGGTTTTGCATTTGCTCTTCAGTAAATTTTTCAGTTTTAGATTTTTGCTTATCCCAACAGTCAACTGTTTCGTAAAAGTTCATGCACCAATAATCTTCGTGCCACTGATCTTTATCATCAATATAAACTGAAGGATAAAGCTGCATACCTTTAAATTTTATGTGTTTAATTTTATCTCGGAGCCTAGTGTTAATAATTGGAAATACGCCATTCATTAACACGTCAGTAACAGATAAATTAATGCCTTTTTCGATTGCTTCTTTTTTATATCCATTTTCAAAAAATAACGGATCTTGACCTAGCGTTAACTTTTCAAATTCATAATCTCTATCAGCAGACTTTTTAAGTGCTTTTGCATATATAGTATTCTCATGATAATCGTTTAGTACAATAAAATAATCGTGATTATAACTGCTCATTATTACTCCTGTATTAACGCTTTACGCTAAGTTGATAATAAAATTTTGTGTAGGTAATTTCTTTTGGGCTTTTATTCTTGCCAGCATAAGGGCTCAAATAGTGCGTTTGCCCTTGGTGATTGCGATCGTGATAACAGCGACCCACTCTGTCTTGTACTTCTGATATTTTAACTTTTTTATCTTAGCCCTCATGACTAGAGGGCTGGATGGTTTAACGTTTCTAAATAACATGCAATTACTTAAAACTGTTTACCTTCTTCAAAATCAGACACTTTCACTAACTTGATACCTGTTGGATTTTCCGCCATCAGAATGTCAGCAATTGATTGGTGAATGAAAATATAACCCATCCCTCTATCCATCTTAAATATAAGCCTTTCTGCTAATGGCACTTTATCTAACTTTTCAACATCTAATACATATTTATAAATACTTATTATTATTTCATCAGGGTCTAGTTCCAAGGCTTCACGACTAGTTTTTGATAACTTCGATTTTTCTTTATCCCAGTAATCAACTTCTTCCCAAAAATTCATGCACCAGTAATTTTCATGCCACTTTTCCATATCATCAATATACACTGAGGGATAAAGCTGCATCACTTTAAAGTCGATATGCTTAATCTTATCCCTTAGCTTGGTAGTAATAACTGGAGTAACACCATCCATCAATACATCCGTGACAGGTAAGCTAATACCTTTTTCAATCGCTTCTTCTTTATAGCCATTCTCAAAAAATAGTGGCTCTTGTCCTAGTGTCAATTTTTTGTAGCTATAACGTCGGTCAGCAGTTTTTTTTAATGGTTTTAGGTAAATTGTATTTTCATTATAATCATTTAATACGATGTAGTATTCATCGTCATAATTGCTCATGGCTTCTCCGGTTTTAACGTTTTACACTAAGTTGATAATAAGATTTTGTGTAGGTTATCTCTTTCGGTACTTTATTGTGTTCTGCATGCGGGTTGAGAAAATGAGTTTGCCCTACGTGATTTCGTTCATGGTGGCATCTAGCTAGGCTTCCCTGACTATCTGGCACTCGGACATGGTTTGAACAGCCTACTTTGCTGGAGGGCTTAAAATTTCTAAATATAGAAGTCAATGGGACTCTAAATTCAGCTATTAACATCAACGCCTCAATACTTAACCTATTCATTTTTGCTATCACGTTATTGTTACCTTGTCCGTTAGCAGGGCACTTTTCAAGGTAAGCCTCTAATTTTTTTACCATACTTTTTACCTGCTCATGATATGGCTTCTCACCGGGTAGCGCATAAGTATGGTCACCCTTATGTAGTTGAACTCGTAACTGGCAAGCACCCTCAAAGGTGCTTGGTAGATAAACTAAATTTTCTAATAAATTGATATCGTAGCCACGATGTTCTAAAAGGTCGCCAAGCTCGGATAATTCCACTGCTTTAGCTGATATCAAATGATGCGCGGCCATGTGAATACCGTTATTAATGGGGTGGTCTTTGTCGTGTTTCACAGCACGCTGCATTCTGTTGGGGTATAGCTTATCTTTCTTCGCATTGCCTCTTAAACTGCGTGGGGTTACATGGTCAGTTTTTTTGCACAAACGGCAACGTTGGTTGCGTTGTTCGCTGTCTTTTTTCCTAACTAACGTGGTTTTGCCAGATGAAGACGTGACAACGCCTTTGTTTCTGGCTTTCATCAGCTTTTCACCCAAATTTTTTAGTTTTTCGCTACAGTGCACAAAATCATCCACAGTTTTGCTCAATGCATGAATAGCGGATTGAGCGTGTTGTATTTTGTTATTTGCACTTGCGGCTTTGGCGGTGCTGGCTGACAATTTAGCCATCAGCATACTGGCGCGGGCGGCGGTGCCAGTGCCTGCGGTAAACAAAGCTGTCGCAATCAGTAATATCACTTCAATCGCAAGGTAAGCACTGACTTTGCCATTTATATAGCTATAAAAGTTGTGGAGAGCCGATTTATAGGCGAAGTCTGTTATGAGTGGGCTATTATTTTTCACAAACTTTAACTGTGGGTGGTCTGTTCAGGGAAGTTAATTTCTTACACGTTGTCTTCCCCTGCATCATGTATCAACTAAAAACTCTAACTGTATTTTTTACAGATTTGTTCAATACGCTTACTTGATTGCATCATTAGAATTATATATGCACAAAAATCCTCTTCGTCATCATCAGCCTCAAACGCCACGACTGGTATCGGAGAATGACACCACCATGATGGATAAGTAATTGATTTCTTCATCTCACTACCTGTTACTGAAAACGTTGTAGTTGAGTTAGCGTTATGAGCATATTCAAATGAAAGGTTTTCAGTATCAAATACCTCTCCATCAATTACTAATTGTAGCTTCTCATCTACAACCGCAAAAGCAATGAGCATATTATCAATAATAGCTCCTATTCCCCTTAGTTTTTCATTATGGGAATTCGCCTTAATCTCTTGATAACCAACTTCTCCTAAGTCACATAATATGTTTTCATTTATATGATTAAATTTTTCAAGTATCATTTTGTGCTTTGTATCCCTAATAACATATTAATCTCTGGATCTTTCTTCATTGACTTTTCAATCACCAGATCCCAATCATTATATTTTTCAAATAACTGCTGGGGTGTAGGTCCTACTGGATCACCATACCTCTTAATATTTCCACTTTCGAGTATATCAACCTCTTGCTGCGTCATTAAGCTCCTTGCTTCAACTTTCTGAGAGTTCCGTTGCCATACAACTCTACTTGCTATTTGTTCTGAAGAAGCTCCTTCGTTACGCATTTTACTGATCGCTTTTTCTAAAACGTTTGAGCCTAACAAATAATCAAGGCGAATTTTTCTATTTCGTTGCACAAACTCAATATCTGAAAAGTCATATAACTCACTTGAGTAGCGCCTTCCTGGCTTAGGTAAGTAACCATAAACACCTTTTTCATCAGCGTAGATACCTATGGGGATTGAAATTTTTTCATTACCGTTTTCTGCGATTACCTCAAAGTGGCTTACTTGTGTCATCTGGCCAGCTTTTGCGGTTAAGGTGTATTTCCCTGGGCTTAAATATATCTCTTTCGACCAGCTCATTGCGCCATGCATATAGGGTCTTTTGCCTATATCAACCACGGCATCACTTGAGCTAGGTCCTTCCCATGTTAAGTTAACCCATTGAGAGGCACTGACTGAGCCTCTTGCGGCTACCCGCCGCTCTGCGTTGTGGGCTTTGTTATCCGTAAAGGTAATAACGCTGCCATTGCTTGGATAACTGATATAAACCGTAGGTTGTACGGGTTCTGACTCGGGTACATGGTGGAAAAACTGCTGAACTTCACGCTGAGTCAAGCCGCGCTTTTTCTGAGTAGAAGTGCTGGCATTTTCTGCATAATAGCTGAATTGAGGTTGAAATGGCGCCAATAGAATGCGCTGTGTATCACGGCTTTGGCGCTTAAAGTCAGAAAAAGTAGTTTTATACCACTGCTTTTTATTCAACACCCAGAACTGACAATGACGACGATAACGAAACAGTTCAACGTTGTTGTGAGGGATCAAACACCAATTGTCACTATGTAGCCGTAGTTTAATTTCTCGTGGTAACGCTTGGCGTTGTGCATCTGTTAACGGAATAGCAACCAGTTTGCGTAGGCAATCTCAGAAGGCGGAATCTGTGCTGCAACGTTTAATTCCCAATTTACACTTGAGGTAGCATCTGCTTTAGCACGAATACGTGAGCCACTGAATGCTTCCAAAATGCTGTCTCTCATGTCACATTCCGTTGTTATAGTGGTGGTTGTAATATTTTAGCGACAGGATGTTAACATAAGGTTTATTTATTTCAATGTTTTTATGAACGTGTCTTGCAGGTTTGTTAGATTTTATGCCTAACTATTTGAGTTCAGGCGTTTCCATCATAAATCACATATCCGATGCATGTTGCACCGGATATGTTTTGCTGTATTAATTGACGCTACACTTTAAACGCGTCTACTGATTGTCTTAACTCTTCAGCTAACCTTGCTACTTCGTGGCTTGACTGTTCCGTTTGTTCTGCGCCGCTTGCCGTTTGTTCTGCAATTGCCACAATTGACTCAAGGCGTTCACTAATTTCACCAGACACTTGGCTTTGTTCTTGTGCTGCGCTGGCAATTTGTTCACTAACGTCATGGGCACGGTGTACAGCATGAGTGATTGATTCTAGTGCTTCAGCAGCAGTTTCAGACTGTTCAACACAGGTTACAGTTTGTTGTTTACCCTTAGCCATAACTTCTACGGCTTCTTCGGCACCTTGCTGTAGCACTTGGATCATTGATTGAATTTCTTGGGTAGAGTCTTGTGTTTTGCTTGCCAAAGAGCGTACTTCGTCAGCAACTACCGCAAAACCTCGCCCTTGTTCACCAGCGCGTGCGGCTTCAATTGCTGCATTCAGTGCCAATAAGTTTGTTTGCTCTGCAATTCCGCGGATCACATCTAAGATGCCACCAATTGACGCACTATCTTGATTCAGTTTGTGAATAACACGTGACGCTTCATCAACTTCATTGGATAACATTAGGATGGTATCTTTGTTTGTTTCACCAATTTTTTTGACGCGGTCAGCTTCTTTATCTGCATTCTTTATTTCTACTAATGCTTCATTTGCACTGTGCGTTACGCCAACTGAAGTACTGCTCATTTCCGTCGTAGCGGTAGCCGCTTGTTCAACCTGAGAGCGCTGCTCTTGAATTGCAGTGCTAGATTCTTTAGTAATTGCAGATGTTTCTTCGGATGCAGCTGCTAGCTGTGTAGAGCGGGAAATAATGCCTTGAATTAAGTCTCTTAGGCTTTCAATCAAGGTATTACAGTTATTCGCTAAGCGGCCAAACTCGTCTTTTCTAGTTACTGTGATTTTATGTGTCATATCGCCTGAAGCAACAACTGCTAATGCGTTATTCACTTCTTCTAATGGTTCAGTAATGCTGTGTACTGTCCAGTATGCAATGCCAGCGGCAATAGTCACTGACACAATCATCACGATAATATTTTGAATATTACCCGAGCTTACATCATCATTAACTTGGTCTTGAATTTTTTCCGCAATATCCTTGGCTTGGTCAACTAAATCATTTAATTCAGCAATAGCTTCGGTGATATTTTTTTCTGAGGCGTTTAACTTTGATTGAGCGTTCGCTTGTGCTGTTAGTCGTTGGTTTTTCAGTTCTACAATTGAGTCGTTACCATTTAACAGTTGGCGCAGTGTTATCATTGTTTCGGTCAAATCATCGACAACGCCATCCGTATCTTTACCTTTGGTGTTGGTAGTGATCGCATCCATTTTTTCAACGATGGTGTCAGTTGCAAAGCTAATTTCCTTGGTGATGGTTGAAACACTATGTGGTGCTTTTGCGTTTACTAGGTCGGTTGCAATAGTTACGATGGAGTTTAAGCTAGTCTCTAATTCTAATGCTGCACTTACGGCGGCAGGAAAGCGTGCATTGGCGTCATCTAAATCAGTGAAGTCGAGCGCCAGTGAAGCGCCGTCGTCAGCTGCTTCTTCTAAGTTTTCTAACTTACTAATGAGTTCATTTCTTAACTCTAAATCAAGGCGGTGAGAGTCAGTTAGTTGATTAACATTGCTAGTAAAACTTTTATAGGTATCTTTAGTGGCTTGAAGGTTAGATCTCAGTGAGGGGAGGTCTTTAATGACTGTTTCTAAACGATCTGCGGCGATATTGAATCGCTCTTGTTCTTGCTGGAAATCTTTCTTTAATCGATCAAGTTCCGCAATTTCTTGAGTGTGATAACTTTCAACTGCAACCCGTCCCATTTTTACAAATTCAACTTGTAATGTTGAACTGGTTGTAAGCGCTGGAATGGACTTTTCATTAACTTGCTGAGTTGATTCGGCAATATCATCTAATGTCGTTAATGACGAGGCGCCAATAAACAATAACAACAAAGAGATGAATAAGAATCCACCCCAAATACGATTGGCTACGGTCAAATTCATAAATTCCTCACAATACCTTGAATTTAAATATAAAAGTTGTCTGTTATGGTTATCGCCTAACGCAAAGAAACGTTTAGCAATATTTTTGAGACAGCGGGTAATTTATCATAATTTTTTGGCTGTGTTTTGGTTAAAATGCATCCAATGTAAAATACTGTTTATCTTCAAGACGATAGAGCGTTAAATGGTTGCCCCAAACGCAGCCTGTATCAAGCGCAATCATGTTTTTAAGCTCAGTTTTACCCATTAACGCTGCCCAGTGGCCAAAAACCAGTGTATGTTCGCCTATGTTGTGCTTACTAAATTCAAACCAAGGTATCAGGTTTTTATCAGCTTGATCAGGCGAAGATTTACAGGTGAGGTTTAGCGACATGTCTGGATTACAGTAACGCATACGGGTGAAACTATTGATGGTGTAGCGAAACAATGCGTGTTGCTCAAGTGACTCATCCCATAACGCTGGGGTATTGTGGTACATGTCCGCCAGATAGGGATAAGCATCAGGCCCTTTAATAATATCACTCGCCCATGTTGCATGCTGTAATGCTTGAGCAATTGACCACTGTGGTGAAATTCCGGCGTGGGTCATGACTATTTGCTGAGTTTGGCTGTATTGAATGAGTGGCTGAGATCTCAGCCAAGTAATCAGCTCATCTAAATTTTCAGCAGCTAATAGTGCGTTTAACTTGTCGCTTTTTTTAGGTTTTTTAATGCCTTCATAAATAGCGATAAGATGTAGGTCGTGATTTCCTAGTACAACTTTTGCGGCAGATCCTAATGAACGCACAAAATTAAGTACGGCTAAGGAATCGGGCCCTCTTGCAACAAGATCGCCCGTAAACCATATTTCATCCTTATCCGGACAAAATTGTACGCGTTCAAGAATTGCTTGTAATTCGTTAAAGCAACCCTGAATATCACCAATAAAATAGGTTGCCATTAATTTAAAATATTAGGTTGAGCAAGGCGAAAAATAGGGATGTTAAGTTTAAATTGTTCGCTAGACTCCATATCTTGCATTACATAATACCCTTCCATTGTACCAACAGGTGTTTCCAGCACCGAGCCACTGCTATAGGTATACTGTGAAGATGGGGCAATAATAGGCTGCTCGCCAACAACCCCGTCGCCTCTTACCTCAATTTTTTTTCCGTTGGTGTCGCTAATTAGCCAGTACCGACTGAGTAATTGAGCCGGTTTATCACCGTGATTCGCAATTGTAATGGTGTAGGCAAAAACATACCTGTCTTTGTCTAAATTAGATTGGCTAGCAATATACTCAGTTTTTATTTGAATACTTAATGCTTTTGAAAAGTTGTCTAATGCTTCCATTATCATTGTTCTTTTTTGTCATGTAGCCAGTTCGCAATGGTAATAAACTGCTGTAAAGAGACACTTTCAGGGCGAATTGATGGAGAAATATCTAACGCTTCTAGGTCTTCACTGGTCATAATATTTTTCAAACAGTTACGAAGGGTCTTTCTACGCATATTAAATGCTTCTGTGCATACTTGGTTAAGTAGCTTAGTGCTTTTAGCGGTTAGTTCGTTGGCTGGCTTTGGTACTAAGCGTACAACAGCAGAGTCAACCTTTGGAGCTGGCTTGAAGCATTCTGGTGGTACATCTACTACAGGGATTACATTACAATAGTATTGGGTCATCACAGACAGTCGGCCAAAGGCTTTAGAACCTGGTGCAGCAGCCATGCGTTTAACCACTTCTTTTTGTAACATAAAGTGCATATGCTCTATGTGGTCTGCAAAGTTAAAAAGGTGGAATAATAAAGGCGTTGAGATATTGTATGGTAGGTTGCCAAACACTTTCATTTTGCCTTCTGCAGGTATTAGCTGCGAAAAATCAAATTTCAGCGCATCAGATTGATATACCGATAACTTCTTCGATAATTCAGGGTGATTGTTCAGGCGCTCAACTAAATCTTTATCTAGCTCTACCACGTTTAGATGGTTGGTAAGATCGGCAACGGGCTCGGTAATTGCGCCTAGGCCTGGGCCTATCTCTACTAATACTTCATCAGGTTGCGGGTTAATGGCCGCAACAATATGGTTGATAATACTTTGGTCGTGAAGGAAGTTTTGACCAAAGCGTTTACGGGCGCGATGCCCTAAGTGTACGTTATCGCTCATGTTTGACTCTTTTTCGTTGCCAGTGAAATGGCTTCGTTGATGGCGACTAAAAAGCTGCCCGGATCGGCTTTACCTGTTCCTGCTAAATCTAGTGCAGTGCCGTGATCGACGGAAGTTCGGATAAAAGGTAAGCCTAGTGTAATATTGACTGATGCGCCAAAGCCTTTGTACTTTAAGACAGGTAAGCCTTGGTCGTGATACATGGTTAATACTGCATCAGCATGTTGCAAATACTTTTCTTGAAACAGGGTGTCTGCAGGTAGAGGGCCGATTAAATTCATCCCTTGCTCTCTGAGTTTATCAAGAGTAGGGATAATTAAATCAATTTCTTCTCGGCCTAGGTGGCCGTCTTCCCCTGCGTGAGGATTCAACCCACAAACGTAAATGCATGGATGTGCAATCGCAAACTTAGATTGCAGGTCGTCATTAAGAATATTAAGTACTTTAGTCAGCCGCTCTTCTGTAATGGCTTTAGATACATACGCAAGGGGAATGTGCGTAGTTGCTAACGCGACTCTTAACCCTTCGGTAGCCAACAACATAACAACGTCGGGAATATTTGCTTGCAGAGCGAAAAACTCAGTGTGACCACTAAAGGCGATACCCGCTTTATTAATAATACCTTTGTGTACAGGCCCTGTAACAACGGCATCAAAGTCGCCGCGCATGTTTTTTTCACTAACAAACTTTAAGGTGTTTAACACATACTCGCTATTATTTTCGTTCAGCTGACCTGTGATTACTTCATCTTGAGTAGCAAAGTCACACAGGGTAATAGTACCTGCTGCTTGAGGTTTTGCAGCTTGGTCGGGTTGATAATCGAAAATGGTGAGTGGCAAGTTAAGCTGTTGAGCGCGTTGAACGAGTAATTGTTTATTACTGCAAACAACTAACTCAACTGGCCAACTTTGCTGTGCGATTTGAATGACAAGATCCGGGCCGATGCCAGCAGGCTCGCCCGGAGTAATTGCAATGCGTAATGTCATGCTATTCGTTTTCTAAAATTTCAATGTAAGCTTGGCCGCGTAATTCGCGTAACCAACTAGCTGACTCTTCTGCAAATTTACGATTAAAGATAATACGGTAGGCTTTGTCTTTTTTCGCAATTTCTGTCGCATCTTGAGTGCGTTTTTCTAATACTTCAACAATGTGCCAACCGTGTGAACTTCTAAACGGTTCACTGATTTGGCCTGATTCTAAGCGTTCAATAGCATTCTTAAATGCAGGCACATATTTTGACGGCTCAGCAAAGCCTAACTCACCACCTTTCAGCGCTGAACCCGGGTCTTCAGACAGCTCTTTGGCTAGTGCTGCAAATTCAGCATCACCGCTTTCAATTTGTTTTTTAGCGTCCATCAATGTTTGCTTGGCTTTTTCTTCGCTTAAAATGACCGATGGCTTAACAAGAATGTGTCTTGCGTTCACTTCTTTAATTTCTACCACTTCACGGCCACGAATATCAAAAATGGTAAGAATGTGGAAACCTGCACCAGAGCGGAATGGACCTATAATATCGCCTTTCTTTTTGCCCTTGATCGCTTCAGCAAATAATGTAGGCATTTCATTTTCATTTAACCAACCCATATCACCACCTTCTAATGCCTTAGCACCACCTGAAGAGGTAATAGCGATGCGTTTAAAGTCTGAACCGTTATTTAATAAGTCTAGTACTTTTTGCGCACGATCTTTGGCTTCTTCAACTTGTTTAGCGTCTGGCTGGCTTGGGAAGTCGATAAGAATATGGCCAATATGAAACTCTTCGTTGGTTTGGCCGTGTTTCGCCATCAGCTTTAATAGTGAGTCCACCTCTTGTAGGCTTACATATACACGGCGCTGCACGCTACCGCGTCTTACTTCACTAATAACGATTTCTTCGCGTACATTTTCGCGATACTTTTCAAAGTTCTCACCGCGTTTTTCAACATCTTGTTTTAACTCTTCAACGGTCATATTGTCTTGAGCGGCGATGTTAGCGATGGTTTGGTCAAGCTGTGCATCTGAAATTTGTAGTCCCATACGATCAGCAATTTGCACTTGTAAGCTGCTATTTATTAAACGTTCAATCGCTTGAGTGCGTAATACCCGATCGCTTGGTAGAGATTGGCCTTTTAATGCGGCATTGGCTTTTACATTATGAATTAATGCATCTACTTCAGACTGTAAAATGACATTTTGATCTACAATTGCGACCACTTGATCTAGCATTTTCTTTTCAGCATGTGCATTCGAGGTTACCGCTAACGCAACAACAGCACTTAAAATTAATATTAACTTCTTCATATTCTTAATAATTAGTTATTTAAAAAATAAGGACGACGATAGCCAAAAATGCCTCTATTAAGCATTTCAGTGGCGCTTGTCTTACGGGTATCACCTAATCCTTTGATTACAAACCTTATACTAATGCCTGTATCAAATTCATCATTTCCAGTTAAATCGTTAGTGGTACTTAAATTCGTATTGAGGGTGCGATATGCATTCATTTGCAACGCCCAACAGCAAGATTCATATTGCAAGCCAATATAACTCTCGATACTACGATGGTGTACTAAATCTCGATGGTAACTGCCAGTAAATTGAACCAAGTCATTAATTGGTGCACTTGCTAGCAGCCCAACTTGTTCAATTTCATTACCTGAGACCTCGCGAGAGTACCGATGGTTCAGTTGAACCAGTTTATTTTTCTCACTGCGATAATCAAGCGTAAGGTTGCTTTTAATTAAGTCTTTAGTATTTGTATCATATTGCACACCACCATACATGTACCAACGTTTATGCCAGTGAAAAAACGATTCTGCTGCAAGTAACGATTTACTTGCTTGTGTGATTTCTTGGTTATTTATCACGTCACGCGTTTGGTTATCTAAATAAAATATTTGACCAATACTTAAATTAAACAATTCTTCATTGTCGCTATCATACAACCTAGTTGTGGCACCTAATGTTATTTGGTTTGCACCGGCAATGCGATCTAAACCACTGAAGCGATGATCTCGGAACAAGCCAAAGTAATCTTCCTGTAAGAGTGCGGTGTCGTATAGTCCTATATTAGATTGATCTTTTTCAGGGATATACAAATACTGCAACTGAGGCTCTACAGTTTGTAATGCTTCTTTATTGAACCAACTTGTTGTGCGTTCTAAGTTCAGTTTGGTGTTAATACGTAATTTTGGCAGTGTTCTGCTGACGCTGCTAGCATACGGATTGGTTAGCTCTGCATTATCTACATTATTGATAACTGATTGGTTGTAATAGCTATACAATAAACTTAATTCTGATAAAAATGAGCCTTGAGGTGCCTGCTTTTGATAGAGCAGTGATGGTTCAATATGAAAGCGATCGGCGCTAGAAATAGGAATGGAGCTATTCGATGCTCGACTATTTTCAAAGTGGCTGTATTCTGCTTCCCAGTTGAAGTCAAATTCAGATAATGCGTCTAAAAACACTAAGGGTTTAGTATTTTGTAACTTTATTTGAGGCAAATACTTGTAAGGTGATTGGTGATTACCCAATATCTCAAATGATTGAAGTTTAATTTGTGCATCAACTTCAGTACCAAAATAGCTGAGATCAGCTTCTTGATAAATGTGTGTATCAGTCGCGTTACCATAATCAGAGCCTAAGTCTGCAAAGTAGCTGTCGTCACTTACATTGGTGTAATCAATATTTAGTCGCCATTTATCGTTAAAGTCTGACTTTTGCTGCCAATGGGTTAAATAACGTTGGTCAAGCGATGGTGCATCATTGTCTTTATTCAAATACTCAACGTGCACAAGGCCTTGGTGTTGCTCGGTAAGAAATCTAAACTCAGAGATTAACTGTAAACCACGCTTAGACATGTATCTTGGTGCGATGGTTGCGTCATAGTTAGGTGCAATATTCCAATAAAATGGGGTTTCTATTTCTGCGCCTAGTTTGAGCGATGAACTGATGGTTGGGTTTAAAAAGCCTGTCGTGCGGCGTTCATCAATTGGAAACGTGATATAAGGAATATAAACAACAGGTGTATCAAACAAACGCAACACGGAGTTTTCCGCAGTGCCCCAACCATCTTCAGTTGAAATAGTGATTTTTTCAGATTCAAGTAACCAGCTTTCATCACCTTTAGGGCAAGTTGTAAAACTCGCATTTTCTAAAGTAATGTTTTGCTTATCTAAAATGGTGAGTGCCGAAGCTTGCCCCCGACCAATATTATTGGCCAGTAGGTAATCTGCTTGTAATAGTTGGGCTCTGTCTTTTTTAATATCGGCTGAAAAGTCTGCGCTAGTCACAAAGGTTAAGCCATCGGTATAGATAATATTACCGCTTGCTTTAATAGATTGAGACAACTTTGAGAACTCGGCGGTATCTGCACGTAATTGCGTATCATTATGTATGATTGAAACATCACCTTTAAAGTACGCTAAATTGTCTTCTAGAATATTTGATTCATTTGAATAAATATTAATGGCGTTAGCAACGTCGGGTTTAATAATAGTGATGTTGGGTTTAGCGATTTCGCACTGAAGTGCATTTGCATAAGCTTTGGTTGCAGTGAGGGAGGACACAACAATAAGTGCAACTGGAGAAACACAATGTTTTATGCTTTTTACGAACAACGCTCAATAACCTTAGATTTTAATAATCGATATTCTTTTAATATGCAGTAAGCCGCGCAATGATATAGCAATTTTTATATAAACTCTATTTTAAATACCTAAAGACAACCCTGTGCATAATAAAGTTCAATGACGTTGTGCCTTAGCTAAGTAAATTTACATTTCCTGACTTTTTACTATAACGTGTTTTCGTTATAGTGTTAGTTATTCTAACTATTTCAAATTAGAGCAATAATTTTGAGTACGCAAATAGTACAACCTACAGATAGCCGCCGCGCCCAGTTACGCGATTGGTTAAGCACTGTGTTTGAAACTGAATCCATTTCATTAATTCCTGTATCTGGCGACGCCAGTTTTCGCCGTTATTTTCGCTTTACTCATAATGGAAGCTCACTAATAGCTGTTGATGCACCTCCTACTCATGAGAACAGTGAGGCGTTTGTTGCCATTTCCAAAGTTTATTTAAAGCAAGGGGTGCGAGTACCCGCATTGATTGAATACGACTTAAAGCAAGGCTTTATGTGTTTAGAAGATTTTGGTGATAATTTGTTATTACCACAATTAACGAATGATAATGTTATGCAGTTGTACACAAATGCATTAGCTATTTTACCGGATATTCAACAAGTACAAACCACCGGATTAGGTGATTTGCCGATGTACGATAGTGAGCTTTTACTTCGGGAAATGCATTTGTTTACGGATTGGTTATTACCGCATCATTTAAATATGGATTTAACGGAAGCGCAGCGTAATGTGATTTATCATGCGTTTCATTTATTAAAAGAAAATGCATTAAATCAGCCGCAAGTGGGAGTACATCGAGACTATCATTCACGCAATTTAATGATGCTAGAAAACAACGAACTCGGTGTTATCGATTATCAAGATGCTGTTGTAGGTCCCATCACGTATGATGCCGTTTCTTTATTACGAGATTGCTATATTGTATGGCCCGATGAAACCGTTGAGCAATTGCTGAGTCACTTTCGTCATTTATTGATTGAACAAAACCAACTTACTGCAGACATTTCTGAAGCTACCTTCCAGCGCTGGTTTGATCTTATGGGGATGCAACGTCATCTAAAAGCCAGTGGTATTTTTGCGAGATTAAATTATCGCGATCATAAGGCCAGTTATTTAAACGATATTCCACGGACTGTCACTTATATCATTGATGTGGCTAAAAAATATCCGGCATTTGATCAATTTACGGCGTTTTTGGAACAAGACATACTCCCTAAGCTTAATACTATAAAATTGAACGAGAAAAGCGCATGAAGGCAATGATTCTAGCAGCAGGAAGAGGAGAGCGATTACGCCCTTTAACCGATTATTGCCCTAAGCCGTTAGTTGAAGCTGGCGGACAAAGCTTGATTGAATACCATTTAGAACGGTTAGCAGCAGCAGGTATAAAAGAGATCATTATTAACATCTCTTGGCTTGGCGATATCATCCAAAATTATTTGGGAAATGGTAAGCAATTTGGCGTGAAAATTCGCTACTCAAATGAAGGTGAACACGCGCTGGAAACTGCGGGTGGCATTGCCAATGCATTATCTCTACTAGGAAATGAACCGTTTATTGTCATCAATAGCGATATTTGGACTGACTTTGATTTTGCCTCGTTAGTTAATAAGGTGAAGGTTGATGCTAACACCACGATGGCACATTTGGTGATGGTGAATAACCCTGAGCACAATCCGAATGGAGACTTCAGTATTGATGATGACCGTTTGACTTTATTAGGTAGTTCCCCTCTTACATTTAGCGGCATTGGTGTGTATCACCCCGCATTATTTAAAAACTTGTCAGCAAATAAAGCCGCACTAGGGCCATTACTTAAAACTTGGGCGGAGCAAAACAAAATCTCTGCCGAGAAATATAGCGGACATTGGTATGACATAGGGACACCAGCACGGTTAAATGCGTTGGAACTATTACTGACTAATCATTAATTTAATATTCAGCAACAAGGCAATAACACTATGTGGGGAAAAGTACTCGGTGCATTTTTCGGCTTTTTATTTGGTAAATGGTTTGGTGCGCTGTTAGGCCTTTATTTAGGTCATCTTTTCGATAAAGGCATGAAAAATGATTTTGATCGGGCGGGTGGCTTTAGTCGATTATTTCATTTTGATGAGAATGAAAAGCAAGCGATCTTTTTCTACAACACGTTTGCCGTAATGGGGCATTTAGCAAAAGCGACAGGTAGAGTCACAGAGCTTCATATTAAAGCGGCTACCGTGTTAATGGACAGTATGAACTTACAAGGTGAGCAGCGAGAAGAAGCACAGCAAGCGTTTAGAGAGGGAAAGTTAGCGGGCTTTCCTTTGGTCAAACATTTAAAAGAATTTAAATATAACTTTGCAGGTCGTCGCGATTTAGTGCAGTTGTTCCTAGAAATTCAGGTGCAGGTTGCATTTTGTGATGGTGTTATTCAGCGTGAAGAAGCTGACATATTAAAAGAAATTGCGCATCAGCTTAATTTCTCTAGTGGCGAATTAGAGCAAATTATTCGGCGCTGGCAGGCAGAATATCGTTTCCATCAAGAACAGCAAGCAGCCTCTTCGCGTCGTCAACACTCACACAGGCAGTCTTCGCATTCTTCACAACAAGGTTCCTTCAATCAGCGATCCTCACATCATCAATCATCACAACAGGAACGTGCTAATAATTACTCACAGTCAGGATACGCATCGCAAGCGGCTATTGAAAGTGCGTATAAGATATTAGGACTGAATAAAAGCTGTAGCGACAAGGAGCTTAAACGAGCTTATCGAAAACTGATTGCAGAGCATCATCCAGACAAGCTCGTATCTAAAGGGTTGCCAAAGCAAATGATGGAAATTGCTAAGCAAAAAACGCAAGATATTCAATCAGCTTACGAGTTAATTAAGTCACATCGATAACTGTTTTATTCGGTCAACACGTCTCAATAATAAAAATATAGGTGCTAAGCTTTATGTTTAAAAAAACCATATCGTTATCATTAATATGTAGTGCGATGGCACTAAGCCATGCCTCATTCGCGTCTATTGACACGAGCTTACTCGCGGGGATGAAAGCGAGAAATATTGGACCCGCTGCAACCAGTGGTCGAATTTCTGATGTAGAAGCCGTGATCAGCGATCCTAATATTATCTATGCAGCGGCTGCATCAGGTGGCATTTGGAAGTCAGAAAATGCGGGATTAACTTGGCAGCCGATATTTGATGAGCAAGATTATGCGTCAATTGGTGTGTTAGCAATCAATCAGCAAAATCCAAGTATTATATGGGTGGGAACTGGTGAAGGTAACGTAAGAAATTCTACATCAATAGGTGGCGGTATATATAAATCAATTGATGCAGGTAAAACGTGGAAAAATATGGGGTTGAAAGGTACTGAGCGCATCAACCGCATAGCCTTACACCCAACTAATCCCAACATTGCATATGCAGCAGCCTTAGGCACTTTGTGGTCAGAAAATAACGATAGAGGCATTTATAAAACTGTTGATGGCGGTAATACATGGCAAAAAATTCTTTTTGTTGATAATAAAACAGGGGCATCTGACATTAAGATGGACCCTACTAATCCAAATAAACTATATGCATCTATGTGGCAGTTTCGCCGCTGGCCTTATCGTTT
Organism: Flocculibacter collagenilyticus; assembly: GCF_016469335.1. Classification (NCBI taxonomy): domain Bacteria; kingdom Pseudomonadati; phylum Pseudomonadota; class Gammaproteobacteria; order Alteromonadales; family Pseudoalteromonadaceae; genus Flocculibacter; species Flocculibacter collagenilyticus. The sequence goes on from NZ_CP059888.1 coordinate 733,320, forward strand.
TGAATCTGGTGGCGAAGGTTCCGGACTGTATATTTCCAATGACGGTGGTGAAACATGGGAGCAAAAAACACAAGATGACGGATTGCCTGAAGGTGAGCTAGGTCGCATTACATTAGATATAGCCGAGAGTCAGCCAAACACTGTGTATGCATTAGTTGAAGCAGAGAAAAGTGCGTTAATTCGTTCAGATGACGGTGGCGACAGTTGGTATACCGTTAATGAAACCACCAAGATTGCGGATAGGCCGTTTTACTATTCAGAGATCGAAGTCGATCCGAATGATCCCGATACCATTTATAATATCGCAACGTTTATCACACGCTCAATTGATGGCGGTAAAAACTTTAGCAAGTTAACGCAAATTGATTGTTGTGACACTGGGAACACAATACATATAGATAGCCATTCACTGTGGATCAATCCTAACAACTCTAAACATATTATTTTGGGAAACGATGGTGGTTTAGCACTTACACAGGATAAAGGTGATAGCTGGCGCTTCGTACAAAACTTACCGATTTCACAGTTCTACCACATACGTGTGGATGACGCACATCCATATAATATTTATGGTGGGCTGCAAGACAATGGTTCATGGCGTGGTCCAGCTGAAGTATGGCATTCAGGCGGGATCAGAAATTTACACTGGCAAGAAATCGGTTTTGGCGATGGGTTTGACTCTATGCCGTTTCCTGACGATGTAACAAAAGGCTATAGCCAATCACAAGGTGGCTTTTTGGGGCAGTGGGATTTAACTACGGGTGAAGAAAAACTGATTATGCCAAGTCCGCCTAGCGATGATGTTGAGCTTAGATTTAATTGGAATGCAGGCTTAGCTCAAGATCCGTTTGACGCAAACACGATTTACTATGGCAGCCAGTTCGTTCATAAATCGACTGATAGAGGTGAAACATGGCAAGTAATATCTGAAGACTTGTCGACCAATAATAAAGAATGGCAACGTTATAAAGACTCAGGCGGTTTAACGCCAGATGTTACAGCAGCTGAAAATTACACTGCAATCATTACTATTGCTCCAAGTCCAATCAAACAAGGCGTTATTTGGGTTGGTACTGACGATGGCCGAGTGCATGTTACTAAAGATGGTGGTAAATCTTGGTCAAGTGTAGAAGGGAACGACACAACGCTGCCAAAGAATGCGTTTGTGCCGCATATTGCGCCATCATTGCACAACGCAGATAGTGCTTATATTGTATTTGATAAGCACCGTAGCGGTGATATGAAGCCGTATATTTTTAAAGCTGAAAAATATGGAGCGAATTTTACAAACTTAGCAACTAAGGATCTTCGTGGGTATGCGTTGTCAGTACAGCAAGATCATATTGATCCAGACCTTTTATTTTTAGGCACTGAGTTGGGCTTATATGTGACTACAACAGGTGGCGAAGAGTGGTTTAAATGGGATCAAGGTGTGCCTACCGTATCTGTTATGGATATGGCAATCCAGCAACGTGAAAATGATTTGGTGTTAGGTACACACGGTCGCTCAATTTTTGTATTAGATGACTATAGCGCGCTGCGCAATTTAGATGAAAAAGCATTTAATAAACCATTGGCATTATTATCAGTTATGGACGGCCAGCAATATGTTGAAAGCCGAGCACCGTCTTCTCGGTTTTGGGGAGACGCAGCATACGTAGGTGAAAACGAAGCGTATGGTGTGCAGTTAACGGTAATGGCGTCGGGCGATCATTTGGCGCATCCAGATCCTAAATTAAATAAAGCGCATCAAATTAAACAAAGAACGCTAAAAGCAAAACAATCAGTTAAGCAGGACGCCGCAACTGATAAAGAAAAGAGCGATTTAACTGACAAAGCTAAAGTAGAAGTGTTTGATAGTAATGGCATGCGCGTTAGAACATTTAAAACTGTGCTAAAGCAAGGGATTAACCGCATTGTATGGGGACTTGAAAGTGATGGTGCAAAACCAATGGCAGGTAATGAACCTAAAGATGATAAGGATATCTTGCCTGGTGGACCAGAAATTGTGCCTGGAACTTATACGCTAAAAGTAACGCTGAATGAGCATCAAATTGAAGCGAAAGCCGAGGTTAAGCAAGATCCACGCTTTACTGTGACGCAGGCAGATCTGCTTGCAAGCTTTAAGTCTCAGCAAGACATCGTAGCTATGTATAACGTTGTTAGCGATGTCACGCATGCGTTAACAGATAGCCAAAGAGATATTGAGCTTATTAAGGAAATGGCACAAAGAGCACTGGATAATGCAAAGCACGGATCTGAAACAAAGACTAACGCTACCAATCAAACAAACACACAGCTAGAAAAGCTTGTAGAGCAAGCTGACACACTTATTAAGCGTATTGAAGAGTTAGACAAGCAATTACGTTCGCAAAGTGATGTGAAAGGAATAGTAGACGATTCTTACAAAGTAACCAGTAAGCTAGGCCATGCAGGGTGGTATATTGGTGGCAAATATGGCAAACCATCTGCTACAGCACAAAAGTATTTGGCGATAGGGCGTAAGAGTTTAGAACAAGGGGTTAAGCAGGTAAATCAGTTCTTAACTAACGATGTTGCTGCTTTTAAGCAGCAGTACCAAGCGACAGAGCTAGGTTTGCTTTCAACCACACAGCCAATAACGTTGAACTAGTTGAAAGTGAAAAGTACAGAAAATTTAGGGCGTTAAGCCCTATTTAGATGAAAGCATGTTGAATAAAGCGGATATCGTAATGTTCAACATGCTTTAGCACTGTTAGGCTGCGACACAACTACACAGTGGCATTAGGTACTGCAACCTCATCTGAACAATCTACTGTAAACAACCTATTGTAAACAATCTGCTGTGAGTAACCAGATACGGCTAATTAGACGTAACACTAGGGCGTTGATTTAAACTATTAACTAGTTCTGTTTACTGCTAAATGGGCGAGTGCAACTAGTGCTTCTTTATGCTCACTATCAGGAATAATGGCTAACGCTGCAATCGCTTTATCGGCTTCTTGCTCTGCTTTCTGTTGAGTATAAGCCAATGCTCCGGTTTGCTGTAAAGCAGTTAAAATCTCATCTAAATGCTCCATACCATTTGCATGTTCAATGGCATCACGAATTAAAGTGCGTTGCTGTTCAGTACCATGTTGCATAGCATATAAAAGTGGTAGTGTAGGCTTACCTTCTGCAAGATCATCACCGATGTTTTTACCTAACTCGTCAACATCTGCGGTGTAGTCTAATACATCATCAATTAATTGAAATGCAGTGCCTAAATGCTTGCCAAATGCGGATAAAGCGAGACTAACTTCTTCAGGTAAATCTGCAATGACCGCCGTTAAGCCTGTTGCGGCTTCAAATAATTTTGCAGTTTTGCAGTAAATAACCTGCATGTAGCTGTCTTCTGTAGTGTCGGGATCATTACAATTCATGAGCTGTAACACTTCACCTTCAGCAATTACATTGGTTGCATTTGCAAGCACTTGCATAACTGGCATTCGATTTAATTCCACCATCATTTGAAATGAGCGTGTGTATAAAAAATCACCAACTAGCACACTGGCTTGATTACCAAATAATGCATTAGCTGTGTCTTTGCCGCGACGCAGCATGGACTCATCAACCACATCATCATGCAATAACGTTGCAGTATGAATAAATTCAATGATGGCGGCTAATTTGATATGATCCTGACCTTGGTAATTAATGGCTTGAGCAGCAAGTACGGTAAGGAGAGGGCGAATACGTTTTCCGCCGCTGTTTACAATGTACATACCAAGCTGATTAATGAGGGCTACATCGGAATTTAGTTGATCAAAAATTAACTTATTTACGCCGTTCATATCAGGTTTTGTTAACTGGCGAATCTGCTCAAGATCCATAGGACTCACTTATTAAATCGTTTATAAAGAGGCAATTTTCCAGAATTCTACACCAAATTAGGCACTTCCTAAATTGATTTATTTGGTACTTTAAAAACTGTACAAAAAATATAAATTTCTTCTAATTTAGACTTGCCTCACAAAAAATATTCGCGTAGAATTCGCGCCCTATCGTAGAAATTGAAGATACACCGATTTGAGGGTGTATAAATATCGGAGTTATTATGTACGCGGTTTTCCAAAGTGGTGGCAAACAACACCGTGTGACTGAAGGTCAAACGATTCGTCTAGAAAAATTAGATGCTGAAACTGGTGTAGCACTAGAGTTTGATAATGTATTAATGGTTGCAGACGGTGAAGATATTAAAATTGGCGCACCTTTTGTAGCTGGTGGTAAAGTGACAGCTGAAGTTGTTACACACGGTCGTGGCGACAAAATCAAAGTCGTTAAGTTCCGTCGTCGTAAGCATTCACGTAAGCAAATGGGTCACCGTCAGTGGTTCACTGAAGTTAAAATCACTGGCATTAGCGCTTAATTAGGAGTTCTGAAAAATGGCACATAAAAAAGCAGCAGGTAGTACTCGTAACGGTCGTGATTCAGAAAGTAAACGCTTAGGTGTTAAGCGCTTCGGTGGTGAATCAGTATTAGCGGGTAATATCTTAGTTCGTCAACGTGGTACACGTTTCCACGCTGGCGCAAACGTAGGTATTGGTAAAGATCACACTTTATTTGCATTAACTGACGGTAAAGTTCAGTTTTCTGTAGGTGGTCCTAAAAACCGTAAATTCATTAACATTGTTAGTGAATAATAAACGTTAAAATTTAAAAAAAACCCCGCATGATGCGGGGTTTTTTATTGCCTTCAGTATAATCATTTAAAGTAATAGACAGTTATTGCGTCTCTATTGCTATAATATCAATTAGCATGATTATTTGATCAACTAGAGCTAAGCCAAAATAGCTCAGTTAATCAAGCCAATTGGTATAATTCTTTTATTCCTATTTTGTGAGTCGTTTTGTTTCTATGGCTTGCTATACTTTTTGAACTTTGTCTGTTTGCGGAGACTAATTTTAAATGAAATTTGTAGATGAAGCGATCATTCGCGTTGAAGCGGGTGATGGTGGTAACGGTGTCATTGGCTTTCGTCGAGAGAAATACATCCCTAAAGGTGGTCCTGATGGTGGTGATGGCGGTGATGGAGGCAGTGTTTATCTGCAAGCGGACGAGAACCTAAATACGCTTATCGATTATCAGTTTGAAAAATTTCACCGTGCTGAGCGTGGCCAGAACGGTCAAGGTGCTAACTGTACTGGTAAAGGCGGTGAAGATCTTTTCATTAAAGTGCCAATTGGTACACGTGCAACAGACGAAGATACTGGCGAAGTGATCGGTGACTTGACTAAGCACAATCAGAAATTACTAGTGGCTCGCGGTGGTTTCCACGGGCTTGGTAATGCTCGTTTTAAAAGTAGTGTAAACCGTGCGCCTAGACAGAAAACTAATGGCACGCCGGGTGAAATTCGCAACTTAAAATTAGAGTTGATGCTACTTGCTGATGTTGGCCTATTAGGATTACCAAATGCTGGTAAATCAACATTTATTCGCTCTGTATCAGCAGCAAAACCAAAAGTTGCAGATTATCCGTTTACTACCTTAGTGCCTAATTTAGGCGTGGTAAAAGCAAGTGGTCATAAAGCCTTTGTTATTGCAGATATTCCGGGATTAATTGAAGGTGCAGCAGAAGGTGCTGGTTTAGGTATTCAATTCCTTAAGCACTTAGAGCGTTGCCGCTTATTAATGCATATTATTGATGTGTTACCAGCTGATGGTTCTAACCCGGCTGATAATGCAGTAGCAATTGTAGGTGAATTGGAAAAATACAGTCCTAAGCTTGCTGAAAAACCAAGATGGTTATTGTTTAACAAAATTGACCTGATCCTTGATGAAGAGTTAGAAGAAGTCATTGAAGACGTTAAGAAAGCGCTAGATTGGGATGGCCCAACGTATGCAATGTCTGCGTTTGATAAAATTAATACCGCAGAGCTGTGTAGCCAGATCATGGACTTTATTGAGTCATTACCGCCTGAAGAAACGAAGCATGATGCCACTGAAGAAGTTGAGTTTAAGTGGGATAATTATCATAAATCAGCCATTGAAGATCATGATGATGACGATGATGATTGGGATGATGACGACTATGATGTTGAAGTTATTTATCACGAGTAATCAACGATAAGCAGAGTAGGTTATTAAATAATATGAAAATATCGATGATTGCAGCGATGGCAAATAACCGAGTGATTGGTAAAGATAATCAAATGCCGTGGCACTTACCAGCAGATTTGAAATTTTTCAAAAATGTAACGATGGGTAAGCCTATTTTAATGGGCAGAAATACCTATGAATCAATTGGTAGGCCATTACCCGGAAGGGAAAATATCATCATTTCGCGTAATGAAGATTACAAAGTAGATGGTGCGAGTGTTTTTCCTAGTATTGAAGCTGCGCTGACTTATTGTCGCTCTAACAAAAGTCATGATGAAGTGATGATTATCGGTGGTGGTGCAATCTATAAACAAGCGCTACCACACGCAGATAATTTATACCTTACCTACATTGACCTAGATACGGATGGCGATACATTTTTTCCTGATCATAATGAATTTGGTGTGTGGGATGAAACGTTTTCTGAAGCACATCACTCAGATGAAAAAAATGCACACAATTACGTATTTAAAAAGTTAGAAAAAAGAGAAGTTGCACTCTAGCAATATGAATTATGGATAAAGCCTTGGTAATACCAAGGCTTTATTTTTTTAGCTTGAAGGCTGTGTTTAAGGTTTTTAACGCATGGTTGAAGGTTAAAAATAATAGCCAAAATTAATATTAAAGCGATTATTTACTTCACCATTATCATCCGCGATACTGCCACCAATAAAGGGCTGATTTTTTGCTCTCACAAAGTCAAAGTACGTATAAAAACCATTTCCAGCCGCCACAGCAACACCAAGTACATTCATCCAAGTATCATTATTTAAATCACGTTTATCTGTAATCACACTGTGATCATTATAAAAGGTTAGGCTTGTTAAGGGGCCAGCCGAAACAGGAAGGGTGTAAGCTACATTGGCGGTATATATACGTGCTTCACTTGGAATAGTGTCATAAAACGAATAGGCAGCCATGACCACACCTTGATGATCAACTTTTAAATCATAATCATAGTCGGCCAGTTGCACCTGAACGTTCCACGGGCCATGATCGTAAACACCGTGTGCTGCCAATGCCAGTCGATTGCCTAAATTTTGATTAGCGAATTGCGCCATAGCATTAGCAGGTTCAATGCTGCCAGAGTATAAGTTCCCCCCTTGAGCAGACAGTCCTAGCTCAAGTGTTTCATCAGTCGACCAAGACCATGTGTGCGCTCCACGTAACGCCCAGCTATTACTTTCTCCAATAGCGAGTACAGGTTCATCGTAAATCCCTTCTCCTGCTAGCCTAATACCCACAGTGTCGTAGCTGTAACGTGCAGTTCTGTCACTTACGAAACCATCGATACCGCCTTGTTCATCTGACTTCAAAAAGGCAGCATCTAAATCCCAAGTATCACTTCGATAACGCACTTTAATGCCACTATCGTGTTCATCTTCTAACCCGACATAAAATGTTGAATTAAAAAAATAACTGTGAGAATTGTAAGGTAAGTTACCAAAAGGTACAGCAATCACACCTACTTGTGCTTGCCAATATTCATCAAAGTTGTAGCCAAAATAGGCATGTTTGACGGCTTCTTGATACTGATACCATCGATACTCTGCTGATAGAATGACATCACCTATCTCACCATCAAAATTTAATCTAAAAATGTCAAAGTCGAAGTCACCTGTGCGGTTTTCATTGTCCGGATTATAGTCTTCATATACATATTGAAACCGTACTGCACCATGTATTTTTATTGGCCACGTTTCGTGGTTGTCAGACTCTATTTCAAGTTGTTGTTCGATTTGTTCAAGTCGCGCCTCAACATTTGTATTTGGCGCAGTTTGATTTGATTTCACGACAACAGGCTGTTCGCTATTAAGATTATCAGAGGTTGGTGCTTCAGCTCGCTGTTTCATTTTTTGTTCTAGTGCGGCTAATCGTTGCTTCAATAGTTTTATTTCTTGCACTAGCTCAGCGTCGGTTGTTGAGCGAGAAACTGCATTATTGGCCGTTTGAGTTACCGTTAACTCTTGTGCAGACAGGTTTGTACTGAGCACCATGTTTGACATTATGGTCAAGCTACCTAATGCCAACAAGTGTCGATTAATACCAAGTATATTGAATTTAAACATGGGGAGACTCCTTATCAACACGAGGGTAAATATGCTGAGTGACATAGTCCTCTTGCAATGCTTTATACAAACAATAGGCCATCATAAGTAGCACTATGGTAAAGGGAAGGCCGGTAGATATTGCAGCGGCCTGCAATGCGACTAGTCCACCTCCAAGCATTAATACTGCCGCTACTATGCCTTCGGTTACCGCCCAAAACACGCGCTGGGCAACAGGCGGGTTTAAATGGCCGCCAGAACTTAGCATATCAATAACTAATGAGCCTGAATCAGAGGAAGTAACAAAGAAAATGACCACCAGAAACATGGCGATTAAACTGGTGATCATTGACCAAGGAAGTTGTTCAAGCATGACAAATAAGCTCATGGCATAATCATTATTCACGGCTTCAACAATACTAGCATTACCAAATACTGCTGAGTAAATTGCATTACCACCAAAGCCACTCATCCATAGAAATGTCATGAGCGATGGCACTAATAACACACCTAATACAAACTCTTTAATAGTGCGGCCTTTTGAAATACGCGCAATAAATACCCCCACAAAAGGCGACCAGCCAATCCACCAAGCCCAGTAAAATACGGTCCAACTGCCTTGCCAGTTGGCTTCTGGTTGATAAGCTTCAGCCCAACTAGATAACTCAAATAAGTTCTGTAAATAATGTCCAGTGCTTTGTACAAAGCTTTTTAAAATAAACAGTGTTGGACCAAGAGAAATCACAAACAATAGTAATAACGCGGCTGCAATTAAATTCAATTGGCTAAGTCGTTTAATCCCTTTATCAAGCCCGCTAACTACCGAAATAGTGGCAAAGGCAGTAATAATGGCAATCAATAGAACTTTCATCCATACAGATTGGGTTAAGCCAAATAAATGATGCAAGCCAGCATTAACTTGATCAACGCCTAAGCCTAATGAAGTGGCTACCCCAAAAAGTGTTGCTACCACGGCAAGAGTATCCACAAGGTTTCCCCAAAAACCATGAATTTTCTCGCCTAAAATGGGATAGAAAGCTGAGCGAATCGATAATGGCATGCCACGATTAAAGGTGAAATAAGCGAGTGTTAACCCAATTACGGCGTAAATTGCCCACGCGTGAAGCCCCCAGTGTAAAAAGGTAATATCCATGGCTTGAGAGGCTGCCTGCATTGTTCCCCCTTCACCTCTGGGCGGATTACCATAGTGGAAAATAGGTTCGGCTACTGCCCAAAACATGAGGCCAATCCCCATACCTGCACTGAACAGCATGGCAAGCCAGCTAAGGAATGAGTAAGCAGGTTTCGCCTCTGCGCCACCAAGTCGAACGTGGCGATAACGGCTCATGGAAATGTAAATAGCAAAAATGAGTAATAACTGAACCGACAAAATTAGAAACCAGCCAAAGTAGCTAGTTATTCCCTCTTTGGTTGCATTAAACAAATCGGTTGCTTTTTCAAGGTTTAGCAATGTGCCCAAAACAAAAATAAAAATAAGAGCAACGGAAGTAAAAAATACAATCGGGTGTACTTTCAAGTGGCGATCGACAAGCTGTTTGATAGTCAAAAATGCTTCTCCTTTTCTCTATCGTTAATGTGCGAGATGCTACGCAGCTTGTGGAAAGCGGCTGTGCGTTATGTGTGTATTGAATGGTTGTGTCGCAAGGCGAAATATATGTATTGGTTGATTTATTTCGCCAATTTGCTGTTAAGTATGGTTAAGTAAGCTGATAATTCAACTTTTTAAAATTAGAGTATTTACTCACTTTTTTCTTTTACGAGCGATTTTTTAGTTGACAGTTTTTACTTTTTTGTGCGATTGTAATTTTACTATGATAAAAATTAACCGTTTTTCTTCAATTATGATGACAATGACCGTAACCACCAACCCGGGAGGGTAGGAGGCCGCTGGACTATTGTCGAAAGATTAATAAAACCCGTGACCTCACAAGTCACGGGTTTTTTCGTTTATGGGATTAAACAATGCAAGTATTAAAATTTGGTGGTTCATCGCTTGCTAATGCAGAACGTATATCTGCTGTAGCACAATTAATAAAACAACGCTCAGATGCCGCAAAAATTATGGTGGTTTTGTCGGCACCACAGGGGGTGACCAACGAGCTAGTTGAAATGTCTGAACTTGCATTTTTAGGTTACGATTTCAAAGAGTCTGTCGCAAAACAAGAGCAGCGGCTAACTGGGTTAGTTGAATCTTTCGAATGTTTATCCGAGCTACAAAAAAATAAACTTAAAGCACAATTAATAACAACATCTGAAAAATTACTCTCTTTGCTTGAGGGCATTAAGCTTCTAAATTTTTGTCCAGATCACGTTAAAGCTCAGATTATTTGTCAAGGCGAGAAATTAAGTATTGCTTTGATGGAGGAAGTACTGAAAAGCGACGCTATTGCTGCAACGAGTTTGGATGCAATGCAATGTATTCGTAGTTCGGAAAACTACTTAAACAGTTCTGCAAACATTACAACAAGTAAAACGCTTTTTGCTGAGCAAATAGCTAAAAAGCCAGCACAAGTCTATTTATTGGCAGGATTTACAGCAGCTAACGAGCGTGGTGAGTTAACCACATTAGGACGCAACGGATCAGACTACTCAGCTGCTGTAGCTGCGGCATGTGTTGATGCTGAAGTGTGTGAGATTTGGACTGATGTTGATGGCGTTTATAGCGCGGATCCTCGTTTAGTTAATAGCGCAATGCTGGTTGATCGTTTGTCTTACAGCGAAGCAATGGAGCTGTCTTATTTTGGTGCTAAAGTACTGCATCCCAAAACAATTGGTCCGTTAGCACAATATAAAATTCCTTGCGTAATTAAAAACACCCTCAATCCTGAAGCGCCGGGTACGCTAATAGATGATGCGGATAAATCGGGTGATGCAGTTAAAGCGATTTCTAGCTTAGATCAGCTTACTATGCTTACATTGTCAGGCCCGGGCATGAAAGGTGTGGTTGGCATGGCGGGCAGAGTCTTTTCTACCATGGCTAGAAATAATATTTCGGTTATTTTAATTACCCAATCGTCTTGCGAATTTAGTATTAGCTTTTGTACGCACTCTAATGCACTAGAGCGTGCATCACGCGCGCTGCAACAAGAATTTGATCTTGAATTACAAAACAAACTGCTGCATCCCATCGAATTTAAAAAGAACTTATCTATTGTGTCTTTGGTTGGTGATGGCATGAAAAAGCAGCGTGGCATTGCAGCAAAATTTTTTGCTTCGTTAGCGCAAGCCAGAGTGAATGTGGTTGCGATTGCGCAAGACTCTACAGAGCGCTCTATTTCAGCTGTAATTAAAGCGCCATTGTGCGAAGAAGCGTTAAAAGTATGTCATGAAAACTTTTTTACTCATGCACTTAGCATTGATGTATTTTTAGTAGGCTGTGGCACAGTAGGTAAAGCGCTGTTAGCGCAAATTCAGCGCCAGCAAACACTACTAGCCGATCGAAATATTAAATTAAACGTATTTGGCATTGCGAACAGTAAACGCTTGTTACTGTCACCCGATGGAATAGCGTTAGACAATTGGGAAAGGCAGTTATCAGAAGCTGACTCTAGCTTTTCATTAGTGAATGTGTCACGTTTTGTGGAAGAAAATCATTTGGTAAACCCTGTGCTAGTCGACTGCACGTCAAGTGAACATATTGCGGTGCAATATGCAGACTTTTTGGCGGCAGGGTTTCATGTGGTAACGCCGAATAAAAAAGCCAATACTGGATCCGTTACTTATTACAATCAAATTAGAGAAACAGCACAACAAAACCGCCGCCGCTTTTTATATGAAACCAACGTAGGTGCGGGTTTACCAGTAATAGATACCCTGCAAGGGTTATTTAATGCGGGCGATGAAATGCTGCGCTTTGAAGGGATTTTATCAGGCTCATTATCCTATATTTTTGGTAAATTAGATGAAGGTATGTCGCTTGCTGAGGCCACAAAAGTAGCACGTGAAAACGGCTATACTGAGCCAGATCCACGCGACGATTTAAGTGGAATGGACGTAGCAAGAAAGCTGCTGATTATGGCTCGCGAAGCTGGGCTGCAACTTGAGTTACATGATATTGATGTAGAGTCTGTTTTGCCTGAGGGATTTGATGCAGATGGTTCAATAGAGCAGTTTATGGATAAACTACCGCAGTTAAATAATTACTACCGTGACAAAGTCGCGTTAGCAGAACAGTCGCACAAAGTGTTACGTTATGTAGGGGTTATTGAGGATGGTCAATGTCGTGTTGCTATTGAAGCGGTAGATGCAAACAACCCATTATTTAGTGTTAAAAATGGTGAGAATGCACTCGCAATTCACAGTCATTACTACCAACCCATCCCATTTGTGCTTAGAGGTTATGGTGCAGGTGCAGAAGTCACCGCTGCGGGCGTATTTGGAGATATTATGCGTACACTTTCATGGCAACAGGAGATGTAATCATGGTGTCAGTATTTGCGCCAGCTTCCATTGGTAATGTTAGTGTAGGATTTGATTTATTAGGCGCTGCCATTAAGCCAATTGATGGCGAGCCGCTTGGTGACGTAGTGACCGCCTCTCTCATAGATAGTGGCATTACTGTGACAACAACAGGACGATTTGCTCATAAACTGCCTGACGACGCACAGCAAAATATTGTTTATCAATGTGCAGCGTACTTTTTAGTGCAACTTGATGACGATGGAATTAATCATAAAAGAGCAAACACAAGTTCAAGTGAAAACTCACATGATAACCCATATGAAAACAAGCGTGGCGTGCACTTAACGCTAGAAAAACGCTTGCCTATTGGCAGTGGGCTTGGTTCAAGTGCAAGTTCAATAGTGGCGTGTTTATCTGCTTTGAATCAGCTATTTGGTCATGCATTTTCTGATGATCAGCTGCTTCTGATGATGGGAGAATTCGAAGGCAAGATCAGCGGCTCTATCCATTATGATAATGTGGCACCTAGTTATTTAGGCGGTATGCAATTAATGGTAGAGCAACCCAATAAATTAACCTCCACCTTGCCTATTATTGATAACTGGTACTGGGTTGTAGCTTATTCGGGCGCGTCTGTGTCAACGGCCGCCGCGCGCGAGGTATTGCCTAAAACCGTAGAGTTATCTACCGCCATTACTTTCGCCAAAAATTTAGCGGTATTTGTTGATGCAGTTCATAACAAAGATAGCCACTTAGCTGAGGCCATGCTCAACGATGTGATTGCAGAGCCTCATCGTCAACATTTATTACCCAACTTCGAGCAAGCAAAAGCACAACTGTCATATTTAGGCGTTAAAACGGTAGGTATTTCAGGCTCGGGCCCAACAATATTTGCCGTGGCGCATAGTTTAGCGCAAGCAACCGCTGCTAAGCAGTGTTTAGAAGAACATTACATACAACATGACACAGGCTTTGCGCATATTTGCCAGATTGACGACATTGGCGCTCGTGAAATAACTATTTAATATCAACTTTGCTATGTCATCGGTTACTACGTATTCGGTGGTCATTCTTAAGCGTAAAAAATATAGCAAAAGATGATGGGGAAGGATTTAAGACATATGAAATTGGAAAATTTAAAAGTAAAACAAGACGTCACATTTTTAGACGCCATTACATTAGGGTTAGGAAAAGAGCAGGGGTTATTTTTTCCTAGCAATATAGCACCTATTGAGAATATTCCAGCCTTGCTAAAAGAAGACTTTGTAACTAGAAGCAGTCATATTTTAACGCATTTGATAGGTAATGAGATCCCCGCTGAAACGATGAAAAGCATTGTTGAGGCAGCCTTCACATTTGCAGCTCCGCTCAATCAAGTGAATGAGAATACATACTGCTTAGAGCTCTTTCATGGACCAACATTAGCATTTAAAGACTTTGGCGCACGCTTTATGGCGCAATGTTTAGGGCGATATAACGCTTTGGTAAAAGGCTCAGAATTGCAAAATGATACTGAAAACGACGCTCGAGATGGTACTGATTGTTCTGGGCAAAAATTAACGATTTTAACGGCAACATCAGGAGATACGGGTGCTGCAGTTGCCCATGCTTTTCATGGTGTAGATGATGTTGAAGTGGTTATTTTATATCCCAAAGGAAAAATTAGCCTATTGCAAGAAAAGCTCTTTTGCACATTGGGCGACAATATCAAAACACTTGCGATTGAAGGCGATTTTGATGATTGTCAAAGTATGGTGAAACAAGCATTTCAAGATGATGAGGTTATGTCGCAATTGAACCTCAATTCGGCAAACTCAATCAATATAGCAAGGTTGTTAGCACAAGTTTGTTATTACTTTGAAGCAATAGCGCAATTGCCAGCAGAGCAGCAAGCAGAAGCTGTTATTTCGGTTCCTAGCGGTAACTTTGGTAACTTAACGGCTGGCTTGATTGCCAAAGCGTTAGGGTTACCAATTAAACGGTTTATTGCTGCAACAAATGAAAACGACACAGTACCGCGTTATTTAGCCTCACAGCAATGGTCACCTAATCAGACTAAAGCAACGTTATCTAATGCAATGGATGTAAGTGAGCCTAACAACTGGCCAAGAATAGAGGCGATGTTCGAACGCGGTATTATTGCAAGAGAGTCACTAACAGCTGTCGCCATTGATGAACAGTTAACGCAGTTAGCAATGAAACAACTTTATCAACAAGGTTATTTGTCTGAACCACATGCGGCAATTGCCTATAAAGCATTAAAACACGCGTTAGTAGATGATGAAGTAGGGATCTTTTTAGGCACTGCGCATCCAGCCAAATTTAAAGACAGTGTAGAAAATATTCTAGGCGAAATGATCCCGTTGCCTGAGGCGCTCGTTGAGTGTGCAAGCGAAGCTATTCTTTCGCATTCATTACCGAATGACTATGAACAAGTTAAAGCCTTTTTGTTATGTCGCTACAGGCAGAAATGACAAATTACATTATTGCTTATTACATATTACAGCTTTGTTAGGCTGCACAATTACAAATGTAGGTTTGGCACTCACTGAATTAGAGAAAAGATACTTGTTTGAATACAAATTAGTGAACGATATGAGTTGATCATTACAAGGTGTCTTTTAAACTTAAGTAAAATATTTTACAACAATAATTTATTAATAGTTATGAGCTAATAATTAGGGCTAACAAAGAGATTTGATAGCCCTTTATTCATTAATTACATTGGGTACTAGGAATACTCCATATAACAGTATCTTTCACATCAGTAGTAACTAAACCTTTAGTGTGACCATTTAATGTCTCAGCGGAGAAAACACTATGTAATATTTTTGGTAGTTCGCTGTCAGCATCTTTATTGTAGTTAGCAATTCTCACACCGCGGGCATTAATTGACACATTCTCATTTGTGTAAACTACAGAACGACAATTAGACTTGTCTTTTGTTGCTGAGTATACATTTCTTAGATTTAACGTAGAGCCAGTAAGAGAGTTAGCCATATATAAACTGATAGGTTGGACCGCAAGGTTTTCAGTGAGAAGCTCGACATCTTCATGCATATTTTTTTCAAAGTGAACATTATCCAGTGTAACATTTGTGATGTTACCAGCCCAAATCGCTACACCACCAGTATTCTCAATGACCGAATTTTCTAATATCAAACTGCTTCCAACTGGCGTATTGTTTGAACTGGTTAGTTTGATTGCATGATCTCCATATTCGCTCTGAGCAAAGCGGCTTTGCTCGATATTTAACCGCTTAAAGTGCAGTAAGCCTAACTTATTTTGACTTAGAGTAATGTTGGCATATACTCCGAACTCTGAAGCTTTAATTAGTATATTATCAAAAGAAGTTTGATCTAATCTTTTGATATCTAAGCCTTTACCAAACGCAATTAATGCAATGTTTTTAAAGCTTACATTAGAAGTAGCGTTATAAATTTTAATTCCAATACTCTCCTCGTTATATTGACTTTTATCCATGAAATTTGTTCTTATTTGGAGATCTTTAACTAACACGTCATTTTTGACTATAGTAGTATCACTTAAATCTAAACCAACAATACTATTAAATCTCAATACTGTATTGTACATCCCGTCACCTACTAAATGTAACTTCCCATCCTTAGAGTTAGATATTGGCTGGTTGAAAACATAATTAACGCCTGAGGGAAAGTATAGTTTATGACTTTTTTCAAGTGCATTTGTAAGCATGGAGTCATATCCTTTATTAACATCATAATAATCCAGTACATTAATAAACTCAGAGTTATTTATTTCAGCACTTATTTCAGTAGAAGCCGTTGATGATACGTTGTTATTGAATGCCCTTACTTTAAATTTATATAAGCCGCCTGTGAGTACGGTAATTGTGGCGGTAGATTTTATAAACGGCCCGTAAGTTGTTAAAGTATTTGCTTCGTCTCTCGTATCGATAAAATAACTATCATCTTCTCCAGTACTATTCCAGCTAAGAGTTGCATCGTAACCTTCGATATTTTTAATAACTAGGTTAGTAGGAATGTCTGGCTTTACTATTATTGTTATTTCATTGCCAAAATCACCACACCCATAACGACATGCACGTATTTTGTAGTTGTATACGCCAGGGGTCGTAATAGTACGATTAATAGTGCCAGACGTGTTGCTTGTTAAATAACTCCCATTTTCCCAAAGTTGGTATGAGGTCCCATTTGGCTGATTATTGTCAAATGTTAAGGCGAAACTTTGCCCCCTAACTGAAGTGCTCGGCGAATTAATACTTACAGGAGTGGGGGGAGTTGTATCTAAGTTAAGTAAAATTCTTGAAGAATAAGGAGAACATACATTATTATTACAAGACTTTATTCTATACCCTCTTAGTCCACTATTGAGCCCACTCCATGTCACTTCTGTTGAAGAGTATGGACCAAACTCTTTCCATCTATTACTTCCAAATTTTATAGAAATATAGTAACTATCATCATAACTGGTACTGCTCCATTTAGCGGTGATAGAATCTCTTCCAGTAATACTTGCAGTTAAGTTTTTTGGTGTTGGGGGGAGTATTTTAATTGTATTAGTTTCCCCAAAATTCCCACAACCATATTTGCATGCGCGGATTTTATGTGTGTACACTCCTGCTTTGTTAATAACGCGATAGATTGGGCTAGAAGTTCTACCCGTTAAACGGCTGCCATTCTCCCATAATTCATAAGAAGTACCTGTGGGTTGACTGTCATCAAAATCGATGTTGAAGCCTTCACCTCTCACAGCTGTATTAGGAGTAGTGACATTCACGGGTATTGTATTTGAGTTAGCAAGAGATGGAGCCAATAGCAATATACTTATTAGGGCTAAAATAGGTGTGTTTACTGATAATTTAAATCTCATTTTTATTCCTTGAAAAATAGTGTTGTATGAGTACATGTAGTGGGGCTTTTTGAAGCGCATGGTAAATCATGTATGTCTATTATTTCTGTGACGCCATAATTGGTTATATCTGATTGAAAAACATTACCACTACCAACAATAGCAACCCCTTCTCCAGCTGCTATATGAAAAGGATTTCCGCTACTAATTGCTTCACTGAGAAACGTATTATCTATAAGTATCATTGGATGCATTTGCTGTGCTTCAATGTTTCCTCTATCAGCATAAAAGTTGTATACGTCAGTAATTATTACCTGCTGTTGTGAGTTAGAGTTTATAGAGCTATTAAATAAGTAAGGGGCGGTAACTGACCAATTACTGGTGTTGTTATTGATAAAAGACATGTCAAATAAGCCGAAATTCTTTATATTGGCAAAATAGATAGCAGTACGACTAGTGTTTTCTATAATTCCACCTCTGAAATTAATCCCGACGCCTGGAGAGCCAGGAACACCGTAGTTCATTCTGATAAATACAGCATGCACTCCTCCATAAACGTTGAAGTTATAGAAGCTTACGTTATTCACTTGATGGTAACTATTTTCGTTAGTTTGCAAGCTTCGAAGTCCAACCGTGTTGTTTTTCATATATATATCTTCGAAACTGGAATACCACGACCTCTGTAAATTAATACCCACATCGAAATTGTTAATTGAAAGATCGGAGATACGAGAGCCATTAGTGAAATTAAATAAATCGAGTCCGACTGAGTTTGGAGTAGAGGTATTTGACTCGCCGTCATATGATTCTGGACTCCAAGTTGAATTACAATTAATATTTTTTAATGTAAATCCCTCTAAAGTGATACCATTTTTGGCTGATAAGCTAGACAGGTCTATCCCTTTTATGCAGCCATCAATTGTAAGTGTCGCTTTATCTCTACCATCACCATAAATTTTGACCGTGTTGATGGGAGTTATGGAGTTAGAAAGGGTGTAATTTCCCGTACTGAGATAAATTACACGCTTATTTAATGATATAGCGTCATTTATAGCGTCATCTGCAGACTTTTCATCATTAACAGCTAAATATTCTTTGATGTTAAAGTGTTCATTATTCGGAACTTGGGCCTTGAGCAAAACAGGTAAAAGCACAAAGACTAATAAAAAACAGTGTGTATATATTTTCATATTTATTCCTTAAATTGTTGGATATTTTATTGAAAAGATTGGTGCGCGTAAGCTAATTGAGTTGTTTGATGATGTCTATGGTTACAGAAAATATTTATAAAGTTTGTAATAAAGTTTTAGGGACTATATTAGCAAACATGTTGCAACGATTGTCTTAGAGGTGGATAGAAATACGTAAGTTATGGCAAATGTTAACTGTTTTATAATCAAAATGACGACATTATCAATTAGGAAATACCTCATCAGTAGAATATGGGATTAAATTACAAAAATGTGCCAAAAGAAGTCTTCAAGTTTATTTGACTTGCTGTGGGGGGCTTTACTCGTTGAGTATGCAAGCGAAGCTATTCTTTCGCATTCATTACCGAATGACTATGAACAAGTTAAAGCCTTTTTGTTATCCTAGCGAAATTCAAGATAGAGAAATAAGCTCGCTGGAGGATAAGTGGGAAAAATAACTTGGCGGGATCTACTCGCGGCGGAAAAAAGCGAAGAGTATTTTCAGCAAACCATAGACTATGTAGAGCAAGCGCGTAATGCAGGAAAAGTGATTTACCCTGCAGCAAAGGATGTGTTTAATGCCTTTAAGCTAACCGAGTTTAATCAGGTTAAAGTCGTGATCTTAGGGCAAGATCCTTATCATGGGCCCAATCAAGCCCATGGCTTATGTTTTTCAGTGTTACCTGGTATCAAGCCGCCACCGTCACTAATGAATATGTATAAAGAGCTAAGTAGTGATATTAGTGGCTTTACAATACCTCAGCATGGTTACTTAGCAAGTTGGGCAGAACAAGGTGTGTTGTTATTAAATACGGTCTTAACCGTAGAGCAGGGACAGGCGCACTCGCATAAGCATTTAGGTTGGGAACGTTTCACTGATAAGGTTATTGATGCATTAAACGAACATGCAGAGGGGGTTGTGTTTCTGTTATGGGGCGCGCATGCGCAAAAGAAAGGCAAGTTTATTAATAAACAAAAGCACCATGTATTAGCGGCTCCACATCCGTCACCGTTATCAGCACATCGTGGTTTTTTAGGTTGCGGTCATTTTTCGCAAACTAATCAAATTTTGCATAATCAAGGTAAAGCAGAGATTAACTGGCGATTGCCAGTTAATCTCTAATTAATAATACTTGAATCTTGGTTATCGCACGGCGTCAGTGATTTAGCGCTAAAAACAAAAAAGCCCAAACTTTTCAGTTGGGCTTTTTTGTTAGAGTTCTAAATCGTCTGATGCTAATGATAAATTCCAGTCAATATCAAGCAATTCTTGTTTTAGTTTATATTTGTCTTTGATTGCCTCAATTTCTCGCCATTTGCGTTTTGTTTTAGTTTTCGTTTTAGCAGAAGGACGTTCAATTATATTCATTAAATCATCAGTCATTTCCATATTGGCCTCCAATTGTTTACCAATTGTCTAGTTACTGCACAAATATCTATATCATAGAAAAATTTAAAGTAAAAGACTTTTATTACAATTGAATGAATGAAAAATGAACCTAAGGTGACTGATAAATAATCTAAATTCAGGTTTTTCGCTAGGTAAAGCTGACTGAAGCATAATCAGTTAGCGCAATACTAAAAAGCAGAATTAGAAAATAAAGCCAGATTATAGCGCCAATAAGAATGGCGCTACACATCACTGAGCGTTTATGAAGGCGAAGAAAAGCGTTTAATTAGCTGTGTGGTAGATGAGTCGTACTGGTGATTAGCAGTATCTGTATTATCAGCACCTTCAATCGTGTTAAGTATATCAGTACTCATTGTCTTACCTAATTCGACACCCCATTGGTCAAACGAATTAATATTCCAAATCACACCTTGGCAGAATACTTTATGTTCATACAATGCGATTAGACGGCCTAAATTGTATGGTGTTAAGGCATTCATTAATAGGGTATTGCTTGGCTTATTGCCCTGCATCACTTTATGTGGTGCTAGGCGTTCAATCTCGCTGCTGTCTAACCCTTTTTCAGATAACTCGGATTTAGCTTCTGCGAGCGTTTTGCCCATCATTAACGCTTGGCTTTGTGCAAAACAATTTGACGCTAACGCATTATGTAAATCTTGAGAGGAATGAGTAGGTTCAATAGCCAGAATAAAGTCAGACGGAATTAATGGGCTACCTTGATGCATAAGTTGATGAAACGCATGTTGTCCATTTGTGCCTTCGCCACCCCATATAATTGGGCCGGTTTCGGCAAAAGTGTCGTTGCCATCTTGTTGCACTGTTTTACCGTTACTTTCCATATCTAGCTGCTGAATATAAGCGGGAAAGCCACGTAGGTCATGATGGTACGGTAGTAGTAAATGACTTTGCGCACCAAAGAAATTAATATACCAAACACCCATGAGCGCCATAATTACGGGCATGTTTTGAGATAAAGGGGCTGTAGCGAAATGATCATCCATTGCATTTCCGCCAGCGAGCATTTGGCTAAAGTTTTCAAAGCCAATAGCAATAGCTAGTGGTAGACCAATGGCAGACCACACTGAATATCGTCCACCAACCCAGTCCCACATAGGAAAGATGTTTTCTTGCTTAATACCAAATTGAACAGCAGCATCTATGTTTGATGAAACAGCCACAAAATGTTTGCCAATATCGTCTTGGGAAGCACCAGCGTCTCGTAACCATTGCTTTGCAACCAAACTATTTTGTAACGTTTCTTGGGTAGAGAAAGACTTTGAAGAAGTGATCACTAAGGTTTGTTCAGGATCAAGTTTATCTAACACTTGATGTATGTGGTGCCCGTCAATATTCGCGACAAAATGCACATCCATTTCATTTTGGTAATGCTTAAGCGCCTGCGACATGATTTTAGGCCCTAAGTAAGAACCACCAATTCCTAAACTTAATACTTGCTTAATAGGCTTCCCTGTAAAACCCAATACCTTCCCTGCTTCAAGCTGCTCTACCAGCTGCTTCATTTTCGCTAATGTTTGCTGTATTTCGGGTACAACATTTTTACCATCAATGGTAATTGAAGCAGATTGTGGTGCTCTTAATGCCGTATGTAAGGCACAACGCTGCTCAGTGATATTAACCGTTTCGCCCGTTAGCAAAGCGTTTCGCTTTTTATCTAGCCCTGCTAACTCGGCTAATTTTAATAAGTGATCTAACGTTTCTTGAGTAATAATATTTTTAGAGTAATCAAGAAAAAAACCATCTACATCAAGACTGAAACGCGCACTTCTACTTGCATCGTTGGCAAATAAATCACGCATAGATTGCGACTTAACTTGCTCAAAGTGCAATTGCAGTGTTTGCCATTGTGCTTTAAATTCAGGTGTTATGGAGTGTGCCGTTACAGTCATGTGTTCAAACTTCTTGCTTATTTTCCGTATTTATCAGCTAACAGCTGTTCTAGTTTCACCTGATCAGCGGCGAAATTACGAATACCTTCTGCTAGTTTTTCAGTTGCCATCGCATCTTCATTCATCATCCACCTGAATTCAGCCTGCGTTAGTGGCATTGGTTGTTCTTGAGTGGCGCCATTATCCTTTAATTTAATTGCTAAATCACCCTCTGCATTTTCTAATTCGTCTAATAATGCTGGGCTAATAGTTAAGCGATCACAACCTGCTAGCTCAATAATTTCACCCGTGTTTCTGAAGCTTGCGCCCATCACAATGGTGTTATAACCGTGCTCTTTGTAGTAGTTATAAATGTTCGTTACAGAGATCACGCCTGGATCTTCAGCCGCTGCATAACTGTCTTTGCCAGATTTTGCTTTATGCCAGTCAAGAATGCGGCCAACAAAAGGAGAGATTAAGAAAACCTTAGACTCTGCACAGGCACGGGCTTGAGCAAAGCTAAACAATAAAGTTAGGTTACAATTAATGCCTTCCTCTTCTAATTGCTTCGCTGCTTGGATACCTTCCCAAGTAGACGCAATTTTAATTAGCACTTTGTCTTTATCGATGCCTGCGGCTTTGTATAATTCTATTAATTTATGCGCTTTATCAATCGTTGCTTGTGTGTTGAATGATAAACGTGCATCTACTTCGGTAGAAATGCGCCCTGGAATAGTGGCTGAAATTTCTTTACCTATTTTTACTGACAAAATGTCACATGCATCTTCTAACCAGCAGCCAGTAGCATGTTGTTTTGCAAGATCTACAGATTGAATGATTAGGTCATCGTATTCAGATGATTGCACTGCTTTTAATAAAAGTGATGGATTTGTCGTTGCGTCAACCGGCGCAAACTTTTTGATTGCACTGATATCACCAGTGTCTGCTACAACAGTTGTCACATTTCTCAACTGAGCTAATAAAGATGCCATAATCTCTTAATTCCGTAATTAAATAACCAATACTTCAATTTTAACGCTATTAATAAAGAATAACAGAGTAAATGAAGTAATTTTACAACATAATTTAAATTAATTTTGTATTCAAACGCTACTACTCACATTTTAGCATAGCGAATAAATGACAGAACATTGCATATATACGTGATTGTTTATTATAGTGACAGATAGCGTGTCAAAGGGCACGCTTAATTATCAATGAGTTATCAGTACGTTGAATAGGTACGCCATGTCGGCCATTATGCAGACGGCGGAATAATTGAGTGCTTAAATGATATTTCAAAGTCGTTTTTATAAAGATAAAAAAGTACTAGTAGTTGACGATTTCGAGCCAATACGTTCGGCAGTCAAAGGCATGCTACAAAAAATAGGTTTTTCGCATATTGTTAGTGCCGGTAACGGTAATGATGCAGTAGAGAAGTGCGAGCAAAACGTTTTTGACTTTATTTTAGCCGACTTTAATTTGGGCGAAGGCAAAGACGGTTATCAATTATTTGAAGAATTAAGACATAAAGAACTGATCACGCCTAAATGTTGCTTTTTTATTATTAGCGGTGAAAGCCGACGCCAAATAGTTCATGGTTTAATTGAACTCCAGCCAGATGACTACTTACTTAAACCGTTTACCTACTCAGGAGTAGAGCGCCGTCTTGCCCGTTCCTTCTTAAAGAAAAAGGCAATGGAGCCGGTATATGAGGCGATTTTCGAAGGTGATATCGAAAAGGCGATTCAAGCCTGTGAGGACGTAAAAGAGGCAGAGCCAGAGTATGGCATGCATGCACTTCGACTTAAGGGCGAATTATTAATTCGGAATAAACAGTTTGAAGATGCATTCAAGCTTTACACCGCAATTTTAACCAAACGGGATTTTACTTGGGCAAAATTGGGCCAAGGTATTGCACGGTTAAATTTGGAACAATGGGATGAGGCCGAGTTTACATTACGTGAATTATGCGAAGTACAAGAAACGAAAGTGGAAGCGCTCGATTGGTTGGGGCGATTGCTTATTAAGCGCGAGCAAACAATTGAAGCCCATTCAGTGCTTACCGAAGCGGGTAAGTTATCTCCTAGAAATATCGACAGACAAAGAGCCATTGCAAACTTGTGCATTGTTAATGGTGAAACAGAAGAAGCTGTAAGGTGTTTTTCTCGCATCTTAAAGTCTCAACGCTTCTCTATTTACGACACACCTGACAATTACTTAAATTTTGCACGATGTTTGATTGATCTTAGCCAAGAAAGCAATAAATTAGAAATGGCACGGCAAATAGGCCAAGCCATGGAGGTGCTAGGTAATATCGGTAAGCGCTTTTATACCGAGATAATTAAACATCAAGAGCTAGTCATTCATTCACGTGCGAGTGCAATGAAAGGAGATATGGAAGAAGCGCGAAGTCAGCTAGAAGAAAGTGAGCGCTTAATGGAAGAAGATGGGATTGAGTCGGGAGATTTATCAGCAGAAAGCTGCTTAGATAAAGCAAAAGCCTTTTTTGCCACTGGAGATCTGTCTAAAAGTGATGAGTATATGGCGCAGTTAGAAAATATCTCGGATAAAGATGATTTACTTTCAAGCACGCTCACGTTACTCATTAATAAAGAAAAAGAGTCCCACGAAGAGCTTCGCGAAAACATCCGAAACCTTAATAACCAAGGTTTAACTGCCTATCAGAATGGCTCATTTCAAACTGCAATGACGCACTTCAAAGAAGCCTTTAAATATATGCCTAGCAACTCTAGTCTTGCGCTTAATTTAGTACAGTCGATTGTAAAAGCAGGTGCCACAGACACGGAATCTGTCAAGCTGGCCAAGCGCTGTGCAGATATTATTGAAAAAAGTGAATTGAGCGAAAGTAACACGCGCCGCTATTTATTGATCATGGAAGAGTTGCATACTTTAATATCTTAATTTCGAGTCTATTCTTCGCGAAAATAAATTCAGTATTATTATTTAATCGTGTTGCCCTTGCCGATTGATATGAATACGAATACTCTATTTGCCATTAAAAATACATGCTTAATTAATAAGAGAGAATAATGTTAGCGATCGTTTCTCCTGCTAAAAACTTAGATTTTGAAACTCCACCAGTAACTAAAACGTTTACTCAACTTGAGCTGGTGGACGATGCAACAGAACTAGCCAATGTATGCAAAAAACTCACTCCACAAGACTTAAGTTCGTTAATGGGGATCAGTGACAAATTGGCTGGCTTAAATGCGGCACGATTTGAACAGTGGACGCCTGAATTTACTTTAGATAATTCGAAACAGGCAGTGCTAGCTTTTAACGGCGATGTGTACTCTGGGCTAGATGCGCCAACGTTAACTAACGCGCAACTTAATTATGCACAAGACCACTTGCGTATTTTGTCAGGTTTATACGGATTGCTAAAACCGCTTGATTTAATTAAGCCTTACCGCCTTGAAATGGGAAAAAAATTAGCTAATCCACGTGGTGATAACTTGTATGAGTTTTGGGGTGACATTATTACTGATAAGGTGAATGAAGCGTTAGCACAAAGTGGAACCGACATACTGGTGAACTTAGCATCGAACGAGTACTTTAAATCAGTGAGGAAGAAGCAAGTTAAGGGACAAATAATCACCCCCATTTTTAAAGATGAAAAGAATGGCAAGCTAAAAGTGATTAGCTTTTACGCCAAGAAAGCACGTGGATTAATGGCACGCTACATTATTGAAAATAAAGTAAAAACGACTAATAAGCTTCAAGAGTTTAATGTTGCAGGTTATCAATTTGACCAAAGCTTAAGCAAGGCTGGTGAGTTAGTATTTACTCGCCCAGAACAAGTGTAACCGATTTATTGAGTTTAAAAAGTTTCGGCATAACAATACGCTAACAGAATACTGGTTACGCCACGCATGCTTCAGGTTGTTAAGCTCTAGCATGCATGTGCCTAGCTTGATACACTTCTTTCATAATTTAAATAGTGCTTGAACAAGAAAAAGGTAAGCAATTACCAGCTCATGACGCTTAGTATTCAAAAACATCCAGAAGAATTTCATGTCTAGTTTAAATCGAATTATTTTAATAGATACGCACCTAAGTGGCGTTGTAGAACTAAAACTTGATGGCCACACAAATATTTGTGGTACTAATGCCTCGGGCAAAACCACACTGCAACGACTCATTCCTGTGTTTTACGGTGAATACCCTAGCCGCGTAGTGCCCTCTACCCGAGACAGTTTTGAGCGTTGGTATTTGCGCAATGAAACCAGCTTTATCGTTTATGAATTTGTGCGACATAATCAACAATTATGTCAGGCAGTGTTAACGTCAACGGGCAAAGGGGTGGATTATCGCTTTATTAATAAACCGTTTGATTTAGAAGATTATTCAGAAGCGCTTGCAACAGGTGAGCGAAAAATACTCAGCCCAATAGAAATTAGTCGTGCACTTAGGCGTGAAGGCATTTTGTGTACTCGCCAACTTAATACGAAAGAGTACCGCGCTATTATTCAAAACGACCGCGCTATTTTAAACACTA
The DNA here is from genome assembly GCF_016469335.1 of Flocculibacter collagenilyticus. Lineage (NCBI taxonomy): Bacteria > Pseudomonadati > Pseudomonadota > Gammaproteobacteria > Alteromonadales > Pseudoalteromonadaceae > Flocculibacter > Flocculibacter collagenilyticus. The sequence goes on from NZ_CP059888.1 coordinate 759,768, forward strand.
ACCGAGAGTTGCCTGGGTTGGCCAGTGCGTTTTCATTGTGTGAAAGCCATGCGCACTTACGCCATATTGAAAAACTAGCCAAGGCAGTACACTCGAAAGAAGGCAAAATGGAAACCATCAAGGCGATGGTTGCTGCAATTTTAGAAGAAGACGGGGTTCAACCGGGAAGCAGTAAAATTAGCCGAAATACGGTAGAAGACTGGATTAAAGAATGTAAGCTGATTAAAGGCTTTGATGCAATTCGTCCCGAATTTACCAAGCTTGAGCAAACTCATCACGAATATATCAGTAATAACAAACGCTTGGCGGAATTAAAGCATCAATACGCGTTTGATAAAAGCATGTTAGATAAAGCACTCGTTGAAAACCAAGGGCAGTTTGATGATGTGCAATTGATGATTAAGCAGCTTGAGAAAACGTGGAACCAAACACGTGACGAGCTGAACAATACGTTATCGCAAGCAAAAGCGGATATTAACAGCTTAGAAGTAAACCTAGAGCAAGTTGAAAGCGACTACGACAACTGGCAAGAAAAAGACATTGATACCCTAACCCAACACATTCAAGCACTGCCTAGCTGGAAAAGCGAGCTTGAAAGTGCTGAATCAAGCTACCGACTGTTGACCGAAAAACACCAAGATATCAAAGCAGCTTATCATGAAAGGGTGAGTGAATTAACGGAGCAGCATAACGCTGAAATGGAAGCGTATGCGGTTCAACGTGATGAATTACGTGATCAGCTGGCGGATAAAAAGTCAGAACAACAAACTCAAGCACTAACTGTTCGTCAAAAATACCAAGAACGTATCAATCAAATTAAAGACGAATATCAACAACGTCTTAGCAGTTTGCAGAACCAATTAACTGAACTAAATACTCTGGTGAAATCTGCAGGGTTTACTGAACAAGAGCAGCAGCAGCTCGACATTTTAGACGCCACCATCAAAGAAGCTGGCAGTATAGAAGATGCGAGTCGTGACCAACTTAAGCAAAGTGAAGCTGAATTAATACAGGCGCAAACGGCACGAGAAAAAGTCTCTCGTTCACTTGAACAAAGCCGTCGTGTAGAGCAAGAAAAGCAAACACAAGTGGAAAAAGTGGAAGCACTGCTTTATCCGGGTCATAACACGTTACTTGAATATTTACGAAAAGAGCGACCTGAATGGGCTGATACGATTGGTAAAGTTATAAACCCAGCACTTTTAAACCGTAACGACTTAAAGCCGTTACTCGCGCAACCAGATACCTCGCTATATGGACTTTTACTCGAGCTAAATAATATTGAGCAGCCAGAATATGCCCAGTCTGAACATAGTTTACAACGTCAATTAGAATTGGCGCAGGCTGAATTAGGCCAAGCAGTAGCGGCTAGAAATACCATTGAAGGCGCGCTTGCAGAACAAAACAATACGGTACGTGTAGCGGAGTTAGCGTTAGCCAAATGCAAAACGGAATGTAATAACGCAGAGCAAAACCGTAAACGTTCTCAACAAGATAAAGACAACTTAACGCGAGAATTCCAACAAGCATTATCAGAAAGAAAGCAAAACTATCAAAGCCGTTTAGCCGCTGTTAAAGACGAGCAACAAGCGGTAAAAATGCAGCTTGATGATGCCTTAGCACAGGTAAAAGAGGCGCAGCATGAAGAGGAAATGGATAGCCGCAGTCATTGGCAGCTAGTATTAAGCGATTTACAACAGCAGGTTGATCAAATTGACGCTCATCGCAGTAAAGCGAAAGACAATGTTGCCCTAGAAAAGAAACAATGCGAAGCATGGTTTAAAGATGAACTAGCAAATCGCGGCGTGGATGTGGATGAAATTGGCAAGCTTAAAAAACAAATTTCGTCATTACAAAAAGATATCAAACACACCGAACAAAATCGTCATTTAGTGAGCGAATATCAGCATTGGTATAAAACTTATTATACTGGTCACAAAGTGAAGTGGCAGCAACACTTAGCCGATGCCAAAACAATTGAAGGCGACACCACACGCCAACTGCAAAGCCAAGAAACACAGTACAAGCAAGATAAGTCACTTGCTATTAGTAAGCAGTCGTACTTTGAACAGCAATTAAAAGAAACGAAAGAGTTAAGCCATAACTTAGATTCGGTTACTAAGCAGTTAGCAAAACTCACGTTACCAGTGGCTGAGATTGTTGAAGAAAAGGCGTCGATCGCACAGCGCATTAATGAAGGGCAAGCGTTGTTGGGTAACCGTGCTGAATTAGAGGCCAATATTAAGGCGTATGTTGAACACTTTGATCAGCAAATTGCCTCGCAAGCAGGCACAGGCTTGTCTGATATTTGGGATCGCAGCCGTGAAGAGTGTATGACCAGTAATGCACAAGGTATTCGTCAGATTAATCATGTGCGTTTAGTTACGCATCTTGATCAATTGTTGAATATTCACGTACCACAACGTATGACTACCCTGCGCGAGCTGGGGCGTACGTTTGGTAAAGACTTATCTGAATACTACAAAATTTTAAAAGAAATCGAAGCGCATATTGGCTTGCAAAGTAAGCGTATTAGCCGCGAAGTTGATGAAGAATTATTCCTTGATGGTGTGTCTGATTCAGCAGTTAAAATTCGCTCCCGCATTAGCGACTTAGAATTTTGGCCTGAGCTGCAATTATTTAATCAATTGTATGCAGAGTGGATGGAAGATGGTGCACACCAACTGCCGTCTGACGAATACGCACAAAGTATGCGTAGAGTGCTGGACATTTTAGGGCGGGCAGCGTTAGAAGGTGGCATTAGTAAATTATTAGATATTGAATTACACATACATGAGGGCAATAGCGACTTAATAATTCGCACAGACCGCCAGTTAAACGAATCATCGTCTCACGGAATGGCGTACTTAATCTTGTGTAAGTTTTTACTGGCCTTTACGCGACTACTACGTGGTCGTTCAGACACTATTATTCACTGGCCAATTGATGAATTAGGCACGTTACACCAAACAAATATCAAGAAAATATTTGATGCCTGTCAAAACAATAATATTCGCGTTGTTGGTGCTTTCCCGAACCCTGAGTCAGAAGTGTTAACCTTGTTCGAAAATCGTTATTTGATTGCGAAGAAAGACGGTGAGCGTCGATTACAGGTTGTTGAACCTAAAGTCAGTGAACTAGCTAAACGCATTCAACAGAAGAAACAAGCAGAGCAAGTGACAGAAGGAGTAGGGGCATGATCAACCAACAAGGTCAGGTACTGGAATTATTATTGTCGGGGCAGTTTATTTGCCAAGTTTCTGATGAAGAGGCTTATCGTTACTTGCAAAATACGGCTCATCAAAGCGCGATAGAAGCGCAATTGAATGTGATGAATAGAACGTTAGCAACCGCTGCAGAGGGCGAAGTTTTTTATTGTGCTTATCAAGTGCTAGGCGATAGTGAGCGAAAAGTACTCACATCGCAGTTTCAAGACGTTTCATCACACTTAATGCCATTAGTAGAGTGGCTGTTACTCGTGCAAGAAGCGAATGGCTCTGACATGTTATTAACGCAGGGAGCAAGTATTCGCTTAAATGAGTTTCAAACTATTGTGGAAGACACGCCCGCATTTTCTGAGCAAATAGCTAAGATTGCGCGTTATGCTATGTTTGGTTCAAAAAGTAATGAGTTAGATGCGCAGTTAAAGCAGGTATTCAAACGTTTGGTAGAGCTAGGGTATTTAATTAAACCAAACCCCGATAAGCAAATTTATTTAGCAACAGGCAAAGTAGATTATTTGTTTGATGTTATTAAGTTTATTGATGAAACCGAAACATTATCGTTGGCAGAGCGTGCCGAAGAAGCTATCAGTCAAACCAGTTTGATATAGGACGCGAAGTAATGAATCATAATCTTCATAAAGCTGGCGTAAAATTACTGAATGCGTTGAGTAATCATGCCGACTTAATTATGGAAGCATACTTTTCTGGTAGCGTTAACGAAGCTAATTACTCGGCTAAAGTAATTAATAGCTTAATTGATAACAAAGTACTGTGGCGCCCTGATGCAGATGTGCAGTTGCGCTTAAGACCGTCATTACGTACTTTGTTAGAAGAAAGCTTGCAGGATGAGCATAACCGACAAATTGATGCCAATATTGGGTCAACCTTAGCGAGTTTGAAAACTCAGGCAGAGCACTACAAAGAAGCGCTCACAAATGGTCGCTTTCATGAGTCTGAAGCACATTTATCTGATTTAACTGAGTTGGTATATGGATTGACCGAAACCCTCACCACAAATGTGCGGTTACTTTGGGGCAGGATTAATAATGAGTTTGGTTATGTCGCGTCGGTCGATGCAAAGATTCGTGAAAATGAATTAGCGCAAAGCCAAGTATCGGAGTTGTTGTCGCAATTAGAAATGTTTCAGTTTGACTTACTTAGCCAGATAGCAGGCAGCCATCGCGAACTTCGGCACTTATTGGTTGTTACTTTGCAGGCCAGTTTTGCAAGGTGTACTCAAGAGTTAAGCTTGGTTCAATCGCGTTTATTAGAGTTATTAGGGCGCTTCAGAGAGTTCAAAGGACGAACGCGATTACTTAAAGGCTTTATGTTACACATGGAGCAAAAGCCAGATTTTACGCCAACAAATTACGCCGGTCTTACCCAAGTCCCTATCTTGTTTAACCAAGCCAAATCGATAATCAAGCCAGCAGCAATAGATGTGCATAATGTTGAGCATGAAGCATCGCTACTTGATATTGTTGGCAAAATAAAAGCGATTAATCACCTCAAAACCGACGTGTTAGAAGCGCGTGCGATTAATACGTTAAAAGTAGAAGAGCAAGAGTCTATTTCTTTTAATGAAGACAAAATGAAACAGCATGTGGAAGCATATTTTTGTCAGATTATTGAAGAAGGTAAGCCACTCTCGGCCCTAGAGTATCACCATTCTAATGCCCTGACGTTTGATCAAGAGGTTTGGTTGTATCAAGTAATTGGTGGCTACCAAGGGTTGCCAGACACTGAACGCGAATATTTTGATATCGACACACTAGGCGAGTATCACGCGACTTATACCGGTAACTTTATTATTAAAGATGTAGAGTTAGGGTTACGATAAGCAGGTCATTAGGCCGGTACGACTAAGTTTGAGTATTCCTTCTAGTGCTAGGGTCAACAGACTCTAGCACCTTCAGTACATTCAGCATTTAAGCGTTAGCTTTTCACGACAACGTTATATATTCCCTCCAAAATAAACTTTAACAAAGTTTTTACATTTTTATTTTTATGAACTATGCTATTCAACTTCTGGTAAATACTGTGAATTTATAACCAGTATAAGATATTGATCTTATTAAGATATATCTAACAATAACTAGTGGGGTAATTGTATTAGCCTGTGCTTTATTGGGCTAACTCAAGTGGTACTAGTGAACTTAATATGAACAACTCTGTTCAGCTTAACTGAGCAGAGTACAGCTACGAAGAAAGGACTGTCGTAATGATTAAGCTCAATTTCAACACTTGTATAACTAGTGTACTGCTTTTTTTTATATGCCTTACACCTGCTATTTATGCACATGATAAAGCAGCGGATCTATATGATGAATCCGCAGGCGTATTATTTTCCGACACGATTGACGGCGCGATGGAAAGTGCGATTGAAAGCGCAATTAGTGATGGTTTTAATCACTACAAACAAGGCGACTTAACAAATGCAGAAGCTAGGCTAAGTTATGCCACTAACTTAATTCGTGAAAAAAAAGCGCTGTTTATTAAATCACTTTTTCCTGAGCCATTAACGCATTGGCAATGCGGCGAGGTAGAAACCGACGTCACCAGTGGCCTATTAATGGGGGGCGGTATTTCCGCCAGTCGAGCCTATCAACGTGGTGACAGTCAGTTAGTTGAAATTGAAGTACTGGCCGACTCTCCTATGTTACCTACCTTTTTAACCATGTTTAATAACCCTGCTTGGGTTGCCATGTCTGGTGCTCGTTTGATAGATGTGCAAGGGCATAAAGCCATACTTAAAAATGAAGATGGCGAAATTGAAGTAACGGTAGTGGTAGGCCAGTCTTTACAAGTTACCTTAAGAGGTTCTAAAGTGAGAGAGCAGGACGTGATCGCTTACGCCAATGCATTCAATTTAGCTATATAAGATTAATGCCAGAATTTAGAGGTTTATATGACAAATAAAGTGCGCCACCGTTATCCACTGCGATTAGGTATTACATTCGCGTTATTAGCAATGGCTAGTACGGCACCTTACAGTGCGAACGCAGCAAAAGGGCATAGCCAAGATCACAACTCAGTGTCTTATCTTAGCGGTAGCGGTGTATTACCAGATGATTTACCGTTTTCAGAAGCAGTAAAGGTGAATAACACGTTATATTTGTCAGGCCAGTTAGGCATGGACCCAAAGACAAAAAAGCTCGTTAAAGGAGGGATTAAGGCTGAAGCGAAACAAACCATGGATAACATAAAAGCGGTATTAACGCACCATGGTTACAGTATGGATCATTTAGTAAAGTGTACAGTGATGTTAGCAGACATTTCAGAGTGGGCAGAGTTCAATAACGTTTATGTTACTTACTTTGATAAACACTTTCCCGCGAGAAGTGCGTTTGGTGCTAATGGCTTAGCCTTAAAAGCACGCCTTGAAGTGGAGTGTATAGCTGTTAAGTGATGTGAACTGGTTTAAGGTTGGTAACGCAAATGATATTCGTATTTGTCTTCGCCAACTATGTTAAAACCTAGTCGCTGATATAACTGTTTTGCAGGGTTTTCCTTTAACACGGTTAATGTTACTGACTTAGACTTTTGTGCTGCCCATGACTGCACAATTTGTAATACGTGTTTTCCCCAGCCTTGTCCTTGATGTGAAGGCTCTATTTGAAGTTGCAGAATATTAAAGCAGGATGCTAATTCTTGATATTTTAAAGTGCCTAAGCGGTCTGGGCCGTTGAAAATGATATAACTGCAATCATATTGATCATCGAGTCTAATTTCATGCTCACTATCGCTTAGAAAAATACCTGCTTGCTCAAGATGTTCAACCAAAGTTGCTTTTCTTAATATGAGCAGGTAGTCACGATCAGCTGCGGAAGCTAAAACAAAACGTAAATTCATAAATACCCATTCTTAATGTACATGGCTAAGCTAGCATGGCTTTAATTAATGCGGCTATTAGCAAGACGAACACTAAGATGTAGAATATTTTTGAGTACTTAGCTTGTTCTTCAGCCTCTAACGGTTTGCCGAATCGTTGGGTGAGGATCACCATGAGTGCAACACCACCAAAGATCAATCCCAATAATATTAATGCATTCATTGTGCGCTCCTTACGCTAATTCCCACTGATTGACTTCATCGTATAAGTTTTCCATTTCATCAAGTAACTCAAAAATTTCAGGCTCAACGGCTTCTATACTTGCGCCTTGTTTCATTTGAGTTTCAATGGCTTCTGTTAGCTGTTTTAACCTTGGGACTCCGCTATAACAACATGCGCCATGTAGTTTATGAACATGTGTGATGGTCGCCACTTGATCGCTTTCATCTAAGGCCGATTGGATGGCTTGCTTTGACTCGGGAATACTATCTACCAACATTTTAAGCATTTCAAAAGCTAAATCTGGCTTGCCGCCGGCACGCTGTAGCGCAAGCTCCCAGTCAACAGAGTGACTTTCAGGAAATTCAACTTCTGTTTGAATATATTCTTCTTTAGTAGTAGGTGAAGCTAAACTCTGATGGCCATACTCTATGATGGCTTGACGCAACATTTCATCATCAATTGGCTTAGTAAGATAACCGTTAAACCCAGCTTCGAGCATTTTTTCTTTTTCGCCCGCTAAAGCATGTGCGGTAACTGCAATAATTGGCGTTTCTTCATTGAGTGATGCTTCTTTGATTTTCTGACATGCAGTAATACCGTCCATGATTGGCATTTGTATGTCCATAAAAACGATGTCGTAAGAGGTGGTTTTACACTTCTCTACGGCTTCTGCACCATTATGTGCAATTTCTACCTCAGTCACTAAGTCATACAATAGGGTAGTGATGAGCTTTAAATTGGCTTCGTTATCATCTACAGCCAGTACTTTTAATGGTGATTGTTGAGTTGGTTCGTGCACCACTAATGCAGGTTCAGAATCTTCTAAGTAAGGTGTAGCCAGTAGATTACATAACTTACGATGGTTGATTGGCTTACTTAAACATCCAGCAGCGCCAGAGCCGATAAATGCTTCTCGCATATTTGGAGAAACGGTATTCACGACTAAGTAAAGGTGGTCACAATGATTCAATACATCGTTGATGAGTGCTTTAATGTCACTGATCACGTTGGGGGATACTTCATGGCCCAATATAGCAATGTCGTAATGTATACTATCATTCACACGTTGGCTAAGTGCTGCTTCGTTTTCACAAAGCATGACATTTAATCCCCAAGACTGGAGTAGCTCGTTAGTTGCAGTACGAGTATGCTCGTCTTTTTCATAATACAATACAGATTTATTTAATAAGGCTTCGAGAGGAAGCGGGACCGAAGTGGAAAGTGAGTTTTGCTCAACATCAATGGTAAACCAAAACATTGAACCTTGCTCAAGTCGACTACTAAAACCGATGTCGCCACCCATAGCTTGTGCCAGTTTTTGCGAAATAATGAGACCTAATCCAGTTCCACCGTAGCGACGAGTAATGCTGGAGTCTGCCTGACCAAAAGCGGCAAATAACGAAGCTTGATGATCTTCGCTAATACCAATGCCTGTATCGGAAACGGCGAGCTTCAGTGTGGCTTTATCACCTTGTGTTTGAACAATTTCAATGTCGACAGATACAGAGCCTTTATTTGTAAACTTAACGGCATTACCCACTAAATTAACTAAAATTTGTTTCAAGCGGGTTGGATCGCCAATTAAATCATCAGGTGTATTAGGTGACACACGTAAGGAGAGTTCTAATGACTTTTCATGAGCACTCGGTGCCATCAAACTCATTACTTCATTAACCGTATCGCGTAACGTAAAAGGAATGTTTTCAAGTGCCATTCGACCAGCTTCTAGCTTAGAAAAGTCAAGAATATCATTGATGATCGACAATAAACTGTTAGCAGAGTTTTCGATGGTTTCTAAATAATCCTTCTGATTAATATTCAGCGGCGTTTTAAGTAATTGGCGGGTAAAGCCGATAACGCCATTTAGTGGTGTTCGTAGCTCGTGACTCATATTGGCTAAAAATTCAGACTTAACTCGGTTGGCGTCTTGTGCGCGTCGCTTAGCTAAATCTAACTCTACGTTTTGAATTTCAATGTGTTCGAGCGTTTCGCGCAGATCGCTAGTGGCTTTGTCGACGTTATTTTGCATTTCTTCGCGGTAATCACTTAACGACTTTGCCATTGCATTAATCCCGCTTTTTAATAAGTCTAACTCGCCAATTAGTTGGCCACTTACACGGGTGTCTAACTTTCCTTCACGAATATGATCAATCGCATTTACCATAGAAGTAATCGGTTGGTTAACTTTTCGTACTAATCGTAAGGTAAAAAAGGTACTTAAAATAATGCCTAAAATAACAATACTGAAACTGGTTATAGCGGCTGCTTGCTGCTCTAAAATGGCTTTGTCTTTGTTAATTTGAAGCACTAGATAGCCAATGACAGGCTCTTCTTGATTAAGTTGTAACGGCCCGCGATTACTGCCTATTCCTTGAATAGGGGTGCGAAATATTAGGTAATTATCCTGATAATCTATCGTGGTATTTTCGGGGATAGACTCGCCTGGCTTTAAACGTAATTGATTAAACTCGCGATGGTAATTTGAGGTTACATAAAGTTGATGATCAACCTTAAAAATAGCAATGCTTTTTACTAATGGGGAGTGTTTTAACTGCGTTAAGCTGATTAATCGTTTTAGTTCGCTGCGGCGATTTCCAGCAAGGCCAGACTCACTTGCTATGGCAAGTGGTTCAACAATGTTAGTACCTTGTTCTTCAAGAAAATACGTTAGCTCGGTAAAGCGATTTAAGGTAAAGTAAGCGCCTAATACCAAACCAATAATAGTGGTTGGTACTAACGTTAACAAAATCACCCAATCGCGTAAGCCAATTTTGGTCATAAAAGTGCTATTTTCCCTTTTTTCTGCATGAATAGCGCTAATTATTTATTATTATAGGTTGCCATTCAGAAGGCTTGAGTTATATAAACTTGCCCTGCCAGCCTTTTTTGAAGTGTGGCTATAATGACATAGTTGTTACATTTTTCCTAATGGGTGATGTTGCGTTTTTTATCTTACTTAAAGCGTAACTTATTTTACGTTTATCTAACCTAAGAAGCATAGTAAACAATGGCACAATTTTTTAAGCCTCAAAAAGCAAAAAGCAGAAAGAATCATGTTCTTACCTTATCCATCACAGGCACTGATCATGAAGGCGCTGGTATCGCAAAAGTAGACAACAAAGTGTGCTTTGTAACAGGCGCGCTAAAAGGTGAATCAGTTCAAGCTAAAATTACCCACGAACAAAGTAAACTGATTCATGCCGAAACGACCAAAGTACTGACTGTGTCTCAAGAAAGGCGCAATGAACCATGCCAGCATGCAAGACAATGTGGCGGGTGCCAGTTACAGCACACCCATAATGACAATCAAGTTGACATGAAACAACAAGGAGTTCTACAACAACTTCAACGCACTGCACATATTGATTCAGTTCCTTTAATGCCAGCGGTGGTTGGGGACGAGTTTCATTATCGTCGCTCTGCGCGAATTGGGGTTTGGCGTGATAAAAAAACAGCTTCGGTAGTTGTAGGATTTAGACGCAGTAATAGCAAAGAGTTAATCAACATCAAACAATGCTTGGTATTGGCTGCTGAGTTCGAACCGTTATTTGAAGTATTCAGAGAAACGCTAACTGGCTTAAAATGTGCGGATGTTATAGGGCACTTACAGCTTTTTGCTGCGGATAATGGAAATTATGTTGTTATCAGGCATACAGCGCCCATTGCCAGCCATGAGCAGCAAGTGTTATTACGCGCAGCGCAAGCGCACGACTGGATTTTAATCAGCGAGCCACAAAGTAAACAGTTTGAATGGTTTGAAGCAGATACCGCGCGTGCCACCAAGTCAATCCCAATAATGGTTTACCAATTAGATAGTGAAAATATTGCTGATAAGAGTCACAACAATGGCATTGAAATTAGCATAGCCTTCAAACCGTCAGACTTTATTCAAGTGAACGCCAAAATTAATCAGCGCATGGTTGCACAGGCCTTAGCATGGTTAACGCTAAGTAAAAATGACAGCGTGCTCGATCTCTTTTGTGGCTTAGGCAACTTTAGCTTACCGCTAGCACAGCAAGTTAAAAATGTAGTGGGGATAGAGGGTGTTGAGGCTATGGTGGAACAGGCTAAAGCGAATGCGAAGCAGAATCAAATCGACAATTGTGAATTTTATCATGCCGATTTAAGCCAGCCGTTAAATGTAAAAAGTAAAAACAAAAGCAACCCTTGGTATAGCCGACAATACAACGCCATTTTATTAGATCCAGCACGTGCTGGCGCGCAAGAAGTTGTAAAGCAAATTAGCCAGTTTAATAGCTCACGTGTGTTATACGTTTCTTGTAATCCTGCATCATTTGCTCGCGATGCAAAGTGTATGATTGAACATGGATATAAAATAAGTAAGCTAGGCGTAGTAGACATGTTCCCACAAACTAGTCATATTGAAACGATGGCGCTTTTTACGAAGCAAGAAAAAACTTCAACTAACAAATCAGATTAATAAAGAGTGAGATAATGGTATCTGTTCGTCAGTCACATGTAATGGAAAATGCATATTGCAATGCGGAGCAATGGCTTGAGCAATTAGCGGTAGATGGTGACAAACGACAACGATTAACACGCGTTAATACCCTTGTAGAAAAATGGGCGGATAGTGAGACTCAGCTACTAAATAAAGGCCGAGAAATGGTCGATATTTTACATAGTTTGAATATGGATGCTGACTCACTGTGTGCAGCCTTAGTATTTCCGCTATTACAAAATGAGCGGGTAACTAAAGAAACTATTAGCGAGCAACTGGGTAATGAATTAGTCAACTTACTCACTGGTGTTGAGCAAATGGATGCGATTAAATCGCTTCAAAGCCATAAAGGTACTCAGCAAACCACTACGCAAGTTGATAACCTACGTAAAATGTTAATGGCGATGGTTGAAGATGTGCGCGCGGTGGTGATTAAGCTGGCCGAACGGGTTTGCTACCTGATTGAAGTAAAAAATGCGGATGAAGAAACCCGCGTACTAGCGGCAAAAGAGACCACCAATGTATTCGCTCCGCTTGCTAACCGTTTAGGTATTGGGCAGCTAAAGTGGGAATTGGAAGATTTATCTTTTCGATATTTGCATCCTAAAACATACAAAGAAATTGCGGGTTTATTAGAAGAAAAGCGACTTGACCGTGAACAATATGTGGTTGACTTTGTAAGCGCAGTGGATGAAAAGCTGAAACAGCTCGGCGTTAAAGCTGAGGTCTATGGCCGACCTAAACATATTTATAGCATTTTCAAAAAGATGCGTAATAAACATTATAACTTTGAGCAGCTATATGATATTCGCGCTATACGTATAATCGCGGATTCAGTGCAAGACTGTTATGGTGCACTTGGCGTTATTCATACCGCTTACAAACATATCCCAAGTGAATTTGATGATTATATAGCTACGCCAAAAGCAAATGGCTATCAGTCAATACATACCGTTGTTTTTGGGCCTAATGGCAAGTCTGTAGAAGTTCAAATTCGTACCCAGCAAATGCATGAAGATGCAGAATTAGGGGTAGCGGCACATTGGAAGTACAAAGAAGGTTCGTTTACCAGCAAAACAAGTGGTTACGACGATAAAATTAATTGGCTAAGACAGCTTCTGCAATGGCAAGAAGATGTTGCTGATAGTAGTGACTTTGCTGATGAAGTGCGCAATCAAGTAATTGAAGATCGTGTCTATGTTTTTACCCCAAAAGGCGATATTTTCGATTTGCCGATTGGTTCCACACCGTTAGATTTTGCCTATTATATTCATAGCAATGTAGGGCACCGTTGCATTGGTGCCAAAGTATTTGGTCGAATTGTTCCCTTTACTTATAAGCTAAATACAGGCGACCAAGTTGAAATTCTAACCTCTAAGCAGCCAAATCCGAGTCGAGACTGGTTGAATCCTAATTCGGGCTTTATCAATTCATCTCGTGCGCGGGCAAAAGTTCATACGTGGTTTAAGTCTCAAGACAAAGATAAAAATTTAGCGGCTGGTCGTGAAATGCTGGAAGCTGAATTAACGCGTTTAGAGTTAAAGCTAAAAGACGCTTCGCAAGCGGTGAAACGTTTCAATATGAAGTCGCTAGATGATCTCATGGCGGCTATCGGGGCTGGCGATGTGCGCCTAAATCAAGTAACGAACTACCTGCACAGTCAGTTTAAAAAGCAGCAAGATGAAGAAAGTGAAATAGATCCACGGCTTAAACACAGTCAAAAAACGAAAAAAACCGTTAAAAGCAGTGTGGTAATAGAAGGCGTTGGTAATTTACTAAGCCACATGGCGAAATGCTGCCAACCTGTAACAGGTGATACCATTTATGGCTATATTACATTAGGGCGTGGCATTGCGATTCACCGAGATAGTTGCGAGCAATTTAAACAGTCTCAAGCTCAGCATCCTGAACGAGTTGTGGAAGCCCAATGGGGAGACGGTTACACAGGTGGTTATGAGGTTACCATTAAAGTTGTTGCGCAAGAACGTAATGGCCTGTTACGTGATGTAACCGCTATTCTTGCCAATGAAAAAATCAGTGTCAGCAGCATGAACATGCGTATTGATGATAAAAAGCAGCTCACCACTGTTGAAATGGAACTTGAAGTACATAACACCGATGCATTTAAACGCGTTATGTCGAAACTTAAGCATGTTGAGGACGTTATAGAAGTTAAGCGCGGGCAGTAAAGTGCTGTGAGGTGTCAGAATAATACCTTCAATAATATTGGCGACTTTATCAATACAGACTAGCTTTAAATAATATTGATTGGTAAAGCAATACTTCCCAATGTTGAAGGAATAAGCATGCCTGAGCCGTCTCATCAAACTGAATTACACTGTAGTCAATGTAGAAAGTCTATGGCCTTAAATTTCGACTTTACGATGGCATTTCAACCTTTGGTTGACTTAGCCCGTCAGCGTATTTGGGGTTATGAGGCTTTGGTTAGAGGCGTCAATAATGAGTCCGCCTATAGCGTTATACAACAAGTTAATGATGAAAATCGCTATTACTTTGATCAACAATGTCGAGTAAAGGCCATTGAATTGGCGTCCAAGTTACAAATACCTTCTTTTGTGAGTATAAATTTTTTACCGAATGCTGTTTATCGGCCAGAGCTTTGCATCCGAACCACCTTAGCCGCAGCCAAAGAGCATAACTTTCCTACGGAACGTATTATGTTTGAGTTTACCGAAGTTGAGCAAATTTTGGACGCTGAACACTTGAAAAATATTATTAGTTACTACAAGGAAATGGGATTTTGCACTGCGACAGATGATTTTGGTGCAGGCTACTCAGGATTGAATTTATTAGCTGAATTTCAAACCGACGTTATTAAATTAGATATGCATTTAATACGCAACATTGATAAATGTTCAACGCGACAAAAAATCATTAAAAATATGATGCTATTAAGCAAAGACTTAAATATCACAATACTTGCAGAAGGCGTTGAAACTGCGCCAGAGGTGGATACCCTGCGCGAATTAGGCATTGAACTAATGCAGGGATATTATTTTGCGAAACCCATTTTTGAACAACTACCAGAAGTTGACTTTTCTCGCTTTTAACGGTTATTACCGAGCTAAAATATAATCTACTACACTTAGCCTATGCACCCTAACTGTGAAAGGCAGTCAATATGGATATTGCTGTAGATGATCGCCGTGATGGCTATGACGAGTACTTTTTAAGTAACAATACCCCAATAACCTTCCCACGTATTAGCCTTGCGCTGGCGGGAGACGTACTGCATCCACCAGAGCTACCCGATGATGAAACGGTTATTCCCTATATTCACTACTCAATTGTTATGAGCAAAAGCACCAAGCAGGCGTTATATTCTGCGGCAAATGTTGATAATAACGCGCAAGTAACGATTTCGGGGAGTGCGGGCCGAAGGTGGTTTGTTGACAGCCGAATAGGTAAACAAAATCAAATTGTTAATGATGCGTACGTAGGCACGCCTTGGGATAGGGGGCATTTAACACGGCGTACAGCTGTAACATGGGGAGACTACGATACAGCATTAGCGGCAAGTAACGATAGCTGCTCGTATGCCAATGCAAGTATGCAGCATAAACGCTTTAATGAGGATGAGTGGCGTTTGCCGGAAAAAGCCATTGCAGACTTTCAATTAGCAAAACATGGCAAATTGATAGTGATGACAGGGCCCATTTTTACAACCTGTGATCGTTATTATGCAAAGCGTATTGATTGGGAGCCTGTGCGTATACCATCTGGGTTTTGGAAAACCGTAAGTTATCTTGATAATCAAACCGAACAGTTAGTAACGGCTGCGTATATTCTCTTTCAAGACATTGACACACTTAAAACTAAAAAAGGAAAGCAGCGTATTCAGTTACGTTTTTTCCGTGTGACCACAACCGAGCTGCAACTTTGGACAGGCTTAGAATTTGATCACAAAATGTTTGATAGCAACCCGCTAAAATTTTACTCAGGGCCTGAAGCCGTAAGAATAACCTCGTTAAAAGAAATGTCTGATGAAAGTGAAGCGATTCTTGCGGCAGGTATCGTTGATCAGCGCGCCATTCACGAAGCGCGTAAGAAAATGGCGCTTTCTTCGCTCTACGACTTAATTGATGAACTAAGCTGGTTTTAAATTTATAAAAAACTTATAAAAATAAGTCGATTGCAGGAAATATTTAATTTTTATACTACAGTTAATATCAGTTCGGAATTTATCGGTAAACGTGTGGTTTATTATATAAGTCAGCGCTTTATTCCGAATAAAGTCCTCAATAGGCACGTTTAAAGCACAATGCAATATTCATATGGCTGGGTTATTTAACTTAGTTGTGTGATTTAGTTTCGGGTTGTATTTGGGGCAATCCATTTGTGGCTTGGACTGGTGTTTTAACACAGAGTAAGTCTTTGAAATACATTAAAGATTTTTCGTCTTAGGCCGATAATGCACTAAGTGTATGAATTATTAGGAAGGTAGCTTAATGAAACTACTGCGTGAAATTAGCATTCAAAACCGCCTCAGGTTGAATGGCATATTGATAATAGCAGGTATGATCGCCTTACTTGGTTTGATGTTTTATAACTTAAAGCATGAAATAAACTTAGGGCAAGCGGCTAAACATATAGAACAGTTTAACAGTGAAATGTTAACGCTTAGGCGCAATGAAAAAGACTTTCTTGCACGTAAAGACTTAAAGTATCACGATTCATTTAATAAGAACTTTAAGACGCTACAAGCTGATATCGCTAAAGTTACGAAGGAACTAGATAACGTTGGGCTTGATGCTTCCGAGCTAGAAAAATTCGGAAAAGTGGTGCAAAACTATGCTAATAAATTTAACCAGCTAGTAGAAATGCAAAAAACAATCGGCCTGCACTCTAAAGATGGCTTGTATGGTGACCTACGTGGCGCTGTTCACAACGTAGAAGATTTATTAAAGCAACGAGAAAGCTATAAATTACTGGCCAACATGTTGCAGTTACGTCGTAATGAAAAAGACTTTATGCTACGTAATGACACTAAGTACTTAGATAAATTTGATTCTAACCTTGCCAAGTTTGACCAAAGCATTAAAGAAGAAGGTTTCGACAGTGCGTTTGCCACTCAGCTTACCAACAACCTTAGTGAATACCGCACTAAGTTTAATGCATTAGTGCAAGCGCAAATAGCCATCGGGCTAGATCATAAAAGTGGTTTACTGGGTGAAATGCGACAAACTATTCATCAGTCTGAAAAAGCACTTGATGCATTAGTTACCGATGCTGACGAAAGCATCACAGCAGCCGAAGAACGAGCCATGTTTATTGCAACGGTTCTGTTTTTAATTATTGTGATTATTCTGGTAGCAATGATTATTTTAACGAGCCAAAGCATTGTAGGGCCAACGACAAAAGTACAAGAAACGATTGAAGAAGTACGTAAAAATAACGACTTAACCTTAAGAATTAAGAAAGAAGGTAGTGACGAGCTGACCGCAATGAGTGACGACTTCAATTCATTGATGAACGATTTCCAAGACTTAATTCACAATGTGATTGGTGCACTTTATACATTAGATAGTGCAACAACCTCGTTGTCACAAAATGTAACGTCTACCAGCGATGGTATGATACAACAGCAAATGGAAAGTGACCTAGTAGCGACGGCTGCCACCGAAATGCAAGCAAGCATTGAAGAAGTAGCAGCCAATACGACTTTAGCTGCGCAGAAGGCGGAATCTACGGCTGAAAATGCCGAAAAAGGGAAAGTTGTTGTAAATAGTACGGTAGCTCATATTAACCGCTTATCTGAACGCTTAAGTGCAGCTTCTGAAGTGGTAGCGCAATTAGAATCAGACAGTCAAACGATAGGTTCGGTGCTTGATGTAATACGCGGTATTGCAGAACAAACTAACTTATTAGCATTGAATGCAGCCATTGAGGCAGCGCGAGCGGGCGAGCAAGGTAGAGGCTTCGCAGTTGTTGCAGACGAAGTAAGAAACTTAGCAATGCGCACGCAACAGTCGACTCAAGAAATAGAAAGTATTATTGCTAACTTGCAGTCACGCACCACAGAAATTGTTGGCGTAATGACAACGTGCCGTGATGAAGGGCTAGAAAGTGCTGAGCAAGCGAAGAGCGCGGGTGATGTATTGAATCATATCACTGAAGATGTGAATAACATTATGGATATGAACACCCAAATTGCGACAGCCATTGACGAGCAAAGCTCGGTAGCCGCAGAAGTGAATCAAAACGTGGTTAAAATTCGTGACATTGCGGAAATGGTTAACGAAACGACTAAGCAAAATGCACAAACCAGTGAAGAAGTATCAGAACAAGCCACAGTACTGCATAAGTTAGTGGAACAGTTTAAAGTAAATAGTTAATACGGCTACAAGTCGAATATCACACTATAGTCAAAAGCCAGCTTTTTATAGCTGGCTTTTGTTTTTGTGTTTAGTGCTAATGTGAAGGTGGCTTTGTTGAAATAACCTGCTCGTGACTTACTTTTACCTGCTTCAGTTTTTCAGCGACTTTGTGTTTGTATTCAGACCAAAGCGTTTCATGATTTTCAGCGAGTTCTGCTAAATAGCGCCAGCTGTAAATACCAGAGTCATGGCCGTCATCAAACATTAATTTAACCGCGTAATTACCAACATATACAAGTGCATCAATAGCAACATGCTGTTTATTCATCACTAGCTTGTGCTCGGTAGCACCATGCCCACGCACCTCAGCCGAAGGAGAGTGCACCCGTAAAAACTCTGCCGTTAAGTTTACAACCTCATGATTAATATAAATATCAAGGGTTTTGCTAACTTGGTGGTAATGTAACTTAGTAATGGGGGGAAGTTGCGTTGATGTGGGCGTAGATGAAGACGTCATTATTGGCCGCCAAAATGATTACTAGTAGGTGATAAAAGGCGGTCAACTGTATAAGTAAACCGCCTGGTGAATGAGTTATAAAATGAAGCGACTTAAATCTTCATCTTCTATTAGCTCGCCTAGGTATTTTTCAACATAAGCTTCGTCAATAGTGATAGATTCGCCTGACTTGTCAGACGCGTCGAATGATAGCTCTTCCATCAATTTTTCAAGCACAGTGTGTAAACGACGTGCACCAATGTTTTCGGTTTTCTCGTTTACGTGCCAAGCTGAACTCGCAATACGCTCAATACCAGACTGATCAAAATTAATGTCTAATCCTTCTGTTGCCATTAGTGCTTTGTACTGTTCAGTTAGCGAGGCATTTGGCTCGGTTAAAATACGCTCAAAGTCATTTGTGCTTAGCGCTTGTAACTCTACACGAATTGGTAAACGGCCTTGAAGTTCAGGTATTAAGTCAGATGGCTTTGACATTTGAAATGCACCAGATGCGATAAACAAGATGTGATCCGTTTTCACCATGCCGTGCTTAGTGGTAACAGTAGAGCCTTCTACTAGTGGTAGTAGGTCGCGCTGTACGCCTTCGCGAGAAACGTCTGGACCTGAGCTTTCACCGCGCTTACAAATTTTATCGATTTCATCAATAAACACGATGCCGTTTTGCTCAACCATGTCGATTGCTTTTTCTTTAAGATCTTCTTGGTTAACCATTTTTGCCGCTTCTTCTTCAGTGGCGAGTTTAATCGCTTCACTAATTTTCATTTTACGGCTTTTGGTTTTTTCTGTGCCCAAGTTTTGGAACATGCTTTGTAATTGATTCGTCATGTCTTCCATGCCTGGAGGTGCCATAAACTCCACACTCATTTGTGGTGCAGCTAAATCAATTTCAATTTCTTTGTCATCAAGCTTGCCTTCGCGTAGCTTCTTACGAAAAGCTTGACGCGTGCTGGTGTTTTCAGGCTCTTGCTCTTCACCCCAATTGCTTTTTGCTGGTGGTAATAACACGTCTAAAATACGTTCTTCAGCAGCTTCTTCTGCACGAAAACGTACTTTTTCCACTTCTTGTTCACGTGTCATTTTAATCGAGATGTCGGCCAAGTCGCGGATAATAGTCTCAACTTCTTTACCTACATAACCAACTTCAGTGAACTTGGTGGCTTCAACTTTGATAAACGGTGCGTTAGCCAGTTTTGCTAAACGGCGCGCAATTTCTGTTTTACCTACACCTGTAGGGCCAATCATAAGAATATTTTTGGGTGTAACTTCTACACGCAAGTTTTCTTCTAACTGCATTCTGCGCCAGCGATTACGTAATGCAATGGCAACTGCGCGCTTTGCTGAGTCTTGTCCGATAATATGGCTATCTAATTCATGAACAATTTCACGAGGGGTCATTGCTGACATAATGATATCCTGTGTTATAAAACTTCGAGAGTTTGGAAATTATTAGTATATACGCAGATGTCACCAGCAATTTTTAAGCTTTTTTCTACGATTTCACTTGCAGGTAACTCTGTGTTTTCAAGAAGGGCAGTTGCTGCGGCTTGTGCGAAAGAGCCGCCACTACCTATGGCAATAAGGTCATTTTCTGGTTGGATAACGTCGCCGTTGCCAGAAATAACAAACGATGCGGTGTGGTCGGCCACGGCGAGCAATGCTTCTAATTTGCGTAATGCTCGGTCTGAGCGCCATTCTTTTGCTAATTCTACTGCTGCTTTGGTCAAGTGACCTTGATGCATTTCAAGCTTGCTTTCAAACTTTTCAAACAAGGTAAATGCGTCGGCAGTACCGCCAGCAAAACCAGCTAGTACTTTACCGTTATATAATCGACGTACTTTTTTGGCATTACCTTTCATTATGGTATTACCTAAAGAAACTTGGCCATCACCGCCTATCGCGACTTGGTCATCACGTCTTACTGAAACAATTGTGGTCACTGCTTATCTCCGCGACTTATCTTAAACGAATAAGCAACTATGTGGGTTCAGTTAGCCGATTTTCAAGTCCAGAGCCATATTTCGCAGTTGTTTATGTTTTGTTTTCGTAAACGGTTGCGATCGCGCTCTGCTGTTCGTTTAGACTCGTATGGGCCTAGAATGACGCGATAATAACTACCTGTTTTTCTAATTTGAGATTCTAAGCCGGTAAAAGCAATACGGGCTTTTAATGTTTCCGCTTTTTGTTCGGTTTTAAATGATGCGCATTGCATGAGGTAAGGGCCGCGCTTTTTCAGTTTTTGAATTTCTACCGGTACTTCTTTCTTTTCAAGTTCGCGATAAAATGTATTTTCATCTTCTTGTAAAACGGGTAACGCATCCTTATCTGTATGAGCAACTGGGGCCGCTGGTTTAGGTTTAACCACAGTTGTGGGGGCATTGTTATTAGGTTGCTTTTCAGCTGCGCCATTTATTGACCATAAAAAATAACCAAAACCGCCAGCAATAACACTAACAATGATGATGGCCGCAATGGGAAGAGGTGCTTTTTGTGGTGCTTGTGCCTTCTTTTTACGAGGTTTAGCTTTGTTTACGTAATCTGGGTGAGCCATTCTACAATTACACTCTATATGCTTGGAGATTTAAATTTACTGTGAGTAGCGCTTAAGGCGCTGAGCTTGTAATCCATAACAGCTTTTTCTTATTCACTTTCTTCTTATTAATTAACTTTATTTTTAATGGATAAGTAGACCAATTTCGGCGCTAATGTCAATAATACTAAACGCGAAACGGACCGGCGATTTTACCTGACTTGAACACAGAATGCATGCGTAAAGTATGACATTGCGCTGGAGGCGTGTTACATCAAATCAATTGGGTCGATGTCTAAATGCCAACGTACTTTTCTGGCACTAGGTAAACTTTCAATAACTGGCAATAAAACAGCAAGTTGCATGGCAAGTGTACGGCGTTCGTTGGCCTGTAATAGGATTTGATAACGAAACTTGCCAGCTCGTTTTTCTACAGGTGAAGGGATAGGGCCGAGAATTAAAATATCTGTTAATTGCTGTAGATGCGGCATCACTTCTGCAAAAAAGTGATTAATAGCGGGTATTGCCATTGCGTTTACACGTATTAAAGCAAGGTGGCTGAATGGTGGTAGCTGAGTTTGCTGCCGTTCGTCTAACCCCAGTTTTGCAAAATGATGATAACCGTTGTTTATCAGATCTTGCAATAATGGGTGGCCCGGATAGTGGGTTTGCAATAACACTTTACCCGGATGTTCACCTCGACCAGCACGCCCCGCTACTTGTGTAATAAGTTGTGCCAGCTTTTCTGGTGCACGAAAGTCGGCACAATATAATGCACTATCAATATCTAATATGGCTACCAATGTAACATCGGGAAAGTGGTGGCCTTTTGCCAGCATTTGTGTGCCAACAATAATACGTTTACCTGCTTGGTGAATGTCGTTAAATGCAGCGTCTAGGCTACCTTTGTTACGGGTTGAGTCGCGGTCAATACGGGTTATTGGGGTGTCTGGAAATAATTCGGTGAGTACTTCTTCAATTTGTTCTGTGCCTTGTCCAACGGGGACTAGGTTTGAACTGCCGCAAGCTTCACACTGATGAGGAATAGGGCGCTGTGCGGTACAGTGATGGCAAATCATACGATTGCTTGCTTTATGAAAGGTATAAAATGCATTGCAACGATGACACTCGGTAAGCCAGCCGCATTCATGGCAGATTATTGCGGGCGCAAAACCTCGGCGATTTAAGAACAGTAGTACTTGCTGATGTTTTTTAAGCGAACTTTTTATCGCCGTAATCAGTGGCTCACTCAACCCTTGGCGAAGGTGTAGCCCTTTAAGATCTATTGTGTGATAGCTGGGAGGGACACTTTTACCCGCACGATTAGGCAGTTTAAAGTAATGATAGCGTTCGGCAAGGGCGTTATTGAGCGACTCGAATGACGGCGTTGCAGAGCCTAATAAGGTTGGTACATTACACATTTTTCCTAACATAACAGCCATGTCTCTACCATGATAGCGAAAGCCTTCTTGCTGTTTTAGTGAGGCGTCATGCTCTTCGTCCACGATAACCATACCAAGCTGCGAAAATGGTAAAAAAATAGCTGAACGCGTGCCAATAAAAATACTAGGGGTTGGTCGTTTTGCTTGTAGCCAAGTAGCCATTCGTTGTGTGTCATTTAAACCTGAATGCCACACGTTAACGTCAACCTCAAAGCGTTGTGCAAAGCGTGTAACGGTTTGCGGTGTTAAGCCTATTTCAGGTAATAGGATGAGTATTTGTTTTCCCTGCGCCAATATTGGCGTAATACTTTGCAAATACACTTCGGTTTTGCCGCTTCCGGTAATGCCATCAATTAATGCTGGGTAAAACTGGGTATGTTGACTAATAGCTGTTACAGCAATGGCTTGTTCGGTATTAAGGGTTAACTCGTTGCCTTTTAGTAGCTCATGTTTGGGCGTTACGCTGTTATTTGAATCGCTACTAGCGCATTCTGTATTGGAGTGGTTGTTTAGGCCGGATAAATCAATTTCTTCTTGAATAAAGCCTTTTTCTAGCAACGACTTAATTTGAGCAGTAGACAGCTCGTTATGGTTTTTAATCTGCGCTTTGGTGAAGGTGATATGTTGTTGAAAATGTTGAAGGGCTTGCCACTGCTTTTTGGCACGCTTTAACTCATCTTCGGTGGTATTGGCTCCCAGCGCAGTGATGCGGTACTGTGCAGAAATATACGCTTGTATTTGTTTATGCTTTTTTAATGCGTTAGGCAGTGCCGTAAACACAACTTCGCCAATCGGATGTTGAAAGTATTGCGCTGCCCAATTTAATAGTTGCATTTGTTGTGTGTTAAATGTGCTACAGTCTTCTACACACTCTGCTATATATTTTAGCTTAGCTGGTTCAAAACTCGATTCATTAGTTAATTGCCAAATAACACCAACGCGTTGCTGATTACCATAAGGCACTACAACGCGTTGACCAATTTTTGCATTGGTGATGTTGTCAGGAATTTGATAGTCAAATAGCCTGCGCAAGGGAAGTGGTAGTGCTACTTTTGCAATTTTCACAAATAATTAGGTCTGCAACTTGTAATGTGGCAACAAATTTACTAAAAAAAGCTTAGTTACTAAAGAGCTACAGAAAGGTAGGGCAGAAAATAGTGATGAAAACATCGACATATTTAGCAACTTTTATAGCTGTACTTATAGGTTACTTGTTATTGTATTCTGCATATTCATTAGCAAATGAATCCAGAGAAAGCTTTTCGACAGAAGGCTATTGTATATTAGAGAGCGAAAAAGTTGATCCTAATTACTTAGATAATTACGTAAAAAAATTAGGTTTTCGTCCTAAACGCTCTGTGTGTAAAAAAATTATGCGATTAATAGGCAGTTTTCAACCAGATAATTGGCATTATAAATTTAATCGTGCATTTCCAGGCAGCGCGATCAAGTTGTCTGATAATCAAATAGAAATGATCAAACGTGCGCAGCGTAAACATACTCCTGACGTGGTTAAGTGAGAGTCACTAAGTTTCAAATACCACGTAGATGAACATTTGTACAAAAAATCGATTGAATCACTTTTTGCTTTGCTTTAGAATACGCGGCCTTAAATTGTAGTAATTATTTATTTTAACAACGTATGGTGTTTGGTTTTGCTTTGGCAGCCTAGCTCGAATAGCTGAGTTACTTTCGCAAAGATCATTTAGCGATGCGGCCTAATTAGAGGTTTCCCAAAATGAAAAAAGATATCCATCCTAAGTACGAAGAAATTAACGCATCTTGTTCATGTGGTAACAAGTTCACAACGCGTTCTACGCTTTGTAAAGACATTCACTTAGACGTATGTTCTGCATGTCACCCGTTCTACACAGGTCAGCAAAAGATTGTTGATACTGGTGGTCGTGTCGATCGCTTCAACAAGCGTTTCAGCGTGTTGGGTAAAAAATAAGCATTACGTTTATTTGAAGAAAAAGCACCTTTATGGTGCTTTTTTTGTGCCTGAAATTTGAATGAGTCAATTATTAGGCTCTCTGTTCTTTATATGAATTACATATGCATTACTGCTTTTCTGCATCGGCAAGCTATTTGTTACGCTGAGCACTGTGCTGTTAGTAGGAGCTCGTCTCAACATCGCACCCTCCCTCATTCCAACATCCCAACATTTCACAACTCTTCCCATTACCATAAACTATATTGTTAATAAGGATTATGAATTGTTAATTTAGACTGCTATGCGGATAATGGTTTTACCGTTTTCATTATCAGCTTAGCTAATAAAAAGCTTAAGTTGCTGACTAAACTGGTATGAACAGTATTGATTTGTAGCCGATCTTCTTTTTTCTTGCAGCCGTTGCGCGTTACAATTCGTTTTGTTGCAGTTTATAACTCAAATCAGCTTAAAAGTCGGTGATTTTAATCAGTTTTGCGGCGTTTATTATTCTATAAAAGCCTTAATATTGTTATTAAAATCATTAATTTTGTAGCTAAATGTCATCAATGTTTAATTATCTTCCAATTGCGTTGATGTTTGAGTGTTAAGTTGTATGCAAATTTTTATCACATCAATGTTAGGACCTGAAAGCCAATGTCAGATTTCAAAGAACAAGCATTAAAATATCACGCAGAGCCTGTACCAGGAAAAATTAGTATTGAATTAACGAAGCCGGCTGAAACGGTAACAGATTTAGCGTTAGCGTATAGTCCTGGCGTTGCTGAACCTGTACGTGAAATTGCTGAAGATCCTGACAACGCCTATAAGTACACTGCCAAAGGTAACCTAGTGGCTGTGATTTCTAATGGTACGGCAATTTTAGGGTTAGGGAATTTGGGGCCGTTAGCTTCTAAACCTGTAATGGAAGGCAAGGCCTTGTTATTTAAACGGTTCGCAGGTTTAGACTCTATCGATATTGAAGTGCGACACCGCACAACAGAAGACTTTATCAACACAGTGGCAAATATTGCTGATACCTTCGGTGGAATTAACTTAGAAGATATTAGAGCGCCTGAATGCTTTGAAATAGAAAAAGAATTGATCAAACGTTGCCGCGTGCCGGTTTTCCATGATGATCAGCACGGTACAGCAATTGTTACTGCGGCTGGGTTACTTAATGCGTTAGAGATTAAGAACAAGAAATTACACGATGTGACGATTGTTTGTATGGGGGCTGGCGCAGCGGCGATTGCATGTATGGAACTACTTATTACTTGTGGTGCACAACGTGAGCGTATTTATATGCTAGATCGTAAGGGTGTGATCCATACTCGCAGAGATGATTTAAATGAATACAAAATGCTTTTTGCTAATAATACAGACAAGCGAACATTAGAAGATGTATTAGAAGGAGCAGATGTGTTTGTTGGTGTTTCAGGCCCTGACGTATTACCGCCAGAGTCGTTAGCGTTGATGGCGAAAGATCCGGTGGTGTTTGCTTGTTCGAATCCAGATCCTGAAATTAAGCCAGAATTAGCACACGAAGCACGTAATGACTTGATTATGGCCACAGGGCGCTCTGACTATCCTAACCAAGTGAATAACGTATTATGTTTCCCGTTCATTTTCCGCGGCGCACTTGATGTAAGAGCTACGAGCATTAATGACGAAATGAAGGTTGCTGCGGTGCATGCGATTCGTGAATTAGCAAAAGAGCCTGTACCTGAAGAGGTATTAAAAGCCAGCCAAACTGATAGTTTAGAATTTGGTACTGATTATATTATTCCAAAACCGATGGACCCGCGTTTATTAAAACGAGTGGCGAAAGCGGTTGCAGTGGCGGCGGTTGAGTCGGGAGTGGCAGGAATAGATCTACCGAACAATTATATGGAGCAATAGGGTAGATAAATTGTCATCATGGCAAAGCTTAACACATGAATAATGCGAAGCCATGATGACGATGCGGTAGTATAAAAATATAATTTAGGCTACATGAGTCTTACTCTAGTATAAGACTTATTCTAGTATAAGATTTAGTAGGATGTAGCCCCTACATCTTACAAAAAACAACGCATAGCAAGTGTTAGCCTTACATAACTTTGTTATTTCTTCGTCAGCGCAATACCGTAAAACTCAGACCGTAAATTTAAGCTACTTAACACACTAACAACCAAGCAAATTAACAACAAGCGCATACATCATCGTACAAATGAAAACTGATTAAACAAATAATACTTTTCATGCACTACAGGCTAACAGTGCCATACACTTATATATCTGCCGTGATTGAAAATTCTTTAGGGTGAATTACGGAAATATATTACGAGTTCACTAGCTTTAATTTACGGCAAATAACATCCACACACTTTTTTTCCATACTATTATTCGGCTTGCCATTTAATAGCCACATGCCCAGCAATACACTGATATACACTAAGCCGCCAATCGCAACTAAAATAGGCATCACAATTAATGGGTGATAATCAGAAAGTGGTAATTGTGCTTCAAGTGTAGCAAGTACAATAAACATTAAAAGCCCTGCTAGAAAAGGAGACAGTTTAACTTTCATAATTTGCCAAAATGGTAATTGTAATTGCTTTGACACTGCAGCAATACTACATGGATACATAAACAAACTAACCGCTAAAATGCTATAGGCAGCACCTTCAATACCATAATGTTCGACGGAATAAATTAATGCAGGCACTAAAATCGCTAATCTCACCATAAAGAGATAGGTAGTAATTTTGGGTTTGCCTAATGCGGTGTAAACATAGGCATTATTGGTTGTCAGTGAGTTAGGTAAACTGGCAAGTGCGATAATTTCAACGATGATAATGGCAGGCGTCCATTTGTCGCCTAGCAAAACAGGCACGGCAAAATTAGCTAAACAAAATAAGCCAATACTAATTGGGAATGCCAAAATTGAAATGCTGGAAAGTACATCTAAGTACAGCTGTTGAAGGGCATTAACATCACCACCTGTTTTAGCATACCCCGGGTAAGTGGCACGATTAACAGGCGCAATCAGTTCAGTCGTGGGTAAATTGGCTAGCTCGTTACCAATATTAAAATAGCCAAGTGCGGACGGCCCTTGCACTTTACCAATAAGAAAATCCTGAAATTTGTTATTTATAAATAACAACACATTACTTAATAGTAGCCACTTAGAAAAACCAACGGTTTGACGCCAAGAATGAAGTGAGAAGTGCGGCCTGAATTTACTCATATAATATGACAGCAATACACTAATAACCGTTTTGGCGAACATACCTATAATCAGTGCCCAGTAACTTTGTAGCCAAAATGCACATGCGATGGTGATGGCGGTGCTAAGTAACTTAGGCGCAATTGTAAAGTTAAACTCTTTTTTAAAATCTAGTTGCTTGCGAAAATCCACAACACCAATATTGCGAATATTGTTAATAAAAAACATAATTGCGAGCACCTGGAAGACGGCGGTTAAGCGTAGATCTTCAGCAAAGGTTGCAAGCTGTTCTGCGCCAAAAAATATACCTAACGCGCCTAAAAGTCCGAAGCAGGCTTGCATGGTCCATGCAGTGTCATAATCTTTTTTATCGGCATCTTGATTATGGATAAGCACCATATCAAAACCAAAAGAATTGATAAGATTAACGAGAGCGTAAAATGCCATCGCAATGGCAATTAATCCAAAATCAGCCGGTAATAAAATACGAGCAATGATCATGGTATTAATCAGGCCTAAGAACTTGATACTAAACCTTAAGCCAACCATCCATATTGAGCCTCTGGCGACTTGTGAGCCTACGTTTGGCATACTTTATCTTCTCTTAATTAAATGGGTAGTATCCAAGGTAGGCTTAGGCTCTTGAGCGTTTTCTACATCTTGACCGCTGGATGAAGGTGGTCCTTTTTCCAGCTCTTTATTTATATAATGATTGGTAAGAATTGCTAACGCCATAATATGGTATGGCCAATCCCAATAAGCTAGCCCTAAAAAGGCGCCGCCAGACATATAGGCGATCAAACTTACCTGAAGCATTTTGCATAAATTTCCGCACCATGCGTGCTCTTCATAAACTTGGGATAGTTTGATGGTTTTATTACAGAGCAACCATGTCATTAATAGGCATGTTAGGAAGAGAAACAGGCCTATAAACCCTTGTTCGCCGAGTACTTCAAAGTAAATACTGTGCGCATCATGTATTTTGTCAGGAACGGGTGCGTAAAGCGCAAAAGTAATTGGTCCCCAGTGGTTAAATCCGCCAGACGTAATATGTGCTTTTGAAATGTTAAATGCTAACGTCCAAGCATTAATTCGTCCCATTGCAGAAGCATCTTCTTCATACGTTTGAATCGTATTCATGCGGTTAAACCAATGTTCTGGAATGAACGGAACCGCTGCTAACACTAAAACAAAGCCAAGCATCGCAAGTGCCAGTTTATGTTTGCTTTTATACCAGAGGAATATTGATGTAACACCCATTGCCAAAAATGCACCGCGGGAATAACTACTAACCACCGAAATTAAGCAGAGTACCATTGCCAGTAAGAATGCTCGTTTTAACCATTTATTTTCCACTTGTCCGCGCAGGTAATATAACAAGGGGAATGCGGAAAGTAGCGCTAACGCTAACTCATTATTTCCCTCGATGAATGAGTCTGGTGGCCCCCACACACGAAATTGACCGCCAGTGGCTAATGCAAAAAGGCCACCTTTAATGCCGTAGAAGGCGATAGAAAGTGACATTACCCAAACAAGTAAATTAATGCGCTCTTTCTTTTGCAATAAAAGTAGCGCCATAAAGGTCGCCAGAAGGATTTTCGTAAAGCGAATGTACTCACGTTGAGCAGATTCAGGGTTGAATGCAAAAATGGTACAAATACCGCACCAGAGCCAAAAAACAAATAAGACAGGGATGATTTTTTGAGGGGGGAGTTTAAACTTTTCTTTGGAAATAGCATAACCAACAACGGTTACCAAGAATGCCCAAAATGCGACGGGCGCACTGTAAATAATCCCCCAAGGCACTAAACGATGAGGGTTCATGTAACCAACCCATACCATTAGCATTAAACCAATATGCGGGTGCTTAAATCCCTTTGCTGAGAAATAAGCAATAATCCCAAAGATAAATAAACTACGAAGATCCATAATCTCTTATTTACTACTATTTATTTTGCGAAAAGCATCATACATAATTTAACTTGCACGCTGTTCAATGGTGCCAGTACATAACTGCTTTGCATGGTTTACTATTTTTAAAGCGTTTTTATCCCAAAGTAAGCCTTTCTCATCAATAGTTTGATTAGCTTCATAGGATAAACGCTGCATTAAATCGGGCTGTGCAATAAATTCGCTAATTTTTTCTGCACATGCTTCGGTATTTTCTGGTTCAAACAATAATGCATTTGTGTTGTGCTCAAGCAGCTCTTTAATATTTTCTTGCGCTGGCGCAACAATAGCTAACCCTGTTCCTAAATATTCAATCATTTTTAGTGGCGATGCATACGGCACCACTGAAGGTTGGATAGCAATATCAATTTTTTGTAGCTGTGCTGGCATTTCTTCCCGAGACACTAAACCTGTGATCTCAACACGTTCGGCAACTCCAAGTGTTTTTGCGAGTTCGCGGATGCCCGGGATAGCAGGGCCGTCACCCACAATTAATAGCTTTAAATTTTTGTCAGGCTCATTGGCGATTAGGTTCACCATGTTTTCCAATTTATGCCATTCACGAACAAACCCGACAAAACCAATTGTAATTTGATCTCCAGGTTCCTTCACTTTTGCTACTTTAGGCTTAAAGTAATCACGATTAATCCCGTTGTGTATTACCTCAATACGGCTAGGCAATACGCCATAAGACTTAACGATGTCAGCCAACACTTGTGTAACAGGAAGTACTTTATCGGCTTGTCGCCATACATAGCGTTGAGACCAGCGCGCTAATGCAGGTAATGCAATGCTATTAAATTTATTTCGCTCTTCAAGCAGTGGCGCATTTACTTCTAAAATTAATGGGATGCGGAATAGCTTTTTCGCCCAGATACCAGCAGGTGTATAAAGGTTATAACGTTCATAAATGAAGTCTGGCTTGTGCTTTAAGATTGCTTTACTTAACTTAAAGAATGCGATGAAACTATAAAATAGCTCAAGAATTTCATATAACGCAGTCGGTAGCTTAGCTTTAAGTTTTGAAACCCAGCCGCCGTCACCTCCAAAAGATTGGTTTTCAGCAACACTTGGAGCGACAACGATTACTTCTTCACCATTTTTTCTTAGTGAGCGAATGATCTCTTCGATGTGTACGTATTGACCATCTTTAGAGGCAATACGGTGATGATAAAGAATTTTCATAGTTCCCAGAACTCCTTCTCAATATATGGGCCAACAATACGATGGATTTTTTCGATATCATCAGCTGATAGCTTTTGTTTCCAACTATGTGCTGCCTTTTTAGGATCTTTTGAGGTTGAATAATAGCTTTCTGAGTGTGAAGACGTAGACTCGTGTAAATACGCTTTTACCTGTTCATCATAAGGTAAGCCTAAAAAGTTAAACACTTCGGTAAAGTTATTTAGTGGGTCATTACACAGTTCTTCATAATGGAACATTTTACAATTTTCCAATTCACTGCTTTTTTCTAATTGCTTGTAATAAATTAGCCAGCGCCAAGCTAAGCGCTCGACAGGTTCCATCGCTTTTATTTTATCAATAGTTAATTCATGTTCTTTGGCTATGTCGGCACCCAAAATCTTTTCAAATAAGCCCCAGTTTTCATAGATATGAGTATGTGAAGAGAACTTATTACTTGCTTCACCTTTGATCTCTGAGTTAATGACTGCACACGGGTGACGAACCAGCATGACTATTTTTAAATCGGGTTTAGCTTTAGCAAGCGCGGCTACACGGCCCATCGATTCGATCGATTTCCAAAAAGTCACATGATTTTTCGGCTTAAATAGCATAGGGGCGGTATCTGTGAATTTAGCTGATACACGACCAAGCGACTTAGCTGCAAAAGTTGACATGCGGTTAAAGTTCAATTGAAACGAATTTAAATATTGCTTAGGAAAGTAGGGTAAACGGCCTTTTACTTTTAGGCTATTTACGCTTTCAATGTTATTAAGAAATGTTTGTAATTCAGACTGATAATGAATGGCCTCATCACTATTGACGATCTGTGGCACATTTAGTCGCCTAATACTGTCTGGCTCGTGCAGATAATAGGTTTTAGGGTGACTATCAATGGCCTTAGCAACCCAAGTGGTTCCTGATCTTGGCATGCCTAGTAATGCTATCATTATTATTCTATCTCCAGATTATCTGTACCTTGATTGGCGTTAATTAACATCGAAAAAACGTCATGTTGTTTTTGTGATGTGCTTAACCAATCAAACTGTTCTGCATACTTGCGTGTTAAGGTTCTATCAATGTTCTTGTTGAGTAACGCTTTGATGCCACCAGTAAGTGCAGGAACGGTTCGATCAACTAACATTCCGGCATCTTCATGGGCGACAACTTCTGGGGTACCCCATAAATTTGTAGCAACGACAGGAGTACCGCATGCCATTGCTTCAAGTAATACGTTTGCCCAACCTTCTTTACTGGACGCTAATACGAGTGCGTCGGCTGCTTGATAAAGCGTTTTCAATTCATCTTGGGATAAAGCTCCCAATAGTTTCACTCTGTGTTGTAAGTTTTCTGCGTCTATTAGTTGCTGTAATTTTAAATGCTCAGGGCCGTCACCAGCAATGAGTAAGGTGCACTCTGGTAGTGCTTTCATTGCCTCGATTATGAGCTGATGTCCTTTTAGCTCAATAAGCCTACCAACACTTGCAATTAGGGTTGGGTGTTCGTTTGCAACATTAAATGTTTGTTTTGCAGATTGGCGCTCAGCTTCGCTAAGTGGTGTAAAAAACGTTAGATTTACACCATTTCGAACCGTATGCGTTTTGTTCTTTACGGGCGCGATAGTAAATAGTTGGTTTTTTAGTGCATCGCATACAGTAAACACAGCGGTCGCGCTGTTGGCAGCCCAGCGGATCATGCGTTTAGCGATAGGATCAGCAGGAATGGTATGAATATCAGTGCCCCTTGCCGTGATCACAAGTGGTACATTCAGTATTTTGGCAGCTAAAGCAGTGGCAACGCCGTCAGGAAAAAAGTAATGACTATCGATTAATTCAAAATCATAGCCTTGGCGTTTAATTTTACGACAAGCCAGCAAGATTGAAATAAATAAAAATAGTGGCGTAATGTACATACCAATTTTAGGGATCACTAAATATCTAGGGTGATATACATCAATGCCATTCACTTTTTCGTGCGCTTTTACATCTACATACTTTGCATATTCAGCAAAAGGGCCTCGTTTTAACTTTATTGGAAACCACGGTACAGGCGCAATTACTTTAGCCTGAACATCGGGGCAGTCGTCCAATAAATGACGAAGCCTGTTTCGAATGAAGACCCCATGTTTAGGTTCTTCATTATTAGGGAACAGCGTTGTGATTGTGAGTATTTTCATGGTCGCCATCACATTGTTTGTTGCTGAGTAATGCTGCGCAAAGCGAGCATTATTTCGCTCGCTCTAAAAACGACTCAAACATCATCATTGCCCATAACATTTGGCCGTTTTCTTGCGTGCCATTGATGTGGCCATTAACCATATTTGTTAACGTTGCAGGATCAAAAATGCCCGTATCCATTAATTTACCGTTTAACACGCGTTGCCTTAATTTATCTTTTAGCGGGCCTCTAAACCAGTTCGATATCGGCACCCCAAAGCCCATTTTATCGCGATAAAGCACATCATGAGGCAAATGCGATTCTAATGAAGATTTAAAAATGGCCTTACCGTTACTGCCATGTAGTTTGTGATGGCTTGGAATTTTATTCGCCCACTCAAGGAATTTATGATCTAGAATCGGAACTCGCACCTCTAGGCTGTGCGCCATACTGGCACGGTCAACTTTGGTTAAAATGTCGCCCGGTAAGTAGGTTTTCATATCGAGAAACTGAATAAGCGCAAGCGGGTCTTCGCTATCAAAGTTATCGGCATGCCGTTTGAATACATTTAATGAGTTATAGCCGGCTAATTCTTTTTTAAACGAGTCAGAATAAAGTGCATTTCTTCTTGCTTCTGGTATCAAAGAAATAGTGTGCATATACGCTTCTAGTGCTTCACGCTGCAAAGCTTGGAAAGTTGACTTTGCGCGAAGGAACTTTGGTGCCCAATCCATTTTAGGGTAATAGTTACCTAGCAAATTGAATAGTGGAGAGCGAATGGCCTTTGGCACATAACCACGTACTTTTTCTTCTAGCATGTGCCATTTATGACGTCGGTAGCCAGCAAATAATTCGTCACCACCATCACCAGACAAACATACCGTTACGCGCTTTTTAGCAACTTCACATACTCGGTATGTTGGAATGGCAGAGCTGTCAGCGAATGGCTCATCGTACATGTTGGCAAGTTTATCTATTAAGTCGAAGTCGTTAGAACCTACAATTTCTACTTGATGATTTGTTTTGTAGCGGTCAACCACCATGTCGGCAAACTCAGTTTCATTGTAATTTTTTACATCAAAACCGATGGAACAAGTATTAACAGGCTTGTCGCCTTGAATCTCAGACATTAAAGCAACTATAGCGCTAGAATCGACCCCGCCTGATAAGAAGGCTCCCAGTGGCACTTCTGAAATTAAGCGAATATCAACCGCTTCTTTTAAGCGGTGAATAAGCTCTTCTTGAATATCGTCAGAAGATTGCGTTAATTGCTCGGCAAAACTGGCTTGCCAATATTGTTGCAACTGTGGCTGATATTCACCTGCTTTGATTGTTAAATGAAACCCTGGCTCTAGCTTATGTACTTGTTTGTAAATAGTACGTGGTTCTGGGATATAACCAAATGAAAAATAGTCTTCCACGGCAAGCGGATCTATTTGTCTGTCTAAAAGAGGGTGTTGCTCTAATACTTTCAGTTCAGAACCAAAAATAAACTGGCCATTAGCAAGTTGAGCATAATAAAGTGGTTTAATCCCCAGTCTATCGCGCGCGATAAAAAGTGTGTGTTGCGCAAAATCCCAAATGGCAAACGCAAACATGCCTCTTAGTTTAGTAACGCATTCTTTGCCCCAAGCCGCCCAAGCCTGCAAAATAACTTCAGTATCAGAATGAGTAGTAAAGGTAAAGCCGGCATTAATCAGCTCTTCACGAATTTCCATGAAGTTATAAATTTCGCCATTAAAAACAATAGCGGCAGAGCGTTGTGCATTAATGAGTGGCTGCTGGCCACTAGACACATCAATGATTGAAAGTCGTCTGTGAGCAAAGCCTATTGGCCCTTCAATAAATGTACTGCCTTCATCTGGCCCTCGATGGAATTGAGAGCCATTCATTTTTTCTAGTACTGATGTTTCAATTGGTGCTTGGTTTTGTGTATCAAAGATACCAGCGATACCACACATTCATCTTTCCTTAATTTAGCACGCGCTTTGGCGATATAATTTATTGTATGCTGCCGTCATAACCTGAATGCTGAAGTGCTCTTCAGCTCGTTGTCGACTGGCTAAACCATGTTCAATAACAAGATCATCTGATAGTGCATATTTGAGCATGCTAGCGGTTAAAGCGCTAGGGATATTAGACGGTATTATGTCACCGTTATACTGGTGTTTTACTAAATCTGCATTTCCGCCGACATCAGTGGCGATAATTGGTAATCCACATGCCATGGCTTCTAAAATGGTGTTAGAAATACCTTCTGCTAGCGAAGGTAGGATAAAAACATCAAACGTTTGCATTAAAGCAGGGACGTCACTGCGGTTGCCTAAAAAAATGACGTTGCTTTGGCAGTGACTTTTCGCGGCAATGGCTTCAAGCTGAAGGCGTTGGCTACCGTCTCCCACAATAACCAATTCTGTTAAGTCAGCTAATGTTGGCTGTTGCTGTAATAATTGAATATATGCTTCTACCAGCAACTGCTGGTTTTTTACTGACTCAAGTCGCCCGACAGTCGCAAAGCGCAGTTTGCCATTTGCTCGTATCGAATGAGATACGTTTGGTACAGCGCAAGTTGTGTCGGCAGTCCCTGTTTTTGCATATGCAGTATTCTTTACAGAAAACTTTTCTAAATTTACGCCATTACAGATATGTTGAATACGCTTTTTCGTGATGCCAATAGTGTCAGTGAGATAATCAACTGCTTCAGAAGAAAGTGCTACATACCGATGGATAAATAAACTCATTATTTTTCTTAACCACTGATACTTTTTATTAGTGCCATGTAAGTCATTCATATCCCAGCCATGCTCTCCGTGGATACGAAACGGCACCCGAGATAACCAACCAACAAATTGGCATTCTAGTGAAGCGGTGTTGCGTGTATGCAAAATATCAGGTTTTATTTTTTTTAGTAGCTTTCTCAGCCTAAAAAACATTGCAAAGTCATTACCTGATTTTTTTTCTAAATTATAAAAGCTAACATTGTTGTTTTTAATGCGTTTACAGAAGTCTTCATTGTAGCCAATAAGCGTTACTATGCTGTGACGATACTCACTTTCAGGTAAATGGTTAATTAAATTAACCACGCCGTTTTCTAACCCACCTGTATCAAACCTGTGGATGATATGTACGATATTGATTGGTTTAGCTTTCGTCATGATATAGCACAGGCTTTGCAAGAGTATTGAATGAGTTTTGCATGTACGTTGCTAATTGTGCTTTAGCTTGTGAAATGCTTTCAGCATTCGAGGCAGCACTATTAATGGCTACTGAACCAGAGAAGTACAGTCCATCTTCAGGCAACGTTAAAATTCTATCAAAAGCTTGGCGTAATTTTACTTCTAGCGAATTACTACTCAAAATAGAACGTGTATAAAAAAAGTAGCTGACTAATCGGCGATCACCGCTAATGGTGGCAATTTCGATAGCGGGTAACGTATGAGCTTTACCTTCAAGGTTAACAGTTAGCTGATGCTTGGCCGCAAAAGCCCAACGGGACTGATTGTAATGGCGATTTTGCGCATTTATTAGCTCTTGGGTTTGGCTATTACCTTGGTAATAAGCAAGGTAAAACGAGAAGTCTTGTTGCTCACCCATTAATTGTTTAGACGCATTTTTGAACGTTGACGTCCACATATCAGGATGAAGATTAACTTCGTGCGAGCGGATATGAGAAAAATGCGCACTTGGAGGGCTCATGGGTGTTGTTAATAGTTTTGCATACATGGCAATACAAGCACCAACGATAATGCTAGCCGTAATCGCGACAATGTGACTTTTAGAGGTTGTGGTTTTATTTTTGTCGATATCAGGGTGCCCAATAATATCGAAATTATCTCGCCATATATTACCAACCCAAAACATAATAAAAATAACAATACCAAAGAAGATCCAACCATAAATTAGATGGTCGACACCTGTGGCGTACTTCATATCTGATAGATGAGCAATCATGACGATGCCGTAAGCTCGAATGCCATTGGCGATGATAGGTAATAAAGTCGCAAAAACAATAAAGATAATTTGCTTATGCAGTTTGTTATAGGTTAGGTAGGCATACAGCGTACCTAATGCAGCAGAGGCGATTAAATAACGAATACCTGAGCAAGCAACTGCAACTTCAAATAATCCGCCAGGAATGGCAATGTAGAGAGCTTCACGGTAAACAGGGATATTGGTTAACTGTAATGAAAAAACAGTGATGTCAGCCGTGATATTTTGTAATTGCGGAATGAGAAACTCACCAATAGGCACACTGAAAAGTATGTAACAAAGTGGAAACCAAATATGTTTAACGGCTTGATTACCAATGACTAGCCAAATCATTAACGGCAATATAGTAAAGGCGGCAAGTTGCTCTAATGCTAGGGTTGTAGACGTAATCCCTAATAACCAAATGAATAGTACCAAAACAATGGGAATACTCACCCAAAAATTAGGTTTTGACTGTGTGTAGCTAAGTACTTGTTGTTTTTGCCAAATTAAATACGCACTTATTGGTAAAATTAAAAAGCAATGCGCGAAGGTGTCTGAACGTTGCCAAATAAGTACAGCAGACTCTATCGTTGGGTAAAAAACGCCAGCCCAAACGAGGGTAGTAGCAACAATCAATAATAACACTTGGTTCAGTGAACTTTGCTTAGTTTGCACTGCTAGCTGTTCCATTAAGTAACTCCTGCAACGGTGCTAAACTGGCGCTCCATTGAAAATTATCTTCAATCCAGCGGCGGTTAACCGCAGATTTCTTGGGCTGAGCTAAGCATTTATTTACATAACCTGCAAACTCAGCGTCAGTATCAGCTAAAAATACATCAGGACTGTTAGTTTCAATACCTTCAAGAGCCATTGATGTAGTGACAACGGGTAGTTGCATTGACATTGCTTCTAGCAGCTTATTTTGAATGCCTCTTGCGATTTGCAGCGGGGTTACCGCCACTTTTGCTTGCGCTAAATATGGCCTCACATCGGCAACTCTGCCTGTAACAGTGACCCCAGTGTGCGTTTCTAACGCTTTAACTTCGGCTGTTGGGTTTCCACCCACGATGTAAAAGGATGTATCAGGATGCTGTTCAAGTACTGATGGCCATATATGAGTACAAAACCATACAACAGCATCTACGTTTGCCCAATAATCCATTGCACCAGTGAATACTACATCGACAGTGTCGCTTTGTTCCAGTGAGTCAAAATCAGAAGTGATGTCAAAATATTCTTGGTTTACACCGTTTAATACCGCATGCACTTTATTTTTTAAAGGCGCTGTTAAACTTTGCTGATATTGGCTGGCTTCTTGAGGGGAAACGAACACACTATGATCAAATGCATCTGTTATTTTATGCTCGTACCTTGCTAAGGTTTTAAATTCACGCTGGTAAACCCACTTCATTATTCCCGAAGTGTTTTTCGCGTATTGGCGCCATTTGTCAGAATCAATATCCACGAAGTCAATAATACGATCGATTGCACTGAACTGTTTGTCGTCAATGTATTGGGCCATTGAAGAGGAAAAGATAAATGCTTTTTCGATATTATTATTTGCACAAATATCGTTAACCCAATTTTGCATTTCACCGTCATGATAATAAGGAACGGAAAGAGGGGCGTTAGAAAGCAAAGCGCGAGATGAGCGAACCGTTGCCCACTTTTTATTTAAGTTGATACATTTTACTTCACGGCAGTATTTATCTAACTCGCTGGTATATTGCCAGTCAAAAGGATCATCAATAAAGCAACCAAGATAGATATCAAAGTGCTGACTTAAAAACTTTAATATATTAAACGAGCGAATTTTATCGCCTTTATTAGGCGGAAAGGGAATACGATGGCATAAATATAATAACGACGGCATAACGTTACCCTAAGTTTTTAGCTAAAAAAGGACCAATGAACTGACTAACGGCAAGCGGTAATTTTTGCCACGCTTTTATAAACATTTGGTATTTAGGGTTATTAGGGCTTAAGTTAGGAACCGCATCAGCTTTTACTAAGTAATAATAATAGTGCAATGGCTTTGGCTCCATTCCCCAATGCTTTTTATATTTATAAGCGCCTGAATCTACTTTACTACGACCAAAGTCAAAATAGTTACAATGTTTATTTTCACTGGCATGGCACATTAATTCGTAATACATAAAGTCATTACTTTTTAGTGCGCGGGCTTGATACGCCCCTCCACCGTAGTAAGGTAGTACTTGCTGTTTATAATAAAAGCTCATTACGCTTGAAACAGGCTCACCATCTTTCTCAATGGTAAGTAACTCACATTGTTCAGGGAAGTATTGTTGTAATAACTTAAAATATTTTTTTGAAAAAACAGGTGTACCTAAGTTTCTAACACTTTGTGAGTAAATATTAAAAAAACGATTTACGTTATCGTCGAAGGCGACATCTAGCTCGCTGGCTTTAGATTGGCGAATGACAGCGCGTTGTTTCTTCTTTACGTTCGCTAAAATCTCTTCAGGTGTGTCAGCGAGATCACAGCCGAAATATGCATGCGCGCTTTTTTCATGCCAATGAGATTGTTGTTCAGCACTAAATTCACGTGGCTGTTGGTAACGTAACTCTAAATAATCCACCTTCAGCGTATCAGCCAGTTGCTGAGCATGGATTTCTAGCGCGGATAGAATCTCGCTATTGTTCGCAATAGCACCACCATAAACGCAAAAGGGAGTACTG
The DNA here is from genome assembly GCF_016469335.1 of Flocculibacter collagenilyticus. Classification (NCBI taxonomy): domain Bacteria; kingdom Pseudomonadati; phylum Pseudomonadota; class Gammaproteobacteria; order Alteromonadales; family Pseudoalteromonadaceae; genus Flocculibacter; species Flocculibacter collagenilyticus. The sequence goes on from NZ_CP059888.1 coordinate 799,434, forward strand.
ACTAGTGCGTTGCCAAATAACAAGCTTTTACAGTGTACTAAAGGCAAAACACCAACTATTTCACTATTATCATCACATGCATAAATGTAATGCCCTTTGTGCCCGCATGCGAGCGCAATGACATCTTGCCATTTACTTAAATGGAAAAAGCTACCCTGTTCATGTTGATCAACATAGTTATCCCACTGTTTAGCAATTGAATGCGAATTGCTATCAAGCTGTTTTATTTGAAATGCCACTTCTGATTCCCTTTTCGATGTCATCTTGATAAGTTTGATAAATGGTTGACCAATTAAAGTCGTTAAGTAACTTGTCCATTTTACCTTCCATCCGCGACAAATTTACATAGTGTCTGAATTTAGACTTCAAACTACCTGCATTGATTCGCGGCTGCTTTGGGTCTACCTCCCAAGGGTGATAGTAAAATGAGTAGGGGATTGATTTCTCATCTAAATAACGCGTTATAAAGTATTTGCTTAGCCAATACGGCGCTAACCTAAAATAACCGCCGCCGCCGATAGGCAAGTTTTTTCCACGCACGTTTAGGGTTGGAATAGGAATTTCAAGAATCCCTTCTGGGCGCATATAGGGGGCATCCGGCCAGTCTGGTGTACCATAATGGTCGTGCTGTACAGGGTAAGTGCTTGAACTGTAAACGAACCCTAATTCAGCTAATACTTCAAATGCCCACTCGTTTTCAGGAGAAATTGAAAAGCTTGGTGCTCGGTAGCCTCTGATTGGTTCACCGATAAGATCTTCGAGTAGATTCTTTGAGCGTGATACGTCATCTAGAAATTGCAGTCGTGTTTGATCCGTAGCTCTTTGATGCCAGTAACCATGACAAGCTATTTCATGGCCTTCAGCATGGATCTTTTTAATTAGCTCAGGGAAGGCGTCAGCTACCCAGCCTAAAATGAAAAAGGTGCCTTTCACATTGTGGCGAGCGTATTGTTGTAACACTTGTTCAGTACTAATTTGGACGCGAGGCTCAAGTGTTTTCCAATCTTTTCGGCTAATTGCCTTTTCAAACGCTGACACATGAAAGTAATCTTCTACGTCTATTGTGAGTGCGCATAAAGGCTTATTCTTATTATTAATCGATTGCACGTTAGCGCCCCTTACCAAATAGCACAACTTCAACAGTACGGATCAAGATTAATAAATCTAACAAAATACTTTGATGCTTAATGTAGTACAAATCAAACTTAACTTTTTCAAATGAGTCGTTAAAACTTGCACCATATGGATACTTTAGTTGTGCCCAGCCCGTTAAGCCCGGTTTTACATTATGACGGTGATTATAATATGGAATAGATTGCGCTAGCTCTTTCACAAACTCTGGGCGTTCAGGTCGTGGACCTACAAATCCCATTTCACCTTTAATTACATTAAACAACTGAGGCAGTTCATCAATACGATATTTGCGGATAAAACCACCCACTTTGGTAATTCTAGAGTCACCTTTTTGCGACCATTCTGCACCGTTTTTCTCTGCATCAGGGCTCATGCTGCGAAACTTTAAAATATTAAATAAATTACCGTCTAGTCCCACACGTTGTTGGCGATAAAGAACAGGTGCTTTTAACCTATATCCATCTTCTAACATGATAGCGATGGCTGCGAATATCATTAATGGCCATGTAAATATGAATACGACAACAGCTAAAACCGCATTTAGCACATAGTCTAGGCTATTACGAAGGTAGTTATTTGACTCAAAGCCATTGGAGTATATAAACCAACTTGGATAAATAAGATTGACGGCAATCTGTCCAGTTTCACGTTCAATGAAGTCCAAAATATCGGAAATATACACGCCACTCATTTTACAATTAAATAATTGCTCTACGGGTACATCGTTTCGGCGTTCGTCAGATGCAATGACAATTTCACTAATATCATGTTGTTGAACATAGTTGAAAAGTTCGTGTTGATAATCAATGGTAATGATTTTTTCTTTTCTTATTCCTTCCTTGTCGCCTTTGGTATTCACAAAACCAACAAGTTCGAAGCCTTTGCGATCGCTATCACGGCGCATTCTTTTTTCAATAATTGAGGCTCTTTCTCCAGCGCCTAAAATGAGCACTTTCGGCTTCGCAAATAGGCTAAGGCTAATATCGGGTAAAAACACACGAAAAATGATTAAAAACAGCAGTGCAATAGCAATAGTGACGGGTAAAAATGAGGCGGCTAAAGGAAGCCCTTTAAAAATGTAAAAAACGAAAAGCTCAATAACAAAGTAACTAATTGCAACGCTTACAAATAAGCGTCTCACAATGTCTCTTTGTGATGCGCGAAGTTTAGGGTCGTACAATCCTACCGACAAATTGCACAGTGAGACCATTAAAGCCACAAGGCTAACGTTTATCACTATACGAAAAATAGAGTCATCAATTGTTTCAATAGCATTAAAGGAGTCGAAAAGTACATGTAGTAAATAGGAACTGAGGCCTGCAAATGCGACCAACAAAATCTCTAATAGGATAACCAAATGGTTTTTAAATTTCCCATTGGAGCTGTTGTTTCCTTTTATCATAAAAAGCGGTCCCTTAATTACATCTAAATTAGTTTCAGAAAGATTCAAATTAGCATGATTTTTATTCAATAATACTAGAAAACTACTAGTAAGCTACTGCAAAAATCTCTATTCTAAAGTCTGTGTTTTATAAAGTTTTTTTAAGATTATTTTAAAACTAATTAGCCACAAAATGTGAACATAAAATTAATCTAATTAGCATAAATAATTCAATTATCTTTGTTTCACCAAAGAAGCTTACTATGTTATCTTTGATGAGATTATACACAAGGCTTTTTCTATTAATTTTAAATTATTTTTTTAGTCAACTAAAAGTAAAAAAACAGTTGAAGGGAATTTTCATGACTGATCCGATCTGTAAGTGCGATAAAAAACTGATTGCTAAGGGTTTTTCTGTTTTGTTTGGGGCAGTGTCGCTTGTAGGTTGTAGTGTTAACACATTACCGCCAGCGACGACGATAGCATCTCAAACCACGCATGTGTCTAACTATAAATATTTAATTGGGCCTGGTGACAATGTGCAGATATTTGTTTGGCGCCATCCAGACATTTCCGGCAGTTTTACGGTTCGTCCAGACGGTATGATTACCACGTCTCTTGTTGAAGATATTCCTGTGGCGGGAAAAACACCCACAGAAGTCGCTAGGAAAGTAGAAGAAACACTGTCTAAGTTTATTCGCGATCCTGTTGTGACAGTTAGCGTAAGTGCATTTAATGGGCCTTATTCAGAGCAAGTTAGAGTTATTGGCGAGGCAACAAACCCGCAAGCAGTTAATTATGTACAAAATATGACGCTACTAGACGTTATTATTCAAGTAGGTGGATTAACAGAATTCGCTGATGGTAACGATGCGGTGGTAGTACGTATTATTGATGGTATTCAAAAGGAGTTTAAAGTTAGAGTTGACGACCTTGTGAAAGACGGTGAGATTTCTGCGAATGTAGATATGTTACCTGGCGATATTTTGATAATTCCTGAAGCGTGGTTCTAACTCACGTTTTTAACCAGTATAATAGTCGGCTGTGTAGCTACGTAATGGTGTTGTAAGGTGTATTAATGCAGGAATTAAATCAGACGATTGAGTTGATTCTCAATTATCTAAAGGGAATTTGGATAAAAAAGCGATATATCATTATCGCTAGTTGGTTAATATGTCCGATTGGGTGGGCATATGTTGTGTCTTTACCAGACACATACTCTTCAAGTGCAAAAGTATATGCGGATACGAGAAACATGTTACAGCCACTGTTACGTGGTTTAACGCTATCTTCTAATCCTGATCAGGAAGTATTGCATATTGCAAAAACGCTATTTAGTTGGGACAACTTAGAAGATATAGCACGTGAAGTTGATCTCGATGTGAGAGCAAATAATCAAACTGAGTTTGAAAAAATTGTAGATGAGTTAAAGTCGAATCTAACCCTAAGCTCTACTGCGCGTGAAAATATTTTTACTATTTCGTATAAAGGCGAGTCTCCCGAACTTGCACAGAAAATTGTACAAACAACGTTAGATAAGTTTGTTGAGAGTACCCTAGGTAAAAACCGTGAAGACTCTGATGTTGCTGAAGCCTTCTTAGATCAACAAATTAAAGAGTACGAAACGCGCTTGTACGAAGCTGAGCAGCGTTTAGCTGACTTTAAACGTAAGCAATCTAAGATAATTCCTGAATCATCTAATTACTACGAGCTACTTAAAGAAGAAAAGAAGAAGCTAGCTAATGCAACACTCATTTTGCGAGAGCTAGAGTCTCGTTATGAGTCTGCGCAAGCCCAGCTATTAGGTGAAGAGCCAGTTTTTGGGTTGTCGCCTGAAACAACAGGCCCAAGCCGAGCATCGATTACTACTCAATTCGACGCTCGTATCTCTGCGCTAGAAAGCAAGTTAGATGAGTTACTTATTCGTTATACTGATCAACATCCTGAAGTGCAAGAAACGCAGAAGCTATTAGTACGTTTGAAAAAGAGCCGAAAAGATGAGCTAGCTGAAATAGCAAAATCTATGGCTGAGTCTGACGGTACATCTAGTTATATGTACGATGATTTAAATGCCAACCCTGTTTATCAAGAAATGAAAATTACAGTGGCTAATCTTCGCAGCGAAATGGCATCAATAAAAGTGCGTGTGGAAGCATTTCAAAAGAATGTTACTGAGCTAGAAGATAAAATTAATTTAGTGCCAAGTATGGAAGCGGAACAAACAGCATTAAACCGAGATTACGGCATTACCAGAGATAAATATCAAGAGCTATTGCAACGCAAAGAATCAGCTCGACTATCTCGTGAAGCTGCAAACTCGACTGATGATGTTACGTTTAGAGTCATTGACCCACCTAAGTTACCCAAAGAGCCAAGTGGCCCAATGCGCGGCTTGTTATATACTGTAGTATTAGTAGCAGGTTTTGCAGTTGGTATCGCAATTGCGTTTATTATGAGCCAATTAAAACCCGTGGTCCTGCGTGCAAGTCAACTTAAACAAATTACTGGATTACCAGTGTTTGGTGTTGTCTCGCATACCGATGGTGATCTTATTAAGCATCAGATGCGCAGAAAGCTAATTACGTTTGCTGTTTCTTGCTCGGCAATAGTGTTTATTTATGCCACCTTAATGGCGTTTGAGTTCATATTTGGCGGTATGCCGACTCACCTTATTGCGAGGTTCTTATGAGTACAATAGAAAGAGCGTTGCAGAAGCAGCGTGAAGCGGCTGAGAAAGCAAAAAAAGAAAGCGCTGCCAAACAAACAGATAGCAAAGAAACGTCAGATGGTCAAAGCACCATTGAACGTGCAGGCCAGCACTCAGCTACAATGTCTGCCAATAAGGAGGCAAGTAGTAATGAGGTGAAAGTTGAGCAATCAACCTCACCAGCTGAACATAAAGAGCCTATGCAAAGTGCACCACCTGAGCCTGAAAGTCAGGATGTATCTGCGGATGCATTACATAATACCGGTGCTGAAAGCGTCCCAACAACTGAAGAGGTAGCAGTTAAAGACTCTAATAATCAATCTATAACGTCGGCTAATAAAAAAACGCTATTTATTGATATTGAAGAGTTAGAGCGAAACGGGTTTGTTTCTGGTTCTAGCACAAGAACGCGGGTGAATGAAGAGTTTCGCTCTATTAAACGAAAACTGCTTAATAATGCTTTTGGTCCACTGAAGGACACGGTAGAAAGCCCGAATGTGATCATGGTATCAAGTGCTACCTCGAATGAAGGTAAAACGTTTTGTGCGGCTAACTTAGCCTTATCAATTGCGCTTGAACAAGACGTAAAAGTACTGTTAGTGGATGCAGATGTAATTCGTCCTGCTTTAGATAAAGTACTTAATTTTAACGTTGAAGTTGGGCTAGTTGAGTATTTAAGGGGCAAAGAAAAGTCTGTTGAGAATATTATTTACGATACCAATTTCAAAGAATTGCGTATCATTCCTGCAGGTAATCCGCATCACTTAACGACAGAATTACTGGCAAGTGACAAAATGCGCAACTTGGCAAATGAGTTTGCCCGACGTTATCCAGACCGTATTGTTATTTTTGATGCACCACCAATGATAGGTGTGAATGAGTCAGCGGTATTAGCAACATTTTCTGGGCAAATATTAATTGTTGTAGAAGAGAATAAAACACAATTAAGTAGCTTAACTGAAGTAACTGAACTATTGCCTAAAGATAGAGCTGTAGGCTTTATTGTTAACAAAGCAATACGCAGTGCTTCAGAAAGGTATGGCTACTATTAATTCCTAATCAATAAGGTTAAATTATGCTAGGTAGCGCTTTGCTTCCTAGCATTTATTTCGGTGTTTAAGGGAATGCAATCTTGATAATAATAAAATGGAAAAAGTCTAAAGTAACACAGCATGTGTTGATGGCGATTTCTACCTTATGTCTAAGTAACGCTTATGCTGGCAATCTTGAAATTGCGCCTGCATTTGATCTTGAGTTACTTGCTTATGATGTTGATGGATCATCAACGATTAATGAATTCGCATCTCAGCCATCTCATGACAATGCGTTACAAATGCATTCTATACTAGGTGTATCTTACCAAAGCGCTCATCTTGACTCTCAACTACGAATAAAAAATCGCTATATAGAGTTAGATAAAGCGGATGATAATCGAAGCTACACTAATATAAACTTCAGAAATACACTCTCTTTTTTCTCTGATCGAGTGTTGCTCGGGCTTAACAGCCAGAAGAGTCATCGAGTCTCTGATAGCCGTTTAGGTTATTTTTCAGATGGCATCGCTTTTGATAATTTAACAGATTTAACCACTCATTCTGCCAGCCTTACCATGCGCACAAAACCAAAGGTGTCGCGTTATACCTCTTTGCAATTAACCGCGACTGATACCAAGTCGGGTGCGGGTAGCTTAGAAAATAACTCTTTTGCTATTGATGGCGCTAGCTATGGTGCTGAATTTACCGCGGGTGGCCAATTTGGCTCTAAGAGTTACTGGGGTGTGACACTTAGTAAGCGAAAAACTAAGCGTGAACGCTTTGAAGACTTCACCTCTGAAGATGCATCGATACGTTTAGGTGCGCCCATATGGGAGCGCTTGCGCTTTGTTGTACAGGCAAATCACAATGAATCATCGTTAACTGGCAATCGCTTTGGTGACAATGATCCTAACTCTACCAGTTGGGGATTCGGCTTCGAATATGGTGATATCAGGCGCTCCTATGTAGGTGTGCTTTATAATTTCCGTAACTCTGGGCAAATCGATGACGACTTTTTTAGTTATTATATCAACCTTGTTCCAAGCGAAAGAACTTCTGTTTTTGCTGAGTATACGAAGAAATACTATGGCATATCAAAACGTTTAGATGCGTCTTGGAAGCTTAAGCACTTTCGCTTAAACGCGACTTTCAATGATGATGTGACGAGTTATTCACAAACCCAATTTGCGCAAGTCGATCTTGGCTTATTTGTCTGTCCTTTTGATCAACCATTTGATATTGCGAACTGTTTTCAGCCTGACTCGATTGATTATGAATTAGCACCAAATGAAGTTAGCGCTAACTTTTTTGAGACACAGCCTGTATTAACTGAACAGGTGTTGTTACAAAAAGTCGGGCAAGTAAATATGTCATACGAGTTTAGAAGATTGACCATTGCAGCCAGCGTATTTACGACCGAACGTGACTTTTTAGAAAGCAACTTCTTGCAAGAAACGCAAGGCTACAGTGTGTCGCTTAAATGGCGAGCGGGACGACACGGCCGCTTTACAGCTACCAGCCGTTTTTCTGAAGTAGAGTATGAAAGTGAGAGTAGGGGGGATGATAACCGCTCTAACGCACTTACGTACGCCCACACGTTGTCGGCTAAGCTAAGTGTGGCATTTACTCTTAGTGAAAATGAGCGAACATCAACGACGCTAGAGAATAACTTTTCAGATAAGCGTGCCAGTTTAAAAGTAGGTTATCAATTTAGGTAACACGGTTGGATGGTTTTGCTGTATTCAAGAATGATAAACCCCATAATTGCTTATGGGGTTTATAAGTAACAAGTACTGCTTATTATTATAGCTATTTTCGTCTATTTATTATTTTCATTTATAGCAGGCTTATTAATGCCGCCGCGAAAATTAAAATGATTAGCGCTTCCTGTTTTTTATACTTGCCAGGATAAATGGACTGTCGTCGTTCGTGCATAGCCAAATTCCTTCTTTAAAATTTAACAAATACACCCTGTGTTACCAATATCCTTTTATGTCCCTTAACATAAAATGCTTCAATGCAGTCAATACTAATCACTCACCTATAGAGGCATTTTAAATTTTTGGACAAATACTAAGTTTCATATTAGAAACTAGTAGTACTAGACTCTTTTTGAAACAAGCCATAAATTTATATTCAACAATAAAACCTAATAATGGCTTACTTTGAATTTACATCAGAGTCTATTTCACTATAGCTCGTTTTGTACTTTTGTTCCAAAAGTTTGTCAACATATTGTGAAAGCTTAATCTTATGCTCAACAGAGTTATCTAAAATCTCCACCATTTCCAGCAACATTTCCTTATACCGCTGATCTGGAAGCTGCCCTGTATTTAACGTTAATACGTTATCATCAGACCCGTTATTGCTTGATATGTTGCTCATTCCATCATTCGTCAGAGGCGCAGCTTGGTGCGCCATTTCTTCACCCATCTCTTTTCTTACCGCAGCGATGGCTTCAGCATCAATGTGTTTAATATCTTCTAAGAACGCAAATAATAAAACGCGGTCAACAAAGGTATTAATTTTACGTGGAATACCTTGCGTAAATTGATAAATGGCTGAGTACGCATCGTTAGTAAATAACTCTCCTTGATCCCATCCTGCGTGCTTAAGGCGGTACTCAATATATTCAGCAAGCTCATCTTCAGATAATGAGGATAAGTGGCAAGAAGCAATAATACGCTGCCTAAATTGCTCCATATTAGGCGCTTGAATAATATCTTTTAATTCGTTTTGGCCAAGTAAGAAGCTTTGTATTAATGGTTGGCCATTGATTTGAAAGTTGGAAAGCATACGAAGTTCTTCAATTGATTCAAGCGGTAAGTTTTGCGCTTCATCAACAATAAGTAATGCTTTACGCTGCTGCGCATGTAAGCGTTTTAAAAATAATTCGATGGCATTTAAATTGGCAACTTTAGTATCGTTTTCTGGCTGAAGATTGAAGACAGCTGCGACCATTTTGACAAGATCATCAGGTGATAACTTGGGAGTCACTATTTGTTTAGCGATAACTTCATCTTTGGGGACTTGTGCAATCAAGTGATTTGCGATGGTTGTTTTTCCCGTGCCAATGTCGCCAGCAATTACGATAAAGCCTTCTGCTTGAGAGAGGCCGTACTGCAAATATGAAAGTGCGCGTTTATGTAATTTACTGGCAAAAAATACGTTTGGATCGGGGGTTAACTGAAATGGCTTTTCGGTTAGTCCAAAAAATGACTCATACATTGCTAAATCCTTTCATTTTTATCTTGTAGTATCCTAACGAATTCTAAGTTACAGGTCACTTACTCTTTATAGATATTATAGGTAGCATCCTAGTATGTGTACTCTGACTGGGTACGCAGTTGTCGATAACTTCAGATAAGTGTATTGTACGCTGCGATGCATAAAAAATTAGAAAAAGAACCGTACATAATCTATAACTAGATAAAAGGTCAACAATTATATAATTTGGAGAAAGTTTATGTCACTTATGACAACCGCCCAAGTTGCTGAGTTTTTGGGAGTGAAGGAAGTGCGTGTTGAGCGTTTAGAGCGTGAGCACTTATTAATTGCTAAAGAAAAAGATGCAAATGGCTCCCCGCTATTTGATGAAGAAGACGTGAAGCGATATAAGACTCTGGCTGAGCGTATTGGTGGTTTATAATAGCCAGACTAGCGTTATCTATTAATGTATTTAGTAGCGAGCTTAATAAGTAATTTAGTGCTCGCTCTTGATTCTTTGCTTTATCTATTATCAGGTATTTATACCAGGTATTTAAATTCTACAGTTTAATCTTCCGTAATTCCTTCATAATGACATCAAGATTATATCTAGCGTGAATATCACTTTGTTTGTTAGGGTTATGTGCATTCACTTCAGATAATACTACCCATAATATACAGGCGACGATATACAGCACTTCATATAATTCGACTTTTTCTTTAATGTCTTTTTGATTAAGTTTGGCCTGTTGGCAGTAATGCGAAATGAATTGTTCACGTTTAGCACCAGTGATTTTGAATTCGTACATTATGCAAGCCAGATCCCAACATACATCTGTAAAACAGGCGTAATCCCAATCCAAAAAAGTCACATTGATTTTTTTATGCGGATCAGTATTGTTCTGGCTAAACAGGATGTTGTAAGGGTTTAAGTCGCAATGGATGAAAGTGTTATCTTCTTTAATGATATTAAGTCTACCGTGTACTTGGTTAACAATAGCGTTTATCTCGCAGAGATCTTGTTTACTGATTCCAAAGATTAAGGTTTCATCCAATTCATTAATTTTATTCAAATCGTTTATTATGCTACTACATACATCAAACTTTTCAGGTTGCAGCAATGACGTTGATGTTTGTTTGTTGGCGGGCTTCTTAAATGTACCTTGGCCAAGCTTGTGCAGTGTCACCACAGCCTCGCGTAGTGCTGCTAAGTGCTCATCTGACAGGTTTTGCGTTAAGTGCTCTCCCTTAATCTGAGTCATTACTTGAATACTATCTTCTTTATTTGCATAAAGTATTGGTGGTGCGATGTGATTAGAAGCTGCTAAGCGTTGTAAGTGAAAACTAAGTGGAGATATCGGCTTTATTAGTTGTTTAACGATAAAATTAATAGGCTCATTCTTAGCGTATGAAGTGTGTTCATCTAGGTAAACCGCAATGTGTTGAGCCTGCTCCTCAGGAAACTGAGCCTTGATCGCGTTAATAGTGCTCGCAATTTCATGCGGGTTGAGGGCGCAACTCACGCTGTATACTTCATTCGACAACCCGTTAGAGATAGGAGATATGTCAATAACAGGAAACAGTGTGAATAAAGGATAATGGGCTAATTTTATTTCTAATTGCTTGATTGTAAACGTATTTTTGTTTTCTATTGATGTAGAAGAAAAGGTCATTATTGCTCTTGCGTGCGCATAAGCGACTTATGCCGCTTGTGCTTCCCAAGTCGCTTCTGACGCTTTGTACATTTTTCGCCAGCGCTGATAGCCAACAATGGCTAACACAGTATATAAAATAAAAAGAATCGCAGTAGGGTAGTACCCCTTCATGGTATAAATATAGATAGATACAGCGTCAATCACTACCCAGTAAAGCCAATTGTTGATTTCTTTTTTTACAACCAAATACGTTGCCATTACGCTAAAAATAGTGGTGGCTGTATCTAAATATGCAAAATCTGCGGAGGTATAGTTGTCCATCACATACCCAAGTACTCCACTCAGTAGGCAACAAATAATAATAATATGAACGTGAGTATTTAAGCTAAAAGCAATGATGGTTTCACCTAACTCGTTGTCAGACAGTTCGGTGTGGCTATCTTGATGGGTTGCTATTTTTTTGTTGTACATTGCACGCCAACTTAGCCAGCCAAATACTGCCATTCCCATGTAATAAAAATTCAGAAACGATTCCATGTAAAGCAGTCCGTTCCAGAACAACAGGGTATATATAAAGGTACTTGTAAACGCTGCTGCCCAACACCAAAGGCTTTGCTTAATAGCAAGAAGCAAATATGCTACCGCTAATCCTACAGCAATGTATTCCCAGTGCGACATCGCTGTAAAGCCTGCTAAGGTTTCGCTCAAAAATTCCATATTAGTACTTACTTCGCTTTTATTTACTTCAAATAACTCAACATATTTACGGTTTATTGGCTTGGTGTTAGATCTGCGTTGATAAATTTACAGACAAAAATATTCTTACCAAACTGCTCGTAAGACTTTTTCATTTCAGCAGATAAAACTTGCATGAGATAATCGTATTCACCAAATATTTGAGTGCTCATGGTATTGGTAATAACGGTTAAATTGTCGTGCTGATTTAAACGCTCAATAAAGCTTTTAATTGCTGGAATATAGTCTTCAGAAAGTGGGTAGTTACTGATTTCAACTGATAGATTCATATTTTAATACTCTTGTAGTTGAGGCAAACGGCACAACTATTACAGATGTTCTTAGTGTAAAGGTTAATCAATACAGACATCTGACAGTAAGTTATTACTTACTGTCAGATGATAATACGCCTATGTTACTTGTTGATCAATGGTTAAAATTGATAACTTAAGGTTAAGCCGTAAACTAATGGCTCGCCTAATTGTGTATAGGTTTTCGAAGTGTAGCCGTCGCGAGGATCGTTACCAAAATAAAATCCTCTTACTGCATAATCTGTATCCATCAGGTTTCTTGCCCAAGCCGATACAGTGACATCACCTAAATCATAAGCTAGCTTAAGGTTAATCAGGTTAATGTTTTCTGATTTTTGATCATGACTGTCTGAAAAGAAAAACGCATCTTTACCTTCAACACCCAGTGTAAGGTAGAAAAATTCGCGAATGTTGTAATTTAAACCCACTGAGTATTGATAGCCTGGCGCGTGTGCTTGCTCCCGACCTGTTTTGTCGTCACCGTCTGCGGTAACGAATCCGTCAATCTCAGTGTCTAACCAACCTAAGCTGGTATTTATGCTAATTGCTTTGGTTAATTTGTAGTCTAGTTCAGCTTCTAAACCGTAGTTAGTGCCTTCCGTTGCATTGTCGTAGTAACCAGTAAATGCCGCACCTTGATTAATCCAGCTTTTAAGCTGCATATCGTCACGCTTCATATAAAAAGCAGCAAAACGAAGTGCTAAATCGCCTGAAGTGGATTGGCCTTTAACGCCAAACTCTGCACTTAATAAGGTTTCAGGCTCAAAGCTAATGTGATCAGCTAATACCGTTTGATAGTTGCCTAAGCCACTATTCTTAAACTTACCTAGAGCATCGCCATTAATTCCGCCTGCTTTATAGCCTCGGGTTAAGCTGGCATATAACATTGTTAGGTCAGATACTTGGTATTCAACCGCAAGTTTACCGCCCCACATAGTATCAGACAGATCTTCTACAATAAGGTTAGAATCAACATAATCGCCTCCATTGCGTTCAACACGTAAACCAGCAATGACCTTTACATCAGCGCCAATTGGATGTGCTAATTGACCATAAATCGCAATATTTTGTGTGTCGTATTGGCTAGTAAAGTCGGCTGCTTGCCATAAATCCCAATTCCAAAAATCACGCTGTAAATCTACATCGCGACGTTGAGCATACATACCCACTGTCCAGTTGGTGTAGCTTGCTGATGGATTGGTACTTAAACGTACTTCAAAACTTGCATCGTCACGATTTCTAGAATAATAATCAGTGGTTGAATAACCGTCTTCATGAATACCAACATAGCTCCAGTCTTCGTCATAACCATAAACTAAGTCAGAGTCGCTAATACTGGCGTTAATATATAAGTTAAAGCGAGACCAGCCCGTGTAGTTTGCATTGAAAGCGTATGCGTTTGTTTTTTGTTGATCAACACCTGGCTCGTCAGAAAGTGTCGTGCGGTTATTGTCTAGTGAAAATGCGTCGTAGCCATTATCAATATCAATGTAATGAGCAACAAAGCCTAGCGTTAAATCAGGTGTAGCGTCTACTCTTACTTTAGCGCGACCCACTAACTCGTCAATGTTGTTAGTGTCATCACGATTTAAAAATGTGTTTTCTATATAGCCGTCACTCTTATTACTATTAAGCGATATATTTACAGCGCTATTGTCAGTGATGCCATTGCTATACGCTGCACCAATTTGACGGCTGTTATAGTTACCACTGCCTAGTACTACTTGACCACTTTGGTAATCGGTAGGTGTCGCAGACTCCATATAAATCATGCCGGCCAGTGCATCTGAACCAAAACGAGTGCCTTGAGGGCCGCGGTATACTTCTACCTGTTCGATATCAAATAAATTGGCAGCAGCACCTAATCCAGAGTAGTTTATACCGTCAACAACAATGCCTACTGATGGATTGATTGGATCTACAAATTGGCTGCGCAGACCAACCCCGCGGATTTGGAAAAACTTTGCTCTTGATGCGCCTGACGAGAAATTAACGTTGGCGACAGAGTTAAGCGCATCTTCTAAGTGAATAGCATTGCGTTTTGCTAACTCTTCTTCATTTAGTAAGCTCACACTGGTACTTAGTTTCTCTACAGTGACAGGGTTAAACTCGCCTTTAACTGTAATACGCTCAATATCTTCTACTTGAGTATCAGCATAAGCAGGAAAAAGGGCAGAGGATAAAGCAACAGATAGCAAAGTTAGTTTTGGTTTCATTAATTTGGATCTCATTATTGTATCTAAATTGAGATCCGGATGTGACGAGTGATAAGGTGTATTTTATACCAACATAACCATTTGCTAAGAATTAACTTATATTGGCGTTGACTTATCTTTAAAGTAAGTACTAACACACTTTTGAGTATTGAGGCTAAATTACAGAAAATTGCACAATACTTAACACCATTCCTCCGCCAGCGTTAACCGGATCAGGTTCAAAGGGTTTGTGATGACAATTTTCACATCTCAGCTTAATCGCAATATTGATAATTAACCAATTATCGCAACTTCATAAGCACCCCCTGGTAAGCGAGCTAAATTGTACAGCGCTTTCACTAAAAGTGGAACCACACTAAGCAGTTAAACCTTAAATGATATTTCGCTAATTAGCGCATTATGCATTAACCTTGCGGCAGACGTTCCATCCCAATATGAGGGATATTATCTTCAAGGTACTCTTCACCAAGGCGGACGAAGTGATATTTTTCATAAAAATGCTGCAAATGTGATTGCGCCGAAATGTGGCAGGTATGCTTTGGCCAAGTTTTTTCTAATGTAGTAACGCCTAATGCTAATAGTTGATAACCCAATCCTGAACCGCGATTGTCGGCTGATGTTGCGACTCTGCCAATGCTTGGCATATTTTCATAAGTGGTATTTGGTGGCAGTATACGTAGGTATGCAGCACAGGTATCTCCTTCCATCGCGAAAATATGAAGGGTATCAGGATGAGTATCAAAATTGTCTAAGTCTGGGTAGTAACAGGTTTGTTCTACCACAAATACGTCAATTCTTAATTTTAAAAAGGCATATAACTCTTGGGTAGAGAGTTGATTAAATGGTTTCACGCACCACTGCATTTTATGCTCCTTAATGCACATCAGGTTCAGTATTTTGATCATTAGCTGCTATCATACACAGCACCATTTTAGACAACAATTTCTGATAGCATATTTATTAGCACTCACGTTGTATTTAGTAAGGCAGTTAATTGATCGAGTATGTATTAAAGCGTTCTCATAAACGTAGAACCTTGGCCATTCAAGTAAAGCGCGGACAAGTGCAGGTAAATGCGCCAACAGCGGTGAGTGAGCAATTTATCGCGCAATTTGTGCAACAAAAGGCGCTGTGGATAGCTGAAAAAGTTCAACAGTCGTTACTGCTTATGCAAGAAGCCGAGCAGTTTCAAAAAAGTTATAAAAGCGGTGAGCGGTATGATTACTTAGGCAAAACGTATCGGCTTAAGATAGCAGTCTCATCACGCTATCGTATTGACTGGCCTGATCATCATGTATACGAAAATGATTTACACGAAAATCATTTACTAGAAAGTCACTTATTAGAAAATCGTTTATTAGAAAAGCGTGAGCGAGAGAGCCAAACTACACAGGAGCTGGAGCAGGAGCAGGAATTAGTGGTGTCTGTCCCCTCAAAATTTATGTTATCAGAAGAGCAATTAAGTGGTTATCTTAGTAAAAAAATTCCAGAAAGTTATCGACTACGCGCACAAGCGGTTATCACTGAACGCGTAGAATATTATGCGAGCGTGATGCAATTAACCCCGTCTAAATTACAATTTAAGCGCTATAAACGACGCTGGGGAAGTTGCAGTGCAGCAGGTGTAGTCAGTTTTAATTGGTTACTCATTATGGCGCCGCTGTGGGTCATTGACTATGTTGTGGTACACGAGCTTTGCCATTTAAAAGAAATGAATCATTCAAATAAATTTTGGCGCTGGGTAGCGTGTTATTACCCAAACTATGCTGACGCAAAACACTGGCTACAAACTAACGGCCATAGCTTGCAAGTTTAGGTTAACAGACCCTAGTATTGACATAAAAGAGAAGAATAATGAAAAAAGTATGTGTAGTGACAGGTGGTTCGGCTGGTATCGGTTTGAGCGTGGTGAAAAAGTTTCTGGCTGAATCATACCAAGTATTTAATTTAGATTTGCAGCCGGGCGAGTATGGTGAATTTATAAAATGTAATGTGGCAAATGTTGCCGAAGTTGAAAGTGCAATAAACACCGTTCTTAATATTGCAGGAGGCATTTCTACGCTTGTTGCCAATGCCGGTATTTATTTTTCTGGCAACTTAGAAAACACCACAGAAAGTGACTTTGATAAAGTTATGGCCGTGAACGTAAAAGGCACTTATGCCACCTTGAAAGCGGTATTGCCATCAATGCGAGAGCAGCAAGCAGGCAGTATTGTACTTATGTCGTCAGACCAAGCGTTTGTCGGTAAGCGTAATTCATTTGCATATAACATGAGTAAGGCAGCAGTTGCTGCAATGGCAAAAACAACCGCACTAGATTATGCCGAATTCAATATTCGTTGTAATGCGGTATGCCCTGGCACAATAGAAACACCGCTTTACCATCAGGCCATTCATAATTACTGCCAACGAAGCGGAGCTGATAAAGACGCGGTATACCGTGAAGAAAATGCTCTGCAACCGATTGGTAGGGTAGGGCAGCCAGAAGAAGTGGCTGAACTGGTTTACTTTTTAGCGAGTGAAAAAGCCAGTTTTATTACTGGCAGTTTGCACTCAATTGATGGTGGTTATACTACCCAATAACAGGTATTGTATATTTTCTTATTGGATAACCAGTCCTTTGAAGTAATAAAAGAAAGTTCAATAAGTGTTTGATATAAAAATTAAATGTTTATAAGAATAACTAAATACAACAAAGGAGCTTACTGTAATGCAGATTGTTGATCCTCACCTTCATTTAATTAATGTAAAGCAAGGCAAATACGATTGGTTACAGTTAAATAATCCCCCTCATTGGCCTTTAAAGTCGCACATTCCGCATAATGCTGACGAAGCAGCCATCACACTTAGTGCGCCCTTTGAACTCAAAGGGTTTGTGCATATTGAGGCAGGTTTTGATAACAACGAACCGTGGCGAGAAATCGATTGGTTAGAGCAGCATTGCAAATTACCGTTTAAAAGTATCGCTTATGCAGACTTAAGCTCTATTAGCAGCATTCAAACAATAAAGCGTTTATGTAACTATCAATCCGTGGTTGGTATTCGTCATATTCTAGACGAAGACGCGGTACGTTTGTTAAGTAAAACCAGTTTTAGAACAAGCTTACAGTTTATGGCTGAACAAGGATTAATGTTTGAAGCACAATTGAACTTAAGCGACCAAAAAGCGGTAGCGTTGCTCGCAAAGGTTATTAAAGAAACTGCGGGGTTAAAAGTCACAATAAATCATGCAGGCTTTCCGTTCCATGGAGCGACGGACTGTTGGCAAGCGGGTATTGAAACGTTAGCGCAGTTTTCACGGGTGGCCATAAAGTGCTCAGGTTTAGAGATGATGGAGCAACCTTACACAATTCATGGACTACAACGCATTTTGCTCAGCCTCATGGCGTACTTTTCAGAAAATAGAGTTATGCTTGCCAGTAATTTTCCTGTCTTAACCATGGCAATGGGTTATCAAAATTTTTGGCATTTGTGTGCCGAATTAGAGTTTGACGAGTTCATACTAAATAAGCTTATGTTCACTAATGCGCAACAATGGTACGACATTGACTTTGCTGCCGTACCAGAAGCCAAATTAGAAACTCATGGTTATGCTTAATACTGCATAGCCATGAGCATATTATAGTGTTCACACATTCTTCTATTATTGAAGGTCGGCTTCGCCGTTGATGCTTTCAGTGGCTAAATTGTCAAAAACAGGGCGTTTGGCCGAGTTAATTAAATGATATAAGCCAAATACAGCTAAACCTAATACGAATGTAAATCCGTAAAGAATGGGGCCACTTAAGAATGAGAGAATGACACCACCAATATAGGGGCCGATTGCGAATCCGATTGAATAGAAAGCGGCAGCGCCAAAGTACACCCCTTTCATGTGTGGTGGTGCAATCCTGTCAATCTGAATATTCATATTAGGAAATAAAATACTTTCGCCCAGCGCCAAAATAAAAACAGCAATAATCCATCCCGCATACCAATCAATAGGATTAAGTGCAAATACCAGTTGGGATAAAGTCAGCAAACCCATGCCAGAATAAATTCTTTGATTCAACGTCCAACCAGCCATTAATCGCATCAGAATGAACTGAAAAACAATAATTGTAATGGCATTGGTAAACAACAGCACACTGATTAACTCAATGACCTCAGGCACGCCTTCACGTGAAAGATATTGCACTAATGACGTATCTACATGAGAGTAAATAAACATCACAATAATGTTGGCAAGTATTAATAGTAAAAACACATGATCTTGAAGCAGGATTCGACATGTTTGCCTTAATGATGCAGTGTTAACATGCTGCTGAGTCGCTTGGTATGCCGTATGTTTAAAGGTATACATTACTGCTATTGTTAATACAAAAAAGATCCCAGCTGTCATATTAAAGGTAGATTGTTGCGCGGTCAGGCCTAACCAAACACCAGCTAGTGGACCAACAGCTGCGCCTACATTAACCACCCAATAACGCAGTTGAAATGCATAATCTCTAGCGGTGGTGTCGGGTAATAAATCGCTAATTAATGCCTTGGCAGGTGGCTCCCAAATTTCTTTACTGATAGAACAAAGTGCGATGGCAACAACATACCCTGTGATCGTATTTACCGATGCCATTAAAGCAAAAGCGATCATTGACAAGATGCCTGCACTAACAAGCATTAATTTACGGCCTACTTTATCGGTTAATGCACCGCTATAAAAACCAACAATTACTGCTGAGAGAGCAGAGCCAGTTAGCACTAAACCTATTTCCCATTCGTTAAGGCCAAAATTCTGATATAACAAAATCGCCAAAAATGGCCAAACCATGTAAAAGGTACCGCGTGAGAAAAATACACCAATAATCAGTACCCAAACCATAGCTGGAAACTGTTTAGTAATGTGAAATAATCCTTTTTCTTTCATCATCTGCTCGACATTAAATTGAATGCTGAAGGTGTCTTTTGTGTCGTCCAGCAACACAAAAGAATACACTTTGAGTATACAAGGTAATTTAAATAAATAATAAGCTTTATTTATTTAACTGCAAACAATGTTAAAACAAACGGCCGTTAGTCTGTGAAGTAACCGTTACCGACAATTACCCTAATCAGCACAAATGGTATGCCCAGCAGGACAGCTGCCTTCTTTGTAGTTGTTAGTTATTTGCTGTAACTGTTTCAGCGATAACACACCCGTACCGTGTACATAAGTGAAGTGCTGAACATCAATGTCTAGCGCTTCAATCGCCTGTCTAAATGACATCGTTCTCTTATCTGCAGAAGGTACAGAGTTCAAAAGGTTCGTACCAAATTCATCCATTGTGTACACCAATTTTGCATCAGGAACGTAAAATAATAGAAAATGATCAGAGGTCACTGTTGATATGTCGAACACACGTACTTTGCCCTCTGCAAGGTTTAGCTCACCGTCAACAAACACAAATCGCTCGTCAGGCAGTGGCGTATTGAATTGTGTTTTCAGTGATGGCAGGTGGCTTTTAATTGTAACAAAGTCAGCACCCATCGCAGCGGCTTCATTTATGCCTCCCATATGACCCTGATGTTCAGGTACTATCACGTATTTAGCTGGTTTATCGGCCTTAATTTTATTATTCACAGCTTGTAATCGTTCTTTAAAACCTGGCAGAGTACCGGCTCCAATAAAGTGATTACCAGCGTCAACAAATAATGAGGATCTATTACCTAATCCTGCAATATATACACCGTCACTAAGCTCTGTTACCGTCATTTTTGAATTATCTCTCATGCCTTCAAGTGGTTTTGTAGCATTAGGTAAAGTAAACGCAGTAGCAACATTTGGATTAACCTCTATGGAGCGTGATAATGTCATCATAACGGCTTGTTCATTACGAAATTGGTTGGTGTCAGAGGCATATGTGACTCCGTTCGTTTTTCGGTATTCTGAGTAAATATATTTTGTGCTATTAGGAAGGTGCATTTGGGAAATCAGGCCAGTGGCCTTGTTAACATAAAGGGTCACTTTAGTTTTGCCGCTGATTTTAAAGCTTAATTTGTCATGAGCTTGGGTTGATAATGTAGTTGTTCCCTCATACATGGCGGTACTTTTACTGTCTAACAGTGAGCGCACAACGGTTGTGTCTAATAGTCGCATCATGCCTGCACCAACGTTGTTCTGGTTAAGATCAGGACGAATAACATGAGAACCACGTAAATAGTTGATACTCCAGCCAGTTTTTCCGTCGAACATGATTTCACTGAGGCGCTTACCTCTTGCTTGAACACTCCAGTTTTTAACTGACTTTTTGTTCTGCTCAAAGTCAACGGTTAGTGTAGAATGCAGCCGTGATACTGCGTCTAGTCCTGGCCGAACACCGCCATTTTTAGTAATCGTTTTATATCGATCATGGACAATTAAGGATTTCATCGAGGTAAGCGCTTTACCACCGTAAGCTTCAACAATATTGTCGATAACCTCTTGCGCTTTATCATTGCCAGCCGAAGCTGTAAGGGTAGTGAAAAAACATATTGCAATACATAGTCTGCATAGAAGTTGCATTTTTTACCTCCGTACTTTTTTATTGTTACTGTTGCATAATCTATTGTGACTTTCAAAATATCGGCAGGCTGGTTTTAGAAAATTATGTAATTATTCTTTTCTGCACTTTTTATAGGGCGTGCTATAGGGCGTATTGAGTGTGATTTTGCTTTTTCATCATAATGGTAGAGAAGATGTATAATAAAAAGCCTCTACTCAAAAATCTTCAAGTAGAGGCTTAATAAATTAACATACTGATTTTTTGTTAATTATGCAGGTTTATCTTGCTCCGGCATATCAGACGTTGGTTTGTTAATTTTAGCTGGCTCGTTATTGGATAAGCTTAAATCAACGTCAGTCATTGACGTGGTTGCCTGATTGATTAATTGGCTATTACCGCTTACCAAGTCATTCAATGTACCATTTTCTTTGTCGACTAAATTTAGTTCACGAAGCATGGCATCAACTAATGGTGCATTGGCGCGGTAGTTAAGGGCGGCACCCGTCACTTGCTCTGCGAAGTTACCGGTTGTTGCTGCGTTATTACTACCACCAGAATTGCTACCACCAGACATTGTACCAGCGCCCGAACCGTAGCCTTGAAGAATTTTGATACCATCAATATTTTCAAGTGGCTTAACCGCATTGGCAACAATTTCTGGCAAGGCTTGAAGAATAGCTAATGATTTCTTCAATTCAATTTGATCTAAGCTAAGCATGTTATCTGCTTCATGCATTGCTTGTTTACCAGCTGCCTGAACGGCTAATTTTTTCTCGTCAGCTTCTACCATCACGATGGTTGCTTCTGCTTCCGCTTTAGCTTTAATTTGGATGGCTTCAGCGTGATCCAGTGCAGCTTGTTTTTCAGCGGTTGCTTGAACAGTAACACCTACCGCTTCTCGCTCAGCGACTTTCATTGCGTCGATTACTTCAATTTGCTTCAAACGTTCGGCTTGCGCAACTTGCTTGGCAGTAACAACCGACTCTTCTTTTTCAACTTTGGTTTTTTCTGCTTCTGCCGCTTTAGCACGTGCCGCAGATTCTTCTTCTGATTTAACCGCAACGGCGATTTTCTTTTCTTGCTCAGCAACTTCAATATCACGCTGTTGTTGAATACGCGCTTCTTCTAAGGCTTTTACTTTTTCAATATTTCTACGTGCAAGATCTTTATCTTTTTCAATCTCAGCAGACTCAATTGCTTTTTCTTTTTCAATTTCAGCTTGTCGCTCTTCACGAGACTTATCTTCACGTGTTTTTACAATTTCAGCATGTTGCGCAGCACGTAAAAACTCTAGCTCTTTTTGTTGCGCTAGTTTTGCTTCTTCTTCATCTTTTTTGATGTCGAGTGTTTCACGCTCAGCTTCAAGGTTACGGCGCTCTATTGCAACGCGGTTAGTTTGCTCAACGTCATTGGTTTCTTTTTTCTTCTCTTCAATGATACGCGCAAGTTTTGCTCTACCTTCAGCGTCAAAGGCGTTGTTCTCATTAAAGTAGTTTAAATCTGTTTGGTCGAATCCAGTTAAAGAAACAGACTCAAGCTCTAAACCATTTTTTTCTAAATCATTAGCCACGTTAGTTTGTACCTTTTGTACAAAATCAGCACGCTGTTCATGCATTTCTGTCATGGTCATTTCTGCCGCAACCGCACGAAGTACGTCAACAAACTTTGACTCCATTAGTTTTTTAACTTCTTCAACACGTGTTGTTCTTGTACCTAACGTTTGCGCCGCCATGGCAATAGACTCGCTATTAGGTGCAACGCGCAAATAGAAATCTGCTTTTACGTCAACACGAAGGCGATCTTTAGTGATCAATGCTTCAGATTGTATTTTTTCAACTTCAATACGTAAGGTGTTCATGTTGACAGGAATGGTGTCGTGTAAAACGGGAAGTACGATGGCGCCGCCATCTTTTACTACTTTTTCACCACCTAGACCAGTACGAACAAACGAGGTTTCTTTTGTCGCGCGGTTGTATAACTTGGCAAAAATTAAACCAATGGTGAGGAGTGCAACGACTGCTGCACCTACAATAATCATAGTAAATTCTAGATTGCCAGGAGCTAAAGAAGAATCCATATAAAAGTTTCCTTATTTTGTTTATTGGACTTGTGTTTCGTATTTAATGTTATTGTGAATATGTAAGCTGTGTAGCGGCTACGCATTATATTTTGTTGCTAACCACACACTTTCTTTTTTATCGATAAGTAGCACTTGGGTGCCCTGTGTAAATTCGTCATCAGCAATAGCAGGCTCAACCATTACATAGTGCTTTTGTTTAAAATGATCGGTTACAACGGCTTCTGCTGCATACCCCTGTTTGGCGGTACCAATTGTTATCGTGCCTACTTGGCCACTAAAGGTATTCTTACTTACCGCCGAGGACTCATTTTTAGGCATTACTTTAGCGAGGGCCGCGCCCAACCAATGTGTACTGAAAAGCGCTGCTATGGTTGCGATAGGAATGCTAATAAAGGTGGATAATGACTGTGAAAAAATGTGATGGCTGGTAAAATTAAGGCTGTAGCCGACCAGTGCAAAGCTGACAAGTAATAAGGTTAACCAAACTAAAAGTGGTAGCTTGTCTAAGCACAGCCAGCCTAAAATAGCGGTTAGGCCACCTTCCGTCACACTTGAGTCTGCATCCATGTCAACGTCAACATCTAATAGGTTGTCAAGAATGCTAAGGATGGATGCTCCAATAAGCATTCCTATGCCTTCGATTAGGCCTATAACGCACATAATGCCAAGCGCTACAGTGAAATAAATATTTTGGTTTGAAAAAATAAACTCGAACATATTAGTATCCTTGATTAATTCAGCAATTACTGCGAATTAACGTTTTCCTTCTTTACTCTATTTAACACATCATCTACAGATTGAGCGTGTAAGCTAATGCCTGCTTGAGCTAACTTGCGGTCTAAATTGGTTTCGTTATTAAGCTCTTCTTCTGCTTCGAGACGATCGTCAAATGTGTCTTGCTTTGCTTTGATGCGCGCTAAGCTTTCTTTTGCGGAGGTTACTGAAGCACCGTTTGCATGCACGCTTGAATAGATTTTCTCATGTGCTTTTTGCACCGATTCGGTTGCTTTCAGTTGGGACAAATTATTTTCAATATCTTTTATTTCATATTCGGCTTGGCTTATTTGCTGTTGTAGCTTTTTACTATTGTTATTGAGTGAGCTAAGCAATGTTTGCTCTGCTGATAACGACGCTTCTAAACCAACAACTTTTTCGGCATATTCCCGTGCTACTGCTTCATTATCGTTGTTTAATGCTTGATGAGCCTGTTGTTCATGATGTTCGATATCGGCTTGAATCTTTTCAATGGCTAACTCGGTGCGAAGGCTCGACGCAGTAATTTCAGCATGACCCTGTTTTGCGGTTACTAAATGTTGGCGCACGTCATGAAGCTCTTGCTCTAAAATAGATATGCCATTGGCATCAATAATATTTTCACCGATATTGGTGGCAGCGCCTTTAAATGCAGTAAATATTTTTTTAAACACGTTCATTGTGCTCATCTCCCTGTTGAAATATTTCTTGTGACTTTACTTGCAACTCTGATTGATTAAATTTGTAAAGTGGCTCTAGAGCATCAATGACGTTCATGGTGTTAGTAACCAGTGCGAGTAATTCCTCAATGAGCTCTGACACCTGCGATTGCACTGATAATGCACCAAATAACACGTAATAATCGATACCTGCAATATTGTCTATTGCGATAGTCGATAGCGGTAAATACTTGTGACTTTTTAATAGTTGATAGTCAATTTGCTCAGGATGCTGAAATTCATTACGTTCAACTAAAACAGATTCAACCAGAATTTGTTTTTCGCTTACAGCAAGCACTACAGGGAGGTCGCCGTACTGGCGAAAGGTAAGTTGTAATGCATCTTCTTGCTCAATAATGTCGACGTGATAGTCGTTCGCGAAGTTAGTGTTAACTAAGTCCTGTTTTAATTGTGTAATTGTTATTGTCATTTTACGTCCTGTCGTTTTTACACTGTGCCGAACTATAAAGTTGTAGTTATTAATAGTCAACAAAAGTTAAAAATATTTAACTTATAATAATTATTTTTAATTAATAAATTGAACAGAAAGTATCTTCTGTTACTATGTGCGTACTTTTACTGGGTCTTAATAATTAAAACGTATATGCCTAAAAAATCAGAAGATATTTCGCAAGAATTACAAGCTGTATTAATGGTCTCTAAACAAGAGTGGAAAGATACACTAAGCACTTGGCTTTCTGCTTTTATCAGACGTGCAAACATTGATTATAAATTTTTATCAGATGAGCTATGGCGGCGTTTTAGGGTAAAGCAAAAAGTCACGAATTTGCGCTCCAAATTTTCACAGGGCACGGTAGATGGGCAACTATTATTGCAGATTTTATTGATATGCGAGCAAACAGTAAATCTTGAAGAGATTGAAGAAGTGTATCAAAAGTCGGTTAAACAGAATCAAAAAAATAAGGCCAATTAAGGCCTTATTTTTTTAGCAATTATAAGCCAAGTTTCTTTTCCAAGTAGTGGATATTAGTTCCACCGTTTTGGAAGTTCTCATCAGCCATAATATCTTTATGTAATGGCGTATTTGTTTTAATACCACCAATCACAATTTCATTAAGTGCATGCTGCATACGCGCAATGGCTACACCACGGTTTTCGCCATAAGTAATTAGCTTACCAATCATGGAGTCATAATTCGGCGGTACACTGTAACCTGCATATATGTGCGAATCCCAACGTACACCTAAACCACCAGGTGGGTGGAAGCGGTCAATACGGCCAGGTGATGGGATAAATGACACTGGATCTTCAGCATTTATACGACATTCCATAGCATGACCACGGATCACAATATCGTTTTGACGCAACTTAAGCGGTTGACCCGCAGCAACTCGAAGTTGCTCTTTTATTAAGTCTACTCCAGTTACCATTTCAGTCACGGGATGCTCTACCTGAATACGTGTATTCATCTCAATAAAGTAGAACTCACCATTTTCGTATAAAAACTCAAATGTTCCTGCGCCGCGATAACCAATTTCAATACAGGCTTGTACACAACGAGAGCCAATAAAGTCGCGCATTTCCGGAGTAATGCCCGGTGCAGGCGCTTCTTCAACTACTTTTTGGTGGCGACGTTGCATGGAACAGTCACGCTCACCTAAATGAATGGCATTACCTTGGCCGTCAGCAAGTACTTGCACTTCAATGTGACGTGGGTTTTCTAGGAATTTTTCCATATAAACCATGTCATTACCGAACGCTGTACCAGCTTCAACTTTAGTCATTTGAATTGATTTAATAAGCTCGTCTTCGCTACGAACTACACGCATACCACGGCCACCACCGCCGCCAGCAGCTTTAACAATCATTGGATAGCCAATACGTTTGGCAATAGCTCTATTTTTAGCAGGATCGTCGCCTAGCGGGCCATCAGAACCTGGTACGCACGGCACACCCGCTTTTTTCATTGCTTCAATTGCTGACACTTTATCACCCATTAAGCGAATGGTGTCAGCGGTAGGGCCAATGAAAATAAAACCGCTGTCTTCTACTTGTTCAGCAAATTCGGCATTTTCAGCTAAAAAGCCGTAGCCGGGATGAATAGCAACAGCGTCGGTAACTTCTGCTGCTGCAATAATACGTGGAATGTTTAAGTAACTGTCGGTAGACGATGCTTTACCAATACAAATTGATTCGTCTGCCAGCAGTACGTGCTTTAAGTCTTTATCTGCAGTTGAGTGAATTGCGACTGTTTTAATACCTAGCTCTTTGCAGGCACGTAGAATTCTTAACGCAATTTCACCACGGTTTGCAATTACAACCTTGTCTATCATGGCAATTAGCCTTACTTTCTGGATTATTCGATAACAAATAGAGGTTGGTCAAATTCGACCGCGTCTTCGTTTTCTACAAGAATTGCTTTTACTACACCTGATTTATCAGACTCAATTTGGTTCATCATTTTCATGGCTTCGATAATACATAATGTATCGCCCACTTTTACCTGTGAACCAACTTCAACAAAGTTGCTGGCATCTGGCGCTGGCGCGCGATAGAAAGTGCCCACCATAGGTGAACGAACTTGATGGCCAGCAACGCCACTTGCAGCTGGCGCGCTTTCAGCTGGCGCTTGTTGTGCAGGAACACTAGCTGGAGCAGCAGGCGCTTGCGGTGCAGGCATTGGTGCTGCGTAAGTAGCTGGAGCCATCACAGGGGCTGAGCTATGGCGGTTAATGCGAACCGACTCTTCACCTTCAGTAATTTCAAGTTCGGCAATGCCAGACTCTTCAACTAACTCAATCAACTTCTTTATTTTACGAATATCCATAATATATGCCCTATAAATTATTTATTCTTTGTTTGCAGCTGTTCGATCGCTGCTTGTAATGCAAATTGATAACCTTGTACGCCAAAGCCTGTAATGACACCTTCTGCAATGTCTGACAAATAGGAATGATGCCTAAATGCTTCTCTGGCATGTACGTTTGAAATGTGAACTTCATAAAAAGGTATCGCAACGCTTAACATTGCATCACGCAATGCCACACTGGTGTGGGTAAATGCTGCGGGATTAATTATTATGAAGTCGACTTTTTCAAACGCTTGATGAATTTGTTCAATTAAAACGTGTTCAGCGTTAGCTTGTACCGCAGTTAATTGCACATTAGCTGTAGCAGCTTGCGCAGTTAACTGCTCATTTATTTGCGCTAACGAATGGCTACCATATATAGCGGGTTCTCGTTTTCCTAACATATTTAAGTTAGGGCCATGAAGCACTAAAATATTAAATTTTGTAGCCATCTGATGCGATTGTCCTTTAAATTGAAAAAATGAATTACTTTTATGAACGTTAATCTAAGTAAATCATTAAATCTGAGACAAATAAACGTTTATCACAGTAATTGCGCTTTATTATAGATAAATCAACGAAAATAGCAGCAAAAT
This sequence comes from Flocculibacter collagenilyticus, assembly GCF_016469335.1. NCBI lineage: Bacteria > Pseudomonadati > Pseudomonadota > Gammaproteobacteria > Alteromonadales > Pseudoalteromonadaceae > Flocculibacter > Flocculibacter collagenilyticus. The sequence goes on from NZ_CP059888.1 coordinate 827,268, forward strand.
ACTGGTCTTATCAGACGTGATTGAAAGAAGTGGATAAGGTGGTTTAGTATTTAATGAAATATATTACCTGTTACCATGGAATGGTTATTGTTTTATATTGTAATTTTTCTCCATAGATAGATTCATAAGATATATTCACTTTACAGTTATCGTGTAAAAACTTTACTGTATTCATTAGATTACTAATTTGTTTATTACGTTCTTTGCTGTCAATCTCTAGTTTTGTGTGTTCAACCTTGAGAATGAAAACTTCTTCATCTTTGGATAATGCGCTTTGTTGAGAGAGTTCTGAAATAAACAATCTATAATCAAGTCCTAGCTTTTCCTTTAATAACTCATTCAAGTTATTGGTAGATATTTTTTCTTCATTTACAGATATGTAATAATCACTTATTACTGCAGTTCCTAGTCCTTTGTTTTGAATTTTGAAACTGAAACTCAGCGTGTCTACATCATGGTGAAACCAGTCACATAAATAAGGTTTCACTGACAGTTTGTGATGCTTCCTACTAGAACTAACTTGGTAAATTGAAATAAACAAAGCTAACAGTGCAATAACAGCTTTTACATCAAAAAAATCCGATACATGTTTGAAAATAACTTCTATCATATTGTGCTTAAGTTAATAAATACTCTTTAATGATTGCAAATGCGCGTGGAACTCTTTTGCCCCTTTAAAACCAGTCACACGATGGCTAGTTACTTCTTTCCCGTCTGGCGAGAAAAACAATATCGTGGGCAAGCCAAACACCATATAAGACTCCATTAATACAATGTCGTCATCATCATTTTTGGTTACATCAGCATGTAGTAAACGCATGCTTTTCATCGACTGCTGTACATTGATATCACTAAACGTAAATTTCTCAAATTCCTTACAGGCAACACACCAATCCGCGTATAGGTCTAGCATGACATATTCACCATTTTGCACTGCCGTGGCTAATTGCTGATTAAGATCGTTTACGGTTTTAATTTTAATAAATTGTATATCGCCGTGTGCTGCGTCGGTCTTATCTTGGCTGTTATCCGTGCTGTTCATAGCGCTACTGGTTTGATTACTTTGGCTTGAACTTGATGTGCCAACAGTACTAGTAGAACCAAAAAGCGGCTGGTTGTTTAACAGTTGCGTGGTTGAAAATACCACTAAGATAATTGAGACCAACCACACCCCTGTTTTAGTTTTGCTTTGTGTCAAACCAGATTGAACGTGGTGCAAGTAGGCTGCTAATGCCAAGGCTAATAGCAGTGCAAATACCATCACGATATTAAATGGCATAATGCGCTCTAATAAAATAAGTGGCACTGCCAGTAAAATGAAACCGAAAATGTGCTTGATGGTATTCATCCAATTTCCCGCTTTCGGTAATATCTTGCCACCTGTCGTGCCAATAATTAACAGTGGTACGCCCATCCCTAAGCTTAATATATACAGTGTTAATCCTCCGACAACTAAGTCGCCAGATTGAGCAACAAATAGTAGCGCACCAGATAAAGGGGCAGTGGTGCACGGTGACGCAATTAATCCCGATAATGCGCCCATAGCAAACACGCTTGCGACATTACCACTTTTTTGCTTATTACTAATGCCCGTTAGTTTAGACTGCCATTTTTCAGGCAAACTAAGGTCGTATACTCCAAACATCGCCAATGCTAACAATACAAACAAAAAGCTAATGCTAATAAGTACGGCAGGGTGTTGGAAATATGCTTGAAATTGTACTCCCAAGCTAGCTACAACTAACCCCAGTCCTGCGTATGTAATGGCCATACCTTGTACGTACGCCATAGACAATGAAAATGCACGAGCCAATGAAAGCTGCTGTCCTTGGCCGACAATAATGCTTGAAAGAATAGGGTACATTGGGAAAACGCAAGGCGTTAATGCCAAACCAATACCAAGAATAAAAAAGATTAATAAGGTACCTAATAAGTTGCTGTTTGCTAATTTATCGGCAAGCTCGGCATGCTCAGCCAATTGAGGTTTGTTGTTTGATTCAAGATTGACTTTGTTGCTTTCGAGCGTACTAACAGTCGGTGTTGCTGTGATTTTTTCAATAGGAACAACTTGTTTTTCTGGCGGATAGCAAAAGCCTGCTTCGGCACAGCCCTGAAAGCGCACTTTTAACTCAGCTACTGCACTGCTTACATTGTTGATAGGAACCGTAATAACAACTTGGTTAAAGTAAACATCGCTTTTGCCAAAAAATTCGTCGGTAATTGTTCGCGAAGGCGGGTACTGTGCTTCACCCATTTCAGCGCCTTTGATCGCGTATTCAAATTTATCTTTGTAAATGTAATAGCCGTCGGCTATGTCCCATATCAATAATAACTTATCGTTCTTTTGTCTAAAATTAAAAACAAATGCTTGATCAACAGGTAAAAAATCAGGCTGGTCGTTGAAAATGTTAGCCAATGTTTGGTCAAAGCTTTGGGTTATGTTGGCACCTTGATTGGTGCTTTGTTGGGCATGTGCTACTTGCCAAGGTGTGGTAATAACCGTGATTAATGCCGCGATTAAAGTCGCAAATATAAGGGAAACAAATAGTGTAGAACGAAAAAACGGCTGCATAGAGTGTCCTGCATCAAAGAGACGATGGTGTGTTTTATCGGTACTGCATGTCGTACGACTTATCTTCATAGGTTTATTTCAAACTTTTATTTGTTAAAACATTAAATAGTTAGAGAGCAGTAGGCAGTATCACTTATTCATACTGTTACTTTTTAACATTGTTACCTGTCAACAGTGTTTGTGTCTAATGACTGGTTGATCCAGCTTAAATAATCGTCACTGCCACCTTCAACGGGTAACATAATAATTTCTGGTACATCATAATCATGATGTTGCTTAATTGCACTTTCTAATAAATGAAACTTACTCACCAGCGTTTTGATAATTAACTGTGTTTCTTGCGCTATTTCTACCTTTCCTTGCCATTTATATACTGACCGTATATTTGGCAATATGTTTACACAGGCTGCTAAATTCAACTCAACTAGCTGTTGGGCTAGGGTATTGGCGGCATGCTCGGAACCACAAGTACACAGCACAATGGCATAAGTATTTTGATGTTGGTGTTGGCTAATAGTTAACATAACGCAATGTTAATCCTCTTTAAGTTAGCATGTGCCTAATTTGGACATATTTAGTTACTTTTCTCTGTTAATAGTTGCATATTACAGGGTTGAGTTAAGACCTCATTATCCCCATTTAAATTTCAACTTCTAGATAAAAAGTGAATAAAACTCATCTCATGTTTAAAGTATTATTTTTATTATTCTTGGTGATTCCTATTGTTGAAATTGCTTTTCTTATCCAGCTGAGTGACGTAATCGGTGGCTTTGCAACCATTGCTTTGGTTGTGTTAACGGCATTTGTAGGAGCAAAATTGGTTAAGTCGCAAGGCACAGAAACGATTCAACGTTTACAGCAAAAAGCGGCGCAAGGACAAATTCCAAGCGATGAAATCTTTAGCGGTATTTGTATTCTTATTTCCGGAGTACTTTTAGTTACACCCGGTGTATTTACAGATGTTATCGGCTTTTTACTACTAACCCCTCCAGTTAGAAAACGGTTAGGCGATGCACTAAAGAAAAATATGGTGATGGGCGCAACCGGCCAGCAAGGCTTTACCTTCATGTCGGGTGGCATGTCGGGCCACTTCCAGCAGCATACTGCCGAGCACCAGCGCCACACCGTTAACTCTGAAAATAAAGCTCAACCAGAGCAGCCTGCTACCTTAGAAGGCGAGTTCGAAAGAAAAGATTAAAAATTTCTTTGTGATCTCTTGGGATCACAAAACTAACCCCCATTTACTTTATCAACTTAATAAAGAACCCAATTTTTGGTTAATTCCAAACTTAAACTAGGAGATTGAATAAATGAATATCCGTCCATTACATGACCGTGTAATAGTAAAGCGTTTAGAGCAAGAAACTAAATCTGCTGGTGGCATTGTATTAACTGGTGCCGCAGCTGAAAAATCGACTAAGGGTGAAGTTATTGCTGTAGGTAATGGCCGTGTTTTAGAAAACGGTGACACTAAAGCATTAGACGTAAAAGTAGGTGATACAGTCTTATTTGGTTCTTACATTGAAAAAACTGAAAAGTTAGACGGTGAAGAACTACTAATTATGAGAGAAGACAACATCTTAGGTGTTTACGAAGGTTAATTCGATTTTCTGACCCAAAAGCAATAAATATAAGTTTGAATTAGATAGAGGATTTTAAAATGGCTGCTAAAGACGTTCGTTTTGGTGAAAGCGCTCGCGTAAAAATGCTTGCTGGCGTAAATATTTTAGCTGACGCAGTAAAAGTAACATTAGGCCCTAAAGGTCGTAACGTAGTATTAGACAAATCATTTGGTGCTCCAACAATCACTAAAGACGGTGTTTCTGTTGCTAAAGAAATTGAACTAGATGACAAGTTCGAAAACATGGGCGCACAAATGGTTAAAGAAGTTGCGTCTAAAGCAAATGATGAAGCTGGCGACGGTACAACTACTGCAACTGTATTAGCACAAGCAATTGTGAACGAAGGTGTTAAAGCGGTTGCTGCGGGTATGAACCCAATGGACCTTAAGCGCGGTATCGACAAAGCCGTTATCGCTGCTGTTGAAGAATTAAAAACACTTTCTCAACCTTGTTCAGACAACAAGTCAGTTGAGCAAGTAGGTACAATCTCTGCAAACTCAGACATCAACGTAGGCCAAATCATTGCTAAAGCAATGGACAAAGTAGGCACTGAAGGTGTTATTACAGTTGAAGAAGGTCAAGCGCTTGAAAACGAACTTGACGTAGTTGAAGGTATGCAGTTCGACCGCGGTTACCTTTCCCCATACTTCATCAACAACAGTGAAAATGGAAACGTTGAGCTAGAAAGCCCATTCATTTTACTAGTAGACAAAAAAGTATCTAACATTCGCGAATTACTACCAATTCTTGAAGGTGTAGCAAAAGCGTCTAAGCCACTACTAATTATTGCTGAAGATGTTGAAGGTGAAGCACTAGCAACATTAGTTGTTAATAACATGCGCGGCATAGTTAAAGTTGCAGCTGTTAAAGCCCCTGGTTTTGGTGACCGTCGTAAAGCAATGCTTCAAGACATCGCAATTTTAACTGGCGGTACAGTAATCTCTGAAGAAATTGGCCTTGAGCTAGAAAAAACTCAGCTTGAAGACTTAGGTACGGCTAAGCGCGTTATCATCACAAAAGACGACACGACAGTTATCGACGGTGCGGGTGAACAAACGGCAATCGATGCACGTGTAACACAAATTCGTGGCCAAGTTGAAGAAGCAACTTCAGATTACGACAAAGAAAAACTTCAAGAACGTTTAGCTAAATTAGCTGGCGGTGTAGCGGTTATTAAAGTAGGCGCTGCAACTGAAGTTGAAATGAAAGAGAAAAAAGCACGCGTAGAAGATGCATTACATGCAACACGTGCAGCAGTTGAAGAAGGCGTAGTACCTGGTGGCGGTGTTGCACTAGTACGTGCAGCTGCAAAAATTGCTCACTTAACAGGTGACAACGAAGACCAAACTCACGGTATTAAAGTTGCACTACGTGCAATGGAAGCACCTTTACGTCAAATCGTATCTAATGCCGGTGAAGAAGCGTCAGTTATCTTAAACAAAGTACGTGAAGGCGAAGGTAACTACGGTTATAACGCAGGCAACGACACTTACGGCGACATGCTAGAAATGGGTATCCTTGACCCAACTAAAGTAACACGTAGCGCAATTCAGTTTGCCGCTTCAGTTGCTGGCCTAATGGTAACAACAGAAGCAATGGTTACAGATGCACCACAAGATGCATCAGCAGCTCCTGCAATGCCTGATATGGGCGGCATGGGTGGAATGGGCGGCATGGGTGGAATGATGTAATAGAGTTTTAACTCTATTTGTCTCCCTGACACTCAATGAACAAAAGTCCGAGCAGAAATGCTCGGGCTTTTTTGTGTTCAAAAGTATGCCAAAAGTCATGGCTTAAAATAATTTATGTAATTAAACACTTAATGCAATGAAAAGATATTTACAAAGTGTTTTTATATATATACCTTCGATTTCTAATCGTTAGCTCTGTCTTATCAAGGAAGTTTGTATTGCTGATAATTCCCACTCATTTCTCATGCGAAACTTCTTCCTTCCAATACATTATTTATAAGGATTTAGAATTACATGTTCAATAAAATATCAGCGGTTTGTTTAATATTCATATTACAAATACTTACCTCGTTTTCTGTTGAGGCAGTTCAAACGCCTAGCTTGAATGCCTTGCCATCGACAAAAACTGTTAATAGTTCCAAATGGCTGCACTGGAATCATATCAGCCCTATAAGTTACTATATATTGGAACGGAAAGTAGGTAACGGAGCATGGACAAGGGAAGGTGTTTATTACAACTTAACCAATGGTGCAAACCTTTCTTTTCCGCATAAAGGCCTCAACTGTTTTAGAGTTATTGCTACTTATAATGGTAGTTGGTCTGGATGGTCTAATCAAAGTTGTACCACGGTTGTTGGTGTTGCTGGAACGATAACTAGTCAGAAGAGTACGGTTGCTCTTCCTGCTGGCTGGGGATATACCTTCTCATCGAGTAGTATCAATATTTCAGATCCAGATAGTTCTAGCCATAGTATTCATTCTATTTCATCAGGATCAAATTACACTGTATCTGGCAATAGAATCACTGCGACGATTGGTTTTACTGGCGTATTAACTATTCCTGTGAGATATAAAGATAATGAAGGGTTAGTAACAAATACTTTTAATTTTAAAATTAATGTTATAGGTAAAGCGAGTAACTTTGACGTTGAATATCAAAACAGTATTGGTAGCCACAAGTTAACATGGCATCCAGCTGGTGGTGCTACTAAATATAGAATAGACGAATATAAATATACTGGCGGTTCAGCTAGTTGGCAGGGCGAGTCATATACTACAACCACTTATTTTAGTTTCAACGAGCGCAATAATCAGGATGGCTACAGATATTCTATTTACGGCTGTACCTCCGATACTAAATGTGTTTCAACTTTTAGCTCTGTGAGTGTTCAAGATAGGCGCTTAGATCTTGGTGGAGTATCTAACCTTAATTACTCAACTCCAGAGTGGGGGGATATTAATTTAACTTGGAGTGCAGCTTCTAATGCTGATGAATATAGAGTTCGCCAATATAGTTTAAAGAATGGTTCTTTCTCTTTTGAAGATGAATTTTTTACAACAGGTACAAGCTATAACTTCACTGATAAAGCAAACGGTGAGGTTTATAAATTTGATGTTACTGGTTGTATTTCAGGTAGCGCTTACCCTTCAAATTCATGTGGCACTCAAGTCAAAAGTGTTGTAGAACCAAAGCGTTCCAAATTAATTGAGAGTGACTTTTCTTCTTTGGGTAGCTTGTTGGCAGATTGGAACTATAGCAGTTATGCCTGTGAAAACATTTCAAATGTTTCTTCAAGTTGTTATAGGGCTGAGAGTAAAGGTTATTACACAAAAAACTCTGTGGAAATTACTCCGAATGGTGAACTATTCCTAAAAGTTTTAGCTAAAGAAACAACAGATCCAGCTTTAGGGCTTTTAACCTGTAATGCTAGTCAACTTTACCCTAATCAATATCCCGAACCTGCTATATCTGACAAACATTATATTCTTTCTTCTGGATTTGTTGAGTCCAAAAATAAATATACATTTGGTGAGTTTTACGCAAAAGTTAGCTATCAAAGAGTTTTTGGAACGCAAAGCGCAGTATGGATAGACTCGGATTGGATAACTCCCAACACAATTGGACAAGAGATTGATCTTGATGAGTATATACCTATGGCAGATAAATGGCATAGGACACACCAGTTCACGGTACATACACATGATGGTCGATTTTTAGAGTGTCCTGAGAAAGGTTTTTATAAAGCAGCATCAAGTTGCTTAGCTCGAGGGGCCGACAATAAAGATAATGCTACGGGGACACTTGCTTTTGAAGTACAAAAACAAAATAGTTTTGAACATGGTCATGTCTTTGGTGTTAATTGGCTCGATACGGGTGATGATATGACTTATCTTCAATCAAGAGATGGCACTCCTTCAGAAATTTGGATTACAGTATTTAAATTAGATCCGGCTGGTAATAAAATTCAAGCAATAGACGAACATGGTATGCCGAAAGTAGATAGTGAGGGAGAGCCAGTATACGAGACAGAAAATGTACAGAGAGCAGCATACTCTCATAACGAAATGACTAGTGGTGGACCCCAAACAATACTTGATGCTGCTAAGATTAAACTGTCTGTAGAGGTTGGTAAAGATTATTATGGAGGCTCTGTTACCGATCAAATCAGATTATGTGCAGTTATTGGTGGTGAGCTAGACGCAAACCATGAGTTACCAACTGAGCACACACTGGAAGATGGAACTACAAGTGACGGTCATTTGTTAGGTGGCATGAAAGTTGACTGGGTGAAAGCTTACCCTGAAGAGATCAACCCGTAGGAATTAATATTAGTGTACTGTTATAGCAATATTACTTTGCTTTTAGTCTATAGGCATATGATTACTAATCAATATGCTAAGTTAAGTATTGGGTTTGCTGGGGTATAAAGTGGGGTATCACCATAATTTCCCATGTATCTATTTTAATTAAAACAAATGGTTAACCTCTACATGGGCGGCATGATGTAGTCCGTCGCTCAATAATTATAAAAAAGGCGCTAATTTAGCGCCTTTTTTGTGTCCATTGCCCCGTCCTAAATAAGAATGTCACTTTTCCAACTTAAAATTTGGAGAATGTGATGAAACAAATATCTAAAAGAGCACAAAAAGATTACTCCCTCGCTTTTAAATTATCAATTGGTAAAAATTATATAGCCCACCTTTCTATTTTAGAGCCATGGTGAAAGCGGCAAGTTGTCCGGTACGCTGGCAGTAAAATCAGTCGAGGAAGTCGACAGAAGCACCTAAGTAACCCCAACTCGGGATAAGAATTTGAAAATTTAAGGAACTAAATGCCTGCTCCACGATCAGATCTTTCGACCAAAAAAGAAAGTGACCAAAAAAGGAACAGGCATGAATAAATTAGTTGAACTCTTCTGTGATGTCGATGATTTTTGCAAAGTATTTATTCCCGAATGGGAAAAGCAATTGATTGCAGACGGCACACAAAAACGTAAGCGTCGAAGTAGATTGACGATGAGTGAAGTCATGACAATTATCATTGGCTTCCACATGTCCCATTACCGAGATTTTAAAAATTATTACACTGGTCATGTCAGTCGCTTTTGTCGAGAAGAATTTCCACATTTGCTTAGTTATACACGCTTTTTAGAGCTAATGCCGCGAACAATAGTGCCAATGTGTGCGTACTTCACCTCACTTAAAGGTAAGCCTACAGGCATTGAGTTCATTGACTCCACTACTTTAACCGTTTGTCATAATATTCGAATTCCCAGACATAAAACATTTAATGGTATAGCAAGGCGAGGGAAATCGACGATGGGCTGGTTTTATGGTTTCAAACTTCACCTTATCGTTAATTATCGGGGAGAGATCGTTGCAGCCAAAGTCACCACAGGCAACGTTCATGATACTAAACCAGTCGAAGAGCTAGCTGCTGGTTTGACAGATAAATTGTACGGAGATAAAGGTTATCTCAGCAAAGCACTGGAAGCTTCGTTGTTTGAAAAAGGGGTGACATTAATTACTACCGTTCGCAAGAATATGAAAGCCAAAGCGATGTCGTTATGGGACAGAGCGATGCTATCTAAGCGATTTATTATTGAAACTATTAATGACCAATTAAAGAATATCTCCCAAATTGAACACTCCAGACATCGCAGTATGAATGGTTTTATGTTGAACTTAATGGCAGGATTAGTGGCTTACTGCCTTAAAGACAATAAGCCAAGCCTTAATTTAACTGACTCAGAGCTTAATTCTATGATCGTGGCTTAAACCGATCTGGGGTTAAGTACAAATCTATTAAAATAAACAGTGAAATTCAGCCAAGCTTAATGGGATATAACCATTTTTTATTGCTCTTTAATGAGGGATATTGTGCGTCTGATATTACTTAGAGGTAAACGATTAAAGTTTGCTTTAGTTACTTCAAGCGGAAAGTCTAATACACCCACATCACCTTCTAATGTTCTTCTCACTAAATCAAGACACTTTTCTTTAGGGGTTTTGTTCATATTCTAATTGGCGATCGGTCAACATGTAATGGCATATGTAGTGGCATAGTTAATTTGGCCACCTGATTAGCTCCTCTATCGCTAAGCTTCATACTAAGCTTAGCCGTGTCATGTCTATTTGTACTTTTGCCATTTAATACTTTAACAATTGGGTAATATTCCATTATTAAAGTGCCAAGCTTGGTTAAAGCAGCTCATAATGTTGTAAAATATGATTTTTTTATTTTTATATTATTGAGGGACTTTATTTATGACGAGAGCTAGGAAAGCGTTTGGGTTGATATTGATTTCATTGTTTTTGGTTTTCTTCGCTTATAAACATTATAAAAGTGGTGAAGTGTTGGTGGATGAGGTGAAAATCAAGGTTGACCCCTCAAAATATGGACGAGTCGAAGTTCAACATGATCTGAGTAATGCCTCAATTAGAGATTCGAGTAATGACCAAATTAAAGACTCGAGCAATGAGCTGCTGAATAGCTCGGTTCACTTAAAGAGCCCAGAGCTGGGTAATCATATTACTAAAGAAAGCCCCCCAAGTTCTGAGCGTGAAAAGGAGGAGTTCTCTTCTCACTTTTATGTAGATGAGAATACTGACGAATATGAAGAACTCTTAACTAAATATAAAAAAAGTAAAAGCGCAATTTTGTTAAATGAGTACTTTTATGTTCCGATAAAATACGATGGCGGAGTGGACTTTGCAAAAATCAGTGTTGAAGAGTTTGGTGAGCTTAGAAAAAATCCGGGCAATGTTTACAACAGGCGATTAGACTACTTGAATAAGGCGGATAGTTATGGTGATTGGTCTTTTGATGCAGAACTCAATGCGACTGAACTCTTTTCAACTTATTTTCCCCATTCAGATTACGATATATTAGTGTTGCAATGTCGTGAAAGGTTTTGTTTAACCGAATTTACATTTTCTAATGAAGATAATGCATATCAATTTATTGATACGCTAAGGGCGAAAAGAAATATGTGCCAGTGTCGCGTTTTAGAATATTTTCCTCCCACTGGCAATCAAGCCATATTGGAAATAGAGTTCATTAATACCTAAGCGTGCAGACATGATTCTATGTTATTAATAAGAATACAGCTTTATTATTTATGCAATGATCTGGCGGCATGAAGGTTGATTGGGTTAAAAATTATAAATAACAAAAGAATAATGTAAGTTAACCCAATGATGAGATAGAAATTTTTATGAAAATAGAGGGGGGCTTTGTTGTTAAGTGCCTTCTAACAATCTAGTACTAATAAATAATTGAGCACAATTACTTTATATCCTGATATGTATCCGCCCACTCAATGGCTTCTTGGTATAACCCCGGCAAAATATCTTGCTCTATTCTTAGCTTTGCGCTGGCTTTACGCATGGCTGTCCAGCTTGCTGACTCATAAGCTTTTATCACTGCTAAAAATGGAAACAGTACATTGCCTGATTCGAGCAAGGCGTCTTTGATATCCGTTGCGAGTGGTAGGGTGTCTAATAAGTCGGGCATGTGCTGATCTAAGATAGCGTCGATAAGTGAAAATAGTCCCATTAAGAAGGCGTGATCAGCAAGATCGGGCTTACTTACATGTGCGAGTTGTTCGGCAAAGCGAGCGCGAATAATCGACATTTTGGTTAGCTCGTTTGGTTTGTCTTGGGCGATATGAGCGGTGATGATTAGGCACACAAAGCGTTTTACTTGAGCCTCCCCTAGGTAAACGAGCGCTTGTTTAATTGAGCCTATTTCTTGTCGGATTGAAAATAACCCAGAATTGATAAAGCGGAATAATTTAAACGATAATGATGTATCTTGTTCAAAATACTTTGAAAGGGATTCATAGTTAAAATTGGGGTTTAATACTTCTCGGTACATGGCCATAATGACTGCGTAGTTGATGGCGATGTCTCGTTTAATTATCATTTCAGGTTTGCAAAAAAAGTACCCTTGAAAAAAATCAAAGCCCATGGCTTTGGCTTGTTCAAACTCGTCATAGTTTTCTATTTTTTCAGCCAGCACTTTCATTTTTTTGTAGGTTTTTAGTTCTTTTACTAAATCTCCTACCTCATCCAGTGGCGTTTCCCGAATATCAATTTTAACTAAGCGAGTTAGCTTAAAAAACGGTTTCCATTTATCGGTGTATTGAAAGTCATCTAATGCCAGTTTATAACCTTTATGGAAAAGTAAACGACAGCTTTCATATACTTCACGAGTAGGGGAAATATCTTCTAGTAGCTCTACAATGATTTGATCGCTAGGAAGTAGCGCAGGCAATTGCTCTAAAATAGCCTTTTCCGGGAAGTTTATCAAAGCAGGTTTACCCGAGGTAAGTTTACTTAAGCCTTGATTAAATTGACTATCTAACAATAGCTTAGAGGTAGCTGCATTTGCTTCTACGTTAGGAAAGCTATTGCGCTCACCATCTCTAAAAAACAGCTCGTATGCAACAACACGTTTTTTTCTATTAAAAACGGCTTGTCGAGCCGTATACACTTGCATAAACAATGAACCCTAATGGTTAGAAACGAAATAGGCGTAACTATATTCGTTCGTGAACTAATTTGCACTAAAGAGTGAGCGAAAGTTTATAAAAAATTTGAAATTTCGTTATATAACTCAATGGCTTGTTGTTCTGTTAGGCCTGTTTTTTGATCACTTTTGCCTATAGTTGTTGTCACTCTAATTGACTCTGTACCAAATTCAGGTGAGTTCGCTTTGTCTATAAATTCTTGGTTTTGTTGTTTTTCCCGAGCTAATGAGGAGATGTTTACAATATCGTTAGTAAAGTTGCCAAATTTGCTGTTTTGATTTTCCGACGTAAAACGGCGTTTGCTATTAATATCAGCAAGGGCAATATCTACAGATGCAGTAAGTGGAAATGCAGCCGACATGTTACCTACCTTTAACACATATTACGTAAACAATATGCAATGAAGCATTATATCTATATTAATTGAAGACTTTCTTTGCAGCTGCTACATACTCACCACTGTAACTGCTAGCAGTAAAATCGTCACATAATATAGGTATATACCTACTCGTCATGTTCTTCGGTGATTAAAGTGTAGAACACTTTCTTAAAAATAGCCTAGTTTAGGTGTTTTCATCCCTGTAATTGAGCAATGAAAACGAGGCTAGTTATGGGCATTTGTACAATTACAGGATGTGATTAGGTAATGTAATTGTAATTGTAATTGTAGTGCCTTCACCTTGTATTGAGCTTACGGTTAAAGTGCCACTGTGCAACTGGATTAAGTTTTGGCATACGTTTAGGCCGCCGTTAGCGTGCGGTGTGTGTGCACGTGATGGTGTTGTGTGACTTAGTGGGTTAATAGGCTCTGCAATTTTTATAGTTTGTGCTAACACGTTTGCTGAGTCAAAACCGTTTCCGTTGTCTTCAATCGTCAGCATTAGCTGTTTGCTATTATGAGCACATTCTTCCTGATGTGTATACTTGGCCGAAATGGTTATTTCGGTGGCTTTGCCATGCAATACAGCATTTTTTAACAATTGAAAGATGACTTGCTGAATTCTTTTGGTATCTGCATAGATGACGGTGTTGCTCGGCTCAATGTAATACGATATTGAGTATGTCATGTTAGGCAACGCAAAACGTAATAATTGTTCCGTTTCCTTTAGCAGCATGTTCAAGTTATAGGTATGTTTTTGTAGATATAAGCTGTGTTTATTGAGTTGCTCTTTATCAAGCTTGCTTTCAATATCAAAGGAGTAGTAAGCAGCTTCGCTGTATAAGTTGTTAAGTGATGATTGACTATTTTCCGTTAAGTCAGGCTGCTGCTTAATATTGTATAGCTTTGCCACGATTGTATGTAATGGCGTTATGATGTCTTGATTGAGTTTATGTTGTAATTTTTGATTGATAACAGCTATTTGTTGGTTGCGTACATTTGCATACTTTTCGGCAATAAATTTAAGCTTACGACGGTTAAATAGTAGCGTTAATATCAATAGAATAAGGCAACAGCCAGCCGCAACTAACCACAGCTGAAGGGTATTAAGTTGTTGTTGATGTCTGCTTTTTAAATCAATGTTGTTTTGTTTCATTTGGGCAAAAAGTTTGCGTAAATTATCGTTATTAATTCGCTCACGTTCGTTATTGATTAGCAACGAGTGCTTTTGCGCAATAACCTCATCATTTAAGGTTTTATATTTTTTAAAATAATCTAAGGCTAGATCGTGCTGAGCGCGTTGCTCATAAACCTTACTGAAAAGCTCGTAGGCGTGGCCGATATCTAATTTATCATTCACTTTTTGCGCTAATGAATAAAACGTTTTTGCCATACTGAGTGCGGTATCTAATTGATTTAGCTGTAGGTACGCCTCCGCTATGCTATGGGTAATATTGGCTTGAATAGATTGGTATTCAAATTTTTTCGCAATGGAGAGTGCTGTGTTTAGGTAGGTTAACGCTTCATCCGCTTTACCCAATTCCAGATAATACCCCCCCATATTATTCAGAGTAGCGCAAGATAAGGCTGTTTCACCTAACTCTTGATGTTTTCTAAGCGCCCGCTGGTAAAAGTCGATAGACTGCTGAAAGTCGCCCATACGTTGGAATAGAACAGCTAAATTGCCCATTGTTGCTGCAATATTGGATTGATAGCCCATTTCCTGAAATATCGCTAAGCTGTTTTGGTAATAACTTAATGCGCGCTCAAGGTCGTTCAGCTTTAAATAAATACCAGCTATATTGGTATGAACATCAGCAATATCGATTGTTAAATCTAATTCTGTATAAATCTCTAATGCGGCGAGATATTGCGCCAATGACGGCTCCATTTTGCCTAGCTCTCGATACACTAATCCAATATTGTTTAGGCTGTCGGCTACTTTCTGTTTATTAGGTAAAGTTTGTCGAATCTGGTAGGAGTCTTGATAGCTAGTTAATGCCTTATCGTATTGACCCAGTTGATAATACCCAATGCCAATATCATTTAACGCTTGTGCTTTTGCATTCAAATCTTGCGACTTATCGGCGATACTCAAGGCTTCTTTATTCACCGTTATGGTTTGTTTAGGTTGGCCGAGTTGAAAATATAAACGCCCTAAATGATGAAGTAGCGTCAGCTTTTTTTCCCTGTCTGCTTTATCGGTGAGAGTAGGTAATATGTTTTTGCCCAGCGCGATGGCTTGTGCAGGGTTGCTAGAGCGCAATTGTAGGAAGGCAGCCATTTGTTCAGACGTTGTTGAACCAGCTGTATGATCAGCAAGAGCGAAAGTTGGGTAGCTGGTTAGCGTAATAATCAATAGAAAAAACGGTGCTATTTTCACTGGGTTACTCCTAATACTGCTGACTAATTACACTAGGATATCAGGAAAGTTTTTGATATTTAGGTTAATTTTTATTTTTTTGAGTGATTAAATCTTTTGCGAGTACCTATCTTAAGTAGTCGGCGTTTTTTTAATATTGTTACTCTGTGGAAGAGTAACAATATCTCTTTTGTTCACTATGAATTCGCTGCTTTTATTACCGTTTTAAATTGCGCGAGTGTGCTGTGTAATAACTCTAATTTTTTAACAATGACAGCTAATTTTTCTTGGTCTAATTTATCTAACTCGTTGGCAGGTTCAAGTGCTGATACATCGGCAGCAACCTCTGCAACGTAAGGCTTGAAGTACTTTGATGAGCCTTCAAATAAGTTACTTTGCTTAAATACGGCAGAAAATTTGCCTTTACCTTGCTGTTGCATTGACTCGATAAAGTTATCTGCGTCAACGGCTTGTCTATAAAGTTGCTTAAGGTTTTCGTTTAATTGTTCAATTATTTTTTGCATTTTATTAAAGAAATATTGATTTATGCCGATATGGTTTGTGGAGCATTCTACACCAATTTGATAAAGAAGTGAGTGTTATATCCTTCAATAAAGAAGGTTATATTTCTTCGGCTTTATTTAACGTGTGTGTGCGTTTCGGTTTTTTAAACTGATGGAGGTATTGATGAGTGTTTCTATTGGTGGCTCTAGTAGCTTACCTCAAATGGATGCTAGTCAAGGAGCGGAAGTTTATGCCGTTGCTTTGTCTAAAAACCATCAAGAAATGCAAGGTGAAGCAGCTTTAGCGTTAATTCAAGCTGCGGCACAGCCTATGCCTGCTGTTTCGGCAAACCCTGCAATTGGGTCGCATGTAAACGTGATTGTATAAAAATCGGCATTAGGCAGTGTTCTATCATGCTAATGCCACTGTAAGGCAACAAACAGTGGCGTTTAGAATAAGTTGATTGGCGTCTTGCTAGGCTGGCCGCCAATCTCTTTTACTAATTTCGGTACTAAAAACCCTGGCAACGCTTCGAGTAATAACTGCATTAATTGTTTTGCTTCAGCTTCAGGCACATCAAAATGCGCTGCACCGGCAACCTTATCCAGTAAATGCAGGTAGTAAGGCATAATACCAATCTCAAATAGTCGTTCACTTAAATTAACCAGCGCGTTAGCATTATTGTTTACATCTTTTAAAAGCACGGCTTGATTCAGTAATGTGATACCGGCTTGTGTTAATTTATTTATTGCAGCAGATAGCTCATCGTTCATCTCGTTTGCATGATTAATATGTGTAACCACAACGGCTTTAAGGCGCGTATTTACTAACATATCGACAAACTCGCTAGTGATGCGTGAAGGGATTACTACAGGTAAGCGGGTATGAATTCGTATCCGCTTTAGATGGGGAATATCCTCAAGCTTGTTGAGGTACCACTGAATATGATCGTCTTTGGCCATAAGCGGATCGCCGCCACTTAAGATCACTTCATTGATCCCAGGGTGGGCAGTAATGTACTCAAGGGTATCTAATAACGCTTTCTTGCTAACACTGTTCTCTTGATACGGAAAATGACGACGAAAACAGTAGCGGCAGTTGATGGCGCATCCCGTTTTTAATAATACTAATACTCGGCTTTTGTATTTATGTAATAAACCTTTTACTGCGGGTTTTTGCTCTTGCAATGGGTCGTTAATAAAGCCGGTAACTTGCTTAAATTCTTTGCGATTTACACCCACTTGTAGAAACAAAGGATCGTTAGGATTACCTTTTTCCATTCTTGCTACAAAGTTTTTTGGCACCCGCAAAGGAAATAGTTTTCTGGCTTGAATATCTTCCTCATTGAAATAGTCTTTAATATCAAGTATTTTCAATAGCATTTCAGGGTCAGTGATGACCTCTGACAATTCTTTTTGCCATTGACAGTGCAAACTTGATTCATTTCGATGTATTATTTGCGACATTTCGTCAGTGTCCCCAGATATTTGGTTAAGAGGAAATTATGGCCAATTTCAGTACAAACGAGTTTAAAGCCGGCCTTAAGATAATGTTAGACGGCGAGCCTTGCAACATTCTTGAGAATGAATTTGTAAAACCGGGTAAAGGCCAAGCCTTTAACCGTGTGAAAATCCGTAAGTTAATTAGCGGAAAAGTATTAGAAAAAACATTTAAGTCAGGTGAGTCGGTAGAAGGTGCAGAAGTACGTGATCACGAACTTGCGTATTTATACAATGACGGTGAGTTTTGGCACTTTATGGATAACAGCACATTTGAACAAATTGCTGCTGACGCTAAAGCGCTTGGTGATAATGAAAAGTGGTTGGTTGAAAACGACTTATGTACATTAACATTATGGGATGGTGCGCCAATTGCCGTTACCCCACCAAATTTTGTTGAATTAGAAGTCACTGAAACTGATCCTGGTTTAAAAGGTGATACTGCTGGTACAGGTGGTAAACCTGCAACACTTTCTACTGGTGCTGTTGTACGTGTTCCTTTATTCATCCAAATTGGTGAAGTGATTAAAGTTGATACTCGTAACGGCGAGTATGTGAGCCGCGCACAAAAATAAGTGATGCAATATGCGTAAAAGCCCCGCAATGGTTTTCTGTTGCGGGGCTTTTTGATTATTAATGCTTAAATATAGGTGTTTGCAATGAATTGGCAACCAACAGCATCGATTGAAACCTTACGTGAAAGAGCAAAATTACTTCAACAAATAAGGGCGTTTTTTGCTGAACGTGAGGTATTGGAAGTCGATACTCCGGCACTGAGTCACGCCACTGTCACTGATGTGCATTTGTTTAGTTTTGACACTCAGTTTTTTGAACCTGGTGCTAATACTAGCAATACCTTGTATTTACAAACTTCACCCGAATATGCAATGAAGCGGTTACTTGCAGCAGGCAGTGGGCCGATTTTTCAAATAAGTAAATCCTTTCGTAATGAAGAAGCGGGTAGGCATCATAACCCTGAGTTTACGATGTTAGAATGGTACCGCCCCGGCTTTGATCATCTCGATTTAATGGAAGAAGTTAGCAACCTATTAAGTACGGCACTGCAGTGTGCTGACGCTGAGAAAGTAACATATCAGTCTGCCTTTTCACGTTATTTAGGTTGTGATCCGTTAGAAGCATCGCTTACCGAGTTAAAAGCGGTGTGTAACGAGCACGGTTATGAGGCAATCGCTAAGCATGAAGATAATAAAGACACACTGCTTCAATTGTTATTTTCACAAATTGTAGAGCCAAATATCGGCCTACAACGACCGTGTATAGTGTTTGATTTTCCTGCATCTCAAGCTGCGCTTGCTCGAATAAGTCAGACTGACAACCGTGTAGCAGAACGCTTCGAGGCTTACTTCAAAGGTATTGAGTTAGCGAATGGTTTTCATGAACTGGCCGACGCGAATGAGCAACTTGCTCGATTTGAGGCAGATAATCGAAAACGTAAAGCGATGAACTTACCGATAAAACCCATTGATCATCATCTGATTGCCGCACTAGATGCGGGCTTTCCAAACTGTGCAGGGGTGGCATTAGGCGTAGATCGCTTATTAATGCTGCAACAAAATAAAGCTAGTATTGAGGAAGTGATAGCGTTTCCAGTATCACGAGCTTAAATGGTGAGTGTTTAATATACAGCTAAAAATGCGTTAATTTGTAGTGCGTTTGTGGTGCTTTTTTGGCGTTATGTAGTGCGGTGACTTTATCATTTAATATCATAGGCGTTAAAAGAATTCGATGTCTTTAAATTCGCCTGTTCTTTCATGAAACTTATTATAAAGTTCAATGGCTTCTTGAACGGTTGCGCCTCCCATAATGGCATTAAACATCACATGTTCGGCTTCTATGGTATATCGCTGTTTAATTTGTAATCGTAACTTTTGCCATTGATCCTTGTCTTTAATAGCCTCATCTGAAGCTAATATATCGCTCAGGCTTTCAAGGTTTAATGCTACATGATCTAGGCGTTGCGATAAACGATCGTAAAACTGAAACGCGACAATGGCTGAATTGATTTGTTCAGTGAGATTGTCTGTTAAGCTGTCTAACTTTTCTAGATCCAGATTTTCAGGGTCACTAATATGGCTTTTTACATGAAAGCAAATATCTGCAAGGTTTTTGAACGTTGATGTGAGTGCATTGACTGAGTTATCACCCTCAGTGAGGCTATGATGAATTTGTGCTACTGACAAACTTAAAAGCTTTGTTGTTTCTCCTCGAAACAAATGATTAGACATTAAACCGCTTTTACTCGTAAGTTTTGCCATTCTGACACTCATTCTATAATTAGCTAGGTAACTCAAGTATATAAGTTAATTAAAAAAGCGCCAAAGTAGCAAAGAATAATTTTAGATTGGTGTTTGTACCTAAATCGGAAGTGCTGCTTTACTGGTTAATGGGTAACCAGTTATTCATGCATAATGCTTGCTGGTGTAAGTTGATGCGCAAGAATGACCTTGCTGGTAGATGGGTGGTTAGTAAAGATGCCATCAACACCTAAGGCATGCATGGCAATGATATCTTCTTTTTGATCAACCGTATAAACAAATACTTTTAATCCTCTTTCATGGGCATCTTGTACGTACTCTTTATTGATAAAGCTAACGTCTAGATGAATAGAATAGGCATTTAAGTGTTTCGCAAACGAGGCATAACCTAATGGCATACTGCCAGTTAATGCGCCAATGGTGATGTCTGGACGCTGTTGGTGAATGCTGTGAATTACATGATGATTAAAAGATGAAATAATAAATTGGTTAATGGTATAGCCAAGCTGTTCAACTGCTTGATCGATTACCTTAATGGTTTTCTCTGCGGTATTATTGCCTTTAAGTTCTATATTCACCATTGTTCGTGCATTAATACATTGCAGTACCTGCCAAAGAGTAGGAATGCATTCTCCTTCGCCAGCATCAAGTGCTTGCAATTCAGCTAAGCTATAGTCGCTAATTTGTCCTGTACCGTTAGTGGTACGATGTAGCCATTTATCGTGAATAACAATCAGCTCATCTTCTACAAGGTGTACGTCAATTTCAATCCCATCAACGCCCATTTCTGCAGCCGCATTAATTGCTTTTAACGTGTTTTCAGGGTGGTTACCACTGGCACCTCGGTGCGCAATAATTAACATGACTCGGTTTTCCCTTTTTGCGTTTGCAAGGTTTCAAATACTGCTGCTGATGTAACAATTGTTCCGCCTATGAGTGTGCGCCATGATGGCACTTCTTGCAAAATTATTAGCGCTAATAAAGTGCCATACAAAGGAACTAAACACGATATTAAGGCAATAGACTTTGCTTTTAAATGAGTAAACGCACCTGCAAATAGTGCATGCGGTGCCGCTGTGAAGACCACACCAGCGAGTAATAACATTGCAAGAGAGTAATGACTTAAATGGCTGGGCGTCACATCAATAAACCAGCATAGTGTTAATGCAGCAAATGCAATTTGGTAGGTCATTGCATGCTGTCCTGAATAGTGACTTAAATGTCGTTTATGAAGTAGGTTTCTAAACGCAAATAGTAGCGCAGATAATAGGCCTAATAATACGCCAGTGCTGATGTCGTTATCTGCATTTAATGGTGGCACCATTAAGTAAACACCCAGCAGCATGAAGGCACCAATTGCGATATCGCGGAGGTGAGGTAAAGATTTATCAAACAAGGGCTCTAGAATAACGGTCATTACTGGGTAAGTAAAAACGGTTATAACACCAATGGCGACAGTAGATAGTTGCATGCTTTGAAAATACGTTACCCAGTGTGCCCCAAGCAACGCGCCAAGAATGGCACAGATAAAATAATCACGTAGTTTAAATAACCGTATTCGTGCGCCGCTGATGATTAATACTAAAAAGAGAGTTAAACAGCCAAGAACAGCCCGATAAATAGAGATGTCTAAAGCAGAGAGAGGAATAAGCTTGGCGAATAACGCATTACCGCCAAGCAATAAAATAGCTATATGTAGCATGATTAAACTTTGTTTAATGGGCGACATATAGCTTAGTTACCAGTTACTTAATTGAACTACTTAATAATACCGAATTGTTCACCCATGCGTGTAACGGATTGAGCTTGGTACTCAGGTAAAAATTCAATGCTGTTTTCAGGGAAGGTAAGTACAACCGTTGAGCCTAGCTTAAAGCGTCCCATTTCTTCCCCTTTCTTAAGATGAATAGCGTTTGCGCCTTTAGTGTCGTACTGCCATCTGAATACAGATTTTCCTGTAGGTGGTGTAACGGTGCCTGCCCAAACAGTTTCAATACTTGCCACGATTGTCGCACCAACAAGCACCATAGACATAGGGCCGAATTCGGTATCAAAAATAGCGACAACTCGTTCATTACGGGCAAATAAATTAGGGACATTTTGTGCGGTTAATGGGTTAACCGAAAATAAGTCGCCCGGTACGTAAATCATTTCTTTAAGTGTACCGTCAACTGGCATATGAATACGGTGATAGTCTTTAGGGGCAAGATAAATGGTAGCAAATTGGCCATTTTCAAAAGGTAATGCAGTTGCAGCATCGCCACCTAATAACTCTTGTACTGTATAATCATGCCCCTTTGCTTGAATGATTCGGCCATTGGTAATAGGCCCTAATTGGCTGACTGCGCCATCAACGGGATGAACAAAGGTATTGTCTTGCTCGAATAGTGGGCGAGCTCCATCCTTTAGAGGACGTGTAAAAAACTCATTAAATGTTTTGTAATCACTCGCATCCGACTTCTCGGCTTCGGCCATATTAATCTTAAATTGTTTGATAAATAATTTAATGAGTAGGGTAGTGAGCGCACCTGCTTCTGCTGCAGCTAATTTACCTACCAAGCGTGATACAGCGTGTTTAGGTAAGATGTATTGAAAAGCAATTTTAATTCTATCTAACATTGCGAGTGTTCATTCCTAAAAAGTCTATTTATTACTATTGTTCGAAGCGCAGTCTAACATTAATTATGCATTAAACTTAGATGTTTAAAGACGATATTTAGCTGTATGACGGCTTGTTCTGTTCCATGCTTTCTAAAATACGGTGGAAGCTCTCAAATCGAATAGTGGAAATTTTTCCATCCTCGACAGCTTCTTTTATTAAGCAGCCAGGGTCATTTAAATGTTTGCAGTCTCTAAATTTACAGCCGCCGAGAAATGGTCTGAACTCTTTAAAGCACCAAGCCACTCTATCTGCGGCAATATGCCATAAGCCAAAATCTCGGATCCCGGGCGAGTCGATTAAGTCGCCGCCAGACTCAAAATGATGCAGTCGTGACACTGTGGTAGTGTGTTGCCCTAAACCACTTACATCTGACACGTCGTTAACTAGAATTTCAGCACCCGGCAATAAACTGTTGACGAGTGATGACTTGCCTACGCCTGACTGGCCAACAAATATACTGGCTTTATTGTTCAGTAAACTTTGTAATTCCTTAAGACCTTCAGCAGATTTTGTTGAGACATAATGGAACTGATAACCAATTTCGCGGTAAATAGCGACCACTTCATCTATTTCTTGTTTGGTTTTTTCGTCCAGTAAATCAATCTTATTAAGCAGTAGAATAGGTGGTAACTCTGCATCTTCAACGGCAACTAAATAGCGGTCGATAATACTGGGTGTGAAAATAGGAAGCACTGCCGACACTATGACGATTTGGTCAAGGTTTGCGGCTACGGTTTTTAAGCCATCATAATAATCAGGACGTTTTAATTCAGAGCGACGTTCATGAACCGCCTCAACAACGCCTGCTAAATCGCCGTCGGTAACTTTTGCTCTTCGCCATACCACGTTGTCTCCGGCAACTAAGCTATCAATCGCGCGACGAATATTACATCGCAACACGTTGCCGTCTTGATCTTCAATGTCAGCATGTTGCCCAAAGCGGCTAATTACAGTACCTTCAAGCGCTGGGCCTAAATTATCTGACTGCCATTCTTTCGCATTTGAGGCCGAATTATCTGTGCCTGAAATGCGTTTTTTCAGATTCGCCTTAATGCGACGAGACTGACCTTTTGTTAATTTCTGTCGTTTTGCCACGTTTATTCTGCAAATTTAATATTGATAAGCTCTTGTGTACTAGCTAATTTCTAGTATCTTAATAATAATGTATGATATACCCATTTCTGTTGGAATAAAAAAGGAATTACGTCGTAAGGCCAATTTATGTCTTTTAATGAAACAAATTTAGTGTGGTTAGACTTAGAAATGACAGGGCTAGAACCTGCCGATGATCATGTTTTAGAAGTTGCCACAATCGTTACAGACAGCGATCTTAATATTTTGTCTGAAGGGCCTGTGATTGCCATCCACCAACCGGATGAAATTCTGGATAATATGGATGAGTGGTGTATCAATCAGCATGGTAAATCGGGATTAACTGAGCGTTGTCGCAAAAGCACTGTTGATGCGGCGCAAGCAAGTAAAATTACAATCGACTTTTTGAAAGACTACGTTCCAGCTGGCGTATCGCCAATGTGTGGAAATAGCATCTGCCAAGATCGTCGTTTTATGCATATTCACATGCGAGAGTTAGAGGACTTTTTTCATTACCGCAATTTAGATGTGAGTACGGTTAAAGAATTAGCTAGACGGTGGCGACCAGATATTATTCAGTCTATTCAGAAGAAAGGTGTACATTTAGCCCTTGAAGATATTAGAGAGTCGATTCAAGAGTTACAGCTTTACCGTCAACACTTCTTTAATATGAAAGCCTAGTTATATTAATTAGTTAGTAAGAGTGTGTTTATTTAGTTAAAGGAGCCGAGCGCTCCTTTTTTGATTTTTGAAAAAAAATACTTGCAAACTATGTTAGTTTTTGTAAAATGCGCATCCACTTTAAAGCGAAGCCTCGATATTAAGTTTAGCTTTTAAAGTTGCTTAAAGCGTGTATAGCTCAGCTGGTAGAGCGCAACCTTGCCAAGGTTGAGGTCATGAGTTCGAACCTCATTACACGCTCCAACATTTTGTTGGAAGCACAATTCAATATTTCGCGTGTATAGCTCAGCTGGTAGAGCGCAACCTTGCCAAGGTTGAGGTCATGAGTTCGAACCTCATTACACGCTCCAATTTCTTTATCTACTCCCAATCGTTATTAATATTCTTTTTTACAACTCAATTTCTAGTTCCGATTTCTATTTTATTAACTCGCACCGATTTCTTTAGGCAACTGGGTTGATCTTTTTGCAATGAAAGGCGATGATTAAAAAAAATCCAGAAGTCAGACCAGTAATGAAAGCAATTAATAAATTAGGCAAAATCGTTAATACCGTGAACCGATTCTCTCCGAAGATACGCAGTAAAGCGCTTTCTTTTTTATTTAGTAGAACAATCAAGTTTGCCGGTACAGCAGGCGTTCGCGTACAAACGCTTGAAGAAGGCCAATCAGTGTTGCATCTTGCTAATAAAAAGAAAGTGCAAAATCATATTGGCTCAGTTCATGCGGCGGGTACTGCTTTATTAGGCGAGTCTGCGACTGGCTTTTTGGCTGGTCTGCATATTCCAGATTCACGTATTCCTTTGTTGAAAAATATGAATATTGATTATGTAAAACGTTCAACGGGCAATTTAACCGCTAAAGCTACCTTAAGCCAAGAGCAAGTTGATTACATAAGAAATACTGAAAAGGGCGAAATCGATGTACCTGTTATCATTACGGATGAAGTGGGTGTTGAGCCAGTCAAGTGTACTTATACGTGGGCGTGGGTGCCCAAAAAGCGTAAGTAGCGTAAATAGCACTTAATGACGCTAAAAAGATAACTATCAACATGAAGCTAACTTAGGGCTACCTAGGTTAGCTTTTCTGCTAATTCAAACCCATCATTAAAAGTAAATACAGTAAAAAAATCCACCCAACCCATTGAGCTACAGAGAGTTATATCTTTAGCTAGTTTAAAATTAGTTGCTACAACTTAATTTCTTAAAAGACGCCTGCTTTTTCATCTAGTATTTGCTTGTTATTTAGCCTATTATCTGCGCCCCTAAATTTTCATCTTCTAAGCAATAGTGGAAACAATCTATGAAACATTTTTTAATAGTGGCTTTATTACTGGTCGTCACTTTCTTTTCTCATTCAAGTCGCGCACTTGAGCAAGAGCATCTGATATATGCTGATTTATTAACTCGTAACAACTCGACTCATGTGAAAGTTGCGGCCCAGAGTATTTACAATAAGCAAGTTGATAATCAAGAGTTATTTGAAATTGCTGCACAAGTATTAGCTGAAAGCTTAACCGATGACATTAAATTAGATGAAGACACAAAAGCATGGGTCGTTAAGGCTGTTGGTGTTAGTAAAAGTAAACGTTATGAAAAATTATTACTATCAATTAAGAAGGGGGGCTATAGTTCAAAATTAAAGAAGTACACTAAAAAAACGTTAAAAATACTTACAAAAAGTGCAGATAGCTCATTTCATCGCGGAGACGTTAGTCTGCAAGAGGTCGCTACACGCATTGCAAACCAACATAAAACACTTACCGATGTAGCAACAGAAGAAAAATTTGCGAGCGTGTTTTTAGGTGACAGCATTAATCAAGTGATTGATAAGTTGGGGATGCCTAATAAAGTTAGAATAGCTTTTGGCTCAAGAAAGCAGCCATGGGTAGGTAGAGTAACATATTCTATGCTTGCTTTTAATTATGAAGATCTTGGCAGTATAGTGATGCACTTTGTCTCAGGTGATATTGACAATTGGCAGGTAAGATCGATTGACTCGAAAAAGAGCTTTTCAGGTGAGTTAAGTCAGCATCCAATGATGACAAAGGACTTTGGCCAAATGCGCGCTTATATTAGAGAGTTAGTTAAGAATGCGAGTGCTACACCGTTAGATTTAGATATAGCAGCTGAACGCTTATACACGGATATCCATAAAGAAGAATATATAGATACACTTGCATGGGCATGTAGATTACTAGGCGTTAATGGTACATCGCGTTATAAGAATACGCTACTTTATGTAATAGAAAATTCGAGCTATAGAAAATTAAGAAAATATGCTAAATCATCACTTAAGAAATTGCCTAAAGGGGATGAAGAGCAATACCAACAAGGCGAAATATTTAACAACAAAGGATAGTTAACTTTTCAGAGTCAGATTTGGATGTGACAATCTGGCTCTAGCCTCCCCTAATAGCATAATCAGTTAATCAGTTAATCAGTTAATCAGTTAATCAGTTAATCATTTAATCATTTAAGGTTGCCTACCCTTTTTCGACTATTCTAACTGTCGGTAATATTGCTTATAGAATGATTGAGCATAATACGCAATTTAGAATGAACGGAACCTCCTGTTACTACAAACAATTATTCTCTGTGCTATCTTTTATATATCAAATCATTAAAGCTTATTCATGAAGAAGTACTCTATCTTAACTATGAAATGCTTGAGTCAGTTTTCAAGGTTTTTCTGAGAGCACTTACAACTTACATTGAAGAGTTAAGAAAGTTTGAACGAAAAATTTTATTGTGCGTAATTATATAAAAATTGGTTGATTTAAAGGCAGTTAAAGTTGAGGTGCGCTTGAAAGTTGCAATTATTGGTGCGGGTATGTCAGGCTTGACGACAGCACAACAGTTAAATGCATTGGGTTATACCGTTGATGTGTATGATAAGGCCAGAGGGGCGGGTGGACGTTTAACGACTAAGCGCCTCGAGTGGGGGCGCTCGGATATTGGCGCACAATATTTCACGGTTCGTGACGAGCGCTTTGCTGAGCAAGTTAAGCAATGGCAACTTGCAGGCGTTGCGGCTGAGTGGCTTTTTACTCCTTATGCGGTTAATAACGGTGTACTTGAGTCTTCTGAAGATAATCAAACGCGTTATATTTTTACCCCAAGTATGGGAGCGTTCACTAGTGCTTTTTCAAGTGACATTGTGCCCAGATTTAGCACACGTATTGTGGCGTTACATAAAGAAATGCAGCATTGGTATTTGAGTGATGATACAGGACATAGTTGGGGAGGATATGACTGGGTTGTCAGTACGCTACCAGCGGAACAAAGCTGTAGCTTGTTTACTCGCTCTTCCGGCAACTTTGATCAGGTGCTAGCAAAGATTCCTGCTCAGGTTCATCAACCCTGTTGGGCGCTAACTTTAGCGACTACAGGCTGGGTGGAACCAGAAATTCAAGGTATTTTTGGTGATGACGTGGTTAGCTGGGTGTCACGGCAATCAGCTAAGCCTTTTTTATCTGCACCTGAAGGGGCTGAGGACTTATGGATGTTGCATTTTTCAGCGGAGTGGTCGAAACGGTTTAGTAAGCAACAAACCCCTAATGCTAAAGACATTGTTCTTCAGCAAGGCTTGGAGTGGTTTCAGCGCTTACTAGGTAAAAACTTGTTCGTTCAACATCATCACCAACACTTTTGGCGCTTTGCAAAAGTTGCTCCACATATTACTGAGAATAATGAGCGCATCGGTAATTTGGTTGATATGGAACAACGGATAGCCGTGATTGGTGACTGGTGTTATGGCGGGCGCATTGAAGGAGCATTTTGTTCTGCTAGTGATTTAACAACTAAATTCTTTTCATGATGAGGCTTGATTAAGGTA
Source organism: Flocculibacter collagenilyticus (assembly GCF_016469335.1). Taxonomy (NCBI): domain Bacteria; kingdom Pseudomonadati; phylum Pseudomonadota; class Gammaproteobacteria; order Alteromonadales; family Pseudoalteromonadaceae; genus Flocculibacter; species Flocculibacter collagenilyticus. The sequence continues at coordinate 855,258 of NZ_CP059888.1, forward strand.
TGCAAAACCCAATAGATGTACAGCAAGTATTAAGAGTGTTCGATAAGGTTACCCAGCGCGGTGAGCGAAAAGAAGGAAGTTATTATTTAGATGGAATAACAGCTACTCAAGCTGAAGATGGCTACACGATTACCTTATCGGATGCCAATGTTACGCTAAGTTTATTCTTCCATAATAAATATAATTTTGATTATGCCGACAATGCGGCATTTGACCGCTTTATTAAGCGTGTAAAACATATTGATAAAGAATACTAAAACGTGTTCATGGTAAATAATGATCTGCTGAAACACCGACGCACTTTATACAACACCCCATGTTTCAGCAACAAAATATAGGCTACAGATTACTTTCAGCAAGCCTAATAGCTCTGTAACGTTCACCGCAGCTAGGTGCTTGTATTATCAGATATTTATTAAATGTCTAAATGTGACTAATTACATGTTTAGTTACACTTTCCGTTAAAAATACCACTTACCGCATGGTTAGGTAATCCAACTTTTTTCGCCAGCGCATCGACTAAATCAATTATATAGTTAGAGCGTGTAGGTTCCTGCTGCATACGTGCTTATGTGTCACGATGAAAAACAAGCACGTAGCTAACAATCAGGAGGGAAAAGAACTACACGTCTGAATACTAAAATTAACCCTTTATGGGTGATGTAATTATAACGATTGACGGAGCAAGAGAGCGATGGATATTACAAAAGGTGCAATTAAAAATCCTACCGCTGTGGGCATTATGCTGGCTATTACATTATTTATTGGCTTATATTGCTTAACACGTTTACCTGTTCAATTATTTCCAGATATTGAACGACCACAAATATCCATTCAAACTTTTTGGCGTGCCGCATCGCCACAAGAAATTGAAGCTGAAATTGTTGAACCTCAAGAAGATGTATTACAAGGTTTGCCCGGTTTAAAAAATATGGGCGCATGGTCTAATCGCGGTGCCGCGTGGATCAATTTAGAGTTTAATTTAGAAACCGATATGCAAAAAACATTAATAGATGTTATTTCGCGTATGAACCGATTGCCCCCGCTGCCACGAGATGCCACTCCTCCTACTATTATGCTTGGCGGATGGGGCGGTGGAACACCTGCATTAACATACTTCTTTATGCAAAAATTGCCCGGCACGCCTGGCGAAATAACTGACTATATTGATTTTATTGAAGATGTTGTCAGGCCGAGACTAGAGTCTTTGCCCGGTGTAGCAAGAGTTTCTCCTCAAAGTGGTGCAAATAGCCAACAAGAGCTTCAAATTGTTTTTGACCCATTTCGTGCTAATGAGCTGGGTATTGATTTAACCCGAGTTGCTAATTTAATTGGCAATGCGAATGATGTGTCAGGTGGTTCACTGGATGTGGGCAGGCGTAGCTATACAGTAAGGTTTGCTGGTAAATACGACATTGATCAATTAGATAACATGGTACTGGACTGGCGTGAAGGCAGTCCGATTAAGCTAGGTGATATTGCAGATATCAGCGTAGGGCGCTCTAAAATTAGGGATTTTAGTATCCAAAATGGTAATCCTGCTATTTCAATTCGGATTGACCGTGAAAACGGCGCAAACGTGCTACAAACGCTGGCGCTGGTAAAAGAAAAAATAGATGAGTTAAATCAATCGGTACTTAAAGATCGCGGTTTGACTATGGTGCAGTCATTTGATGCATCTGTCTTTATCTATCGGGCTATAAATTTAGTAACCAGTAACTTATTTTTAGGCATTTTACTAGCCGTAGGTGTGTTGTGGTTATTCTTACGACAACGTCAAGCTACGATGATTATTGCCCTAACCATTCCCGTATCTATTTTATCTACGTTTATTGTACTTGGTATTACAGGACGCTCGTTAAATGTTATTTCACTCGCTGGGCTGGCGTTTGCCGCCGGGATGGTGTTGGATGCTGCGATTGTGGTGCTCGAAAATATTGTACGTTACAGGCAACGCACTAAGGATAAGGAAGAGGCAGCCCTAAAAGGCACTCACCAGGTGTGGGGAGCGCTACTGGCATCTACTGCAACAACCATCGCGATTTTTATTCCTGTTATTTTCCTAAAAGACGTTGAAGGGCAGCTTTTTGCAGATTTAGCCTTAACTATTGTAATTGCGGTGTCTATTTCTTTCTTAATTGCGGTCACAGTGTTACCTGCAGTCAGCAGCAGGTGGATAAAAAGCGACAATATGGAAGACAGGTGGCTACCCGTATGGCAAAAAATGTCGAATGGACTAATGCGCTTAACCGGCACGCCAGTACGTAGAACATTGCTAATTGTGGGGTTGATTACTGTACCGTTATCACTGACTTACTTTTTAATGCCGAAGCTAGATTATTTACCGCCAGTAAAGCGCGATGCCGTAGACGCATTCTTTAATCTGCCAGCAGGTGCTAATTCGGCATTCGTGAAAGAAGAAGTGATGGATGTTGTTGCCAAGCGGTTAGAGCCATATATGAAAGGCGAAAAAGAACCTGCACTGAAAAATTACTATATTTTGATGTGGCAAAATGGTGGCACTATCGGGATCCGTGCAAAAGATCAAAGTCGTGTAGATGAGTTACAAGAAATCACCCAAAACGAAATTTTAAAAGACTTACCTGACACACGCGCTTTTGCCCAGCAAGGCAATTTATTTGGTGGTTTTGGTGGCGGTCGAAATGTAGCGCTACACATACAAAGCGCTGATACAAACGCTCTCACAGCAGCAGCAAAATTAGGCATGGAATTAATACCTGAGATTCTTGAAGGTGCACGAGTACAACCGAATGGCAATTTAGAGCCAACAGAGCCGGAGTTAATTATTCGACCAGATGATCAACGCATTATGGAAGTGGGCTTAACACGCCGTGATGTAGGTACACTGGTTCGCGCCGCTGGCGACGGTTTATATGTGGGCGAATATTTTAATGGTGATAAACGTTTAGATATTATTTTTAAAGCACAACCGTGGCAAACACCAGAAGAGTTGGCCGCTATGCCTATTACTACCCCCGTGGGAGAAACTATTCAGCTTGGCGAGCTAGTGAATATTGATCGCACGGTAGGGCCAACAACCATTCAACGAATTGAAAAACGCCGTACGGTAACACTACGAATCAATCCACCTAAAAACATGACGCTTCAAGAAGTGACACAAATTCTACAGGAAAAAATTGAGCCGCAACTGATTAATATGCTGCCACCAGATGGGTCGATTAATTACGGTGGCAGTGCTGATAGTTTAAAAAGTGCAATTAGCAATATGGTGGGTAATTTTGCCTTTGCATTAGCGCTACTTTTTATTTTGATGGCAGGTTTGTTTAAGTCGTTAAAAGACAGTCTATTAGTGCTGGTGGCTGTGCCGCTTGCCACTGTTGGTGGTGTGTTATCTTTACGATTGTTGAATGTGTTTACTTTTCAATCTCTCGATTTATTAACCATGATCGGCTTTATTATATTACTTGGTTTAGTGGTAAATAATGCGATTTTGCTGGTACATCAAACTCGCCAAGGAGAGCGTAAAGGTATTGCTCGACAGGATGCCGTGCACCAAGCTCTAATGCTAAGGCTTCGTCCAATTTTTATGAGCACATTAACCAGTATATTTGGCATGCTACCACTGTTGCTCATGCCTGGCGCAGGCAGTGTTATTTATCGTGGCTTAGCCGCTGTTATTGTAGGCGGAATGTGCGTAAGTACATTATTCACCCTAGTACTGTTGCCTAGTTTACTACGATTAGGTGAAGAAAAGCGTACTGCGGAAGACGATATTAATTTGGCGTCAAAAGACGATGATTTTAATGCCGCAATAGTGACTAAGCAGCCAATTACAAATCAAAGCTAGTCGGTTATCAAACAAGTTTTTGTATTTTTATTAGGAGAAAAGGATGAGTAGCACGAATGTTGAAAAAACAATGCGGTTGTTTGGTGATCAGACTAACTTCGCATCTGGCGCATTGTTAGCGCTAAGCTTAATGTCAGCGGTTGCGATAACATTTATTGCACCTGTGGCTATCGCGCAAGAAAAGCCAGAAGCGCCGCCTGCTATCAAAGTAACTGCCGAAAAAGCGCTAGTGCAACCTGTTGCGAAAACCATGTGGGTATCTGGTACTGTGGTAAGTCAACAGGATGCTCAGGTGGCGGCACAAATTAGCGGGCAACTATTAATGGTTGCTAACGTTGGGCAATCTTTTAAAAAAGGAGAGGTGATTGCTCGATTAGATAGTGCTAACTTAGCGTTTGACTTGGAAGAACAAAAAGCCACAATTCAACAATTAACAGCAAGGCTAACCTTACTGGAAAAACAGGTTAAACGTCTTACTCAAGTGGCAAAATCTCAAAGTGCTTCAAAAGACGAGCTTGACGAGAAACAAGCGGAACAAGATATTGCCTCACACGCTTTAATACAAGCTAAAGCCGTGAAGAGACGGATAGAAAATAACATTGATAAGTCATACGTAAAAGCGCCTTTTGACGGCATTATCGTTGAGCGTATGCTGCAACAAGGTGAATATGGTCAAGTAGGGCAGACTATCATTCGCATGGTTAATATGAACAATAAAGAGGCCATTGTAAAAGCGCCATTAGAAGCTGCACATTATATTGCTTCAAATAGCATGCTAAAAGTGAAACAAGGTAAACATACTCAAGACTATAAAGTAACTACGCTAGTGCCAATGGGTAATAGCTTAAGTCGTATGATGGAGTTACGGATAGACTTAACTAATAGTGCGTTAGCGGTCGGCAGTGCAGTGCGTGCAGAGTTACCAATGAGTGAATCTGAAGACTTATTAACGGTTCATCGCGATGCGATTGTACTTCGTAAGCAAGGATCTTTTGTTTTTATGATTGATGATGAGTCTATCGCACGTAAAATTCCTGTTGAAATAGGCGCTGGACAAGGTGACTTTATTGCAATAACAGGTGATATAGAAGAAGGTGAACAAGTCATAGTTCGTGGTGCTGAACGTGTTAAAGAGGGGCAAGCAGTAAAGTTAAATAAGGCAAATGCTGAAGTGGCCAAATTATAACTGGCCTAACAGCCTTTCGCTAATACGGTTAGCGCCAGTGCCATTAACGTCAAAAAATAGCTCGCTAGTAATAAATCTTACCCTAGGCTGATTTGATGCAGGGTAAGATTTGAGCTCCTGCCCTATTAGTTATAAATAACTAAACAACGCAATATAATTTGTTGAAAACGATGACAGCAAATGAATCCATTAAGTATTTAGCAACTATACTCTAGTTTCTTCATATGAATTGCATTACTATTCGCGCCGTTTGGAATAGTTATGTTCACATATAATGGGTCGCAATGAATAAGCAACTGTCTGTATATCTTGATCTTTTACGTTTTTTTGCTGCTGTGATCGTATTTGTGTCTCACTTGTCAGGATTTATGGGCGGGTTATTGTGGCAATTGTCCGGTATTGGTCATGAAGCCGTTGTATTCTTTTTCGTGCTTTCCGGGTTTGTTATTGCGTATGTGGTTTACGAGAAACAGGAAACCGCAACATCTTATACAGTTAATAGATTATCCCGAATATACTCAGTTGCTCTTCCGGCAATAATTTTAACCGTTATACTTTATTATCTTGGAAGTGCAATAGATCCAACCAATGAATTTAAAATTCTTGAAGAACGTTTATTAAACCCTGTCTGGACTGTAATTGCCGCTTCTACCTTTATAAATCAAAGCTGGATTGCTACGCCATTATTTTCAAATTTGCCTTACTGGTCGCTGGGTTATGAGGTTTTGTATTATATATTTTTTGGCATATTGGTATATGTTGCAGGTGTTAAAAAGTATCTTCTTCTTGCTGCAATATGCTTGGTGATGGGGCCAAGTGTTATGTTGTATTTGCCTGTGTGGCTAATGGGTGTATTGTGTTTTAAGACGGTCGGGCGGGTTAGCTTGTCATTGCTTGCAGCTTCTTTGCTTTATGCGATTTCAGTTATTGGTATTATTGTTGTTGCGTTAGATGTTAATGAGCATGCAATAAACCAATATGCAATGCACGTTATTGGTGTGGAATTCTATCAGATACTCTTAGAGCCTGCAGAGCACTTTATAAGCGACTATATTTTAGGGATATTTGTTACCCTTCACATTTTTGCTAGCTATCATTTAGGCAAATATTTAGCCGTGTTTGGTAAACGAAGCGAGGCGATAATCCGCAATATTTCATCCCATACCTTTTCGATATATTTGTATCATATGCCACTGTTATATTTTGCCTTTGCCGTGTTTCCTCCAGCTTCACATCAAATAGAGAATACTATAGCGTGTTGTTTGGTGGTTCCTGTGTGCATTTATTTACTGAGTTGTTATACAGAAAATAAAAAGTGGGCATATAAAAACTTTTTTAAAACGTATTTAATTCGTAAGGAAGCGAAGACTAACGATGAGGCGAGCACTTTAGCACGGCGTAAAGCGTAAACGTTAGGTTGCTACTCACTTGGTCGCATTAATATAGGGCTCAATCATCAATGTTTAAAAAATACTAAACACAAACTTAATGCACTGTCTCATTAAGAAGCTGAGTTGTTTCAATCACATAAATTTGTGTGAGTGAAAGGTTCAACTTTTAAATGGGATTTATTCTCAATAATACTCAATTCGGCCCCGCATTATACGCAATAGCATCTATACTAATTACATGGTTTCACACAAAGCGTTTTGCTTGCGTATTGTTAGTAAATATGCGGCCTCTGTTGATTTTGATGTGATGAATATGAATGTTTTCTAAGTGCTATTTGCTCATGAATTTTTATCTATAGTTTTATCGTAAATGAACACGTTATGATGAAATTAAGACCTGCGGCTGTTGCTGGAATGTTTTATCCCGAACAGACCGATGAGTTAGCCGCTCTACTCGCAAAGCTGCTGCTTTCAGCAGAAGGGAATAAACTCACTCCCAAAGCGCTAATAGTTCCGCATGCGGGTTATGCCTATTCTGGGCAAATAGCCGCAGCAGCATATCGTCATCTACAATTAACGGGTAACCATATTAAGAATGTGATACTGATGGGACCTGCACATCGTTACCCATTGGTTGGTTTTGCGTTGCCCTCCCATGACGCATTTTCAACACCACTTGGTAATATCCCTATCAATCAGGGGATTCGGTCTAATTTATGCCAGCGTGAAGATGTAGAAGTTAATGACTTCGCACACGTTATGGAGCACAGTTTAGAAGTGCAATTGCCTTTTCTTCAAATGTGTTTAACAGATTTCTTCATTGTTCCTCTATTAGTTGGCAAGGCTACTGCTGAAGATGTATTTGAAATGTGTGAATTATTACCACTTAACAAGGAAACGCTATTTGTTGTGAGTACTGATTTAAGTCACTTTAATGATTATGCTCAAGCCAAATCGGCGGATGATGAAACTATTACCAAAATAGCAACGTTACAAACCAATATTCAACCCGAGCAGGCGTGTGGTGCGCACGCATTAAATGGCTTCTTACTACTCTGTAAATATGCCAGATGGCAGCCAGAGCTTTTAATAGCAAAAAATTCTGGTGATATGAATGGAAGTAAACACGATGTGGTGGGCTATGCCAGCTTTATTGTACGATAATAATACTGTTGAAGACGCCGCGTTAATTAATGCTGTGCCGCTGACAGCACAATCCAAATACATCATTAAACATCTGGTTATTTATAGCACGGTTAAGCTTGTGCTAGATGCGTACTCCATTGATGATTTGTTCGATGCGGTTGATAAAAAGTGTTTAAATAATCAACTATTAGCTCATCGAGCGGTATTTGTTAGCATGTTTTGTAATAACCAGTTGCGTGGCTGCATAGGTGAGACCGACGCATACGAACCCTTATGGCAGAATATTATTCGGTTTTGCATGCATAGCACTCGTTCTGATCCACGCTTTGACGCGCTGGAAGCTGATGAATTAGCAAATACGCACTTTACTGTGTCGGTGCTGTCAGACTTAAAGCAAGTCGTTGCAATCAATCAACAGACATTATTAACTCAGTTGCAAGTTGGCATTGATGGGCTAGTGTTAGATGACGGTAAAAAGCGGGCTGTTTTTTTGCCTTGCGTTTGGTCGCATTTTAAGCATGAACAAGACTTTATCACTGAATTATTAAAAAAAGGTGAGTGGCAAGCTACTAAATGGCCGCAACACTTAACCGGCGAGCGGTTTACGGTGGAAACGGTTACAGGCTCGATTTTATCTTAATCATAAATAGCCAAGAAACATAACTGAGTCCGACAAATTTACAAAAGGCTTTCATATATTAAAACCCAGAGCGTGTTCATAGACGCTCTGTTTTAAGTGAGATAAGAATAATGGCGACACACAGTGAAGGATTAAATACCACTAATCCCTGCGTGAGAAACTGTTGCTTAGATCAAAACGATGTGTGTTTAGGTTGTTTTAGGCATTTAGAAGAAATTATTGCATGGCATGATATGAACAGTGGCCAACGCATTCAAATCCAAGAGTTAGCTGATGCCCGAAAAGCAGTTTACAAAGGGTTGTTGCAAGACAGTATATTGAAATAGCTCATAAAAATTACAGAGCACAGCATAACAACGTGCTTTATGCGTCTCGCGGTAATCCTTTTTCTACAATCTTAATAAGCCGTTGTTGTTTGCGGCTTTCAACTTTGCTTGCTTGTTGTTGATTAATAGCCCATTCAATGTGCTCTTTAACCAGATCAGAAGCGGTTAATAATTGATTAGTTAACGCATCAAGTATGCTCTGATCAAAAGGTGCATTGCCCAGCGCCACGGCAATATTTCGTTGCCATCGCTCAAAACCAATGCGGCGAATAGCAGAACCTTCAGTGTTTTTTAAGAAGGTTTCTTCATCCCACGCAAATAAAGATAACAAGGATTGGTTAAACAGTGCTGGGCGTTGATGAAAGTCAGATTCTTTGGTTAATTGGGCGTATCGATTCCACGGACAGACTAACTGGCAATCATCACAGCCATAGATGCGATTTCCAAGCAAAGGGCGATACTCCTCTGGGATAGCGCCTTTAAGCTCAATGGTTAAATAAGAAATGCATCGCCGAGCATCAACCACGTAAGGTTCTACAATGGCTTGCGTAGGGCAAATAGTCATGCATGCCACGCATTTTCCGCATCCTTCTTCAACGGGCTGATCAACTGGTAAAGGAATATCAATAAAAATCTCACCTAAAAAAAACCATGAACCAGCTTGCTTGTTTAACAATAGCGAGTGTTTTCCTGTCCAGCCTAATCCAGCTTTTTCGGCGAGTTGACGTTCTAAAACGGGAGCAGAGTCAACAAAAGGACGAAAACCTAAATCAGCAACTTCTTGTTGAATTTTTTGTGCCAGTTTCTTGAGTCGATTACGAATAAGCTTATGGTAGTCGCGGCCATTTGCATAGCGGCTAATATAGCCAATGTTTGGTTGAGAAAGCGTTTTCGCAAACTGGGCATTTGGAGGTAAGTAATCCATTCGAGCACTGATAACACGTAATGTGCCTGGTACTAATTCATTTGGGCGCGCGCGTTTAAGGCCATGATTAGCCATGTAATCCATTTCGCCGTGGTAATTGTTATTCAACCACTCTGTTAAACCTGCTTCATGTTCAGCTAAATCAACATCGCTAATGCCTATTTGCTGAAAACCTAATTCCTGACCCCATAACTTGATATTTTCGGCAAGTTGTTGATAGTTAATGTTAGCTGAAATACTTTTATCTGCAGATTGAATTTGCGTACTCACAAAAGACCTATGAATGAATAAAAACAACGATAATTTACCACAAAAGGTGTATACCGCCCAACAAGTAAGAGAGAACGAGGCGCAAATTGCGAAGCAATTAAATGTCAGCATGTACACCTTAATGGAGCGAGCGGGGCAGGCCGTATTTAACCTTATACAAACGTATTACCCTAAAGCACGGTTAATCGTATTTGTTGGAAAAGGCAATAATGGCGGTGATGGTTTTGTCGCCGCGAGATTAGCCATTGAGCAAGGCAGAGCAGTCACGGTTATCCAGTTAGGTAGCACGGAACGCCTTACAGGTGATGCAAAACAGGCATGGCAAAAATGGAATGAACAATATAAAAAACAAAATCAGCAGCGTCAGCTGGCTAAGGCAATTCAATACGATATTTATGATGACCAGTCTGCAGAAGAGGTCAATTTGCTAACCTCTAGGTTAAGTGAATTATTACAGGATGCCAGCACGTTTACTGAATCAAGTGCAGACAATTCAACTCATGCTGGCGTCTCAATAGTCATCATTGATGCTCTTTTAGGTACTGGCGTAGTTGGTAAGCCTAGAGAGGCATTTGCAACGGTCATTAATGCTATCAATAAGGCTAAGGCACCTGTTGTCAGCGTTGATTTGCCCTCGGGGTTAAATGCAGATACAGGCTACACTTCATTTGAATGTGTGAATGCCACTCACACAATCAGTTTTGTTAGCTATAAGCAAGGGCTTTTAACAGGAGTAGCCAAAGAATGCTGCGGTAAGCTTCATTATGATGGTTTAGGTATTGATGCAGTATTTCAGCAGCAAATAGTGTCTAGTGTTGAGTTAGTTGATGCTCAGCAAGCGTTTTTACAGTTACCTAAACGCACTCAGTATGCGCATAAAACGCAATGTGGTCATATATTATGCATTGGTGGTAACGTGGGAATGGCGGGGGCCATTCAGTTGTCGGCAACGGCTGCTCTAAGATCGGGTGCTGGCCTGGTTAGTGTAGCAACACATCCAAGCAACGTGACCACGGTCGCTTCCGCCCAACCTGAATTGATGGTGCTGGGCATTGAAACCGTTACTCAATTACAACCATTAATTGACCGAGCAAGTGTGGTTGTTTTTGGCCCAGGATTGGGAAGGGATGAGTGGGCGGGTTCATTGTGGCAAGTAGTTCGCATATTGAATAAGCCGATAATTATTGATGCAGATGGCTTGTACTTTCTGGCACAAGAGCAAGGTTCATTGCAAACCATGCATCAGAAAATTAACGCTATCAGAAAAGTGATTACTCCACATGAGGGTGAAGCTGCCCGCTTATTAAATATCAACATTGAAGACGTGCGGGCCAACCGTTTTAGCGTCGTAAAAGAACTGCATCACCTCTATGGTGCCAATACGTTGCTTAAAGGTGCTGGCAGCTTGATATTTGATGGCAAAACTACAACAATTAACACCACTGGAAATCCTGCCATGGCAAGTGGTGGGATGGGTGATACATTATCTGGTATAATCGCTGGCTTGATTGGACAGGGGATGCCACACGTTGCAGCACTTCGCTATGCTGTTTGGGCGCACGGTAAAATTGCCGACGACTTAGCAAGCGCCCGCGGTATACGAGGGTTATTAGCAAGCGATATAATTAAGCAGTTATACAAAGTGGTGAATTAGCATGCAGCGCCCATCTTTGTTAGAAAAACCTAAAACTAAGTTACAGAAATAAGAAGTTAAAAAGTGAAATCGATTACTGAAACCCTAGCAGACGATAGTCAAACCACCGCCTTTGGCAGAAAATTTGCGGCAAGTGTCATGCAAGCCAATGTACCGCTATGTGTATATTTAAGTGGTGATTTAGGAGCGGGAAAAACCACGCTCAGCCGTGGAATTGTTCAAGCTATGGGTCATCAAGGAAATGTAAAAAGTCCTACTTACACGCTGGTTGAGCCGTACGAGCTTGAAGATTGGAATATATATCACTTTGATTTATATCGATTGGGGGACCCAGAAGAACTAGAGTTTATGGGTATTAGAGACTATTTTAATGATAAAACCCTGTGTTTAGTGGAGTGGCCTGACAAAGGTGCAGGAATTCTACCCCAAGCCGATATTAAGATTAATATTGAATATCTAGAACAAGGCCGTAAAATCAATCTCACGGCCCTGTCAGAAGTAGGTGAAAATATCTTACTTCAGTTGTAACAAGTTAGCTGAGCGCGATGATAATTAATACTAAAAATTTAACAAACGTATTCGTATATACATTATGTATATTTGCTTTGTTGTGTAGTTGTTTTAGCTTTGCAATAAATAAAATAAATGGTGTAAGAGTATGGCCGAGCCCAGACAACACCCGTATTGTGTTTGATTTATCAGAATCTGCGGAATACAGCTATTTTACCTTGCGTAACCCTCAGCGCTTAGTTATTGATTTTAAGAAAACCGCCAACGACTTTAATTTATCAACATTAAAGATTGATGATGACAACCCGTTAGTTAAACGGGTTAGACAAAGTAAGCCAAAATACAAAGATTCTGTGCGTATAGTGCTAGATCTTACCAAGCCATTGAACACCGTTATTTTTCCGCTAGCACCCACTGCACCTTATAGCGACCGATTAGTAGTCGATTTAATTGACGCTAACGCCCGCAGTGTGGTGCATAAGCAAGCCGTTGCCAAAAATAGAGATATTGTTATTGCCATTGATGCAGGTCACGGTGGTGAAGACCCTGGTTCTATTGGCCCTACAGGTAAATACGAAAAACACATTACGCTTGGCATCGCGAAACGCCTAGCGACATTGATCAATCAAGAAAAAGGCATGAAGGCCATTTTAACGCGTAGTGCTGATTATTATGTTGATATAGGGCGACGCAGTGAGATTGCCCGCCAGAAGAAAGCCGATTTTTTGATTTCCATTCATGCTGATGCATTTGTAACGCCATATCCCAGAGGCGCCTCTGTGTGGGGGTTATCACTACAACGTGCTAACTCAGAAATAGGTAAGTGGCTAGAGAAAAAAGAAAAACACTCTGAACTATTAGGCGGAGCAGGCAAAGTAATAACCGACACGCAGAATGAAAAATACTTAGCGCGAACACTGTTAGATATGTCGATGGATCACTCTATCAGTACTGGTTTTGAAGTCGCACAATCAGTGATTGGCGAATTTCGTAAAGTGGTTAAATTACATAAGAAAAAGCCTGAGTCGGCCAATTTTGGAGTGCTAAAATCACCAGACATTCCCTCTATCTTAGTGGAAACAGGGTTTATCTCTAACCCAAAAGAAGAAAAACTGCTGCTCACTGCTTCTTATCAAAATAAACTAGCGCAAGCATTATTTGTGGCGTTACGTAAACATTACCGAAATAATCCGCCTGAAGGTACTTACTATGCTGCTCATCGTGTGCAACAGCACAAAGTAAGTAGTGGTGAATCCCTTTCATTACTGGCACAACGCTATAATACAACGGTAAGCGATCTTAAAAAGTACAATAACTTAAATACGAATACGGTGCGTATAGGCCAAGTATTACGTATTCCACAATCTTAATGCTAAGCCTTAACTAATACTGAATTTTATTTATGCCAATTCAAATTTTACCTGCCCGTTTGGCAAACCAAATTGCCGCGGGTGAGGTGGTAGAGCGTCCAGCATCCGTTATTAAAGAGCTAGTGGAAAATAGCTTAGACGCAGGTGCCACACGTATTGATATTACCGTTGAAAAAGGCGGTCATAAGTTAATGCGCATTCGAGATAACGGTGCAGGCATTGCGCATGATGAACTAACACTGGCTTTAAGTCGTCATGCAACCAGCAAAGTAGCTCATGTTGATGATTTAGAAAATATTTTGAGTTTAGGTTTTCGTGGTGAAGCATTAGCCAGTATTAGTTCTGTTGCACGGCTAACGCTAACGTCTAAACCTGCTGAACAAAGTGAAGCTTGGCAGGCTTACGCAGAAGGCAGAGATATGCAAGTTGTGATTCAACCTGCGGCACATCCAGACGGTACAACTATTGAAGTTGTCGATCTTTTTTTTAATACTCCCGCACGCCGAAAATTTTTACGCACAGAAAAAACCGAATTTGCCCACATTGACGAGTTAATTAGACGAATTGCGCTGAGCCGATTTGACGTACAAATTAACTTAACCCATAACAATAAGCTGGTTCGTCAATATCGTCGTGCGGAAACAGCTCAGGCGCAGGATAAGCGGCTAGCTCAGGTATGTAACAATGCCTTTGTCAGCAATGCAATTAAGTTAGACGTTGAGCATGATGGTATGCGCTTATGGGGATGGGTATGCCAGCCAAGCGGCTGTACTAAACAAAACGATAATCAATACAGCTATGTGAATGGCAGAATGATGCGTGATAAGCTGATTAATCATGCTATTCGTCAAGCCTACGAATCCACACTTCACCATGATCAGCAGCCGCAATTTGTACTCTTTTTTGAAATTAGCCCAAGCCAAGTTGATGTAAATGTTCACCCAGCTAAACATGAGGTACGTTTCCATCAAGCTCGTTTGGTACACGACTTTATTTTTCAAGCCATTTATAAAGTGTTACACCAATCTAATTCGTTGTTATCAGATAATCACGAAAAAGATATGCCGCAAAGTGTTGCTTCTGATGTTAATGAAAATATGCAACCACATTACGGGCATTCACATTTAGATGAGCCACAACATAAAGTGGCTGAACATACTTCAAGTTATTCGCACGCATCTAACGTCGGGACGCTATTTTCACCAGATAAGTATGCTAATGCAGATAACGTGTTACCAAGTGGGCAGCATGCTTCTGCTTATGCGCCTTCAACATTAGGCGCAAACGCTTCCAGTGCAAATTCTAGCGTGTATAAACCACAGGGCGAAGTTACTAAACCGCTAGATACGACAAGCTTGGCTAACTATACCGAGTTAATGTCACCGAGCGCTGAAAAACCATGTCAAAAAGACCAGCAGGGCTGGCGATGGTTGTCTTTTTATCAAGGGCAATATGCATTAATTGAATACGAAAATATGTTTTGGTGGCTGGATACTGCAAAATTACGCGCTGAATGCTTAAGTCAGGCTGGCAGTGGCTCTGAATTTGAAGCAACTCAGGTAGCTACATCAAATAACGAGAATGAGCATGTCGCACAGGTTAAGTCGGTACCTTTATTGCTGCCAGTGAGAGTCAGCTTATCGCTGGAGCAACGCGACACCGTTGGGGCGGCAATAACAGCGCTAAATCAGAATGGCTTTACTATCGATAAGCATGAGCGGCATTTGATTGTTCGTGCCGTGCCTATGCTTGTAAGAGAAAGTGATATAGCTACACTGGTGTCACAATTTCTAACTGATAATACGTACTTAAGTACAGAGATTAGCGCTGAACTTTCACACGATTCAGTTCAAAAATGGTTATTAAATAAAGCGCAACACCACATTTCTGAGTCTACCGGGCAAGGTTTATTACAAGCGCGCCTTGAAGTCACAAATATTGCCACCATATTGAAAACAAACGCGTTGCGTATTGACCCACAAGAGTGGATTAAACGTTTAACAGAATTGGCACATTAGCGTCTTCACCTAACCCAAAGGTTAGAGTCTAGCTAATAAATTTGTATTTATTGATGAGTGGTATGTCGCAATCTAACCCTGAACAGTCCAAGGTATCTAATTCACAAGAAAACGTGTCCAAAGACATGGATTTTAGTGCGATAGATCCCAGCGTAATTAAGGACTTACCAGTTGTATTTATTATGGGGCCGACAGCATCGGGGAAAACAAGTTTAGCGATAGAGCTCGCTAAGATTGTGCCAGCAGAAATTATTAGTGTCGATTCTGCTTTGGTTTATCGAGGCATGGACATTGGCACAGCAAAACCTGATGCGAAAGAGCAGCAAGGTATTCCCCATCATCTAATCGATATTATTGATCCGATTGAAAGTTACAGCGCTGCAGATTTTAGAAACGATGCGCTTGCATTAATTAAAGCAATAAAACAGCGGAATAAGCTCGTTATATTAGCGGGCGGTACCATGATGTACTTTAAGGCTTTATTGGAAGGTATATCGCCATTACCCGAAGCCGATGAATCAGTAAGGGCACAGTTAGAAGATGAAGCCAGCCGGATAGGATGGAGTGGCCTACACAAACAGCTAGCGGAGATAGACCCGGTTGCGGCCAACCGCATACATGAAAATGATCCTCAACGAATCAACCGCGCGCTAGAAGTATATCGTATTACAGGCAAAACAATGACAGAGCTTACTGAAACAAAGGGGGACGCTTTACCGTACCCAAGTGTTCAGTTTGCAATTGCGCCGACGCAACGTGATGTTTTACATAAAAGAATTGAACAAAGATTTTCACAAATGATTGAATTAGGCTTTGAACACGAGGTCAGAGCCTTATACAATAGAGGGGATTTACATAAAGATTTACCTTCTATTCGTTGTGTTGGCTATCGACAAATGTGGGATTACTTGTCTGGGCATTATGACCATGAGGAAATGGTGTTCAGAGGAGTTGTTGCCACTCGACAACTAGCAAAGCGTCAATTAACCTGGCTGCGAAGTTGGCAAGATCTCACTTGGTTACATACTGGTGATAAACAAAACTTGCAACGTGTATATTCTTCGCTAAGCTGTTAAGGTGACACAAAAAATAACTGCTCTACATACAAGCAGTTGAATAAAAATAATGACTACTATAAGGAAAGATCGATATGGCAAAGGGCCAATCATTACAAGATCCTTTTTTGAATGCGTTGCGCCGTGAGCGTATTCCTGTTTCAATTTATTTGGTTAACGGTATCAAATTGCAGGGTCAAGTTGAGTCTTTCGATCAATTTGTCATCTTATTGAAGAATACAGTAAGTCAAATGGTGTACAAACATGCCATTTCTACAGTAGTGCCTTCACGAGCCATACCGACCCAAGCGCCATCGAATGGTTATAACTCACCTATGGATGGTGAAGGTAACGGCCAATAAGTAGTAATGTATTATATTGCGCGGCCGATTTTGTTGCCGCGCAAAAAATTCCTAATAGGAGAGTAGTGCTTGTTTGACCGTTATAAAGCCGGTGAGCAGGCGGTTCTAGTTCATTTAGAATTTCCTGAGGAGGGAGAGCGAGAAGACGTCGAAGAACTAAAAATGTTAGTTGATTCGGCAGGCGTAAACGCTTTAGCTGTGATTACTGGTAGTCGTGCAGCCCCTCACCCAAAATACTTTGTCGGTTCTGGCAAAGCAGAAGAAATCGCACAAACCGTTCAAGATATAAATGCTGATATTGTAATTTTCAATCACTCCTTGAGCCCAACTCAAGAGCGGAATCTTGAAAAATTATGCCAGTGTCGTGTGCTTGATAGGACAGGGTTAATCCTAGATATCTTTGCTCAACGTGCACGTACGCATGAAGGAAAATTACAAGTTGAATTAGCGCAATTAAAACATATTTCTACCCGCTTAGTTCGAGGCTGGACACACCTTGAGCGACAAAAAGGGGGCATAGGCTTGCGTGGACCCGGTGAAACGCAATTAGAAACTGACCGAAGACTGATTCGTGGGCGCATTAAGAGTATTTTAAGGCGGCTAGAAAAAGTGTCTAAGCAACGCGACCAAGGCCGTCGTGCTAGAAATCGTGCAGAAATCCCAACAGTGTCATTAGTCGGTTATACCAACGCAGGTAAATCTACGTTATTTAATGCTATCACTAATGCGGGTATTTACGCTGCTGATCAGCTATTTGCTACGCTCGATCCAACACTGCGAAAAATTCAGTTAAACGATATAGGAACTGCAATTTTAGCGGACACAGTAGGATTTATTCGGCATTTGCCGCACGATTTAGTCGCAGCCTTTAAAGCCACGTTAACTGAAACACGTGAAGCAGATTTGCAGCTACACGTTATTGATGCGGCAGATGACAGGCGGAAAGATAATATTGAGCAAGTACAACTAGTGTTAGAAGAAATTGACGCTAACGAAGTACCGCAATTATTAATATACAACAAAATAGACTTATTTGACGACGTATCACCACGAATTGACAGAAATGACGATGGATTACCTGTTCGGGTATGGCTGTCAGCTCAAACAGGTGAAGGTGTAGAGCTTGTCAGAGAAGCAGTTAGCGAACTATTAAGTAAAAAAATGGTGTCACACCATTTAAAGCTACCCGCGACGGAAGGCAAAATCAGAAGTGCCTTATATCGTTTAAATTGTATTTCAGAAGAAGACTATTTTGATGATGGAAGTTGGTCTTTACATGTAAGACTTTCGTATGATGATTGGAATAAATTGGCTAAACGTAGTGAAGGAAGACTTGAAAACTATATTGTTTAGTCGAAGATAGTGTTAAATTACGCGAAACTTGAAATTAATAAAAACTAGATAGACGGAGAGAAGCATGGCTTGGAATGAGCCGGGGAATAATGGCAAAGATAATGATCCGTGGAAACAAAAAGGCGGACGTGATCAGGGGCCACCGGATTTAGATCAATTTTTTAAAGAGCTAAGTGATAAATTTGGCGGTTTATTTGGCGGCGGTGGTAAGGGCGGTCAGTCTGGTTCTAGCCCTGCAACGTCTATTGGCTTAACGCTAATTATCGTTATCGCTTTATTGGTATGGTTTATTAGCGGCTTCTACTCAATCAAAGAAGCTGAGAAAGGACTTGTGTTAAGGTTCGGCCAATTTTACGAAATTAAGGAGCCGGGCTTAAGATGGAACCCTCCATTTATTGATGAAGTATTTAACGTTGACGTACAAACCATTCGTACACTACCAGCGTCTGGCTTTATGCTAACGGAAGACGAAAACGTGGTACGTGTTGAATTTGAAGTGCAGTACCGTGTGGTAGACCCGCGTAACTATAAATTTAGCGTGACTAATGCTGATGAAAGTTTGCGTGAAGCAATGGATAGCGCACTTCGTTATGTTGTCGGACATTCAAAGATGGATGCCATTTTAACTTCAGGCCGTGAAGATGTGAGACAAAAAACGTGGCAGGAAATTGAAAAAATCATTGAGCCTTATAATTTAGGTATTACGATTTCTGATGTTAACTTTAAAGATGCCCGTCCTCCAGAAGAAGTAAAAGCGGCATTTGATGATGCAATTTCTGCGCAAGAAGATGAAGAACGTTTTATTCGTGAAGCTGAAGCCTATGCGAGAGAAATTGAACCTGCTGCTCGTGGTCGTGTGAATCGTATGAATCAAGAAGCGCAAGCTTATAAGCAGCGTGTATTACTCGAAGCACAAGGTGAAGTGGCTAAGTTTGAAAAGTTGCTACCAGAGTATGAGGCAGCTCCGCAAGTAACGCGCCAACGCCTATATCTCGACGCGATGGAAGCTGTGTTCAGTGCGACATCTAAAGTTATTGTAGATGTGGAAGGTGGGGGTAACATGATGTACCTTCCGTTAGACAAGATTATGCAAAATCAAAATAGAGCATCATCAAACCCTAAAAAAGCCGACGTACAGTCAATAAGAGATACAGTCACAACGAATAATACCCAATCATCGTCTAACCAGACGAAGGTAGGTGTACGTTCAGATAGAACACGTAGTGGGAGAAACTAAGCCATGAAGAATTTTTCAATTGCAGCAGTTATTGCTTTAATCATTCTTGGTATCTCATCTTTATTTGTTGTTCAAGAAGGGCAGCGCGGAATTGTTATTCAATTCGGTAAAGTGAAGCGTGATAGTAACGACAATACAGTGGTGTACGAGCCAGGTATTCATTTTAAATTGCCATTTATTGAGCAAGTTAAAAAGCTAGATGCACGTATTCAAACATTGGACGATGCTCCAGACCGTTTCGTAACAGGTGAGAAAAAAGACTTAATGGTTGACTCGTATGTTAAATGGCGCATTTCGGATTTTGCCACTTATTACTTATCAACTGGCGGAAATAAAGCGCAAGCCGAGTCTCTACTTAAACAAAAAGTTAATAATGGATTAAGAACAGAGTTTGGTAACAGAACAATACAAGAGATTGTTTCTGGTGAGCGCGATGAACTAATGAGCCAAGCAATGGAAGCAGCTAAAAGTTCTGATGACATAGGTATTAGCATTGTTGATGTGCGCGTAAAGCAGATAAATTTACCACTTGAAGTCAGTAACTCTATCTTCCAGCGTATGCGTGCAGAGCGTACCGCTGTAGCAAAAGAGCACCGTTCTCAAGGTCAAGAAAAAGCAGAAATTATTCGTGCTGATGTTGATGCTCGTGTAACTGTGATGTTGGCTGATGCTGAGCGTAAAGCATTAACCCTTCGTGGTGAAGGTGATGCAAATGCAGCTAAAATATATGCTGAAACTTACTCAAAAAATCCTGACTTTTATGCGTTTATTCGCAGTCTAGATTCATATAAGAAAAGTTTTGACAGCAAATCGGATGTACTTATTGTACAACCAGATAGCGACTTTTTCCGTTTTATGAAAGATAGCAAAGGCGGTAAATAAGCAAGCGTTTAACCTAATAAGGCCTCAGTCGAGGCCTTATTACTTACCTCCCAATCACTTGACGCTTGTCATTTCCCTCTACCTGTTTTGGGTATTTATTTCTTAACGCTTCATACCTATTCATTTTATTGAACCGCTGTAAAAATATGCAATAAACGGGTGAACATTTAGCTCGAAATTTGTTAGAATCCACGCCTAATTTTTTCTAAGCATAATTGCTTGTGATAATAGTGGCGAAACAATGGGTAAAAACGTCGTTGTACTAGGCACCCAATGGGGTGACGAAGGTAAAGGTAAAGTTGTTGATCTTTTAACAGATAAGGCTTCTTATGTTGTTCGTTATCAAGGAGGTCACAACGCTGGCCACACCTTAGTAATTAACGGTGAGAAGACAGTTCTACATTTAATCCCATCTGGTATTTTACGTGACAATGTAAAATGCATTATTGGTAACGGGGTTGTATTATCTCCTGATGCGCTAATGACTGAAATGACGATGCTTAAAGAGCGCGGTGTTCCAGTACAAGAACGTTTATTTATTAGCGAAGCGTGTCCATTAATCCTTCCATTTCATATTGCACTAGACGTGGCTCGCGAAGAAGCGCGCGGTGCAAAAGCGATTGGTACAACGGGACGCGGAATTGGTCCTGCGTATGAAGATAAGGTTGCACGCCGTGGTTTACGTGTGGGTGATCTATTTAATCCAACATTGTTTGCCGAGAAACTCAAAGAAGTACTCGACTATCACAACTTTATGCTGACTGATTACTATAAAGTTGAAGCGGTTGATTATCAAAAGACGCTGGATGACGCTTTAGCAATTGCCGATTTATTGAAGTCAATGGTAGTAGATGTTACTGACGTGCTAGACAAAGCGCGTAAGAATGGTGAGTCCATTTTATTTGAAGGTGCGCAAGGTACACTACTTGATATCGACCATGGCACTTACCCGTATGTAACGTCTTCAAATACCACTGCAGGTGGTGTTGCTACAGGGGCAGGTTTTGGACCACGTCATTTAGACTATATTTTAGGTATTGTGAAAGCATACACAACACGTGTTGGCTCTGGCCCATTTCCAACAGAGCTAGATTGTGAAGTTGGTCAGCACCTTGGTGTAAAAGGACATGAATTTGGTGCTACGACGGGTCGCAAACGTCGTACTGGCTGGTTTGATGCGGTTGCAATGAAACGTGCAATTCAAATCAACAGTATTTCTGGCTTTTGTCTTACCAAGCTTGATGTATTAGATGGCTTAGACACACTGAAAATTTGTACTGGGTACAAGTTAGCAGATGGTACAGTCGTTGATGTACCGCCAATGGCTGCTGAAGGCTATGATGAAGTGACCCCAGTATATGAAGAAATGCCTGGCTGGACTGATAACACATTTGGTGTAACGTCTTTTGATGCATTACCACAAGCGGCTAAGAACTATATTAAGCGCTTAGAAGAGTTAACGGAAACGCCAATTGATATTGTTTCAACTGGCCCTGATCGTGTTGAAACTATGGTACTTGTTAACCCATTTAAGTAAACGTCACGTTTTAAACAGACGTTATTATAAAAAAGCCACTATTAGTTAGTGGCTTTTTTGCTTTTCTAGCGCCTAATTGTTTGTTGGTTATTAACGAAATAAAATTTAACATTTTGAAAATTAAGCAGAACGCTATCAGTGTTATCATATCTCAATCAATTTTAGCGTTATATCGCAATGACGCTGTGCGCTGAATAAATAGCATACTTGCTGCAATAAGGACAAAAAATGAAAGCAATAATCACACTCTTATCCATTTTATTAGTTTCAGGATGTGTCGTTCAAATCAATGCTGCCGACTATGGTGAATGGACTGAGTCACAACAAACGTTAAGTATTGATGCACAGTCATTTAAAGAGCTAGAAATAGAAGCGGGCTCGGGTGTACTTAATATTATCGGTGATACTAATACTAAACAGATACGTGTTGAGGCAACGGTCGGTAATTACGCCGAGTTAACGAGTGATTTTGAATTAACGTTGGAGGCCAAGGGCAGTAAAAAAGCTAAGTTAACCAGTAAATTTGATCGAGGACTTAGGTTTTTTAGCGGTAAAGCGCCTTATATTGACTTAACGGTGTTTGTTCCTGCAGATATCGCGCTAAAAGTAAACGATGGCTCTGGCCATATTACCA
The DNA here is from genome assembly GCF_016469335.1 of Flocculibacter collagenilyticus. Taxonomy (NCBI): domain Bacteria; kingdom Pseudomonadati; phylum Pseudomonadota; class Gammaproteobacteria; order Alteromonadales; family Pseudoalteromonadaceae; genus Flocculibacter; species Flocculibacter collagenilyticus. Next base: position 877,583 of record NZ_CP059888.1, read on the forward strand.
TTAAGAATATTCATGATAATTTAGTGATAGATGATGGCTCGGGAGATATAGCTCTTCATAAAGTTGTAGGCAATATCAGTATTGATGATGGCTCAGGCAGTATTACTATGGAAGATATCACTGGTAACAGCACTATTAATGATGGCTCAGGTAGCATTGCTATGGAGCATATCACTGGTAACAGTTCTATAAATGATGGTTCGGGTAATATTACGTTGTTTAAACTTAATGGTAGTTTGCTGTTAAAAGATGGCTCAGGTCATATTGATGCAAAAGATATTGTTGGCAGTGTAAATATTGATGATGATTCAGGTAACCTGACGTTGAAAAACATCTTAGGTAACACTCAAATAGAAGATGGCTCAGGTGATAGTGATATTTTTGATGTTCGTGGCAATTTAAATATTAAAGATAATTCGGGCAATATTTATATCAAAGGAGTGAGTGGTGCAGTAACTATTGATGATGGTTCGGGCGGCATATCCGTTAATGACGCAGGCTCGTTGACAATCACTGAATCGGGCAGCGGCAGTTTAAAGATCAAAGACATTCATGGTCCGGTAAAAGTTGATGATTAACAGATTTATTGCTATCCCTGTAGCGGTACTTTCTTGCTTAGATAGTAATATATAGTTAATTTAAAAAAGTAGTTGCAATATTAATCAACTTACCTATAATACGCCGACCTGCTTAGTCTAGATTGTTAGATTAAACAGGTTCGAGGTTAACAAGATAAAATGCTCTTTATGTTAACCAGCTTTAATAATGTTAAAGCAATTTAGTACAGGAACTCCGATTTGGAGTTCATCGATATAAGAAAACACCCTCACTCAATTTCTAAAAATAGAAAATGTGGTCGAGAGGTGGTTTTTTATGCTCTTTCTAAAATGCTCTTTATATTTGAGGTTGAGAATGTCTAGTCAACGCATTCGTATTCGTTTAAAAGCTTTCGATCATCGTTTGATCGACCAGTCGACGCAGGAGATTGTTGAAACTGCTAAGCGTACTGGTGCTCAGGTTCGTGGTCCAATTCCACTACCTACACGTAAAGAACGCTTCACCGTTCTTATTTCTCCGCACGTTAACAAAGACGCGCGTGATCAGTATGAAATCCGTACCCACAAGCGTCTAATCGACATTGTTGAGCCAACAGAAAAAACTGTTGACGCACTAATGCGTTTGGATCTTGCGGCTGGTGTTGATGTTCAAATCAGCCTAGGTTAACCGAGAGATTATAGAGGTTTTTATAATGACTATAGGTCTAGTCGGTCGTAAAGTAGGAATGACTCGTATCTTCACTGAAGATGGCGTTTCAATTCCAGTAACCGTAGTTGAAGCAACTCCGAACCGCGTTGCTCAAGTTCGTTCAGAAGAAACTGACGGTTATCGTGCTGTTCAAGTAACTGCAGGCACTAAAAAAGCAAACCGCGTAAACAAAGCAACAGCTGGGCATTATGCTAAAGCTGGTGTTGAAGCTGGTCGCGGTCTTTGGGAATTCCGTTTAGCTAACGGTGAAGGTGAAGAATTAGCAGTAGGTAGTGAAATTACTGTTGAAGTTTTTGCTGAAACTAAGAAAGTAGACGTTGTAGGTACATCTAAAGGTAAAGGCTTCCAAGGCGGCGTTAAGCGTTGGAACTTTAGCATGCAAGATGCTACTCACGGTAACTCTCTTTCTCACCGTGCTCCTGGTTCAATTGGTCAAAACCAATCACCAGGTAAAGTTTTCAAAGGCAAAAAAATGGCAGGCCAAATGGGTAACGAGCGTGTAACGACTCAAAACCTTGAGCTTGTACGTGTTGACGCTGAGCGCAATCTGCTTCTTATTAAAGGTGCAGTACCAGGCGCAATCGGTGGCGACGTTATCGTTAAACCTGCGGTTAAAGCATAAGTCCGGGGGATAAGTGATGGAATTAGCATTAAAAGACGCTTCAGGCGCTCTTGAAGTTTCAGAAGCTACCTTTGGTCAAGAGTTTAATGAAGCGCTTGTACACCAGGTAGTTACAGCTTTTGCAGCTGGAGCTCGTCAGGGTTCTCGTGCTCAGAAGACTCGTTCTGAAGTTAGCGGTGGTGGTAAAAAACCATGGCGTCAAAAAGGTACTGGCCGTGCACGTGCTGGTACAATCCGTAGCCCAATTTGGCGCAGCGGTGGTGTGACTTTTGCAGCTAAGCCGCAAGATCACAGCCAAAAAGTTAACAAAAAAATGTATCGTGGTGCGATTAAAAGCATTATCTCTGAATTAGTTCGTCAAGAGCGTTTAATCGTTGTTGAAAAGTTTGCAGTTGAAGGACCTAAAACGAAAGAACTAGTTGCTAAGCTTAAAGAACTTGAGCTTAAAGATGTGTTAATCGTGACTGCTGAAGTTGATGAGAACTTGTTCTTGTCTGCTCGTAACTTATACAAAGTAGACGTTCGCGACGTAGCTGGTATTGATCCAGTAAGTCTAATCGGCTTCGATAAAGTATTAATGACTGCTGATGCAGTTAAACAACTTGAGGAGCAGCTAGCATGATCCGCGAAGAACGTTTACTAAAAGTTGTTTTAGCTCCACATATCTCTGAAAAAGCAACAAACTGCGCTGAAAATAACAACACTGTTGTATTTAAAGTAGCAACTGATGCGACTAAAGAAGAGATTAAAGGTGCTATCGAAAAGCTTTTCGAAGTAGAAGTTGAAGGTGTTCGCACTGTTAACGTTAAAGGTAAAACTAAGCGTACAGGTATGCGTTTTGGCCGTCGTAAAGACTGGAAAAAAGCATACGTAACTCTTAAAGAAGGCGCTGAGTTAGATCTTGTTGGCGGCGCAGAGTAAGGAGGGTTTAGAAAATGGCTTTAGTTAAATGTAAACCTACGTCTGCTGGTCGTCGTCACGTTGTTAAAGTAGTGAACAATGACTTGCATAAAGGTGCTCCATACGCTCCTTTATTAGAGAAAAACTCTAAGTCTGGTGGTCGTAACAACAATGGTCGTATTACAGTACGTCACGTAGGTGGTGGTCATAAACAGCACTACCGTCTAATTGACTTCAAACGTAATAAAGATGGTATCCCTGCAAAGGTTGAGCGTCTTGAATACGATCCAAACCGTAGTGCAAACATTGCACTAGTGCTTTACGCAGACGGTGAGCGTCGTTACATCATCGCTCCTAAAGGCATGAAAGCTGGTGACAGCATTCAGTCTGGTAGCGATGCACCAATCAAAGCAGGTAATGCATTACCAATGCGTAATATTCCTGTAGGTTCTATGGTTCACAACGTTGAACTTAAACCAGGTAAAGGTGCTCAAATTGCACGTTCTGCAGGTGCTTACGTACAAATTCTTGCACGTGAAGGTCAATATGTAACATTACGTCTTCGCTCTGGCGAAATGCGTAAAGTATTGTCTGACTGTCGTGCAACTATCGGTGAAGTTGGCAATGCTGAGCATATGCTTCGTTCACTTGGTAAAGCAGGTGCAAATCGCTGGCGCGGTATTCGTCCAACAGTTCGTGGTGTTGCTATGAACCCGGTTGATCACCCGCACGGTGGTGGTGAAGGACGTACTTCTGGTGGTCGTCATCCTGTTACGCCTTGGGGTGTTCCTACTAAGGGCTTCAAGACACGTAAGAATAAGAGCACGGACAAATTTATTGTTCGTCGTCGTAATAAGTAAATGAGTGAGGTATAACCATGCCACGTTCTCTCAAGAAAGGTCCTTTTATTGACCTCCACTTGCTGAAGAAGGTAGAGAAAGCGTTGGAAAGCGGTGACAAAAAGCCTATTAAGACTTGGTCCCGTCGTTCAATGATCATTCCTGATATGATCGGATTGACCATCGCTGTCCATAATGGTCGTCAGCATGTTCCAGTTTTCGTAACTGACGAAATGATTGGCCATAAATTAGGTGAATTCGCACCTACTCGTACTTACCGCGGTCACGCGGCTGATAAAAAAGCTAAAAGGTAAGGGGTGAATTATGGAAGCATTAGCTAAACACAAATTTGCCAAAGGTTCTGCTCAAAAGGCTCGTTTAGTTGCGGATCAAATCCGTGGTTTAACAGTTGAAAAAGCGTTAGAACTTTTAGCTTACAGCCCAAAAGGCGCGGCTGAGCTTGTTAAGAAAGTACTTGAGTCTGCAATTGCAAACGCAGAGCATAACGAAGGTGCTGATATTGACGAGCTTAAAGTATCAAAAGTATTCGTTGACGAAGGTCCAACTATGAAGCGTATCAAACCACGTGCCAAAGGTCGTGCAGATCGCATTCTTAAACGTACTAGCCACATTACTGTGGTCGTATCGGATAACTAGGAGATATAAGTAATGGGACAGAAAGTTCATCCTACTGGTATTCGCCTAGGTATCACGAAACCTTGGGTTTCAACCTGGTATGCGAGTACAAAAGAATTTCCTGAGCACTTACATGGTGATCACAAGGTACGTCAATTTTTAACTTCTAAGTTAAAAAGTGCATCAGTATCTAAGATCGTTATTGAGCGCCCAGCTAAATCAATTCGTGTAACAATTCACACAGCTCGTCCTGGTGTTGTTATCGGTAAAAAAGGTGAAGATGTAGAGAAGCTACGTCAGCACGTATCTAAACTTACAGGTGTTCCTGCTCAGATTAATATTTCTGAAGTTCGTAAGCCTGAGTTAGATGCACAATTAGTTGCTGATGGCATCGCTAGCCAACTTGAACGTCGTGTTATGTTCCGTCGTGCTATGAAGCGTTCGGTTCAAAATGCTATGCGTCTTGGTGCTAAAGGTATCAAAGTTGAAGTTAGCGGTCGTTTAGGCGGTGCAGAAATTGCACGCTCTGAATGGTATCGTGAAGGTCGTGTACCACTACACACTCTTCGTGCAGATATCGATTATGCAACTTCAGAAGCCTTAACTACTTACGGTATCATTGGTGTTAAAGTTTGGATATTCAAAGGTGAAGTATTAGGTGGTCTTCCACTTGCTAATGCAGAGCCTAAGCAAACTAAAGCTCCAAAGAAAGGTAAAAAAGGCGCTAAGCAGGGGTAAGTTACGATGTTACAACCAAAACGTACTAAATTCCGCAAAATGTTTAAAGGCGGAAACCGTGGCTTAGCACAAACAGGTAACAAAGTTAGCTTTGGTACTTTCGGCTTGCAAGCAACGGATCGTGGTCGTATGACTGCGCGTCAAATTGAAGCAGCTCGTCGAGCTATGACTCGTCATGTAAAACGTCAAGGTAAAATCTGGATTCGTGTATTCCCAGATAAGCCTATTACCAAGAAACCTCTTGAGGTTCGTATGGGTAAAGGTAAAGGTGGCGTTGAATACTGGGTTGCTCAAATCAAACCTGGTCGTGTTTTATACGAAATGGAAGGTGTTTCTGAAGAGTTAGCTCGCGAAGCATTTTCTTTAGCAGCTGCTAAACTACCATTTAAAACTCGATTTGTAACTAGAACGGTGATGTGATGAAAGCTAGCGAATTAAAAGACAAAAGCGTTGAAGAGCTTAACGCTGAACTTCTTGAGTTGCTACGTGAACAGTTTAACCTGCGCATGCAAGCAAGCACTGGTCAGCTAGCTCAAACACATACGCTTAGAGAAGTACGCCGCAACATTGCGCGCGTTAAAACTGTTATTAATCAGAAGGCAGGTGCGTAATGAGCGATACACAACGTACACTTCAAGCACGTGTTGTTAGCGACAAAATGGACAAATCTATTGTTGTTGCGATTGAGCGTTATGTGAAACATCCAATCTATGGAAAATTCATGAAGCGTACAACTAAGCTACACGTACATGATGAAAACAACACTGCGGCAGAAGGCGATTTAGTATCAATCGTTGAATGTCGTCCAATTTCTAAGAAAAAATCTTGGAACTTGGTAAATGTAGTTGAAAAAGCTTAATCTCTCGTAGATAAAGCATTTAAACGGCTCCTTAGCGAAAGTTAAGGAGCCGTTTTTGTTTGTAGGCAAGGACAGTATATGGTGGAGGTGATTGTCGCTAATTGGTAATGAATAGCATTACAGTAAAGAACCCGATAATTAACGCATTAAAGGCGAAAATATAGATGAACCCCTTGATGCCTTGTTTAATCGTCCAGCCATTATGACGTAAATAAAGCCACCATAGAAAACTCATAATTAATGGTAGTAACGCAAAGATCTTAATCATTTTATATTCTTTTTATATATTAATAACTAAAGATTAGCGAATTAGCTAGCGGACTTCAATTGTGAATCTTTCTTTTCATTTTTTTTGGTATCTACTTGTTTCTTGTGATGGAAAAGGGTATTTTCTATCCTGTACTGATTTTAGGAAAATAGGCACAATAGGATATTGAATGGACGAGTTGTCAAAATTAGCAGATATTCTTTTTACAGATGGCGTAGAGCAAAATAGATGGAGCTATGTTGCTTCATATATGGCTCAACTATTTGAGGCTAATCACTGTGTGATTACACTACGTGATGTTGCTATACCTGAAAGTAAGTTGTTTATTGGTATGAATGGACAGCATGCAAATAAGCTTTCCAGTGAGATCTCAAATCCTACCCACCCATTATTTAGTGATTATGTTCGGAACAGTAAAGTCGGTAAAATAATTACGAAAGCCGATATCATCGTTGATGAAGCGAACTTAAATATAACGAACTTAGCCGACGGCGCTGACATTGATAGCTATATTGTTTCGCCCGTGTTTCGAGATAACGATGTTGAAGGTTTGGTGACGTTGACTCGCGGAGTTAATCAAAAGCCTTTTGATCAAAAAGAAATGGAAGGCCTAAAAGGTTTTTTACCTATTTTCCGCTGGATATTCCTGTTAGTTAAAAAAAATCATGAAATTGAACAGGCGAGTATTAGTCAGGGCATTGTTAATGCGATTGATGTTCCTACAGCGTTAATTAAAGCGACTGGTGAAATTGAAAGTTATAATCAGGCTTGTAAGTCATTAATTGATAATCAGCCTTCCGTATGGGTTGAACAAAACAAACTGGGCTTCGAGCAGTCGAATATCGGTGCCGAACTTCAAGCGTACTGTGAACAACTGGCTTCTGAGACACAGCCTTTGCCTACTAAGCTGATAAAAGTGGCAGAGAGCTCTTGGGAGTGCACTATTAAACTCAAATCTATAGTGCTGCCTAGCTCGGATGACAACTATGTACTATTGTCGGTAAATAATCAAAATAAGGTTGTGCGTCGTAAGTGCTTCAAAGAATTATTTAAATTATCTCCGGCAGAATCTGAAATTGCAGTTTACTTATCACTTGGCCTAAGCCTAGGCGAAGTAGCAGAAATTAAAAATACCTCAAAGCATACTGTAAGATCTCAACTAAAAGGTATTTTTAGAAAAACCAGCACTCACTCCCAAAACGAACTCATCGCTTTATTGAATTTTGTTTGTTAATAAATTTACTCTAGCAATATACCCGAAATAAGGTATAGTAAGTTTTAAGCACGTTGTAGCGGCTTACGCTGCTGCAATAGCTAATGCACATAACTATTAAAAAAAGCAAGTATAACTCTTTACTATACCGGGAGAGCGGAGTAATGATGAGTAAAACCGTTTCGTCAGAAGAAAACGGCATTTTAACACAGTGGTTGAAAGATAAGCGTCAAGAAAAAGGTCATACTATGCGCAGTTTGGCTGAAATTTTGGGCACACCCCATTCGTTTGTAGGGAAGATTGAGAATCAGGAAAGACGACTGGATGTGGTTGAATTCATTCGCTATTGCAATGCCTTGGAAATTGATCCAATTGAAGGACTAAGTAAGGTTTATAAGTAATTAAACAAAATTAGAGTGGCTGTTTAATCATGTGATTCAGCAGCCATTTCTTTTCATCTACTTTCTTACCGCTATTTAATGCACAACAATAAAAGATACCTCTCAGACCTCTTTAAGCATTCTGTAAATTAGAGCCTATAAGATACACAGCCCTCAAGATTCAATCATCTTAAGTTCACACATCTCACACTTGGTTATGTGGCATTGCCGTTCTCACGCTCAAGCTGAGCCACTTTATGACGAATGCTATATAAGAAGACAAGACTCGGGATCACCATAAAAGCAGTTATGATGAAAAACAGTGCCCAGTTCCCATCCATTAAATCTACAAACCAACCACTTAACGAGCCTAGGGAAACACGCCCGAATGTACCCAGAGAAGCCATTAACGCGTATTGACTTGCGGTGAATGCACGGTTGCACATTAATGAAATAAAGGCGACAAACGCAACTGAGGCCCACGCACCAGTAAAGCCATCAATGAGGACTGTAATGGCGAATAGCGCTTTGTTAGGCCCTACAACGGCCATTAAAGCAAATAGTAGATTGCTGGCACTCATTGCAATACCAGCAATAAATAAACCTCTCACGATGCCGTAGCGAATAGTGAATAAGCTGCTAATAAAAGCGAAAATGATAGTAACCCACCAATTGAGCAACTTGGAAAAGTAGCCAATGTCGGTATTGGTAAAGCCAATTTCTTTGTAGAAGACAACGGACATGCGGCCAAGATACGCTTCGCCAATTTTAAATAAAAATACAAAGAAGAGTATTGAAAGAGCGGTTTTAGCGCCATTACGACTAAAAAATTCTCGAAAGGGTTCAATAATGGTCACGCTAAGCCAAGTTAGAAAGCGGCGAGCGTTACTTGTTGACAGCTGTTCAGTAAAGAGCATTTTCTGGTGGGCTTGTTCTGCGTTTTGTTGTAGCTGTTCCCGTTTGGTGTTGGGCTCTTTACTAAAAAAAATGGTTAGCATTAATAAGCCCATAATTCCGGCTAATACTAAGTATACATCAGCCCAAGACCAGCCCGGGCGATCGGCTAGGAAGAATGGGATACTGCCTAGTCCACCAAAGCCTGTCCACCAACCGCTGGTTGCCATGGCAGCACCAGCAGTTAATTTATCTTTTTCATCGTCATTAATAATATCAATGCGATAGGCGTCAATAGCGATATCTTGAGTGGCAGATGAGATAGCAATACCCAATGCCACTAAGCCTGCAAAATAGAGGTGATTCACTACATCTACATAAGAAAGGTACACACAACCCAACACGATGCAGCATTGAGTTAGAAAAATCCAACTTCTTCGTAGGCCCAATAATTTTGTAAGAAGCGGAATTTTTATTCGGTCTAAAAGCGGTGACCAAAGGAAGTTGATTGAATAGGTTAGAAATACCACGCCAAAAAAACCAATTGCACTGCGCGATAAGTCCGCTTCTTTTAGCCACGCAGTCATGGCAGAGCCAATCATCACCCACGGAAAGCCACTTGCCATACCGAATAAAAAAATACTTAATAAACGTTTATCTTTGTAGCACCGAATATGCTGTGAAAATGAGTGTTGCTTTGTCATGAATGAGAAGTCAGCTTTATTATTGTTTGGTACTGCAAGGCTAAGCGAAACTAAAATTAGGGTGCTAAAGGTGATGAGTAAGCCAAAAAAGCAGCTTACTTTATCGTAAGTTTTTAAATAGTAACGAACAGTTTGCAGAGAATATCTTGTGTAGGCTTTAGACTACGGCCTAATGCCTACACAATCAAGTGGATACTGACCTTCGCCTTCAAGATAGTCAATACAAGTTGATAACTCGGATTGCAAATATTGATCACTTAATAAGGTATTTTCAGACCAAAAGCTCAGTTGGTGCAGTAAATGCCAAAATACACGTTCCTTGGTCGTGTATGGCTCTTTTAGTTTAATGTTCACTTGAGACCACTCTTCAAGTGTGTCCCATAAATACAACTTTATCTCTGAGTAGCCGATCTGGCGAGATAAAAACGCTTTTACATAAAACGTCAGTTGCCTTGCTTTATGTTCTATAAAATCATTTACATTTATCAACGCATAACCCCTTCTGAAAAGACACAAAACAACAGTCAGAAGTTCAATCTCTATCTTGTGAGCGTATTGAAGTTAGATTGTGAATACACTGTATTGCATTAATGTACTGCTTTATTTGTGAAGGCTACTTAAGCAATTCTAAAGTAAAGCGCACATATTAATTGCAACGGGTATAGACATTTTAAACGCTATTATTATTTTTGAGAGATTGTTGAAGACTCTTACCGTAATGCACAAGGGTCTATTGCCCTTTAATTGTCTAAGCTCTAAATTTTTCAGTTTCAGTATAGTGCATCACGGTTATTTTCAAAGCCAGCTTATGAAATAATTGAGCGAATATAGCTAACTTATTGATGAGAATGATTATTATTTTTCTTCATCTACAATGGTGATGGACTTTATAATTACAGGCGTTTTTGGCACTGTGGGCCAGCCAGTTTTGTCGTGAAAACCAACCTCAACTTCTTGTAGCTTTTCTAAAATATCTTCACCTTCGGCAATATAACCAAATACAGCATAACCCCAATCTCTCCCTGGGTTAAGATTGTCGTTGTCTTTTAAATTGAAGAAAAACTGTCGAGTAGCAGTATGGGGATTGAATGAACTGGCGCGTGCCATTGCTATAGTGCCGTAATTATTTTTATAGCCACTGCCTGACTCATTAAAGATTGGGGCATAAGATGTCATCTCTTCAAACGCGTCAGTATATCCGCCAGCTTGAGCAACGTAGTTCTTTTCAATACGATGAAATAAAGTGTTGTTGTACTCGCCGTTAACGACGTAGCTTAAGAAGTTATTAACTGTTATTGGCGCTTTGGTACGATCTAATTCAACAATAAAGTCACCCAATGAAGTGCTAAACTTAACCTGTGGGAATAAGTTGTCTGGTTGAACAAATTCACCTTTAGGGGCTGCACTTATAGTTAGGCTGAATAGCGCTATTATAAAAAGCGTAAAAGTTGTTATATGCTTCATCTCATATACCCTGCTTGTTGTTGTAACTCTTCGTCTGCAAGCGCTTCTGTAAGCACATTACTTATTAACATATTTAATTCTTTTTCCAATACAGCGATATCATATTTAAGTGGCCCTTTGTATTGGCTATTTCCTTGATAAGATTTAGTGAACGTTTGTTGTTGATTATTAAGAGTTAATGTTAACTCAATATAATTTGCTACTTCATGTGATACCGAGCTTTGCTTTACATCGCTATGTAATTTAGTGATCGCTACATTAAGTACTTTAGTTGCAACCGGATTAAAATTTTTAGCAGGTGTTAAGGCATTTGAAATAAGTTGCTGAGCAGGAGTGCTAGCACTTATTTTCGCAGTTAATTGGTCATCTTTATGAATAAACGCAATAGCCGGTTGTGCTCTTTCATCAACCACATTCAAACGAAATCCAGAAAGCTGTGGTGGGATGCTATGTGAATCTAAGCTCGGTTGTAAAATGAGTGACGTTGGCGTTTGGCTACAACCTGCTATGGCTATTGTAATAACACTGACAAAAATAAGCGGTAGTGTTTTTTTGAAGGATGTAAGTGAAAGGGCGGGTATTATCATACTTATTTACTCTTTTTAATTGCCGATAAAATAACAAATTTATGGTTAGCACCAAGTTGAGTTACAGCGCTAAACATTTTTTTCAGTGTTTTATGGTAGCCAAGATGGCGGTTGCCAACAATTCTTAATTCTCCCCCTGGTTTTAGCACACGCCTTGCATCATTGAACATTTGAACAGCAATATGATCGGTAATGGTATTTTGCTGATGAAAAGGTGGATTACATAAGACTAAGTCATAATGATTGTCTTCTAGCTGGCTTAAACAGTCATTCACCAAAAACTGACAGTCTAGTACTCGTTCCGGTAGGTTTTTTGTAATGGTATCTTTGGCAGATTGCACCGCCATATAAGATTCATCAACAAATGTGACCGAAGCGTATGGATTTTTTAGTAACGCGTTCAGACCAATCACACCATTACCGCATCCAAGATCGACCACTTGTTGAGGTGCAGAAGGCGCGGGTAAGTACTTAATAAATTCACGTGCGCCTAAATCTAAACTATCGCGTGAAAATACGTTTGCATGGTTGATCATTGTATATGGTGTATTTTCAAGTTGCCAAGTAGTGGGGAAAGGCGCAGGTTGAGAGGAAATATGATCACATTGGGTGAAAATTAATCGCGCTTTCTTTTTTGCTAACGAAGTTTTAGTACTGCCTAATACTTCTTCAAATAATGACAGTGTGGAGGTATGAATTTGTTTAACTTTTCCTGCACTGATCACCGATAAGTGTTGATTGTTCAGTGCAGCAATATTAACTAGCTGACTATGTAAATAGCCTTTATTCTTAGGAACTTTTAATAGAACCATTTCGCATTGACTAGGCAAGCTTTCTAAGCTGGTTTGCCACACTATGTTACTTGGGTTCAGTCCATTTTTATTTAAATTTAGTTGTGCTGCCTGTTGGGCAATGTATGAGTCTGTTATATGAGTAATTAGTAAATGCTTAAATAATGCATTTAGCACACACGTAATTGCGCCGAACTGATCATTCAACACAACAATATGCTTTATATTTAGCGTGCTGATTTGCTCACAAACATACTCAAGTAATAACTCATCTGCTGCGTCCCAAGCCTGTAATGACTTATCAGTCGTATTTTGGGGAAAGCGGTGTAATTCAAGCTCAACATTGACGGGGGTAGTGGCGTTTGCAGGTGAAAAATTAAATGTAAAGTGGGTATTCATTACTTAAGACATGTACTCGAATAATCAGGGTGGTAGAATTGTTACATGCTAATCAGTTACTGACTAGTGCAAATTGTTAGATTTACGTAGTTGAGTGAGCAGAGTACGGGTATTTATCTATGGCATTAAAAAAATTACACGTTGAAGATGGTATATTGCTATATGATGCGCACTTTCTCTCTGAGACTGAAGTCGAAGCATTAACACAAGAGTGCGATAGCAAGATACACTGGCAGCAACCTAGTATAAAAATGTTCGGTAAGTCGGTGAAGATCCCACGTTTACAGGCTTGGCTTGGAGATGAAGACGCTGTATACAAATATTCTGGAACGACATTTATGCCAGAATCGTTTACTCCAGAGGTGACAAAGTTAAAGCAGCGAATCGAAGCAGTTACAGCGCAGTCATTTAACAGTGTTTTAATTAATAAATATCGCAATGGTCAAGATTCGATGGGGTGGCACAGTGATAACGAAAAAGAGTTAGGTGATGAGCCAACCATTGCTTCTGTCACTATAGGGCAGCCAAGAGTCTTTGAGTTACAGCATAAGCAGTCAAAAGAAATGTGCTCAATTTTATTAGCGTCAGGTTCATTACTAATTATGGCAGGCTCATTACAGACTCATTGGAAGCATCGAATAAACAAAAGCCGCCATGTGAATGATGTTCGCATTAATTTTACTTTTCGCACGGTAAAAAAATAGAAAGTCTTAGCAATCAATTTGTTATCATTATTTGTTATAAAAACGCAGAAATTACTAACATTCATGCAAAAATAATATATGCAATAGTGACAGTTGGTTAGTTATTTTTTGTTTTGTTTGGCTATCTAGATGGCTAATAAAGTAAAGAAAAACTAAATGCTTTGAGCTAAATTTACCAATACGCACAGCATTACAAGAAGTTATTAAATATGAAGATAAAAAACTCAATAGAACGGAAGCTGTACGACTCGTTTGATCCAGAGTACTTGGAAGTGATAAATGAGAGTAACAACCATAATGTACCTAGAGGATCTGAATCCCACTTTAAAGTGGTGATAGTGACAGATCGTTTTGAAGGGCAGCGCCTAATTCAACGTCATCGCTCAATTAACTCTGCCTTAGCGGACGAGTTAACGAACCACATACATGCGTTGGCATTACATACTTACACACCTCAAGAATGGTTTGAATACTATTCTGAACTTCCTCCTAATTCACCGAAGTGTTTAGGCGGATCCACTAAAGCGTCAATATAACTAAAACTCATATTACAAACGTAAACACGGTTTAACGTCATATAAAGTTGCAGCGATATTTGCTGCAACTTTATGTGCGACTTAGGCGGTGATGGCTCGCACTCCTAAACTCCAATCTGACAAGTCGCTTGTCTGATCTCTGCAACTTATCAAGATAATGCTTTTAATTTCTTGATGTTTTTATAACAATAGCCCTTCTCAAAAATCCATTAACACAATAAATAGAATAAAAGGTGATGGAATGGGGCAACAATTGCTCTTGAATATACGCACTCGGGTAGAGCAGTTTACCGAATATACCGGAAAACTATTATCTTGGCTGACATTGCTGATGATGTTGCTTATGGTGCTCGTTGTTGTACTGCGCTATGGCTTCAATATGGGATGGATAGCAATGCAGGAATCCATCATCTACTTACACGCGTGTGTATTTATGTTAGGCGCAGCATATACCCTAAAACATGATGAACATGTAAGGGTCGACATTTTCTACCGCCGTTTTTCAAAAAAGAATCAAGCGATTGTTAATATTTTGGGCACAGCTCTTTTTTTAATACCTGTCTGCATTACATTACTCATAATAAGTTGGCAATATGTAGCAGCTTCGTGGCAGTTATTGGAGTCATCTAAAGAGGCAGGTGGCTTGCCTCTTGTCTTCATTCTTAAAAGTTTCATCATTGGCTTTGTGATAACGCTGCTCATCCAAGCAGTTGCTGAATTGATCAAACACACAACGCTTCTTTTTCAGAAACAGCAGTAGGCGAGGGTTATGGAGTATTTATCTATTGTCATGTTTGTGGTGGTTTGTTTGGTTTTATTATTAGGCTACCCAGTTGCAATATCGTTAGCTGGCACCGCATTAATATTTGCATGCATTGGTATAGCAAACAATGTGTTTGATGCCGTTTTTCTTCAGGCTTTGCCTAGCCGTTTATACGGGATTATGAATAACCAAACCTTACTAGCCGTCCCCTTATTTGTGTTTATGGGGGTCATGCTAGAAAAATCTAAGGTTGCAGAGCGACTGCTCGATGCGATGACATTATTATTTGTACGTTCTCCAGCTGGCTTGGGTATCGCGGTCATCATTGTTGGTATGTTGCTAGCGGCCAGTACAGGTATTGTTGGGGCAACGGTGGTGACGATGGGATTAATGTCGTTACCCACCATGCTTAAGCGCGGGTACAGTCCGCAATATGCGAGTGGGGTAATAGCAGCTACGGGCACATTAGGGCAAATAATTCCGCCCTCAATAGCATTAGTGTTATTGGGTGATGTGCTTTCAAGTGCATATCAACAAGCACAACTTAAGCAAGGGATTTTTTCTCCGGAAACGGTATCAGTGGGAGATCTATTTGCGGGCGCACTTATCCCAGGGCTTATTCTAGTAGCAATGTACATTGTTTACTCCTTATTGCTTGCGTGGCGTAAACCACAGTTAGTTCCTAAAATTAGCAAGTCGGTGTTAATTGAAGAAAGACAGCACCAGCACGTCAGTTTGTTATCCGCTTTATTTCCTCCGCTCATTTTAATCGTTTTGGTATTAGGGGCTATTTTATTTGGCTTTGCTACACCGACCGAAGCGGCTGGGATTGGTGCAGGTGGTGCTACGTTATTGGCGTTGTTTAATGAGCAGCTTAGTAAAAATCAGTTAGAACAAGTTATGCTGAGCACGTTAAAAATTACGTCAATGGTATTTTTGATACTTATCGGTGCTTCTTTGTTTTCCTTAGTATTTAGAGGGCTGGGCGGCGAAGAGTTGATTCACTCTGTCTTCAGTCAGCTGCCGGGTGGTGTTTTTTCTGCGCTAGTAATAGTGATGGCAGTGATTTTTCTATTAGGATTTATTCTCGACTTTATCGAAATAACGTTTGTGGTTGTGCCAATTGTAGGACCGGTTTTATTGATGATGGGCGTTGATCCCATTTGGTTAGGCATCATGATTGCAGTTAACCTGCAAACCTCTTTTTTAACCCCGCCGTTTGGTTTCGCTTTATTTTATTTGCGTGGCGTGGCGCCCAAAGAAGTAATGACGAAAGACATATATAAGGGAGTGATGCCTTTTATTGCAATTCAGATCCTTTTATTGATTATCATGTCAATTTGGCCAAAAGTGGTTACTTGGTTACCAAATGTGATATATGGCTAAACAGCTGCATACACCGACGTTTGCTCGAATGCATTGATAAAAACTAAAGAAAACAATAAAAACTAGGAAGTTGTTAAATGAATAAGATAAAAATATCTGCGCTGCTTTTTGTTGTCGCGAGCCTGATAGCAGGCTGCGGTGAGCAAGACAAGTCAGCATCTACTGCTAGTCAGTCAACTGAAACTCAACAAAAGTTTAAATGGAAGTTAGTGACAAGTTGGCCAAAGAACTTTCCCGGCTTAGGGGTTACGCCTGAAAAGTTTGCAAAGAATGTTGAAGCAATGAGTAATGGTCGATTAAAAATCACTGTCTACGGTGCAGGTGAAATAGTGCCCGGCTTTGAAGTGTTTGATGCGGTTTCCAATGGTACAGCAGAAATGGGACATTCAGGCCCATATTATTGGAAGGGAAAAATTCCAGCGGCGCAAGTGTTCTCTTCGTTACCTTTTGGCATGAATGCACAAGAAATGAATGGTTGGTTACATCATGGCGGCGGCTTAGCGTTATGGCAGGAAGTGTACAAGCCATTTGGCATTATTCCGCTGGCGGGTGGTAATACCGGTGTTCAGATGGCAGGTTGGTTTAAGAAAGAAATTAACTCTTTAGACGACCTTAAAGGTCTAAAAATGCGGATACCTGGGTTAGGTGGGGAAGTGATTAAGCGCTTAGGCGCTGTGCCAGTTACGTTAACCGGTGGCGAGTTATTTACTGCGTTACAGTCTGGTGCAATAGATGCTACAGAATGGGTAGGGCCTTATAATGATTTAGCGTTTGGGCTGAATAAAGCGGCTGATTATTATTATTACTCTGGCTGGCATGAACCCGGCACGGTTTTAGAGTTTTTAATTAATGAAAAAGCATACAATGCATTACCTAAAGACTTGCAAGCAATCGTAAAAGTGGCGGCACGTGCGGCAAATCAAGATATGTTAGATGAGTATACGGCAAGAAATATTAGTGCACTTAAACAGCTTCAAGCTCAAGAAAATGTGCAATTAAGGGCGTTACCTGACTCAGTAATGACAGCGCTAAGAGAAACTACTCAGCAAGTCATAGCTGAGCAAGCTGCACAAGATCCTCAGTTAAATAAAGTATGGCAGTCGTACTCATCATTTTATAAAGAAGTCAGAGCGTTCCATTCATTGACTGAGCAGCAATATTATCAAAATAGATAACCTGTATATAAATTACAGAGAAAATAAGAATGCATTATAGAGACATCAGATGTGTTTTTTAGGGGAAGGCGATTACACTAACGCCAATTTTTGAATACAAATGCTGAAGCTTGTCATTTAAGTCGCATTTATTTAAATCCAGTTTGAAGGATATTATTACACATGATTATAAAGCCGAAAATTCGTGGTTTTATCTGTACTAACGCGCATCCTGTTGGTTGTGCTGCTCACGTGCAAGAACAAATAGAATTTGTAAAAGCGCAACCAAGAGTTAGCGCATGTCCAAAAAATGTTTTAATTATTGGTTCGTCTACAGGTTATGGTTTAGCTTCTCGCATTACTGCGGCTTTTGGTGCAGGTGCAAATACCTTAGGTGTATGTTTTGAAAAAGAACCAACAGAACGTAGAACAGGGACGGCTGGCTGGTACAACACGGCGGCATTTCATGAAGCAGCGAAAAGCGAAGGGCTTTATGCTAACACACTCAATGGTGACGCTTTTTCACATGACATGAAGCAGCAGGTCATTGCTGCAATTAAAGCAGATTTAGGCCAAGTTGATGCTGTAATTTATAGTTTAGCCTCGCCACGTAGAACAGATCCTGATTCAGGTGAAGTATATAGTTCAACGCTAAAGCCGGTAGGAAAAAATTACTCTACCAAAACCTATGACACGGATAAAAACGTAGTGCATGAGGTGTCGTTAGAAGCCGCTAATGAAGACGAAATCGCAAATACCATAAAAGTAATGGGCGGCGAAGATTGGGAGTTATGGTTAAAAGCACTTCATGAAGCCGGTGTACTTGCTGAAAATGCAACCACAACCGCATACACCTATATTGGTAAAGAGCTGACGTGGCCAATTTACGGCCATGCGACAATTGGTAAAGCGAAAGAAGATCTGGACAGAGCCGCGGCACAGCTTAATGAAGCTTATTCAAATTTAAACATTAATGCCTATGTTACTTCTTTAAAAGCTGTGGTTACCCAAGCGAGCTCAGCAATACCTGTGATGCCGCTATATATTTCATTGATGTATCAGGTAATGAAAAATAACGACTGCCATGAAGGGGTTATAGAGCAAATATATAAATTATTTTCTCAACAGCTATTTAGTGATAACCCTCAGTTAGATAATGACAAACGTATTCGAATGGATTCAGTAGAAACAAATGATGATATTCAAGCAAAAATTAAAGTGCTATGGGACAAAGTGAATAATGATAACTTTGATGAGCTTGCAGATTATCACGGCTATCATCATGACTTTCTTAAACTATTTGGTTTTGGTATCAAGAATGTAGACTATGATGCTGATGTATCCCCATTAGCCAAGTGGTGAAAGCAATCTATTAAATGAAGCAACCCGTTGGTTGCTTTTTTTTCGCCAACAAGAAACATCATAGCCAAATAAATATGTCCAATGGTCAAAATGTGAACTAAAATTTCATCTTACTACGTAATATGTAAGCAGATTTTTCTAAATTTCGTGGCGCGATTGGTCATATTAGTGCTAAAATTCGTTAGTTATACAAAGATATTTAGTTCGCACTGTTTCGTATTCTTAAAAATAGTTTAAAAGATATACAGACGGTGCGCTTTGCTATGTAGGTGTTGCATAGCCAATTGATATAGTTTCTTTCCTTTAACGTAGTGCAAATGCATATGATTAAAATAAAAAAAGGCTTGGACATTCCTATTGAGGGTGCTCCACAACAAGTCATACATGACGGTCCTACCGTCAAAACCGTCGCTACACTTGGTGAAGAGTTCATCGGTATGCGCCCAACCATGAAAGTGCGTGAGGGTGACCGAGTGAAAAAAGGCCAGATTCTTTTTGAAGATAAGAAGAATCCAGGCGTTATTTTCACAGCTCCCGCTGCAGGTGTAGTTAAGCAAATCAACCGTGGTGAAAAACGTATTTTGCAATCAGTTGTCATTGAAATCGATGGTAACGAGCAAGAAACGTTTGCTAAATTCGCTGACGCAGAATTAGCAGGTTTAGATCGCGCAACCGTGAAGCAAAACCTAATTAATTCTGGTATGTGGACAGCGCTACGTACGCGCCCATTTAGCAAAGTACCCGCAATTGATGCCGTACCTAACTCCATTTTTGTAACTGCCATTGACACAAATCCGTTAGCTGCTGATCCAGCATTAGTAATTAATACTGATAAAACAGCATTTTTAAACGGACTAACGGTATTATCAAAGTTGACTGATGGAAAAGTGTTCGTGTGTAAAAAAGCGGGTGCTGATATTCCTGCGGCTGCTAATGCAGAAACACATGAATTTGCTGGCCCTCATCCTTCAGGGTTAGTAGGTACACATATCCATCATTTAGATGCAGTAAGTGAAAAGAAAGCTGTTTGGCATTTAAATTACCAAGATGTAATGGCATTCGGTAATTTATTCACCACAGGTGAATTGCCTACTTCACGTATCATTTCATTAGCTGGTCCAGCTGTTAAAAACCCACGCCTTATTCGCACTGTCCTTGGTGCTAGCACATCAGAATTAACCATGAGTGAACTTGAAGACGGTGAGAACCGTATTATTTCAGGATCAGTGTTGTCTGGTAATACTGCATCGGGTCCTCACGGTTATTTAGGTCGTTATCATAATCAAGTTTCAGTATTGGCTGAAGGTCGTGAGAAAGAGTTATTTGGCTGGCTAGCGCCGGGCGCGAATAAGTTTTCAGTAACGCGTGCTTATTTGTCGCATCTTATGCCGGGTCGTTTATTTAACATGACAACCTCAACAGGTGGTTCTGAGCGTGCCATGGTACCAATTGGTAACTATGAGCGTGTTATGCCGCTTGATATCTTGCCAACGCTGCTGTTGCGCGACTTAATTGCAAGAGATACTGATAGTGCAATAACGCTAGGTGCGTTAGAGCTAGATGAGGAAGATTTGGCATTATGTACTTTTGTTTGCCCAGGTAAATATGAGTATGGCCCTATCTTGCGTGATTGCCTGACTATTATTGAGAAGGAAGGCTAAAATGGGTTTAAAGAATTTCTTAGAGCGCATTGAACCGCAATTTGAAAAAGGCGGTAAATATGAAAAGTGGTACGCGCTATATGAAGCCGCAGCCACGATTTTTTACACACCGGGTTTAGTAACTAAGAACGGAACGCATGTACGTGATAATATTGATTTAAAACGTATCATGATCACGGTTTGGTTAGCTACATTCCCAGCTATGTTTTTTGGTATGTTCAACGTGGGCGACCAAGCAGCAATGGCAATCGCTAATGGGTCTCAAATAGGCGACGCATGGCAAGTTGGTTTATTCCAAATGTTAGGTGGTTCACTCACTGCTGATGCAGGTTGGGGAGCCAAAATGTTTTATGGCGCGTGTTTCTTCTTGCCTATCTATCTCACTGTATTTGCGGTAGGTGGATTCTGGGAAGTGTTATTTGCCACCGTCCGTAAGCATGAAGTTAATGAAGGCTTTTTCGTAACGTCAGTGTTATTTGCACTAATTCTACCAGCAACAATCCCACTTTGGCAGGCTGCACTAGGTATTACCTTTGGTGTAGTTGTTGCGAAAGAAATCTTTGGTGGTACAGGTAAAAACTTCTTAAACCCTGCATTAGCAGGTCGTGCATTCCTTTTCTTTGCTTATCCAACTGAAATTTCTGGTGATGCTGTATGGACTGCCGTAGACGGCTTCTCTGGTGCAACAGCATTAAGTGTTGCTGCTGGTGCAGACGTAGCGATGGGCTCAGTTGCAGCGCTTGAAGCTTCAGGTATTACTTGGATGGATGCATTCTTAGGAAACATTCAAGGGTCAGTTGGTGAAACATCTACACTTGCACTTTTAGCTGGTGGCTTGATGATTATGTACATGCGTATAGCCTCGTGGCGTATTGTGTTAGGTACCTTTATTGGTATGGTTCTGTTCAGTAGCATGTTCAATTTGATAGGTAGCGAAACTAATGTGATGTTCGGTTTACCGTGGCAGTGGCACTTAGTATTAGGTGGTTTTGCATTTGGTATGTTCTTCATGGCTACAGATCCAGTATCCGCTTCATTTACTGATAAAGGTAAATGGGCTTACGGTTTCTTAATAGGTTTTATGGTTGTAATGATCCGTGTTGTGAACCCGGCATACCCTGAAGGTATGATGTTAGCAATTCTATTCGCTAACGTATTTGCTCCATTAATGGATTACTTTGTTGTACAAGGCAACATCAAGCGGAGGTTAGCGCGTCATGTCTAGTAATAACGATTCGATCAGCAAAACGCTAATAGTTGTTATTTCTCTATGTTTAGTTTGTGCAATTATTGTATCTAGTGCTGCAGTAGCCCTAAAGCCGATACAAAAAGAAAATGAAGCTAAAGATCTACAACGCAATGTTCTAAGCGCCGCAGGTGTTAACTTTGCTGCAGAAGGCGTGCAAGCTACGTTTGAAAAACGTGTAGAAGCACGTTTAGTAAACTTAGATGACGGTACGTTTGCTACTGAAGTTGATCCCACAACGTTTGACTATGAAAAGGCTAAACGTAATGGTGACTCAATTGAAAAGAAAAATGACGTAGCGGGTATTAAGCGTCGCGCTGACATTGCGCCGGTTTACTTTGTTAAGTCTGAGTCAGGCAAAGTTGATACTGTAGTTTTTCCAGTTTATGGCAAAGGACTATGGGACTTAATGCTTGGTTTCGTGGCCTTAGAAAAAGATTTGCGCACCATTAAAAGTATTAAATACTACTGGCATAAAGAAACGCCTGGACTAGGTGGCGAAATTGAAAATCCTAGCTGGGTTGCTTTATGGGAAGATAAAAAGCTATTTAACGATCAAGGTGAATTTGCGCTAGAGATCGTAAAAGGTAGCGTAAGCAAAAACGATCCAAATGCTCAGTACAAAATTGATGGTTTATCAGGCGCAACACTAACTAGTAATGGCGTTGAACAGTCATTCGAGTTTTGGATGGGTGACCATGGCTATGGTCCTTTCATCAACAATGTGCGAAAAGATCTTAAGAGTGGAGCACTATAATGGCCGATACTAAAGAAATGAAAAAGGTGTTGCTTGGCCCAATTTTGGCCAACAACCCGATTGCATTACAAGTTTTAGGTGTGTGCTCTGCACTCGCTGTAACCAGTAAAATGGAAACTGCAGTAGTAATGTCAATTGCATTGACGATGGTTACTGCGTTTTCAAACTTATTTATCTCAATTATTCGTAATCAAATACCGTCAAGCGTACGTATTATCGTGCAGATGACGATTATTGCTTCATTGGTAATTTTAGTTGACCAATTACTTAAAGCGTATGCATTTGATATTGCTAAGCAGCTAGCGGTATTTGTTGGCCTAATCATTACTAACTGTATTGTAATGGGGCGTGCTGAAGCCTATGCAATGAAGTCGCCACCAATGATGAGCTTTTTAGATGGTATTGGTAACGGTTTAGGATATAGCGCTATCTTACTTTCAGTAGGCTTTATTCGTGAGCTATTTGGTTCAGGTACTTTATTTGGTATTGAAATCTTACCGCTAATTAAAGACGGTGGTTGGTATCAGCCGATGGGCTTCTTATTGATGCCTCCAAGTGCGTTCTTCATTATTGGTTTACTTATCTGGGGTATTAGGCAACTAAGACCAGATCAAGTAGAAGCTAAAGACTAAGGAGTGAATTGATGGAACATTATATTAGTTTGTTTGTTCGCTCTGTTTTCATTGAAAACTTAGCTTTATCGTTCTTTTTAGGTATGTGTACATTCCTTGCTGTATCTAAAAAAGTAAAAACATCAATGGGTCTAGGTGTTGCAGTAATCGTTGTATTAGGTTTAGCAGTACCTGTTAATAACTTAATTTATACATCAATTCTTGCTCCAGGTGCACTTGGATGGGCAGGCTTCCCAGATGCAGACTTAAGCTTTTTAAGCTTCTTAACTTATATCGGTGTTATTGCTGCGTTAGTTCAAATATTAGAAATGACGTTAGATAAGTATTTCCCAGCGCTTTATAACGCGTTAGGGATTTTCTTACCACTGATTACGGTTAACTGTGCAATTTTTGGTGCGGTATCTTTCATGGTTGCTAAAGAATACAACTTTACAGAAAGTGTGGTATTTGGACTGGGTAGCGGTGTTGGCTGGGCATTAGCAATTACAGCGCTTGCAGGTCTTCGTGAAAAAATGAAATATGCGGATGTACCAGATGGACTACGTGGTTTAGGGATTACCTTTATTACTGTAGGTCTTATGGGACTTGGTTTTATGTCGTTCTCTGGCGTTTCTCTTTAAGGAGTAGGAATATATCATGGCTGAAATATATTTAGGCGTAGGTATGTTCACTGCGATCGTACTGGCTTTGGTTTTAATTATTTTATTTGCTAAATCAAAGCTAGTGGCTAGTGGTGACATTATAATTTCTGTTAATGGCGATCCTGACAAAGCAATCAAAACATCTGCGGGTGGCAAATTGTTAGGCGCGCTTGCAGAATCAGGTATCTTTGTTTCATCTGCTTGTGGTGGCGGTGGCTCTTGTGGCCAGTGTGAAGTAAAAGTAAAAAGTGGTGGTGGTGATATTCTACCTACTGAGCTTGATCACATCAGTAAAGGTGAAGCAAAAGAAGGTTGTCGCTTGGCATGTCAAGTTAACGTCAAAAGTGACATGGATATTGAGCTACCTGAAGAAATCTTTGGTGTTAAAAAGTGGGATTGTGAAGTTATCTCAAACGATAACAAAGCAACATTCATAAAAGAGCTAAAATTAGCGATCCCAGATGGTGAAAGTGTACCTTTCCGCGCTGGTGGTTATATTCAAATTGAAGCTCCGGCTCACCATGTTAAGTATGCAGATTATGATATTCCTGAAGAATATCGTCCTGACTGGGAGCGCTTTAAGTTCTTCAGTTTAGAATCTAAAGTTGACGATGAAACAATTCGTGCGTATTCAATGGCAAACTATCCTGAAGAAGAAGGGATTATTATGCTTAACGTACGTATTGCAACACCGCCGCCTAATAACTTAACACTACCTTGTGGCATCATGTCTTCATTTATTTGGAGCCTAAAACAAGGTGACAAGGTAACTATCTCAGGCCCATTTGGTGAATTCTTTGCGAAAGACACAAATGCTGAAATGGTATTTGTTGGTGGTGGTGCTGGTATGGCGCCAATGCGTTCGCACATATTTGACCAACTTCGTCGACTGAAGTCAGATCGTAAGATTAGCTTCTGGTATGGTGCACGTTCTAAACGAGAAATGTTCTATGTAGAAGATTTCGATATGCTTGCTGCTGAGAATGAAAACTTTGACTGGCATGTTGCATTATCTGACCCTCAACCGGAAGATAATTGGGATGGTTACACAGGCTTTATTCACAATGTACTTTATGATAATTATTTGAAAGATCATGAAGCACCTGAAGACTGTGAATTCTATATGTGTGGACCACCAGTGATGAATGCCGCAGTTATCAATATGCTTAAAGACTTAGGCGTTGAAGATGAAAACATCTTACTTGATGACTTCGGTGGGTAATTCGGTTTAATTACTGATGAACTTCATCATTAATAAAAATATATGGCTGGCCCTAATAGGGCTGGCCATTTTCGTTTCTTGTACGCAAGTAGAAACAGTGCCTAAAGAAGTTTTACTGCAAGGTAAAACGATGGGAACTACCTATTCGGTTAAGCTTTACATTCCTGAAGAACAGCTTAAATCAATGAACTTATACTCTGATGTCGATCAGGCGCTTGAAAAGGTGAATCAGCAAATGTCGACTTACTTAGCAAGCTCAGAGGTATCCAAGTTCAATGCCGCTAATGAAGGTGACGTAGTAGCTTTTTCTAAACAAACCGCAAATGTAATTGCTGAGTCAATTGAATTAGGCAATTTAACCTCTGGAGCGTTAGATATTACCATTGAGCCACTAGTTAACTTGTGGGGATTTGGACCAGAAGGGCGAATTATTTCCGCGCCATCAGCGCAGGACGTTATTGAAGTTAAATCACAATTGGGGCTTGATAAGTTAGTACTTGAAGGTAATACAATTACTAAGCCGAATGCTCAACTTACACTGAATTTGAACGCAATTGCAAAAGGGTACGGTGTTGATGTTGTTGCTGAGCTACTAGAGTCTAAGGGAATAACCAACTATTTAGTGGAAGTGGGCGGCGAAATGCGTATTTCTGGTAAAAAGCCAAATGGTAACTGGCAAATTGCCATTGAAAAGCCTACAGCTAATGAGCGCGCAATCCAGCGGGTAATTGCAACAGGTACTATGGGCATTGCCACGTCTGGTGATTACCGCAGTTATTTTGAAGATAATGGCGTTAGGTATTCTCACTTAATCGATCCAAACACAGGGAAACCCATCAATCATAATCTTGTCTCAGTGACTGTGTTGCATCCCTCCTGTATGATTGCAGACGGGTTAGCGACCGCGATTAATGTGATGGGACCAGAAAAGGGATTGCAGTTAGCTGAACAGGAAAATATTCCTATTTTAATGGTTTTAAAAACCGCTGACGGGTTTGAAGAGCGCACGAGCAACGCTTTTAAGCCTTATTTAAATTAATTGGCTAGGTATATATTATGTCTATTTTTATTCTAACTTTTGCGATCTTTTTAATTGTTGTTATTGCGATGTCTATTGGCATGATTGTACAGCGTAAATCTATTTCTGGAAGTTGCGGCGGTATCGGGGCAATAGGCATGGATAAAGCGTGTGACTGCGATGATCCATGTGATAAACGTAAGAAGAAAATGGCGCGAGAAAAAGCTTGGCAGGAAAATAGGATTTTATAGCTAATTTAATGGCGTGTATTTTTTCAGATGTAGGCTGATTGCTATTGGTAGCATGTGGCTAATAGCAAGTGACTAGTAGCAATTAACTTACACTAGAAAATGAGTGTACGTGAAAGCAAAAAAAAGCAGCCTGTTGGCTGCTCTAAAATTCTTTGAAAATTCCATCTATTTTTATCCCTGAAGTATTCCTTTGATTGCATCCTGCTTACTTCCTTTTGCAATCCTTCCTCTCTCGTTTTACATTCTGGAATTCCGTTTACTCCAATTCCTATTACTGGGCACTCCGCACCGCCAGTAGGTCGGCAAGTCCTTATCTGCCTGAAGTTCTTCCATGTCATCCATGTCTGTTCTTCTTGAACTCGCTCCTAGCTATCCATCCTTGATAAATCCGTTTTCGCGCTATTTCCTGTGCGCCTCTATCCTTAATTTCCTTGCTTAAACTGTCCTTGTATTAATCGTCCTGATGCCATCCATAGTTTGGTATGCGCTAAATCCATACGCAGTTCATGTTTAATCCATTTAGTTGGTTACTTCCTTAACCAATTAACTTGCATCCATTACATCATCCGTGAACGCTGCTTATCCTTAAGCATTCCTTAAACCTTCCTGGTTTGTCCTTTACACATAGCTGCTTGATTAAAGCAGATCATACTTCCTGTAATTTCCCTGTTGAATCTTTCCTTAATGCACGTTCCTCGTGCTAGGCTCCTGCCTTACATTCCTTGTCTTTTCGTCCCATCCCGAGACGTCCCTTTAAGTCCCTACATCCTTGTCCTCTACCTTGAGGAATTTCCTGCTCCGTTGAAATGCATAATACGCTGCTTAGATTTGGATCATAGGTATGATAAAAAAATTTACATTGTAAGATTAATTACATACACCATTTGAATGAAGTGCTTCTATACAAATCAATGACTTATGCTTTCCTTTGTCGTTATTTCGATGTAAATAATACGTTATCTCCTGCATTAATGTAGGAGATATCTCACAAGATTTTGGGCTGAAGTCGGCATTAGCCTTTTATCAACGCAGGGGCGTTGTGAAATTATTTGTGTGCGATTACTAAATACTTGATGAAAAGGATAAAAAATAGACAGGTTAATGCAATTAGTTAAGGATTGTAATCAGTATCTTACTAACAAATCTTTATATGCAACTCACTTTCTTTTAAGATCAACGTATCATTGCACACGCTTAACAATTAACATTAAGGTTACATAAGTGGAATACGAATTTCTTTACGACTCAATTACTGGTGGTTTTCACGTTAAGATCTCATCTGAACAAGCTGTATTTGGTCGTTGGTTGTCGGAAGAAATTGGTAAAAGCGCGGATGAGTTGGAAAAAGTGTTTAATGTGATCGACTTAGCAAACGCTAGCCCTCATCAAGAGTTGCGGTTAATTGGCAAAGAATTTACGTTAACCTTGAACCAAATGGAAGCTGAAGTAACAGCAAATGTAATGCAAGCTGATGAGCTTGGTGATGATTACGCAGAACAAGACTTATATGTAGAACTTGATGGCCATGCAGCAAGTTGTGGCATTGAAGACTTGGTGTTATTACTTAACGCTTGGCAAGATTTTATTCAAAATTAACAGGCTTTTCCCAAAATATTGAAGAGTCATCGCGCTGACTAATATTTGCACTGCATTAGTGCGAAGCACTGTTGCCTGATGGTGCATTTATCTTCATCCAATCTTTTATTTAACCCTAACTAATTGTTATCTATAGCTAATTATATTTGGCATAAAACTTCCTCTTTCTTTTTCAAAATATAATCATAAAAAAGGAAGTGAAGAATGAAATTAGTTACCGCTATTATCAAGCCATTCAAACTTGACGATGTAAGAGAGTCTATTGCTCAGTTTGGGATTGAGGGGTTAACCGTAACCGAAGTGAAAGGCTTTGGACGACAGAAAGGGCACACGGAGTTATATCGAGGTGCCGAATATCAAGTTGATTTCCTCCCAAAAGTAAAATTAGAAATTGCGACTCACGATGAAGATATTGATCGTCTATTAGAAGCAATTACTTCCGCTGCACACACTGGCAAAATTGGTGACGGGAAAATATTTGTGACTGAGCTTGAAGCCGCAGTGCGAATTCGCACTGGTGAGTTAGACGCTGAAGCGATATAGGAGGGCAGATCATGGAACAAAATATTTACCAATTACAATTTGCGTTAGATACCTTTTATTTTTTAATTTGCGGTGCACTAGTGATGTGGATGGCCGCTGGTTTTGCCATGTTAGAAGCAGGGCTGGTAAGAGCAAAGAATACGACAGAAATTCTAACAAAAAATGTGGCACTGTTTGCCATCTCTTGCACTATGTATTTAATTTGTGGCTACGCCATTATGTATGATGGCGGCTTATTTTTATCAGGAATCCAGTCATTAGATACTGCATCTACGTTAGATAAATTTGCTCAACGGGAGCAGGGTATCGAAGGTGGTGCAATATACTCTGCTGCTTCTGACTTTTTCTTTCAGGTGGTTTTTGTTGCTACGGCAATGTCGATTGTTTCCGGAGCGGTGGCAGAGCGCATGAAATTGTGGGCGTTTTTAGCATTTACGGTTGTGCTTACCGGCTTTATTTATCCAATGGAAGGCAGTTGGACGTGGGGCGGAAAGGAGGTCTTAGGCTTATATAGTTTAGCTGAGATTGGATTCTCTGATTTTGCCGGCTCTGGTATTGTTCATATGGCGGGAGCTGCTGCGGCGCTTGCAGGAGTATTACTGCTTGGTCCTCGCAAAGGTAAGTATGGGAAAAATGGCCATGTATATGCTATTCCTGGCGCTAATATGCCATTGGCTACCTTGGGTACATTTATACTGTGGATGGGCTGGTTTGGTTTTAACGGTGGTTCAGTGTTAAAGCTAGGTGATATCGCCAATGCGCACTCAGTCGCTCTGGTTTTCTTAAATACTAACGCAGCAGCGGCTGGCGGAGCAATCGCAGCTTTATTGGTGAGTGTTGCTTGGTTTAAAAAGGCCGATCTTACCATGGTGTTAAACGGAGCATTAGCGGGGCTAGTGGTTATTACTGCTGAGCCTGTTACGCCAACCGCTTGGCAAGCATTACTTTTTGGTGCTATAGGTGGTGGCGTAGTTGTTTTTTCGATTATTGGTTTAGATAAGCTTAAAATTGATGACCCTGTAGGTGCGATTTCAGTACATGGTGTTGTGGGAGTGTTAGGCTTGATGTTAGTGCCACTAACTAATGCGAATGCAAGTGTTATTGGCCAGTTCGTGGGAGCACTGACTATTTTTGGCTGGGTATTTATTACCAGTGTGGTTGTATGGGCCGTTATTAAGAAAGTGATAGGGCTAAGGGTCACGCTAGAACAAGAAGTGGAAGGGATTGATAATTCAGAGTGTGGTGTAGAAGCCTATCCAGAGTTTGTGACGTCAATGAAAATGACAGGAAGAAACATGGATAACAGTATTTATTCTGAACTAGTGTCACAAGGTTTTAGCCAACCAAGCGAAAAAGATCAGTCGGGATTAGAGTGGGAACAAAATGCAACCAAAATATAACAAGTTATGATTTTCCATCTTTAGGGTTCGATTTAATATCAATTGCATGGGTGGTAGTGGTTTTTACGCTTGCTGTAGTGTGATGGCTACCATCTTTTGCAATGGTTTCATCAATTTTTTCCTCTACCGTTTGCTGTACTGTTTCTCTAATGGTTTCAGCAGCGGTAACAGCAATGGTTTCTTCAATTTGTTCTTCAATGTTTTTAATAATAGGTGCTTGCTGAGTGTTAGTGGTTAAGGTTTGCTTGGTTTCATCGATAGCATCGTCAATAGCTTCTTGAAAGGAACTCGGGAGAATATCAACCCCGACCCAGCGACCTAATTTTAATGCGATAGGTATGGTAATGGGAGCAAAAGGTAACACGGCGAAAATACCTAATCCAACGCCCTTAAGCAAATCAACAAACTGCTGGTTTGCGGTGCGCATCTCATCCTTGCTTGCTTTACCTTGCGTATATTTCCTGTAGATAGCCAACATTTCACGCGTTTCTTGCTTTTCTTGTGCTAGTGCGTGCTTCACTCTTACCATATTTCGTCGAAAGCTAAGCATGCGCTTTTCTCTGCGCTGCTTCATGGTAGGGCGCGTTACCTGTGACGCTTCAGATTTCGGCTGTTCAGCAGCTGATTGCGAAGGTAAGTTGGAAGGATTGTTTTTCATGGGCGAAGTTTCCCATAAAATGGACAGTAGAAAAAGCTAATTTAACAAAATATTAAAATTTAACTCAATGATTAGTAAAGCTCAGTTCAGCGTTGAGCATAGTAGATAGATTAAGGCTTACTTAATCTACCGAAAATAATACCACCAATGCCGCCAGCAACACATTGAGCCAAATAACCTAATTCAGACCGTACACTTGCTATCAATGTTATATTAAGTATAGGTTGCATTAGGGCAAACATAGCAATAAAACTACATACTCCAGCAAAGCCATATAAGGCGGTAGAATGAGCCGAAATGCGTAAGCTTAAGTATTTCGACATTGCTTTGGCAGCAAAGTACACGCACATAAAGCCGACAGCTAAACCAAGTAAAATGATAGCGCCATAACCAGGAAGTAATCCAAGCCAATCTTGCGCAGTGGCATTAATACGAGTATTCAATGAAATGTTTATATTTAGCGCTGTTAAACGATATAAAACAAATTGGGTATGTAAAACACTAGCGATAGAGAAGCTAACAAACGCCGCGGTAAATAACGCGAATAATGTTTTTTTATGAATGTAAGTCATTGATACTCGTTTACTTAGTTATACTAATCAGGGAATAATAGGTAAAACGTTAAGTGCTATTTATCTTTTAACCATAATAGCGCGAACACATTGATGAGAGAAATTTTATGCAAAACGTTATAAAACACCGCTCCATTGTGACAGCCCTTATTGTGTGCACAGTGATATTAAGTTTCTTCAACATAGAAGCTGTGTCCGCAAAGTCAAACAATAAACCACAAGCCGCGCCAATGCTAGACGCAAAAGCGTTTCCTGCATTTAAACTGGTGCAGGTAACGTCTGGGCTGAGCCACCCTTGGGCAATTGCGTTTTTGCCTGATAATAGGCTGTTAGTGACGGAGCGTTCTGGCAATTTACGAATTGTCGAGCAGGGTAAATTATCGGCACCAGTCGAAAATGTGCCAGCATCGTATGTGCGTAGCCAAGGCGGTTTGATGGATGTTGTGCTTCACCCAGATTATAAAAACAATGGTTGGATTTATCTAACTCACGCATATGGCGATGCGGATAAAAATGCGACACGGTTATTTCGTGCAAAATTAAAAGATAACGCATTAGTTGATGTACAAACGTTATTTACTGTTTCTCCAATGAAAGATACCCCTGTGCATTATGGCGGGCGCATCACTTTTTTACCGGATAACACGTTGGTACTGACCTCTGGTGATGGCTTTGATTATCGCGAAGAAGCACAAAAGCTGGATAACTTACTAGGCAAGATGATCCGTTTAAATGACGATGGCACTATTCCGACAGACAATCCATTTGTAGGACAGGCTGGAAAGCGGGATGAAATTTGGAGCTATGGCCATCGTAATCCGCAGGGGATTGTGTACGACGCACAGCGTAAATGGTTGGTGTCGAACGAGCATGGTCCAAAAGGTGGTGATGAAATTAATATTATTACAGCCGGAAAAAACTATGGTTGGCCAGTTATCACTTACGGTCGTGATTATTCTGGCGCTATTATTTCACCTTACACTGAATATGATGGCATGCAGCAGCCTTTTGTGGACTGGACGCCATCAATTGCGCCATCGTCGTTAACAGTTTATCAAGGCAATATGTTTCCAGAAATAAACGGTGATTATTTAGCGAGTGCACTAAAATATAGAGAACTACGCTGGGTGAAGATGCAGGGCAATAAAGTTGTAGGCCAAGCATCACTGTTAAAAGATTTAGGTGAGCGAATTCGTGATGTAAATGTGGCACCTGATGGCGCTATTTACATTGCTACAGACAGCACCAATGGCAAAATATATAAACTAATAAAACATTAAAAACTAAGGATATTGTTATGATCACAGCGCGTGCAGCCGTTGCCTATGAAGCAGGCAAGCCACTACAAATTGAAACAATTCAAGTGGCGCCACCAAAAGCGGGTGAAGTACTAGTAAAAATAGTGGCGACGGGCGTGTGTCACACCGATGCGTTTACGTTATCAGGCGATGATCCTGAGGGGATTTTTCCTAGTGTGTTAGGCCATGAAGGAGGCGGTATAGTGATGGAAGTAGGCGCTGGTGTAACAAGTGTTGCTCCTGGCGATCATGTCATTCCGTTATACACCCCAGAGTGCGGCGAATGTAAGTTTTGTAAAAGTGGCAAAACGAATCTTTGTCAGGCCATTCGTGCGACCCAAGGTAAAGGCGTTATGCCTGATGGCACGTCACGCTTTTCAATTAATGGTAAAACCCTATATCACTACATGGGCACTTCAACCTTTTCTGAATATACCGTGTTACCAGAAATCGCCGTCGCCAAAATTAATAAAACCGCACCACTAGACAAAGTGTGTTTGCTGGGGTGTGGGGTAACAACTGGCATGGGTGCGGTTAAACATACCGCGAAGGTAGAGCCAGGCTCAACGGTTGCTGTATTTGGTTTAGGTGGTATTGGTTTATCAGTTATTCTTGGTGCTCAAATGGCTCAAGCAGAGCGCATCATCGCCATTGATATTAATGAAGATAAATTTGAAATGGCGAAAAAATTTGGCGCCACCGAGTGTATTAATCCAAAAGATTATGATGCGTCAATTCAGGAAGTTATTGTTGACCTAACTGACGGTGGTGTCGATTACTCATTTGAGTGTATTGGTAACGTAAATACCATGCGTTCTGCACTTGAGTGTTGTCATAAAGGCTGGGGCGAGTCGGTTATTATTGGTGTTGCAGGAGCAGGTCAGGAAATTGCGACGAGGCCATTTCAACTCGTGACAGGGCGAGTATGGCGTGGCTCAGCATTTGGTGGAGTAAAAGGTCGTAGTCAATTACCTGATTATGTTGAACGCTACTTAAATGGTGAGTTCCCGTTAGAGGACTTCGTGACTCATACGATGCCGCTGGAAGATATTAATCGTGCGTTCGATTTAATGCACAAAGGAGAAAGCATTCGCTCGGTTGTACTATTCGATAAATAAACTGCAAAACAATCCATTTAGCCACTTACTTGGTTTCATTAACGAGTAAGTGGTGCCGTTTAGAGCATTTCAAAAGGACTAATCATGAGCGAACTAACGTTAGTTTCAGAAAATAAGTGTTGTGATGGTAAGCAACTACGCTACCGCCATTTTTCTTCATCAACTCAATGCGAGATGACATTTTCGGTATTTTTACCTTCTGGCGCATCTGAGCAAAACCAAGTGCCTGTGCTGTATTGGTTATCAGGGTTAACATGTACCGACGAGAACTTTATACAGAAAGCGGGGGCACAAAAACTAGCATCGCAGCTGGGTATAGCGATCGTTGCTCCAGACACCTCCCCTCGTGGCGACGAGGTGCCAGATGTTAAAGAGAGTTGGGACATAGGCAAGGGCGCAGGATTTTATGTTAACGCAACACAGCAGCCTTGGTCGAAGCATTACAATATGTATGACTATGTAGTGGATGAATTGCCCCGCCTTATTAAAGAAAACTTTCCTGTTAACCATAAACAAGCGATTAGTGGTCATTCTATGGGAGGGCACGGAGCGTTAATTTGTGCCATAAAAAATCCCAACAATTATACTAGCGTGTCGGCGTTTGCACCTATTGCCAATCCCTCGCAATGCCCATGGGGACATAAAGCATTCGGGCTGTATTTAGGTGATAAAAAAGCGGACTGGACAGAATACGACAGCTGCGAGCTTATTAAGCAAAAAGGTATGGCCTTGCCAATGTTAGTTGATCAAGGTGATGCAGATGAATTTTTAGCAGAACAGTTAAACTTCAATAATTTGCAACAAGCGTGCGAAACTGCGGGAGTGAGTGCAGAAATCCGGATGCAACCTGGCTATGATCACAGTTACTTTTTTATTGCTAGTTATATTGATGAGCACTTAGCGTTTCATCATCAATATTTAAAAAGCTAAAATTTTTTATTTTGATGTCAACCAAATGAATGTTGAAACGTTGTAGTAGTAGAACAGCATGAAAATAAGCGCTAATGCTACAGGCTAACGCTACAATTATTAGGAGTTTAATCTAGTGGTGCATTTAAATAATATAGGAAAGTGCAGTGAACAAATTGAATAAGTTTAGGTGTACTGCATTTATTAAATGTAATCTATTGAGCCGAAAGTTTAGCGCTTAAAATGCAATTGAGTTCTGCTAACGAAGCAGCGAAAACACACGATACTGCAAGTGATGTAACAAGCAGTAGCGCTGACATGAATGAGCAGGCTCCGCAGCAGTTGGAGTGGCAGACCATGGCGGAGTTTTTAAGCTATATTGAAAAAAAAGCTTATCGGTTTGCCGAGTTTGCGACTGGTGGGCACGCCGATGCCATCGACTTATTGCAAGACAGCATGATTAAGTTAGTAACGAAATATCAAGACAAGCCAGCGACAGAGTGGAAAGCGTTGTTTTATAAAATTTTACAAAACAAAGTAAGAGACTGGCATCGACAGCAAAAAGTAAAAAACATGCTGTTCTTTTGGCGTAATAGTGATGATGAAACGCAAGAAGAGTGGCAAGCACCGGACGAAGATGGAAGTGATCAGCCCGAACAAGAGTTAGTACTTGCACAACAACAGGAAGCAGTGTTAGCGCAAATTAAGCAGTTACCGGTTAAGCAGCAACAGTGCTTCTTATTGCGTAGTTGGGAGGGAATGTCGGTGGCTGAAACGGCTGAGGTGATGGGCTGCTCGCAGGGAAGTGTAAAGACGCATTACTTCAGAGCAGTAACCAAAATAAAGGCGTTATTGGAGGCGAAGCATGAACAGGCCATCTAACACAGAGCAGAAGCAAAAGGCGAGACCACAACTAACTACCGAGCAAGATGTGCTAAGTGCTGCGAATAATGCACTAAACGCCAGCACCCAGACTATGTCACAAAATGTGGAAAAGGATATTCAGGCTGTACGTGTTAAGGCGCTAAATGCATATTTAACTCAGCAACCTAAAAGGGGAATACTACATACATTACAAAGCAGCTTAACGTTGAAAAATATGACACCAGTAACACTTGCGGTTTGTTTGGGGATCTTAGTACACTACCAGCTTGGCGAGCAGCACTCTCTTCCACCCTCATCTTTCAGTGAAGATAATATTGCAGCTTCTCATGTCGACACTATTCCTCAGTTACCTGCTGAATTAGTGGAAGAAGAATTGCCGTTAGAAGATTTGGCATTGTTACAGGACTTAGAATTTGCTGACTGGTTGTCGGAACAACAAAATACTGATCAAGAAGGTAGGGTGCTTTAGCATGCTATGTTGTTTCTATTCATCCATGAGCACATTGCCACTGTCAGTGTTTGCGTTTTCTCATTCAACTGGAGCTGTATTCGACAGCAGCATAGATAGTGACGTTGCTGACAACAAAGCCCTCGATAATGAAGCCGTCGATAATAAAGCGAAACGCCCTGCACATGAAAAAGATAAATCCAAAATAACTGAGCCAAAACTAACGACAAAACCAACAACCAAACCAACAAAAACTGAAGTAGCCACTGAAATTAACGAAAACGCTAATCAAATGCCAAGCATGGCGTTTTTGGAATACCTTGCTGAGTTAGATGAAGTCGATGGAAAGCTTGTAGGGCCAATCGACTTAACTGACAAGAATAACAGTAGCCAAGGCAAAGTAACCACAACTAAAGAAAAGGAGCAGCAAAAATGAGCATGTTAAGTCGCTTAATTGTACTGCTTCTTGTATTGGTGAGTAGTTTGTTTGCTAACAGCGTATTTGCAGTTGAATGGAAGACGCTAAGTAATGAGCAGCAACAGGTATTAAAGCAGTTTTCTGGTCAATGGGACGCATTACCTGCCGCTAAGCGCGAAAAGTTGGCTATAGGTGCTCAGCGGTGGATAAAGATGGATGCGCCGCAGCGCAATGCTGTTATGGAGCGTTTTAATCAATGGCAAAGGTTATCACCAGAAAAACAAGCAACACTTAAACATCAGTTTAAAAAGTTTAAGGCGATGCCACCTGAAAAACAAAAAAAGTTACGCAGCGCAATGGATGCGTTCAAATCGATGCCTGCCGATAAACAGCGTAATTTGCGCGAACAGTATAAACATGCAAAGAAAAATAAATCGCAGCGCCAGCATCAAAAAAATAAGCAGCATAAGCAAAAACGACCTAGAAGACACTAACTAATCATGTGGTAAAGTTTAGTTGTGTTCCGCACTGATTCGTATCTCATACATACTTAATGTTTCTTTAATAAAATCATCAGCTTTATTGACAGTTTCTAACTTCACGGTCATGCTGAATTAAGTTCGCCGTTAATAAATGAGACTGGCATGATTGATTTTGTAGCAACCTTTATTTTCTTCTTCGCAGTTATCGACCCAATTGGTACGGTACCTGTGTTTATTGCGGTGACCAAGAACTATGACGATGCCGCTAAACGTAAAATTGCATTGTTCGCTACCATTGTGTCAGCAGCTATTTTGTTATTTTTTGTGGTTGCCGGAGAGCTTATTTTAACCGCGATGGGCATTCCACTTGCTGCATTTCAAATTGCTGGTGGCATTGTCTTATTCTTATTTGCGCTTTCAATGATTTTCGGTGAAAGTAAGCCAGAAGAGGAAGTTAAACTTGCGACTAACCACAACGACACCGCCATTTTTCCATTAGCAGTACCGTCTATTGCAGGGCCGGGGGCAATGCTGGCCGCAGTTTTATTAACAGAAAATGCCAAGTTTAATATTTTAGAGCAAGTGCAAACTGCGGGTGTAATGCTGCTAGTGTTATTAATTGTTTACCTACTCATGCTAGGTTCTAACTTTATTAATCGCATCATCGGTAGTAGTGGCGCAAGTGTGGTTAGCCGAGTCATGGGATTAATTCTTACCGCTGTGGCAACCACTAATGCGCTGAGTGGTATAAAAGTCTATTTCAATTTGTAATGTTAGAAGAGTAAGTACTAAGAGCTGTTCATGAATCTGCTACAGCTCTTAGTTAGCAACGTATATTGCTGAGTTGCTTTTAAAATCGTGCTACACAATTACTGCAACAAAGGGTGATCTTTGGGTAATTGTCCCGCAATCCACTTTGCTAGTCTGCGCTTAATGTTCAAACCGTTTTCTTCTTCTGCGGGTAAGGCTGTAATGAGTTTGTCTTGAACTAATAAACGATAAATACATTCTATTTTTTGATCTTGAGAATCAGTAGCACTAAACGGTTTATATTGTCGGTTTTGTGCGTAGGTTTGCCCTACTTGTAATGCTTTTTTTAATAACTCTTTTTCATTCTTCATTTTTTTCATTGATTCTGCTCCTTGTATTGCGTTCCGTTGTTGCCGACTATTCAGTTATATTTTTAGAAGACTGAAAATATTTAAAATAAACGAAGCCCATCTAATTTGAGTAATAAATTAATCCACAAACCCAATATACAAAAACAGCTTAACCAGAAAACACACATACGGTGCAATACATTGTTATAAGTTAGGTGAATATAAGCATGCATAATGCGAAACCCGACATATAGCCATGCTAGCACTAACGCTAAACGCGTTTCTACCCCCATAATTAAGGTTAACGATGCGGCTACATAAAATAATACCGGGGTTTCAAATAAGTTACTAAAGTGATTGCCGGTTTTTGCCACAATATCAGGTATTTGCTTGCCATTATTATCATGCATAAGTTGAAAATACTTTATTGAAACATCACGCTTTTTAACGCTCGTGAAGCGAATATAAAGAGTGATACAGCCCACCGCAAAGGTAAGTAATACCATACTGAACATGGTCAGTAACATAAGAAAGCCTTTTAATGAATGTTAAGTGTAAAAAATTACTGTCGGTCTCATTTTTCATGAACCCATTTTTTATTCACACTTTATAGCAGATTGTTGCTGAGGGCTAAACCTTTTAATTTTTATAAATCAAACGGTTTAGCCAGTTTTTCAGGAGAGAGTAGGCGCTCAAGTTCAGTTTTATTTAACTCGGTCATTTCCTCAGCCACGTCAATGACACTACGACCATCCTTATAGGCTGTTTTTGCAATTTTTGCGGCAAGTTCATAGCCAATAATGGGATTTAAAGCTGTGACTAATATAGGATTTCTTGATACTTGTTGTGCTAATGTTTGCTCGTTTACATTAAGGTCGCTTAATGCCTTATCAGCCATAGCGTTACAGCAGTCACTTAATAACTGGATTGAGCCAATAAGCTTATCGCAGATAATTGGCAGCATTACATTCAGTTGAAAATTGCCTGACTGGTTTGCAATAGTCAGTGTTGTATCGTTTCCCATAACCTCAGCGCACATCATGCTAATAGCTTCCGGAATAACAGGATTTACCTTACCGGGCATGATAGATGAACCAGGCTGAAGAGCTTTAAGCTGAATTTCGGCTAAACCACAATTTGGGCCAGAGTTCATCCAACGTAAGTCATTGGCGTGTTTCATTAAAACCGTTGCTAGTACCTTTAATTGCCCATGTACTTCTAAGCTTGGATCTTGCGAACTTATTCTTGAAGCGAGGTTACTACAACGTGCGAGTTCAGTTTTTGTATTGTGTTGAAGGTGTTTAATCACGCAGTCAGCAAAACGCTTATCACTGTTAATACCTGTGCCAATAGCTGTTCCACCAATCGGCAATTCGCTTAGCCTTGTAATACTTGACTGTATTCGAGTATGGCTTTCTTCAATTTGATGACGCCAAGTATTAAATTCGTCGCCTAATGACAAGGGCATTGCATCCATTAAGTGGGTGCGACCCGTTTTGATGATGGCTTGATATTGCGTGGCAAGGGTTGAAAGGGTTTTAGATAATTGTTGTAAAGCAGGAAAAAGTTTCTGCTGCAAGCAAAGTAGCACCGATAGTTGCACTGCGGTTGGGATAACGTCGTTACTACTTTGTCCGTAATTTACATGATCATTCGGGTGTACTTGGTTATTACCCTTGTCATTAACACCTTTGCTACTAGCACCGCTAAGTTGATTAGCTAAGGACGCTAACACTTCATTCATGTTCATATTACTGCTAGTGCCCGAACCTGTTTGAAATACGTGAACCGGGAACTGATCTAAATGATTGCCAGCAAGTATTTCATCGCATGCTTTACTAATTAAGTCTGCATGGGATGATGTAATGCAATCTAGCTCGCCATTTGCCTGTGCTGCGGCTTGTTTGATGTAAGCTAACGCCATAATAAACAGCGATGGCATAGTGCGTGGCGTAAAGTTGAAGTTATCTACTGCACGTTGGGTTTGGGCTTGGTAGAGCGCTGACTTGGGTACTTTAACGTCGCCTAAGCTGTCTGTTTCGATGCGGTAAGACGTAGTTGAAGATGTGGTAGTCATAGCAGCGCTCCGTATTTGTTGAGTTCTGATTTTTGCCTTTAATTTTTACCCTAAATTAAGTACCGCCTGATTATGTCACTTAGCTGTAGGTACGTTAGAAAGTATAGCCAACAGATATTGATCCAGCCTGTGTATCGTTATCCCCAGCAATGCTTGAGGATACTTCAAATTCAACCGTCCAGTTTTTGTTTAGCTCGAATGAGATATAACTTGCGACAACGCCATAGCTACTACCTGATGACGAGGCGCGCGTACTATTTATGAAATTTGTAGTGCGGCTATTTTTGGGTAAGCGGCTAACAATTTGATTAATGCTTCTACCGTTAATGGCGATTAAGTTAGACTCCCCTGAAATTAAATAATGCCAAGATAGGGCTGCTCCCCAAACAATACCAGCATCAGATGATAACGGGTTGTATAAAGAAAAGTCATAACTCAGATCTACGTATAAATTATTGCCTTTATTGTCAAACGATTGAGGTGGCATTAAACGTGGCGGGTGTTGTGGCGGTGCAAAGCGTACTTGATGTTGCTCCCAGTCACTGTATTGCAGGCCCGCTGAAATACTATGGTAAGTGCTGCTTTGTAGTGTTGTATCACCAAATGGTGACGAATTGCTATCTTCACCTATCCAGCTATACCCCACACTACCGAAATATGATGGCGCACGAGTGTCTTCCTTAAATGGTTCATGCTTTCGGTTAGATAATATTAAGTCGTCTTGATAAACCGAGTAACCGAGTTGATAAGACCATTGTTCGTTAAAATAGGTTGTTGAAAGCCCGTAGCTGTCTTCGTTGTAATCGGCTTGCGTTGGCAGGCTATTATCCAAAGTCAGGTCTGCATCGTCACTATATTGGCTTAAATAAACATTAAGAGACCAATTTTCGCTTGGCTCAAATGACATCGATAAGCTTGAACCGCGAGGCTTGAAATTAACTACTTTTTCACCAACATCGGCCGACAGCTCTGTTTGCCCAGCACTGACAAATACACTTGCAGCTGAAGCATTTACACTCGTTAGGCTGAGTGAACATAAAGCAATAATAGAAAGTGACAAGGTTGAATAAGCAAGGAGATTTGGCGATTTTATTTTCATGATTTACTATTTTGTATTCTTAGCTGCAGGTAAGTTGTCTAGGGTAAATGATATTAATAAATGACGTTAGTATTTTTTATCAATCCACACATAAATAAATGTGGCTAAGAATAGGAAAGTGCATATTTAATAGGAAATTAAAGGAAGGTTAAGTGATATTTCGCAGAGCAAAATTACACGATATTGCAGAGATGTCTGCCATCAGGCTGGCTGTTAAGGAAAACGTGTTAATAAACCATGACCGTGTTACACCTCAAATGTATGAAGATTACTTAGAAAAATTAGGAGCGGGTTGGGTGTGCGAGTTAGAAGGAAAAGTCGTGGGCTTTAGTTACGCTGATAAAGTGGAGTCTGCAATTTGGGCACTGTTTGTATTACCCGAATATGAAGGACGCGGCATTGGAAAGCAGTTAATTAATCTTGCCGCAGAATGGTTATTTCAATTAGGTAAAGAAGCAATTAACTTATGGACAGAGCCAAACACCCGAGCCGATGCTTTTTACAAAACCCAAGGTTGGCATCGGGGGAGCGTTAATGATGATGGTGATGTTAAATACACATTAACCCATCCATGCGGGCAGAACATTAGCTAATGTTACCGCTGTAAGAATACAGTCATCCTCGCTGTATTCTTACAAGGCGTATGCAAAGTGTATCAGTCTACAAATAAATATAATTCGCCAATACTACCGTTAAGCCATAACCTAGTGTGTAAGCGGCAAGCAAAGCGGGAATATATTTTGAGTATGATAAGAAAGTAATCTCCTTCATTTTGCTCATGGCAATAATCCCGGCGGCAGAGCCGATAACTAATAATGAACCTCCCACACCAACCGCATAGGTTAAGGCTAACCATTGTGGTGTTGATAACATTGGCTGAGCTTTAAGTAGGGCTGCGGTAAGCGGTACATTGTCTAATAACGCTGAGCCCATGCCTGCGGCATAGCTAGAAAACATAGGGTCGAACTGCGCGTAAAGTTCAGTAACAAGGTGAAGTACGCCGATTTCTTTTAACATCCCAACAAGTAATAAAATGCCTAAGAAAAACAGTAGAGTGTCGTACTCAATTTGGCGAATATACTCTAAAATTTGGCTTTCTTCTTTGTCGGTACGGTAAATTCGGCCAACTAAAAACATGACTGATAAGCCCGTTAAAAAGGTAAGCACTGGCGGTACGCCAAACAATACATTCATCAGCATGGTTAAAACGATAGTGCTAAAGAAAATCACGGCAATTAAAATATCCACGGTTTCAACATTGTGCTTTGCAGGTTGCGTAACCACTACACCTTTTGCGCCAAACGAAAAGATAATGGCTAAAAAGAGTACGCTTAGCGCCGCAGGGATTAACAATAAAAACAGCTGAGACATTTGTACATGCCCATCAAGGAAAATCATTAATGTGGTTACATCGCCGGTAATTAATGCAACACCACCTGAGTTAACCGAAAAAACCACTAAAATAGCCATTTTCAACTTGGTTTTAGCGTCAATATTAAAGGTTTGTAACAACGTAAGAGAGACCAGTGTAGCGGTAACATTGTCGCAGATTGCCGACATTACTAACGAAAACAAGGCAACCCAAATCATTAGCTTTTTAGTGGTGGTTTTAGCAGGAAAAAGTCGCTGCACTGCCATTTGAATGACGCCCTTGGCGTTTAGGTATGCAACAAACGTCATGGTCGACATTAAAAATAACCACAGTGTTGCTATTTCTAGCAGGTTTTCTTCTAAGCTGTGATTGATGTGGGGGTGTTGGCTTGGATTGCTGGTCACGAATAATGTTATCCATGCGATACAACCAAAGAATAACGTAGTTTTAGCTTTGTTAATGTGTGTCACTTCTTCAAAAACAATGCTGAGCAATGCCAGTACGGCAATGGATAATAAAAATATTTCAACCATATTCATCATATTTTTATGTACTTATGTTGTTATTGCTATAAAGGGAGGGCGTATTTTTCGGCGCGACTATACAGGATTATTTGTTGGATTACACAGCAGCTGGCGTTTTTTATTCTTCGTTAATAATCGATTTTCCTTATTATTAGTAATGTTATTTTTACAGGCATTAATGGTGTCTGAGATTAGTTCTGGCAAATTAGTTTAGGGCTAGTGAAAATAAAAAGTATTTTTATTTAAAGTTTCTTTGTTTGAAGGTAATGTTGGGGATTCCTTTGGGAGTTAAATTGAACGTATCAGAAGTAGTAAGTTAACTGGTTCATTTACATAGCAGTCAAAATAAATTCACTTTTAAGGAAATTGAATGAAATACTACTTAATAACTCTTGTGTTAGTTAGTCATACACTGTTGGCAAAAGATGCCGCTTGTTTGGATAGGAACGTATGTGACAGAGGAGGCTATCTAGCTGAAGCATTTATAGCCGTTGAAGAGGGCGTCGGTACACTTAGCGATGCTCAGCAAAAGTTGTATCGTGAAGTGTTAAAGTATAATGAAACGGCTCACCACATAGTGAGGCATAGGCTAGTAAAATTAAATGATAATGCATTGCTATCAGTAAAGGCGCTAGCGTCCGATGTTTTGTCTGAGGCAATAAAAAATGACTTAACACCAAGCCTTAGTGACTCTTATACTACCTACAATTTAACTAAAGATGAAAGTTTAAATACCCCTATAAATCTTAGTTTAAACTTTTTCGAAGATAGGACCATCAATCGTGTTTACCTAAAAACAGTTACAACAAAAAGTAGTTTGATTGATAATTCTCCAGTAATACATATTTCTGCGAAAACATTTGATGAGCGTAGCGATTACTTTTTATCAATGAGCTTTCGAGAAGAAAAGCTGTCGAGTTTGAGTATGGCATCAGGTTACAGCTATGCATTAAAGCATTTGGATGGAGAGCTTTATGTTTTGTTAGTACGATACACAAGGCTCACTAACGATGCAGTTGCACCTGAAGTTGAGCCTGATAGTCACTCGATTGATATTTTAAAAATTCAGAATAAAGCGAAAGAATTTAATGAAAAGATGGAGCGTGAACGCGAAAAGGGAGCCTAAAAGCGAAAATATGACCCTGTAACAGATTTTGTGTAACCGTCGTTTATCCTAATGAAAAAAGCTAACTTCAGCAGGAAGTTAGCTTTGCTGGCTATGCAATTGATTAAAATAAGGAGATACCAACTACTTATTTAACGCATAAATATTACAATGACTGAAAAGCTTGGCTAAGTAGCGAATTATCAGTAATACGACGAATAAGCTGTCACTTTGCTTTCAGTAGAAATTGCGCTCCATCGCTGTACTTCTCCTTGAGCATCCATTCTGTGAACATCCCTTTTACTACCACTATTTAGGTGTAGTTAATCCCTTTAAAAACGGCGCTAGTAACAGTTGCAACAGGCTGAAAACTAGCGCCAACATGAAAACCAGATTAACAGTGTTGGTTATAAGCCATCACTCATTATGTTGTCGTTTAGCGTTTCTTTTATACAGTGCTTCATGGCGCGTTTAGTGCCTTTAAACTGTTGGTGATGGTCGCGAATTTCGGTTTTTGTTACTAACTCGTCTTCATCGGCATCCAGCTTTTCAAATTTTTCGGTGGCTTTAGCTGTTGCGGCTGCTTGCGCTTCGCTTAAGTCAATCATGCCGTCGCTATTAGTGTCTTTGCTGTCAAAGCGCGCTTGTGGGGTTTTAAAGTCGTCAACACTAGGAATTTGAATGGTCGTTGAGCCTAACTCTTCTTTTAAAT
The DNA here is from genome assembly GCF_016469335.1 of Flocculibacter collagenilyticus. Classification (NCBI taxonomy): domain Bacteria; kingdom Pseudomonadati; phylum Pseudomonadota; class Gammaproteobacteria; order Alteromonadales; family Pseudoalteromonadaceae; genus Flocculibacter; species Flocculibacter collagenilyticus. The sequence continues at coordinate 921,792 of NZ_CP059888.1, forward strand.
CGGTTACACATTGAATAATGTCTTCGGCATATTCGGTTAAATCTGCACCACCACGGCGGGTTGCTGTATATTCTTCAAACGATACTGAACCATTGTCGTCAGCATCAACGCGTTCTAGTTTCTTTTCCGCTTTTAATTGAGCGGCAGTTGTCATTTCAGTTAAATCAAGCATCCCATCTTGGTTGGTATCAACTTTCATGAATTTATGCATACCGCCTTTACCTGGGCCACCATGCCCACCTGCTTTAGCATGAGCTGGCGTAGATACAAGCAGTGTCGTGCCCATAATGACAAATGCAGCGCCAACGACTAGGCTAGCCGTTGCTGAATCGAAAGATAGTTTTTTAAACATAATACGCTCCTGATAGATTTTATTATCTCAACGGTATTTAAATGCGGCTGACTTCATGTTGGCGCGCTTTCAAAAACATCGAGTATGTTGGTGTATTCAATAGTTCAAACGAGGCAGTTACGGTTTGGTTGACATAGAAATCAAAAAAAATTTATTTTTTTAACTGGTCAGAGGATGAAAGTGCGTATAGCGCTTGCTATTTGTACGGATAAGTCGATAATTCGCAGCATAAACTGTTGATGCCAAATTAATTGGCGCTGGGAATGTGGTGAAAGGCCACAACTGTACCCGCAACTGTATACAGAGCAGCGTATTAATCATTATGTTATTAAGAACCACTGGCAATTGCTGGGAAGGAATACGCCGAGAAGCTGTAAGTCAGGATACCAGCAGATAGTTTAAAGCCTTCAAGGGCGTGTAAACGTTACTTAAATGTTCGAGCGGGCTACTCGGCGGTTTAAGATCTATTACTACTAATTTATTTTGGCTTGAAAATGCACAAAGTATGCATGCTAAAGTTTAGGCGTGAGTAATACATCTTTGTCCGTTTTACGTGCGCATCTTATAGCGTGTTTAATGATTAAAACGAGCAATAGGTATAACTTACTGTGCTAAAAAATAAACTGGCTAAGATAGTTTGATGAATACAATATCTTCTGCTAATTCTTCTTGCGCTATATTGAGTGTCGACCAGCTATGTTGGTTCGCTGGTAAAAAGCAAGTGCTCAACGGTATTACGTTTACTATCGCAACAGGCAGTTTTACTGGCTTAGTCGGGCCTAATGGCGCGGGAAAGTCGAGTTTATTGCGTTGTTTGTATCGCTTTCATCAACCTGCTTCAGGTGATATTTCTTTTAACAACAAATCTTTATCACACTGGTCTGCAACTGACTATGCCAAACAAGTTGCCGTTGTACTGCAAGAAACCCCTTCACAATTTAATTTAACCGTATTTGATGTAGTGGGATTAGGGTTAATTCCGCATAAAAGCATGTTTAGTAGAGTGTCAAAACATGATTTGCAGCAGATTAACAGCGCTATCGAACAAGTTGGGTTGCACCACAAGGTGGAGCAATTATTTGAACACCTTTCTGGTGGAGAAAAGCAGAGGGCATTAATCGCTCGTGCAATTTTACAGTCGCCGCAACTCTTAATTATGGATGAACCCACAAGTCACCTTGATGTGAAGTATCAAATACAAATTATGGAGTTGGCGAAATCCTTAGGTATCACCGTCATTGCGTCATTTCATGACTTAAACTTGGCCTCGGCGATGTGTGATAATTTATTAGTAATGAAAGACGGAGCATTAGTTGCTCAAGGTAAACCGATAGAGGTGATCACGTCTGACATGCTTTCAACGGTTTTTGGCGTTTGTGCCGAGGTATCACAGCATCCGCAGCACCACGCACCGCATATCACTTATTTTTACAATTACCCAATGCAATCAGCGCCTTCACAAGGAGGCGGGCATGTTTAGTGCTGCTATGGTGAATCGGTCGGCACATTTGCCAGCGTTGGGTTTGGTTATTGGGTTTGCGTTGCTCAGCGTATTAATGGCACTGTGTTTGGGTGCAGTAACTATCCCCTTTCAACAAGTACTTGAAACCTTTGTTAACCAAGCCGTGACCGACAAACCCTTGGCATTCTACGAGCGTATTGTGTGGGATTTACGCTTACCGCGAACATTATTAGCGTTTCTGGCGGGGGCTGGGTTAGCTATAGCTGGACTTATTTTACAAACGGTAACGCGAAATCCATTAGCAGATCCTTATTTATTTGGTATTTCGTCCGGAGCTTCATTAGGCGTAGTGATTACAATTGCGTTAATCGGCAGTAGTGCGGGAGGCGCTATTTCAATAGCGGCATTCGCTGGTAGTTTGGGGGCTATGTTTTTATTGATAGCAATTACCAGTAGGCATGCAAACTATCAGGTAGAGATTATGCTGCTGGCGGGGGTCGCACTTTCTTTTTTGTTTAGTGCGCTAACAAGCTTATTGTTGTATTGGACAGAGCCACAAGCGGTAACTGCTATTTTGTTTTGGACATTGGGCAGTTTTAGTCGTGCTGACTGGTCTGGATTAGTGTTTCCTACGCTTGTGGTGGTGGCTTGCTTGGTATTTATGGTAGCGAGCCGAAGACAGCTAAATGCCTTGTTACTAGGAGACGAAAGTGCAATTACCTTAGGGATAAATGTTAAACAATTTCGTATTGTGATGCTGGTATTAAGCTCATTAATTACGGCAACCTTGGTATCCATTTGTGGTGGTATTGGTTTTGTAGGACTCATGATCCCACATATTGTGCGCTTTTTTATTTCGCAGGGTTCTGCACAGGGAATGTTAATGACGGCACTAGTTGGCGGTGTATTTATGGTATGGGTAGATGTATTGTCGCGCACATTATTGAATAATCAAGAGCTACCTGTGGGTATTATAACAGCCGCAACAGGCAGTATTTTCTTTTTAGCATTACTGTATCGAAAGCGTGCAGAGTAAGACAATTTATTGCTCAACTTTAATAAAAACAATATAAATCAAGTATAAAAATTACAGGGCATTAGTATGACGGATTCCAAAAAACAAGATAAGCATCAAGAAAGACAACAAAAATTAAAAGAAAAGGTAGATGCTCATGTTGAATCATCTCAAATAGAAAAAGGCATTTTCCAAGTTATTACAGGTAATGGTAAGGGCAAGTCTACGTCAGGTTTTGGCGTTGTCACTCGTTGTGTAGGCCATGGAAAAAAAGCGGCAGTTGTGCAGTTTATTAAGGGGATGTGGGAATGTGGCGAGCGTAACTTATTAGAAAAGTCTGGTGTGCCGTTTGCCGTCATGAAAACAGGCTTTACGTGGGAAACACAAAACCGTGAAACCGACACGCAAGCGGCTCAAGAAGCGTGGCAGCAAGCAAAAAAATGGTTAGCGGATGACGCTATTGATGTCGTACTGTTAGATGAATTAACGTATATGGTGACCTACGAATATATTGACTTAGATGAGGTGCTTACAGCGATAGCAAATCGTCCTAGTATGCAGTCAGTGATTGTGACAGGTCGTGCTGCTCACAGAAAGTTAACGGATTTAGCAGATACAGTAAGCGAAGTTCGTAATGTAAAACATGCGTTTGATAACGGCATTAAAGCGCTGGAAGGTTTCGACTATTAATATGCTGAAATACTCCGTACTGAGTACTTTGCTCGCTTTAGTTATCAGTGTATGTATACCTTTCAATGATGTTAATGCTTCAGAGCTAACTGAGCATGAGCATAAGCAGCGTATTGTTGCCTTGTCTCCACACATTGTAGAAATGCTGTTTGAAATTGGCGCGGGCGATCATATTGTCGCTACTGTGGATTATGCTGATTTTCCTGAGCAGGCTTTAAGTATTCCTAAAGTTGGTGGCTTTTACGGTGTGCAGATAGAAAAAATCATTGCCTTACAGCCTGATCTGGTGATTGCTTGGAAAACAGGTAATCAAGATAGTGATATTGCTAAATTACAGCAATTTGGCATCAAGGTTGTGTTTAGCCAACCAAAGCAACTGACCGACATAGCCAATGAATTTAACATGCTGGGCAAGTTAACTGGGCATCAGGTTGAGGCTACTCAAAAGGCCAAAGCATATTTAACCTTGTTAAATCAGATTACCCGTGATTACGAGTCTAAACAATCGTTACCTAGCTTTTATCAGTTGTGGTCAGAGCCAATGATGACTATTAATCGCAACACTTGGATACATCAATTAATGCAGCGTTGTGGTGCAAGTAATGTGTTTGCGCAGAATACTGCCGACTACCCACAAATTAGTATCGAGAATGTCATGCTAGCGCAACCGCAGTTAATTATTATTCCTGATGAACGTACGGATAAACCGCAGCCCACAATTAATTGGCAGCAATGGCCTGAAATTCCTGCGGTAAAACATCAGCGCTTTATTAGTGTTAATGCAGATTTATTACATAGATTTAGTTTTCGTATGTTGGATGGCTTAGCAGATATGTGTCAGCAAATTGATAACGTACGCAAAACAATAAACGCGGTTAATCAACAGCAGTAATGTTACTAAACTGATTAACCATTCTTGGCTGCTCGCGAGGAAGTTGATGCAAATTCAACACTGCCCCCGCAACGGTGAAAATAAAAGTCCGGAACTCAATAGCAGTTATAACCATAGTGGCATTGCCACAAGTGATGCGGTGGGCATCATAGGATGAGGTATTATGAATTATAAAAGCACAAAAAAAACACGTTTAACTCCATCAAGCCTATTTAGTTTTTCATCTTTAGCATTAGCGGTTAGCAGTACATTATTTGCTTCTAACGTTGCGGCAGAAGCAGTGCCGCAAGCAGTTAATAATATGGAAACGATAACGGTTACAGCGTCTCGTACACCGAAGCCATTAAGTAATGCGCTAACGTCACAAGTGGTTATCACTCGTGAAGATATAGCGTTATTACAGCCTGAATCGATCACGGATGTATTATCGTCTGTGCCAGGAGTGGATATTTCTAGCCAAGGTGGCAGAGGGCAAAATCAATCTATTTTTTTACGTGGAACGAATGCAAACCACACGCTAGTGGTATTAGATGGTGTTCGAATTAGCTCGGCAACGCTAGGGTTAGCAAACCTGCAAGGTATTTCGCCAGAAACGATAGAGCGTATTGAAATTGTAAAAGGCCCGCGTGCGGCATTGTGGGGATCTGATGCCATAGGTGGTGTTATTCAAATTTTTACCCGCAAAGCGAATGAGCACGAAGTTAATATTGGTGCGACAGCAGGTACTGATAATTATCAAGCGTACAATGCCAATTTAGGTGTTGCCCATGGCGACGGTAAAACCAGTTTTACGGTTGCACGTGAAAGTAGCGACGGTTTTGACGTAACAAAAGGCCAAGAGCCTGATGATGATGGCTACAAATTTACCTCTGTATCAGTAAACGGTGCGCAAAATATTAATAAAGCATTGTCAGTTAACTGGCTAGCTAATGCTTACACAGGTGAAAATGAGTATGACAACAGCTGGGGCGAAAATGAGACGGAAATTGATAATCATGCATGGCGCTTAGGCGCGCAATATAATTGGCTTACCGATAATGTATTGTCGTTCTCAATCGGACAGAGCCGTGACTCAGGAGAAAACTTTGGTAACGGAACGCTAAAAGGCCAAGGCAGTGTTTTCGAATCTCGCCGTAATGAAGTGTCAGTATTAAATTACAGTCAATTATCTGATGAGTGGCAACTTAATGTTGGTGCGGATTACTACCAAGAAAAAATCAGTAGTGGTGTCAGTTATATTAAAACTGAGCGCGATGTATCTGCCGTGTTTGCGCAATCAAGCTATCAATTAAACTCATTTATTCTTGAAATGGCAGTGCGCTACGACGATATTGAGTTTGTTGATTCTGAAACAACGTATAATGCAAGCTTTGGTTACGAAATTACGGATAATGCATTAATTAGTTTAAATCTTGGTTCAGCGTTTAAAGCACCAACATTCAATGACCTATTTTGGCCTGTAGAAGCTGGTTCGACAGACTTTCTCGCGCTAAAACCAGAGTCGTCTGACACGGTTGAGTTGTTAATGAAAACAGACGTGAACGATGTTCAGCTCGACTTTAGTATTTATCACTATGATGTTGAAAACCTTATTCAATGGCAGCCTGATGCTGGTGGTACTTGGCGCCCGCAAAATGTTAATCAAGTTGAGATATTAGGCTTGGAGATATCTGCACAGTTTGAAGGGTTGGGCGGATTACACCATCTCAACATGAGTTATATTGACACTGAAGATAAATCAACGGGTAAACAATTAATTAGAAGAGCAAAAGAGCTTGTTAATTACTCCTTCACTAAGCAATTTGATGAAGTAAACCTGATTGCAGAGTATCAGTTTCGAGGTGATCGAGATGATGCAACATTCATGGGGCCAGAAGAGCTTGATAGTTATCATTTAGTAAACTTAGCTGCTGATTATCGAATCAATCAGCAATGGCAGTTGAAGTCGAAAGTATCAAACTTATTTGATGAAGATTACGAAACTGCATTTGGTTATAACACGCAAGACAGACAAATATATGTCGGTATTGCTTATAGTATGTAGCTACCTCTTCCAAACAAACTTACGTTTGTAAGTCTTTGAATTAAAAAGCCGCTGTTAATAATTTTACAGCGGTTTTTTTTTGCAATACTGACAGACTGGTATACATTTAAATGAGTTTAATTAAGAGGGATTTACTATGAGTGATTTAAATTCTACGCACAACCGATGCGTGTGGTTTGATATACCTGTTCAAGATTTAAAACGTGCCCAGCAGTTTTATGCAAAAGTATTAGCGGTAAAGGTAACGACTGAAACCCATGATGGTTTTACGTTTGGGGTGTTAGATCATAATGAAGGAAATGGAGGTTGCCTAATACCACATGAAAATGAAGTCACAGATCAACTTGGAGTGCTTATTTATTTAAATGTGGATGGTCGTATTAAAGACGCATTAGAGCAAGTCGAGGAACAAGGTGGGCAAGTCATTGATCCAATTCATGATATTGGGCCGTATGGATGTAGAGCAATAATTAAAGACTCTGAGGGAAATCGTATTGCATTGCATTCAACAAGTAATAAGTAGCTGATATTCAGGGCTTATCACGTTTAAAATTGACATTATGTAGCGCCTGTAAACATATGAATTAAAAAACTTTATGGTAATTAGATTAATTTGTTTACATAAATTTTACCGTATCATAAACTCCAATGAGTTATGTAATATAAGTGTATCACTATGGAATTGGTCAACCACACATCTAATCTGGAAAGTACGGCGTTACACAGCCCAGCATTAGAGAGTAATCATACTCAAAATAAAAAAGAGTTTAGTTTTAGGCTGAAAGTGTATGCGTGGTTATTATTGTCAATAACCACATCACTCGCTTCAGTTTATTTTGCACTTTACTTAACACTTCCTTCATCGGCCGTGTTGTTAACCATTAGTGCTGTTGCGTCAATGTTAGTTGGAGTGCAAACGGCTAATGGGGTGTGTATTAAAAGCGATGTGTTAGCGCTTGGTTTCATCAGTATTGCTATATTCATACATCTTCTCGTATTGTTAGCCGGGCTAGGCTAATATCTCCTACTGTCAGCTTTTATAGCGTTAGTTTATCCATTCACCCACTTGCTTTAGTCACTTTAGAAGACTAAAACAGGTGGGTTTCATCACAAAAGGAATCAATATGGCAACACCCTTCCAATTAGTTGCGCTTGATCACCTAGTGCTTCGAACTGCCAATCCACAGCAACTAATTCGTTTTTATTGTGACGTGCTATGTGCAACTGTAGAGCGAGATCATCAAGCGACATCTGGTTTAACCCAATTACGCGCAGGTAGTGCGTTAATTGATATTGTGGGCGTGAATAGCAAGCTAGGTAAAATAGGCGGTGAAGCACCTGGCGACACAGGCAATAACCTTGATCATTTTTGTCTTACGATAAGTGGCACTAATATAGATGCACTAACTCAGTACTTGAAGACACAGCAGGTGGACGTCGGAGAAATTGGCAGAAGGTATGGCGCATTTGGCTATAGTGACTCAATTTATATTAAAGATCCTGATGGTAACTCGGTGGAGTTAAAGCCGATTGTGAGCGAATAAACTAAATGCTTTTATTCATCCATGATAATAAGTTAACTAAAAAATAGTAAATTTGACTACTTTGTTTATCCACTGAAATCGAGTATTATAAATTAACTTTATAACCTATTGATATTTAAAGGCAAATTAAATTGGCCTAATGGTTGCTGTAAAATCTACATAGAGTGAAGAATAAAAAGCCCTAAGGCTGACTAAAAGTAGAAAAAGGAACCTATCGTGAAAGCATTAACTAAATTTAACTCAGTTCATAAGTCTATTCTGGTTGCATCATCGCTGATGATGACGAGTTATGTTGCGGCGCATCAAGAGTGTAATATTAATATTCAGCAAGACTTGAAGATAAATCAAGGTGCTGTTGAGGTCAGTGATGCTAGGCACAAAGTTGTATTTGCTAGCGACCAGTCATTAATGGTAGATGGAAAATATGTCCAACTTAACTCGCACCAACAATCATTGGTGTCGGAATACGCACAAGGTGTGCGACAGTCCATTCCTGAAATGGCTTATATAGCAATCGACGGAGTAGAATTAGCAATGGATGCAGTGAATAAAGCTTTAGGAGCTGTTTTAGGCGAGGGGCATGACGCAATAGGCGAGATGAACGGTCAATTGCATAATGTGAAAACAACGATTTCATCTCATTTTCTAGACTCAGATACTGTTGTACTTAAGCACTCAGACTATAAAGATAATCAAATATTTGGCCCTGAATTTGAAAGGAAAATTGAAGAAAGCCTTGAAAGTGCGGTGAAAAGTGCAATGGGAACATTATTAATTCATGTAGGGCAGGAGCTGGTTATGAATGGTGGTGATTTATCTGAGTTTGAACAACGCATGGAAAAAATGGGTGAAGACATGGAACAGATGATTGAGCATAGAGCAGAGTCTTTAGAAGTTCGTGCTGATGCTTTCTGTGAAAAAGTGAAAAAACTAGATCATTTAGAGTTTAAATTACAAACAGAAATACCAGAATTAAATCATTTTGACTTGATCACAATGGAATCTGATCATGATGATAAGCGCTCTAAACGCGAAATGTAATTAATTTGTTTTAGGGTTAATTAAGAGCTAATAATAAATACAAAAAGGCGTTAGTCATGGGACTAACGCCTTTTTTACAGATGAAAAATACTGGTTTTTATTTGTTTTTAACGGTTGTTAACGCTTCATCTTCAGCTACATCTTTACCATACTTATTGATGTAACTAGTAAATTCATATTGGCTAACGCGACGGTCATTATTGGTATCTATATAACCAAAGTGGTTAGAAATATCATCGTCATCGGCTTCTTCAATTGAAATATAACCGCTGCTATCATTATCTAATGCTGCAAAACTATTTTCGATACGATCGAATTTCTTAATTTCTGCTTTAAATGCTGACTCAGTGATCTCTGAATCTTCAGCAACTCGGCCAGTGTTTAATTTCATATACGTGTCATATTCTACACGACTGATGTTGCCATCTAAGTCGGTATCAATATTTGAGAAGTGCTCCCAAATATTGTCATCATCAGCTTCAACCTTAGAAATTAAACCATCGTTGTCATTATCAAGGCTAGCGAAGTCACTGTCGATTTTGTCTACATGGTTTGCACAAGCTGGAATAGTTAACACTGCCGCGATTGCTGTAGTAAGTAATAGTTTGTTCATAATGATGCTCCATGTTGTTTTTGCCACTTCAACCGAAAGCCGGAGGAAGGTTTTTAATATTTGTGATTCAATGGTTACAACATGCGTGCCAATTTATTAAATTATTTAAAATCAATACGTTGTGTCGTTTTGTGATGGTTTCAATACGTACCGCCTCTGTAATATTTACAGATGTTTGTAAATTTTGGATCTAATCCACGTAAGCCTTGGTAACGAAACTTCAATTATTGGGAGATGCTCGTTACACTAAATTGAGATATAAATAGGGAAGAAGTGAGTTAACACGGTGACTAAACGATTTAGCCAAGCAGCAGAGAATAACCAAGAACCTATTCTTCAGCAGTTAACACAGTATTTTGCTACCCGTGCAACAGTACTGGAGATAGGTTCGGGCACTGGGCAGCACGCTGTACATCTTGCGCGTGGGTTATCACATTTAGTGTGGTGTCCAAGTGATCTATTAAATAATTTATCAGGGATTGCAGCGTGGATTAGTGAAGCTGCGCTGTCTAATATCATTGACCCGATTGAATATAATGCGGCACTTGATGAATGGCCCTTAGCTGTAGATGCCGTGTATTCAGCGAATACCGCACATATTATGCAAGCAAACGAGGTAGCAATCATGATGTCAGAAATATCTAAAAACCTACCCGTAGATGGAATATTTGCGCAATATGGCCCTTTTAAAATGAACGGTCGCTGTACCACAGCATCAAATGTCGCATTTAATCAACGTTTATTGCAGCAAGGGTATGGTGGTATAAGGGATATCGCTGAACTTGAAAAGTGGGCAGGCACTGAACTGCAATTACAAGAGAGAATTGAAATGCCAGCGAATAATTTTCTGCTGATTTGGCAAAAATGGTAGCGCCAAGTGCAATATTCTTCTTAAAAATACCCTGCAAAGTAACCGCAATAACTGACTATTGTTGTTAATTCTTATATTATGTCGCCAATTTAATTTATTCAGTCTTCTATAGAAAACAAAATGGCGCTAAATACCTTATCTCTTAAAGCTAAAAATGGTGGCTTATGGATAAAGCATGCATGGGAAATTTTAAAAATTAAACCCGCTAGCTTTATTGCAATCAGCATTTTTACATCATCACTCTTTATTGCAGGTCAACTTCATCCAATACTTGGATTATTGATTATGTTTGCTAACCCTTTTATTACGGCGGCTTATTACGTTGTTATCGAACATGCACGTCAAGGCCATCATATTCGTTTTGAGCAGTTTTTTTCGGCAATAAAACACTTACCAAATAAACTTACGTTATTCCGGTTAGCTGTGGTTTCCTTATTACTATCTGCATTATTTTCAATTGCATTGAGTCCTATTCTTGAAACATTGCAGCAGGGTGCTAAGCCTGACTTTGGTCAAATAGTGTTAGTGGTAGTGGTGTCTGCGATATATATGATGCTATTCGCTTATGCTGTGCCAATTGCTGTATTTACTAAAGAAAAAAGTTTACCAGAAATTTTTAAAGGGAGCTTTTTTGCTTGTTGGCGCAATGTAATTCCACTTACAGTGTACAGCATTATCAGTATGCTACTTATCGCCTTAACTATTCCTACTCTTATGGTCGGGATGATTATCGTTATCCCTGTTCTAACGATTTCGTTTTATCTTTCTTTTATTAATATTTTTGCTCCCTCGCTGATTGTTCAGCAAAGTGAAAATTCGGATGAAGACGATAGTAATAATGGCAACGATGGTATGTTTTTAGGGTAATGTTTAAAAAAAGCACTGCAACTTTAGATAGTCAAAGCAAAGTGTATAGTACTGCGGTGCGGATGCTATCGCAGCGCGACTATTCTCAACAGAACTTAGCTGACAAGTTATTACAGCGCGGTGCTTCAAGCGACCATGTTACTTCGGTCATTGATACGTGTATAAAGGAAGGGTGGCTTGACGATGAGCGATATTGCGAACGCTTTATTGCAGCAAGGGTTGCAAGCGGTATGGGTAAAATGCGAATTTTACGTGATGCGGCACAAAAAGGCATTCCAAAAAATATTGTAGAAACGTGTTTAAATTGTACAGAAATAGACTGGTTTCAAAGCGCTTTAACAGCATATAATAGAAAGTTTTCTGGTATTTCAGTGACAGATTATAAAGACAAAGCAAAATGTATGCGTTATTTACAATATCGCGGCTTTTCTTTTGATGAAATAAATTATGCAATTGAGCAAGCGGCTCAAGAACAAACTAACGATGAAGCACCATTTTCTTGGTAATTAGTTTTCCGCGTAGCGGGTGTTAGTAGTAGCGTTAGTATTAATTAAGTATAAAAGTTTTTAGAAATAAAAAGGTTCGAATTCTTATGACCATGACCACAGCTGAGATCCGCAATGCGTTTTTAACGTTTTTTGCAAACAAACAGCACCAAAAAGTAAATAGTAGTTCTTTAGTTCCAGGCAATGATCCAACCTTATTATTTACTAATGCGGGTATGGTGCCATTTAAAGATGTCTTTTTAGGCGCTGAAAAAAGACCTTATACGCGTGCAACTTCTTCTCAGCGCTGTGTTCGTGCAGGTGGCAAACATAATGACTTAGAAAATGTTGGTTATACAGCCCGCCATCATACTTTCTTCGAAATGTTGGGTAACTTCAGCTTTGGTGATTATTTTAAAACGGACGCTATTAAGTATGCATGGGAGTTTTTAACCGATGTATTACAGCTGCCTAAAGAAAAGCTGTGGGTGACAGTATTTGAAGAAGACGATGAAGCCGCAGAAATCTGGATTAAAGAAATCGGGGTTGCACCTGATCGTGTTTCACGCATTGGTGCCAAAGATAACTTCTGGTCGATGGGTGATACAGGTCCTTGTGGCCCTTGTACTGAAATATTTTTTGACCACGGTGAAGAAATTTGGGGTGGTCCTCCAGGCACGCCAGAAGAAGATGGTGACCGTTACATTGAAATTTGGAACTTGGTTTTCATGCAATTTAACCGTCATGCCGACGGCACAATGGAACCATTACCGAAGCCTTCAGTTGACACGGGTATGGGGCTAGAACGTATTGCGGCAATAATGCAGAATGTTCACAGTAACTATGAAATTGATATATTCCAAAATCTAATTAAAGCTACCGCCGAGATTATTGGTGTTAGTTCTCTTGAAGACAAATCGCTTCGCGTGATTGCTGATCATATTCGCTCTTGTAGCTTCTTAATTGCTGATGGTGTAATGCCATCTAATGAAGGCCGTGGTTATGTGTTACGCCGTATCATCCGTCGTGCTGTTCGCCATGGTAATAAATTAGGTGCCACTGAAAACTTCTTCTACAAACTGGTTGCTACTTTGATCGAGCAAATGGGAGAAGCCTATCCTGAGCTAGTTAAGCAACAAGCCGTTATTGAAAAAATGTTGCGAATTGAAGAAGAACAATTTGCAAAAACCTTAGACCGTGGATTAGCGATTTTAGAAGATAATCTTAGCGCGTTAGAAGGTGATGTTATTCCTGGCGATATCGTATTTAAACTCTATGATACCTATGGCTTTCCTGCAGATTTAACCGCAGACATTGCACGAGAGCGCAAATTAACGATCGACCAAGCAGGTTTTGACGCAGAAATGAAAGCGCAGCGCGAGCGCGCACAAAAAGCGAGTAGCTTTGGCACAGATTATAACGAACAGATAAAGTCTGATAATGCATCTTCTTTTGAAGGCTATGAGCACGTTAAAACAACCAGCTCTGTGTTAGAGATATTTAAAGACGGTGCTCCTGTGACGGCATTAAATGATGGTGAACAAGGGATAGTTGTACTTGATAAAACGCCATTTTATGCTGAATCAGGTGGACAAATAGGTGATACAGGCTCGTTAATCGCTGGATCTGGCGAATTTATTGTTGAAGATACCATTAAATTAGGTAACGCGTTTGCTCATAAAGGAAAAGCGGTCGGTACATTGAATGTATCAGATGAAGTAACTGCACAAATTGATGACATACGCCGCGAAAGAATCAAAAAAAATCACTCTGCAACTCACCTTCTTCATGCTGCATTACAACAAGTATTAGGCGAGCATGTTACACAGAAAGGTTCATGGGTAGGTCCAGATCGCTTACGTTTTGACTTTTCACATTATGAAGCCGTAACCAACGACCAATTAAAAGAAGTTGAGCATTTGGTTAATCAACAGATTATAAATAATGAGCAATTAACAGTAGAGCTAATGGATATTGACGCTGCTAAAGAAAAAGGCGCAATGGCTTTATTTGGTGAAAAGTACGATGATGAAGTACGTGTTATTAGTATGGGCGACTTTTCAATTGAATTGTGTGGTGGTACGCATGTAGAACGTACCGGTGATATTGGTTTCTTCAAAGTTGTATCAGAAGCTGGTATTGCTGCCGGTGTACGCCGAATTGAAGCGGCTTCAGGCTTAGCTGCATTAGAATTTGTTGATAGTTTAACTGCACAGTTAGAACAGACCGCGCAACTTGTAAAAGGTGACGTGTTCTCGGTGGCAGAGCGTGTTCAGCAAAATCTAGACCGCGCTAAGTCGATGGAAAAAGAAATCGATAAATTGAAAGCGCAGTTAGCCAGCCAAGCTGGAGCAAGCTTAACGGATGCCGTTGTTGACGTTAAAGGCACTAAGTTATTAGTGGCAAATCTTGAACAAGCTGATCCTAAGTCATTGCGTGGTATGGTCGACGACCTTAAAAACAAGTTAGGTTCTGCCATTATTGTACTGGCCGCGGTAAATGGCGACAAAGTAAGTGTGATTGCAGGCGTGACTAAAGATTTAACTGGGCAAGTAAAAGCAGGTGAACTAGTCAATATGGTTGCTCAGCAGGTGGGTGGAAAAGGCGGCGGTCGCCCTGATATGGCACAAGCTGGTGGCAATCAGCCTGATTCAGTGCCAGCTGCACTTGATTCTGTAAATGATTGGGTAAGCGAAAAGCTGTAATAGCTAGCGCGCTTGTATGGCATTACTTGTTCAAAAGTTTGGTGGCACCTCGGTAGGTTCAGTTGAGCGTATCGAAGCAGTTGCTGAGCAAATAATTTCCAGCCGCCAACAAGGCCATCAGGTTGTGGTGGTTGTTTCTGCAATGGCTGGAGAAACAAACCGACTAATTGAACTTGCTCAGCAAGTTGATACTAAGCCCAGCTCACGTGAACTGGATGTACTGATATCAACTGGTGAGCAAGTAACCGCTGCGTTATTGTCTATGGCGATAGTTCGTCGTGGTCATTCGGCAATCTCGTTGTTGGCTGATCAAGTGGGGATTGAAACCAATAATAGATTTGGCAAAGCAAGAATAAAATCGGTCGATCACGCTCGTATCTTAGAAGAAATCGAGCAGGGAAGAGTGGTTATTATTGCTGGCTTTCAAGGGCGAGATAAGGAAAAAAATATCACTACCCTTGGTCGTGGCGGTACAGATACCACGGCAGTTGCAGTGGCTGCTGCAATAAAAGCTGACGAATGTCAGATCTATACTGACGTTGACGGCGTATATACTACTGATCCGCGTATTGAACCTAACGCCAGACGAATGTCGCGTGTTACGTTTGACGAGATGCTAGAACTAGCGAGCTTGGGTGCTAAAGTATTACAAATTCGCGCCGTAGAATACGCAGGGATCCATAAAGTAAGGTTAAGGGTGCTTTCAAGCTTTTCACCAGACGAAGGTACACTAATTACTTATGAGGAAGAAAAAGTGGACAAACCCTTAGTGTCAGGTATAGCGTTTAATCGTGATGAAGCCATCTTAACGGTTACCGGTATACGTGAATCGGCAAGCTTAGCATCAGATATTTTGTCGCCAATAGCTGAGCAGGGTATTGAAGTGGATATGATCGTGCAGAATATTCAGCGTGATGGTACAGTCGACTTTACCTTTACCGTTCATCGCAGCGATTTTGACGAAACAAATGCATTATTATCGCAACTTATTGAAAAAATAGGTGCAAAAAGTGTGCAAGCTGACAATAACGTTGCTAAGATTTCTGTTGTTGGAGTTGGGATGAAGTCTCACTCAGGTGTTGCGGCGAACATGTTTAGCGCTTTAGCAGCAGAAGGTATTAAAACAAAACTAATTTCTACCTCAGAAATTAAAATTTCTGTTGTAGTAGAAGAAAAGTATTTAGAGCTGTGTGTAAGGGCATTACATTCAGCATTCGGTTTACACGAAAATGTGTGATAGAATTCACATTTTGTGATTTTGGTTATTATTGGGCTAAAAACTGCCTAAGTTTGGAATGATAGGAGCAAGCGAATGCTAATTTTGACTCGTCGAGTTGGGGAAACGTTAATGATTGGTGACGATGTGACTGTTACCGTTTTAGGCGTTAAAGGAAATCAGGTTCGCATTGGTGTCAATGCCCCAAAAGAAGTGTCTGTACATAGAGAAGAAATCTATATGCGAATACAGGCTGAAAAAAGCTCGGATGGCGAAAGCGCGTAACATTAAAAGAAACCGACGAAAGTCGGTTTTATTTTATCTGCAATAAATCTCGATCTAACTCCTTCACCTTCAATTACTCTACTTTTTACAACGACTACTTTTTAACTATTTGAAATTAAATTGTTTATACGATTTTATATTAACCAATAATCGGCTATATTCTCACTTGCTTTAAACCTCGAAAATATTTTCCTATGTTTTACTCTATTTAAGGTAATGATGGTGTGGGAAGTGTGTATTTGACTCTTATGGTCGATATTTCGCTTCGTATATAGAATCCATGCTCAGATTAATATGAGTTGAAACTGCTGTTAAGAGATATTCAAAGTTAATTACTAGTATGCCTAAAACATTGGCATCAAACTAAGGACAGTATAGCGATGAATCGTTTCTCGATTTTTGTATTTATCATTGTTTTATTTTCTTCATTATTTTCTAAACTCTTGTTAGCTGAGCAGGTTGTATTACCAGCGCCACATAGTTGTTTAAAAAATAGTGCTTGTCATTCGAATCTTATCCAAAAGGCAAAACGAAGTAATGCGAGCAGTGTTGCTTTTGATGCATTAAATCAGAGCACAGTGGCACAAACGCCACTCACTAAATTAATGCATCCGACCCCGCCAGGATTACCTAGTTTAGGAGTGCAACGTACCTTTGTATTGTTGTTGGAGTTTGAAGATTATCCTCATATTGAAACTGATACTGCAGATGTTATGTATCAAAAAATCTTTGGTGATGGGGTAGCAGAAGATTATCCGCATGAAAGTCTGACTAATTTTTATCAACGCTCCTCACATGGGAAGTTACAAATAGAAGGCGATGTGCTGGGTTGGTATAAAGTGAATGCAAATCGCGATGATACCAACCAAGCAGAGGAGGTGTTGAAAGCGCTTACTTATTATGACCAACAGGGACATGACTTTTCTCAATACGACAATGACGGCAACGGGATCATTGATAGCTTTATTGTTATTTGGACGGGGCCATACGTTGGCAGAACAGCATGGAATGCGCATTTTGGTTCGGTAGTTGGTTTAGAGAATCTAGACTTTATGCTAGATGGTAAGCGCTTTCGTAGCATTGCATCGTTGCAGGAAAGTAATAACTATCCTTTTATACCTTTTTCGCCCGGTGTATTAATTCATGAAATAGGTCATGCATTCGGACTGTCAGATTTATATGACGTGAATGTCAGTGTTGGGGCGCCTGGTGGGCTGGGTGGTTTAGGCATTATGGATGCTATGTTAGTGGGCGATCATAATGCTTATAATAAAATGATGCTAGGGTGGATTACGCCGCAAATCGCGACTGGCAGCATACAACAAGTATCATTAAGACCAGCTTCCTCAAGCGGTGATGCTTTCATCATTATGCCAGGGGAAGTAGATGAAAACTATCTGGATGAGTTTTTTCTTGTTGAATATAGAGACAACAATGGCAACGATAGCAGTTTAGGCAGTAACACTGGCCTTGCAATTTGGCATGTGAATGGTGTTCAGCAAGAAAATGGCGGGTGGAAATATAATAACAGAGACACTGAGCATAAGCTGATTAAACTCATTCAAGCTGATGGTAATGGGGATATTGAGCTATTACGCCCTTTTGATAGCGGTGACTTCTTCCAAAGCGGTGATGTGTTCTCGCCAGATACTAAACCTGCAAGTAAAGACATTAGTGGAAAGCATACGGGCGTTGTTATCAGTGAAATTAAGTTGCAGAACGGTGTGATGACTTTTCAAGCTGAAATTATTTCAGAGGCTTTATTACCAAAACTTGATATAAATGAAATTATCAGTAATCCAGTATTTAAGGCTGGGAAATCAGTTACACTATCGATGCCAAGCGACATTGCTAAGGTGGAGTATTACCTTAAAGGCGAGCTGCTGAGTCAAGATAATAGCGCCCCTTTTACTTTTACTTGGCAAGATAGTTTTGCTGAATATGGCAGCCATGAGTTACAAGTAAAAGCCTATAACTCAGAGGGCTACAGCACTTCTGAGTACACATCTATCATCAGTTTACCTAATAGCCCCACAGCGTTGTTGATTACGTTAAGTAAAGACAATGCAGACTCGCCAAGCTCAATAATAAACATGCTAAAAGCACAGGGTATTACTCCAATCGTCAGTGACTTTATTCCTACACTTTCAACAAATGACTTTGATTTGGTAATGATTAATTATGGTTCATATCGAGACTCAGATGAAGATGGTGATGGAGTTGCTAATCTAAATGCACGAGCTGCAACAGCCCGTGAGCAGCAAATAATGGTGGATTATTTAAATGAGGGCGGAAAACTTATTTTAGAAGGTGAAAACGTACTGAGTAGTGCAAATTCAGAAAGCTTTAGTGAAGCCATGGGGGTTTCCTTACTTTCGGATAGTAGAAAGACCATATTTATCGACCAAATCCAAGGAAATCAAGATACTGATTTTGCCGATATTAGTGGTCAATATTACAGGTATTCTGAAATGGATAACTTACAACTAAGCAATACTAGTGGGGTTACACTGCCATTGGTATCAATGATAGGTGATGAATATATAGGTAGTACTCATGTTGAGGTGATTGGCACTTGTGCCGCAGCCCATGAACGCGCAGGTTATAAAGTAGTGATTGCAAGTTGTTTGTTATCAAAACTACCTAGTGAGCTTAGAGCGCCATTACTTAAATATTACTTATCGTTTTTAGGTGTTGAAACGACTCCCATCGAGTTGAGCTTTTTTGGTTTTACCACAGACGCTATCACAGTGAGTGAAGCTGTCAGCAGTGTGACTGTTACCGTAAAACGAGAAAGCGGAGATGATAGCAGTGCGGTTATATCGTATTGGACTGAAAATGGTACTGCATATTCGGGCGTTGACTATGCAGACAACACTGGAGAAATCGTATTTGAAAGCGATGAACTAGAAAAGCAAATTACACTCACTATTTTTAATAACGATGTTGTGGATAACAGTCGAGAGTTCTATCTGAAGCTAAGTGGAAGCAACGTTAGTGTTCATAATAGTATGTTGGTTGTAATTGAGAATGACGATTCGTCTCAAGCGGAAGAAAATCCACCAAATCCGGTACCAATTTATATTCCAGAAAATAAAAAGAGCGGAGGGGCTTTTTCACTCATACATTGTTTATTGCTCTTGCTGCTATGCTCAGTACGTGTAGTGTTAAGGCGACAAGCTTAGTTTTATTATAAGTAAGAATGAGAATGTACAGCCCGATTTACCAAGGTGCAGGGCAGTACATTCTCGTTTAATAGGTGATAATTGGTAGAAAGTTATCAACTACCAATGATTTTTGAACGTTTAATAGCTAATTTGATTAAAAGCTCGCCAAATAGAAAAAACTTATAAAAAAGGCGTTGACATATTTTCATTATCCATTAGTATACACGCCCACAACAGAACGGAGAGGTGGCCGAGTGGCCGAAGGCGCTCCCCTGCTAAGGGAGTATAGGGTTTGTAGCCCTATCGAGGGTTCGAATCCCTCCCTCTCCGCCATGTTTCTTGTGTTGCCCGCTCGTAGCTCAGCTGGATAGAGTACCTGGCTACGAACCAGGCGGTCGAAGGTTCGAATCCTTCCGAGCGGGCCAGTTTTTATTAAGACTGTAATATTAATAAAATCCTCATTGTGTTCACAATGATTTAATCAGGATGATTAGTGAAATTAGAGATATACTTTATAAGTATATTTCAAACATTACAGCCCGCTCGTAGCTCAGCTGGATAGAGTACCTGGCTACGAACCAGGCGGTCGAAGGTTCGAATCCTTCCGAGCGGGCCAATTTCACTAACTTATAAAGCTTTCGCGTATATCAATCCCATATTTAGATTAAACCTCAATATTCATACAAAAGTGTTATTAGTCTCGTTCTATTTTCATTATTTACTTCAGCTGATCTTTTCTATTTGAGCTGAATGTAATCATCCCCTCAAACAATTTTCATTTCAGCACTATTATTCAAGCAATTCCTAGTTGTGTAATTAATGTTGCTTAAATGTGTTTTTTTGTTGATTTGGAGTGTTGCTCTGATTATTATGACGCAACTTTATAAGGAAATAATCAAGGGGAAATAATGGAGTGTCCAGATATAAGTAATTTAGAGTAATCATCTCGTAGTAAACAAGCCGTTAAAGATATACGAGATATCTAAGACTTATCACCCTATTTAGTCAAAATGTCTGCGGTAGGCATGGTAGCAAATTTGTTTGTAGGAAATGGCGCTATCAAGTCAACTTTTTCTGTTTATTCAAATGATTTTCGCACATTTACTTCAGCCATGATGGAAGCTCCATCTATCGCAAGAAAGAGAGTATGGGATATTTCAGGAAGAATGGCTTTAAAAATACAAGACAGTAAAGAAAAGCAGTTTTGGAAAGCTATTCATTATGGCTGTAAATTAAACTGAGGATAATATGAAATATATACTTTTTGGGCTTATTTTACACTTAGCCTTTTCAGTTAGCGCTAATGATGATAAAGCCATAGTCACGCAGGCTTCGAACAACTTCAATAAAAAATTGATAGCGCTAGAACAGGTTGAGAGTAAATGCAGAGAATCAGCCATAGTATTGCCTGCCGATACCTTTAAGTCAGTGTCGCTATCAAAAGAAGATAAAATAACGGCACTGTCGTATTATTTTATTAAGTCAACAACTGAGTGCTCAAGCGAAGCGGTAAAGGAGCTTCTAGTTGCATCAGCTGTTCTTTCTTCGTTGGATGAGGCGTACGAGGTAGCGGCTATTAATAGTAACAAATTGATTATTAATAGCTTTAAGCTGTTGTTAGAAGATGAAATAGAGTTTAATAAAATCGATAAGGCAACACGAGAAAAGCTCTCGAAAATTCATGTGCTAACTAAACCATTCGATCCGATACGCTCAGCTGAGGTATTGGGTATACATTAGTTAATAAGCGATCTTAAAATTACCTAGCCATTAACTGCCTTATTATTCAAGCAATAGTGAGGCGGTTAATACCAAAGTAATAAAAATTCAATAATTCTACCCTCAAATATTACGCTTCTATTTTCTCCTGCTATATTCAACATAATCAAAACAAACAGTTGTGCTCTTAACTTATTAATTTTTCTATGCAAGAGTAAATACTCTAAAACGTGTATTAACGATGTTTGGAGTCTAAAGCTTTAGCACTAGGGGGTAAAAATGGCACAGGTCAGTGCATTATTTTTTGAAGCTGCCAATATCATGCTGATGGGTATGGTAGTGGTCTTTATCTTTTTGGGTATGTTGGTATTTGCAATAAAACTATTGCATAGGCTTTCCTTGTCACTTTCTTCCAGCGTGGTTAGTACACCACTTACGCCATTAACCCCTACCATTAAATCTAATGAAACCTCAGTCGTTACTCCCGAAATAGTTTCCGCCATTACAGCGGCCGTACATCAATATCGTCAGGATAAAAATAATTAATAATAAGGTGTCCTTATGACTAAAAAGTTACTGTTAACAGATTTGGTATTGCGAGATGGCCACCAATCACTTTTGGCGACTCGTTTTCGCTTAGAAGATATGTTGCCGATTGCTGATAAGTTAGATCAAATTGGCTATTGGTCGCTGGAGTCGTGGGGTGGGGCAACGTTTGATGCTGCCATTCGTTACTTAGGTGAAGATCCGTGGGAGCGTATTAGAGCATTTAAAAAAGCGATGCCAAATACACGTCAGCAAATGCTATTGCGAGGGCAAAACCTATTAGGCTATCGACATTATGCCGATGATGTTGTTGAGGCATTTGTGCATAAGGCGCATGAGAGCGGGGTAGACGTATTTCGAATTTTTGATGCAATGAATGATATTCGTAATTTGCAAACTGCGGTGAAAGCCACGCTTGATACAGGTGCACATGCTCAAGGAACTATGTCTTACACGGTTAGCCCAGTTCACACCATAGATACGTGGCTGGATATGGCAAAACAAATAGAAGACATGGGGTGCCATTCATTCTGCATTAAAGATATGGCTGGATTATTAAAGCCGTATGACTGTGAAGAGTTAATAACTCGCTTAAAAGAAACGATTGATATACCTATTACCATGCAGTGCCATGCTACCACAGGCTTAAGCACTGCTACGTATCAAAAAGCCATAGATGCAGGTATTGATATGCTAGATACTTCAATTTCTTCTATGAGTATGACTTATGGACATACTGCATCAGAAACTGTTGTTGCCATGGTTGAAGGTACTGAGCGCGATACCGGATTGAATTTAAGTTTAATGGAAGAGGTTGCAGCATACTTTCGTGAAGTTAGAAAAAAATATGCTCAATTTGAAGGCAGTTTAAAAGGGGTTGATGCACGAATTTTATTGGCTCAGGTGCCGGGTGGCATGCTAACCAATATGGAGAATCAGCTCAAAGAACAAAACGCAGCAGATCGTTTAGACGAAGTGTTATTAGAAATTCCAAAAGTGCGCCAAGACTTGGGCTTCATTCCACTTGTTACACCTACTTCACAAATAGTTGGTACACAAGCCGTGTTAAACGTGCTAACGGGCGAGCGTTATAAATCGATTACTAAAGAAACCGCAGGTGTGCTTAAAGGAGAATATGGGGCAACAGCTGCACCAGTAGATAAAACCCTTCAAGAAAAAGTGTTGGACGGGGCGCAGCCTATTACATGCCGCCCAGCAGATAATATTGAACCAGAATTAGCTAGTTTAACCGCTGAACTGACAGATATCGCGCAGAAGAAGGGCCTTACGTTATCTGATGATAAGGTTTGTGATGTACTTACGTATGCACTGTTTCCACAAGTAGGGTTAAAGTTTATTGAGAACCGTAATAATAAGAGCGCATTTGAGCCTGCACCTACAGCTCCTTCCGAAGCGCAAGGAGTAGCTAAACAGCAGTCTAATACTCAGTCATCAGGAAAAAGTGCTGGCGATCAGGCTGCACAATCTTATTCGGTCAGAGTTGACGGTAAAGTATTTTCGGTTGAGGTGGCTGCTACAGGAGAGTTAACAGACATCAAACCGTCACAAGATGAAACGGTGCCTCAATCTACTTCTTTATCCGGTACAGAAACATTAAATGCCCCGTTAACGGGTAACATCTTTAAAATTAAGGTGGCTGAAGGTGATCAAGTTGCTGCCGGGGATGTTGTGATTGTCATGGAAGCAATGAAAATGGAAACCGAAGTACGAGCTGCAACTGCAGGCAAAATAGTGGCGATTAATATTAAAGAAGGCGATGCGGTTAACGCTGGTGACGCTTTACTTAGTTTGGCCTAAGGAGCGTACTGGTGAAAGGACTAGAAACATTATGGCTATCAACGGGGCTTGCAAACTTTCAGTTAGGCCAGTTAATAATGATGGCTGTGGGCGCGTTGTTACTTTACTTGGCAATTAGAAAAAAGTTTGAACCACTACTGTTATTACCAATAGGCTTTGGTGCGATTTTAACGAATATCCCAACTGCAGGTTTTAGCGAGGCAGGGGGGATACTGTATTATATTTACGAAGTAGGGATCAGTACGGGCGTTTTTCCACTGCTTATATTTATGGGCGTTGGTGC
Source organism: Flocculibacter collagenilyticus (assembly GCF_016469335.1). Lineage (NCBI taxonomy): Bacteria > Pseudomonadati > Pseudomonadota > Gammaproteobacteria > Alteromonadales > Pseudoalteromonadaceae > Flocculibacter > Flocculibacter collagenilyticus. The sequence goes on from NZ_CP059888.1 coordinate 945,407, forward strand.
GCTGACAGATTTTAGTGCACTTATTGCCAATCCTAAAATGTTATTTTTAGGTGCTGCTGCGCAATTTGGTATTTTTGCCACACTATTTGGTGCGATTTTACTCAATTTAATTCCAGGATTTGATTTCACGTTGAAAGATGCATCGGCCATTGCGATTATTGGTGGCGCCGATGGACCAACTGCAATCTTTTTGGCATCAAAGCTAGCGCCAGACTTGCTAGGCGCGATTGCCGTAGCCGCATATTCATACATGGCCTTAGTGCCCATTATTCAGCCTCCAATTATGAAGTTACTAACAACAGAGCAAGAGCGCAGTATTGTAATGGAGCAATTACGCCCTGTTTCTACGTTTGAAAAAGTGCTATTTCCTTTAGCTGTGTTATTGATGACTATTTTGTTCTTACCCGCTGCGACGCCGCTAGTAGGTATGTTTTGTTTAGGCAACTTAATGAAAGAGTCGGGTGTGGTTGAGCGACTGAGCAAAACTGCACAAAATGAACTCATTAATATAGTGACGATCTTTTTAGGATTAGCAGTTGGTTCAAAGCTAAGTGCAGATAAGTTTTTAACGTTTGAAACCCTAGGCATTTTATCATTAGGTGCTGTGGCATTTGCTATAGGCACTGCATCAGGGGTGTTAATGGCAAAGTTAATGAGCCGCTTATCAGGTGGTAAAATTAATCCGCTGGTTGGTGCCGCAGGTGTTTCTGCAGTACCAATGGCTGCTAGGGTGGTTAATAAAGTGGGGTTGGAAGCGAATCCGCATAATTTTTTATTAATGCACGCGATGGGCCCTAATGTGGCAGGTGTATTGGGCTCAGCGGTTGCCGCAGGTATTTTGCTAGCATTAGTAGGCTAGGTGTTGGGGCGTAGCTCTAGTGAGATAACTTAGAGCTTACTAGCCCTTTTAACTTCACTTACGGTTGGCAGCATTTTTATCACTTCAGAAAATTGATATTAATGCTGCGCAATGACGATAAATATAAACGGCAAGTAAGCACAAACGCATAATAGTACGAACAACAATGTATTATTATGAATGTACTTATTCTGCTGGCATCACACTCATGATCCAAGCCATGTTTTCATTCACAAACTTAACATCTTCTTCTGAGGCAGAAGCCGCCGCTTTTTTCATAAATTCCATGCTACTAAGTTGCTCTTCAATACTTGCTTCCATTTCAGCTAACGCTTCTTTTGGCATACCTCTTTCTTTCATTGCATCTATTTGCTGTCGCATTTGCTCGACATAGGTATCAAGTGAGGCGCTGTCTGGCATTTGTTGCAGCTGGCTTTTATAAACAGCTCCCATAATTCGGTAGCCAATATCAAGGTAGGCTTCAACATCATTAAAACCATAGGATGCGATAGCAGATTGAATTTTTGAATAAGCCCCAGATGACTTCATAGAAGTAATGACTTCTTTTTTATCAAGAGTCATTAAGTCTTCTAACTGCTGATTAACGACCGGATATTTCTCGGCAAGCATATCGACTTCTTCGGTGGATGCGACATATTTTTTGATAAGCGATTTAGAAAGTGCTTGGTCGGCGTGAACAGAAATACTGAATAGTAAAATGCAAAGCCCTGTGATTAATTTTTTCATACTCAATCCTTAAGATTTTTTAGGGTTAATTAAGTAATTTAGATTTGAGCGCAACAACAGCCTACATTCATAGCGCAAATTTACGTGTTTCCTCTATTTGCAATTTATATATGTTTGAAAACTTGTGTTGCTTATCTCACTGATTGCCACAACGGTCAACAATTAGGGCACGCCCTAGTCAGACATAAATTAATTTAATCGCTAAAAGTCAGTTTTACAAGGATATTGGAAAATAAATTAACTGAAACTTAACAAGTGATAGCGCTTATGCGTGAATGCATATGATGAAAGAATGTAAGCACAGAAAGAGAACGACCCACCTTATGGTGGGCCATTTTGTTTCTTGCACGTGCAATTAATATGGATGTAAGCATAACAGCAGGCACTTAATACATTAATACGGTATGTATGTAACGTTTACCAATGAATTAGCGATTTTAGCATTTAGCCCACGGCGTATTGATATTTATTGAGCGTGGCATCGTTCGCTTATTGTCGCTTTTGCTACTCGCCGCTTTAAAACTTACACCATGTACAGCTAATGACGGTATTTTCACTACTTACGAGTAGTAACGTATGAGCACAATGTTTTTAGCTCATCTAGGGTGTACCTTCATTTGCTACCTAAGCACATTAATAATACGTATCTTCTCTATTGTGAATTTGTGCATCATCAAAAATATCTTCAAAGTTAACTTCAAAGTGATGATTGTCAGATACGTCGGTCATATGGACTGAGCGCGACTCTGCGTCTACCCATGCCACTGTTCCCGAACCTTTTCTGGTATTACATAACATGCCTATGTGTAAATCTTGTATATTCATCTTGTCTCCTGTTCCACCACAGGTAACCTAAATATAGATGAATTTTTGATAACAACAACGATATAAATCAAATTAAAAAATAGCGTTTTTTGAAGGCTGGCAAGGCTAGTTTCCAAGATGAATTTTTAGCAGATTCGTTAAATTTTAGCGCTAAAACCACCTTTACTCTATCTTTATGATGCTTTCAAGCCCCTAAATTAGGTAGTAATTAACTCATAGAAAACGGCTTATTGCTCATGAAAATGTATAATTTTGGTTAAAAAGGTTTGCGCTATAAATAAATATCGACCATACCTAATGAGGTCTGAGGACGCACCTCGGACATCTAACGGTTTTACAACAGTAAAACCCGATATCTAATAATAAAAAAGAGTATGAAGATATGAATAAAAAACTTATCGGGGTAGTTGCGCTAAGCCTTGCGTCGTCAATCGCTTCTGCGAATACAGGGCTTGCATTAATTCATGGAACAGGTAAGCAAACCAATGCATATGATGATTATTGGACTGGGGATTTCATTAACTCCGTAAAAAAAGGGCTTCCAAACGAGTCGCTTGTAACAGTTATCAATTGTGATTTTGAGCAATATATGTGGGATGTTCGTGCGGCAGGCTGTGTAGCAGATCAGGTCAGTAGCTTCATGGCGCAAAAACAAATCACTGATTTAAAAGTCATTACGCATTCAAATGGGGGTAATGTAATGCGTTGGATTATGTCTAATCCTACATGGGATAGTCGTTATCCAAACATTATTGATAAAACTTCACGAGTGATTGCACTTGCGCCTTCTAGTGGTGGTACACCATTAGCAGATGCAGCAATTGCAGGTAATGTATTTGAGTCGGTTGTGGGGTGGTTAGTTGGAGTCAAAAATGATGCAGTAAGAATGCAGCAAGTTGGCTGGATGGCTAATTACAATCAAGATTGGCTATTTGGCACAGCAGGGCGTCCAAGTTTACCAAAAACGTTTGAAGCGGTAGTGGGGAGTGATGTGGATTCTGCAGTGTGGGATGGTGACAGCTATTGTGGTGGTTATCATAATCAAGTGGGGTTAGAAGTAACACAAAACTGGCTAAATTCATGCTCTGATGGCTTTTTAGAGTGTTCGTCGCAATCAGCCGCAGGCAGCACGTGGTTTGTTGATAAACAGAAAACAAAGGGGCAAGAGCCTTTAAGCCATCAGCAAAGCCGAAGAAAGTGTTTTGATTTAGACAAACTAATCCGTGACCGCATCTAGGAGAACCACATGAAATTTAATAATAAAAAAGTTACAGCCCTAACTGCGGCACTGTCTACAGCGTTATTTGCGCAAACTGCCATTGCTAACACTGATAACGCCGCCGCTTATAAAGTACAAGTGTTACCAACGCATGCGGTGTCTGCTGGCATCGAGCATAGTCAACAGCGTGTAAGTTATACATGGCCTGAAGTTCAGCAAGCAATGAGTGTTGCGGCTAAACAACAAAACCTTGAAAGTAAAGAGTATTGGCAAGAGGTATCAGGAAAGCAGCTTAATCAAGGCGTTAAGTTGTACAACAGCAGCGCAGATGCCTTTGTTAGATTGGCACCGAAGGCGACTGGCAAACAAACTACGTCATCAAATGCTGCTCCGTTACAGGCAGAACAGTTATATATTATTGATAAAACGACTAATCAACGCGCGAAAGTGGCGCAGTTAGCGTCACAAAAAGACATGGAATTTGCTGGCTTTAATGATGGTAGTGTTGCGATTAAGCTTGATAGTCAGCCAGTAAACAATACAAAGCTCAGCAAAGCTAACACGCATAAAGCATCTGCTTTGTATTTAAAATCTGAACAGCGTTTGGCTGCGAATGATCGTTATTTAGTTCACGTAGTTGAAAAAAATAGCCAAGTTAAATTAGCAGTAACAGCACCGCGTGTGTTTCAAGCAAACGTAAAAAGCAGCTTTGAGCTTGATGCAAAGATCAATGCTAAATCACTTTCTGATAGTAACACCACTGTGCGCTTAATTAATCCAGATGGCATTGCAAAAGCTGCAGCGTTTGAGCAAGGCAACATTGTATTTCAACAGCCGTTAATGCATGTTGGTGCACATAAAGGGTTTTATGACATTGAGCTGACAACAACAGAAATGGTGAATGGAAAGGCGGTTAAGCGAACCATCAAAGTGCCATTTTCAAATGTTGTTAAAACTGCAGAGTTAGATGTAGGTTCAACACTACGTATTAACGCACATGGCGAGCGTACCGTTGCAATTCCAGTAAATGCACTTGAAGCAGGACGTTACGCTATTACTGCGACATTAGAAGCAACAAATAAAAGCGGTGAATTAGAAAAAATTGAAACCGTTGAGGTCGCGCAATGGCTAAATGGTAAAGCAAGTGTTGAAATACCATTTAACATGAGCAAGCTACAAGGGTTTCGTGCACCGATTCATATCACTCAAGTAAAACTGGTTGATCAAAGCCGCATGATTGTGCTGCAACAGGTAGAGCAACTTGATAAGTGGCAAGCACCTAACATGGGGCATGGTCAATTTAATCAGCTGAAGTAAATCCCACAAAAATAGACAACCAACCACGAAGTCAGGGATGACTTCACCCACTCACAGTTTACTTAATCATTGATTAGTTGAAGCTGTACTTAACCCCTAATACGGTGTCTTTGCTAGCACCAGTCACACTGGCAATATTTCCTGAAATACGTTTTTCGTAGGCATAGGCTAACCATGCAAATGCCATTGCTTCTACCCAATTGGGTGCTATGCCTAACATGTCTGTTGCAGCAAAGGGGTAATTTGGTAGGTGATGTGACAAGCCATACATTAATTTTTGATTGTAAGCCCCGCCCCCACAAATATAAACATGTGCTGAATCTGAAATTTGCTTAATTGCATCAGCCACTGTAATGCAGGTTAATTCTGCCAAAGTCGCCTGAATATCTTCTGGCTTAAAGTCATTTAACTGTTGACCGTTTGGTAATAGTGATGCCAACCAGTCAAGGTTGAAATACTCGCGCCCAGTACTTTTTGGATAAGCCTGAGCAAAGTAGGGATCTGCTAATAAAGCAGTTAGTAAGTCCTGATTAACTGTCCCCTGACTCGCCCAAGCACCGCTCATGTCATAATGCTTGTGTTTAACGTGCCTGATCCAGCCATCTAATAAAGTATTAGCTGGGCCTGTATCAAAGCCGATGATTGGAGGCGCTTTTGCGGTATTCGTGGGTAGATAAGTAATGTTTGCAATGCCACCTAAATTAACAACCACTACATCGTGTTTATCGTTTTGAAAGACCGCTTTATGGAATGCAGGAACGAGGGGAGCACCTTGCCCGCCTAACGCCATATCTTTGCTGCGAAAGTCGCCTATTACGTTTATTCCTGTTTTCACGGCTAGGGTAAAGTGATCGCCAATTTGCAGGGTAAACGGGTGGTCTTGATTAGGCCTGTGGCGAATGGTTTGTCCATGGCAACCAATCGCGGTTACTTGATCAGCATTGATGTCAGCATGTTCTAGTAATGCTTGAACCGCGTCTGCGTATTCTATTGCTAATTGATGGCTTGCTTGCCCCATCAACTCAATTTCATTATCACCGGAATGACATAACCGATTTAACGCTTGTTGTAATGCAGAGGAAAATGGATGAGTGTGTTGTTGAATTAAAGTAGGTTGTGTGTGTGTGCCGCTATCGTCAAATGAAACCAGTACGGCATCTATGGCGTCGATACTGGTTCCAGACATGATCCCGATGTACATCGATTAATTTCTCATAGCAAGTAATACACGCTTTTTAGTGTTTAATGCTAGCAGAAGTTCTTCTGCGTGAAGTGCAAAATTAGCACGTTCTTTTTTAGAAATAGGGTTCGCTTTAGGCAACTTATTCATAATGGTTTTTGGGTTGCGGTGTACACCGTCTAGTAAAAATTCATAATGTAAATGCGCGCCTGTTACACGACCTGTAGCACCTACTTTACCAATTAATTGGCCTTGTTTAACCCAGTCATTCTTTCTTACCATCTTTTTAGAAAGGTGAAGATACTTGGTTACATAACGCTCACCATGTTTAATAAAAATATAGTTACCATTTAATCGGTTATAGCCTGCTTTTATTACTTTTCCTGCACCGGGTGAAACAACAGGTGTGCCTGTTCTTGCCGCGTAGTCAATGCCGCGGTGCGCGCTAACGCGACCGGTTACAGGGTGCTTACGGCGAGGGTTAAAGCTAGAGCTAATATATTTAAAGTTAACGGGAGCACGCAAAAAGGTCTTTTTCATACTACGACCTTCAGGTGTGTAATATTCACCGTCTTTGTACAGAATGGTTTGAAATTTTTCACCTTGGTTTACAAATTCGGCAGCAACAATGTCGCCTTCGCCAACATGTTCACCATCTATATATTTTTCTTCATAGATAACAGAAAAGCTATCGCCTTTACGAATGTCTAATCCAAAGTCTAAGTCCCAACCAAAAATGTTAGCAACTTGCATGATTTGTTTTTCTGACAAGCCCGCTTCAATGCCTGCATTCCAGAAATTAGAAGTAATTTCAGCTGACGCAAACTCGTTACGTGTTTCAACTTCTTTAATATCGTATGTTGAAGAAAATGTGTCGTTGGCTTGTTTTTCAATAATGAGGGTTTTGGTTGGGTTTACTGCATAGTGAAGTGCGACCAGCTCTTGCTGCATGTTGCTAATGAATACAATATGCTCACCCGGATGAATTTTGGTTAATGATTTAGCTTCTGAATTTGAATTAATAACTTTATGTAGTAGTTGAGAGCTAAAGCCTGCACGTTTGAATATTTTTGCTAAATTATCTCCACGCTTAACTTTTATTGTTTTTTGCGTAGTTTCGATGAGTTGTTCTTCTTGATCGGCTAATTGCGCTTGTTCAAGCTCTAATGCCAGCTCGTAGCGCTTGCCAATCTCTAATGCAGTTGTATTTGTAACTTTAGATGCTGTTGCTTTTTGGGAAGGTAATAAAGCAATAATCGTAATAAGCGCCACTAATGAGGCGATAATCAGGCGGTGCTTTTTTGGTAAGTTTTGAACTAACTGCTGCATAAATATTAACTTCTGGTTGAATAAATTGTAGGGAAAATTGAGTTAATCACCATTGAGAATATAATTATTTCGCATTAATTACAATGTTATCGGCCAATTAGCGCGCTTCATTAGCATTATCATTTGTAGGTGAACATCTGAAATTTATGCATTTTTTATTTATATTCCAAACGGATAGATAAAAAATACGGCTGAATAAAAAATGTACATTTATTTTGCTGTATTTCATTAATAGCCAGTTTCAAGTAGAATCGCGCGCAGAAAAAATTATTAAGATCTATTGCTGGTACTAGCGCGGAGTAAAACATGGCTGATTTGGAAAAAGCGTTTTTAGAAATAAAACGTGGTGCAGAAGAAATCTTGTTAGAAGATGAATTAAAAGAAAAATTGAAAACGGGCAAGCCGCTTAAAATTAAGGCTGGCTTTGATCCAACAGCACCAGACATCCACATTGGTCATACCGTGTTAATCAATAAACTGCGCACATTCCAAGAATTAGGCCATGAAGTTATTTTCTTGATTGGTGACTTTACCGCATTAATTGGTGATCCCACTGGTAAAAATGCAACCCGTAAGCCGCTAACAAAAGAACAAGTGCTTGCAAATGCTGAAACCTATAAAGAGCAGGTTTTTAAAATACTTGATCCTGCAAAAACTACGGTTGCGTTTAATGCTGAATGGATGGATAAATTAGGCGCTGCGGGCATGATTAAATTAGCTGCACGCCAAACCGTTGCACGTATGCTAGAACGTGACGACTTTAAAAAACGTTATGCTAACGGTCAGTCGATTGCGATTCATGAATTTTTATATCCACTTGTACAAGGTTGGGACTCAGTAGCATTAGAAGCTGATGTTGAGCTTGGTGGTACCGATCAGCGCTTTAATCTATTAATGGGCCGTGAGTTGCAAAAAGAAGAAGGCCAACGTCCGCAAACGGTATTAATGATGCCATTACTTGAAGGGACAGACGGCGTTCAAAAGATGTCTAAGTCGTTAAATAATTACATTGGCATTACAGACACGCCAAACGATATGTTCGGTAAGATCATGTCTATTTCTGACGAATTAATGTGGCGTTACTACGAATTGCTGTCGTTTAGGCCAGTTGAAGAAGTTGAGACGTTTAAGCAACAAATTGCAGATGGCGCAAACCCTCGTGATACCAAAATTGCATTAGCAAAAGAAATCATTGCCCGCTTCCACACAGAAGAAGATGCTGAAGCAGCGCACCAAGACTTTATTAAACGCTTCCAAAAGAATGCATTACCAGACGACATTCCAGAAGTTACAGTCAATGCTGAGGAAGGTAATATTGGTATCGCTAATTTGTTAAAAGAAGCTGGCTTAGTAGCCTCTACTTCTGAAGCAATGCGCATGATTAAACAAGGGGCTGTAAAGTTAAACGGTAAAGACAAAATTACTGACAATAAACTGCAAGTAGCAAGCGGCAGCGTTGAAATTTACCAAGTTGGTAAGCGTAAGTTTGCAAAAGTTACTGTTGCATAAATAACACTCGCATAAGTGCACTGATATAAACGATTATCAAAAATACACCTAACAGCGATGATTAAATAATCGCTGTTAGGTGCGCAAATCTATCGATATTTTCTACACTCATTTCATCTCTACATTCATTAAGGCATTCACTTGACGCAATTATCTTTTTCTTCACTTTCATTAAAAAGCGAACTGGTTAGTAACCTCGCATCGTTAAACTATAACGAAATGACACCTATTCAAGCGGAGTCACTGCCTTTAATCATTGAAGGACATGACTTGATAGGACAGGCTAAAACAGGCTCAGGTAAAACGGCCGCGTTTGGTTTAGGGTTACTGCAAAACTTGGACGTCACTCAGTTTTGCGTCCAGTCGTTAATTTTATGCCCAACCAGAGAACTTGCCGACCAAGTTGCAACTGAAATTAGAAAGTTAGCACGCGGCATTCAAAATATAAAAGTCTTAACCTTGTGTGGTGGTATGCCTGTGCGCGCTCAAGTTAGTTCGTTAGAGCATGGTGCGCACATCATTGTTGGTACCCCGGGTAGAGTGTTAGATCATTTAGAAAAAGAGCGCTTAGATTTGTCGCAAATTAACACATTAGTGTTAGATGAAGCAGATAAAATGCTCGAAATGGGGTTTCAGGATGCAGTAGATGCAATCATTGAACAAGCTCCAAAGCAACGTCAGTCATTATTATTTAGCGCCACTTTTCCTAAGCAAATCGAGTCAATCGCCAGTAAGTTACTCGTTAACCCAAAAACCGTGAAAGTGGCATCGACACATAGTGAGTCGAGCATTTCGCAGTTATTTTTTAATGTGCCTAATGATCAGCGCCTTGCCGGATTAGAGCTGTTACTGATGAAGTATCAACCTGCGTCATGCGTGGTTTTTTGTAATACCAAAATTGAAACATTAGAGGTAACCGACTTTCTGGCTAGTTGTGGATTTAGCGCACTGGCATTAAATGGTGATTTAGAGCAAAAAGATCGCGATCAAGCAATAGTGCGCTTTGCGAATAAAAGCGTCTCTATTTTAGTGGCGACTGATGTGGCTTCACGTGGTTTAGATATCGATAATTTAGACGCAGTAATTAATTATCAGCTTGCACATGATCCTGATACGCACGTACACCGTATTGGCAGAACGGGGCGCGCAGGCAGTAAAGGAGTTGCATGCAGTCTATTCAGTCATAATGATTCGCATAAAGTGGTGAATATTGAAGATTACTTAGACATGCGTATAGAAGAGTCAGCATTACCTGATGACAGTGTACTTAATCAAGCGGTATACACACCTACGATGGGCACTATTCGCATTGGCGGCGGTAAAAAACAAAAAGTACGGGCAGGAGATATTTTAGGCGCATTAACTGGCGACACTGGCATTGACAGCAAACACGTTGGTAAAATTAATGTTTTTGACCATTGCGCTTATGTTGGTGTAGATAAAGGTGTAGCGGCAGCTGCGCTTAAAAAGCTTGAAAATGGAAAAATTAAAGGTAAAAAATATCGCGCATGGCGCATAAGGTAATACTTGTGTGCTAGCGAGTGAAAACTGAGTGAGTACCCAAGCGGAGTAGCTTTCATAAATCAGCGCGGATTATTCCGCGCTTTTTCTTTTCTTGTCATTTATAAAATATTATTCCCTTGTTCTGGATCTCTTGCTTGTTCGGCTTGCTGACGAATTTCATCAGTGTCGCTCGAAACATCATCTGTTTCTGGTTGCTCAGTTTGGTCATGTTTTATTGTTTCATCTGATACGTCACCTTTAGTCGCGGCTGATTTTGGTGACGCATTGGTTTTTTCGTTACTGTTTTTTTCGTTACTTCCCTTTTCGCCACTGGTTGAGTTGGTATCTGCTTGTTCGGCGGTAATGAGCGGCACCCCTTCTGGGAAAACGCGTTCACGGGCGTCGTCAGGCATACTGATGTCATGCTTATCAAACTCTCTGACTACAAGTCGCATAAGTAAGGAGCCAACTTTAAGAATGCTATTACTTTCGCTGTTTATCCAAAAGTAGATTTTAAGATTAACGGTTGCTGAGCCTAAGTTGTCTACTAGCACCTGAGGTTCTGGTTCGTCTAATACTGCGTGATGATTCTTTAAAATATTCATCGCGAGTTGCTGAGCTTGTTTAATACTGGCATCGTAGCCAATGCCTAGAATAAAGTGACCTCGCATTTTAGGATTAGCAGTAAAGTTTTTAATGATATTTTTATAGATGGTTGCATTAGGAATTTGAATATGGTTGCCGTCAAAATCAACCAAGGTGGTCGCACGTGCAGTTACCTGTTTAATCACACCCGTTTGCCCTTGCACTTCAATGACATCGCCAATTTTGAATGGTCGTTGCACGCTTAGTAATACGCTTGAGATAAAGTTTTCGGCGATGTCTCTAAAAGCAAAACCGAGAATTAACCCCATTACGCCTGTACCGCTTATTATCGCTACTGCGAATTGAGTGAGCCCGGCTAAATATAAAAAGACATATAAGCCGATAAGGATAATTAGCAACCTGAGTGCTCTTCGCATGACAACTTGTATCAACTGACTTTTACTTAGCATACTGAGTGGTCGCATTAACCATTGAGTGATAGGCCCAGAAACGTAAATAAACACCACCAAAATGAGTATGCCTAACAGCACTAAAGGTAAAACATCTAGCATTTTGTAATAAAGCTCGGTCAATTGCTCCATGGGATTTCTCTTATTATTTTTAGATGTTAAATGGTGATTGAGTAAATAAGGTTATGTCATATAACGTTTTTTTGCTACTTTCGTCGTCATAAGTTCTGTCGAATTAGTGATGGGTCACACTTTTACGATAAAAACTCACATCATTCTTGCCTGCGCGTTTTACTTCATACATCGCTTCATCAGCGTGTTCAATCAACTTTTCAACGCTATCGCCGTCTTCTGGATAAAAGGCAACGCCGATGCTTGCGCCAACGGTGACGTTACATTGTTGTGCCGTTAAATAGAGTGGGGTGGAAATATTACCAATGAGTTTTTCGGCAATAACTCGCGCTGCATGCTTGTCTATGTCATGAATGGTGACAACAAATTCATCTCCGCCCCAACGGGCAGCAATATCATCTTTACGTATTGAAGAAGAAATTTTTTCGCTAATATGTTGCAGCATTTTGTCGCCTGCATCGTGACCATGAATGTCGTTAATAGGTTTAAAGCCGTCAAGATCTAACAGTAATACGGCAACGGTTTTGTTATGTTTTACTTGTTCTTCAATAGCTGGAATGGCGCCTTGGCGGTTAAATAATCCTGTAAGCTTGTCGAAATTGGCTTTTTGCTTTAGGCATTTAAGCTCAGCTTTACGGCTACTAATATCGTTAGCAAACACTTGTAAGAACGTTTCACCCTCATCATTGACCGTGGTCATTATTAAAATTTGGATCCAAATTTCATCATCTGAGCAATGATTATTTAATTGAAACTCACCTTGTACCACTTCATTTTCCTTAATCGCGGTTTGAGACAATGCTAAAAGAGTAGCAGGGTCTTGAAACACGTCTTTAATAAATCGTGTAAAGTTGTCTTCCATTTCAAAACCAAGCTTATTAAGAAGCTTGGTGACTGCTGAATTATAAAGAATAATTTCACCGTCAAGCCGAGCTAATAAGGATGCAGTGCCTGCATTTTCGAATAATAGCCGCAAGCGTTTTCCGAGCACTTCTAGCTCTGTTCTTAGCTTGCGCTCCTGTTCAAATAGAGATTGGGTTTTATCCAAAAATGCATTAATGCTATCACTAACACTGCCTATTTCACTGTGCTTATGGCCTTTAGGTGGTGCTACTCGATTATCGTGCCCAGGAATAATATGCTGCATCATTTGGCTTAATTTACCCAAGGGGTTAGTGATTAAGTAGTAAGCGACAAAAATAAATATAATCACAACCACAAGGGTATGTAAGGCCAACGCTTTGGCATTACCAACAGCAATTTGATTTGCCTGATTAATGATAATTTGTGTATTAGGAACTATGTGTACATAACCTAACACTTCATCTGTAAAGAAGGGGTTCGTTAAAGGGTAAGTTTGGGCATTAGTAATGTTAAAGTTTTCACCCTGAGCGAGGTATTCTGATTTGTCTGCAATTGCAGCGGCTGTAATGGTGTCATTTAATGCTAGACCGTTAATAACTTCTGTCGCTAAGTCTTTATCTTCAACATAAAGCGCTATTGAAGCTGTTCTGGAGATGGTTTTGACAATTTGGTCGATGCTGGTGGACGCGTGCTCAACTTCATGTTTGTAAGCATAACTGTAATACATTATTGCAGCGGTTATACCTACAATAAGAGAAACGATAAAGATGGCAAGTGTTAACCGAGTTATTAGGCTTTGTCTATTTAGCAATTTTATAAACCACCTTAACCTTATTATTAATCTTAGATAGAGGAATGTACCCGATTGCATCAACTTGCTTTGATACAGCATCAATAACGGCTTGATCGTCGCTAACAACTTGTGGTGGTGATACCCTGCCTGTGAATTTAATTCTAGACCAGTAGGCGTTAATTTGTGACATGGGCTTTTCGGTTAATGCTTCAAAAAAGTCTTTTCTGATTGATGCTGATTTTTCACGATCTAGTGGGACGGCAGTGGTGCCATCTGGAAAGGCAACATACCGACCTAAATATAAATCAATTAATTGCTTTTTAGTAAGGGTATCGTGTTTGTTATCAATATTAACAATGATCACTAATGGATCATTGGCGTGACATATCTTCGAAGTGCAAATAAGTAATATTGTGATGAATAAGAGCTTAATTTGGTTCATTAGAAAATAAAGCTCACACTAAGTATTAGAGAATGAACGGCGTTTTCATGCCCTCCATCAACGCTTTTTAAGTAAATTCGATCGCCTCCGCGCTGTGGTTGAGTTCGGTTTAACTGTAATTTAAACGCCCAATTTTCTGCATAATCCCAGCGCCACCCTGCTGATAATGTTGTTTGATTTGTCCCGTAGAAGTTTACGTATGATAGAAAGTTTTCTTCCAGCTCTGGAATTTGCTTAGCCAGTGGCGGCACCGTAAAGTTTAAAAAGTGAGAGCGTGTACTTGATATGCCAGCAAATACGGCGTGTTCATCAAATCGCTTTGTCACGTTTAGGTAGCCATTTAATGAGTCGGGTAATGACTCCGTTTTGTAGTCTATGTAAGCAATCTCCGATTGCACTTGCCAAATAAAGTTGTCGTATTTGAATCCCAGCCCATAGTAGTTTGCGTATTTATCTTTTGATTTGATTCTATTTAGCGTTTTATCTTTATTAGGCCAAACTGATTCTGGAAGTTCGCTAATAAACTGTTCAACAAATATGCCCGGGTCGCTGGTATTGGTGGTTTTAGCTCGTGTCGCATTTAAGCGAAAAAGCCAGTTGTCATACTCGTAGTCAAGCGCCATCAGCAGGATAGGAGAAAGCTTGACGTTCCATTCAAATGAATCACTGACGATATACGCCTCAGAGCGGCCGTACGATAAGGAGGCTTGTAAAATACCTCGATCAACAGGTTGACGATAAATGGCTTCAATTCCATCTAGTTGCCGATGCGGGATCAAACCATAAAACTCTGGAGGAGGAGTAGTCATGGTGTAGGCATAGCTTATATCACGATACTCCGTCATCATGAACATATTGGCTCCCATGCGGCCAACTCGAAATGTCCAGTCAGGCGATGGGTTATAGCGTAAAAAAGCGAGCTCTATGTAGTCATCAATATCTGCATTAAAGCGCTTTTTTATTACTGCTTGAGTCACCACATCAAATTCAGGCGTGATCGTAAACTCAGCTTGTCCGCCAATTAACGATGAAACACTAAAGTCTATTTCATCTTTATAAACGCCGTTAGGTTGTGATACATCATAACGAAAGCCATAAATGTCTGAGTCAGCTAATGTTAAGCCTAGTGTACCAAAGCCACTAAGTTGGAGGTTGTCGTTCGCCTGAGAATAAAAACCACAACAACTTACTGCAAGCATTAACGCTGAACACAGTTTAGCTGAATTGTTAGTAAGGCAGAGCCGTGATTTTCTCATAAACAATTAACAAAATAACCAATTATAGGAAGTAATGAAAGTGTAGCAAAGCCCGGTCAAATTGCAGGAAAATCAAACGTTTTTATTATGATTTTCTTTGTGTAAGATCAGATAGAGGGACTGGTTTGGCAAACAAGTAACCTTGAAGCTGGTGGCAGCCATAACCCACCAATGCATCAAACTGCTCACGTGTTTCTACACCTTCTGCACAAATATCTAGTTTTAGGCTATGTGCCATGTTGATGATAGTTTGAATAACGAGTGTATCGCGCTCGGATAATCCAAGGTTATCAACAAACTGCTTGTCTATCTTTAACGTATTAATTGGTAACTGAGTTAAATAACCTAATGACGAGTAACCTGTGCCAAAATCATCCAGTGCCAATGAGCTACCAAGTTCTTTTATTTGTTCGAAGAAGGCGTTTGCTTTCTCAAAATTTTCTAAATAGGCTGATTCAGTAATTTCAAATTCAATTAGCTTAGGGTCAATTCGATACTCATCAAATAAGTCTTTAATGTAATTAATTAAATTTGAATCTTTTAAATCATACACAGACAAGTTAACGGCCACACTAACTGGCGGGTCGTTTACTTCTAAAAGTGTGGGCATTTCAATACACATACGTTTTAATACCCATTGAGTAACCGCTGACATTTTACCAGTTTGTTCTGCAATAGGAATAAATTCGGCAGGTGATATAAAGCCGTGCTCTTTGCTAATCCAACGCAATAAAATTTCGTAGCCAACGATCTCTTCATCAGCGTTAACTTTGGCATGGTAGTACAAAGTAAATTCATCATTCTGTAGTGCAGGGGCTAAGCTGTTAGCGATGATTAGTCGTCTTTTTGCGTCTTCCATCATGTGCGATGCAAACATGGTGTAAGTGCCTTTACCGCTTGCTTTAGAGTGATACATGGCAATGTCGGCATTACTAATAAAGTTCGATAAATTAAAGTTAGAGTCGCTGGCGTGTGCAATGCCAATACTGACCCCAATTTGCACTTCCCAAGACTTAACCATAATGGGGCGCTTAAACTGTTCTATCACGCGTTCAGCAATGGTGATCAGTTGTAAGTCGTCTGGCTCATCGTTCACTAAAATTAAAAATTCATCGCCGCCTAATCGCGCAATAATATCTTCATCTCGAAAACAGTGCTTTAAGCGCTCACTCACTTCAATGAGTAAGAAATCGCCAACTTCATGTCCGTACGCATCATTAACTTCTTTGAAGCCATCTAAATCAAAAAACATTAACGCAATATTGGAGGAATAACGCTTGCTTCGTGCTAATGCAATACGCACATTTTCCATAAAAAATTGACGATTAGGTAGACCAGTTAAGCTATCAAAGTTAGCTAATCGTTCCATGGTTTTTTGTTGTTCAATAAGCTGTTGCGTATAACGTGTGTTCTTATTCACTTCGGCATGAATGGTTTTCATCATCTTATTAATATTGCTACGCAGTTCAGCAACCTCATATACACCCACAGCGGGTACTTTGGTTGAGTAATCTTTGGTTTTTTGAACACGTTTAGCAAAGGATGATAAATGCGACAGCGGCGTTAAAAAGCGATGGTGCGCCCATAGTAACCCCAAAAAGGTAACTAACATGACTAACGAAAAATAGGGGAGTAGCCCTAATAGCAGCGATTGCCTACTTTGAATAATAGGTTTTTGGTATTCAGTAACAATAATAAGATAACCCAGCGTAAGCTTTGCTTCACCTACGGGGCGCTTGGCAATTAGTTTTCCTTTGTAAATGTGAATACCCACATCCAAATACTTCAAGGTATTGGTGTCAAATGCATCCTCTAATGAATTGTTTTTCATAAACTTAGGCGAATAATAAGGGGTGATTTCTTCCCAGTTTTTTGCGAACACCTTGGCGTATTCAACATTGTGATATTTTTCTAAACGTAGCAATAAGGTAGTGAGTTCGATTGGATCGATATCTTGAGGATCAATGGCAAGATGCCTCACTAAGTCTGATGCCATATTTTCAGATAAGGCGGCGAGGTTTTGCTGTACAGAGTCTCTGTATAAGGTTTCATGCTTTTCAAGTGTAACGTACAAAATACTTGCACCAAAACACAGAATGGCAACGGTTGAAATTAAGATAAGGTTTGTACGTATACTATTGATAAACATTTAAAAAAGTGATGCCTATATGAAGCTATTACCCGCAGAGTAGGGCTGTAAGTATCGTCAAAGTTTAGCATGATTTAGCGCATCTAGCTGACTTTGCTAAAAAAATTAGAGTGATTCTCAAAATTAATCGGATTTAGCGTAAAAATAGTTGAATTTATTTGGAACCATTTAAGTTTTTGAATATCTGAATTTTAAAGTTGTTCATTTTTTGTTCATGTTCGAATGGGGTTTAAGTCATTTGAACACATGTATTAGGTAAACAAATAACGTTTTTAAGAAATAAAAAATTGCTCATTTTTTTAATTGAATGAGGTCAAATAAAAAATGTTATCTATACTTTTATGAACAACAAAGAATTATTGAATGATATCGGTATGTAGCCGTTATTTATTTAAATATGATGCGTAACTTGCTGTTTTAAATGTTTTTATATGCATGTTTCTCTATTTTATTTAGGCGAAGTTAGCCCACCAGCAAAGTGATACGTTATTGATTGCGCCGTTTACTTGGATAGTAAAGCGGTACGCGTTGAAAGTTAAGGTTTATAGGTGTTCAATATTGACATGATATTGAGTAGTCCCCCTTCAACCCTAGCCAAGCAAGGCGTTTTCCAGTAGGACGGAGTGAATAGTTAGGTAAATAAAGCTGCTTAATGTAGTTGTTGTAATCAATAGCATTTGGGTCACGTGAATATACTTAGCAAACAAGCGGGTTATTGGTGGGGGAATTATGAATCATTTTTTAAGATCATTACTCTTTTGGGTTCCTACTCTGAAGCAAGTCACGCGGTTGGTTAATTTTCGACAACGCGTCTATCAGCATCTTCATGCCGCCAATGTCGCTCGCTATCAAGTCCGGCTTAACGCGTTAGCAACGGCATTAATATTACTTATTTTTACGACTATTAATTCGAGCAATCTTCACGCGAAAGCGCTGGATGATGAACAGCCAAGTAAGGCACCAAATAATACCGGATTAAAATTGGCAAATTACACGCCTGTTACGCCACTTCCGCCAGTTACCATCAAAATACCCAATAAACCAAATAGCGTTATTTCAGCTGACAGTATTTTTTCTCGTGATGGCCAACTAAAAGCCAAGCATAAAATGTTTGACGGTCAATCGATCGAATCGATTAACAAGCGAATTATAGAGTATGAAAATGCGATAGAAGCACTAGAGGATCAGGTTGGATATTATGGTGATGGTATTGCACAGCAGCTGGTTAGTTTAGGGCTAGCCTATCAGCATAAAAATCGCCATGCACAAGCGAATAAAATATTTGGCCGTGCCATGCACCTTACTCGCATTCATGAAGGGCTATACAACATCACGCAACTGCAAATCATTGATCACATGATATATAGCTTGGCGGCACAGAAAAAGTGGGAAGAAGTAAACAATAAATATCAATATTACCTTTGGCTCACCTTTAGGCATTATGGTGAAAATAATATTGAAACTTTGCCAGCAATCGAAAAACTGTCGCAGTGGCACCTTAAAGCATACACGTTGAAAATAGGTGACAGCTACGAAGCCCATTTGATCACTGCTAACTCTCTATTCATACATGGTGCTAATTTAATTGAGCAGCATTACTCACCTACTGATATTCGTTTATTAAGACCGTTAAAAGGCATTATTTTAACTAATTACTATTTTGCGACTTATAAAGGCGAACGATCTTCACGTGTACAAACTATGTCGGCTGAAAACTCCCATAGTATGGGAGCAAAAAAAGTTGATGATATGTACCGCCTTATTCAGTTGAGTTATCGCCGTGGCCGAGAAGCACATCAAAAAATTATTGATGTGATAAAAGTGAACGAACCTGATCACCCCTATGTAATTGCGCGTGCTCAAGTAATGTTGGCTGATTGGTTTTTACTGTTCAATAAGCGTTCTACCGCGTTTCAAAATTACCAAGAAGCATACGAATTACTCAGCTTACATCAGGCAGACGAAATGCAATTTAAAGATCTGTTCGATTCGCCAGAACTATTGCCCCAAATTGAATATGCAAAACGCGGACTGAGACCCGAGAAAAATATTGAAAATATCGATAAAGAAGAAAAATACATGCTGGTCTCGTTTGATGTGAGCCGTTTTGGCAAAGTGAGAAATATAGAAGTTATTGAGTCTAATTTAGATGACGGTGAACAAGTTCACCCGAAAGTGATCCGTAGTTTAAGGGCTGCAAAATTGCGTCCAAAAATCGTTAATGGCGAGCCCGAAGTGGCACTGAATACCAAGCTAGGCTTTGTTATGTATCAATAAATAAAACAGACTGGATTGACATTAATACTTGAACAGCAAGTGAGAAGAGTAAAGACATCATGACTAAACACAATATCGCAACCAGCATCATTAAGTCGTATGCTTCTACTACCAGCAAGAGTCATTATCGTCGCTGCTTAATAACATTCAGTGCTGCATGTTTGGTGATGTTGGCCGGATGTGAGTCTACTCAAACCTCGCAGCAACAACCACCAAGCACGCCTAGTGCGCCATCAGCGAGTCCGCCAAGTTCGCCAAGTACATCAAGCAGTTCGTCGTCTCAGTCTCAATCACGCCAGCAGTCACCTTCCAGTGCGTCATCCAGTTCATCGCAGTCCAGTTCAAGTTCGTCATCGCAAACCTCGTCGTCATCTAGTCGCCAGTCATCTTCCAAGTCTAGTGCGCCAAGTGGAAGTCAATCTAGCTCACAAACCGCTTCATCATCTTCTGCCGAGCAACAACAAGGCACGCAATCAGAGTCGGATATTTATATGGAGCCACAATTGCCTACCGAGCAATCTTCTGCCAGTAGTCAGTCAGATGCACAGGCGCAACAAACAGCGGAAAATGCGGGGGCAAATAACAGTGAAAGCGCTAATAACGACCCCATGACAGGACAGCAGTCTCAATCGCAAAGTGATGATGTGGACTTTTCAGAAGAAGAACAAACAGCGGCCAGCGCATCGAATTCGAGTAGCCAGTCGGCTTCGTCATCAGCATCACAAAGTGCTTCCTCCAGTTCATCTTCAAATAGCTCAGCATCAGCAAGCGTCTCGGGAGGTCAAGGCGGTATGCAAGGTAGCCCAGCCTCCGCTCAGCAATCAAGCCAAGGAAGTGCTGGTAGTCAACAGGTACTTACGGTGTCAGAGCAAGTTGCCAAAATGGAAGGGCAACTAGATGAGTCAATGGGCGATTACGATGGCATGATTTTGCGTGAACGCGAATATATTCAAAACAGAGCGGATGAACAGGGCAGTGAAGATTTATTAGAACAAGCGTCAACAGGACCATTATATGACGAAGCAGGATTAGATGAAGCTGACGGTCAGGGTGGCAATAATCCTTATGGCACCACCACAGTGCAGTCTGGCAATGCAGGTGAAGGAGCCAGCGCTGGCGGAATTGATAATGGTGCATCAGGTGGTGGTTCTCGTCCTAATTTACCAGCAACCGCCCGACAAGGCGATTATCAGCACACGGCACCTGCAGCGCCCGCGCCAGTCGATATTCCCGATGGTAGCGATGACGATGTGGTAGCAAGGCAAATTCGTGAAGCTGCGCTAAAAGAGCAAGATCCAGAGCTACGAGAAAAACTATGGCAGGAATATCGTAAATATAAAAACCAAGTAAGAGGGGAAGACGAATGAGCAATACTCAAAATTATACTTCTCTGGGACAGTTAGTGGGGCAACGAATATTGATGCTTTTGTTGTTATCAACAGCCGTAATGCTACAAGGGTGTATGTCGACTACTGAAGTAAAAAGCACCTCGGTGACGCCTGTGATTCAAGAACGTGAAGAACTGCCAGAAACAATGTTGCTAGATGTAGGGATTAAATTATTCGATCCTGGATTAGCACGCGAAGAAGACGAGAGTGATGAAGATGAGATCGTATTTGCGGAAATTCGTCATGCTGAATCGCGCTATTTCTCTTACCTGTTGATGGAAACCATTCAACAGAGTGCGGCGTGGGGCGCGGTAAGGGTAGTGCCTAGCAGCGAAGCGGTAGTGGATGTGTTAGTAGATGGCACAATTTTACAATCTGACGGTGAAATATTAAGCCTTGAAATATCGGTGCAGGACGCGACTGGAAAACACTGGTTTACACGCCAATATGAAGATAAATCAAGCCGTTATGCTTATGATAGACGCAATAAAGTGGATATTGATCCGTTTCAGGATGTGTACAACCGAATCGCCAACGATATTCTAAATTACCGCAGAAGCTTAGCAATGAATGAGCTAGCCACTATTCATACCGTTGCTGAACTTAAATTTGCTGCAATGTTCTCACCGCAAGCATTTGAACCGTATTTACGAAAAGATGAAGACGGGTTACTTGTTGTTGTGCGACTACCGTCTGAACAAGATCCTATGTTTAATCGTATTAGACAAATTAGAGAACGCGACTATTTATATATAGACACGCTACAAGAATACTATGGCGGTTTTGCCCGCACCATGAAACTGCCTTATCAGCAATGGCGCAAAGAAAGTTACTCGGAAGTAATGGCCATGCGAGCATTACAGCGCAGTGCAGATCGTAGCAAGATTACGGGTATTGCAGCAGTACTGACGGGGGTGCTTGCAATGGGTAAGTCGAATAGCCAGTTAGGTCGAGCAGCGGGAAGTGTGGCAGCCGCAGCGGGATCATATATAACTAAAAGCGGTTTTGACAAAGAAGCCGAAGCGCAAATTCATGTTGAAGCACTGCAAGAGCTCGGTGATTCGCTAGAAGCGAGCATCGAACCACAAGTGATCGAGTTAGAAGACCGTACGGTAACACTAACTGGTACAGTAGAGAATCAATACAAGCAATGGCGAGAAATACTGCACGACATTTATAAATTAGACTCGACTGCTGAACAAAGGGTCATTCATTGAGTTAACACAACAAGTGAAAGTTAGCGCAAGTCAGTAGGCTCAATAATTAAGGTGGTAGTGTTTTAATATGGAAGAAAATAAATCACATACAAAGCAGACAGATGAAAGTCTTGATGTAGTAAAGCGTTCCAGCCAAGCAGGCACAGATGCTATGGCAGATGCAGATGACTTTTATGTGCCTTGGTGGAAGCAGGCAAAATGGCAGACGCTTGCGTTTATTTTGTTTAGTGCGCTGACCGCGATCGTGGTGTTTTGGTTACCCGGCAAGGTGCAGGTCGCACTAACTGATCCAAATAGTTCGCTTTCCACACAGTCTCAACAAAGCATTCAAAACGGTGCGGAAACAAACCAAGCTGGAATAACTGCCATTAAAGAGTCGCCTTGGCAGGATGCGCAACTGGCGAAACAAAGACGTGAAGCGCAGGATATTTTATCGCGTATTGTTACTTTACAAAGCCGATTAGAAAAACAGCAAGTAACACAATGGGGGCTTGCTGATTATCAATTAGCGATGGCAACAGCAGAGCAAGCTGACCTTGAATATCGCCAGCGTCAGTTTGAACAAGCTAAACAAGGCTACGCAAAAACGTTAGCGATTTTTGAAGAGCTTGAAGCGCGTACTGACCGCGTATTTAATCAGCAGGTTAAAAGCGGATTGGCTGCAATTGAACAAGGTAAAGCAAACAAAGCGCAGCAGCACTTTGAATTGGCACTAGCTATTGATCAGGATGATCAGAAGGCGCAGCAAGGGCTAAGTAGCGCAACGGTATTAAAGCAAATTATTGATATTGAAAAACAAGTCAATCTAGCGTTAAAAGCACCGAAAACTCAAGACTCATTAGCGCAGGCGCTGACTATGGCGAAACAAGCGGTTGAGTTAGATAGACATTCGCAGCGTGCAACAAAGTTGGTCGAGAAGGTTTCCAGCACAATTAAAGATCACAACTATCAGCATAAAATGTCGGTTGGATACGCCGCGTTAAGTGCAAATCAATTTCATGCCGCTAAACAAGCATTTGAACAGGCACTTGCTATCAAGCCAAATGCCAAGCAAGCAAAGCAAGGGGTTACATTAAGCGGTAACAAACAGCGTCAACAACAAGTTAGTAAACTCTTTAAGCAGGCGCAAACTGCGGAAAAGAAAGAGGCGTGGCAACAAGCAAAAAACACCTATCAAGCAATATTGGATGTAGATAAAAGTTTAGTAAAAGCAAAAGTCGGACTAATAAAAACGAACACCCGATTGCAACTCGATAAAAAAATATCACACGCCATTGATAAACCATTAAGGCTTGCTGATGCGCGTGTGTATCAAGCTGCGCAGCGTACCTTGGCCGATGCAAAAGGGATTAAATCAGCTGGCCCAATATTGCAAAAACAGATTAATGAGCTAAACCAATTACTTGCAGCTATAAAAAAACCAGTATTAGTTAACCTGCAATCTGATAATCAAACATTAGTAAAATTACATCGATTAGGTACGTTGGGTGCGTTTTCTGACAAACAAGTAAAGTTAACGCCGGGCAAATACACGGCCATTGGTACGCGCCAAGGTTATCGCGACGTAAGACAGGAATTTACACTTGAACCCTATGCAACACCGTTAACAGTAGTGGTGCGATGTGAAGAAAAAATAGTTAATTGAAGTTGTTTCGCGCCGATATAAATATATGGCGGCGTTATATCTAATGTACACCTAATGCCATTGAAGATACGTCTTCAAAATAGTGGTAAAAGCGGCATCACTCGTATTCGTAAGAAGGAAGTAGTATGTCTTTAAAGCACAACGTCAATGATACGGTAATAAAACCCACCAGTTTTACACCGACTCAAGTAAAGCGCTCAGGATTAAGCATTGTTATTAAGCCTGCGCTTGTAGTTCTTGGTATATTGCTTTTGGCGGGAGCCGTAGTGATATGGTTTTTATTTACCGCTAAGGCGGTACGCTTTTCCACTGAATCTAATTTAGGTGAGCCAGTCACTGCGCAAATTAACGTTGAAGGCGGCGTACTATTTGAATTAGCTGATCACTACTTAATGCTACCCGGTGATTATCAGGTAACTGCCCACGCAGAAGGGTTTCAGCCATTAAAACAAACTATTTCAGTGGGTAAAGCACAAAATCAACTATTGCCACTTACGCTGCAAATACTGCCCGGTCACATTACAGTAGAAGTATTAGCCACGCCAACCCCCCAAGAAAATGTGCTAGCGCAGGCCACGGTTTCGTTAAACGATGAAGTAGTTGGTAACCTATTAGAGCGAATTGAACATGTTGAAGCAGGCCAGTATTTACTCTCGATTAAATCTAAATGGTATCAGCCTTATCAGCAAGAAATAACGGTGAACGGCGCTGACTCTCATCAAGTGATATCGGTTACTTTAGCGCCTAATTGGGCTGATGTGAACATCGCTTCAACCCCGTTAGATGCAAAGGTGAAATTAACTCAGAAAAACCTTTCAAAGCAAGTCGGTTCAGGTTTATGGATGCTGGGTGAAACACCCATTGTTACGCCAGTTATAGCTGGGGATTACTTGGTTACCATTGAAAAGCCAGGGTTTAAATCATGGCGTAAAGACATTAGCCTCACTCCCGGGCAAGCATTTTCCCTTAACGATGTGCTGCTTACGCGTTTAGATGGCGAGTTAGTGGTTGGCTCTAAGCCCTCCAATGCGTCAGTTACGTTAACTCGGCCTAACCAAGCCCCCGTTTTTTTAGGAAATACTCCGCTTAGTGTGGCGCTATTACCTGATGAAAAGCATCAACTTACGTTGTTCAAAGATGGCTACCAAGCCGCCACTAAAACAGTGCAATTAGCGTCAGGCGAAACCGACAAGCTCACCATTAATCTACAGCCCGATTTAGGTGAGATAAAATTACAAGCTAATCCTAGTGACGCGTTACTTTATATTGATGGCATTTTAATGGGCAGGGCATCGCAAACCGTTCGTTTATCTGCAAAAGCGCATGAAGTGGTAGTGAAAAAAGACGGCTTTGTAGACTATTCAACCACAGTTACGCCATTACCCAGCCAGCAACAAGTATTAAATATTCAATTAAAAACTACAGAGCAGCATAAATGGGAAACCATTGCCCGCCAAATTACGCTTGATGCAGGACCAGAACTAAAGCTATTTAAGCCTAACGTCACTTTTATGATGGGTTCTTCTCGGCGTGAGCAAGGGCGTCGTGCTAACGAGGCTCGGCATACTGTTAAGTTAACTCGCCCGTTTTATATTTCTAAGTATGAAATAACCAATAAGCAATTTCGCCGTTTTGAACGGATGCACTCTTCTGGCAATGTACAGGGAAATAGCTTAAACAATGAAAACTTTCCAGTTGTAAAAGTAACTTGGAATCAAGCTGCACTTTATTGTAATTGGCTTTCAGAACAGGAAAACCTACCTGCATTTTATAAAGTTGAAGAGGGTGTGGTGGTAGGAATGAATGAATCATCAAATGGATATCGCATGCCTACCGAAGCTGAGTTTACGTGGCTAGCGCGTTATAAAGGAAAAATGGCTGACACCTCTACCATGACGGCTAGCACCAAATTATCCTCGGCATTTGCCGCTCCGTTGACCACCACTAAATATAGCTGGGGGCAACAACTACCTCCTAGTGTGCAGTCAGGCAATTTTGCAGACCGCACTGCTGCAAGTATTTTGGGGAATATCGTACCTAATTACGATGACGGATTTATTGTGGCTGCTCCGGTGAATACCTTTCAAGGCGATTTAATTGAAGAGATCGCGGATCTCGCGGGAAATGTAGCAGAGTGGACGAATGATTATTACCAAATTAAAACAGGATTATCATTAAAGGCGGAAGTTGATCCTGTTGGTAAAACGAAAAGTGACTTTCATGTGATCCGAGGTTCAAGTTGGCGCCATGGCACCATGACCACATTGCGGCTTGCTTATCGCGACTATGGCTTTGAAGGCCGCACTGATGTTGGGTTTAGAATTGCCCGCTATGTAGATGAAAAGTCACAAGACGAAACAGAAACACCACCAGAAGAGAAAGGTGGTTTGCAGTCGGCCAGTCAATTAGCACAAGCTAATTAAGGTCATCATAAACAAGATAGAATTTATCTATACAAAAGTTAACTATACAAAATTTAACAATACAAAATAATACAGGGTTAAACATTTATGCGGTACTGACAAGCTAGGGTGAATGAACAAGCATTCACAAAAACTTGCCAGAAATAGTAAGGCCCACACCCGCTTTACTTAACGAGACCTCGTGCATTGGCACGCTTTCCTATACACCTAGGTGTTTAGGTTAGGAAAGTTACACGTTATTAATGGGGATCAAATAAGTAAAAGCGGTGAAGTTATTTAATGGGGGAGCTATGCGTAATAGTAAGGTTTATTCAAGTTCAGTCATGATGCCACAGAAATCTGCGCCTTCTTTAGGTTCAGAAACGGGCATAAGTTCCAGCTTATCGAGTCTACTTTCGGGGACCATCAAGCTTGCGCCATTAATGCTATTAGGCGCGGGTGTAGGCATTCATTCTTATCAGTCTTCATACATTAAAGATATTGAGCAAGGCAATAATAACAGCTCAACCGTGGTGGAATTAAGTCAGGCGCAAGCGCAGCCAAATTACACATTAACGGATTTGTACAGAGCCTCTTTGGCGAATGCGCGTTCAACAACAGCGGCCACACCACCGCCTGAAACAGTTACACCTGAAGAGCAGCAAGCGGCCGACTCTAAGGTGAACAGTAAACCAGAAAGCTCGCAGCAACAAGGCGACACAGCACAGCAGGCTTCCAATAAAGAGCGATTTATTCCTACAGAAGAAATCTCAGAAGATTTAGCCGTGTCTTTCCCGATTGATATATAGCGAGTACGAATAATGAGAAAAGAATCAGGTTCAGAATTTTTGTATCAACTGTTTGCATTAATGTTCTCGTTTATCGTTATTCATTCAATATACGTGATGTTAATCAGACCAAATGCCGACGCCATTGTGCAGCATCAAATGGCACAACAAGCGGCGGGTGAAGTTTATGTAGAGCAGCGCTCGGTATATGTGGTGCTTAAAGATTATGAACAAGAAACCTGCTTAGTGCTGATGTTGTGGGCGTTGCTCATTATGGGACATAAAGCCTATTTGCTAAAAAAAGAACGTGCGGCATTGCACCGTGATTTATTAACACTGAATGAAGGCACCAGTATTCTGCCGGATGATACGCGCAATTATGCCCGTGTTATTCAGCAATTACCTGCGTCTGAACAACGGCGTTTAGCGCCACGAGTATTGTTACTTGGTTTGCAACGGTTTGGCTCAACGGAAGATGTTGCAGCTGCTGCAACAGCGGTAAAAGATGCCTGTGATGCAGAGGCAGATAGGTTAGACAGTGAATTATCGATGATCCGCTACATTGGTTGGGCAATTCCGTCGATTGGGTTTATTGGTACCGTGCGCGGTATAGGAGCGGCATTGGGGCAAGCGCATCGCGCAGTAGAAGGCGATATTGCAGGCGTAACACTCAATTTAGGCGTGGCATTTAACTCGACTTTTATTGCTTTGGTGATCAGTATTTTTATCATGTTTTTTTCCCATCAACTGCAATTACAACAAGAGCGCTTAGTCCAACGAACCTTAGATTATTGCGACGATAAGTTATTGTCACACTTAAAAACAGGCCAGCTGTAAGATGAGAAAAGTGATATGAATAAAATCAATCCATTACACAGTGTTGGAATTATAGAAATAAACGATGTGTCGGTGTGTTATACGGTCGCCAGCAAGCGTACAACAGACGATGCTAGCCATATTGCCACATCGAAAAAAAATTCAGAGCCCTATACGCAACGTGCTTGGCAAAGTATGGCGATAGCGGTAGTGAATGATGACGAGATTCTGTTTGGTGAACAAGCATGGCAACAATCTAGATTACATCCACTGCGTTGTGTAGACCATTTCTGGCATCGCCTATCGTTAGAACCGCTGTCTTTTGACCATAAGTTAGTCGCTAATTTTGCTGACTTGGCGTATCAGCACTTATTGCACCTTTATCAGCATGATACAAGTTGTGAACACATCATCTTGGCGGTTCCCAGTCATTTTAATCAAGAACAGCTGGCGTTATTGCTGGGCATTGCAGAACAATGCCCGTTCGAAGTGATAGGCATTGTGGACAATGGCTTATTAGCGAGCACAGAGTCGGCGATTAATTTTACCCGTAATATCGGTACTGCGTTTGAGCATCAGATTATATATGCAGAATTGCACCTGCATCATGTGCTGTTAAGTTTATATCAAATAACAGATGCAGGATTAGAGTCTGCGTTAACAGCGCAAGCCTCTGACATCGCCCGTATACCACGTTCACCTAAGCACCTTACCGAGCTTAATAAGCAAGCGGAGTATCAGCTGCAATTGTCGGATCATTACGTGATTAACCAATGCGGCCTTGTCGATATTTATAAGCAATGGGCACACTTATTAACCAATGAATTTGTCCACAGTTGTCGGTTTGATCCTTTGCATCATGCTAACTCAGAACAAGCCTTATATAACCTGTTACCTGACTTATTAATCCAGCCTGTGCACTCAGCCCGCAGCGATGTGGTGCAAGTCGCAATCGATGACAAGCAGGTAAAAGTGGATAGAAAAACGCTGATCGCTAAATCTCAACCTCTGTTTCATCAAATTAAGCAGGGGTTAAATACATTTATGCAGTTGCATTGCGGTGCACATCAAAAAACGGCATCGTTGCACGGCATTCCTGCTTCGCTGCATATTGTGATGGGGCAGCAGTTAGCCAGTATTTCAGGATTGTCGGCTGAATTGCATCATGAAGTAGATGAGGTTCGGCTAAAAATGCCATCTATTGACATCCACATTCATGATAAAGGGGTCAGTCATAGGCAAATTGCACATCAAATATGTCAATTTCAACAGCACATATTATTTGATGATGACGACGTGCATTATGTTTCATCGGTGCCGTTTCATATTAGTGCAGAAATGGTGCGTCAGCATGCGCATGATACCGACATCCAATCTTCATCTATTTCCTCTGCCCGTTCACTCAAACATTCTGGGCTTAAACACTCAGAGCTTTCACATTCAGAGCTATCACGCCCAGAGTTTTCACACCCAGAGTTTTCACACCCAGAAAAACAGGCGAGTAAAGAAGTTAGCGCATCAGCTAGGCAGCATGTTTTATTAAACAACAACGCTTGTCCTATAAATGCACAAGGGCTGTATTGTGAAATTAACCGCAGCGATATTAGTCGGCTCGCAAGTCGGCTTGTATTGTCACTTTCACCATCATCCCATGCTTGTTGCAAGTTTACTCGTGAACGTAACCAACTTTACTTAACAGTACTCACGCAGCAAGAAAAACGCATCATTCAAGTTAATGGCAAATCATTAGCAGACTCAGAGCGTATCGCTATAACTACAGGAGACGAAATACGCATACTTGGTAGTGACGATGTACTGAAAATTATTCATGTAACCAGCAAACCAGAAACAGATACGTTAACTCCCAGCGAGGGAATGTATGGCTCGTAAGCGTTCGTTTTCCGCCTTCAGCTTATCTTTTCTCGATATTATGTCGTGCGGATTCGGCGCGGTTGTGTTGGTTTTTTTAATCATTAAACACGACGTAGACAATAAAATTGAGATAGAAAATCAAGACTTGCTGGCAGAAGTGTCTTTACTTGAAGAAGACATACAAGACGGACAAGAGCAGCTAGTCCGAGTGCGAAACACCGTATCAGAACTGGATCAGCAATTAGTGACCGCTGAAGGATTAGCAAGAAGGATTAATGATCAAATTGATGCGGTAGAAGACAAAATTGTCGAATTAGATAGTTTAGACAGCGATCAACAAATTAAATTACTTGAAGAAAAATTAAAAACTATCGCGCAAGAAAAGAAGAAGCTAGAAGATGAACAGCAACAAGGCAATCAAGTAAGACGTTTTGTAGGAACAGGTAATAGGCAATATTTAACGGGGCTTAACTTAGGTGGTAATCGCATTGTTATCTTGCTTGATATCTCGGCTAGCATGCTAGATGAAGATATTGTAAATATTATTCGCCGTAAAAATATGTCGGACGACACAAAACGCTCGTCTAAAAAGTGGCAACGCGCCATTATGACCATTGAATGGTTAACCGCGCAATTGCCAATACAAAGCCAATATCAAATTCTTACCTTTAATACGCAGGTTAAACCCGCCTTAGCGACCACGGCCAACGAGTGGTTATTAACCGAAGATAGAGATCAACTTGAGCTAGTAGTAAAAGCGCTGCGGGAACAAGTGCCAGAAGGCGGCACCAGTTTAGTTAAAGCATTTTGGGCAATTGCACAAATGGATCCGCTGCCGGACAACGTGTTTTTATTAACAGATGGTCTACCTACACAAGGGTTAAGCGCACCAAAAAGTAATACAGTAAGTGCGAAAGATAGGCTGGAATTGTTTAAAAACGCAGTTTCAGTGATGCCGCAAGGCATACCTATTAATGTGCTGCTATGGCCGATGGAAGGCGATCCTATGGCTGCCTCCGCTTTTTGGAAATTAGCACTGGCATCTCGCGGCTCATTTATCAGCCCCGCTAAGGACTGGCCATGAGTCATGCTAACCGTCGTAATTCAGAACATTTTAATGTGTCTTTCTTAGATGTCATTTGTTGTGGCTTTGGCGCTATTGTGTTGTTACTTATGATCACAAAAACCACTGAGCCTGTGGTGTTAGAAGAGTCTACCGTTAATTTAGATGGACAAGTCGAAAAGCTGCAACAAACCTTATTCACCATTCGCGGTGAAACGACTGTTTATAATCGCGATCTCAACGCCAAACATGAACAACTGTCGTTAGAAAAAAAACGCATTGCCATTCTTAAAACACAACTTGCTACGCTAGAAACCCAGTATGCGCAAATTGCTAAAGCAGCATCAATGAGCAGTGAAGAGCTAGGTAAACTTACCCTTGCATTACAAAGCTTAACTGAAGAGATGGAACGGCTACTGGGACAAAGTTATCAACGTAAAAATAATATGATTGCAGGGATCCCAGTCGATAGCGAGTACATCATTTTTATTATCGACACCTCTGGCAGTATGTTTAATTATGGTTGGCAGCGCATGATGGACGAGCTAATTGCTACTCTTGATATATATCCGCAAGTAAAAGGCTTACAAATTATGAACGACATGGGCGATTACATGTTTACCAACTACCGTGGAAAATGGATCCCCGATACGCCGGGGCGTCGCAAAGCCATAATCAAGCGGCTACGCAGCTGGAATCCGTTTAGTAATTCGTCGCCAGTTGAAGGTGTACAACGTGCGATAAGAAGTTTTTACGACCAAAACAAAAAAATTAGCCTGTATGTATTTGGTGACGAATTTTCTGGTCGGTCGATTAAACAAGTGCTCGACACAGTAGAGCGGCTCAACCGTATGAACCAAAACAAAGAGCGCATGGTGCGAATTCATGCCGTGGGCTTTCCAGTGCAGTTTTCACGCCCTGAAAATTTACAAGCTACGGGCATTCGATTTGCTACATTAATGCGAGAACTCACACACAGAAATGGCGGCACATTTGTGGGGCTAAACGATTTTAAACCCTAGGCGTAATAGCAAAGGAGAATAGGATGGTAAAACTTGGGCATAAAACATTAAACAAAACGAGTTGGCTCGGCGTGCTGTTAGCCGCAAGTTCCATATTGCTAATCAGTTGCTCGTCTAGTTTTAAAGTTGAAGGGGACTATCCTACGCCGATAGTAAATCAATTACCTTATACCTTGGGCGTGGTATACGACGATGCATTTCGAAATTACGAATATGTGGAATCAGCAAAAGGGCGAGCCGAGTGGCATATTGATATTGGAGACGCTCAAACAGAGCTATTTTCCACCATTTTACCTGCCATGTTTGAAGCGGTTGTACCATTGTCGCATGTAACCGCCGCAACACAACGTAATAGAGCAATTGAACCAGAAACCATGGCAAACAATGTGGATTTAGTCTTGTCGCCAGTACTAACTGATTTTCAATATAACTTACCTAAAGAAACCAAAGTGAAAATGTACGAAGTATGGATGAAGTACAACCTGCGCGTATATGAACCAGACGGTGAATTAATCGCAGACTGGATTTTAACCGCGTATGGCAAAACACCTGTTGGCTTTATGACATCAAATGAAGAAGCACTTAATCAAGCCATGGTCATTGCATTGCGTGATCTAGGGGCGGGCGTGTCGCTTACATTTACCAAAGTACCAGAGATTAATGCATGGTTGAAAAAACAGAACGCAAAATTAGCAAGTTTGGAAACGGCTAATGCTTCCCTGTTGTCTAATCATTAGTCGCCTAATAATTAGCTGTCTAACAATTAGTTGTTATGTGAGTAGGCAACAAAACAAGACAAAGCGAGCAACTAGAATGGGCTCAAATAAAGCAGTAACAATAGTAGTGGTAAAAGTAGTGAAAAAAAGATGAACAAGTAAATACCCGCTTGTGGCTTTTAATAGGTCACAAAGTAGCAGCAGAGAAAGCCAGCCAATGCACGGCAAGAGAGGTTGAGTATGTGGTTAACTAGCAGGGCAAATTATACGGCTCCTATTAATACAATAAGTGTTGATACAGTAAGTGCTGAAGAATCAAGCGTTGATAAAACAGAAAACGTGAGGGTTTACGGTAAGCAACGCAATCGAAAACCCAGCTGCACTCTATGTACGCAAAGTGTTAGCAAACTGCACGGATACATTCGACAGACATACGCTTCCTTGCTGTCTCTCTTTTCATTGATAGCCATTGTTATATCAAGCGGTTGTACCACCGTGACTATCGACGAAACTCGTCGTGCAGAAACCAATATTATTGAAGGCGAGTCCGTCGTGGTGATTGGTCGACGAAGCGGAACGGATTATGAAACTGAGCCTGACTTGGTTGATTGTGTTGGCAAAGTATTAAGTAGCGGCTCAACAAACATTCATGTAATTCCCGAAGCTGAATTTGTAGACAGCTTATACCCGTGGTTTGAACCCAGAACGGCTCCTGTTCGCGCGAAAGATCTGTATCGCTTAGTTGAGCACGAAAAACTCGCCAACATTATTGATGATTACAACGTGCGTTATTTTGTATGGGTAGATGGCAGCACCCAAACCATGAATAGTTTTGGGCAAATAAATTGCGGTTTAACCGCGGCGGGATTTAGTTGTTTTGGTTTTGGCAGTTGGGATAAAAAAGCAGATTACGAAGCGTCTATTTGGGATTACAAAACCAAAACGTTAATTGGCAAAGTAAGTAGCACCGCTGATGGTACGTCTTACATGCCAGCAATTGTTGTTCCTATTCCTATTATCGCACCTGTTCAA
Organism: Flocculibacter collagenilyticus; assembly: GCF_016469335.1. Lineage (NCBI taxonomy): Bacteria > Pseudomonadati > Pseudomonadota > Gammaproteobacteria > Alteromonadales > Pseudoalteromonadaceae > Flocculibacter > Flocculibacter collagenilyticus. The sequence goes on from NZ_CP059888.1 coordinate 978,824, forward strand.
GGCGATGCCTGTAAAGCAATGGGCGCCCAGTTGCGCGTATTTTTAGGTTTAGATAGCGCCTCTTCAGATGATGACGAATCGTTATAGCGTTACTTTATTTATGTTTAAACCAGTAACTTAATTTAAGGAAATAGCATGGCTTTACCAACTTCAAAATCTAAGCCGCTTTTTAAAACAGCAGCGTTAGTAAGTGCTTATTCTGGCTGGCTAATTGCCGCTAGTGCAATTGGTTTAGGATTAAGTTTGCAAGGCTGTGCGGTAAACCCTGCTACGGGCTCCATCGATACAGTATTAATGTCAAAAAGTCGTGAGAAAGAAATTGGCAAAGAAAACTACGAAAAAATCATAAAATCGATGCCGATATACAAAGACGAACAGTTACAAAAGTATATTGAAGAGATTGGACAGCAGGTTGCAGCAAAAAGTGACAGTCCAGAATACGAATACGTGTTTACCATTATAGATTCGCCAGACATTAACGCCTTTGCACTGCCTGCGGGTTATATTTTTATTAACCGGGGGCTGTTAGCTTACTTAAACTCTGAAGCGCAACTTGCCGCAGTACTGGCGCACGAAATTGGCCATGTAACGGCACGCCATGCAGTACGGCAAGACGCCGCAAGAAAAGGCGCAGGCGTGTTATCGTTTTTATCTGTATTAACTACGGGTAGCATGGCAATGGGTGATGTAACGTCATTATGGAGCACCGCGGCGGTAAAAGGTTATGGCCGAGACATGGAGCTAGAAGCCGATCAATTTGGTGCCGAGTATTTATACCGCACAGGTTACGACCCACAAGCAATGGTGCAAGCCATTGGTGTACTGAAAGATCATGAAAAATTTTCACGTTACCGCGCGAAAGATGCCGGACAAAAGCCGCGCAGTTATCATGGTGTATTTGCCAGCCACCCAAGAAACGACGTACGGTTAAAAGAAGTAGTGGCAAAAGCAGGCACGTACGAACCGTCGGAGCAATCTAATTACAACAAGCAGAATGTGCGTTTTCGTAAAGCAATGGAAGGGCTGGTGTTTGGCAATAACTATGCGGCAATGATGACGCAAGCTAAACAAGCGGCAGACGCGAAAAAGAAAGACGAAAATCGATATATTCATAACAAACTCGGTTTTACTTTAGTTTTCCCCAAAGAGTGGGAGGTTGAAAACCAGCGTAAAGCCATTGTAGGCGCTCCTCAAAATGAGTCAGCAGAAATAAAAATAGAAGTAAAAAATTTGGCTCAACCCATTCCGCCGGGGCAATTTATTCGCAATTATTTTAGTACTGATTTACTCGCCCAGTCTGAAGACTTTTCGCAATACGGCTTAATGGGTCACAAGGGCATTATCCATAATAAATCATTACCGAAACCGCAACGCGTAGCTGTGCTGTATCAAGGACGGCGAGCTTATATTCTTACTGGCTCAGTATTTAAACCCGCTGACAACGTTAATTACGATGAATTGTTTTTAAGCAGTATTCATAGCTTTCGCCCTGCAATGGGGGCCCGAAAACCACCAAAAGCCAATACCATTCATTATGTAAAAGCGAACGATAAAACCACATTTGCGGCATTAGCCAAACAAATTCGGCTTGGTAGATACACCGAGCAACAGTTACGACTCATTAATGGTTATTATCCCCTAGGTGAGCCAAAACCCGGTGAATGGATAAAAATAATTAAATAAATCAGACATATTTTAAAACTCTTGCTACAGTAAATAAGGATAATTATCGTTAAAATAACTTAAATAAGGATCGGTATGGACGTGTTACTGATGCGACGACTGTTTTTGCTCGTCGGTTTTTCGGTGTTGTTTGGTTGTACTAGTCCAGCAAGTGTAAATCAAAATACGCCTCCCACAATGGCTGCTGAGCCTACTGAAAAGTTAGTAACGGCAAAGCAAGACAAGCCCGTCGCTAAAGAAGTCTTGGTCGTAAAAAGCAGCCAAGGTACGCAAACTATAGAACCCACTGTAGTTAGCTACAATCCAAAGCAAATTGATGATCCATTAGAGTTTATCAATCGTCCTATTTTTTCGTTTAACGATGCCATTTATCGCAACGCGCTTATTCCGTTAAGTGAAGGCTACTTAGAAACCGTACCTGAACCAGTGCGCGACGGGGTGAGCAACTTTTTTAATAATATTCGCGAACCACTTAATTTTGCTAACCATGTATTTCAAATAAAGCCTAAAGAAGCAGGAACCAACTTAGTTCGATTTGTTGTTAATACTACCGTAGGGTTATTAGGCTTTTTTGACCCCGCCACCGCATGGCTCGATTTACCTGCGCAAAAGTCGCGATTTAACGATACGCTTGCACATTATGATGTGGGGCATGGCGTGTATTTAGTGTTACCTGTGTTAGGCCAGTCTGATTTGCGTAATGGCTTTTCAACCATTATAGAAAGCCAATACAGTTTAATTAAAGAGCATACCGACAACCCAGAAACCATGTACATACAAGGTTATGGCAGCTTTCACGAGTTTGCACCTAAAACACTGAGCTATGAAGAATTACGCGCCAAAAGTGACGACCCGTATTTGTTCTTCCGAAATTTATATATGCAGCAAATTTTAAGGGATGAGCAGTTTGAACAAGACTAACGCAACCGCATTATCTGCAAGCAGTGGTGTCGCTAAATTTATTACTCAGCATGCCATTATCATTATTGCTTTATTTGTTATTGTAACCAGCGTACTAGGCTGGTTTATTCAACAATTTAAGCTAGACGCTTCAGCCGATACCTTACTGATAAAAAATAACCCGTTGTATGTACAAACGCAGGTGATGAATCAACGTTTTTCACCGCAAGAGTTTATCTTAGTGGCATTCGAGCCCAAAAGTGGCAACGTATTCAGCGAAAGTACCTTTGAACATATTCAACAAATGAGCCAAGCGTTTTCGCAACTTGAACGGGTAGAGTCGGTTACCAACATTCTTAATGTGCCGCTGCTGCTAAATATGCAAACGCTAGATCCTAATTTAAAGGCAGAAGAGTGGACGTGGCAAAGCAAGCGTTACAGCCCAGAGGTAATGAAAAACACCTTTGATAAGCACCCGCTATATACCGACTTACTAGTAAACGAACAGCAAACCGCTACCGCTATTCAAATTGTATTTAAAGCAGACAGCGCGTTAACCGAACTAAATAACAAGATCACCAACATTCAAAAAACGGTATTAACCGATGAATTAACCGCGCAACAACAAGCTGACATTGATCAATTAAAGCGGCAAGCTCAACCGCTAGAAGATAAGTTACAACAACAGCGCTGGCAAGAAATTGACCAAATTGAAACCATCGTTAAACAACACCACGATACCGGTAATGTGTACCTAGGCGGTGCGCATGTATTGGGGTATCAGCTAATCAAAATTATTCAAAGCGACTTAGTTATCTTCGGCAGCGCAATTGGCGGCGTAATCTGCTTAATTTTATTTGCTTTATTCAGACGTTGGCGCTGGGTATTTATTCCTATTGTGTGTTGTGGGGTCAGCGTTGCAATGACAATGGGCATGTTTGGCATGCTAGGCATGCGAACCACGGTTATTTCGTCTAACTTTATCGCACTTCAGCTAATTTTAACGTTAGCCATTGTTATTCACTTGCTGGTGGAGTTTCGCCAACTTGCACAGCAACATCCTAATGCCGAACAGGGCGAGCTAGTTGCACAAACCTTTAATAACAAAATTAAACCATGTTTCTATGCTGGATTAACAACGTCGGTTGGGTTTGGTTCACTTATTTTTAGTAATATTCAGCCCGTAGTCACATTTGGTTGGATGATGATAGTGGCCATGGTCATTTCTATTTCAGTGAGTTTATTGCTGTTTCCTGCCTTGTTAAGCATGTTTAAACGCAAAGAAGTAACAGCACCTAATTCGGCCTTTAATGCAATGTTAAGTGGTATGGCTAATATTGCGAATAACCATAAGGGCGTTATTGTTGCATTAAGCGTTGTAGTGGTTGTGGTTAGTGCACTAGGTACGCTGAAACTGTCGGTAGAAAACAGCTTTTTAAACTACTTTAAAGACACTACGCAAGTGCGCCAAGAACTCGATTTTATCGACAAGCAGTTTGGAGGTTCTACCCCGTTAGATATTGTGTATACCATTCCTAATCCTGCGGAAGAAAAAAATTTAGTGGTTACCGCAGAAACGATTCAAACACTACAAAAAATACAGCATGTGCTAAAACAATACGACGCCACAGGCAATGTAACGTCGGTCGTTAATTTTACCGAGCTAGCAAAAAAAATTAACGACGGAAAACCGCTCACCGAATATGAGTTAACCGCTGTTTATCACTTACTGGATGACTCGCTAAAAGACAAATTACTAGGTGCTTATTTTATTGCAGAACAAGATCAGCTACGTATTTCTGCCAGAGTTAAAGATTCGACCGAAAACTTAAACCGAACAGAATTTCTTGCCACATTAAAACAAGATATTGAAGGGCTGGGGATCACCAAAGATAGTTATTCCGTCACTAATTTATTTGTGTTGTATCAAGACATTCTACAGCGTTTATTTAACTCGCAAATTCTTACCTTAGGTTTGGTGTATATTGTGCTTGGCATTGTGTTATTGCTGATCTTTAAATCCATAAAAGTGGCATTAATCGCGTTAATTCCAAACATTATATGTACATTGGTAATTTTAGGAGTAATGGGCTGGTTTAATATCGCGCTAGATTTAATGACCATCACCATTGCCGCCATTGCAATGGGCATTGCGGTGGACGACACCATACACTTTGTTCATCGTTATTTAGAAGAAAATAAACATCAAAACCAAAGTAACGAGTCGGTTAATAACACCTTTAACAGCGTGGGTTATGCCTTACTGTACACCACGTTAATTATTACCTGCGGCTTTGGCTTATTGGCACTGTCAGACTTTGTACCTAGCATTTTGTTTGGCATGTTAACGGGATTAGCGATGTTAGTGGCTTTAATTACTGACCTAACGCTACTGCCAGCGTTATTAGGTAAGTTTGTTAAGCCAAAAACAACGTAACGCATTCAAACTAATTTTTCTGTAACCCTCTTAAAATGGCGCTGTAATTAACAGCGCCATTTAGTTTGTTTAATATTCAGGTTAAACAGCAATAAATGTTAAGCACTTCATCTATTTCACCTTGTAAACTGCATCAGCACTGTATCAACACTGTATCAATAATAAGCACGAAAACTTAAGCCAGAAAGCGAAACATAATCTCATGAACTTCCACCATCAATTACAACAAGTAATGTTACATATCGACAAGGTGCTGTTTGCAAATGAATGTAACCAGTTAACTGAAACTCATAACTCAAAAGTTGCCGAATACCCGCTAAGCTTGGCCGCGTTGTGCAATATTGCTTGTTTATCGCGTTTTCACTTTCATCGTGTATTCAAAGCACAAATAGGTATTACCTTAAATCAATATGTACTCAAGCAACGCTTATCACGTGCAGCGTATCAATTAGCTTATCGCGATCATTTGTCGATACTGGATATTGCACTGGATAATTATTTCGACAGTGCAGAATCATTTTCACGAGCTTTTAAGCGTCAGTTTGCTTGCACACCCAGCCAATGCAGACATGACCCAGCTAAGTGCGTTAGCTCACACACCTTAAATAACTTCACCAACGGCAAAGAGGAACCCTTCATGGTTAACACAACTCAAACAGAAGAAGTATTGATAGATCAAACATTACCCAGTGACGTAAGTATTGTTGATTTTCCAGACACACAAGTTGCACTGTTAATACATCAGGGCGACCCTCAACACCTTCCTAGCACCTTAAGACGCTTTATCGCATGGCGCAAAGACAACAAGTGCGGGCCAAAAGTGAGCGCAACCTTTAACTTATTATTTGATGACCCCGAAAGTTGCCAGCCACAAGATTATCGTTTTGGTTTAGCAGCAGAATTACCCGCAGGCTTTAACTTAGCGCAAGTAACAAACTCTGATCTAACCTTATCCACCATACCCGCAGGGCGCTGCGCAGTACTCCGCCATCAAGGTGACGACAATACATTAGGCCAAAAAGTAGATTGGCTTTATCAGCATTGGTTATCACAGTCAGGTGAACAGCTAAGAGACTTCCCAATATATCTACACCGCATAAGCTTTTACCCTGAGACACCACAAAGCGAGCTCATTACCGATATTTATTTGCCGTTGGAAGGGTAGAGTATGAAGTAATTTATGTTTTAAGTAACCCCAGATCGGTTTAAGCCACGATCATAGAATTAAGCTCTGAGTCAGTTAAATTAAGGCTTGGCTTATTGTCTTTAAGGCAGTAAGCCACTAATCCTGCCATTAAGTTCAACATAAAACCATTCATACTGCGATGTCTGGAGTGTTCAATTTGGGAGATATTCTTTAATTGGTCATTAATAGTTTCAATAATAAATCGCTTAGATAGCATCGCTCTGTCCCATAACGACATCGCTTTGGCTTTCATATTCTTGCGAACGGTAGTAATTAATGTCACCCCTTTTTCAAACAACGAAGCTTCCAGTGCTTTGCTGAGATAACCTTTATCTCCGTACAATTTATCTGTCAAACCAGCAGCTAGCTCTTCGACTGGTTTAGTATCATGAACGTTGCCTGTGGTGACTTTGGCTGCAACGATCTCTCCCCGATAATTAACGATAAGGTGAAGTTTGAAACCATAAAACCAGCCCATCGTCGATTTCCCTCGCCTTGCTATACCATTAAATGTTTTATGTCTGGGAATTCGAATATTATGACAAACGGTTAAAGTAGTGGAGTCAATGAACTCAATGCCTGTAGGCTTACCTTTAAGTGAGGTGAAGTACGCACACATTGGCACTATTGTTCGCGGCATTAGCTCTAAAAAGCGTGTATAACTAAGCAAATGTGGAAATTCTTCTCGACAAAAGCGACTGACATGACCAGTGTAATAATTTTTAAAATCTCGGTAATGGGACATGTGGAAGCCAATAATAATTGTCATGACTTCACTCATCGTCAATCTACTTCGACGCTTACGTTTTTGTGTGCCGTCTGCAATCAATTGCTTTTCCCATTCGGGAATAAATACTTTGCAAAAATCATCGACATCACAGAAGAGTTCAACTAATTTATTCATGCCTGTTCCTTTTTGGTCACTTTCTTTTTTGGTCGAAAGATCTGATCGTGGAGCAGGCATTTAGTTCCTTAAATTTTCAAATTCTTATCCCGAGTTGGGGTTTTTAAGTAGCTAATTTTTTACCAATTAGAGGGGCTGTTTACCTTAAACATGTAACAGATGTAAATCGGTTAAGCGAAGCGCCACCCGACAAACTACCCCGACCTACGACTGCTTTTTATTCAAATAATACTTCTTATTGGCAGGTCTGTTGCAGTATATGTTTCATTATGTTAACCGTGTTGGCCTTTTTGGTTTTTTTTCTTGCTTTGTTGTTGGTGGTGGGTTAATTTTCAGTGTTTTGTTTTGCCAGTCAGATATAGATGGATTCTTATAATGATAAAAAAATGGTGCTAGCGTTAACCCTTCTCAGTATGAATGTTTATGGTTCCCCATCAAATTGTAGCTTTGAGGAAATGAGTTCCTTAGAGCGTAATATTGTTTCGTTTTTTCAACCTTATGATAATTGCAAGGAGGTTAGAACTGAAAAAGGTAACCTAGTTGGTTTTCGTATAACGAAAGAGCTGAGCATTATTACAGCGTCTTATGGTGATAATATGGATTTTCATCCAGATTCACTGCTATTTGAAAATCGCTTAAAAAGAGCTTCTACGCGAGAGCTATTTTGGAGTTTGTTTTCACAGGGGATTGCGCCTAACGAATATGTCAAAACTCAAAGAGAGAGGCTCAAGCATGCCAGTGCTATAGGGACTTTAACAAAACATAATCGTGTCGCATTTTATGAACTAGACGCAAAAAACTCTCCTGAGCCTCATTCAATTACATACTTTTTTGATCAACACAATCCTGATAAATACTTATCAATCGGATTAACTAATATCGACAAACCAGAAGCAGTGTCATTAATTTTAAATATGGAATAACTGATGAGGCTAATTAACTAAAGGAATACAAAGAAGTATCGTCTTCTACTATAAAAACGATTTATAAAATTAATAGAACGAGAATAAAACATGTCAAGTACATATAATCAATATAATATGCTTACAGCTCAAGAAAAGTCTTATCTTGGTAGGCATCCCCATCATGGTTTTGCAATTAATGAAGCTAAGAAAGTCGCATATAGGGAAACTAAGAAACTATTTGGTGTGAATGGGAGAAATGATAAGTCTGACGCCTTTAGGCATTGCTTTTGGACTGCAATGTTGGCTAGAGACTTAGGAGTTCAAAATGCAAGGCAATTTACTACTGCTCATGAGTCTGGACCAAGAAACCCGCCTAAAGAAAAAGCAATGGATTTACATAACAACAGTGTAGGCCTTCGTATAGGAAGATCTGGTGGTGGAAATGCTTCATTAAGTAACCGCTGTTTTGCAGCATTACAAGCAGGTGAGCTGAAGGTAATTAAATGACGATAAATAAGCTAATTTTATTGGTAGCGCTCTTATTAAATGGTTGTAGTGATAGCACTAATATGTATGAACAATATCAACAATTAGGCACGGAAACATTTACCAGTGAAAAATGGAAAAGTGCCTCGCAAGAAGAAAGAGCTACGCTTATCTATTCTTTTTTAACACAATACGAGATTAACAAACTTTCCCGAGAGGATGTCATTGCGCTACTTGGCGAGCCAACAGCCTATTTTGAGTATGATGAAATACCAGCCTATTTTATTGGATCGAAGTCGGTAAGTAGTGTGTATGGTAGTGGTTACTTAATTGCATTTCCCTATGATCGAACCACAGGTATCGTGACTAAAGTTATTATTAAGCCAAAAATAAATAATTAATTAATATAATTAAACACATATTAGAATGACGGTCTATTAAAATGACTAGTTGTTCAAGGAGTAAACTTGAAACCTGAAGAGTTATTTAAAAAAGGTAATTTTTTTAAAGCAAAAATTACCAGAGTATAGCCTACTCTTGAGGCTGCTTTTGTTGACTTTGGTGCTGAAAGATATGGTTTTTTGCCACTCTCAGAGATCGACAATTATGATCAAAATGTTCACCAAGAAGGAAAACTTTTGATTGTTAGTATTGTAAAAGAAGAGAATAGACACAAAGGTGCTGTTGTTAAATCTCATGAATGTGCTCCTGAGGGAATAACCATTCATGAGCTTATGCTTTCTAACACTAAAAAAAGTAATATTGTTCAGTTGTGCATGGCTTTGGCTGTGGTTTGTATTGGTGCGGTGATATACATCAATATCTAATCGGGCTATTTAAGCACATTAGTTGCTGGTGCGTAAAAAGTATACGGCTTGTAACACCTTATTGAACAAAACCTATCGCCGTGATAAAAATGCGAACATGTGATCGACTAGTTGGTGAATTTAGAGTACTCAAAAATAGTCTGGGCTCGGACAAACTGTATAAGAAGTAAGGAATCTTTAAGGTGCATCAATTACGTTTTGCTAAGTGGCCTCTGCTATCCATCAGTTTAATTTTAGCGCTCGCAGGTATTTTTCAAATAGGCAAATTAATTGGCCTTGCAGTTTATTCCAGTGATTTTAGTCTGAATTCAATTAGCATTTGGCAGGTAGGATTAATTAGCTCTGGCATTTGGGGCATATCAGAGTTTACAAGAACCATCAAAAAGTTGAAAAAATCACCCCAGTACAGCTAATAAGAAATTATTGCACCTATACCCAATTTAAAGTTTAAAGCGCACCACTTTTTAGGATTCCTAGCTTCGGTTAATAGTTCGTATGCTGATTTAAAAAGCAGATGAGTTTTGAATGGTTGGCAACAACTTTGTGGTCTTGTTTATGCGTAATCTTTTCTGCTAAGAATGTATTGCCAATATAAATAGATTGCACTTCTAGAGCACCTTCAATATGTACCACCTCAAAAAGCTTTTATAAATACCTAAGCGAATGAAAAGGATGTTATGTTTGGTTATGCTAGGCTCTGCTGTTTACCAATGAGAAACTAATTATGGTTCTGGATTATTATTCCGCCAATCAACGAAAATGCGGAAGCAAGTTCAGAGGGGGAGCCATTATGCCTATAGGAGACGAGGATTTTGAAGAAAGTTGAAGCTTTTTTAGTTTGTTCTTTTACCGAGAATGGCGCTGGAGGAAATCCTGCGGGTGTTGTGTTGCACGCAGATAATCTATCGGACGAAGAGAAGTCAGAAATAGCAAAAACTGTTGGTTACTCTGAAACTGCGTTTGTTTCTCGAGATGAAGCAGTCGACTTTGAGTTGTCTTTTTTTACGGTTACCGGTGAAGTTGATTTTTGTGGCCACGCAACGTTAGCGGCATTTTCAATTTTGCATCAAAAAGGAATGGTATCCGAAGGGCAATATGTTCAAAGAACTAAAGCCGGTTTACTTGCGGTAACTGTAGAGTGTAATGGTCATATAGTTATGGAACAAAAGTTACCTGATTATCGCGGGGTGCATAGTTACGAAGTGATATCAGGATTAATTGGAATTGATTCGGCTGTATTAGAGTCCACCCAGTTGCCTATCGAGGTTATTTCAACAGGCTTGCCTGATATTATTGTTCCTGTGCCACTGGGGTATCTTGATAAAATCCAAGTGAACGAGTCTTTACTCAGTGACTTTTGTAAAAGACATGAGGTTATTGGTGTTCATGCTTTTGAATTGTGCGAGGAAGGCAGCGAGCTTACAGCGAGTTGCCGAAATTTTGCACCTTTGTTTGGTATCCCTGAAGAGTCAGCAACGGGGAGTGCTAGCGGTGCTTTAGCATGCTATTTAACCAAGCATCTTGGTAGTACACACTCGAATTATTTTACTTTCGAACAAGGTAGAACAATGGGCTGTATTTCAAGAATTAAGGCATCAGTTGAGTTGAACGAACAGGGTATCACCAAGGTGAAGGTAGGGGGCTTTGCTCGTGAAGTTGGGCAACAGAAAATTTCTGTATAATCCATTTCTGTATAACCCATTTCGGTATAATGCTTTGTGCAAGTAATTTTGTCTAACGCGTTTGGCGTAAATTAATAAAAGCCATTGCCCGTTTCATTTCATTTCTATGAAGCGGTTATGGTTAAAGGAATAAGGCTGAAAAAACTTCAGCTACCTATATGAGCAAGCTCAGTAGATAAATGTTTAATCGCTATTTGCTGATAAATAAACCTTAAAAAGAATATTTTATGAAATATATCTTCCCAGTTTTCATCTTGATATCAGTTAATGTATTTGCCAACAATAATGCGGTTCTATCTGGCAAAGTCGTCAACAAAACTACCGAAAATGGACATGTAGAAACCTTTGTTAGTGAAGTCACTCTTGCAAATTGCAATGCTCAAATATCCCCAGCTAAAAATAACGAAGATAATCAGGTGAGTATTGCGTTTTCAGACCGAGAGTTTAAAGCTAGCAACGTTAATGTTAAACCGAAGTCAGATGGCTCATGTTTGTTAACGCAAGTGGATGGTAAAGCGATTAAGTAACGCTGCCTTATTTGTTAAGTACTACCGCCTTTTCTCTTCAAAATCATATAAGTTACCTTGTTTATCGAACTTGAAGTGGCAACACTGGTCGAAAATGTTTTTTAGCTCGCGACGGCTTTTTTGTACTCTAGATTTTAACGTTGAATAGCTAATGCCTACGTTATGTGCATACTCTTTTTGAGATTGATTATTAATATCAATTGCTGTTAATAGCGCAGCTTGTTCTTCTGGTAATGCATTAATAAATGGGACAATGCAGTTAGCTACGTACTCTCGGGCTTCGTTTTCATCTACCTCTTTTAACCAAGTATCTTCTGCATTTAAGCTAGTGTTACGGCTTTTACGTCGGTAAAAGTCGATTATGGTGTAATTGGCAATTTGAAATAGCCAAGACTTGATGCTTTTGTGGCTTTTTAATTGTTCAAGATTATTATGGGTTTTGATTAATATGTCTTGCAGCAAGTCTTCCACATCGGCTTCATTAGCCACTTTAGACTGTATAAATCGCTTTAATGACGCCTTATAGTCCGACCAAATTTGTTCAATACTCATATTACTCACTCATAATTTAAAATGGCTTTATTTAATAAGACGACAGAGATATTAAAAAGACGACTGCACCGCCCATTTTATTTTTTGTAGCTAAATAACAGCAGGTTAAACATTCCCTTTTTATTTGTCGTTGAAGTGTGGTTGTTTACACTTGCCCGCTTACTCATTTGCATATCTAAGCTTATTAGAGTATTTGATTACTGCCTAGCTACATCACGATATGTTGAAATTATATTTTAATTTCGTCTTTTTTATCTGCTTACCGTCTTATGTGTAAATCATTTAAAGTTTTGGAGTAATGATGAACTATTTAACACATGAAACGTTTAATTTAATACCCAATTACCAGCCACCAAGCACGCATAAGCCAAAGGTATTGATCTTGTATGGCTCACTTAGAAAAAATTCATATAGCCGCATGGCAGCTGAAGAGGCTGGCAGAATACTAGAATCAATGGGAGCAGAGGTTAAGCTTTTCGACCCAAAGGGCCTTCCATTGTTTGACAATAATGAGTCTGTTATGCACCCAAAAGTAATTGAGTTAAGGGAATTGGTTCAATGGTCAGAAGCGCAAGTTTGGTCCTCTCCTGAAATTCACGGCAATATGTCTGGTGTAATGAAAACGCAAATTGACTGGATACCCTTGTCGATTGGTGCAATTAGGCCAACTCAGGGGAAAGTACTAGCGGTGATGCAGGTAAGTGGAGGTTCACAAAGCTTTAATGCAATCAATAATATGAGAGTACTTGGCAGGTGGATGAGGATGTTTACCATTCCAAATCAATCTTCCATTGCAAAAGCATATAACGAATTTACCTCTGATGGCGTGATGAAAGACACTTCTTATAGAAACAGGGTCGTGGATGTGATGGAAGAATTAATGCGATTTACTTATTTAGTGCGCGATCACAGTGAGTTCTTTGTGGACAGATACAGTGAACGACGTGCAATAACGCAAAGTATTCAGTAAGCCTTTAGTTTGCATGCTTAGTACATTGCGTTAAAAGCATGCATTAATTCAACTGCTTAGGTGCTATATAAGCTGTTCAAGCATATTAAAGTATTTTTTAAAGCATTATGGGAAGGTAAGCCCGAAATAAAAAGTGTATGTTATCAATAAGGTTTACGAGGTGTACTTAAGTCACGCTCAAGTTTTATCATTACTATTGAATCTCACCGAAGGTAATACTGTGTAGCGGTGTTTTATTGGCTTAATTGCACTAGTCTTTAACTTTTCATGCGTGATAAAAAGTTAACAACATTTAAGGTTAAGGGACAAAATCAGTGAAATTAGTGAATGTAAGCATGAAAACGGCCTCCCAAAGCTCAGGCTTAAACACGCCCTCGCCAATCGCATTTTGGTTTGATTTGGTAATTTATATCTCAATTATGTTTTTATTAAGGGAGGTATATTTTTCAGAATTTAGCTTTATTACGAACGGGCTCTTTTGGTCTTTAACAACGCTGCTTGTTGCAAGTATTTTGATGCGGGTACGACAGGTTTCATGGAAAGAAATTGGGTTATTTAAGCCGCAAAGTTATAAGCGTGCGCTGTTAGCAACTGGGTTTATATTTGCTTTCACCATTATTTCTATACTTATTTTTCAAATGTTTAAAGAGCAATTAGGGTTGCAACTTGCTCCTGATCGTTCAGCAGAAAATGCCGCATCTAAATTTGGGGACTTATCAGGAAACTGGATGTTATTTTTTAGCATCATCCCATTTATTTGGCTACAGTCCATGCTGGAGGAGGTGTTAGATAGAGGTTTTTTGATTAATTGGATTGAAAAAGCACTATCTAGTACTTGGTTTGCTACGATTGTTGCTGTGTTAGTTCAAGCGATTATTTTCGGCTTTAGGCACTCGCAAGACGTATCAGTAAGATCCATTACGGTTGCTTTAATTGGTCTTGCTATGGGGATTGGATATATCGCATTTGGCAGAAATTTATGGCCGTTAATTTTTGCTCATTGTGCACTTAACACCATGTCTATGTTAGAAAGGGTCTAGGGTTTGTTGGTCTTTTAAGGTTGTTGTTTCACTGTTTTGACTGTCGCTCAAGCTAGCAGCTGTTTTAATGCATTTAGTACCTTCGTATATAGTATCTTCGTGCTAGCATATCTCGGCGTGGGGCCGAATAAATATAAAATAAAAAACTGACACCGCTTTCACCTTGCGTGTTTCCGCGCGCTCACAACTAGAAGTATTTGCTTAAGCCTCATCAACGTTTTACGCCATACAATGATTTCTCATTACATAAAGTCAATTAACGTATTTAAACTGTTATCTTTTAGGTTGAATCTTGTTGTTTTGACTACATATTTATTAAAAATTACTAGCCGTAGTAAACGACAGACAAAAACGATTTAAGGTAGAAAAAACGATATGGACATTAGTCTTAAAGACATCACCAAAGACAATTGGGTTGACATGATAGAGCTTGAAATCACTAAAGATCAGGAGGATTACGTCGCCCTAAATGCGGAATCAATTGCAGCTTCTAAATTTTATGATTATTACGTTAATCGTGGCATTTATTTAGGCGACAAGCCTGTTGGATTTATTCAATATTATCCTAACTATGAAGACGGCAAGCCCAACGAAATATTTATCGATCAGCTAATGATAGATGTTGAACATCAAGGCAAAGGCTTAGGCACAAAGGCCGTTGAATTAGTAATCAATGAAATAAAGCAACTAAAGGGTTTTAACGCCATTTCTATTTGTTATGTTGAAGGGCATGACGTAATGAAACCCTTTTTTGAACGTTTTGGTTTTAAGGTGATTGAGCAAGACGAATTCGACGAAACCATTATGGAGCTTCATTACGCATAGCCAAATCTACGCACGTGAACGCATAAGTAGATTTAAATGAAACGGTTAAGTTGCAACTGCTCTAAAAGAGAAGCCAAATTGCTATTTGTGTGTTCAGGCAACAGTTCTAATTACGGTAAATTGTTGATAGTATTAAATTAAATTCCAACGGTGTAAGTATTTATAATGAAACTCACTTCTTTTTTAGTATTGTTTATGTGCTTTTTTGCTACAGATTTGTCTGCAAAAAGCACCGCAACCACCCCTTTTGTTATTGCGAATACAGATACATTAGAGGTTGTAGACCCACATGAAAACCGTCCGTATAAAGTGTATGTAAAGCTTCCTGTAAAATACGATCCTTCTATCGCTTATCCTGTTATTTATATGACGGATGGTAATTATCTTTTTCCCACGTTGGCTGGTTCATTAGGAATTCCGATGTCGGCAGGGAAGATTACAAATAGCTTTTTAGTTGGTGTTTCTTGGCAAAGTGATATTCCAGCTCCAGACAGTCGAGTACGTGATTACACTCATACGGTTGATGAAAGCTGGAAGCGTAAAACGGGAGAGGCGGAAAATTATTTATCTTTTTTACGCAACACAGTTATCCCTTTAGTGGAGAAAAAATACAAAACAGAGCCGACCTCGCGCACTTATATTGGTAATTCGTTAGGTGGATTGTTTGGTGGTTATGTTTTATTACAAGCGCCTAAAACCTTTAAAAATTATGTGCTTTCAAGTCCGTCATTTTGGTTCGACAATGAATCACTGATTACCAATGTAGGCAAATTTAATGCTAAAAATGTAGATGCCAATGTGTATATTTCAGTGGGTGAATTAGAAACGCCAGAAACAGGAGAAACCATTCATAACATGGTAGATGTGGCAACTCGCTTTCATAAAATACTTTCAGCCAAACCTGCGCCAGCGTTGCAAACTCATTTGAACATTGTAGACGCAGCCAATCATGAGGTAGCTTTTGCAACGTCTGCAATTCAAGGGTTGTATTGGCTTTCAAAAAACAATATTTAAGGTGTAACACAAGGTACATGATTGTACTGAAAGTGGCTTTTTCGAAGTAATAAAATAGGCTTTCGCAAAGAAAGCCTATTTTATTTTAGCAAGGCTGTTTGTGCGTTGGAGTTGTTAGATAACAACGCGTCCGCCTGATTTAATATTGATCACCCAAAGAAAATTCACTAACTTTTTATCATGCTCCTGAAAACCCTGTTCAAAATAAATAGGCTCTTGATTAGGTAGTAGTTTAAAGCCATCGTATAGTCGACTTTCTGATTTGTCATGAATGACAAGGTCTATTGGCTCTGGCGTTATATCTGGAAAGGCTACATAGTATTCATCGTTAAAATCTGGCATTTTTGTCAATGTCCTTTTTCAATATCTGACATCCTGTAAGGAAAATTGCTCAGCCCTAATATGCAGAGTTCATATTCTGAGTAATAAATAACTTTTAAAATTCGTCACCTGATTCATACTCACTTACTTTAAAAAAGCGGATACCTGTAAAATTATTTTCCTCGAATATATCTACTATTTTTTTGTGAAAGAATGTATGTGCAAAGCTTTCACCGCCCATTCTAAATATTAAACGGTTCGGCTCAGGAATATCATTTAAAACTGCACTATCTAAATGATACCTATCAACAATAGCACCGTTTTCATCTCCGTCTTCTGCTGGCTCGTAAACTGACATGTTACGGCTCCAACAATCAAGTCGCTCCCATATATTTAAATACCAATAGTTTTCGTGCCAACGATTGTCTGAATCTATTAAAATACTTGGATAAAGTTGCGTGCCACTTATTTCAAACTGAGATATCTTACTCTTTACAATATCATTCATAATGAGTGTGCCACATCCAAACATTATATCTGTATTAACACAATTAATATTTAGGCGCTTATCTCTCTCTTGAAAAGCTTTCTCAACAAAAAAAGGGGCTCCTGAAATAAGCCTAGTTCGGTTAAACCTTAAATGCTCCGACCTTTTATGAACTGATATAAACGATTGATCTTCATCATTATTACATGGTGATGCAATATAGTATTCATCATTAAATTTTGTCACATCAACGTCCAACTTCTAATGAGAAAGCGTTTTTTTCTCGTGTTAAGGCTTTAGGGTATTTCCCACTCTCTTGAGTTGCTTCTCGATCAAGTTTCGGTTTTGGCTTTTCTGTATAACTTGTTATTGATATTGATCTCCTTCAGTAAACTCACTTACTTTAAAAAATCGGATGCCTGTGAAATGATTTTCTTGAAATATGTCTACAAGTTTTTGATGCATAAAAATATAACCACTACTTTCCCCACCCATTCTAAAAATTAAACGCTGCTTTTCAGGTATTTCATTCAAAACTTGTTCATCTAGGTAGTACTGGTCGATCATGGTATCGTCTTCATCCCAGTCATCATCAATTGGGTCGTATATAGACTTTTTACGATCCCAACAGTCTAAATCTTCCCAAATATTTAAATACCAATAATTATCATACCATTGTTCATTTACATCTATGAAAACACTCGGATAAAGCTGCATACCATTGAAAACATATTGTGCTATTTTATCTTTTACGGTTTTCTCCATTATAAATGAACCACACCCAGACATAATATCAGTTCTATGAGATGTTACTCCGAGTCTTTTATCCCTTTCTACATATCCCTGCTCAACAAATAGAGGGGATCCTATAGACAATTTAAATCCATCATAAAGGTAATTTTTAGATCTTTCATTTATCGACATTCTAATTTGACGATCATCATTGCGTGATAGTGCTATATAGTATTCATCATTAAATTTTGTCATATTGTAGTGGTCATCATAGTGGCTCATATCAAATATTACGTAGTCACTTAAAACTGCTTGCCTTCTTCAAAGTCAGACACTTTCACTAACTTGATACCTGTTGGGTTTTCTTCCATGAGAATGTCAGCAATTGATTGGTGAATGAAAATATAACCCATCCCTCTATCTATCTTAAATATAAGTCTTTCTGCTAGTGGCACTTTATCTAACTTTTCAACATCTAGTACATACTTATATATGTCTATGACAACTGCATTAGGGTTGGTAGCGAGTCTTTTTCGGCTCGTTTTTGATAACTTCGATTTTTCTTTATCCCAGTAATCAACTTCTTCCCAAAAATTCATGCACCAGTAATTTTCATGCCACTTGTCTTTATCATCAATATACACTGAGGGGTAAAGCTGCATCACTTTAAAGTCGATATGTTTAATCTTATCCCTTAGCTTGGTAGTAATAATTGGAGTTACACCGTCCATCAATACATCCGTGACAGGTAAGTTAATACCTTTTTCAATCGCTTCTTCTTTATAGCCATTCTCAAAAAATAGTGGCTCTTGTCCTAGAGTCAGCTTTTTATAGCGATAACGTCTATCTGCCGACTTCTGTAATGCATCCACATAAAGCGTTTGGTCATGATAATCGTTTAATATAATATAATATTCATCGTCATACTTATTCATATTCACTCCATTACTAGCGCTTTACGCTAAGTTGATAATAAGATTTTGTGTAGGTAATTTCTTTCGGTACTTTATTGTGTTCTGCATGCGGATTGAGATAGTGAGTCTGCCCTACGTGATTTCGTTCATGGTGGCATCTAGCTAGGCTTCCTTGACTATCTGGCACTCTAACATGGTTTGAACAACCAACTTTGCTGGAGGGTTTGAAGTTTCTAAATACTGAAGTTAATGGGACTCTAAATTCAGCAATTCGCTGCAATAGCTCTTGGCTTAGTTCATCCATCTCTACTTTCACGTTATTGGTACCTTGTCCGTTAGCGGAGCACTTTTCAAGAGAAACCTCTAATTTTTCTACCATACTTTTTACTTGGTCATGATAAGGCTTCTCACCGGGTAGCGCATAAGTATGGTTGCCTTTATGCAGTTGCACTCTTAACTGACAGGCTCCCTCAAAGGTGCTGGGTAAATATACAAGATTTTCTAACTGGTTGATGTCGTAGCCACGGTGCTCTAATAGGCCACCAAGCTTTGAGCGTTTGACACCTTCTGCTGAAATCAAATGATGCGCGGCCATGTGAATACCGTTATTAATGGGGTGGTCTTTGTCGTGTTTTACAGCGCGCTGCATTCTGTTGGGGTATAGCTTATCTTTCTTCGCATTGCCTCTTAAACTGCGTGGGGTTACATGGTCAGTTTTTTTGCATAATCGGCAACGTTGGTTGCGTTGCTCGCTGTCTTTTTTCCTAACTAACGTGGTTTTGCCAGATGAAGACGTGACAACGCCTTTGTTTCTGGCTTTCATCAGCTTTTCACCCAAGTATTTTAGTTTTTCGCTACAGTGCACAAAATCATCCACAGTTTTGCTCAATGCATGAATAGCGGATTGAGCGTGTTGTATTTTGTTATTTGCACTTGCGGCTTTGGCGGTGCTGGCTGACAATTTAGCCATCAGCATACTGGCGCGGGCGGCGGTGCCAGTGCCTGCGGTAAACAAGGCTGTCGCAATCAGTAATATTACTTCAATCGCAAGGTACGCACTGCCTTTGCCATTTACATAACTGTAAAAGTTAGGAGGGACTGATTCAATAATTAAACTTGCATAGGCTGAATACGCTAAGGCGGTGTCGTGGTCGGCAATCAATTCAAGGACGGTATGAAAGTGTTTACTTTGTTTAATGGTATTGGCGAAGTCTGGGTCAATGTCCATTAATGCGTTATCAATAAAGTACTGTACTTTATCTACATCACCTATTGCTATTGTATCGGGAAGTGCTGCAATTGCGTGTCGGTGTTGTATTAACTTTTCAAGTGATTGCTGGCTTTGCTGTAAAAAGTCAGTCGCATCGTCAATACGCTGCTGCACATGAGCGTTTGCGTCAGTATAAATGGCTTTTGCTTCATTCATGGCGGCCTGACTTTGGCTATGCCACCAATTCCAACTGGCTAGCTTATCTGCATTATCAGCCACCCAATCGGTCGTTTGGTTGGCACTGTCACGAATGCCGATATAAGTGTCTTGAGCATAATCTGCGGCATAGTCTAGCGCCTTGTCTGTTAGGCTTGTGATGTCGCTTGCTAAACTTGACCATGTGTCAATCTCAAATAAATCGGCTTGGTCTTCCAGCCATTTATCCGTACCGGCATAAAGCCCTTGTGCACCTGCAATGGCTATGGCGGCATAACCGTAATCATCCCACTGCGTTTGAAACGGTGCCATGTTCTTTACCGTATCGCGATAAGCCCCATCTAAAATGGCGATGATAGCATGACGTAGTGACGCGATTTCTTGTTCAATGCCTTCTTGCGGCGTAAATTCAAGTTCAACAGTCCCTTCAGGAATTTTGTCTAATACTATTACGCCTGCTTCATCTTTGGTGTTGGTGGCTTCTTTTAATGAAGTAACAAAGGTATTAGTGCCTGAGCCGCTATTAAGGGTAAGTGCCGATTGATATACCGCATCATTGATTTTTATGGTTAGATTTTCAGCGGGCATCGGCGTTTGCCAGCTATCGTTATAATACGCTTGTACTTTTAACCAACCTGCTAATTTTTGCTCTGCGATTACCTCAAAGTGGCTCATTTGTGTCATCTGGCCAGCTTTGGCGGTTAAGGTGTATTTTCCTGGGCTTAAGTATATCTCTTTCGACCAGCTCATTGCGCCATGCATATAGGGTCTTTTGCCTATATCAACCACGGTATCACTTGAGCTAGGCCCTTCCCATGTTAAGTTAACCCATTGAGAGACACTGACTGAGCCTCTTGCGGCTATCCGCCGCCGTGCGTTGTGGGCTTTGTTATCCGTAAAGGTAATAACGCTACCATTGCTTGGATAACTGATATAAACCGTAGGTTGTACGGGTTCTGACTCGGGGACATGGTGAAAAAACTGCTGAACTTCACGCTGAGTCAAGCCGCGCTTTTTCTGAGTAGAAGCGCTGGTATTTTCTGCATAATAGCTAAATTGAGGTTGAAATGGCGCCAATAGAATGCGCTGTGTATCACGGCTTTGGCGCTTAAAGTCAGAAAAAGTAGTTTTATACCACTGCTTTTTATGCAACACCCAGAACTGACAATGACGACGATAACGAAATAATTCAACGTTGTTGTGAGGGATCAAACACCAATTGTCACTATGTAGTCGCAGTTTAATTTCTCGTGGTAACGCTTGGCGTTGTGCATCTGTTAACGGAATAGCAACCAATTTGCGGTAGGCAATCTCAGAAGGCGGAATCTGTGCTGCAACGTTTAATTCCCAATTTACACTTGAGGTAGCATCTGCTTTAGCACGAATACGTGAGCCACTGAATGCTTCCAAAATGCTGTCTCTCATGTCACATTCCGTTGTTATAGTGGTGGTTGTAATATTTTAGCGGCAGGATGTTAACATAAGGTTTATTTATTTCAATGTTTTTATGAATGTGAATGATGCGTTCCTTACTAGGGACTCTAAGCTGCGGACATAAAGCGCATAAACGTTTGCCCATCTTCTTTGATGTAGCCGCTAAATGTTAGGCCTAGCTTTTGGAGTATTTTTACCGATGCGATATTGTCTTCCATAACGTCGCCGATAATTTTCTTAACACCTAAGTGGGTTTTGCAATATTCGATACATGCAGTTGCGGTTTCTGTTGCATAGCCTTTGCCCCAACACTCTGGTAAAAAGCGATAGCCAATATCAGGTGCTCCCACGTCTGGCAGGTATTTAAGTCCACAAAAACCAATAACCTTGTTTGATGACTTTTCTACCACCGCCCAGCGCCCATAGCCGTATTCTTTATATTCGCGTAGCCAAATATTAGCGATAATATTTTTGGCATCGGTAAGTGTTTTAACCATGCCAGCATCTCCCGTGTACTGTGTTACTTGCTCATTGCCGTTAAAAGCAAGCACGGCTTCTGCATCTTCTAGGCAGAACTCTCTAATGTAGGTTCGTTGTGTTTCAAGTTTCACTGTTTTTGTCTCTTAAAGTATTGGTAATAAATAAAGAGAGTAAAAGTCTCTTCAGTCACTTTTTCATTAATCGTATCAATAGAGCTTACCATCAGCAAGCGCGGTAAGTAGCTGAAATTTAGGGTAAATGCCATTGTGTTTTATCGAATAGTAATGCCCTAATATAGCTAAATAATTCAGGAGTTTCAGTAACAATGAATAAGCTTATATTCAGTGTGATATTCACTTATCTAATCACGCTAAATTGTTATGCCGCAATGACAAGTGCCCTAGCAAGTAAATTTGAATTACACATTCAAAAGTATGTTGAAGAAGAAAAGTTTCAGGGGGCAGTGTTAGTTGCTCGTGATGGTGAGGTGTTGTTTCGCTCCGCTTTTGGTTACGCTGATATTGATAACAAGCTAGAAAATACGATACACACTCAGTTTTTAATAGGATCATTAACTAAGTCAATGACTGCGGTTGCAATTATGCGGCTGGTTGAATTAGGAAAACTGGAATTACATATTCCAATTAGCAAGTACATTCCAAAATTAGATAAGCAATTAGCAAAAAAATTAACGCTGCATCGATTGCTGAAACACCAATCAGGCTTACCACAACATCTTGAAAGATTAATCAATTTTGAAGAGAAAGATATCAGTGCGAATGAAATACTAGACATCATTAATACTGCCGAGCTAGCGTTTACTTCAGGTACTCAGTATCAGTATTCAAACTTAAATTATCATTTAGCGGCTATGGCGATAGAAAACGTGACCGGAAAAAGCTACAGAGAAGCAATGAACACTTTGGTTTTTACCCCGTTAGGTATGCAGCACTCTGGCGTAGAGCGCATTAGTCACCCGCCAAGTAACAGGGCAAATGGTTATAGAAAGGGAATATGGGGGCTAAATAGGGATGAAAATATTATTGCCTATGCGCTTGGTTCTGGAGATATATACTCAACAGTAGATGACTTATTCCGGTGGGAGCAGTCGATGTACAAGGATAGTTTTTTGTCAAAAGAAAGTGTCTCAATGCTATTAAGTGGAGAGAATAAGGCGTTTGGATATTACAGTTATGGTTTTAGAGTGCGCGACTATCAACGAGCTAGCTCGGCGAAAGTGGGAACGCTGGCTCGGCATGGTGGGTCAATGGATGGTTTCTTAGCAAATTTGCATCGATATATCGATGATAAATTAACGGTGATTGTGTTGGCAAATGTTCGCTCGTTTCCGATAAGAGCGTTAACGTTCGAGTTAAAAGAAATAGCCTTAGGGCTTAGCGCTAACGAAAGGACGCGTGCTCAACTCGAGTAGCTAATTTTCCTAGCTGGCTTTTAAGCCACAGGGTTAAGTAATAACTTCTAGGCAGTTTGTAAATATTACTTACCCTCGTTATTTAACGTTTTCTTATAGAACTATTACCCCCTGAAAATACAACAGTTTTACCTTGTTGCGCGCGTTGGCATAAAACTCGCTTACACTTTATTACTTTAAGATTAACATAGTGGGCAAAATGAATGCTCAGCAAAGAAAGTAGGGAAGGTGTAGTCAATGCCGAATATAGTTAACTTTATCAAAACCAGTCTTCAAAGTAGTGCAGAAGAGCTTGGCGCATCCACAGCTGAGCTGCTTCAAATCGAGAAAATGTGGGGACTTATTAACGAAAAGCTCAATGTATGGCTGGAAACGGGCATCAAGCATGTGCCAAATTTTGTTGTGGCGGTGTTAATTGCTGTCATTTTTGCACTGAGTTCTCGGTTTATTACATCAGCAGTTAAAAAACTGCTTGTGCGATCGATGGATTCTAAACAGATAGCAGATCTATTAGCCGCTATCTTCCAAATTATTTTTGTTACCGTAGGTATTTTTATTGCCTTAGACTTTTTAGGGCTAAAAGGGACGGTAACCTCTTTACTGGCTGGTGCAGGTATTGTGGGTCTTGCAATTGGTTTTGCTTTCCAAGATATGACCGAAAACCTGATCGCTGGTATTGCAATGGGGGTAAGAAAACCGTTTAAAATTGGCGATATTATTGAAGCTGATGACGTGTTTGGTACGGTGGAAACCATTAATCTACGTAACACGCTTGTGGAAACCTTTTTTGGCCAGCGCGTGATTGTGCCAAACAAAATTTTATTTAGAAACAAATTAACTAACTACACCACTAAACGTGTAAGACGCATTGAAGTACCGGTAGGTATTTCTTATGGCGACGACCCACAAAAAGCGGAAGAGGTGATTGTTGAAGCAATTAACGCGCTAGACTTCGTTATTAAAAAAGAAGAAACCGCAGTGTATGCGTCGGGATTTGGTGATAGCAGTATAGATCTTTTGGTTTGGTTTTGGATTGATTATCCAGGAGAAACTGGTTTTATGCAGGCAAGGCATATGGCGGTTGTTGAAGTTAAGAAAGCGCTTGAGCAGTCTGATATTCTTATCCCATTCCCAATTCGTACACTCGACTTTGGTGCTAAGGGCGGGCGAGAGCTAGATGCGATTATTGAAGAAAAAATTAATATTGCACGCATGAAAGAAAATAAGGCATCGCCAGACGAAAGCAACAACAGCAAAAATAATGATTCAGAAAAAAAGCAGAGTAGCCAAGGACAGGCTTCGTCCTCAAGCAAGCAAGGCGAGCCAAATAGTGACAGTGGCAGTAAAGAGCACTCAGAAGAAACGGCTTAATTAATAGAAGTTTTGATGCTAATTTACTTAGAGCGTGTTGAGTAAATTAGCATTCAACTTAAAATTAGGTCAACACACCCTGACACTTACACCAAGCTGAGGCATCAAAGGTTATGTTTATTTTACGCTTTATTGATAAATTACTTTTTGGTTTTCTGTTGATTTTAGCGTTACAAATTCCTTTGCTTGCCGAGCATTATCATCAATATCTTTCTGGATACTATTATGCGACGCAAGCTCAGGTTGAAGGATACAAGCTAACAGCAAAAGCGCATGAATACCCTGATGTGTATGCCATGATAGAGCGGCATTTAAACAATGAGTTACCTAGCGTGCGTACAGATGCGCAGCAAAAATTGGATACGCTGAAAGAATACGAGCAGCTTCAGTCGGCACTGGTGGTGTTTGAACAGGGCAATATTCTAGAAAAAACCTTATTCATGTTTCACCCGCAACGCTACCAAAGACTCGATAACATTATTGAAAATTTTCACCCAGGCATTCCTCTAACAATAGATGCCATGATATTTGCGCTACTGTTTACGGTGGTAATCAATCTGTGTTGGGCTAGCCCTGTTTTTTGTTATCGGTATTATCGAAATAGCTATCGCAAGAGAAAAGCTTAACAGTGTATTACTCACTAAATAAGCAAGTCACGCTATTGTCTTATGCATTGAGCTAACGAAAGGGATTATTTGCTAGTAACCCCTATCAATATAATATTTCTTATGGATATCATTAGACTTAGCGTTTATCGTCATACCCTTAATCAGAAAATTTTTAGCTTTCTTTATAACCTGTGATGATTGATGCAGTGACATCCGTTGTTCGGTAGTCAACGTCGGATATGTTTAAAAAGCCATTGTTTTTTAGTAACTCTACTATGCCATGTCTAGTTTTAAGCTTATCCATCTGATGAGACGCTTCGCTATCTTCAACTGGTGATTGGGTGTACTCAGGAGACTCTTCCCACAGGTCGTCAATTGCGACAAATCGCCCAGATGGCTTCAATATTCTATATACCTCTTTCATACCTTCGCTAACATTTGCCCAATGATGAATGGTATTCACAGCAAGTACTAAGTCGCAAGACTCACTCTCAGCAGGTATTTGTTCGGCGCTTGCTAATAAAAAAGTCATCCGTTGTGCTTCACTATTAGACATTGAATGGCTCGTAGCGATCTCAAGCATTTTAGGCGTTGGATCTATCCCTGTTACATGCCCAGTAACAAGTTTATTGGCAATAGCTCTTACCGCTGCACCACTGCCACAGCCAATATCAAGCACTACTTCAGATGGTTGCAGGTTACAAAATTCAGGCACTTTATTATGAAGAGGCAACTCCCCCCACTGCTTAACGTAAGCTATGGTTGACTGATCACTCCATGCACTTGAGGATTGATCGCAATGTTTATTATGTAGATTTGACATATTTTCACTCAAATTAGTTAGGTAGGCTAACTATATAATCTGTTTGTATGGTTAGTCAAACTTAGTTGCTGTTAATTTACGATGTAAATACTGAAGTACCAGTAATGATTAGCGCTCAAATTTAAGAAGTGTTAATTTATAAGGCAAGCTAACTTAATGATGTTGTTGACGATGAACTTAGATAAATCACTGATAAAATTCCAACGAATTATTGCTAGAGCGTGGGATATTCAAGCGCTTGAGAATAAAGAAAACAGTTTGAGTTACAGTGAATTTGAGTACTTGCTTTGTGTTTATACGGCAGAAAACTCAGAAATAGATACTGACAGTACAGACCATGACGATAGTGCCCATTTGTCTGTATTAGCCGCTGAAATGCAGGTGCAGAAATCATCTGCCAGCTTAATGATCAACAAACTGGAAAAAAGAGGCCTAATATATCGTGCAACTTGCCAATATGACGCAAGAGCACAACATATATTATTAACTGAACTAGGTCGGAAGTTATTCTTGAAGGCTCAAAATACAGTTTATAAAAGCTTAGAGCAATCGTTCAAAACCCTTTTAGATGATGAAGAGTACAATAATTTTGAGAAAGCATTAACTAAGCTTTGCAGTGCTTATCATAGCGATTGCTAATTCATTATTGTTAGGAAGTCATGTTTTGTTTAAGCATAATGTCATGCGAAAAACATACTTGTTATTGAACGTGCGGTGAAATGATATAGGTATAACGTTTGTGTAACTGGAAAGGTGTAAGCGATGGATGCTGGAGTAATCTTAATTATTATATTTGGTAGTGCTGCGATTGTTATTGCACTCATTTTAGCTAGAGTTGCTAAACGCGCTAAGCGAGCAAAACGCTTAAGGTTTATTGAAACGTATATGTTTCCGCAAAAAGTGTCTCAGCAGGTAAAAGATACATACCCACATTTAACTGATAGTGATGTGGCGAAAGTGATTGATGGATTAAAAGAGTGGTTTTGCATTTGTTACATGGCAGGCAAAAGGCCAGTATCTATGCCTTCTCAAGTGGTTGATGTAGCTTGGCATGAAATGATTTTATTCACCAAAGAATACCAGCGGTTTTGTAATAAGGCTCTGGGTTATTTTTTACATCATACGCCGTCTGAAGCAATGAAGTCAGATCGCTCAGCGCAGCAAGGTATAAAACTAGCGTGGAAGCTGTCATGTTTGCGAAAAGGAGTTTCAACGGATAATCCCAAACGTTTACCAATCCTTTTCTCCCTTGATGCAAGGCTGAAAATTCCAGATGGATTTAAATACTCTTTAAATTGTAATGGGCCTCGAAGCAAGGGGCATTGTGCTACTCATATTGGGTGTGCCTCATTTAGTCCAGGATGCGCTTCAGGCTACAGTGGCGATTGCGCAAACGCGGATGCAAATGGTGGCGGAGACTCAATCAGTAGTTGTGGTTCAAGTTGCGGTAGTAGTGGATGTGGTGGAGGCAGCTAATAGCCTAGGATTAAACGTATTAGCTGCTAAATTTAAGTAAACGTTTGCATAAGAGCACGCGTAGAATTTCTTAAGCGTTATTTTCTTCTTTAATTGGCACTAAGCTTTGGTCTGCATAGTGCGCAGCGAATTTAAATAGCGGGTTAGGGATTGGTTCACCAATTTCTGGCAAAGGGCGCTCGCTACTATCACCATACCCAATTTTAAATCGCACGCGGTTAATACAAATTTTATCAATGGTTGGAGTGAATAAGTTAAACATCGCAAAACGGTTAGCTAAATGTGGGTGCTGTGCTTGGTATTGAATAATTTCGTCGGCCAGCCAGTCGTAAAAATCTTGCTCAGTTAACGTGGTGTTTGATGAAGCGTCAGCAGTTAAATGTGGTGACACAAACCTTAGCAAACTCACGAAGTGACCAGTCAATAAATCGTGAATTAAATAATGAGCTGGTAATCGAGTTAGGTGGCTTTTTATTTCATCGTCTAAACTGCTTAACTCGGCAAAATCATTGTCAATTAAACGTAAATCGCCATGGAAGTCTTTTATCGTGCATCCTACTGGCATATTGTTTTCTAAAATTAAAGTGATGTTTTGACCATGTGCAACAAGCGCGACACCGTATTGGCACATTAAATGATAAAGCGGGATGACTACATGGCGAAACATCGCTCTTATCCATTGCTCAGGTTGACAGTTCGCCGATTCGATAAGTGCAAGCAAGCAGCTGTTACCGTGGCTATCTGTTTGAGTCAGTGTTGCCATCGACATGACTCTTTGCTGATTGGTGATTAAGCTCTCAGCTCGTTCTCGCCAAATACAGCCTAGCATTTCTTTGTAACGATAGTCAGCGCCATCAAGTTGAGATTGATACGGATGCGCACAGAAAATACCGGCTTCTTCTTGTTGAACCTTCAAGCCAAGTGTTTTAAATAAGCGGTCAGACTGTGTTAGCTGGTGTAACCAAGCGGATAATTGTGGTCCTTGCACAATAAAATGCCCTGTGATCCCTCGGTAACAGGACGTGTTCAAAATAGTGAGCGCCGTTTTCATGTCGTATTTAATGGTAGGGTTAGTACTGCTTAACGTTCTAATTGAAAGTTGCGGCTGCCACTGGTTATCGCTACTAGTAACTGCACCAAGATCGATTAATGCGCCAGATGCCAGCAGAGTGGCAAATTGCGCTTTTAGAAAGCGTGAGACTTGCCACGGGTGGGCTGCCATAATTAAATAATTTTCTGCTGTACTATTTGTTGTTGGAAAGGTATTGAGCTGTTGAGTTAGTCTATGCATCAATGTGTTATAGGCATCATCGGTCATACTCGCTTTTAGTAACTCACGTTGCGCTAAACCTGTTTTTATTCCTGCTTGGCACGCCGACTTTTTTACTGCTAGATAGTGTAATCCAAAGGTGTTATTTGATTCTGGTGCATACTGAGCCAGTTCATTTTCCCCCCAACCAAGGCGGCCTTTGTTTGCAATTGCTTTTGGATGAGCATCTAAGAATGGTTGCCTTTCTACTTCGTTAATTGAAACGAGTTCTGTGGCTGTTGTTTTTGCTAAATTAGCAAGTTGTACCGTATCACTGAATAAGGTTTGCTGAATTTCTTCTAGCAATCCAGCAAGAATATGTTCACTAATTAAAATTGTGTCTTGAATATCAAGTAACAATACACAAGCATCAGGCAATAAGCCATCGCTTAACGAAATGCTGTGAGGGTCGATAATAAACATCCCCCAAATGCTGATGGTGGCAGAAAAGGTCCAATCTCTATGTGGTGTTGATAATTGCCAATACTGTTTACCATCTTTATTGCTTTTTTCTGTGAAGGTTAACCGTTCCTCAAAATGTAATTCACTCAGAATTTTGGCAGTTAGCTTTTTATTTGCTTGTAACCATTGATGCTGACTAGGTTGAAAGTCTGCAGTTGGGTTAACGGCAAAGGTGTTAGCGCTTAGAGTCATAGCAATTGAATCCTTACTTTCTATTTAAATATAGTGACTTAGCAATTGGCTTTTTTAAGGTGTGAATTCAAGTGTTAAGCCACGCTCTACAAAAGCTACTAAGTCGAAATAAAAATATTTTTAACAATGAATGATTGACTTTTTAACACAAATGAGAATAATTATCATTAATATTCTCGATAAATAATTTAAAAAGTTGCCTTAATGTCTCATTCACTAACCACAAAATTGGCTAAACTCAGGGCGGTTGCATCGCTTTCACCTTACGCTATTGCATTAGTGGCATTGGGGTTAAATCAAACTATTATGATGGCACTGTTGCCAACTATCGCTGAACTTATGGGAATGCCATTAGTGAGTGGCGAACTAGGCATATTAGTGGCGGTGGCAAATTTAAATCTGGTTTCTTATTGGTATGGTTCTGGTTGGTGGGGGCGCACGATTGGGCGCTGGCACCGCAAGCAAGTGCATTATGTGGTCGCAGCTGGTTTTATTATTGCCAATCTTGGCTTTTTAGCGGCGCTATTTGTCGGTAGTCACAATGAAATAAGTTTAACAATAGCGCTGGCATTAATGGGGTGCTGTCGCTTATTAGCCGGTTTTTTTAGTAGTGCTTTATTGCCGCTGTCTCAACTGGCCATTTCTAAAAATGGCGCGCCCAGTGTGGCAAGCTTATCTAAAAATAGCAGCTTTATTACCATTGGTCGTATTGTTGGGCCATTACTGGTTCTACTTCCATTGAACCTATTCTTGCTTCTTAGTATTCCCATCTTATTTATTTTGCCGTTGTTGAAAAGCATCAGCGGTAATAGCGTCAATGCAATCGTTAACATAACGCATAAAGCAACCGGTGCGAATTCCAAATTTACTTCATTTAGTCAGCAGTTTTCCCAATTTTCGGTAATTAAGCTGGCCTTAGGCATTGCTGTAATTACAACGTGCTTGGTAGGTGTTATTCAGCTTTTATTATTATCAGCGTTAACTTCTCTTGGTTACCAAGGAGAGGGGGCGAGCAGGTATTTCGCAGGGTTAATGTTATTAACGAGTGTGATAGCGTGGTTTTGCCAACGCGTTATTATTCCTAAGTTTGCTAACTCTTCTCGGGTGGTTTTACCTACATTGTTAGTGGCATTAAATACTGGTGCGGTAGTATTGATTTTTATGCCATTAAGCTGGCTCAGTTTAATGATTGCCGTTGTTGCTATTACATTGGGTGTGTCAGGTTTACCTTCTTGGTACACCAACCAAGGTGTTGTTAGTACCACAAATGATATTGAGAAAGGGGTATTTTATGGCGTACTAGCTCAAGCCCATAGTTCGGGGCATATTGTTGGCACTGTACTTTCAGCTATCTTGCTTTATTTTCAACTACCGCTTGCACTGTTAACACTGTTTTTTGCGATATTGTTAAGTGGTACATGCGTTTATCTTTCGTTGCATGCTGCGCGCTTATCTTTTTCAACGTTACCACCTTCAAGTTTGGCTTCCTCAAGTAAGGAGGTGCCATCTGAGTTTGCACATAAATCTACTTAATCAACGTTTTTAATTATTCACATTATTTTTTATTTAATTCTGCGTAATTGAAGTATAGCGAGGAGCTAATCATGCAACTTTTCTATGCGTTTAATTATTGCGGGCAGGCACTCGAAAAGGAATCAACCATGGCGCATGCACTTACGCATCAGTCTTTTTTTAACAGTTTGTTGGCAGAAACAACGATAGCTCGTTATAGCAATAATACGGTTACATTGCCTCTTGATACGAGTAAATCTTTAATTTTACCACTAACGTATTGCTCACCAGCGTTAAGTCATCGCTATACGGGGGAAATTTATTTATACGACGAAAAAGCGGCTGCAAATCAAGCCCATGAAGAAAGTGGTGTACTAATCTGCTTCGAACAGGCCGTTGAGCTTGTGATGAACTCGCTGTTTGATGATGTTGATGTGACGGCTAAAACACGCTTTATGTTGCAGGTTAAAAACTCAAACGATTACATTACCCGCGCCCAGTGTGCTGCCATTGACAGGATTAATCAAAATACTGAGTTGAGTACAGCTCAAGCTGGTTTTATTGCATCCGAACAAATGCTAACTGCTGGACACAGTATGCATCCTTCCCCTAAAAGTTGTGCGCCTTTAAACGAAGCACAGCAACAGCAATTTTTACCTGAGTTTGCGCAAACCTTTTCACTTCAATGGTTTGCGGTAAAGCGTTCGTTTTTAGCTGGTCAAATTCAATCTGAGCCAGCAGACAACGCTGAATTACAAGCAGAGCCAGAACTGGATAGATTAGCTACGCAGCTTTTGGCCTTTTACGCTCATTGCACTAGCAACGACGTTACTGCACTGCCTAGTCAAGAATGGGTGCCATTACCCATGCATCCATTACAAGCAGCAGCGTGGAAACAGTCAGTTCAGGCTGAAACGTTAAAGGATGCTGTGATAGAGCTTGTGTTTGATGACGCCGCGATTGCATCACATCGTGCCACACAAGGCTGGACAGCAACCTCTTCATCACGGGCTATTTACCACCCTGATTCGCCTTGGATGTTGAAAGTGTCTTTGCCTGTAAAGCTAACCAACTCCTTGCGCTTAATGACAGAAAAAGAAGCGCGAAGAGGGACGCAATTTAGTCAGTTATTAAATACTGCAAGCGGCGATGAATTAAAGCAGCGTTTACCATCGCTAACTTTTATGGAAGAGCCAATGTGGTGCTCAATCAATGACCATAACAATGTCGCTTTGGATTTGCCGTTAGTTTGTTTTCGTCAAAATCATTTTTATGTAGAGGACGGGCAAGCAGAGCAGGCTTCTGTACTGCAAGACGATGAAGTATTTTTATTAGCGACAGCGAACCAAAAAATCTTGTCGCAACAACCTGCAAAAATAGCACAGTGGATTTTAGCTTATGCTGAACAATCTAAATTAAGCCACCAACAGGCGGCTAGGCAATGGTTTGATAAATTTTTTGAACATGTGATTGCGCCACTCACTATCACAAGAAGTGATTACGGTATTGTATTACTGGCTCATCAACAGAATATTTTATTAAAAATTAAAGATAATTTACCTGTCGGCATGGTTTACCGCGACTGTCAGGGTATTGGTTTAACCGATGCGGCTTTGACGCGGTTTAATACTGTATTAGACAACGAAAAGCCTGAATACTTTGAAGAAGCAGAACGCGTAAACCCTTACCTAGCTTACTATGTAATTGGTAATACATTATTAAATACTATTTCTACTATTGCTGCTGAAGGGCTTATTTCTGAAGGTGCGCTTTGGTTGCTGTGCCAAGATAAATTTAATGCGTTACGTAGTGCAAATCCAATTGACCCATCGTTTTATGATTATGTGCTTCACTCAGCAACTTTGCGTTGGAAAAGAAACTTTTATTGCTTTTTATCAGGCCAAAACGAAGCAACGTTGACCGATCCAACTAAAATTTATTGTGATATCAACAATGTTTTCCGTCAGCCTGACGAACTACGTAACACTATTTATAAACCATTACCACAGGGGAGAACACTAGCCCTAACTGATGAATTATATCAATTAGAAAGTAACGCCATCATCATGCACCAGCCGCATGAGGTTAGACAAATACAAGTGCGAGAATATGGTGAGACGGTTGCTCAGTATCGTATTACGTTTCACCACACTAATGTGGCTGAAGAAGCGCAAGTACGGCTTGCTCACATTGAGACAATATTTAACGATTCAGCTGAACCACTCATCTGGTGGAGCGTAGCAGAGCATGCATTAATGGCTTACAAAGTTGAATATATTACAACTGACAATTGGCCTCAAAGCGTATTAACGCACTTTAACCACCAAAAACAATTAAGCGCTACGCGACTCTATCGTCACGAGTTTTTACAAATAGCGCCACTTTGGCATTGTAAAAGCGGTACTCAGCCAAGTGGCGTTTTATATCGACGCTATTTTTATCACTTAAAAAGAACATTAACACTTCGAGTTATTGATATTGAACGAGATTTAGCATGTTTTCACTTGTGGCATAACGATGAAGGTATCGCGCCTGTTTGGGAGTTAGCAGGGACAAAACAAAGTCATATTGAGTACTTAACCAAATTAGCCAATATGCCTCATCAGTTTGGCGTTATGGGTGAGTTTGACGGTGTGCCATTTGGTTATTTTGAAGTTTACTGGGCGGCAGACGATAGGTTGGCTCAACATTATGAAAGTGAACCCCATGATCGCGGGGTTCATATGCTGGTAGGAAATAGAAAGTTTCGTGGCGCTCAGTATTTTGATACGTGGAGTAAAGCTATTCTTCAGTTCTGCTTTTTAGATGAACCAAACACTTATCGAGTACTCGGAGAGCCAAACGCAAAAAATAAGCGAGTCATCGAAATTACAGCACGATGTGGTATGGAAAAGCAGTTTGAATTTGATTTTCCGCACAAGCGCGCGGCGTTACTACAATGCGAACGCGAGAGATTTTTCAAGCATTTTTCCATTTAGTGCTAATAAAGCTGTAACCAATCAACTATTTATTTTAAGAAACGAGATAACCATGACAACACAACCACATTGTTACGACCTGCTAGGCATTGGTGCAGGGCCATTTAACTTAAGCATTGCAGCACTGTCAGCCACTAAACCTGAATTGTCGACGTTATTTTTAGAGCGTAAGCCGCAATTTAGTTGGCACCCTGGATTGTTACTTGAACAGTCAAAAATGCAAACCTCTTTTGTCAAAGATATGGTGACTTGTGTTGATCCAACCAATCCCTACAGTTTTATGAACTACTTAGTTAAAACGAAAAAAGTCTATCCGTTTTTAGCATCGGATCAGTCCGTGATTTCGCGTTTAGAATTTTCAGACTACATGGCATGGGTTGCGGCGCAATTACCAAGTGTTCAGCTAAACAGTAATGTTGAATCAATTCAGCTTAACAATGGCGTTTTTGAAGTGGCTACGGATACGCAGCAATATCGCACAAAACACTTAGTAGTAGGCACAGGCGTTCAGCCAAATATGCCAGAATTTGCAAGGCCACATGTAAGCACAACATGTTTTCACGCTAGTGAGTTACAACTACGTGCACCGGATTTATCGGGTAAGCGTGTTGCAATTATTGGTGGTGGACAAACGGGGGCTGATGTATTTGGTCATGCCTTTAATGGACAGTTTGGTCACCCAAAACAGATCACTTGGGTGTCGCGTAGAGCAAATATCGAAAGTTTAGATGAAGGGTGTTTCAGTGATAATTACTTTATGCCGGATTATGTAAATGGCTTTTATCATCTTGATCAATCGATAAAAGATCGTGAAGTATCGAGACAGAAATTAACCAGTGACGGTATTACTTCTGCATGCCTAAAAGAGTTATATCAACAGCTTTACCACGATCGGTACGTACTTAGAAAACCAGCTTGGTGGACAATTCAACCAAACCGCAGCTTAACGGGCATGCTAAGCAATAGTGAAGGTTACCAGTTAGAAGTACAGCATGGTCAAACGCACCACGTAAGCCATATTCATGCTGATATTGTGATTTTTTGCACTGGCTTTGAACGATGCATTCCTCAGTGCCTTAAGCATATAGAGCCAAGTTTAACGTTAGCCGATTTGAAAAATCCAAGCCTTACACCAGATTTTTATATTAAGAACTATGCTGATCAAATTTCTCATAGCCATGGTAGCGATAACCGTATTTATATGGTGAATGCAGGGAAAAGCTCGCACGGCATTGCAGAACCACAGCTAAGTTTAGCCGCATGGCGTGCAGCTAAAATAATCAACAGCGTACACGGTAGTGATTTATATCAGTTAGCTGAAGAGGAGAATTTGATTGATTGGGGATTACCTAGCCAAGACCTTGCCGCTAATGCGGAGTTAACCGCTCATGAAGACTCATGTGCAGTGCATTATATGTAAAAGAAACTCTGCCTCTTAAGTTCGTCTAAGCGCTTTTGCTCTTTGCTCTTGCTCGTTTACTTGGAGCCATCAAACTACACTTGTCGCGGTGTGAGCAAAAAGCGTTTAGATAGAATACAAATAAACATGAAAGGTTACGCGCCTAGCTAGCTAGTCGCATTAAAGAAATCACTCTAAAAATCTGTGTAGTCCAAGATGTTCCAGAATGCTCTTGTTGATTCGACATCAGTCCACGTATACAGCCTATGCCGAAAAACAATGCAATTGTGCTTGGTTTACGTAATTGAGTATACAGTTTAGATTTTACAACACGTTTTTGCCTATCAAGCGCTAGGCAATGAGTTTCATACGTTTCACTGAGCGCTTTAACTTCTTGTTGCTCTTTGCCAATCAACCAGCTCGATAATAAAGTCATGACTGAGATTCCTCCTTCGGTTGGTGAGAAAATACCGAGTCGAGTGTTCGGGTAATGCTAATTTCAGATGTTAAGCTATGGATCGTTGATTTTAGCCACCAAAGGACAATGGTATTGACTCCGATGATCGCTAAACCTGTTAACGTCCAATGTAATCCGGCTTGAATTAACCCGTAGGTAGCAAACACATTTACGCCAATCCATAAACAAGTAAACACCGCGAAAAAAGCTAGTGCGACCATCAGTGTCGAGGCCAATGCTCGCAAAGACAATCGACAATCGGCAGCTAGCAAATTACTGCCAGCTACCCACCGATCGCGATATTGTTGCCACAGGGTTTCTAATGATGCTAAAAGCGATGATAACGGATCAGGTTCAGCTAATTGAGTAATAGAGCGCTGTTCTATTGTCTCAGCAGTATCTGCAATACTTGCGTTATGCTGGCCAGCAGGAATATCAGGCTCAGTGTGGGCAGCTGAATTTTTCTTAGGATCCGTTGGGCTCATCTAACTACCTACTTCTTAGAAAATAAGCTAGTTAATAATGCACCTGCTGCAAACGCAATACCAACTGTTGCCACAGGGTTTTTGCTTGCAAAAGTGCGTACTTTTGATTTCTGCCAGTTTTGTTGAAGTTCATGCTGCTTTTCAGTTAATGCATGTGCAGATTGGCTTGCTGCATTACGAACAGACTCTTCGGTATTATGAGCACGAGCGGCTAAATTATCGATAGTTTCATGCAATGCACTTGTAACACGGTCAGTGAAGAAATCTTCGTGCGCAGCGTTAGCGGTTGCTGGGTTTGCTGCACTGTTTTTAGTGTTAGTACTATTCGATTTGTTAGGGTTTGCTTGGCTTGCCATGATGGCCTCCTCTGTCTACTATTTCTAGGTATAGCCTCTACAAATAGCTAAGCTATTGATATTGAACTATGTCCCGCTTAGTTTCTAAAAACGTATATTTTGAGTATAGTCTTGATGAAAAAACGCGTATGACTATTTAATATTCAGTAATAATTTTATTACTAGTGTAAGCAATTCATCTCACGTTTTACTCAAGTGCTGTGTTATTCCAATTAGTACAACAGCAGCAGTTACATTATATAGAGCAATGGCTGTGCCAATAATTTAATCCTTTAAAATCAATAGGTTGTGTTTTCGTGTTGTTTTGTTAAGTGAACACACATGAAACAATTTCGGTAAGTGAGTAAAATTTACACATTAGATGGTTGATTAACTAGATTGATTACTAGATTAATTAACTAGGGCTAGTTACTTAAAAAGTAATTGGTGGGGATTGCTAATGGCAGCGCTTATCACTTTCTTAACATAAAAAATGCATAAGTGATATCGCCTAACAAATCACAAACAGACGTCAGTTATTTTATTGCTAGGTATATAGGGTGTGAGGATAGCGAAAGGTCTTGGTAACGTTAGTTGGTAAACACACTATGGTTTTCAGTCGCAGGTAACTTTAGTTTGGTTTAACATGTTGAAAAACAGGGGAAAGTAAATACGAAAAAGAGCCAGCGAATGCTGGCTCTTTCGATAGGAATGATTGAAACAACCATTCACTCACTACAATTAATCAAAACCATTCACCTAACAGGATGCGGTAGTTTTCCGTTATGTGTTTGTGAATTAACTAATTGTATTCCTCGTTTCATTAAACATACAGCGTATGTGTAGGTAGTTTTGTGATTAACTTACTATCTGAATAAAATTATTCAATAACGTTAATTTTATCAATCACACGTTTTACGTCGTTCGTATTTTCAGCAATAGTAACCGCTAGGTCGCGCTCTGCGCTTGAATTAACTTCACCTTTAAGGATTACTATGCCCTTATTAGAACTTACGTCAATGCCAGTGCCACTTACGTTTGAATCTAGCAACAAGCGTGTTTTAACTACAGTTGTTACTTTTGAATCAGTTAATGATTGAACAAAATCACTTTTTTTATCTTTATTGTTGTTTAGTACTGTTAAGTTATTTTCAACAGACTTAACGCCATCAAGACCTTCGATTAACTCTTCTGCAAGAGCCTTATCAACATCACTTTCTACTTTACCTGTAAGGTAAACTTTACCGTCTTTAACATCTGTATTAATGTCAAAAGAATTCAGGTTAGTATTTAACAATAAGGTGGTTTCTGCTTTACCATCAATCCATGCATCATGAGCTGTTTTCTCCCAGCTGTTTGCTTTGTTATTACCTGCAAATGCTGAAGTACTTACTGATAAACCCACTAATAGTGCAATCGTCTTAATTTTCATAACATCCTCCTATTGATATATTCATAGTCAATATTGCTAGAACAGTGCCAACTTGTAAAAAACAATTAAAATCAATAACTTATATTTTTATTCGTTCTCCTGTAGCGTGTTAATGTTTGAATTATTGCAATTTTTTTACACTGCAATTGTAAAATGTTCAGAAATTAACATGTGTAAATAGTAGTCACTAAGTTTCAAATTACCAAAAATATAATTTAAAAAATTACGTTAAGTTTTTTACTGAGAAACAGTCACTAAACTGTATGAAATTTACACTTTGCTAATGCCGAATTTGTGGTGATTGTTTCTTCAAATTCAATATAGAAGAGGGACTTTTTTGTTGGTTCTGTATTAAATGAAGATAAAAAAAAGCTCCCCGTAGGGAGCAAAGTGTGTCGTGGTAGGAGTAAATCAAATGTCTGTGTTAGTAAATCATTCGTTTCATATTAGTCGTTACGTTCACTTATTAAGTTTGGATCAATTATTTTTATATTGTTCTTTTAGTGCGGCCATTTTGTCATGTGTCATTTGCACAGAGGCCGCTATATGAGAAATCTTTTTAGCTAAACGTTCATCCTCAATCCGTTTCATCGCTTCTTTGAGGCGGTTCAGCGTGGCTTGTTCGTGTTGCTCTAACTCATCAATAAATACATTTGCGTTATCGTCTGAAAGCATGTCTTTGGCATCAACATACCATTGGCGTACTTTATTAAAAATGGACTCACTTTCAACTGGGCTAACTTCACGTGCAATGACTTCAGGTTCGAGCTTTTCAATAATCTCTCTTCTTATCTCGATCATGCCTGAAAAAATGCGTTTCAAATTATAATCTTCAACATGTTCTTGTGCATGTTGATAAAAAGCCAGCCCGTCATGGCAAACTGCAATGATCTCGTTAACTATCATCGCGTCTGTTTGTGTAGGATCTTGTGGTGGTACGTATACAAATGGATCCATGGTGTTACCCCCAAATGCCTTCATAACTAAAATGGCATGTCATAAATACTGGTTTAAATATCTGTTAATTTGACCTTAATCAGGTCTCGTTTTTTTTCAAAATGCTACATTTAGCAATCAATTTATATGCCAACACCTAAGGTGTTGATTTTCATTGCATTAGCCATATTTAGGAGAGGGTTAATTTTGGTAACTAGAAAGAATTACAAACATACATTGTTAAATTTACAAACTTGCCCTACCATGCGTGATGATCCTAAGGAGAACGGCAATGAGCCAACCAAAAATATTCATCCATTTAAGTGATAGAAAGTTAGAAGAGCGGTTATTATCGTTTGATGTGGTACGTTCATTCATCGTTGCTAAAAGTAGTGAACTTGAGCACTGGATTGACCAGCTTGAATTTATGCAATGTGATATTGCCTTAATTCAAGCTGATGATTTTGCAAAGCAGGATTTCGAGCGATTATGTAAAGGCGATTTGCTGTCTAATGTCGAATTTATCTTTTTCAGTCAGGGACAACCCAATCCCTATCTAGATAAAATTATGTTACGCGGTGCAGGTTTCCACCATCGTAACCCTTTCAATTTTGATATTTTAGAAGAAACCCTGAAAGATCTTTATGACGAATTATCAGAGCACCTACTAGCTTCTCAAAAGGTAGTGACCAGCGACTTAGATCAATTTGGTTTATTAGTTGGTTCGTCAAAAAGCATGCGTAAGCTTTATCGCACCATTCGTAAAGTGGCAATGACTGATACCAATGTGTTGATTATTGGTGAGAGTGGGGCAGGTAAAGAATTAGTTGCTAATACGATTCATCTAGCCAGTGAACGAAGAGAAGAGCCTTTTGTTGCAATTAACTGTGGTGCATTAAGCCCAGAATTAGTTGATAGCGAATTGTTTGGCCATACAAAAGGGGCATTTACAGGCGCGCATCGCGATCATCAAGGCGTGTTTGAACAAGCGGAAGGTGGTACGTTATTTTTAGATGAAGTTACTGAGATGCCAATTGAGCATCAGGTTAAACTGTTACGCGTGTTGGAATCTAATGAATATCGTCCAGTGGGCAGCAGTCAGCTAAAAATTGCTAATGTGCGAATTGTTGCAGCAACTAACCGCGATCCAGCACAAGCAATCAGCGATGATATTTTCCGTGAAGATTTATACTTTAGGCTAGCGCAATTTCCTATTCATGTTCCACCATTAAGAGATCGTGGTGACGACAAAACAGGGCTTGCCAAACATTTTCTAGCGTATCGAAATGCAAAAGAGGGATTTAATAAGAGTATTGCAATCGAAACATTGGCGAGAATTGAACAACATCAGTGGCCTGGTAATGTACGCGAACTTAAGCATGCAATTGAGCGTGCCTATATTCTTGCTGAGGATGTAGTGCTACCGGAACATTTGATTATTGATCAGTCATTGTGTAGTCAACAACCTGTAGAAGCGGAAGTGCCTATTGGAATGCCATTGGAAGAACTTGAAAAAGCAGCAATTTTACAATCGTTAGAAGCAAATAATATGAATAAGACTGATACTGCAAAACAGTTGGGTATTAGTGTTAAGACGCTGTATAACAAGTTAGACAAGTACCAAGAAGGTGAATAGTACTTTTTTAATTTATTAGCCTTAGATAGTACAAAAAAAAGCAGTGGTATTTTCTAATACCACTGCTTTTTTATTAATTAATAGCAATGCTAATTAACAATCAGTGTCATCAGCCTTAACGCCTTCTTTCACATCTTCACATGCGTCTTCAATTGCGTTACCTGCGTCAGTTACTGCTTCATCAATCTTTTCGCCAGCATCTTCAGCTGGACCTTGATCACAAGCTGCTAGAGCAAAAGTGGCAGTTACTACAAATAAAATACGTGTTAAAAGTTTTGATAATTCCATGATACGTCCCCGTTTAAATAAAATAATATAAAATGTAAAACTTTGCTTTTAATTAATTAGTGTCTATACACTTGGCGGCTTGCCTTTTAAAGCCCCTGCAATTAAAGAAATGACTAACAATACAACAAATACGAAGAATAAAATCTTAGCTATACCTGCTGCTGCACCTGCTATTCCACCAAAACCAAAAATGGCTGCGATGATGGCGATAATAAAAAATATCAATGCCCAATTAAGCATACTCTTCTCCAACTATTTAAGTGAATATTTATCAACAAAACATATTGTTGAATTTAAAGTTTAGTCTAGTATTGCGAACTGTATGCCATATTTTAATTTTTTTTATAAGTCATTGATATTAAATGATTTAATTGTTTTTGTTTATGTTTTCTCATTAACTTTTAACTTTGCTTATGTGTGAAATTTAGAACTTTTTACAATTTTTTCGGTAAGTTTTTCACTTTTTACATTTGGCGAGAGGAGCCTCTTTTGCAAAAACTATCTTTAACGGTTAGCAGATCCTATTTTCTATAGGCATAAAGTGTTAAGTGGAATATTCAGCTGAATTTTAAAATAAAATCATTGGTTTGTGTTTTAATACGCTAAACAAGTACGCGCTTAACACAGGTAAACGATAACTCTGGAAGATCGCTATGGAAACGTTAGACAGCATTAAAGCTATGTTAGTGTTTGAGAAGGTTGTGCATTATGGCAGCTTTGCCGAAGCTGCTAGACGTATGGGACTGACTCGCGCAGTCGTTAGTTATCATGTTAAACGCTTAGAAACACAGTTAGATGTACAGTTACTGCATCGTAATACGCGAAATATTAGTTTAACCCCAGCAGGGGCATTATTTTATGAGCGCTGTAGGTTAATTGCGTCTGAAGCGGTTGCAGCGAAAGATGAGTTGCTTTCGTTGTCATCCAACCCTGTTGGTACAATAAGGCTGACTTGCTCAGTAAATTGGGGGCTAAAGCGTATTGTCCCCGCAGTCATAGCGTTTCGTAAGCAGTACCCTAAAATTGAAGTCAATTTAATGCTAACCGATGAAGTCGTTAATTTGGTCGAAGAAGGTATTGATTTGGCATTTCGTGGTGCGCCATTACAAGATTCAAACTTAATTTCCCGTAAGATAGTGTCTGAACCAACGGTTGTTGTTGCCGCAAACAGTATGTTTGACCAGAGCGGGACAGCGACGACATTACCAAAAACAATTGAAGAATTGGCGCAATTAGACTGGGTGATTTACACACCTTCAGCAGCCACTTTGGTACTTGAAAAGGATGGGCTTGAACAACGTATTAAAATTAACGGGCCTGTTAAAACGAATAATTCGGCAGCTCGACTCGCGTTTACCTTAGCTGGGCAGGGCGTATCAAAATTACCCTTATGGACAGTTAAATCATATTTGGACAACGGTGAAATGATTGAGCTATTACCTGATTATAATACTAAGGATATTGATATATATGGCGTTTATCCACGTAGGCTTGGTAGTGCTAATCCCGTCACGCTATTAATAGATTTCATCAAAGATCGGTTAACTAGTCTTGACGCTGAATGATTGCGGCAGGGTTGCGTGAGCACCAACAAAAGTTGTCAGGGCTATCCAGTGCCGTAATGTAACTATTCAACATATTGATTGTAAAAAGTTTTTCATTACAACATCAGTAAGCGTGAATCGAAAAGCAGTCATATTACTTAAATTGTATTATTTTTTGATACAAAGAAATAGATTTTATTGGGATTGTTCAAAAATAATCCATTCCATATACTGCGTCCACACTCAAAAGATAGTTGGAGCTTTATATGAAACTAAAATCACTTCTTACTGCACTTACCCTAGTAGCAAGTCCACTAGTTATGGCAGATAACATACTGGTCGTGATGTCTGACAAGGCAGAAATGACGTTAAAAGGCGGAAAAACTTACGCGACCGGTTTTTACTTCAATGAATTGATGGAACCTGTGAAACGCTTTATTGATGAAGGCCATACCGTGACTTTTGCGACGCCGTCTGGTGTTGCCCCTGCAATGGATCCTAATTCTGACTCATTAAGCTTATTTAATAATGACCAAGCATATTACAATCTGCACAAGTCGTTATTAAAAGAGTTAAAGATTACCGATCCGGTTAATAGTCCCGTTATTAGCTTTAATCGCGTAGAGCAGATAGGTGTAGATAAATACGACGCATTTTTTGCACCTGGTGGACACGCACCAATGGAAGACTTAGTGGTAGATGATCAATTAGGACGTATACTTACCGCCTTTAATAAAGCCAGTAAACCTACAGGACTTGTATGTCATGGGCCAATTGCGCTACTTGCAAGTATGCCAAATAATGACGAGTTTGTTGCGCAGCTGAAACAAGGTAAAAACGCTAAGCCAGCAAAAAACTGGATTTATAGTGGCTACAACATGACCGTGTTTAGTAACTCAGAAGAGGTTACTGCTACCAAGTATTACTTAAATGGCGGAGAAATGTACTATTTCCCTCAAGATGCGTTAATCTCGGCTGGTGGGAAATATCAGCGAAGCGCTGAAGATTGGG
Organism: Flocculibacter collagenilyticus; assembly: GCF_016469335.1. Taxonomy (NCBI): domain Bacteria; kingdom Pseudomonadati; phylum Pseudomonadota; class Gammaproteobacteria; order Alteromonadales; family Pseudoalteromonadaceae; genus Flocculibacter; species Flocculibacter collagenilyticus. The sequence continues at coordinate 1,022,242 of NZ_CP059888.1, forward strand.
GCGCAAAAGTTGTTGTTGACAGAGAGCTTATCACTGGACAAAACCCTGCATCAGCAATCGGCGTTGCAGAGGTAATATTAAAACAATTAGACGCTAAATAATTGTTCAAGCTATAAATAAAAAAGCCCGAGGTCACAATGTGAGCTCGGGCTTTTCGCATCAAATAACTAACATCGAGTTAGTTATGATGCGCAGATTATCTAGTGAGTGCGTCATTTAAGTGAGGACGCATCTCTTTAAGCATTTCTTTTACTACTCGTGCACTACCTGCAACAATGTTTCCACTGTTTTCGTAGTTGTTACCGCCAGCAAAGTCAGTAACTAAAACACCCGCTTCTTGACAGATTAATTGGCCCGCAGCAATATCCCACGGTTTTAAGCCCATTTCCCAGAACCCATCATGACGACCAGCAGCAACATAAGCTAAGTCTAATGCTGCAGAACCAGCACGACGAATGTCAGCAGTGTGTACAAATAACGCTTGGAAAATATTCATGTAAGCATCCATTTGATGCTTTTGCTTGAAAGGGAATCCAGTTGCTAATACTGTGCCTTTCAATTCTTTAGCTTTAGAAGAGCGAATACGGTAACCGTTAAGTTGCGCACCAGCACCTTTTGAAGCTGTGAACAATTCGCCACGAATTGGATCGTAGATAACAGCTTGGTCTAGTTTGCCTTTAACTTTTAATGCAATTGAAACGGCAAAATGAGGAATGCCTTTAATGAAGTTGGTAGTACCATCAAGCGGGTCGATGATCCATTGGTAATCACTATTTTCACCTGTAATAACACCAAACTCTTCACCAACAAAACAGTGATCAGGGTATGACTTTTGAATTGTTGCAATAATTGCTTGTTCCGCTTCTTTATCGATATTCGTTACTAAGTCATTAGCGCCTTTCTGTTCAGCTACTACTAAGTCAAGTTGTTCGCAGGCGCGAGCAATGATATTGCCTGCATTACGTGCAGCGCGCACAGCAATGTTTAGCATTGGATGCATATTGTGATTACCTTATTTTAAAAAGAACAGAGATTGCTAAAAATGCCAGTTATATTGAATGCAACCAGCAAAGCGGCGCGTATTGTAACGGAAAAAATGAAAAAGTAAACTTATTTTTGATTAAAAAGTAATCAGCATGAAAACTATATTTTCTTTGCCGTTGATTTAGCACGTTTATGGATTTTTTTCAGTGGTGAAATAATTCCCATCGTCAGCGCTGTTCCAAGAATAATTAAGCTACCGCCGGTGATCATTGAAATAGAAATAGGCTCATGCAAAAAATAAACGCCAAATAATGAAGCGAATACAGGAATAAAATAGGCGACAGTGACAGCTTTTGCGCCACCAATATTACGCAGTAATCGAAAATATAAAATATAGGCAAATGCGGTACATATCACACCTAAACTAATTACTGAGATCCATGCTTGAAGTGATATGGGTTGGGTTGGCCAATAAATAAATGCTAATGGCATTAGTACGATTGCTGCAGAAATTTGGCTACCCGTCGCGATTGCACTTGGGTTTACTTGTGCCAAATTCACTTTAGTGTAATTAACGGTTACACCATATAAAAATGTAGCGCCTAGTGCGGCGAAAATGGCTAATGTAATGTTATTAGAAAGGCTGCTTAATTTGTCCCAAACGAGTGCAGTTACCCCAACAAATCCAATTAATAAACCCGATAAGGCAGAGCGTGATAATAATTGTCTGAACCAGAAATAGGCAATAATCGCAGTCCATAACGGTGCTGTAGCATTTATAATGGCTGTATATCCTGCTGTTAAATATAAGGTTGCGTAGCCGAATAAGACAAAGGGGATCGCTGAATTAATGATACCAACATTAAAAATGGGTTTTCGATGTTGCCATAGTTCTTTATGTTTTTGATGGATTATAAGGATAGGAATAAGAGCAATAGCCGCAATGGCTACACGTAGCTCCATTAGCGCGAAAGGGCCAAATTCAGGCACAGCAATCCGCATTAATAAAAACGAGGCGCCCCAAATAACGGCCAGTAAAATAAATTCAAATGCGTGACTGATTTTCATTTTCTTCCTAATAAGTACATCTAAAAGCGCTGTTTCACAGGGCATAGCGTGAATATTAATGAAAGTAATATTAAATACTGGCTATTTTCGGAACTTTAATACTGAAAGCTAGAGCATTGGGGCTAGGCGTATCAGCAGTTAGGCGTTAGCTTTGTTTTTTATATTGCATGTGCTTATTACGTGTGATGGGATATTTATCAATAGTATGGTAATCCATTTCTTTATATAAGTGCTCACGCTCTTTTACGTGTTCCAGTACTTGGAGTTTGTACTCGTCGTTACTTTGGCTCCAGTTTGCTATCTCATTCATTGAGCGATAGCACCCCATACAAATATCGTTTTCATCAAGTTTACAGCATGATACACAGGGTGAAGATACAGTCATTTAATGCTCTGGTGGTTAATTCGATTAACTACCATTTTATGCCAAATTAAGGCTTCAGTACTAGTACGTCTGATTTTAAATGAGTAAGAATTTTTTCAGCAGTATTACCTATTATTTTTCCACTTAATCCTGTGTGGCCCACACAACCTAATACCACCAAATCTGCTCCTAGCTTATGCGCTGTGGAAGTGAGCTTGGCACTGGGATCTCCCGCTCTTACAATTGCATTTTTGGCACTTAAGCCTCGTTGCTCAACATATTTTCGTAGTCTTGGAAGTACCGTTTTTTGCGCTTGGTTATCTTCTTCGTCTGCAAACACTAAACCTAAATCATTGAGTACTGACGACACTGGTACAATGTACGCGGCGTAGAGTTCTTTACCAATGTATTGATTATAAAACTTGGCTTGCTCAATCACTTTTTCATTGAGCGCCTGTTTGCTGGTTGATTTTGTATCTAAATCGATTGCGGCTAATACATTGTGTTTAGAACGCCAACGGTTTTTACATAAAATCATAAATGGACAAGGGCAGTTTCTTATTAATAGCCAATCTGTTGAAGAGTAAAAGAATGATTCACTGCGGTTGCCCGATTTGATCAATAAGTCGTAATTATGAATATTTAAATATTCTAGTAGCCAGGTAGCGACGTCTTTTTCCCAAATAATTTGGATGTCGATCTGAATATCTTCTGGGTCCGCATTCTCTAATGCTGCATCAATTTCGCCAGTACGCTTATCTAAAATAGTTTGTTGAATGTCTTGTGCGGCTTCAGGGGTTAGCGCAATAGAAAAGCGATTTAAATGTTCAAAGCTGAAGGCAACAATGGTAACTGATATTTTTTCTTCAGTGGTGCTATTAATGTTGTTTGCTAAGTCAATTCCACGTTGAATAGCCAATTGAGCGGTGCCATATTTGTCTGCAACAATCAGTACCTTTTTCATCAAAGCTTCCTATTATGACGGGCATGCGCTTAGGCATGCCCAAGTTAATCATATAAATCTTAACTATAGGATATAAAAGCAAATTTGGAGAAACAACTAATCAATAAAAATAAATTTTAAAATAAATAAGCCCGCGATAATGGCAATAGCAGGATTAAGCTCTTTATGCTTACCGCTTAATAATTTGATGGCGGCATAACTCACAAATCCGATGGCAATGCCATGTGCTATGGAAAAAGTAAACGGCATCATGATGGCTGTGATCACAGTGGGTGCAGCTTCGGTAATATCGTCCCAATCTATATTTATTAAGCCACTGGTCATTAGTACTGCCACATATAGTAGTGCGGGTGCAGTGGCATAAGGCGGCACAATAGCAGCGATGGGAGCAAAGAATAAGCTTAATAAAAACAAAATGGCGACAACGACCGCTGTTAATCCGGTTCGTCCGCCTGCTTCAATGCCCGCAGTACTTTCAATGTAACTGGTGGTGCTAGATGTACCCAATACCGCGCCATTCATTGAGGCTACACTGTCGGCCATGAGTGCTTTTTTAAGTCGCGGTAGTTTACCGTCTTTGTCTAATAAGTTACCGCGCTGAGCTGCGCCGATTAAAGTGCCAGAGGTATCGAACAAGTCAACAAACAGAAAGGCAAACACAATACTCACTAAACTGAAGTTTAGTACCCCTGCAATATCTAATTCCATAAACGTAGGTGCAATACTCGGCGGCGCAGAAACAAAGCCTTTATATTCAATCATGCCTAACATTAAGGCTATGGCGGTGACGGCGACGATACTTATCATCACTGCGCCTGTAACTTTTCGATATGAAAGAGCGCAGACAAGAAAAAAACCGAAGGCAAACAATAAACTTGTTGGTGCCGTTAAATTACCTAAGGATACTAAAGTAGCTGGATTGTCGACCACGATACCTGCGTTTTTTAGCCCTATGAGCGCTAAAAATAATCCAATACCTGCGGTAATACCAAAACGAAGGGCGTTAGGAATGCTGTTAATAATCCACTCTCTGACGCGGAATAAACTTAATAAGAAGAAAATAAACCCAGATAAAAACACGGCACCAAGGGCAGTTTGCCAAGAGTGTCCCATTCCTTGAACTACACCAAATGCAAAAAATGCATTAAGCCCCATTCCGGGTGCCAACGCGATAGGGTAATTGGCATAAAGCCCCATAATTAAGCTACCAATAGCGGCTGCAATACAGGTTGCTGCGAATACGGCACCATAGTCCATGCCAGAAATAGATAAAATTTCGGGGTTAACTACGATGATGTAAGCCATGGTGAGAAACGTGGTAAAACCTGCAAGAATTTCGGTTTTTACGTTCGTGTTATGCGCTTTAAGTTTAAATAATGCTTCAAGCATGAATTAACTCTCTTATTGTATAGGGTAGGGTACTTATATTGCCGAGGAAGTACTTTATTATTTGAACGTGAGTCTTTGCTCGGCGAATTAAGGCGTGCAGTTATTGGCAGTGATTGTATAGATAGAAGTAGCCAACACACCTTCGCAAATTATATACATTTCAAGGGAATAAGTATGCGCTATCCTTCATTTTTCATATGTTGAAGCGCATTTATCCAACGTCCTAATGTATGTCTTTCCTCATTCGTCATATTTGTTTTATTCATTAAAGGCATGTCATGGCTGCTGATGGTTCTTGCCCTGATTCTAGGTGCCCACTTCTTAACGTCTTGCAAGTTGTCAAACACCACACCTGCGGGTGCAATAGTAAATATATTGTCGGTAGGCGTGGATGAGTGACAGCTGCTACAACGGGTTTGAATAATATTCATCACTTTTAGTGAGCCAGCTTTAAATTGGTCTGGATTAAGGAGTTCAGTGCCTATTTCTGCGGTGGTAGGTGATTCTGTCTGCTGAGTGCTAATTATGGTTGATGATGTGGTTGCTGGTTTAGGAGCTAAAACAGCCGCCAGTATAATGGTGAGTATAATGCTGCCAATCAGTACGATAGGTTTGTTTTTGCCAGTATGTTTTAGCACAAAATATTGTCTTGCGAGTGCAGTAATGACCACAATGGCGAGTAAAATTAGCCAATTATATTGGTGATTATACGTAACGGGATAATGGTTACTGATCATAATAAATACCAATGGCAAGGTAGTGTAAGTATTAAACGTTGAGCGAGCTTTGGCTTTTGCTGCCCAACTTGGATCAGGCACTTGATTATTCTTTACCGCTTCAACGAGTGCTTTTTGCGCGGGAATAATGCCGCGCCACACATTACCCGCCATTATCGTGCCAATAATGGCGCCAAAATGAATGAAGGCGCCGCGCCCACTAAATAAGTGCGCCAACGCATAACTTAATCCAATGCCAATAATGAACAAAATGGCTCCGAATAAGACTGGCTTATTAATCAGTGCAGTCTCACACATAAATTCGTACATTAACCATGTGGTAATAATAAAAATTAAGCCAATACCAACTGCTTGGGTTGGTGACAACAGCATGACTCTGGGATCAATTAAATAAGTTTCAGCCCCTATGTAATACATAATAACCAGCAGCGCAAAGCCGCTAAGCCATGTTGAATATGCTTCCCATTTAAACCAGTGTAATTGCTCGGGGATATGATCGGGGGCCAATTTATACTTTGCTACTTCGTAAAAGCCGCCACCATGAATGGCCCATAAGTCACCTTTAATGCCTTTATCTGTTTTCCATTGAGGCGGTGTTTGTAAATGGTTATCTAACCAAACAAAGTAAAAAGACGCACCAATCCATGCGATGCCTGTAACAACATGCACAAAACGAATAATTAAATTTAACCAATCTAATGTGTAAGCGTTTAGCAATAATTCCATGGTGAGTTTCCTTTACGACTTATGATTAAGTGCGCTCGTACGCGAGTTGTCCATTAACGTAGGTTGCGACGACTGCGCGATCGTCACCTAAAATAATAAAGCTGAACAATTGTTCTGCTAATTGGTGGCTGTGTATGTTTCGCATGGTCATTAAAGGCGTCGCGTTTAAATCCCATACTACAAAATCGGCTTCTTTATTCGCTTCAAAATTGCCTATTTTGTCTTCTAAGTCTAAACACTTTGCGCCACCTAACGTTGCTAAATACAATGAATAAAAGGGATTTAATGTAAAACCTTCCACTTTTTGCGATTTATAAGCATCGCTTAATATATTTAATAAGCATAAGCTGGTTCCTGCACCTACGTCGCTGCCTAAGCCAACATTGAGCTGGTATTGTTGTGCAGTTGGCATATTAAAAGCGCCGCTGCCCAAAAAGAGGTTTGCACTGGGGCAATAAGCAACGCCAGCTTGATGGTGTGCGAGGGACTTATACTCACGTTCTTGTAAATGAATACTGTGGGCGAAGATGCTGCGTGTTGACATTAAACCGTGCTGTTCGTAAACATCTAGGTAATCTTTTGCATCTGGGAATAAGGTTTTTACCCATGCATTCTCATCTAAGTTTTCAGCAAGATGAGTCTGCATGTATAAACTACTATCTTGTTGCAGCAGTTTACCTGCTAAAGTTAGCTGTTCAGGTGTGCTGGTAGGGGCAAATCTTGGCGTTACTGCGTAGCTTAATCTTCCTTTTCCATGCCACTGTTCAATGAGAGCTTGGCTTTCTTCATAACCAGACTGCGCAGTATCGCATAGTGCTTCAGGAGCGTTTCTGTCCATCAATACTTTACCGGTTATTAAGCGCATGTTTTTAGCGTTGGCGGCGTTAAAAAGCGCGGTAACAGACTCTTTATGCACGGTCGAAAACACCATGGCGGCGGTTGTACCATGACAAAATAACATGTCTAAAAAGAACTCTGCCATTTTGTTCGCATATGCTTGTTCGGCATATTTTTGTTCAGTGACAAAGGTGTAATTTTCAAGCCACTGTAAAAGCTGTTCGCCGTACGATGCAATCATCTCTGCTTGAGGGAAATGGGTATGAACGTCAACAAAGCCAGGTAAAATAAGAGAGCCAGAATAGTCAACGACACTTGCATTTTCAGGTAGTGAGGGAAGGGCTTCGCTGGCCTGCCTGACACTGATCACTTTACCATTAACCACTTCAAGCAAGCCATCCTCAAAGTATTGCCAAGCTTTGTCATCATTTATGTTTTTGGGTTCAGAAATGAAGTGTAAAATAGCTGCGCGAAAATAGTGTGACGAATGACATTTTTTCTCTGAAGCAAGCGTTATTATTGACATAGCTAAGTGGCCTCTTTTTCATTTTTATCGGTTAACGCAAGTATTGATGACACTGTATCTGCCGCGATAGATAAGGCTGGATTAAGTGATTGTTCGTCGCAATTATTGCCAGAGCCAGCACGGTCTATCACTAAAAAATCGGACGTGGTATTCAGTGCTAAACAAAAGTGGTGCCACGTTCCTTTAGCGTAGTTAACGCCTTGTCGGTGGCGACCGTGAGACGCTAAAAATATTTTTAAACGCTGCTGGTTAAACTCACCCGCTGGGGCAACAATCACTAAATAGGGCTCGTCGGATAAAGGGAAAAATAGTTGGCTGCCTAATGGGTGACGCTCCATCACTGTTAGCGCCATGGGAAATGTTAAGGGCGTTGAACGAAAAATATTGACGATGGCATTACCGTCATTGCTCATTGTGTCGATGGTCGCTAAATCGTGAAAACGTTGGGTGTGACCATAATTAATACTGATAAACTCGCTATCAGGCACAGCTTCAATCACATCGCCAAATGCGGCAAATGACGCTTTAGTTAACAACTGAATATCTGATGCAGTGATAACGCGACACGTATCCATAAAATAGTTACCTAGTGGTTGTTATTAAGCAAATAACACTGCCGATTGATGCACATACATTAACTTCCTCGATACGTGGTATAACCAAAAGGGGAAAGCAACAACGGAATATGGTAATGGTCATCCGAGTTTGCGATGCTAAATACAATGTCAACGTAGGGATAAAAGCATGGAATGTCGAGGTGTTCAAAATACCCTAGGGTGGCAAAGTGAACCCGATAAATACCGCCTTCAAGAGTAACTCCTTCATTTAATAAATTTGGGGTTCGTCCGTCTTGGTTTGTGGTGTCGCTACCTATCTTGTCCCAACCCTCTTTGTGAAACTTATACACACTAACATCAATGCCTTTGGCGGGGCATCCATGGTTGGTGTCGAGTACGTGGCTAGTAATTTGGCTCATTGATGCTCCTTTAATTATCTCTGGCTGTGAGGTGTGTTTTACAAGCAAGGTGTTGCCTCCAACTCATCTTAAGGAAAATACACAGTCGGTTATTCATGTAGCAGTTTATCTATCCTAAGCTGAAATATTTTACGCTGCTCTTCTGCTGCATTGCCTAACTCTATCTCGCGCGAATTGGGTAAACGGTCATTCAGTAATTCAAGCATTTGTTGAGCTGTTTTTCCTGTTGCACAGACGATAAAAATAAAGCCAAATTTTGCTAAATACTCTTCATTAGCTTTAGCTAACGCGTTAATCGTCTCATTGCTGGCTGATTCAACCGATTGTTGCTCTTGTTGTGAAAACCCTTCATTGTGCTGATACTTTTGCTGCAAAGTAGAAATATCGCCAATTTGTGGATGCCCAGAAAACGCTTCTAGCAAGTCTGGCTGAGTCATTTGCTGCCAACAAAAATCGGCTCTCTTTTTAAAGTCGTTCACTGAGTCGTATGGCCGCTCGCGCATTAAGCATTGAATCCAGTGTTGGCTGGTACAACATTGCGCCAAAAAGTCGTACAGTGTTGTTTCATTTGCCTGATTAAATTCTGGTAATGTTAGCGCTTTCATTTTCATCATTAGTCTCGATAAGCTTTTAAATTAGGTTAGCAGCATCAAGCAATGGGTTTGAATGTATCTTGCAAACCAATAACTACTTCGCGTTCATGTTTGTTCTGCTCTAGATAGCCAAATACCCGTAAACGGCTGACCCCGCCGTCAGGAAAAATATTCAGTTTTATATGCGTAAAAATTTGCTGCCGATGTTGTGGATCGTGAATAATAAATAAGTGCTCGCGGTCAGCAAATAACGGTGTTTCACCAATAATGGTTAGCCATTTTTCATCATCTGTTATCGTATCTTGGCTTGATGCTTTGCTGTTGCCTTCATTCATTGCTTGTAAGGTGAAATGATCAGGGTAATTGCCTTTAAAATGTTGGGTGTCTAATAACACTTTATTAATTGTTGCAGGACTGCCCAGTTTAATAATGACCCAATCGGGGCCCGGATCTCTACGGCGTTTGGTTTCCCAACCATCGCCCATATTCACACCTTTACCCGGCATAATCAGGTTGTTTTTATGACTAAAAAACATATCACTGCACGTTAATGCAAACCCGCCATTACTCACTGCTGCTACATCAATCAGCTCGCCGGGTAAAAATTGCATAGGGTTAAAGGCTACGCTGCCGTAAACCCTAAGTCGTGCTACACCGCCATCAGGATAAATTTTCAGTTTTACATGAGTGTAAACGTCATCAACATTGCTTAATGCTTGAAATAGATTGTGGCTGTCGGGAGTGAGCGATTGGTTATCAACGATAGTTGTCCAAGTGGTACTGTCGGTTGGAGATGCATCGCATGAACAGGCTTCAAGCGTAGCGGTTAGTGGGGCATTTCCTTTAAAGTGAGCAGTGTCGATATCGACCCCGACAATACTGCCGGGGACGCCCAAGCGAATAATGCACCAGTCGTAATCTTCGTTGCTTTCGGTTCGCCAAATTCTTCCGTAACTTCGTCTTGATTCCCAACCGTCCATCCATTTACCGCGCTCGGTATATTTATCTGGGATAAAAATGCTTGGCTCGGGCTTCAGTAGATTTTCTTTGGGGGCAAAAAACTCATCACTGCATGAAAGTGCTTCAGCACCTAGTTTATTCGAGACTAAATCAACGTAATTATTTTGCCACAGAGTTAATTGTTCTTCGCTCATACCGTTGCATTCGCCTTTGCTGTTGCTTCTTTAAGAATAGGGCGGCCTTGTGCAGCACCATAAAATTGGTCCTGTGAGAAAATAAGATTACCCCGCAAATAAGTGTGTACTATTTCGCCCGTTACTTGCTTGCCCGCATAGGGCGTAAATTTATGTTTATGTTTGATCATGCTGTTTTCGATCGTGAATGTTTTTTCATCATCAAAAATTAATAAATCAGCATCATAACCCTCGGCTATTTTTCCTTTTTGGTGACCAATACCTGCAAATTCTGCGGTGGCGGTAGAAACAAGCTGGCTAATTTGAGCAAGGCTAATATTTTGTGCTTTTGCTTCATGCCAAACTAACGGTAAAGAAAACTGTAAGGCTGAAATGCCGCCCCATGCATGTTCAATATCGCCACTATCAATCAGTTTAAGTTGAGGTGTGCAGGGCGAGTGGTCAGACACAATGAAATTAATTTCTTCATTTTTTAAGGCTTGCCATAGTTGCATTCGGTTGTCGTTTTCACGGATGGGAGGGCAGCACTTAAACAACGTTTTGCCGTCGGGAATTGCTTCAGCCCATAACGTTAAATAATGTGGGCAGGTTTCGACAGTAATATTTATTTGCTGGGCGCGGGCTGCCAGAATATCCTGTATTGCTTCTGCGCTGGAGAGGTGCACAATATGAATGTGTGCATTAGGTGCATGCTGTTTGGCAAGGTCAATCATTAGTTGAATAGCTTGGTTTTCCCATGCTTTTGGGCGCGACGCTAAAAAACTTTGATAGTGTTTGCCTATCGTTGCTGGTGGACTTTTATTGGTGTCTAGCTCGGCATGAATAAGATAGGGCACTTGAAACTTTTCTATAATCGGAAGCGCGTTAATAAGATCAGGCGCTGTCATTGGCGGAAACTCATCAATACCCGAGTCGATTAAAAATGATTTAACACCTAATACACCACTTTCCAGTAACTGCGGTAACTCTTCAATACTTTCTGGTGTTACGCCGCCCCAGAAACCGCAATCTACCCACAACTTGCCTTCTATGGCGTTAATTTTTTGCTGTAACGCGTCAGCTGAAGTCGTGACTGGAATACAATTTAATGGCATATCCACTAATGTGGTGATGCCGCCAGCTGCTGCCGCATGCGTGGCCGTGTCGAACCCTTCCCAATCAGTACGCCCAGGTTCATTTACATGCACATGTGTGTCAACGATGCCCGGCATAACCGCAAGGTGACCCACGTCGTGAATGGGCATATCAAGCGGGCAGTTACTGTCATCCTCGTTACTTTTTATGCTATGGATTTTGCCTTGTTTAATGAATAGTGTGGCGGGTTGAAACTGACCTTCTAGCAATACTCGCTGACTTTTTATTGCCAGCGTTGGCGTGTTGTTATCTATTAAGGTTGAAGTTGCAGTCATTTATAAGGTACTCACTCTTGTTTACTTATTGCAGGCGTTGTTTTTAATTTATTCTCGCTACTTTTCTTATAATCCTTAGTCTTATAACCCTTAGTCTTATAATCGTCAGCTAAATGCTTGTTATCTTGCATGTGCTGATCTTCATTAGCGTTAAATAGTTTTTGTAAACTTGAGCCATCAATAGCTAAATGAGGAGTGCATCTTGGGGCGTAATCATGGAGGTTATCTTGGTAGAAAAGAGCAATTAACTCTGCGGCAATCGACACTGCAACCTCCATTGGCCGTTTGCCCGGTACATTGCTATTACCCACAGGGCAGCGAATGGTGTCGATGCGACTTTGCTGAATATCGCGGTGACGAAAACGCTGAACAAAGCGTCGCCATTTCGTATTCGATCCAATTAAGCCAATATACGCAGCGTCGTCGCGTTTCAAAATGTTGTGACAGATTTCAAAATCAAGTTGATGGTTATGAGTAAGTACCAAGTAATAGGTATTTGCAGCGAAAGTGCAAATCTCTCGCTCAGGCTGATCACTTAAGCAGGTAACAATATTGTCAGAGCTTTGCGGAGATGTGTTCGTCTCTATAAAAGTGTCATCAAGTAGAGCTTCGCGAGAATCCACTAACGTAATATGAATGGGCAAAGCTTGCATAATATTAAGCAATGCTTTTGTAACATGCCCCGCGCCGAATATAACTAATTTAGGACGGTTTACCGAAAAATATTCAAATAAAATAGTAACTTGCCCACCGCAGCATTGTCCTAATTTAGCGGCGAGTTGATAGTGCTCAATGTGTTGATGCGGGGCGCAGTGTTTATCTGTGTAACTGTGGCTTAATGGCTCATGGTGATTATCTGCAATAAGCTGTAACGCTGTTTGAATAGCTTGAAACTCTAGATGCCCGCCACCAATTGATGCATAGCTATTTTCCTGCGTGATGACCATTTTACTGCCCGCGTCACGCGGAGCTGAACCTTTAACAACAATCACTGTAGCAATAACATAAGGTATTTGTTTTTTAGACAAATAATTTGCTGCACTTAGCCAGTCTTGCTCATGCATTTTAGGCATGCTGTTATGACTAGGCGGAGGTTGGCGTGGGTCAAAAGAGGATGTCATTTTTTCACCTCACTTTTTAGTGAAGCCTTGGTTTGACCTCGACTCAACGGTGCTGACACTTCTTTGAGTGGTTGAGTATCTGTAGACGCTTGTTCGCCAGATTTAACCCCTTTAGCCAGCTTTTTTAGCGTTTTTTTAGTTGTTGGAGTTGCTTGCTGAGAGGCGTTATTTTTCCAGCTTTCTGCCCACATACAAGCATCAAGAATACGCTCGGGGGTTGCGGGCGTATCTAAAGGAGGGCAAGTTTTATAATCAGCAATGCTTGAAACGGCATCTTTTATGGCAGACCAAACGGAAATGGCGAGCATAAATGGCGGCTCGCCAACGGCCTTAGAGTTATATATGGTGTTTTCTTCATTTTCTCGCTGAAATAAATTGACCCTAAAATCTGCAGGAATGTCGCTAACCGCAGGTATTTTATAAGTGGAAGGGCCAATGGTGAGCAATTTTCCTTGTTCATTCCACATTAGTTCTTCTGACGTTAACCAACCTAAACCTTGTACAAAGCCACCTTCAATTTGCCCAATATCGACAGCAGGATTTAATGAGCTTCCCACGTCATGCAAAATATCAACACGTAACAGTTTAGATTCACCCGTTAGAGTGTCGATGATAACTTCGGATACTGCCGCACCATAGGCATAATAGAAAAATGGCCGGCCTTTTCCTGTTTCGCGATCAAAATGAATTTTAGGCGTTTTATAAAAGCCCGTTGCTGACAGGGATACGCGATGCATGTAAGCCAGCTGAATAAGTTCGGGAAACGATAAGGTTTGCTCGCCAATTTCTACTAAATTATTAACAAAAGTGACTTGCTCTTGAGGACAATTAAAATGCGTACTAGCAAAGTTAATTAGCCGTTTTTTTATTTTTTGAACTGCGTTTTGCGCCGCTTTACCATTTAAGTCAGTACCGGATGAAGCGGCTGTGGGGGATGTATTGGGCACTTTGTCTGTGCGTGTTGCGGTCATTGAAATATGATCAATATCTATTTGTAGTTCTTGCGCCACAATTTGTGCCACTTTAATGTATAGCCCTTGTCCCATTTCGGTGCCGCCGGTATTCACTTGTACGCTGCCATCAGTATAAATATGCACTAAGGCTCCAGCTTGGTTTAAGTGTTGTACGGTAAACGAGATACCAAATTTAACAGGGGTGAGTGCTATTCCTTTTTTTAAGTAAGGGTGTGATTTGTTAAACGACAGAATCTCGTTGCGGCGGTAGGTATATTCACTGGTTTGTTCTAATTGATTAATAATGTCGGGCAATATATTTTGGCTCACGACTTGGCCATAATGCGTTATGTTACGTTTTGTTTTGCCGTACAAGTTTCGTTTTCGAACTGCCAGAGGGTTTAATACTAAATATCGAGCAATGTCATCCATTATTGCTTCTATCACCAGCATGCCTTGTGGGCCACCAAATCCTCGAAATGCAGTATGTGATACGGTATTAGTTTTACAGCGGTGACCTGTTATTTTTGCGTGTTCCAGATAATAACTATTATCAGAATGGAACATTGCGCGGTCGACAATGGCGTCAGACAGGTCGGGGGAATATCCACAATTAGCCGCTAAGTTAATTTCTAGTGCAGTAATTTTACCTTTACTATCGAAGCCCACGCGATAATCTGTGCTGAATGGATGTCGTTTGCCTGTCATCATCATATCGTCAGCACGGCTTAATCTTAGTTTTACGGGTTGCTTAGTTTTGCTGGCTAGCACAGCGGCTATACAAGCCCAAGGTGCAGCCTGTGTTTCTTTTCCTCCGAATCCGCCGCCCATTCTACGAGTTATCACATTCACTTTATTAATGGCTACGTTTAGTACTTGTGCCACCAACTTTTGCACTTCGGTAGGATGTTGGCTAGATGAGTGAATATAAACATCATCAATTTCATCAGGTATAGCAATGGCAACTTGGCCTTCTAAATAAAAGTGCTCTTGCCCACCAATATGTAATTGACCCGATAATTGGTGCTCTGCTTCATTGATAAGTGTATTTAACTGCTCGTCGCTTAAGTTATTGTGATCGGGTTCACGGTTATCCTGCTCATTGCTAGCGTGTTGGCTTGGTGTGTTATCGGTTGCGCTTGTTGGTAATTGTGGCGTTGCCATTACATAGCTGGGTCGTACAAATGACTTTTTCTTTAACGCCTCTTTCGCTTCCAGTCTAGGAGTGCTTTCTTGATACGCTATATTGGCTAGCTTAACCGCTTGTTGTGCAAGATTATAGCTAGTGGCTGCAACGGCGAAAATAGGTTGGCCGTGATAATCAATCGTTTTACTCGTTAATAAAATATCGCCTTTAAATACAGGCCCTACATCAATATTGCCAACTACATCATCACAAGTAATTACCGCTATCACACCGGGCGCTTTGGCTACAGCGGCAAGATCTAAGGACGTAATTTTTCCTTTTGCGATAGTACTAAAACCAATAGCTGCATGTAGCTGGTTTGCTGCATCTATTTGGTCGTCCACATAAATCGCAGAGCCTGTTACATGTTGCTTGGCGCTATCATGAGGTAATGCCTTATGGGTACCACCCTTTATGGCTGTTTTTGAATGATGTTTAGCGATGGAGGATAAACTACGCATAATCGCTCACTTGTAAAGAAAGGCCGCGGCTACTGTGTTCGTAAAAACACTTCTGTAATAAATTTTGAGCTATGGTCATTCGATATTGTTTTGATGCTCGCACATCGGAAATTGGCTCAAAGTCATCTAACAAAGCAGTTTTGCCATTATCAATGGAAGCTTGTTTCCATGCTTGTTGCTTAAGCGCCTGCTCGCAATGGGTTGCTCGCTTAGGTGTTGCTGCCATTCCGCCGTATGCAATATGAATATCATCAATTTTTTTATCTTTAATCGAATAATAAAAGGCGGCTAATACGGCTGAGATATCGTCGTCTGGGCGTTTTGATATTTTATACACTTTTAACTGATAGCCCTTTTGAGGCTTAGGAATGGTGATATACGAGATTAATTCGCCTTCCGTTAATTCAGTCTTTTTATAATCTACAAAGAAAGATTCAACACTGATTTGACGCGTGCTATTCGCACTTTGAAGCGTTAAGTGGGCATTTAATGTAATTAAAATCGGCGCTAAGTCACCGATGGGGGAGGCATTTGCAATGCTGCCTGCCATGGTCGCTTGGTTACGAATTTGACTGGACCCAAAGCGTTCAAGCATTTCACTAATGCTGGGATAAAACTTTCTTAGTAATTTGGTGCATTGTGCCAATGTGCAACTGGCTCCAATAATTAATGCGTCACCTTCACTGTCTATAGAGGACAGTTCTTTAACTTGGCTAAGATTCACCAAGGTTTTAAATTGTTTGTATTGTTGTGTTATCTCCAACGATAAGTCGGTACCACCAGCAATTATTCTGGCTTTGGGAGATTGTTGAAGTAATGCGGTAGCTTCGGCCAACGTTTGAGGTAAATAGCACTGCGAGCGCTCAAGCTTTATTGTGGGTGTGTTGTTAATATTCGTGGCGATTTGCTTCAGTTCAAGAATGGTGTTTGTCGCATTTTTAGAGAACTGATCTTTAATAGTAATGCCATTATTAAGCCGAGCTGCTGCAATAATAGGCACGTAACCTGTACATCGGCATAAATTTCCCGATAAAGCATGTTCAATTTGTTGTTTGCTGGCAGTACGAATATTTTTCTTTAGTGCAAACAACGACATCACAATGCCAGGAGTGCAAAAACCGCACTGCGAACCATGGTTTTCTACCATTGCCTGCTGCACAGGATGGAGCTTATTGTTATTTTCTAAATGTTCAACGGTGATGAGTTGTTTACCATGCAAGTGGCTGACTAAAGTAATACAACTGTTTATTGTTTTATAGGTGAGTTTCTCATTGGCACTTAGCTGTGCAACAACCACAGTACAGGCTCCGCAATCGCCAGAGCCGCAGCCTTCTTTGGTTCCCATAAGTTGATGATGTTCACGCAAATAACGTAAAACAGTTAAGTTAGGATCGCATCGCTCAATGGTTATTTTTGTTGTATTTAGTAGAAATTCTATCACTTAGATTTCTTCCTTGAGTATGCCTTATTACCCACGAGAAGCAAAACCAGTGACGGATTATTCTTATATTTATTATGGTGTTATGAATATTTTCACCATAACGAAATTTGATTGACCGCTAATACTGTATCTTCAAAAAATCATGGGCTTGGAATTATATTTACAACATGAATTTTAACCATAGCTTAAAGGGAATAGGCGGTCAATTATTAATCTAACTAGATCAATTTGTTAGGAAAAATTGTTAGGTTAAATAAAAAAAATGACATTTATTTTAAAAAATAGCATTGAAATTTGTGTGCAACGGCATCAGTATTAAATTGAGTGAAACAGAAAAAAGGAAGAAGTTTATGCAAATTACAATTTCCGGTCACCATGTAGAAATTACAGATGCCATTCAAGACGTAGTAGAAAAAAAGCTTCAGAAAATAAGTAATCACTATCCTAGTCTACTAGCCATAGAGGCCACATTAACGGTAGAGAAAAAAAATCAAACTATAGAATTACACACCAATTATGAGGGGGCACCTATATCAGTAACAGCAACTGATATGGAAATGTACAAAGCTATTGCGAGTAGTGTTAAAAAGTTAGAGTCGGCGCTGTCTCACCGGAAAGGCGTACTTAATTCGGACTTACACACCCGTCGCGTAGACGCGCAAGTTGAGGTTGCTGCACCGGATAACGACGACGCAGATTTAGCAGAAGAAAGCATGATGCACCATGAAGAAGGTATGGACTACGAGTCCCAACGTGCTTCATAATTTTTTCAAATGTAATATGTAATTCATATATTAATGAATTTGATAAAGCTCAGTTTATTTAAAACTGAGCTTTTTGGTTAAAATACTTTTCGGTACTGCTGTTAATTTGACGATTAAAGCGAGCTGTTAGTTCTTACTATTCATGTTGTTTGAGCAGCATTTAACTTTCATTTTATCGTTTTTAAAACACTTTGTACTGTTAAGTGTGTTTGTGTATAAACACGCTAACGCTAACATTTTGTTATTGAGTCATTTTTCAAGGAAGATAATTGAAGTTATTTTATCGTTTTATCCTATCTAGTTTTTGTGCTTTATCGCTTGCTGGGAACGCAGCAGATCTTTACCTGCTTGATGAAGTAGAAAATAAAGTATCCACTATCACCGTATTATCTATTGAGCATTGCCAAAATACAGTGAAAGAATTATTGGCATATCAGCATTCGTCTTGCGAAGAAGTGCAATCGCTTTGTACACAAGCTCCTAAAGCGCAACTCGAGCTGACCACTCAATGGAAAAGCCCGTTTATTTTTTCCAAACAAGTGATGATAGCAATTAATTGTGAAGCGTTTGGTGTGTAATTAACTTAGGCAATTGACAGTGAATAATTTAAGTTCGCTTTAAGTCGTTAAATAAACCGAGTTGCCATGGGCGCATTGCCATCAAAAGACCCACGCTTCGTCGCTTATTGAGTGGTAGTTGTGAATCTTGCTGGTTTAGTTGAGCGACTTCCTTGGTAAGTTGCTCTAAGCGACGTCTGACCAACGCTATCGTTGCATCACTGTAATTTCCTCTCAAGTAAAAGCGAAAGCTATCTGGTTGGTTAAAATCACCAGAAAGAAATTTTCCAATGACCTGCTGGTTAATAAATCGCTCTAGCACGCCTCCTGGAATCCACCTAAAATCTTGTGCTATTAATAACTTATATTGATTATTTGGTAGTAGCTGAATCATTTTCAGCTTATCAAGCCTTGCAAGTAATCTTATGCATTCGTGTTCCTCAATTTCATACTGCGTGATGATGTCGTTAAATTGCCAGCCGTCACGCACACTAACAGCAACAAGAAATAATTTTTTGTTATCAATCAGTTCTTTTTCTTGCTCGGGAGTGAGTTGGCTTAAAAGGGGTTGTTGCTGTTCACACAGGCTGAATAAGTCACACAATGAAAGATTTAAAAGCTCACAAATTTGTTCTAAACGCTGCAAGCTAAACTGTTCGTTCGCAAATACTCGCTTGATATTGGCTTCACTTAACTCAAGGTGTTCGGCTACGTCTTTGTATGTTAAGTGTTGCTGCTTTAGCAAGTGCTTTAATGTGGCTGTGATTTGTTTTATTTGGCTCATGGTATTAAATAACGATACTCTAGGTTTACTTTAACTATACATTTATCAAATAAGTATACAAGAGTAAGTCTTGTGATAGTTTATTAAGCGAATTTTCAAACAAGGGAATAATGATGAAAACATTAATAAATACAGTAAGTGCAACAGCGTTACTTTTAACCTCTTCAGTTACAATGGCGAATGATAGTAATGCCTCTCGAGCGAGTACACATGGCAGTCAGGCTGTGAAATATAGTGCGTTAGCTGTGGGTGATAGTGCATCTACTGGGGCTAGAGTTTCTAAAGCGGTGGTTGCAGCCCCATTAATGGTGGTGGGTTTTGGTTCTTTAGCAGCTGGCAGTGCAAGTGTTCAAGCGGCAGAAAGCTTAAGTCGTTCAAAAGTAAAGCCATTAGAAATATCTGACGATGTTGTAATTGCTGGCCCTGCGCCTAAAGAAGCTGTATTAGGGAGATAATATGAAAACTACTATTCAACAATCACTGGTTACACTTGCTCTTGGCGCGGCGCTTTTATTCAATGCGCCTGTCAACGCAGGAAGTACTCAGTTTGAAGAAAGCAAATTTGCTGCCCCTCAGATTTCTAAGTTTGCAAAGCAGGTTGAGCACTATGCTGCAGCTCAGCAAGCTAATGTATTTATAATTGGTCGTGTTGGCCAGCCAAAGAAAGATTTACCAAAAGGGTTTGAATTTACACATGTTGCTTTAGCTGTGTATTCAGAAATCACAACTGATGACGGTGCCAAGAAAAAAGGTTATGCCATTCATAATCTTTATCAATATGAAGATGATTTAAGTAAGAGTTCACTAGTTATTGATTACCCAACGGACTTCTTTTGGTCAGTATATGAATTAGAGGCTGGAATTGCTGTTCCTGTGCCTAAGTTGCAAGCCCAAATAATAAATGCAATCAACAATGGTGTGCCAGCCGCAGTGCATAACTCTCGTTATTCATTGATTGCGAATCCATTTAATGCTGAACGCCAGAACTGTACAGAGCATACGCTTGATGTGATTAACGCGTCAATATATAACACAACCGACATAGCGCAGCTTAAAGCAAACGCAAAGTCATACTTTAAACCTCAGCCAGTGAAGGTGAATCCATTTAAATTAATGTTAGGTAACATGTTTAAAGATGATATTTTTACTAGTGACCATAGTGGTGACATTGAGGTTGCGTCATTTATGTCAATAATGCGTTATTTACGTGAGCAAGAGCTCCTAGCTCATGCAGCCATAATTACGCCTGACTCTGAAAAAGTGCTTTAACTCTGAGATACTTAACAATATGTAGAGTTACTCTTATTCTGAAGTTAGTACTAACTATCATGATAAGAGTAACCTCCATAATTGCTAAACTTTGTGTTTAATACTCGGCAATAATCTCTATTTAATGCTTCCACCATTGCCGAGGGCATTCTCTAATCCCCGCTTTTTTGAGTGCGGCTCGGGTTGCTGAAATATCTTGCTCATTTAAAAACTTACCCACATGGCAACTATGTTGGTGATCGGTTAAAACCAACGAGGTGGTATCAAACTCGTGTTCTGGCTCTATAATCACCAAATAACAGTCATCTCTGGCAAAACTCAGCTGTGGTAGGATTTTTGTGCGCCCTGCCAGTATTGAAATGGTATTGTCGGTAAATTCAATGATCTGCTTTTGATAGGTATAACACGAAACCCGATAGGTTAAATAAGCAAGCAAACTTACCTCTAACCCTGCGAATGGAAGCACTAACCATACACCAAGTAGGGTCCAAATTGTTGCGATTATTAACGTAACACCACCTAAAATAAAAATAAGTAGTTTACTTTGTTGCCAAGTAGCAGACCGATTGGGCGATAATACGATGGTGAATCGGTGCGGTCTTAGTTCTGTTGCAACCATAACTTACATCACAAGGACGGCAAATTTTTACGTCATTTAGGTATAGCTTAAAATTAGCGTTTTTACCTTAGAAAAGCTTAGCTAAGGTTTAACGGATCGGGAAAACAATAAGTTATATACCTAAAGAGGTTAGCCAGCCATAAATGGTTTTGTGTAGGCGTTCATATTGTGCGGTATAAGATGTATCACCGAATAACTCACGTTGACGATAATGTACTTTGAAGAATTTTTTTGCGTATTGGCGACGTAGCTTTAACGAAGAAAGTAACCATGAACGATCATTCGTTTGGTAAATATCTAAAATCGGCATCTCAGTGCGGCCAATATCTTGGGCGAATTGACGATTTAGTGTTGTATTTTCTACGGTGGCACTGAGTAGGATAAGCGCTTGTGGCGGCTCTAGTGCTTCTGTTGCATAGAGGCTGGTAAGCCAAGCGCCACTCGCGCCTTGAGCAACCACTACAAAATAACCTGGATAATTTTGTGCTTCATTCATCACACTTTGAATGCGCAATAATAATTGTTGTTTATAGGTAGTGACAGACGCTTCATTAAATGCGTTAGTAGTATCAATAGTTGCAAGTTGCGATGTGGGTATGGCGTTGCTATTGTCGGCTGTATTTCCTGCCGCTTCCTCTGTATTTTCTGAATTTACAGCTTCGTTATTTTCGTTGCTTGACGCCGGGCTAGTGGTTTCGGTTGTTGAACCTGCTTCGTCGGATGAGGGGGGTGTCGGTTTAC
The DNA here is from genome assembly GCF_016469335.1 of Flocculibacter collagenilyticus. Taxonomy (NCBI): domain Bacteria; kingdom Pseudomonadati; phylum Pseudomonadota; class Gammaproteobacteria; order Alteromonadales; family Pseudoalteromonadaceae; genus Flocculibacter; species Flocculibacter collagenilyticus. Next base: position 1,043,865 of record NZ_CP059888.1, read on the forward strand.
GGTTGTAATCGGGAAAGTATTGTTCATTGACAACGGGGCCTGATACAGCCATGGACATGGTAACCCAACCATAATCATTCATCTCTTTTCGTAAATAATTAATACCTTTCGCACTTGTGGCAGGCTCACTCCAGTCTGGAATAAAAATCATCACGCCTTTGCTTTGGCCTGTCATGTTTTCACGTAATAGCACTAAAAAGGTGTCATCCGCAGCGACCATTTGCTTGATTTCGTCGCCCCGCAAATAATGCTGTATGTCGTTAGCATATAACGACTCCAGTGGCTGAGGGAAAATGTATGTTGTTGTCGGTTTAGTGGCGCTGCCGTCTGCGGCACTTTCATCCGCCGCAGGCTGCTCTTGCGTGTCTTCCGGTTGACTTTCTTGTGTCTGGTTTTCTTGCGCTGAGACTTCTTGTGATAAACCACAAAAACAAATGAGTACAATAACACTAAGAAAAACAAAAAGGGGCTTCATGTTAGTTATATCGGCAACGACTAAAATTGATTTAGCTAAAAAGGACAGACAATCCTAAATTCTATACTTTTTTCTGTAACAGGGTGGGTTAACTTTAGCCAATGTGCATGCAGCTGTAATCGAGAAGCCAATGCAAGGGCCTCTGAGTGGGCGTACAGCTTATCGCCTAAAATTGGGTGGTCTAAACTTAGCATGTGCACCCTTAATTGGTGAGAGCGACCTGTTACAGGCGTGAGCGCAACGCGACTAACAGTATGCTGTTTGCCACTATGTTCCTGCATTACGCTGGTTTGCTCTAGTACTTTGTATTTAGTTAACGAGGGTTTGCCGCGCTCAAAATCAACCATTTGTTTTGGCCTATTGGGCCAGTCACAAATTAAGGGTAAGTTTACTTCACCCGTTGGTTGTTCAAATTCACCGAAAACACGTGCGATATATTGCTTTTCAGTTAACCGGTCTTGAAATTGTCGACTAATATGGCGGTGTGCAGCTTTATTTAGCGCCATAATTAAAATGCCAGAGGTTGCCATATCTAAACGATGCACAATTGTGGCTGTTGGCCACACTTTGCGTACTCGTGTTTCAAGGCAGTCTTTATGATCTTCATGCTTACCGGGCACACTCAATAAGCCGCTGGGTTTATTTAACACAACAATATCATCGTCGTGGTAAACAACATCAAGGTACGGATTAGTGGGAGGTGAGTAATTCAGTAATGCCATGGTCATTCTATACGCTAAATTGGGAGCAGAAGTGTACGTTTTTTAGTATTAAATGCAAGTTATCTTATTCGTTGAGTGATGGGTTAGGGTAGTGCAGTTTTGGTGATGACGAAGTAAAGTAATAAGTAGCGCTGACTAAATAGCGCTACTTATTAAGGCTCAGGTTACTTCTGATGACTAACCACAATTAAACGAATCGCATCTAACTTCAATTGTGCGCTGTCGATAGCACTTAATAGTTGGCTTTGCTGATTCGCAATAAAGTCGATTTCTTCGTCACGAATATTAGGGTTTACTTGTTTTAGCGCGTTTAGGCGTGCAATTTCTTGTTCTAGAGAGTTGTTCATTGCAGATTTAGCATCTTGCTGAATCTGTTCCATTTGCTCACTAGCTAAAGTTTCACCTTTAGCAATCAGTGGGTGAATTGCAGGTTGTAATGCGTTAACTAATTTTGAACCCGTTTGACGACCAGTAGGGCTTAGCTGTCGGTTAAATTGATCAAAACTAACGTTATTCGATAAATTGTTTCCACCCTTATCAAGCAGTATACGAATTGGGGTAGGTGGTAAATAACGGCCAAGCTGTAGTGCTTTTTCGGCTGATGATTCAGCAACAAAAATTAGCTCAACAAAGAATGTGCCTACTGGTACGGCTTTGTTGTTTAACAAGGCGACTGAGCTATTGCCTAAATCTTCCGTTAATACTAGGTCAAATGTCCCTTGTACCATTGGATGATCCCACGTTAAGAATTGAATATCTTCTTGTGATAAGGCCGTGTTACGGTCGAATGTTACGCTGACTCCATCGTCTTTTAACCCTGGGAAGCTTGGTACTAACATGTGTTCTGACGGCTGCAAGATAATGGCATTATCGCCCTTATCTTCTTGATTCACGCCATATACATCAAACATTTTAATCATAAATTGCGGCAGCAAAATATCATTGTCTTGTTTGCTTATTTCATTTGCTAACGCCATGGTGTCTTGATTGCCTGACGAGTTTATTTCAAGCAGTTTGTCACGACCTTGCTCTAGCTGCGCTTTTAGGTCTGCATTTACGGCGTGGGTACTTTCTACCAAATCCAGCAACGCTTCATCATCAAACACATTCGCAGCTAAATGTTCTAATAGTGACTCTTTAAATTGTTCAAAAATTTTATGGCCAGTATTTGCAGTATGCTCAAATGCATTTAAACCATCACGATACCACTTTAACAGCTTTTCTTGTGCCGTTTGCTTGAAATACGGTACATGAATTTTTACTGTTTCAGTTTGGCCGATGCGGTCTAGGCGACCAATTCGTTGTTCTAGTAAATCTGGATTGAGTGGTAAGTCGAACAACACTAAGTTGTGCGCAAACTGGAAGTTACGACCTTCAGATCCTATTTCAGAACATAAGAGCACTTGCGCCGCATCTTCTTCTTTCGCAAAGTAAGCGGCAGCTTTATCACGCTCAAAAATACTCATCCCTTCATGGAAAACAGCAGCTTTGATCGCTTCTTTTTGGAATAACGTTTGCTCAAGTGTTAATGCGGTTTGTGCATGAGCACAGATCACTAATACTTTTTCGTATTTGTTTTCTTTTAAGAATGAAATTAACCATTGCACGCGTGGGTCGAATTCGGTCCAACTCGCAGCATCACCTTCAAAAGACTGATAAATTTGCTCAGGAAATAAAGCTTGGTGCGCTTTTTTAGTCACGTCCTGATTAGCATTTAATGATGCAGTTACGTTAATAGCTGTGGTGTACTGTTTCGGTAATTCAAATTCGTGCGCTAACAATTGACGTTCAGGGAAGCCTTCTACACCACTACGTGTATTTCTAAACAAGATGCGTCCGGTACCGTGACGGTCAAGTAATTGATCAATGAGAGATTGCTTCGCTGTATGCACATCTAGTGCGTCTGCACTGTCACTAGTAACTAATGCCAGCTCGTTACTAATGTCTGTGCCGTTAAGCATGTTGCTGATGATAGTTAGTTCATCTTGGCTTGGTACATTGTCGCTAAGCAGGCTATTAGCCGCATTCGCTACTTCACGATAATGACTTTCTTCTTCAACAAACTTGTCATAATCGTAAAAACGATTTGGGTCAAGTAAACGTAATCTAGCAAAATGACTTTCGTGACCTAGTTGATCTGGTGTGGCGGTTAATAAAATAAGTCCAGCCGTTTCTTCTGCAAGGGCTTCCACACGACGGTATTCAGTGCTTGGCTTGTCATTAGACCATTCTAAGTGATGCGCTTCATCAACTATGATCAAGTCCCACTGTGCTTCTAAGGCTTGCTCAAACCAACGCTTTTTCTTTGTTAGTAGCTCTAAGCTAACTAAAATAAGTTGTTCGGTTTCAAATACATTTGGTGCATCTGCATAAGCTTCATTACATCGTTCATCATCGAAAATTGAAACGCGTAAATTAAAACGACGTAACATTTCAACTAACCATTGATGCTGAAGTGTTTCTGGCACAATAATCAATACGCGTGAAGCAAGGCCTTTAATGAGTTGTTGATGTAAAATCATACCGGCTTCGATAGTTTTACCTAGCCCAACTTCATCTGATAATAAAACACGTGGCGCATAACGTTTACCTACTTCTTCAGCAATATGAAGCTGATGAGGAATTAAACTAACACGCGGGCCAACAAGTCCTTTTAATGCTGATTGCTGTTGAGCATATTGTTGCTGCCAGCATTGGTAACGTAACGTGTACCAGTCGAAACGATCAATTTGACCAGCAAAAAGACGATCTTGTGGTTTATTAAACTTAACAAAGTGATCTAAAAACGTTTCTTTAAGAATCGCTTCTTCTTCAGTTTCTGTATTAATGCCGTGATAAGCAATTAGCCCATTACTTTCTTCCACTGAACTGACTAATAGTGACCATCCTTCTGCACTTTTAATGGTGTCACCAACATTGAACATTACACGGGTAATAGGGGCTTCGGTTGACGCGTACAATCGCGACTCACCTGAAGCAGGAAACAATAATGTGATCATGCGGCCTTCAATTGCCACTACAGTACCTAGTCCTAAATCGGACTCTGTATCGCTTATCCATCGTTGTCCAAGTGTAAATTCAGCCAATGTGTTCAACCTCTCAATGGTAATCAATTTTGTCATAAAAAAAGGGCGGCTATGGTACAGATATTCGGCTACCTCAGCAAGGACAACACTTGCTTTTTTTGGTGTTAAAAGTATTGACTTTTAAGGACTTCATAATGCCGTTAGGTTTTTCTACAAGCCGCTGCTGAAGAGCCTAAATTAAAGTATCTTCAAAAGTTTACCTGCCCATACACAGTAAATACGGCGTGCGCGTAAAGCTGCTTATTAATTTTTTATAAATCTATTGATTTTAAAGTGGTTTTTTTATTGCTGTTACATAAAGTTCATAATTCTATGCATAGACAATTAATCTAAACTACGCTTAATATAGGTTGTATGCCCACTTTATTCGAAGATGTACCTCCATCTTTTTGGGTATAGATACATCGATAGATGTGTGGTTATCGACCGTATACCGACATTCGTGTGAGGCTTATAAGCATAGAAAAAAAACACGAATTTGCGAATATTTTACGCAGGAGCGAACCTATGGGAAGTAGCGCAATATCAGTTTTACCCGTCGAAAAAAAAGTCTATGTACTAGACACCAACATTCTTCTACACGAACCCTTTGCCTTTTTATGTTTCCAAGAGCACGACGTTGTAATACCAATGACAGTGCTTGAGGAACTTGATCACATAAAAGACAGAAAAAAAGACGTTAGCAGAGATGCTCGTATCGCGATTCGTGCTTTAGAAGATATTCTTAGAGATGTAACACCAGAACAAATGTTAGCAGGTGTAGAGCTGCCGCAAGAGCAGCAGGCTGGCAACAAAGGTGGACACCTTAAAATTCTAAACGACCATCACTTAGAGGATCAAATATCTGGGTTACCCGGCAACGAAAATGATCATCGTATTATTAATACGGCACTTTTTTTACAGGAGCAAAGTAAAGGCGCAAACGTAGTTTTAGTGACGAAAGACATCAACATGCGATTAAAAGCCAAAGGTGCTGGGCTTGAGCGTGTAGAAGACTATCGAACTGACCAACTGATTGATGATGTACGATTTTTAACGAAAGGCTACGAAAAAGTCACTGGTGACTTTTGGAAAACAATAAAACGGTGCGACAGTGAAACAATAGGGCGTGAGACATACCACACCGTGAATAAAGATGTATTACCGAGTGTGTTTATTAATCAATACGTGGTTGACGAAGCAAAACAATTTGCAGGGCGTGTTACCCGAATTGAAGATAAAGACGTGACTATTTTAGACTTAGGTTACGATCGTTTAATGGGGCGTACCGCATGGGGTATAACGCCAAAAAATGTATACCAAGCGATGGCGTTAAATGCGCTATTAGACCCTACCATTGAACTTGTGGTTTTAACCGGGCCTGCAGGGTGTGGGAAAACCTTACTTGCACTTGCTTCGGCGCTCGAACTTGTAATCGAAAAAGGGTTATATGACAAAGTAATAGTGACCCGAAACACGCCTGAAATAGCTGAGTCGATAGGCTTTTTGCCCGGCACGGAAGAAGAAAAAATGGCGCCATGGTTAGCTGCTATTACTGACTCATTAGAAGTGCTTCATAAAAATGATGAAAACCCGCATAGCAGCTTAAATTACATAATGGATAAAGCGAATATTCAGTTTAAATCTGTTAACTTTATGCGAGGGCGAAGTATTCAGAATGCCATTGTTATTCTGGATGAAAGTCAGAACTTAACAGCATCACAATTAAAAACCATTATTACTCGTTGCGGCGAAGGAACTAAATTAATTTGTTCGGGAAATTTGGCTCAAATTGATAGCAGTTACTTAAGTGCTGTGACCTCTGGTTTAACTTACATAGTTGAAAAATTTAAAAATTTTGAAGGAAGTGCCACCATTAACTTAAATGGTGTAGTGCGCAGCCGACTCGCATCGTTTGCGGAAGAGCATTTATAAATTTTAAAGATGAAAATATAAGGTGCATTATTACAATAGGAGTAATAATGCACTTTTAATGTCTAATGAAACAAAGAGGGATCACTGCAACCCATCCATATTGGTAATGCTTAAACTACATTGCAGACCTGCTACTTCAACATTGCTTGTAATTAACTCGAATGTATCTGCTTGGCGCGGGCCTATGTGAGTAGGCACTATTTCATCTTTGTATATAAAGGAGGTAGGGGAGGCGTTATCTACAAAAATATTTAATATTTTGCCATCGTATTGCCATTTAGCTTGTTGTTTCACGGTTTCGTAATCGCCATTAATAAAGATGTCTGTTTCAATTAAGGCACTGCCATTTCTTGAAAACTGCACTAAACCACCTTTTTTACCACAAGGCTTTGAAATTAAAAAAGCTGGGGGATAATGTTGCCTGTTTTTGGCATTTCGGAGGTATAAGCCAATATTATTTTTAGTATAAAACTGCTTATTTTGGCCGAGATTATTTTCTTGTTGAACGGAAATGCCAGATTCGCTGAGTACTTTTTTAATATTAGTTAGTGCACGTTCGTTTTTTAAAGAAGGGCTATAAAGTAGTGCGGTATCTTCAAAATAACTTGGGATTGAAAAGTCGACAAGGCTTACTTTGTACCCTTCTTGTTCAAGTTGAGAAGTGATACTTGTTACTTTTTCTTCTGAATAGCCTTCATTCGCGATATGAACATGAACGCTTGAACAGCCTGTGAGTATTAACAAGCAGCTAAGAAATACGCTTTGAAAATATCGTTTATTTAAACTGTGATTGGCCATGGTGCTATATTAGGGCACGCCCTAGACTCCTTTTTAATAAATATTCATTCTTTACTGACAAGCAAGACAGGCATACTAACTATATAAAAGGTATAAATAAAGTTGGAAAATAAACCTAGGCTGCTACACTCAATAGGCTACAGAGTTGCTTAATTTAAACAGGATTAATTGCAGTGAAGCTGATTGTACTCTCGCGTTACAATAAGTTTGTTTTTACCAGTCATTTACTCGTGCTGTGTTTTTCTTTTTTGATAAGTTGGCTGCTCTATCAAGATAGCTTAAGCGAAATTACAAAACACCGACAAGCACGCCATCATATGTTGAGCCAACAAATTGATGCTTATATCCAACAAAGTATTAAGTTTATTGGTAGCGCACGTGACTTTTCTTCTCGGTTTTTAGTTTCAAATTCACCACATTCATATAACGCTGCTTCATATACCTCCTTGCCACCAAGCTCGTTGCCTGAAAGGCAGGGTGATGCTGGTAATTTAACATTACTTGGTAGTTTAATCGGTTTAGCAGACGAGCGAAGAACAGAGTTAAATATCAACAGTCAGCTACAACTGGTGAATCAATTAGACAGTGCATTTAATGCAGGTATGCAACTAATTGGTGCTGCGTCGGGCTTTTACTTTTTATCTAATGATCGATTTGCCTATCATTACCCGTGGCTAGCTTCTTCAAAGTGGCAAAATAAAAGCGCATTTTCTCATTTTGATAGCTTTAAAAAGGCAATACCTCAAAATAATGCTAAAGGCGATATTTACCTCACTCAACCTGCTATTGATCAATCAAATAACACCTATTCAATGTCTGTTGGTGGTCCAATATACGCAGATCAAACCTTTATCGGCGCTATAGTGGTCGACATTTCGTTGAGCTACATCAGCCAGATTATCAATGAGTACAGTGCTAACAAAGGATTTTACGTTGTAATTGATGAGTACGAGCATGTTATCGCGCATCCTCGATTTGCGTCACAAATACCATTAGAAGTGCATAGGTTGTCAACGTTACTACCAGATGATTTAACCGCTGCAAGCGTGTTAAGCGGCTTGCAAAATGATGATAGGCAGGTATTTGTTGATGGGTATGTGATTGAATATAGCCAGTTAAAGAAAACGCCGTGGACGGTGTTTTATGTGGAGCCATATCATACTTTTTTACTGCCTATGATTGCTCGTTTTAGTTTGATGTTTATTGCTGTGGCTGCGGTACTGCTATTACTGACTTACTGGGCGCAATGGCTAACGAAGAAATATTTTATAAAGCCTGCTGCTTTGCTAGTGAAGCACATTGAGCATGCTTCGATTGGTATATCAAAGTCGTATCAAGATTTACCGCCAGGCTGGGTAAGCTGGTTTGATAAAGTGAACCAAGCGTTTAATGAAAACAGAAAGTTACTTGGCTTCTTGAAGGCGCAGAATCAGGAGTTAGATTCATTAGTCGCGCAAAAAACGCAAGAGTTACAATATAGCAATCAAGTTAAAGAGCGTAACTTAGCGTTACTACGCTCAATTATGGATACGATTCCTGATCATATTTACTTTAAAAATATTGATGGCAGCTACTTAGGCTGTAACAAAGCGTATGAAGAGTTTATTGGAGAAAAAGAAGAGCGTTTGGTGGGGAATACTTCCTTTGAATATTTACCACACTCTCAAGCACAAGAAATTACAGAGTGTGAAAATGAGGTCTTAACTCAGCAAGTGGTGCTGCGTAATAAGCGAATTCAAACGAGTCATCAGGCTATTCAAGGTATTTACGATACTCTTCATATGCCTTTTTATAGTAATAATAATGAATTACTAGGTTTGGTATGTATTGCACGAGACATTACGCATCAAGAACAAACCATTCAAGCACTGAAACAAAGTGAAATTCGTTTCCGTTCTGCGATGGAATATGCCGCAAATGGGGTGCTATTAGTTTCGCCATCGTTTGAGCTAATTCAAGGAAACAAAGCGTTAAGTAAAATGCTTGATGTTGATATTGTTGAATATGAAGGGGCGTTGCTTTCAAATATTTTGCCCAGAGGTATTGCCATACAGTTACAAATTGAATGGCTTACCTTATTTGATAAAGGCAATGAAGCGGTATTCTCGCAATTACCTTTGCATTTGAAGTCTGGCGAAACGATATGGCTACAAATTAGTGCCGCGTTAGTTTGGGATAGTGAGCATAAGCCATTGTATTTTATTGCTCAAATTCAAGATATAAGCGACACCAAACAAGTTGCCATAGAGTTAAAACAAGCAAAAGAACAAGCAGAAAAAGCCAGTATGGCAAAAGGCGCATTTATTGCCAACATGAGCCATGAAATTCGCACCCCAATAAATGCCGTACTTGGCATGCTGCAATTGCTTCAGACTACGGATTTAAATATTAGACAGCTGGATTATATTGAAAAATGCACCAGTTCTGCGACTAGCTTATTGGCCATTATCAATGATGTATTAGACTTTTCAAAAGCAGAAGCGGGTAAGCTTGTGCTTAAACAAGTTTCTTTTAATCTATCAGATGTTGTGCAGCGTGCTTTTGTACTATCAAATTATGAAATCATGAAAAAAGGTTTATTTACGGATTTCAACTTCGCTAAAAATATGCCAATTGAGGTGAAAGGGGATCCAGTTCGTTTGGGGCAAGTATTCATCAATTTAATCACTAATGCTGTTAAATTTACCCCGATGGGGTGTATTACATTAAACACAGAATTTGAACAATTGGATGAGCGTCAAGGCATATTCACTTTTCATATTAGGGATACGGGGATAGGCATACCTGAAGATAAGCATGAACAACTATTTGATGAGTTTTCACAAGGAGATAGTTCATTAACCCGTGAACATGGCGGTACAGGCTTAGGGCTTTCAATATGTCGTAAACTAGTTGAGGTGATGGGAGGTGATATTTCTTTCACAAGTGAAGTGGGAAAAGGAAGTTGCTTTACTTTTAATGTTCGTTTAAGTATTGAACCAAGCAAACCGCTTTCATTGCCATCAGGTGTTAACTCTGTGTCCGTTTTTTGCGCTTCTCAGCAGCTAGTCGAAAGTATTCAAAATAAGCTCACATTATGTGAAGTCGAACAAATACATCTCATTGAAAGTCAAGACGACCTACTTAATCAGTTGTCTGATGTCATCATTATTGACTGTGAAAAAATGCGTCAAATGATGCATTTAGATACTGAAACGGTAGAGCAAATTAATAACAACAGTATTTTGCAACCCATCAATACAGAGTTTGGTATAGATGCTGGCATTAGCATTTTCAAGAGTTTTCCTATTATAGATGTGCCATTTTGTCATTTTTGCTTACTTAGTAGTTGGCACAATGAGCCTCGGCTTTTATCTCCTAAACTGTCAGTTATAGGAAATGCGAAGTCCACCCATTACAGCCACCTTAATGTATTGGTAGTTGAAGATAATGCAATTAACCAACAAGTGGTGTTACATTTACTAGAAGACTTGGGCGTAGCACCAGTGGTTACCCATAATGGGGAAGAAGCCGTTGAAATTGTAGGGAAAATTAAGTTTGATTTGATCATAATGGATATTCAAATGCCAGTTATGGATGGTATAACTGCAACAAGGCTGATTAGAAAAAAATATGATAAAGATGAGCTAACAATTGTATCAATGACAGCGCAATTAGGTGATGAAGAAAAGCAAACATGTTTAGATGTAGGTATGAACCAGCATTTAACAAAACCAATAATGAAGCAAGACTTGATAAAACTACTGGATTCAGTTAATCAGGCTAAACTTAGTAATGATCAAATGCAGATTATTGATACTGAGTTCGGGTTGGCTCAATTTGCTAATGATGAGAGTGTTTATCAAAGCTTGTTATTAAAGTTTGTTGAGAGTTATCAATTCGTTGATCAAGAATTAATTGAAAAGTATGAGCAGGGTGCTACTGATCAAGTTATGCATAGCACGCATACCATAAAAGGAATTTCAGGTAATTTAGGGCTAAAGCGACTAAAGCATGAAGCACAATTAATTGAACAAGAAATAAAAGCGCATTACCAAGAAAGTGCTAACACAAGTAGTAAGATGACCACTGGTCACTCACTTTCTTTCGATGCATTCTCAGATGCTTTAAACGTTACTATTGCAGAAATTCAGAGTTATACAGTCTTTGATATTGATAAAGGGTAATTGAATGATAACACGACACGCTGACACCATTCTGATAGTTGATGATGAACCTACCAATATCAAAGTATTAGGACAACTGTTGTCAGAGAGTTATCGTGTTAAAACTGCCATTAAAGGGCAAACCGCATTAGACATCGTATTTTCAGATGATCCGCCTGATCTCATTCTACTTGATATAAAACTGCCAGACATCGATGGCTATCGGGTTTGTCAGTTATTAAAACATGATGAGCGTAGCAATAAGATCCCAATTATTTTTATTACAGGTCTCGACTCGCCAGAAGACGAAGCAAAAGGGTTGGCACTAGGCGCGATGGATTACATTCGTAAACCTTTTAATTTGCCTATTGTTATGGCTCGTGTGAACAATCAAATGCAATTGAAAAGAAAAACAGACATGCTTGAGCAGCTTATTTCAATTGATAGCCTTACCGAGATCCCAAATAGACGTTCATTTGATCAAATCATTGAAAAGGAATGGCGCAGAGCTTGCCGTAGCGGACAACCCATTGCAATCATCATGATGGATATTGATCACTTTAAACAATTTAACGATCATTATGGTCACAGAGAAGGGGATGATTGTTTAGTAAAAGTTGCTCATGCTTTGCAGGAAAACTGTAAGCGCGCAGGTGACTTTATTGCTCGCTACGGTGGAGAAGAATTTGTAGCCATTCTTACTGAGACGAGTTTGGATGATCTAGAGCATGTGGCAACCGGATTTAAAGAAGCCATCCAAAACTTGGGTATTACACATGAGCATTCGTCTACGTGTTCGTCAGTGACAATTAGTCTTGGTGGTGCCGTCGCTATTGCTGATGAGAATGGTTCATACGAAGCGTTGATCAATCAAGCGGATAAAATGTTGTACTTGGCAAAACAGCAAGGCCGAAATAGAGTGGTGATTGCACCCGAATTGGTTTTATCGGAAAAGTCATCCACTTCCCCATGATTGCTTGCCTTAAGCATTACAGAAGCTCATAAGAAAATTGACCTGAATCTAGGTACATTTTAGATTGCTCCGCCACTTTTCCATACGGCAAGGTAGCTGGTCCTGTGGGTTCTACAAGTAAATATTCACTTCCTTCAATCACAACGGTGTCATCACCTTTAACATGTGGAAGTTGTAATCCTAATAATGCATGGTTGGGAATATAAATAATTGCTACAGATAATTGTGGAAATGCATTTTTCATGAGTGACGCCATAAGCACGGATTTACTGTCACAGTCTCCCAAATTATCACTTAGCAATTTTAGTGGCGGCGAGAAACCTGCACCACTGGTTTCAATTCGCGAGTCTAGCTTTGAATAAGGTATCGTTTGAATAAAGCCTAAAATGTATTCTACAAGTCCTTTAGTTGTGATGCTTGGAAATTTTTTGACTAACTCTTTTGTGAGTGGTTGCAGGTCATCTTTGCTTTCAGTGGCGAAGCGAACATGATCAGGTTTTACTCCGGCTTCACCAAGTGGTGTTTCAAATCGAATGTAATAGTTTTTTTTCAGAAAGTCAGTTAGCGCTTGTTCTCTAGCTACTTGCAGGGCTTCCATTGTGGACTGCTGCAACTCTTCACTCTTGCTAGTAACACTGATCTCGATAGTGTTCATTCTGCGAGTAATTTCCGCTTTGGCTTCTCTTGGGTTAAGTTTTGATGCTGTTCTTTCGAGCGCTTTATGAATATGTCGCGTTGCAGAGTAGGGCTTATAGTTTTTGAAATTGCGAAACTTGCTGTTTATTTTTTTGTTATCAATCGAAAAGTTAAAATTTTGAGTTCTGCCATGGGTGTCAATCCACGAGTATTTAAAGCTAGTAAGCGTACCACCCCGTTCTTTATCAAATAGGAGTTGTTCTGCACAGGCCGAAGCAGTGCAAATGCTAACTAACATAATTGATATTAAGCGTATTAAGTGAGCGTACATACTGAATGATAAAATACGTTAAATAAATAGCAGATATTTATACTTTTTCCGTTCAATGACAAAGTGACTCTGTAAATAATGATTCCTAAAACTATAAATTGAGATAGCAGTAAAAGCCAATTTTCTGTCTTTTACTGTGTAGACTGTTTTACTTGCGCCGTATTGAAGTCAGCTTTTTCAGTCACTTATCGTAAACCTGTGCTTCCAGTCGCTTAGGTATATACTTAAATATGAGTCTCGACTTTTTACTTAAGTTGTGAAAAATTAACGGTATGGAACAAATAGAAATTTTCAATATACCTAGCCCTTGTCGGAATGTATGTCAGACCGACAATAAAGGTTATTGTTTAGGCTGTATGCGTAATCGCGATGAACGTTTTTATTGGAACCAATTATCTGACGCTGATAAATTAAAAGTATTAAAGTTGTGCAAATTACGGAAAAAGCGGAGATTGGCCAAACAAATTTCACACGAAAATTCATCCGATGAAGAACAGCTACAAGGTTCACTGTTTGAGTAGTGGAAAAGTAACTATTACATTTTAAATCAAGTGCTTAGCTTGCTTTTAAATCGCCACTACAGTCTTTTTAAATATTGAGCTATAATACGTGCCCTTTTTAAATTGGAGTATCGGAATATGGCTCGCGCTTTTATTCTTGTCACAGATGGTTTTGGTATTGGTCATGCGCCAGACGCTGAGCAGTTTGGCGATGTTGGTGCAAATACCTTTTTGCATTTAAAAGAAAAGTTTGAACAGGCTGAGCAGCGAGAACTTGATATACCGGTACTTACAAAGTTAGGTTTAATGAAAGCGGCCTCAGGTGCAGCTAATCAAACCGTAACCAATCAATATGCTGACCAACCTGTTATTGGTGCATGGGGCTACGCAGCAGAAATTTCTAGTGGTAAAGATACACCAAGTGGGCACTGGGAAATGATGGGTGTGCCTGTATTATATGATTGGGGTTATTTCCACGAAAAACAAAACAGCTTCCCTCAAGAGTTTATTGACGCATTCTGTGAAAAAGCGGGCGTAGATGGCATTTTAGGCAACTGTCATGCTTCAGGCACTGATATTATCAAGCGACTTGGCGAAGAGCATAACGCAACGGGCAAGCCTATTTGCTATACCTCTGCTGACAGTGTATTTCAAATTGCCTGTAATGAAAGTCACTTTGGTTTAGAGCGTTTATACGAAATATGTGAGATAGCTTACGAGCTATTAAAGCCTTATAACATTGGTCGTGTTATTGCGCGTCCATTTATTGGTGAAACCGCATTAGAGTTTGAGCGAACAGGAAACCGTAGAGACTATTCGGTATTGCCGCCAGAACCTACCTTATTAGATAAAGCTGCCGAAAATGGCCAAGAAGTTGTAAGTATTGGTAAAATTGCTGATATTTATGCGCATCAAGGGATCACGCAAAAATTTAAAGCCACGGGCTTAGAAGCGTTAATGGATACCGCACAGCAACAAATTACTGATGCGCCAGATAAAAGTATCGTGTTTACTAACTTAGTTGACTTTGATCAGAATTTTGGACACCGCAGAGATCCAGTAGGCTTTGCCCGTGCCCTAGAGTATTTTGATGGTCGTCTTGGTCATTTTATCGATGCAATGCATGAAGATGACTTGCTCTTTATTATCTCTGATCATGGTTGTGATCCAACTTGGCCAGGCACCGAGCATACTCGTGAATTTGTGCCTATGCTTGCTTATGGTAAAAAGATAACTGCTGCCGAGTTAGGCCATAGAAAAACATTTGCTGATTTAGGGCAAACATTAGCTGAATTATTTACATTATCACCGATGAATCACGGTGAATCGTTTTTAAAATTAATAAACACCAGCAACCATTAAACGCTGGGTTTGGAGAATAGAAACTTATGTCTACACCTCATATTAGTGCTGCAAAGGGCGAATTTGCTGAAACGGTTTTAATGCCTGGTGATCCGCTCCGCGCAAAGCACATTGTTGAAACTTTCTTTGATGATTACAAAGAAGTCACTGCAGTAAGAAATATGTTCGGGTATACCGGCACATACAAAGGTAAAAAATTAAGTGTTATGGGTTCTGGCATGGGCATTCCTTCAATGTCTATTTATGCGACCGAGTTAGTGACACAATATGGCGTTAAAAACTTAATCCGTGTAGGCAGTGCTGGTGGTGTATCATCAGACATTAAGCTTCGTGATGTTGTTATTGCCATGGGTGCAAGTACAGATTCAAATGTAAATCGTATGCGTTTAGCGGGTCACGACTTTGCTGCTATCGCAGATTACAACTTATTGCAAAGCGCAGTTGAAGCAGCAAAAACGCACAACATTGATGTAAAAGTGGGTAATATCTTCACTGCTGATTTATTTTACACTCCAAATAGTGAAATATTTAAGTTAATGGATGAGCGTGGCATTTTAGCTGTAGAAATGGAAGCTGCTGGCTTATATGGTGTTGCTCAAGAGTTTGGTGCTAATGCACTTGCTATTATGACGATTAGTGATCATGTAATGACAGGCGAAGCAACTTCAGCTGATGAACGTCAAACCTCTTTTGATGACATGGTTAGAATCGCACTAGACGCAGCGATTACTCTGTAATTATCAGTTTTCTGCAATGAGCCTTTATGTTGTATGTGATGTAAAGGCCATTAATTTCTCTTCATTAGTAAATCTAGGCAACATATAGGCGAGCAGTATGGCCCAGTTATACTTCTATTATTCGGCGATGAACGCCGGAAAGTCCACTAACCTTTTACAGTCTGCGTACAATTACCGTGAGCGTGGAATGGAAGTTAGTTTATACACCGCCGCAATTGATGATCGATTTGGTGTAGGTAAGATAAGCTCTCGTATAGGCTTGGCAGCTGATGCCAATTTGTTTGATTCAAAGACTGACTTTTGGGTTGAAATACACTCACAACTAGAAACATCAAAAGTTGATTGTATCTTAATGGATGAAGCGCAGTTTTTAAGTCGTTCTCAAGTTAAACAATTAGCTAGAATTGCGGACCAATTAAATATCCCAGTATTGTGTTACGGGCTTCGTTCAGACTTTTTAGGTGAACCGTTTGAAGGCAGTAAGTACCTACTAACTTGGGCTGATAAATTATCTGAAATTAAAACAGTTTGTCATTGTGGGCGAAAGGCAACGATGGTATTGCGTGTTGACGAATCTGGCCAAGCGGTCAAAGACGGTGAACAAATAGAAATTGGCGGCGACTCACGCTATGTTTCAGTGTGCAGAAAGCATTACTACTCAGAAATCTCTGAATAAAAAGCGCGTTAAGCGCTTTTTTTCGGCTAGCCAGCTTTAGTATGCTAATTTGGGGCTTCGAGCGTTAATTTGTATTTATATTTAATGCGGGTATTTGGATCATATGTCCATTCAAGCCCTTGCTTTAATATCTTATTCGCTTCATAAACTCTGCCAGAGCGTTTATATAAGTTGTGCAGCTTTGCATAAGCTTCGTGAACATAAGGCGCCATGTCGATGGTTTTTTTATAAAACTTAATTGCTTTAGTAAAGTGTTGCTTATTTTCTGCCTGCAATGCTTGCTCATACCATGTGTATGGATTTGGGTCATCCAAAAACTCAAGTTTGCTCTCTATCTCTGAGGCTTCGTCAAACCTGTTCTGTGATAATAGTAGAGTAGTGTAGTTGTTGAGTAACCTAATGGAGTTAGGGTGTAACTTAATGCCCAATTTATAGATCGTCTCAGCGGTTTTGTTGTCATTTTTTCGTTTATGCAGAATGGCAAACAAATTAAGTGTTTCAGCATTGTTTATATCGTATTGATTTGCTTTGGCCGTATAGGCATAGGCGAGATCTAATTCATTTTCAATAAGGTATTCAGAAGCGATATTGCGATAATAGTGCGCTATAAACTTCTCAAAAGAGAGTTTACTGCCTGTGTAGTCAGCCTGCTCTGGGAAGTAATCTATAATGTAGCCTTGCCGAAATGAGAAAAAAGAGTCTTCGTCTATTTTGTCATTTGGATCATATAATATGGTTTTAACATGTGAAGAAGAGAAGATAATATTTTTTTCTTTACTAAAAACCGGAAAACGAGAAACTTTACGGTATTCAAATTCTAAATTAACTAACTGAGCGAGTGCGGTAGTAATCATCGCTAAGCTCATGCAGTTACCTTCATTTAATCGCATGGCCTTACTTGGCATATAAGTTTTGTCGTAATAATTAAATGACGACATTTGTGATTGTAGAAAGTCATAGATGATTTTTGGTGGCGCTTTCTCTTTTGCTAACCATTTATGGTAATAGACAAAAAAATCTTCAACTTGCTCTGGTGTTAACTCTAAAATTTCATCAGATGAGGGGACAATAAGGTGGTTAGTTGAAAATAATGAATTATTTATCGGAATTATGGTGTGTTGACTAGAAGAGGTTGTCGCTGTGTTTGTACCTGCGCAACTTATTAGCAATAAACAGGTGGACAGTGTAAGTAAATTAAAAAAAACTTTTTTCATAAAATGTCATTCTTCCTTGAAAATAAGTAGGCAGCCTTTAAGCCGCCTCTAATAAACTAAATGATAATCATGTTAGGTTTAATTCATCATTTGATGAGTTTGTAGAAGTTTCCCTTTTTCGTTTTTAAGGCTTGCTGTTACTTTTGCTTTATCACCAGTTAATTCAATATTCACTAAACCATAATTCAAGCTCACCACGGCATTCCCCACTCTATGTTTGTTGGGGGCGGCAGGGTAAACTTTAGCGTCTAGGCCGCTTGAGCTAACTTCCCAAAGTGTTGCGCCATTTGTGCTCTGAAGCTTTGAAAACTCTCCCCTGTGTACGTCACCACTCAGTAATAATATCTTTTCTGATGGTTTTTCTGCTAATAAATTTAGAAGCTTTGTACGTTCATGCGGGTAATTCGCCCACGCTTCCCAACCTGTAAATTCAGGTATAACTTGAATACTGCTTACAATAATGCGTATTTTAGCTGGGCGTGTTAATTGCTCTTCAAGCCATTGCCATTGTTCTTTTCCTAGCATGGTTTTTTTCGTATCAACGGTAGGAGAAAAAGGCCCGAGCTTTTTTTGTTGTCTGATATTTTCTGGCTCATCAGAAAGCTCGATTGTATCTCGGTACCAACGAGTGTCCAGCATAATAATTTGTAGTTCGTTATTCTCACCAAGATAAATGACATCTTGAATGCCACGAGACGGTTCATACAGTTCAGAGTTTTTAGGAATATTAAAGAAGTCTAGCAATGCTTTTTTTGAAGCCTGTTTACCTTTAAAGTGTTTTCCACCATCAGGCTCACCATAGTCGTGATCATCCCAAGTTGCATAAATAGGAAAGCGTTGCTGAAATGCTTTAAAGTTGCTATTACTACCAAGTTGTTCATAAGTGGCTTTAATGATTTTTGGGTCGTGGGTATCATGGTATACATTATCTCCCAACATAAGCATTAAATCGGGTGTGTCTTTAGCGATGGCTTGCCATATAACTTGCTCATTACTTTGTTTCGCGCATGAACCAAAAGCAATAGTGAATGTTTGAGTTTCTTTTGCGTTAACCGTTATTTGAAGTTGGAGTACTGCTATTATTGAAATTAAAACCAATGATTTAAATGTTCGGAAGGATAAAAGCATAGGGGATAAGGAGAGCTTCATTACAGTATGTAGTCCATAATCAGTTTGAGAGTAATAATATCAATCGTAGCCAGCAATCTGGTGATATAAGACTGCTTAGAACAATAACGCATAAAGCTTGACTGATATAATTGTAAGTATTCATAGTATTATAATCATTGAAAAAGGCGAAATGCTAGCAAGAAAAGGAGATTTCTAGACGCTATTTAAGCCTTAAAGAGCTTAAGTTTTAATGGTTTCAAAAAAATAACGATAAAAACTATCATTTATTGTAGGTTTTTTATTAAGTTTTACTGTTTTTTTTGCGATAATACGCGCGTTTTTAGTTTTGATAAGTGAATCCCTTGAAAACCACTATACTCGCAATAACGGGAGCATCGGCTTCTGGAAAAAGTTTATTCTCATCGACAATATATCGAGAGCTGGCTGATGAGCTAGGCAAAGATAGAATTGCGATCATTTCAGAAGACTCTTACTATAAACGTCAAGATCATTTGTTGCTTGAAGAAAGAATCAAGACAAATTACGACCACCCTGATGCGTTTGAGCATGATCTTCTATCACAGCACTTGCAAGACCTGCGTGGTGGTAAATCGGTTGAAGTACCACAATATTGTTACAAAAGCCACAATAGAACAGAAGAAACTAATACCGTTAAACCTGTGCAAGTTTTGCTAGTTGAGGGTATCATGTTGCTGACTAACCCACAGTTAGTGTCTCAATTTGATATTAAAGTTTTCATGGATACGCCACTTGATATTTGCTTAGTAAGAAGAATTAAGCGCGACATGGAAGAGCGAGACAGAAATTTTGACTCGGTAGTAGAGCAATATATCCATACCGTTAGACCAATGTACAAAGCGTTTATTGAGCCATCAAAGCAACATGCAGATGTGATTGTAACGCGCGGTGGACAAAATAGAACTGCTATTGAAATCCTCAAAGCAAAAATCAGACAACTTCTGAATCAATAAGAATTATAAGGTAAATCATGCAAGGTTTAGTTAGCTTGCTAGGTATTCTAGTATTGTTTGGCATCGCTTATTTAGCGTCAGCCAAAAGAAAAAGTATTAACTGGCGAACGGTTGGTATTGCATTGTCGCTTCAAGTGTTTTTTGGTGCGTTTGTATTATACATCCCTGCGGGAAAGGAAATGCTTTTAAGTGTTTCTTCTGCCGTTTCAAGCGTAATAGGTTTTGGTCAGCAAGGTATTACATTTTTATTCGGTGATATTGCTAAGTTTAAATTAGGTTTTATCTTCGCGTTCCATGTTTTACCAATCATTGTGTTTTTCTCGGCTTTTATTGCGGTTTTATATCATATTGGCTTAATGGGAAAAATCATTAATGCTATTGGTGGTATTTTGCAAAAAGCGCTAGGTACTAGTCGTCCAGAGTCTATGTCGGCTGCGGCTAATATCTTTGTTGGGCAAACTGAAGCGCCATTAATTGTTAGACCTTTTATCAAAGGGATGACGCAGTCAGAATTATTCGCCGTAATGGTAGGTGGTTTAGCCTCTGTTGCGGGGTCTGTATTGGCTGGGTATGCCGGTATAGGTGTAGATATCAAGTATTTAGTTGCGGCAAGTTTTATGGCGGCACCTGGCGGCTTATTAATGGCTAAGTTAATTATGCCAGAAACAGAAACACCAACGAACGATTTAGAAGAATTGGATGAACCAGTCGACAAGCCTGTTAATGTGATTGATGCGGCGGCTTCGGGGGCATCAAGCGGTATGCAACTTGCGCTAAATGTAGGTGCGATGTTACTAGCATTTGTGGCATTGATTGCATTACTTAATGGGTTATTAGGTTATGTTGGTGGCTTGTTTGGGTACCCCGATTTCACCCTACAACTTGTACTAGGTTATGTTTTTCAGCCTTTAGCTTGGGTGCTAGGTGTACCTTGGCATGAGGCACAAATGGCAGGTAGTTTTATTGGGCAAAAATTGGTAGTTAACGAATTTGTAGCTTACGCAGACTTTGTTCAATATAAAGATCAATTAAGTGAATCTACGCAAGCCATTGTGACATTTGCACTATGTGGTTTCGCTAATTTATCATCAATAGCAATATTGTTGGGTGGCTTAGGTGGTATGGCGCCGTCACGCCGTCATGATATTGCAAGACTAGGCCTGAAAGCTGTTCTGGCTGCCTCATTAGCAAACTTAATGAGTGCGGCAATTGCAGGATTATTCCTATCCTTCTAAACATTTAATTTAAACCTGTTTATATTAAAGGGAGCGTTTGCTCCCTTTTTTTGTCTTATGCTTTGTTTACATTTTCATCAGTATCTATACTATTTGTTATATCGTGGCCTTTTTAACTGGTGTATATGTTGTTTGCGAAGTATTTCAATATTCTTATTTTATTATTCCTTTCTATATTTTGCTGCGTGCAGGCTACAACCGCTCAGGAGTTAGAGGAGCTGGTTTGGCTTACTGAAGACTATCCACCTTTTGCTTACGTAAATGAGCAAGGCGAGCCAGACGGTTTATACGTCAATATTGTAAAGGCTTTATGGAAAAAAGCAGGTATTGATGCAAACACTAAAATCTCTGTACTGCCTTGGGCTAGGGCGTATAAACTGGCCCAAACGGATAAGAAATACGTTTTATTTCCAATGAAAATGAGCGACCCTAGAAAAAAGCTATTTCGGTTTTTGGGACCCATCAATGGGCTGTCGGATAATGGCATTATTGTTAAGTCAGATGCATTAAAGAGCTACAAGCAAAATGTGTCATTAATTAATCATATAAATTTAAAGAAAAATTGTGGTATTGGGGTCTTACTGCATAGCTCAGATATTAATGAGCTACTTTGGCGTGGTGTAAAAGAAGATTGTTTAGTTAAGGTAAGCACGGTTGATCAGTTAGCGCGAATGTTGATAAAAGATCGGCTGCAATTTGTTACTAGTGATAAAGCAACAATAATGTGGGAGTTGGAAAAATTAGGCGAAAAACTGCCTGATTATAAAATGATTTATGTGTTTGAACCGAGTGATGGCGGGATTGCGTTGCATAAAAAAGTTGGTAACGAAACGTACGATGTATTGAATCAAGCGTTCAATGAGTTAGCTACAGAAAGTTTTTTTGAGAAAATAATGAGCGATTACCTTAATAATAGAAGCCAACCTTAATTTAATACTTTGTTAGATTAATCGAGTGGATGTCAGTTCGACGGGCTATGTGTTTATTAGAATTGGCAGGTTCATTAAAGTAGCGGTTAATATTTTAACCAGCTAGAGAGTCTTGTTCAAAACCGGTTATTAAAAGTAAAAAGGCAGCCTAAGCCTGTCTCTTGATCACAAGTTAGACTCTAGAGACTTAGCTAGCTCATAACCTTCAAGGATGGTTTGCAATTTGAACCATCCTTGCCATAACACCTTAACTGAAGCACGGCCCGTGCGTTTGGTATCTTTCCAGCCACCTAATTTAGCCAACTCTTGATAAGCCCATGACATATTAGGTACGCTGTCTGGCAGTTGGCTTTTCATTCGCTTTAACCATAATAACTTCCACGCTGTTGGCGACAGTACTTGTTCGCAACTAGCGTGCCCTTGTTCATTGGTGAATTTGAGTTGAAGTATTCTTGTCGCAACGAAACCGTTTATGGTCACCAGTCGTTCCACATTGTCTTTACTTTGTAGCCTTAAGCTTTCGATATCTGTACCGTCACTTTTCCAAACTTTATGATATTCCTCGACTAACCAGCGGTACTCATAGTGACTGACAACTTTCAATGCATCTTCTTTACTGTGGACTGGTTCATTGGTCAACAGATGCCAATTTAATTCGCTGTCTGGGTTTTCACGCTCGCTGCACCCCACATAATAAACAGGTAATGATTTTCCTTGTTTATTGCTCGGCACCTTTAAGGTCACTGGTGTAAAGACAATATCAAGTGTTGCACATCGCGCTTTTCTGCCGCCTTTCTGCGCTATATGAACTTGCTTTTGACCTGCGCTTTGTAATTCTGAAGCGAAGGCATAGAGTTTATTTTCGCCTTCTTCAATGTGGCGACTCTGCATTGAGCGCACTATAAACCGTTGCTGAGAGTCGAGTTTGTACTCGAGGTATTCGTAAATATCAGCTTCTCTATCACAAACAGAAATAACATCCAACATCTTACTTTGTAATCTATCAGCCATGTTTCGTGAAGCGGATTCCCATTTGTATCCTTCCTTCTCCTGATACGGCGTTTGAGCATGTAAACGCCGCTTGCCTCTTGTTGTGATGTCCCTTGTCCATCTAGACTGTTCGATTAAACCGACAACCTTAGATGATTGTGGCGCAAATAGTAGAATACTATGCGCTAGCATTCCTCTGTGCCGATTACCTTGGTTTACATGGCCTAAATCATCTCGAACAGAACGATGGCTGTAGACTATATTGGTGGTATCTTCCAAAGCAAGTAGCAGTTCATGCTCTTGCGCTTGTTCAACCGTGGCTTGAAAGCCAGCATCGGCTATCGCATTAGGCTCAACATGGTCATTTCTAATGAAGCGGTAAGCGCCTTCCATATCGGCGGGAGATTGAGTGATATTCACTAAAGGTTTTCCTGGCTCGTTAGCTATCGTAGCTGCTAACTTTACCAAACGATTCGTTCTACGTGGGTCCCCTAGGTTCGTTTTTCCAAATTGTTTTTCTGCCCAAACAGTTGCGTTCTCAAGCATTTACTATCTCCAATTAATGTTTGAAGATCTGATCTGGCAAGTTTAATTTAGTTCAAAAAAATCCCTGCTAATTACTTAGCAGGGATTTGTGTATAAGAGACAGGCCTAAGCTGCCTTTTGTTATTTATAAATTATTTATTCCTAAAGGAATAAATACGTTAGAACTTATAACGAATACCTAACTGCGCTTTCCATACAGAAGGGATTTTAGCCACTGTAGGTGTAGGCATAGTGAAGTTGTCATAAACGTACTGGCCATTGTCGTTAATAGTTACATCAACCACTGGTGCATTGAATGGTTGAATATATGACTCAGCACGACCCCAATCGTCATTGATTAAATTACCTAAGTTTTCGATATTTAGGTAAAGCTCAACAGCTTGCTCTTCAGTAATTTTAATTTCTTGCGCAATTTGTAGGTCGAAGCGATGAATTGATTCACTTGTACACGCATGGCGACGTGAAATCTCACCTGCATTTAAACAAGGTTGAGAGTTAATGTAGTTAAAGAAGCCTTCAGTATCAAAGCCGTCTGCAAACACAACATTTGCATCACCTGAACCTGTTGGTACGTATAACGATTGTGAGTTATACCCATCCCAAGATGCAAAGTCTACAAAACCGCCAAATGTGCCAGCTGTGCGCATAGTATGACTGTAGTGACGACCAGAGCGTCCTGTATATGCAAGTGATACTGTAGTTAGGTTTTCGCCGATTAACTCTTCGCTCCAAGATAAGTTTGCTGTAAATCTGTGGCGTACTTCATACTCTGAGTTATAAAGAGTTTGTGCTTGGAAGTCATCATTTGCAGGCATTGAATAACCTTCAAATGCAACAAACGCATTACCTGGATTAACTTCTACGATATCTTGGTATGTATAGCCCATTGAGAAGTTGAAAATACCGTGATCAGTATAGAAGTTTTTGCTAGCCGCTAAGCTCCATACCTGACCTTCACCTTTTGAGGTATTTTCTAAAGATAAATCAAACTGACTTGGTGCGCTATAAATAGGACGACCATCTGGTGCTGTACCCGTTTGGTTCATATTTAATTCACGGTAAATAGCTGCATCTTTCACTTCAGTGTAAAGTACGTCAGCAGTCAGTAACCAATCTTCACCTAAGAAGCCTAAGTCCTGAGTACGCTCAATACCTAAGTTCCATTTCCAAGAGCTTGGTACTTCAAAGTCAGGGTGAATGCTGTTAGTGTCACCATTGCCACCACTGAATCCGCCTGCAGCCAAGAAGTCTAATACTTCCTGAGGAGTATTTTTACCATCGAAGCAACCACCAAAACAACCTGCAAAAGTTTTTCTTACACCGTCGTTACCGTATGAGTTTGATAACCAAACATTTGGTGCTCCACCACCAAATAAGCCAACCCCACCACGGACGATTGTTTCGTCGTCATACGTGTATGTGAAACCTAATCTAGGCTCGATCAAGTCTAAGCCGTCAAAGTTTTCTTGGTTTGAATAACCGTGTCTGTCAACAAAGTTTTGGTTTAACACAGGCTTATCATCGTTTGAGTACTTGGTGTAACGTAAACCGAAGCGTAGCGTTAAATCATCTGTTGTTGACCATTCATCTTGTGCATAAATAGTTGTAGTAGAGTACTTAAATTCGTCAATTGCATCTGTTGCATCGCCAGTAGTCGAGTTCTGGAATACGTGGAATGCTGCGTTATTTTCAAATGCTTCAACGCTTTCAAATTCGCTCATGCCTAATGAACCGAACACAAACACGTTGTATATATCTAGTTGCTCGTGCTCAAAACCGAACGTTAAGAAATGTTCATCAGTGGCATAATAATTTGCTTTCACTTTAAACATGTTACGGTTGTTTTCTAATTCGTTTGCATGACGGAACTGATCAGGGCCTATGTAAAGACGACCACCGTTATCGGTACGAATAAGCATTTGGCCAAAGTTAGCGCCGAGTAATGGGTCTTGGTTTGTTACGCTTTCTTTACGAGCAATTTTTACTTCAGTAGAGAAGTCGTCGCTCCAGTCAGAGAATACTTGTAAGCTATAAGCCTTTAGTGCTTCCGCCATGTTGTAACGGTTAGATTCTGCTGTCGCCCAATCGGCATTTGGGAAGGTTTCACCCCAGAAATCGCGAACGGTATTTCCGTCATTGTCTTGGTAAGTGAAAGATGCGCGATGATCGTCATTAATGAACCAATCTAGTTTGATCAGCAGGTTTTCAGCTTTTTCTTTTGGTGTAGTGTTGTAGCCACCAATGTCGTAATCCCATACACGCTGAGCAATTTCTGAAATTTGATCAAAGTCAGCTTGTGTCACACCAATTTTCTCGTTTGCTTCAACTACACCATTTTGGTTGTCTAAGCTAAATTGATAGGGCTTAGAAGCTTCAAACTTCTCATAAGAAGTAAAGAAGAATAGCTTGTCTTCTAAAATTGGCCCACCAAGCGTGAAACCGTAAGTGTCCTCTTCAAAGTCTCCAATGTTTAGATCTTCGCCTTCACTTTTATCGCCAGCCATACTGTCGTCAGAGCGATAATAATAAGCAGTACCATGGAATTCATTAGTACCAGACTTAGTTACTACATTAATGTTTCCACCTTGGAAGTCGCCGTATGTCACGTCGAATGGTGCAACATTAACTGATAATTGCTCAATAGCATCAAGAGAAATAGGGGCTCTACGTCCTGGATAGCCGTTTTTATTCAAACCAAAGTCGTCATTCTGTTTAACGCCGTCAACGGTAAGGCTGTTACCACGCACATTTGCGCCCGCAACAGAAAGCGCAGGACCACCATCAACTGTGGTGTCTACCACAATTTTAGAATCAGACTTTAATACTGATTTTAAGTCTCGGCTAATCGCTGGTGTATTAGCAATTGCTTGCTCTGAGAATTCGCTTGAAGGGCCCTTCTTAAACGCACCAGCCATTGAAAGTTGGCCTGTTACTTCAATAACTTCGTAGTCTTCTTGCGGCTGCTTAGCAACTAAATTTACGTTAGCTGGCTTGCCAAGTTTTAAAAATAAATCATCAATTGATTCAGCTTCAAGCTGTGAGCCGTCAGCGAGTTTAATTAGGTATGGGCCGCCTACATTGAGTCCGCGAACTTGGAAGATACCGCCATCGGAAGTAACTACTGTTTTTCTCGCGCCAGTAGGAAGATGAATGATTTCCACAGAAAGGTTAGAAAGTGGATTTCCTGAAGGGTCGACAACATAACCACGAATACCCGAAGAGGTTTCTTGAGCATAAGCTGTACCGCTTACTAAAGTAGCAGTAATTGCTGTCGCTAACGCAAGTTTCTTAAAAGAACGCATGACACATTTCTCCGATTTGAATAGTTTTTATTACGCAACGAGCTTCCATGAGCATAATTTCCGTCATTTAATCGGGCGGGGATTATACTATAGTAACTGTAGGTATGTTTGTTAAAAATCACAAAAACACTGAACTTTTTATTATTTTGATGGTCTTGCTGTAAGTTTACAGGCTTTGCGACACAAAATAGTTTATTTAAACTGCTAATACACTGAAGTATAGCTTAAAAAATAAGCGTGAATGTTGTACCTGTAAATGAACCCAGCGATTTAATAACGTATCTTTAACAGTTGTTTTGTGGCTTCAAGGTAAATTTTGGTATTAAACAGAGTCAGCTGATATTTTGGTAGTCAGCGCAATAACTAACTTATAGCAATGACATCTCTCTAATTTTAGTTTCGAATTCATCGCAGCCACCTATATGCTCTTCATCAATAAAAATTTGCGGCACCGTATTTACAGACCTTCCTATTGTTTTTTCAAGATCGGCTTTTGACAAACCTTCTTGGTGAATATCAACATAACGGTATTTATGTTGGTTATCATTATTCGATAATTGCTCTGCTAATTGTTTGGCTCTTACGCAATACGGACAGCCTTCTTTACCAAAAATAACAACGTACATATTTAGTTCCTATTCAAACGCGCAGATAAAAAACGTGAGTCGTAGAACATACCAGACTCGCCAGCTTGGTTAATTCGGCATTGAGCATTGAATTTCACTCGCTAAGCCATACATCACTACATAGTGTTAATTACAATATGCTCATAATAGGAAATAGTTTAGTGCAAATAAGTAATAGTGTTGATTTGACGCCTGAAAACTTTCAGAAAATTTTAGTTGAAGAATCCGAAAATAAACTGATTGTGGTTCAGTTCTGGAGTGAGCGCAGTGAAAGTTGCCAAGGATTGATGAATACACTTGAACGCTTAGCGCAAGAACACACAGAGCATGTATTATTAGCCAAAGTAAATTGTGATCAGCAACAAGAAATTGCAATGCAGTTTGGTATTCGTTCAATTCCTACCGTTGCTTTAGTGAAAAATGGCCAACCCGTTGATGGTTTTGCTGGTGTGCAGGATGAAGCGGTTATTAGAGATATTTTGAACAAACACCTGCCAAAACCTGAAGATGCTCTATTTGCTTTGGCTCAACAGCAAGTGTTAGAAGGGGTGGCTGAAGAGGCATATTCAAATATTTTGCAAGCCTACCAAATTGCCCCTGAACGAGTAGATATTAAACTATTGTATGCTGATGTGCTTATCGCACTAGGTAAATTAAACGATGCTGACGACATTTTAAAGACAGTCAAGCTAGTCGATCAAGATAGTCACTTCCATTCGCTTGTCGCTAAATTAGAGTTAGCAAAAGAAGCTGCAGACTCGCCAGAAATTAAAGACTTATTTAGAAAATTAGAAGTAGAGCCTAACAACGACGAGATTAAAGTGCGTTTAGCTATTCAATTGCACGGTGCACATCGTGATGAAGAAGCGCTTGCTATGTTGTTTCAAGTCCTTCAAAAAGACTTGGCGTTTCAAGATGCAAAGAAAACGTTCTTAGACATTATTGCTGCGCTTCCAAGTGGTGATGTGCTAGCAACGCAGTATCGCAGAAAACTTTATACGCTACTTTATTAAAAGCACCGTAGGTCTGCAAAGTGCTCTAGCACTAGCGCCCGTTAAGAAAATAACGCTATCTTAGCGCTCAATGCGTTTTAGTGGGTTGGATAGCGTTTAGATTTGCACTTAAATCGATGTTCTTGAAGCTTTTTTAATTTACTTCTAAGTGTTTCGCCTCGTTTTGCAGTATATCCAGCTCTGAATTCAGCTCGAATTTGCTCAATTTTATGATCTAACCCAAGGCACTGCTGTTTGGAAATGGTATTTTTTGGTGTTGCGTGCGCATTGGCGCTTATCAGTATTGTTATAGCAAAAACGGTAACGCTTGAAGTCCACTTTCTCATCTTTTCTCTCCTTAGTTGTATCACTGTATTCTTACCTATAGTAGAAATAGGTATCCCTAATTTTCTGGATTAATATTTTCGTATATTCTTTCAGCGGTTTTTTGTGCTTGTATTAGCTCTTTACGAGAGAGCGCACGTGAGTAAAATACATTGCTTTTTTCAGCAGCTGGGTAACCGTTTCTTGCTGCAATTGCATTCCACGCGAAGGCAAGCTCCTTGTCTTTTGCCACGCCTAGTCCATCAAAATACATTAACGCGAGATTATATTGAGCTAGGGCGTAATTTTTATTGGCCGCATTTTGATACCATTCCACAGCTTTAGCATCATTTTGTATTGTCCCTTCACCATTTTGATACATTACGCCTAAATTAAATTGTGCACGGGCTAACCCTTGCGCGGCCGCACGTTGTACCCAATAAAAAGCTTGGTTTGCATCTTTATCAGTACCACTGCCTTGTGCATACATGAGTGATAGTGCAAATTGTGCATCAGGGTCGCCAATTTTAGCTGCTCGCTGATATAGCTCAAATGCTTTGGTTGCATTTTTTGTTAAACCGAAACCATTTTCATAAAGCAGGCCCATTTCATATAGTGCAGGCCCATAACCAATTTCAACGAGAGGTTCCCATAGTGCAATAGCGGTATCAAACTCGCCTTCATTGGCGGCCGTTAAACCGGTTTGAAAATCTTCGGCATAAATATCATCTTTTACAATATTTTGGCTGTAGTCTTGGGCCATTGATTGTTGTTGAGCGTCAACAGAGGTGGAGCTAGTTTGAGACAAAACTGAAAATGTTGAGAGCAGTAAGATTGAACTGATGAGAAACGTGCAACGAGTATGTATCAACATGAATATACCTTTTTATATTTCTTGCAGGGAACAGCCATTAAATTTCGCCTAAGCACTAATTCTACGATAAAAATTATTTTTTATCTGCTGATATTTTACGCCATGTCGCAGGGCTTGAGCCGGTAAGACGTTTAAATGCACGGCTAAATGCGGTTGCGTCTGCGTAACCTAAATTAAGTGCTAAGTCTAAAATACGCATCTTTGAAAAGCGTAAATGCTGTTTTGCGTGCATCAGCCTAACTTCATCCAATAATTGTCTAAAAGTGAGCTGATGCTCTTGTAAACGGCGCTGCAAAGTACGCGGGTGAATGTTCACAAGACTAGCTGTAGTTTGTAGCGTCATATCACTGCTTATCAACATATCCCCTAATATTTTTCTCACGTAGTCTAACGGAAGAGTATTCGAAGATGATGTTTCATCAAGAAAAATGTTTTCATGCAACATAGAGGAGTGTGTTGTATTTTGCTGAGCGTCGTTAGTTCTTGGCGTTAGTTGTGACAGAAAGTGTTGCTTTAATTGTGCCTTTTGCTCTATCGGAGACTGCTTTAGTAGGGCGATATCAAACACAATCGCGTTGCAGTTTGCGCTAAAGTGTACTGGTAAATCTAAGTGACTCAAGTAGTCTTGTTTGTGAGTAGGAGGTGGGCAAGAAAATTGTATCCAATTGGGTTTAGAGGTGGGGCTGAACAGCTTATTAAATGCTTGCAGAATAACCCCCATGCCTAGTTCAACTAGCTGCTGACAATGGTTTAGTTCAGCTAACTTAACTTGATAACACAAATAAATATGTTCATTTGTTAGTTTTACTTCTATCTCCACTCCTTGAGCGTGCAGATGAACGTATTGTTGGGCAATGTGCAAAATTTCTTCACAGGTTTCTGCTTGAGAGATTAGCAAGCCAAGTGGCCCCAACATTAAAAAGTCGTGGTACTGACTTAGCATTAAACCAAATAAAGGATTATTAGATTGCTGAGCAGCAATGTTGAGTGCTTGCCCGAATTTTGTGTAAGAAATAAATAAATCATTATGACGCAACACAACTGGCTCAAGGCCTGCTTGCAGGACTATTTCAATTGGGTTGATGTGGTATTTTGCACATAACTCAGTAAAACCGACAAATACTGCACTTCTGGCTAACGCAGGCATTTGGTGTTCACCCCTTATTATTTAGTACATTAAAATTCTTATTATTAGCGTTTATTTTTTCGACTAAGCTCAGATAGTTATAAGCTCAGATAGTTAGCAGTACAAACTAGAGCACAAGGAAGGTAAATCGTAAACTGGCCTGTCGTAAAGTGTCAAGTTTGGTGTCGTAAAATGTCATGCCTTTATTCTTGTGATAGTTAGTATGCTAAGTGGGTTAGCCTTTTTAGGCTGAGAATAAATGGGCCTGAAGGGTAGAGCGCGTTATCGCGAATAACCATACTTTACATACTTTGCCTTATATAAGTGATGAATAAATTGCTGAATAACTAATAAAAATAACAAAGTGACAATATGACAGTATGTGAAAATTTGATTATAGGTGGAGGGCTAGCAGGAGTCACCACTGCGCTAGAGCTACTTAATCATGGCAAACAAGTAACGTTAATTGATGCACAAAGCAAAGCTGCATTTGGTGGTCAGGCAAACCATGCTTTTGGTGGCATGTTGTTTGTGGATACGCCCATTCAACGTAAAAATGGCATTGCAGACTCAATTGAATTAGCACTTTCTGATTGGCACTCAGCGGCTGAATTTAAGGAAAGTGATCAATGGGGTAAGATGTGGGCCAATGCTTATATCAACCATAGTCAATCATTAGTATTTAACTGGTTAACCGGTTTTGGCATCAAATTTTTACCTGTTGTGCACTGGGTTGAGCGCGGTGATTTTCGTCCGGGTAATTCAGTTCCTCGATACCATATTGCGTGGGGGTGCGGTAGAAATGTGGTGCAAACGTTAATTGAACGATTAGAACAACATCCAAACAAACACCTCCTTACTCTATTATTTAACCATAAAGTGCATGACTTTGAACTGAGCAATGGCAGGTTGATTGGCTGTACGGCACAAAACCAAGAAAGTAACAGCGATAATGCAAAGGAAGATGTTCGCATTACGGCAGAGAATATTATTCTTGCTTGTGGTGGGATCAATGGCAATTTAGCAAAGGTAAAAGAGGTTTGGGATCCCTGTTATGGTAAGTTTCCAGACAACATACTTATCGGTACACATCCTACTGTTGATGGCCTGTTACACGATAAACTTCGAAGCAAAGATTGCGCTTGCGCAAACGTTATCAACTTAAACCAAATGTGGAATTATGCCGCAGGAGTAAGGCACCCACAGCCAGAGTTTAAGCATCATGGTTTGAGCCTTATTCCCCCTCGTTCTTCATTATGGATGGACTGCTATGGTAACCGAGTTGGCCCAAAGCCCATGATGACTGGATTCGATACTCACGATTTATGCAAAGAGACTGGTGCATTACCTCGCCAATACTCTTGGCAAGTAATGAACTGGAAAATAGCAATAAAAGAATTAGCTGTTTCTGGCACTGATCAAAACCCTCATATCAGAGATAAAAATGTACTGAAATTAGCCTACGAGCTCATGTTTGGTAATCGCCGTTTAGTGCAGTCGTTAATTGACGATTGTGAAGATGTAGTGACGGCTAATTCACTTCCTGAACTTGTCAACAAAATGAATGCGCTTACTCATGATGAGACGGTATCGCTAGACAATATGCAACGCGATATTGAAGCCTATGATGACATGATAAAGCGCGGTGAAAGGTTTTATAACGATGATCAGCTTCGTAAAATTATGCAGGTTAGAAAGTGGCGCGGCGACAAGGTTCGAACATGTAAAAACCAGCCTATATTAGACGAGAAAGCATTTCCTTTGATTGCCATTAAAAGCCATTTGATTAGCCGGAAAAGCATGGGCGGATTTGAAACTAACTTGCAGTCGAAAGTATTAAATGCAAATGGCGATGTGATTGACAATTTGTATGCGGTGGGTGAAGCCGCAGGCTTTGGAGGTGGTGGTATTAGCGGAATTCGTTCGCTAGAAGGCACATTTTTATCTAACTGTATTTTAAATGGTCGTGCTGCGGCGCATGACATCGCAGGCAAGAAGCTATTTGATTAGATCAACATAATCTAGGGCGTGTTGACCTTTCGAGGTCATTTTTGCAGCAGTTTGTTTGTCATTTATACAAGACAGAGCAGGTAAAGTGTGGTTGTTCCACACGCAACTGCGATAACGCAGTATAAACGGCAAACAAGCGCTGCCTTTGGGTTCATCTAAACGTTTCTTGCTCTTTGTTGTGACGCGCTTACTTGGAATAACCAAGCGACACTTGTCACGCCGCGATCAAAAAACGTTTAGATTGAACAAAATTCGACCTAGAAAGGTTAACACGCCCTAGTTAAACGCATTTTTATATACAAAACTTAACCATTGAAATGAAGAGACATACTATGAAGAAAACCGGTGCACAATTAGTGAGGTTTGCGTTAGAGCAACTGGGTGTGAAGTATACTTTTGGCATACCTGGTGTGCACAATACCGAAATTTATGATGAACTAAATATGTCTGCGGATATTCAGCCTGTATTAGTGACTCATGAAGGTGGCGGCTCATTTATGGCTGATGCAATTAGCCGTACGTCAGACAGTATTGGCACTATGTTGATTGTGCCCGCAGCAGGGGTAACTCATGCTGCTAGCGGTATTGGTGAGGCAAGTTTAGATGGCATCCCAATGTTAATCATTTCTGGGGGGATTAACAGTGAAAGTGGTCATCAGTATCAACTTCACGATATGGATCAGCATGCGCTGTTAAAGCCGATTACAAAAGCAACATTTAAAGTACTCTCTCATGAAGATGTTATTAGTACTTTTTATCAGGCTTATGATATTGCAACTCATGGTGAGCCGGGCCCTGTTTTTATTGAGATGCCTTATAATATTTCAAATTTTAAAGGGACAGTAGCGAATATGCCTAGTTACGTCCGTTCATCGAACTCTGTGACATGGAAATCAGACGATGTTTCTGTCGCGATAGACGCGATAAAACAAGGTAAAAAGGTTGGTATTTTTGCTGGGTGGGGGGCGGCAAACTGTGAGCCTTACCTAGTGAAGCTGGCTGAGTTATTAAATGCGCCAGTTGCAACAACGCTACAAGGTTTAAGTGTTTTTCCTGCTAACCATCCACTGCATACTGGGATGGGAATGGGTAAATATGCAGTACCTGCAGCAACCAATGCGTTTGAAGATATTGATTGCTTAATTGCAATAGGCACACGCTTTAGTGAAATACCTACAGGAAGTTTTGGTATTAACCCGCCAGAGAACTTAATTCATATTGATATTAATGAGCAAGTTTTTAATGCTAACTACCCTGCTAAGTGCACAATTTTAGGGGATGCAACTCAAATATTGCCTGCGTTAGTTGCCGAAGTAGCAGCGTCTGGTATTGCCTCAAGTTATCAAAATCGGCACATACATTTAGCTGCGCAAATTAAACGTGATAAAGCGCATTATGTAGCGGAGTGGTTTGCACATAACGTAGAAGAAAAAGTTAATCCAGCACGTTTTTTAGTCGAGTTAAGAAAGCAACTCAAAGACGATGCTATCGTGGTGGCGGATGATGGTAACCATACTTTTCTAGCTGCTGAATTATTGCCCATTCATCAAACTAAGCACTTTATTTCTCCGAGTGACTTTAATGCTATGGGGTACTGCGTTCCAGCAACAGTTGGGGCCAAGTTGGCAAACCCAACGAAACAAGTTGTTGGCATTGTTGGCGATGGCGGCTTTTTGATGACAGGAATGGAAACGCTAACAGCCACTAATTTAAACTTGGGTGCGGTTATTTTTATCTTTAATGATGGCGAGTTGTCACAAATATCTCAAGCACAAGAAATTCCTTATAACCGTAAAACTTGCACAGTATTAGCAAGTTTAAAACCAGAAGGTGTTGCCATCGCTACTGGTGCGAACTTCGTGGATATTCAAGACAATGGAGATATTGAAACAGGTATTAGCCGAGCGTTGCTGTATGCGGAGCAAAACAAGCCTGTAATTGTGAATGTAAACGTAGACTACTCGAAAAGAACACGTTTCACTCAAGGTGTGGTAAAAACCAACTTAAAACGCTTTAGTACCAGTGAAAAAATTCGTGCGGTAAGTCGTGCCGTGATAAGAAAAGTAACCGGCTAAGTATGCTAATTTTATAACAATTGATAACCAAACCAGTCAGGAGCTAGATTGTATTCTAGCTCGCTGGGTGTTAACACAATGGCGTAATTATCAATCACAGAAAGGTTTATACAGTCATCAACACTGTGTAGATTGTCTTTATGTTGTAACTCGGCATTGGTGAGTAGCGAAGCTAATGCTTTGGCTTTTGCCTCTTGGGCGTTTTTTGCTGCAAACAATCCAAACTGATGTAATTCAGCGATGTTATTTGGCTGGTAGCCACCTAAATTAACAAAATACAATGCGTATTCTGCCGAATCCCTAGTAGTGCTTTCAGGGTTATCTATAATGTTAACAGTAAAACCAGATACCCCTGTAATTTCTTTATAGCTATCGATATGTAATCCCTTCAACTCACCAAACCATTGTTGTTTTAATTGGCTGTAGGTATCTTCTATTGATTCACCAACTACAAAGCGTACATCATGCAATTCAATATTACAGTTTTGTGCCTTGCCTCCTAAATAAACCATGAAAAGCTTTTTCATTTGAGACAACCGTTTAGAACTTGTCTAATAATTCGGGTGAATAATCATCGCTTGAAACCGATAAGTTTAACTCTTTAATTTGCGTGTCGAGTGCTGCAATTTGTATCGAAAGTTCATCCATGGTGATGGTGTTGTCGTCTAGCGTGTAAAGCTGTTTCATACCTTGGTAGTTGAAGTACATGATAGTAATTGCATGAGTATCATTCTGTTTTAGCGCTTCATTAATTTTGCTAGATTTACGATAGATTAAATTCAACTGATGTTTTAAGTCGAGCACATAGCTAATTTCTTTAAAAAATGGACGTGCTCTAAGCTGTTTAAAAGTGAGTAGCATGATCACCAGTGCGACAGCGACACCTGCTAAATTGTGCGAAAAGTGTGTGCCTTGGCCATCGGTAAATAAAAAGATCGTTAATGTTGATATGCCTAAGGCTAACGCGGCAAAGAGCACCGCACCAGCAAACATCGCGATATTAAGGTGTTTACGGTAGGTTTTTTTATCAATTGTCTGTAACTGCATAAGTCGTTTTGAATTATCTATATTAGGTTGATGTGTAAGCGGGGTGAGTATACCAGCAGAATGTATTAAGTTGGAGTAGAAAACAGGTAACCAGTACCCGCTTCGTTGTAAACTGAGCGGGTACAATGAAAAGGCGACTCTGGATTATTGAGCTTTACGACTAACAAATATCCCCAGTAGGCCGATTGAAAACATAAAAATCACAGGAGGGGCAGGGATGCTGAATGCGCTGGCAAGATCCCAACCTATTACATCTAATGCTTGAATATCTTGTTTGGTGACTATGTTTTCTCTTCCAGCTGGCATTGCAGTAGGATCCATAATTCCAATCCCTAAATTATCTTTCCAATGAGATGCCTGTCTTCCATCTCCGTTATACCGACCTTGAGAAAAGCCACTATTGGGGCCGATTTGAGTTGCTCCACCATCAATAGAGAAGTATTTATCTCTTTGGTCTGCTGTCCAGTCGAAATCAGCTCCCGCAGCTTGGCTTGCCGCTGAGTGCCGAGTGAAGTCTAATCCGGTAACAAAGGTAAAAGCATTATCCGGAAATAGTCCGGCCGCGGGACCATTCATAGTATTCACATCTAAAATATCAACACCGGATGAAAACCCCAAGGCGTGCAAAATTTCATGCATGGCTACGCCGACAAAATCTATCATGCCTGCATTAATGCCATCGGTTGGATCAAAGTCAAAGGCGAAGTCGGAACTAAATGTGATTGCAGCATCTTCTTCGGGGGCTTGCACATTTTGTAGGCCAAGTGCTTTTGCATTAGCACGCGTCACCCTTACAATTCCATTATTCGCACCTGCATCATTATCTGTATAGGGTATGACAGAACCTGCCCCATTAGGGTTGTCACTTGTTCCATTAATAAAGGGGTTGAATGTACTCCCGCTTGGAAGTGAATTTACCATAGATAAATCATCCGCAGACACTGCATCAAGTAGCATTGCATTTTTCCAAGAGGCGTAGTCATACAGTGTGACTTGTGAGCGTGCTTGTCCCAATATAGAAGAACCTAATGAGCTAAAACCAGCGGTAATATTCACAGTAAGATCATCACTAAAGAGTGAAGATATGTTATCAGCCGCGAGTTGAAACCCTGCATCGGCTTGAGTATTTCCAGTTGAAGATATATTAAAAATAAGACCGGCACTGGTAGTATTCGAAGTGAGTAATGCTGATAAAGCAACACACAATTTGGCAACGTTATTCATATTCCTTTTCCTCCAACTTAGCTTCCAGTTCATGGGTATGAAAGTGCTAGGGGTAATTAACTTGCAATACATGTGTTAAAGGCTTTATAGATTAAAGTATGGATATAGAAAATATGCTACTTGTAGGAACACTCAGAGCAGCTGGAAAGAGTGAGTAGTGTAAAGAGATTAACACAAAATTTGAGGGAACTTTTGAGGTGAATAAGACGTACTAAGCTAACGTAATACGTCTTTGTTTTTGTACAATCGCAATTTATAAAAATATAGTCTAATTATTTCTACGACTTACAAATAGGCCTGCTAATCCGATCGAAAAAAGAAAAGCGATAGGAGGTGTTGGCACTGCGAATGCACCTGACATATCCCAGCCAATGACATCTAAAGCAACAATATCCAGATCAGAAACAAAATTTAGGTTACCTGCTGGCGCTGCTGTCGGATCCATAATCCCTACGCCACGGTGATCTTTCCAGTGTGAAGCTTGTTGACCGTCACCGTTATATCTTCCTTGCGAAAAACTACCAGTTCCTAGTGCGGTTTTTCCGCCGTCAATTGAAAAGTATTTCTCACGAGAATCAGCTGTCCAGTCTAAGTCGGCATTGAATGCTTGGCTTGAAGCAGAGTGTCTTGTAAAGTCTAAACCAGTAACAAACGTAAATGCGTCATCAGAATATAAATCTCCTGCAGGGCCTGACATTGTGTAATAGTCAAGAATGTCTATCCCTGATGTAAAGCCCATTGCATGCATAATTTCATGTGTTGCTACGCCAACGAAGTCAATCATACCAGCCTCGATACCATCAGTTGGATCGAAGTCGAATGAGAAGTCAGAGCTGAACGTAATAGCTGCATCTTCTTCACTGCCCTGGCTGTCATACATGCCTAACGCTTTTGCGTTTGCGCGAGTTAATCTAACAACAGAGTTATTGGCACCTCCATCGTTATCGGTATAACCTTCTGTTGAACCAGCACCATGCGGATTGTCGCCAGTACCATTCATGAAGGGGTTAAATGTATCGCCTGTTGGTAGATGGCTTACCATAGTCTGATCGAATGTTGATGTCATATCGCTAGCCATTCCACTTTTCCACGATGAAAAGTCAAATAATTCTCTATTAGAGCTAGCTTGCCCTAAAACACCAGCACGTAACGAGTTGAATCCCGCAGTAATATTTACCGTTATATCATCTTTGAACAATGAAGAAATAGTGTCAGCCGCCAATTGAAATCCTGCATCTGCTTGTGAATTACCCGTTGAGGTGATATTGAACATAAGTCCGGCATTGGCTGTGCTTGAAAGTGAAGCTAAGGATAAAGCAACACCTATTTTGGTGAAATTATTCATAATGTTTTACTTCCTTTAACATTAATTAATTGTTTTTTTGTTATTTCAGTCGCTTCAATTTGTATCAAAATTCAGCGAGCGCAGTAAGATAGCAGCAGTCGTGGTTGTTGTTCAAGGTTAGGTTTAATTAAATTTCATGAGAATATAATGTACTGATGATGTAAATAGTCTAACTTGAGCGAAGTTCAATATTTAATTTTCGTTACGATTATTAGTATTTAATAATTCGTTTAATACAGCGGGACTGTGTTGATTTTTGGCGGACGGATTTTGTTCAAGATAAACGTTTTGTGAGCGTGTCATTACAAAGAGAAGAAAACGGTTAGATGAGCTCAAGGCAGCGCTTGTTTGTCATTTATACTGCGTTATTGCATGTGCATGGATGCCTACTATAAATGATAAACAAACAGCTGGAAAAACAAGCTTAAAAGGACAACACGCCTCAGTATCACTCAATTCGTATTAGGGTTTTTCAGAGGGTAATTGACGTATATTTTTTCAAAACGCGGATTAATTCTTTTGTTTCAATAGGTTTAGTGATGTAGTCACACATGCCGCTTAGCTCAGCTCGCTCCATTTGCTCTATATTAGCGTCAGCTGTTATGGCAATAATGGGAATATTAGTAGTGTTAGGGTTATTAACTATGTGTTCTGCTGCATCAAAGCCATCCATAACGGGCATGTGTAAATCCATAAAAATAATGTCAGGTTTTACACTTTTTAAATAATCTAATGCTTCTTGGCCGTTATTTGCAATATCACATTTTAAGTCTAATGAGCGCAGCAACTCGGTAGCGATAATTTGATTTATTTCATTGTCTTCCACAATCAGTGCAGTGACTTTGAATATAGGAGATTCTTCATTGTCTGCTTCGTTGGATGTGGCTTCAACTTTTTCGTTATTAGGAAAGTCAGAGGAGAGCGCTGTTGGTAATATTTGTAATAGCTCGTTACTTTCATCTTGTGGAGTAGGTGCTGACGTTTCGGGTTTGTTATTGTCTATTGCAAAAGGCAATTGAACATTAAAGGTAGAGCCAATATATTGCTCACTCTGTACTTCTATAGTGCCTTTCATCAAGTCGCACAATTCGCTGGTGATCGACAAGCCTAAACCTGTACCACCATATTTGCGGGTGGTTGATAAATCGGCTTGAATGAAGGGAGCGAATAAACCGTCAATTTTATTGGCTGGAATGCCAATGCCAGTATCTTCAACGGTAATAGAAAGTAAAGCTTGCCCTTCATGTATCTGAGTTAGGCGGAGGTCAAGAGTCACTCTACCGTGCTCAGTAAACTTAATGCCGTTAGAGCATAGATTTACTATGATTTGGTCAAGCCGCATTGCGTCACCCACTAAAAACGGAATTGGGTTTTTAGGTGTTTTGATGATGAAGTCTAAGCCTTTCTGTCTTGCTTGCTCGCTAAAAATACTTTTAATCCGTTCTGCTGAGTCGTATAAATTAAAACTAATAAACTCTAATTGAATTTTACCTGCTTCAATTTTTGAGATATCAAGCACATCATTAATGATATTTAATAATAGGTGTGACGAATGTTTTATGTGTTTGAAGTAGTCGAGTGCTTTTGCTTCGTTGCAATTACGTTTAGCAATTTCGGTGTAACCGATAATCGCATTGAGTGGGGTTCTAAACTCGTGACTGATGTTGGCCATAAAGCGATTTTTAGCATGACTGGCTTCTTCTAGGTCTTTTATGAGG
Source organism: Flocculibacter collagenilyticus (assembly GCF_016469335.1). Classification (NCBI taxonomy): domain Bacteria; kingdom Pseudomonadati; phylum Pseudomonadota; class Gammaproteobacteria; order Alteromonadales; family Pseudoalteromonadaceae; genus Flocculibacter; species Flocculibacter collagenilyticus. The sequence goes on from NZ_CP059888.1 coordinate 1,083,899, forward strand.
CTTTTTAGTTCTTTTGTTTTTTTATCTACCGTCGTTGAGAGGCGACGGTTAAAGCCAATTACAAACATAATAAAGAACATGCCAACGGTGCCAAACAATGAGCCAAGAATAAAGGTAAGCCAGCTGGACCAGTCTGCTAATTGCGATTCAAAGTCGCGGCTGGAAGCAAATAGCACATCGAATGAGCGATTAAACCAAGGCAAAGTAATATTATATTTATACAAAGCATCATTACGGTAGCCACTGTCGTAAACAATAATGTCTTCACCATTATTTTGTGCTTTTAAGATAAAGTCGAACCCTTGCTGGCTTAATGATTGGTAAATTTTTGCCATCATGGCATCTAGTTCAATTACCACTTCTACCAGCCCTTTTAATTGCGCATAGCGATCAGTTTGCTCGGGTATCGATAACATATTACCGTACACAGGATAGTAGATAACATTACCTGTGAACTTTACGTCCTGTTGGGCTAGCCTTATTGGTGGCGTTGAAACAAAACTCGCGTTTTCAATGGCATATTTGATATTTTGCTTAACACTTGGGTGAGTTAAAACATCTAAGCCAAGTGCTGCTTTATTCGATTCAAGTGGCTCAATATAAAAAATTGGCAGGTAATACTCTTGAACAGGTGCATGCACCATTTGCTGGTTGTAGAGCATTTTTTTGATGTAAAAATCGTCTATCCCTTGTTGCTTGGCATCAAGGTATAACTGATCACGTTGAGCATGTTCGACTTTGGGTAACCAGCCCATTGCCCGTGTTCTAATATCATTTTGCGTTACAATTTCTACGTACTGCGCAAACTCTTCACGCGAGACAAGTTCACTGCTTTGAAAAAAAGCAGTGAGTGAAATTAAGCGAAGCTCAATGGTGTTTCTTAATATGGCAATTTCTTTACTAAACGTTTGAGTGTGATCAACAAAAATTGTTTTTTGATCTTTTATGTATTGCTCACGCGAGAGCCAAAATATAAAGCTAATCGCAACAAAAATTAATAACGAGGGAATGACAATTTGTAGCTTGTGATGACTTTCTTCTAAAATGTCATTTTTCAATAAGCTTAAAACAATAGGTAAAAAGAAGAGTACGCCAACAGCATCGCCAGCCCACCAAATAAACCAAACAAATATGGCCTCGTTAAGCGCATGAATGCCTGAATATACCTGCACAAATGTGCCTATAGTTGCACTAATCGTACATGCAATGGGCCCAGCGACAAAAGCCAGTCGAGACAGTTCTGCAATTGAGCTAAGCCTGATGGGGCGAGGGCAGCAGCGATAAATCATCAATTTGGTGATAATGAATTGTGCGATAGTGCCACAAGTAAGCGTGGCCGAAATGAATAAATTGCGTACTTCAATAGTTTGGAAACTAATATTAAAAGCAATGTAATGATCAAATACACTGGCTAGCAATACACCAAAAAGGGCTGCTCTACCTAAGCAAAGATACAAACCCAAACCAATCCCCGCTGCAGGCCAAATGGCGCTAGCGAAACCTGGCGGTATCGTAAACTGCATGCCAATTTGGGTCGCAATTAAGTAACTGATAAAGCTAATAAGAATAATGTTAAAGGTGCGAATAAAGTTCTAGCCTCATTGTTGTTTCATTATTATTAGCCAGCCTTGGCAAACTATTGAAGTGTCCTAATAATTACCTTAACGATTACATTGAGCGCGCATATTATGTGTGTCGGTGCCGGCGCTTAAATTTATTTCTTAGTGTCCAGCCTAGTAAAAATATGCCTGATAGCCAAATTAATAGTAGAGCAATTGCAACGGGCAAGAATATCCAAAGTTTCGCGCTATCATGAAAAAAGCTACCATCATGAATTGCTTCAATTGTATCTGAGCGACGGTAGGCGATATGTAATAGCTTACCTGAGTCAGCATCTATTTGCGCCTCCCAATTATTTACCGCTAATATTTTTATGACTCCCTTACTAGGGCGAACATCTAGCTTTTGTATATCCTGCCAGTTTGATACTGACAACTTATCTATTCTCTGGGCGATGGAAAGTATTTGTGTAAATGCAATAGTCGGTTCTGCCGCTTGACCTCTAGCAGTGGGGGGTTGTACCCACTCAAATTGCTTTTTCACCTGTAGTAGTAGCCCGCTTACAATCACAATAACGACGGGGATAGCAATAATCAGCGCTGCCCAAAAGTGGAAGCGACGAGTATGTCGTTTAGCTGACGGCGACATAATAGTGATCCTAAAAAGCGGCAATATAAATAAATGCACTCTAGGATAGGCTAAGTGTTTATGCAAGCTCAATTTTTTCTGTTCTTATTGTGCCTTACCTAGCCAGCAGGTGTTACATCGGTAACTGCTGCTCTATTAATGCTTTGGCATAATCCATATCGATGTTTTCCAAGTATGGCTCGCAATCGCGCAACTCGATATCAGTGTTCTTAGTTAACTGTGTCAGCTTTTCATCTAACTTTGCACTTTTTAGTAGCTCGGCAATAATATTTTGCTGAATACGCCCACGCGATTGAGCCTCTGCATATGGCAGGCGATGAAACATCACCATAGAATAACGAGGGATAAAGCGATTAGGAAAGCGTTTTTCAAGCTCAAAGGCGAGTGCTTTTTTGAGAATATATACATTGTCTCTAACACTGTCCCGCATTTCTATGTAGTTTTCTAATGCCATTTCTGCAATTGCATCGGCATTGGGTTGCCGAACGGCTTGAAAGGCGGGAAGCACAGCTTGCCAGTCATCATTATGCTCGATTAATAAGCGGTTTAATTCACTACAATCTTCAAAGCCGCAGTTCATGCCTTGTCCATGAAATGGCACAATGCCATGTGCTGCGTCGCCAATTAACAAGGTATTGGTTATGTTGTGCCACTGCTTACATCTTACTGTTCCTAATTTACCGGTTGGATTATCAAAAAATGCATTTGCTAAATCAGGGATCAATGCCAGTGCGTCAGGGAATTCTTGCTGAAAAAACGTCATCACCGCATCTCGGTTTGAGAGTGTGGCAAAACTGTTTTTGCCTTCATTAGGTAAAAATAGCGTCACAGTAAAGCTGCCGTCCATATTTGGCAGGGCAATTAACATATATTGTCCGCGAGGCCAGATGTGTAAAGCCTGTTTTTCAATTTGAAAATCACCAGTAGTTGTTGCTGGAATGCATAACTCTTTATAACTGTGAGGCAAGGTTTCAATGATATTATGGTCAGTTGCGCTTTTATTAAGAGCACAAAGCATTTGCTCCCTGACTTTTGAGCCAGTGCCATCTGCGCCGATTAACAGCGAAAAATTATGAAGTAAAGTTTTACCCGCGTTAGCATGTTTTAACTGTAAAACCTGTTGGGTAAAATCAATATTTTCTACATTGTGATCAAAATGGAAGGTAACGTTGCCTGTGCTTTCTGCACTGTCCATTAAGCGTTTATTCAAGTCTGCTCGCGAGACGGAGTAAATTACTTCATGCTCTTTAATGCCATAAGGTTGAAAATTGAGCTCGCCGTATTCATCGTGAAGCATTCTACCAGCCATTGGAATTAGCATTTTTTCTACTTCATCCATTATTCCAACTTGTTCAAGCGGGAAAATACCTCGGTTGGCAAGCGCAAGGTTTATTGAGCGTCCTGCAGAAATTTCGGTGTTTCTCATATCAGATCGCTTTTCAAATACCGTTACTTGGTAATTTCGTTTGGCTAAAAACATAGCTAGCAATGAGCCAACCAACCCAGCGCCAATAATTGTGATAGCTTGCTTTGTCATAAGTGCTTCCTTTTGGCATTAAGAATATCTATTCGAGTTATATCAAACAGCTTTTTAAAACTCGTACAAAGTGATAAACATCAGTAAAACTGTTGTACAGTGGTACAGGTGCGGCACGAATCACATTAGGCTCTCGCCAGTCGGTGGTTACACCTGCTTCTTCTAATGACTTGAATACTTCTTTTCCTTGTTTTCCTGCAATATTGACAGTTAACGATAATTGGCAGCCACGTTGTGCGGGATCGCTCGGCGTAATAATACGCACCAAGTCGCCTAATTCATGCTGGAGTAAATATTCAAAGTAATTGGTTAAACGTGTTGATTTTTCACAGAGCACCGACATGCCGCCAGCGTTTTTGAATACCGCTAAAGAAGCACGAATAGCAGCAAGTGATAAAATCGGCGGGTTACTTAATTGCCAGCCTTCAGCAGTAGGAATAGGGTTAAAGGTGTTTTCCATTTTAAAGCGGGTTTGTTTGTCGTGCCCCCACCAACCAGCAAATCGGTTTAAGTTGGTGTTGCTGCTGTGGCGCTCGTGCACAAAACAGCCTGCGACCGAGCCGGGGCCTGAATTCATATATTTGTATGAGCACCAACAGGCAAAGTCTACCTGCCAGTCATGCAATTGCATGGTTATATTGCCTGCTGCATGAGCTAAATCGAAGCCAACCTTAATGCCTTTTGCATGTCCCCACTGGGTTATTCTTTGCATATCCAATACTTGCCCTGTGTAATATTGCACGCCGGGCAGGAGAATTAAGGCAATAGAGTCGCCTTCACGCTCAATCAGCTCTTTAATATCATCGTGATTGATAAGCTCTTCTCCATCGCGCGGAGCAATTAATAATAACGCCTCGTTAGGGTCGAAACCGTGATGCTTTATTTGCGATGTTACAGCGTAATGATCGGAGGGAAAGGCATGATCTTCAATTAGAATTTTATAACGCGTTTTAGTGGGCTGGTAAAAGCTCACCATCATAAAGTGAAGGTTAGCAGTGAGTGAGTTCATGCAAACCACTTCATTAGGTTTTGCTCCTACTAAGTCGGCAGACTGCTCAGTTAAAAACTCGTGATATGGCATCCAAGGAAATTCGCAATCAAAGTGTCCTTTAACGCCTAAAGTTTGCCACTTTTTTAGCTCCTCATTGACGTATTCAGCGGTAAGCGTGGGTTGTAAGCCTAATGAATTACCTACGAAGTAAAGTTCATTTTCACCGTTTGCTTGTTTAGGAATATGAAATGCGTCTTTAAATGATGCGAGTGGATCTTGTTGATCCAGTGTTTGGGCAAACGCCAAATTGGGCTGAAATTGATTGTTTTGCACTTGTTCAGTCATTGGTTGCTCTTTTAATTCAATTTATATGGCTTGTAAGGAATACAGCAACGGTCTACTAGGTGCTGCATCTAATTCAAATGGTGCAATTTGCAAATTTAATAAATACAAACCATCTTCAAGGGTGTTCCCTACGTACACCATTTCTGTAATGCTTTTTGAAAGCTGCGTGTCATCTCCGCATAACCTTGCTAGCGGTGCCACTTGCCAAAAAATATGATGGTTGCTCATATGGCCTTGATCAAACATTTTGTCGATAGAGGGCATGTCTACCAGTAAGTGGGTAACCCCGCGTTCATTCAAATATTCGATAGCGTCGTTAGTGAAGTAGGGCGGCTGATTATGCTCACTGTAACAGGCTCGCTGTTTACTTTGCTCGTTAGGTAAAGTGCGAATAACCAACGCTGTTAAGCATTCATTATTAATATGTTGTATTTGGTGCATCAGCTGCTGTTTAGTAATTAATTTATCACCCTCATCAATACTTGGATCGTATTGTTCTTTTGATTGATTTTGTGAAGGAGTAGGTGTGACCGATATCAAAGTACAAGGTATTAAGCTGTCATTCAGGGTTTGGTTAATGCTAATGGGGTTATGCACAATGTGACCCACACATTCAGTATGAGTGCCATTGCAATGGGGATTCATGGTTATTTGTGTGACATTACAGCTGCCACCAACACGGGTATCACCAATAAACTGTGCTATTTTCATTGACGATGCCTGTGCGTAATCGGCACCAAAATGGTTAGGTTGCACCAGTTTGTTTGCTGTTAGATGTTCAGTGGCTGACGCTTCAATAAACGCTAAATCTATCGCAATACTTGTGGGCTGGTTCACTAGCACTTTATATTGTTGCTGATTTAGCTCAATGGTTAATTTCATAATGCTGCTCTGCGCTTAATTGGGAAGCTTTTTATTATTATTACAGTCAGTTTATAAATTGTGCTTTATCTAGATTCAGCCATTTCAATGCTGTGCCATGAAGCATTTGCGCTTTTATTTCGTCACTAAATGCGGTTGTTTCAATAAGTTTACCCGGCGCTAATTCACCTAAAGGAAAGGGGTAGTCAGTTCCAAGTGCAATTCTGTCAGCGCCAACTAAATCGACCATATATTTAAGCTTGAGCGGATCGTGAACTAACGAGTCGAAATACATTTGCTTTAAATATTTTCGCGGGTTCACAGAATTGTCCACTGCGCACAGATCTGGCCTCACATCAAAACCATGCTCAATTCTGCCAATGGTGGCGGGAAAAGAACCTCCGCCATGAGCAAAAGCTATGCGTAAGTTTGGTAAGCGCTCTAACACCCCACCAAAAATAAGTGAGCAAATTGCTCGGCTGGTTTCTGCTGGCATACCGACTAGCCATGGCAGCCAATATTTAGGCATCAGCTCTTTACCCATCATGTTCCATGGATGAACAAATGCTGCTGCACCTAGCTTCTCAGCGGCTTCAAATATTGGAAAGAACGCGGCATCGTCTAAATTACGATCATTCACATTACTGCCAATTTGCACGCCTGCTAATCCAAGTTCATTAACACAACGTTCTAATTCTTTAATGGCGAGTTCAGTGGATTGCATTGGAATGGTGCCCAAACCAATAAATCGAGAAGGGTGTTGCTGTACAACACCGGCTATATGGTCATTAAGAAAACGAGAAAGGTCGTAGGCATCTTCAGGTTTAGCCCAATAACTAAACATCACAGGTACGGTAGAGAGTACCTGAACATCAACCTGATGAGTGGCACATTCAGTTAGTCGTACGTCAGGATCCCAGCAATTTGCTTCAATTTCACGAAAGAACTTGTCGTCTTGAAACATGCGAGCACAACCACACTTGTGATGGTCTAAATGAATGAAGCCGCCGTAGCCGTATTTTTCTTTTAAATTAGGCCAGTTTTTCGGCAATATATGGGTATGAATATCAATTTTAAGCATTAATCCCACCTCAATGTATGTCTATTATTGTTATAGTTTGTTTGAGTTTGGCATCACCGTGCCACATTGATTACATGTGCGATTTTTCTCAGACTCAAAAAATCGGCTAAATACAGCTTGAAAATCGTTTTCAATATCTCGTAACGGAAAGTATTCTTCGTACAATTTGTGATGACAATTTTCGCAAAACCACATCAAACCGTCTTGCTCACCCTCTCTACGCTTCGCTTCAACGACTAAGCCAATTGAATTTTCAAAACGTACGGGGGAGTGAGGCACTTGGGGAGGCAATAAAAAAACTTCGTCAGCTTTAATTGGATGTACTTGGGGTTTTCCGTCAATCATTAAACGTAACTCCATTTCTCCTTCAAGCTGATAAAAAAACTCTGGCCCTTGATTGTAATGATAATCGCGTCGGCCATTTGGGCCGCCAACCACCATGACAATAAAGTCGCCATCATCAAATACTTGTTTATTACAAACCGGCGGTTGGAGTTGATCTCTGTGTTCATCAATCCACGTTTTAAAATTAAAAGGAGGCGTTATTTTGGTTGCTGAATTTGCCATGGTGTTGCTCCTTTTTATAATGAAGATGGCTTGTGAGCACTAGGTTTAGCATCTGAATTAATAGTTGCAATACACTTTAATTCGATAGCAATGGGGGTGGGTAAGCAGTTAATTTCAACGGTTGTTCTACAAGGTTGATTATCAGCAAAGTATTCGGCATACAGTTTATTATAAGTGGCAAAATCATCCTTCATGTTGGTTAGAAATACGGTAACGTCTACCAACTGTTCCCAACTAGAGTCTGACTCTTCTAGAATATAACGCACATTGTTAAATACACTGCGACATTGCGCTTCAATGTCATAATCTGCAATATTGCCGTTATCGTCTAGGGTTACGCCTGGGATTGCTTTGCTGCCTTTTTGTCTGGGGCCAACGCCTGATAAAAATAACAAATCACCGACACGTCTGGCATGCGGGTATAGTCCAACTGGTGCTGGGGCTTTATTTGAGTCGAATCGTTGCGGGTGGTCGCTCATGTCTTTACCTATCTTTTAAAATTTGGGTTATTTTATTTTTTGTAAAAAAGATATTTTATGTAGCGCTTTGATGAACCTATAAAAATTAACTTTGCTCGTTAGTTATCATGGTGAAGATAACAATAACGAAAAACATGCACATCAAAGCAGAATCTATTCAGATCCCGAAGTCGCTAAATTAGCAATGAAGAGAGGTCAGGCGAGTATCCATTTGCAGCCACGGCAGCTAGCAAAAATGGCACCTGAAGTTTTAATGATATTTGTTTTAACCATAAATATTATTGTTATTATCAATTATAAAAAACAGATAGTGTTGATTGATATTTATACATCTTTAGTACTTTATACAAACGTTTTTCGCTTCTGTAAAGAACCTTAATGCCTCAACACCGCCTTCGCGTCCCACACCTGATTGTTTCATTCCACCAAACGGGGTGCGTAAATCACGCATCAACCATGTATTTACCCATACAATGCCAAAGTCTAGCTGCTGAGCAAACGAATGGCAGCGCTTAATATTATTACTCCATACGGTGGCCGCTAAGCCGTATTCTGTTCCATTTGCCAGTGCAAGCGCTTCTTCGGTATTGTCAAACGGTTGCAGGGTTGCAACTGGGCCAAAAATTTCTTCTTGGTTTGTTCTGCAATTAAGCGGTAACCCTTCAATTAATGTTGGCTCAATAAAATAGCCTTCGTTGCAACGACCTTCAATGTAACGCTGTTCCCCACCCAGCAGAATCGTTCCGCCTTCTTCCTTAGCCAATTGAATATATGAAAGAATTTTATTCAAGTGTTGCTGCGACACGATAGCACCTTGCTGAGTGTTTACGTCTTTTGGATCGCCAACATTGAGCTGACTTACTTTAGCTATTAATGCCCGCTTAAACTTTTCATAAATTGGACGCTCAATATAAATACGTGAACTACATAAACAAATTTGTCCCTGATTAGCAAAGCTCGCTCTTGCCACTTGAGTTACAACGTCATCAAATGTATCTAAATCGGGCTCATCGTTACATATATCAGCAAAGATAACGGCAGGGTTTTTGCCACCAAGCTCTAATGATAGCTTTTTGAACTTAGGTGCAGCTAAGCTCGCAATGTGTGCTCCAGTTTTTGTTCCGCCAGTAAAACTAATTGCTTTTATTTTTGGATGGGTAATGATTGCTTCACCAACTTTATGGCCGTAGCCATGCAGTATATTTAGCACACCCGGTGGTAGCCCTGCCTGTTGGCACAATGATGAAAGCAAAAATGCTGTCATGGGCGTTATTTCACTCGGTTTAGCAATTACGCAATTACCCGCTGCTAGTGCTGGTGCTATTTTCCAAGTGAACAAATAAAGTGGTAAATTCCATGGTGAAATACAAGCAACAATACCAATGGGGTCGCGTAAAGTGTAGTTAATCGCCTCATTAGCCATGGTATGAGACTCACTGGCGTATTGCGTAATGGCGTGGGCAAAAAAACGAATATTGGAAGATGCACGCGGTATATCTACTTGCTGAGCAAGGCTTACAGGTTTGCCGTTATCTACCGACTCAGCTTGTGCAAGGGCTTCAGCGTTTTGGTCAATAAGGTCGGCTAAACGCATTAACACTGCTGCACGCTCATCAATACTTGTTAACTGCCACGTGTTAAAGGCTGATTCCGCTGCTACCACAGCATTAGCAACATCTTGCTCATCTGAATCAGCAGTTAGCGAGTAAGGTTTGCCAGTAGCGGGCTCAATATTATCAAAAAAGGTATTTGATACAGGCGGTACTAGTTCACCACCAATGTAGTTAATTATTTTTGTTTTAGTCATTGGGCAATATTACTTAAGTTAGCTGCTATAAACAGGCTGTGCGACCGCCATCTACTGGTAAGTTTGTACCAGTAATGTAGCCTGCACTTGGTGATGCTAAAAACGCCACGGCGTTAGCAAACTCTTCAGGCTCGCCAAAACGGCGTAGTGGAATTAATGACTTTTCTTCTTCAATTACCTGTTCGATAGGTTTGTTTTGCTTGTTCGCTTTATTTTGAATAATTGCATCTAATCGCGCAGTGTTCGTTGCACCGGGCAATACATTGTTGACTGTGATGCCAAAAGCGCCTAGCTCATTAGCAAGGGTTTTGGCCCAGCTTGCCACAGCACCACGTACGGTATTTGAAACACCTAAATTAGGGAGTGGCTGCTTAACCGATGTAGAAATAACATTGATGATGCGGCCATACATTGCACTTTTCATTCCGGGCAGTAATGCCTGCACTAAATGATGATTATTAATTAAATGCTGATTAAACGCATTGATAAACGCGCTAGGTTCGGCTTGATTTGCTGGGCCAGGTGCGGGGCCTCCCGTATTGTTTACGAGAATATGATAAGTAGAAATTTGTGAAAGTTGCTGCTCAATCGCTTTTTTCACTGCGTCCGTATCACTAAAATCAGCAACTAAACATAGATGTTTTTGGCCTTTACTCGTATCAAGTTCAGCTTTTACATCATTTAAACTCGCTTCGTTACGGGCAAATAGCGTGACATTAGCGCCCAGTGAAGCCAACTCTTTAGCGATTGCTTTACCAATGCCTTGGCTACTACCACATACCAATGCATTTTTATTTGTTAAGTTTAAGTTCATTGTTGCTCCGTTGTTATTTTTTTATCCAATATGGTCAAAACTAAAGCAATTTTTTAATCAAAGCAAACTAGAGATAAGCAAAATGAAGGTAAACCGCTTAAGGTTATAAAGTATGTCTGGTTGCTATAACTTTATGGATGCGAGCTTTAATAGAGCTATGCTATAATTTTTCACCTTTTTGACCGCTAGGCGTAATTAGTTGCTTTGATTAGCGGTTTAAACCTTACCTTATTCATATTAAACAAGGGTTCACTCAGTGTTAGATCAAGTCAGAATTGTGTTAGTTAATACGTCCCATACGGGTAATATCGGCTCTGCAGCTCGTGCCATGAAAACAATGGGCTTGTCTAAGTTATATTTAGTTGACCCTGTTTCAGCTCCTGACGGTAAAGCATCAGCACTTGCTGCTGGGGCAACCGATGTACTTGCTAATGCAGTTACCGTTAATACGCTAGAGGAAGCCATTGCAGACTGTGGTTTAGTAGTGGGTACTTCTGCGCGCTCAAGAACCTTATCTTGGCCTATGGTTGAACCGCGTGAATGTGGCAAAAAACTTGTCGCTGAAGGTGAGAAATATCCCGTTGCCTTAGTCTTCGGAAGAGAGAATAACGGTTTAACGAATGAAGAGTTGCAACAGTGCCATTACCACGTTTGTGTGCCTGCAAACCCAGAGTATTCGTCATTAAACCTAGCGATGGCCGTTCAGTTACTTAGTTATGAAACGCGTATGGCGTGGCTAGATAAAGAAAATGGCCACTATCAAGAAGTAGAAGAAGAGTACCCAAGATCGGCTGATTTAGAGCGATTCTATGGTCATCTACAAGAGACATTATTGGAAACAGGGTTTATTGTTAAGCAGCATCCTGGACAGGTAATGACAAAATTACGCCGCTTATTTAATCGTGCGCGTCCAGAAGAGCAAGAATTAAATATCTTACGAGGTATTCTTGCTTCAGTTCAAAAACTAACAAATAAAGGTTAACTGCTTCGTGTTTAAACGCATAAAAGAAGACATTAATAGCGTTTTTAATCGCGATCCTGCTGCGCGCACTTTTTTTGAAGTGTTAACAAACTATCCCGGATTGCATGCAATTTGGGCGCATCGTCTTAGCCACAAATGTTGGACAAACAACTGGAAACTATTAGCACGATTTATTTCTACCATTGCACGCTGGATAACTGGAGTTGAAATACACCCCGGAGCCACTATTGGTCGTCGATTTTTTATCGACCATGGTATGGGAGTGGTCATAGGTGAAACTGCTGAAATAGGTAACGACTGTACTCTATATCATGGGGTTACATTAGGTGGAACCAGCTGGAACGCTGGTAAACGCCATCCAACACTTCATGATGGTGTGGTAATTGGTGCTGGCGCAAAAGTGTTAGGCCCATTAACGGTAGGCAAAAACGCAAAAGTAGGCTCAAATTCAGTCGTCGTAAAAGACGTGCCGTCAGATGCAACAGTGGTTGGTATTCCGGGAAGGGTTGTGATGACGGTAACCGACAAGAAAGAAACCCAAAAACGCGAAGAAATAGCTCAGAAATACGGTTTTGATGCATACGCCGTATCGCCTGACAATCCCGATCCTGTTGCTAGTACAATTGGTCGTTTGCTTGATCATATTCACATGATGGACGCTAAATTAAATGACATGTGCAAAGTGATCAATCAGATGGGCGGTAACGTATGTGATAAAGGGTTACCCGACATTGATGTGGATAGCCCTGACTTTAAAGAGGCTGAAGAACAAGCTGCGAACCAACGTAAAGAAGCGTTTGACTCGTTTGATCCCAAAATTTAACGGTGCCACATTATTATTTACAAATGTCAGTTATTTACGAAGTTAACATCTGGTTGAAATTTGACATATCGATAATACCCGAGTAAATTAGTCAGGTAATTACTTGACTATTTTAGTCGGAAATGTAGAATGCGCGCATTCATCAATATGGGTTTTAAATTTAATGAAATTAACTTCAAAAGGTAGGTACGCGGTTACAGCAATGCTTGATGTCGCCTTGCATTCTGAAGAGAACCCAGTGCCTTTGGCTGATATATCAGAAAGACAAGGAATATCACTGTCTTATTTAGAGCAATTATTTGCCAAGCTGCGCAGAAGCGGCTTAGTTTCTAGTGTTAGAGGGCCCGGTGGTGGTTACCATTTAGGTCGTGACGCTCAAGGTATTTCAATAGGCCAAGTTATTCACGCTGTTGACGAGTCAATCGACGCCACTCGATGCCAAGGCAAAGGCGATTGCCAAAATGGTGAACGCTGTCTAACCCATACATTATGGTCTGACTTAAGCGTCAGAATTGAAGAGTTTTTAAATGGGATCAGTTTAGCAGAACTGGTTACCAGAAAAGATATTACAACAGTTTCACAACGCCAAGATAAGCATGGTATTGATAAACTGTTTGATGCAAATACGTTAAACGTTAACTGCCAGTTATAACTGGTTTAGTTAAAGACGGAGAAAGTAATGAAGTTACCGATTTATTTAGATTATGCCGCAACCACTCCTGTAGATCCCCGTGTTGCAGAAAAAATGATGCAAGCTCTTACAATGGATGGCAATTTTGGTAATCCTGCATCTCGCTCTCACCGTTTTGGCTGGCAGGCAGAAGAAGCGGTTGATATTGCGCGTCATCAAATTGCAGATCTAATTAATGCTGATCCAAGAGAAATTGTATTTACCTCTGGTGCTACAGAGTCTAACAACTTAGCTATCAAAGGTGCAGCAAACTTTTATAATAAACGTGGTAAGCACGTTATTACCGTTAAAACTGAACATAAAGCAGTGCTTGATACGTGTCGTGAATTAGAGCGACAAGGCTTTGAAGTAACTTATATGGAAGTTGAAGCGAACGGTTTACTTGATCTTAAAAAGCTAGAAGCTGCCATGCGCGAAGACACAGTACTGGTTAGTGTAATGCACGTTAATAACGAAATTGGTGTAGTGCAAGATATCGCAACAATCGGTGAAATGTGTCGCGAACGTAAAATTATTTTCCATGTAGATGCTGCACAAAGTGCAGGTAAAGTAGCCATTGATCTACAGCAGTTAAAAGTCGATTTAATGTCATTTTCTGCTCATAAAATTTATGGTCCTAAAGGTGTTGGTGCGCTTTACGTTCGTCGTAAGCCTCGTATTCGTTTAGAAGCACAAACGCATGGTGGTGGGCATGAGCGTGGCATGCGTTCAGGTACCTTAGCTACTCACCAAATCACTGGCATGGGTGAAGCTTTCCGTATTGCAAAAGAAGAAATGGAACAAGAATCTGCACGCATTCGTGAGTTACGTGAACAGTTGTGGGCAGGGTTACAAGATATTGAAGAAACATACATTAACGGCGATTTAGAGCATCATGTGCCGGGTATTTTAAATGTAAGCTTCAACTTTGTTGAAGGTGAGTCATTAATCATGGCGCTTAAAGATTTAGCTGTATCGTCTGGTTCAGCATGTACTTCAGCAAGCCTAGAGCCTTCATACGTACTACGTGCATTAGGTTTAAATGACGAATTAGCACACAGCTCTATTCGTTTTAGCATTGGTCGTTATACCACTAAAGAAGATATCGAATTTACTATCGACTTAGTTCACAAAGCGATTGGTAAACTACGCGACATGTCACCATTATGGGAAATGTTTAAAGATGGTGTTAATTTAGAAAGCGTAGAGTGGGTTGCGCACTAACAGCGTAAGTAATGAATTTAGGAGATTGTAAAGATGGCATATAGCGAAAAAGTAATTGATCACTATGAGAACCCACGTAACGTAGGTTCTTTCGAGAAAAGTGATAAGAATGTTGCGACAGGTATGGTAGGTGCACCGGCTTGTGGTGACGTGATGAAGCTTCAATTAAAAATTAATGAAGATGGCGTAATTGAAGACGCAAAATTTAAAACATACGGTTGCGGTAGTGCGATTGCATCCTCATCACTGGTAACAGAATGGGTTAAAGGCAAAACCATTGAACAAGCAACTGAAATTAGTAATACCGAAATTGCAGAAGAGCTAGCATTACCGCCAGTGAAAATTCACTGCTCAATTTTAGCTGAAGATGCAATTAAGGCAGCAGTAGAAGACTATAAGAAGAAGCAAGCTGGATAAGCAAGCATTAAAATAGTTTAAGGATTGTTATGGCGATTTCGATGACACCTGCAGCTGCAGAACGAGTAAAGTCTTTTATTGAAAACCGTGGAAAAGGCATTGGTTTGCGTGTAGGCATAAAAACCACTGGCTGTTCTGGTTTAGCATACGTCTTAGAGTTTGTGGACGCGCTGAATGAAGATGATGAAACGTTTACTGATCAAGGTGTTACTTTAATAGTAGATCAAAAAAGCTTGGTTTATATTGATGGAACAGAATTAGACTTCGTTAAAGAAGGGCTTAATGAAGGCTTCCAGTTTAATAACCCAAATATTGCAGGTGAGTGTGGTTGTGGTGAAAGCTTCACCGTGTAGTTATTATGTATTGCTGTTTTAATTTTTATGATAGCACTATTTGTTCAAAATCAGCTTTCTTAACTATTCTCGCAGGCTAACCTAATTAGGTGCCTGCGAATTCAATTTGAGGCCTACATTGAATTACTTCGACCTATTTAACCTTCCTTTTGACTACAATATTGATGTAGCCGAACTTTCTTCAAAATATCGCGATTTACAACGTGCGGTACACCCAGATAAATTTGCCAACGCCCCAGAACGCGACCGTTTATACGCTGTACAAAAAACAGCAGAAATCAATGATGCATTTCAAACACTTAAGCACCCCTTAAAGCGAGCAGAGTATATGCTTGCAGAAAAAGGGGTAGACATTCGTGGCGAACAACAAACCATTCAAGATCCTGAGTTTTTGATGGAGCAAATGGAACTGCGTGAGCACCTCGAAGATATTCCTCATAGTGACGATCCTGAAGATGCCATTTTTGATTTTGACAATGAAATAAAAACCACTATTCGTCACTATACCGACGAGCTTAAACCATTGCTAACAGCAACGTGTGAGCTAAAACTTGCAGACGCTGCGAACTGGGTAAGAAAACTTAAATTTATGTATAAACTACGGGACGAACTAACGCGCTTAGAAGATAAGTTGCTAGATGATTAGTGCGTGTTTCCTATAGATTTAATAATACTGAACAACAGAGCTGATTTAGACAATTATGGCATTATTACAAATTGCAGAACCAGGACAAACCGCAGCACCGCATCAGCGTAAGCTTGCAGTAGGAATCGATCTCGGTACAACTAACTCGCTAGTCGCGACAGTTCGCAGTGGTCAAGCAGATACGATTAAAGACGAAAATGGGCAGGACATGCTGCCATCAGTAGTTCATTATACAGAAACTGATGTGGTAGTAGGGCATGAAGCGAAACAGATAGCGGCTAAAGATCCTAAAAATACGATTGTTTCGGCAAAGCGCTTTATGGGCCGTTCACTGAATGATATTAAAGCAACTTACGGACAGTTACCTTACGACTTTGTTGCGAATGAACATAGCGTTTCAATTAATACAGTTGCGGGTGAAGTTAACCCTGTTCAAGTATCAGCAGATATTTTAAAAACCTTAGCGCAGCGCGCTGAACTGAGTTTGGCTGCTGAAAATGGGCTAGACGGTGTGGTGATTACTGTTCCTGCATATTTTGATGATGCACAACGTCAAGACACCAAAGACGCTGCAAAATTAGCTAATTTAAACGTGTTACGCTTGTTAAATGAACCTACCGCTGCTGCGATTGCATACGGTTTAGATAATGCACAAGAAGGTGTTATTGCGGTTTACGATCTTGGCGGTGGTACATTCGATATTTCTATTTTACGTCTGAATAAAGGCGTATTTGAAGTGCTAGCTACTGGCGGTGATTCAGCACTTGGCGGTGATGATTTTGATCATTTAATTGCAAGCTGGTTACAACAACAGGCAAATATTGCGCAATTAAAAGCAACAGAGCTTCGTTATTTATTAGATACGGCGCGTACTGTAAAAGAGCAGTTATCAGATAACGGCACTGTTTCAATTACTCTCGAGTCAGAAGCACTACAATGGCAAGGTGAATTAACACGGGAACAGTTTGAAGCGATGGCGATGCCATTGGTTAAAAAAACGCTAAAAGCCTGTCGTCGTGCGTTGAAAGATGCTGAAATTGAAGTTGATGAAGTGATGGAAATAGTTATGGTGGGTGGTTCAACACGAGTTCCACTTGTGCAAAGTCAAGTAGCGGCATTTTTTGATAAACAACCATTAACGTCAATCGATCCTGACAAAGTTGTTGCGTTAGGTGCTGCAACACAAGCTGACATTCTAGTAGGTAACAAGCCTGATAGTGACATGTTGTTATTAGATGTGACGCCGTTGTCATTAGGGTTAGAAACCATGGGGGGGCTGGTTGAAAAAGTCATTCCGCGCAACACCACAATTCCAGTAGCTAAAGCACAAGAGTTTACCACATTTAAAGATGGCCAAACTGCAATGGCTATTCATGTGTTGCAAGGAGAGCGTGAACTAGTTCAAGATTGCCGCTCACTCGCTCGGTTTGTATTAAATGATATCCCGCCAATGGCAGCGGGTGCTGCTCACATCCGTGTGACTTTCCAAGTAGATGCTGACGGCTTATTAAGTGTTAAAGCAATGGAAAAGTCATCAGGTGTTGAGGCCTCGGTTCAAGTTAAGCCATCTTACGGTTTAAATGACGAACAAATTGCAACAATGTTAAAAGCGTCAATGGCAAATGCCAAAGAAGATATTTCAGCGCGTATGCTTCGTGAACAACAAGTAGAAGCAGATAGAGTGATTGAAGCATTACATTCTGCGTTACTAAAAGACGGTAAGCAGTTATTAACTGAAGATGAGTTTAAGGTTATTCAAGCCGCAATTGTAGAGCTTGCTCAACTCCGTCAAAGTGAAGATAAGGCAGCAATCGAAAAACAAATTGAGCAAGTAGATAAATTAAGTCAAGCATTTGCAGCACGTAGAATGGATAATTCAATTAAAGCTGCCTTAACCGGCCACAGTGTAGATGATATTTAGTTTCCCTAAATTTATAGTAAAGAATAAGAGTTAAGTAGGATTAAACGTTATGCCACAAATTATATTTTTACCTCATGAAGAGCTTTGTCCAGACGGTGCCGCATTGGAAGCTGAACAAGGCGAAACGGTTCTGGATGTTGCATTAAAAAACGGCATAGGCATTGAGCATGCGTGCGAAAAGTCGTGTGCATGTACAACTTGTCACATTGTTGTGCGTGAAGGGTTCGACTCGCTGGATGAAAGCGACGAGCTAGAAGACGACATGCTAGATAAAGCATGGGGATTAGAGCCTGAATCGCGCTTGGGATGTCAGGCAATTATTAAAGACGAAGATTTAGTCGTAGAGATCCCAAAGTACACCGTTAATCAGGTGTCTGAAAATCATTAAGCAGCAAGTTATGTATCCTAAAGGCAATGAGTTGGTTCATTGCCTTTTTTATTTTTAAATGAAACTTGTAGATGCATTCTAGCTAAGTACAACGATTAGGGTTGCAATAAAGTAATAAATCTTAGGAGTGCAATACAATGTTCAGATTAAGTGGGAGTATAGTTTTGAAAAGGTTTGCAGCAATAATTACCACACTATTGTTATTAAGTGCGTGCGGTGGTGGTTCAAATGGAAGTGAAGGTGATACACCTATTGTGCCTCCGGCGATAAATCCACCAGTTGAAACGCAACCGAGTGACTCTACATATACTCGAACTATCGATGATCAACCAGATGTAAGCCAAGATCAGCATACAATTCATGTAGTTTATGCTGTACCCAAAGGAAATGAAGATTTAGAAAGAGACAAAACGTATGAGTTGCAAACATCAGTGTTAGCTGCTGATAACTGGTTTAAGGCAATTTCAAACGGCAAACAGCTGAAATTAGATTTACAGGAGAACGGTGATCTTGATGTAACGTATTGGGCACTAAGTGTAACAAATACAGAGTTACGCGATGGTGAACAACACATGAGAGATGTACTAGAAGCAAAAATAAAAGAAACAAATTGGTACAACCCGAATAAGCTGTATGCGGTATATTTTGAAGGTTCACATCAGAATACTTGTGGCGATGCATCAACTACTGGCGGGCATATTATTGCCTTATACCTTCACAACGCCACTGAAAACCCTGCCTACAATTGTTCCAATAATCAACTGTCCAGTAGTGTTGACTCGAATGGTTATGTTGAACACGTTTTAATACATGAAGTGGTGCATGCTTTAGGCGTCGCTCATACCACCGATAGTAACAAAGATTTGATGTACGCAGGTTCTGAGCCATGGCAGCCAGAAATACTCGATTTGAACAATGATGACTATTTTATGCATAGTGACACTAATAAAGTTGATATCTTATTTAGTACTTTTTTAAAGCCTAATGATGGGGATGATCTTCCACCAAATTGGGAAAGTAATAATTAACTTAGTAACTAATATTTATCGTCAGTTGGTTACTGAAAATAGCCTGCCACCTAAGTGATATGTTACCTTAAGCATCAATAGAAGTATTTGCTTGGGTAACTTATGATAAGAACAACAATCCCCAAACACATTGTAATTGTTGGTGGTGGCACCGCTGGGTGGATGAGCGCTAATTTGATGGCGCATAAATGGCGAGAGTTAGGTGTTAAAATAACCCTTATTGAGTCGAAAAAAATGGGTACTTTAGGAGTCGGGGAAGGAAGCACTCCCTTTCTTAAAGACTTTTTTCAAACATTAAATATTCCTGAACATGTTTGGATGCCTGCATGCAATGCAACCTATAAGTGCGGTATACGTTTTCCAGATTGGTCTACGGTAGCTAACAATACAAGCTATTTTCATCCATTTTACTCTGATATTGACGGCGAATTAGCGCAACGCTTTTTTTATAACGCCAACACTAAACGTAATGGTGAAAACGCACCTACAAATCCTGATAGTTTTTTTGTCACTTCCGCACTGGCAAATGCTAAAAAAGCACCCAAAGCACTCAATCACGATACTGAACATTCATTGAGTTATGGTTATCATTTCGATGCAGAGTTATTAGGGCAGTTCCTAAGCAAGCATGCTATTAGCTTAGGTGTTAAGCATATTGATGACACAATTACGCAAGTGATTGCCAATAAAGTAGGCGATATTGCGTTATTAAATACAGAAAAGCATGGTCCAATTAGGGCAGGCTTTTTCGTAGACTGCTCTGGATTTAAAGGTTTGCTAATTCAGGATGCGTTAGGAGAGAAGCTTACTTCGTATAAAGACTACTTATTTAACGACAGTGCGGTGGCAATTCCAACACTTCATGATGGCTTAAGTGGCATGGCATGCGAAACAGTTTCTAAGGCGTTAAAGCATGGTTGGGTTTGGCATATTCCACTGATAAATCGCATGGGGAATGGGTATGTGTATAGCTCTGCTCACAGTAGTAAAGAGGCTGCTGAACTTGAACTTAGAGAGTTGCTAGGAGATAAAGCAATAGGGCAGAAGGCGCTACATCTTCATTGGCAGCCTGGCCGAATAGAAAATCATTGGAAGAAAAACTGTGTAGCAATAGGATTATCACAGGGCTTCTTAGAACCGTTAGAAGCGCCAATGTTGTATTTAGTGCAACGCAGCATTGAAAGCTTTATCGAAAAGTTTACCCAAGGGAGTTTCACCGACGAATATCAGCAAGCCTTTAATAATGAAATCAACAATATTATTGATGGCACGCGCGATTACCTTCAAGCTCATTATAAAATAAATTCACGTAATGACACTCAGTACTGGAAAGACTGCAGAGAAAATACAATGTTATCCCCTGTGTTGGTAGACCTATTAGATAGCTGGAAAGCAGCGGGTAACTTCGACATGGCTTTAGAGCGAAACATGGCGAAACTAGCCTATCTCAAGACATCTTGGTACTGCTTACTAGCAGGCAAAAGTTTTTTTAATGAATCCAACCAGTTAAGCCCAAGTGCTGAAGCACTTAAGCATCAAGATATAGCTGCTGAGAAAAGCCACAGTTCGGCGATGAAATTTTATGATCATTTAGAATATTTACAACGGTTTCATAACAAAGAAAGCGTGGAAGGAGTCAATTGATTTGAATAGTTCTACATTAAGTGAAAAGTACGCTAAGGCTTTACAGCTGCTTTCAGGACACGAACACAAACAAGCAGAACAACTGTTTAAAGAGTTAGTGCAACACAAACCACAAGCTAGTGAAGTATATGAAGGACTGGCTTATTGCTATTTGGGTATGAAGCAATTTGACCAAGCTATTGCAGCATTTAGCAAGGTGACAGAGTTGCAGCCAAGCTCAGCCAGTGCATGGGCTAATTTGGCCGGAATGTATTTTGAAAATAACCAAGTAGAGCTTGCTGAAAAAAACTTTAAACAAGTGCTCGAAATTGATGAGCAGCATAGCCAAGCTTGGCACTTTTTGGCGGTTATTCAATTTACTAAAAAGCGATATGTTGAATTGGTATCATACCAAGCCAACGCATTGCAGTATGACGCTTTTGCAGGTGCGGTAAACCAAGCTAGTGATGCTTTATCATCCGGAAACACAAACGAAGCGGTTCGTATTTGTGAAGCTATCTTGGCTAAACATAATCGTCATCCGCGAGCATTATTTATTCTTGCTTTACTTGCCGTTAAAAATGGAGCGTTAGAGCAAGCAATTAAGTATCTTGAAATAGGACTTGGATATTGCCCTTATGACGACCAACTAAGAAACTTACTGTCACAATTACATGCGCAAACACGCTTTTATAGTAAGGCATTGAGTGAGTCTGAAGTCCTTGTGGCTCAAAAACCCTTAGAAGCTAATTACTGGCTATTGCATGCCGATCATTTAGTTAATGTAGGGCAATACCATAAAGCGTTAGAAGCTTACCAACAAGCGATAGGCATACTAGGCGAAGATCATCAGATAAGCCTTCAGCAAGCACATGTATACAAAGCATTGGGCGATACAGCCAAGGCCATTCATTACTATCAAATATGTTTAGCAAACCCCTCTACCAAAGGATCTGCATTTTGGGCACTGGCAAATATTTCAAAAGTAACGTTTTCCGATGATGAGGTGTCTGAACTTGAAAATATGGCGCTTGATCCTGACTTATCCCCAGAGCAAGCCTGCCAAGCAGCTTTTGCTTTAGCAAAGCACTATGAAGATAATGAGCAATACGATCGTGCATTTTCTACGTACCAATCAGCAAATTTAAATAAGCCTGGGGCTAGTTTTAATCCAGATAAATATCAGCAAAAATGCTTATCGTTAATCGACACATTTTCAGAGCAGTCGTTAAGTGTGTGCGCGCCAAAAAAAGAAGGCGCTGCCACCCCTATTTTTATTATAGGACTACCGCGTTCTGGCTCAACGTTGGTTGAACAAATCCTTGCAAGCCACTCTTTGGTTGAGGGTACAATGGAGTTGAAAATACTACCGGCCATTGCGAGAAAAGTATTTTTATTAAGTGTCCAAAAAAATCAAAATGCTAGTGGCAGTCTTGAGCGCTTTACGCCAGAAGAGTTATCCCAGTTTGGTGATATGTACCTAGCAGAAAGCGAAATTTATCGCACTGACAAGCCTTACTTTATTGATAAATTGCCACCTAACTTTCAACACGTTGGCTTAATAAAGAAAATATTACCAGAAGCAATAATCATAGATGTGAGAAGGCAGCCTTTATCCTGCGGTTTTGGGATATTTAAGCAGTATTTTGGTCACGGTCATGACTTTAGTTATGATCTTTCACATATCGCATTCTATTATCAGCAGTATTTACTGCTTATGGAACATTGGCATGCAGTCTTACCAGAAGAGATATTCTACTGTCAGTATGAAAAGTTAATTGAAAACCCAGAAGAACAAATAACAGAACTATTAGCTTTCTGCAATTTAGAGTTTGAAACAGGCTGTTTACGCTTTTATTCAAACGACCGTGCTGTTCGCACTGCAAGTAGTGATCAAGTAAGGCAGCCATTAAACCGTAAAGGAATGGATATGTGGAAGAACTATGAAGTGCAATTAGAGCCACTTAAGCAAGCTTTCAGAGAAGATATCCTAGAGATCCATGCTGAATTTATATAACACCAGTTTATCGGTATTGTCTTAGATAAAAATCGAAGCAAATTAAAGCAATAAAAAACCCAGAGCATGCTCTGGGCTTTTTTATAGAAGCTAATTATTAGCTATTACATCTTATAAGTAAGGCTTGTGTAATATAAACGACCGATGTTGTCATAACTTGCAGTACCCACACCCGTACCAGTAGTAAAGTTAGGCAAATCTTTATCGAATACGTTATCAATACCAAACTCAATTGTTACACCGTTTTCAAATGAGTATCCGGCGCGAATGTCTGAAATAACATAGCTTGGGTAACCCATAATATTGCTTCGATCTGGGTTAAGCTCTAACTCTTGAGGAGTAAAACGACTTACGTCCTCTAGGTAACGAGTTCTCCAGTTAGCTGACCACTTATCGCGTGTATAGCCCACTAATAAGTTTGCCTGCCATTCCGCTTCACCAGTTGTTCCTGCATTTTCAATAAATTGAGTAGGTTCAATTTGGAAAGGAAACTCTTTACGTGTTTTTAAGTAAGTAGCAATAAACTGCGTTGACCAAGCACCGCCTAACGTATCAAAATCATAACCTACTTCAAAGTCGATACCTTGCGCCTTTTGTTTTGCAACGTTTTGCGTAATGGTACGTACTAGACGAATTTCATGATCCGCATCGCGAGTAACTAATGCACAGAATTGGTTATCAATACCGCCAACAGATTGAACACATTTATCTAAGATATCTTGTTCATCAACTTGGTCAATAGCGTCTTCAATTTCAATGCTCCAGTAATCTACTGTTACTACGAAGTTTTCAATGAATTCAGGCTGATAAACTAAACCAAATGTGAAACTGGTTGACTCTTCTTCTTTAAGGTCTGGGTTACCACCTACTTCAAGTTCAATAGATGCAACGGTTGCTAGTGCTTGGAAGTCAGTAGGAATACCTAGCGCAGCACAGTTAGCAATAGTAACAGGATCTTGCGGACGGCCTTCCTGACAAGGATCATTTACCTGACCAAAGCTTTGTTGCAATGGACCAAATAATTCACTGATATTTGGTGCACGAATTGCTTCTGAAGCGGTTGCTCTGAATCTTAATTGATCATTTACTGCCCAGTCAGCACCAACTTTCCAGCTAGTCGCACTACCAATGGTGCTATAGTCTGCAAAACGAAGTGCTGCGTCAAATGTTAAATCTTGAATCAAGAAAACATCAGAAATAACAGGAACAGACATTTCTGCAAATGCTTCTTTTACATCAAATTCACCATGCTCTTCCTGAAGGGCTGTGAAGAAGGTTGCACCAGTTGCAGCGAAAGGATCTGGAATGTCATCACTTTTTTCTTTACGGTATTCAACACCTGTTGCAAAGCCTACAGGGCCTGCTGGTACGTCAAATAGTGCACTATTATTGAAGTTAGCGGCAAAGACAGTTTGTTGAACTTTACTGTTACTGATAGAAGTAGTGCTGAACCAATCTGCGGCTAATTGGTCTACGTTATTTGCTCCAAACAATGTAGTAGGAATACAACCATCTGCACGCGCAGCTTCACTTCTACAGCCTATTGAGCCATCATCAAGTACCACAGCATCAACAGATTGACGTAGTCGCTCGGTAATTACGTTGGCACGGTTAGTTTGCTCACGTGTTGTTTCGCCATGCACACCATAGATGTCAAAATTCCAATCGTCGCCGATAGAACCATCAACGCCCACTACAAAACGCTTAGTTTCGCGGACATTTACTTCTGCACGACGACCAACATCTTCCATAAAGCGGTGAAGATTAATGCTATCTAATCCTTCATTATCCATTAACGTAGCTAAAGACTCATGGATAAATGCGTTATCACGCTGAATTGTAAAGCCGCTGCCGTATTCGAAGAATGACGGTTGGCCAATTGAGTCAGCTTTAGTTCTTACAAACTTAGCTTCACCATAAAGGTTAATTTCGTCAGTGATATCGTAATTTGCTTTTGCATTGATGTTTAACGTTTTAAAAGTAGGCTGTAGCTCGGTGTATTTATTTAAGTCGAGCATGTCACATTCACCAGAGCATCGGCCCCAATTGTATGTAGTACCTAGTTGTTGCTGGCGAACACTGCCATCTGGATTGAAAATATACCAGTGCGCTCCATTTGCGTCATAAGTGTAAAAGTTACCAGCTGTTGAATCATCATACCAAGCTGCATCTTTTAGCCATAGTCTGTCTGGAATGCCATCATGGATGCCATCAGTATCGCCATCAGCTGGATTCGAAAGACCACTTGCAGTTGGAGTGCGTGTTTGCTCTCGATCTGCTGCATTCATGCCGTCTTGACGATAATGAGACACAGATAAACCAAAATTACCACGGTCATTATCAAAGTTTTGACCGAATGATATTGTTACTTTGTCATTGTCATAAGGGCCTTCTTCAGCATAACTTTTAGTAGCATTAAAGGTTAAGCCTTCGATGTCCTTTTTCAAAACAAAGTTAACAACACCAGTTACAGCATCTGCACCATATACCGCAGAAGCACCACCAGTAATGATTTCAACACGTTCTACCCATGCAGTAGGAATGGTATTGGTGTCAACTGAGCCAGTGCCAGGACTACTTGATACATGGCGTTTGCCATCAACAAGTACTAATGTACGGTCTGTACCCATACCACGTAGATCTAATAAGTTAAGGCCTGCAGTACCAATGGAGTTACCAGCATTCGCTAAAGAAAAAGTGTTAGCAAGTGCAGGTAGGTCGTTAAGCGCTTCACCGATACTAATAGCACCAGTTTTTAGCAGGTCTTCGCCACTAATTACTGTTACTGGTGAAGGTGCGATTGCTCCTTCACGTAAAATACGCGAACCAGTGACCTCAATTTTTTCGACTGTTTCTTCGTTATTGTTTGTATTTTCTTGAGCAAGTGCAGAGGCAGACGTTAATGACAACGTAGAAACGACAGCACTCCAAACCAAGTTGGTTTTAAGTTTGCCTAATGAGTTTTTTGGCATGTGACTTCCTTTTTTACTTTATTGTAATTTACTTATTGAGAAAGCGAGTATTCTAGCAATTTTACGACACGTTTTGATTTCTAAGAGTCTTTTTAAATAGATGGAATCACTAGAAAAATTATAACGCTCAAGTTAACCATGTATAAAATTAACCTTCAATAACGAATATGTAAAAAAGCGTGAATAAATTCATTCATATGGATGATGTTATACAAAGGTAGTGAATTCTGACGTTAGGTAAGATAAATTTACTATTTAAGATAACTAACTTGATATAGGAATACTTGCTGAATCATGCTGTCTTTATTTAAAACTAAACCATTGATTACGGATGAACAGGAAACATGGTTGTTGGAAACGTTTTGTTGGGCGCTTGAAATGTTTGACAGCGAGTTTTTTGTTGAAGAGGCGCAGCTTGTTCTCCCTACACCTGCATTTTTCCCAAAGTCAGTGAATAGTATTGAGGAAATGGCGCAGCATGTGTTTTCTCAGGTAATGCAGTTTAGCGGGATGAGTAAGTGGCCAATAAAGCTAGTGGCGCCGCAGCAAATGATTGCGCAGTCATTTCCGTTATTTGGTTTTAAAGGCAGAGTGAGAGGAGAGGAGGCTGCCCCGTATTTGCTTACCAGTGCGCCGTCAAGTTCACAACCGTTAACTGATTACTCGCACGGTTACAGCCAAGCCGCAACTTGGTCTTCCGCAGATTACTCAGTCTCTGCTCAACAACAAACTATTCCTCCCATTTTAGTGTCGTATAACCCGCAGCAAATTAATCAGCCTCAAGACTTAATTGCTTCATTCAGTCAAGCGTTAGCGCTTATTCTCATCAAGCAAGGGCAGGCATTGCCACCAGGTGGCGAAGCGCTGATCCCGCAAGCTGCTGATTTGGTATCTTGTTTTTTAGGCTATGGTGTGATGTTAGGAAATACTGCCTATCATTTTAGGGGCGGGTGTGGGTCTTGTTATAACCCTTATGCCAATCGTCAAGCGGCATTGTCAGAACCGGAAGTAATGTATGCGTTGGCACTGTTCGCAAAATTGAAAAAAATAGATAAGAAGCATGTATTACCGCATTTAAAGTCTCATTTACGAGGACAATATAAACGAGCAAGTAAAATGGTTTTTGAAAGGGTGGATAATAGTGCGAACCCGTTATTGCAATCGCTACTATAAAGCCCTAAGGGTTATCTGCTTTATATTTACTTTTGACTGGATCTGCAAACTGAAAGAGTAGAAAACCAATCAGCGACAGGACAATTGCTATCTCATAACGTGCGTAAGCCACTGATACGCCAATTGCGCCAGTAAGCCAAATGCCTGCTGCTGTTGCGGTGCCGCGTACGTTTTTAGATTGTTTGATAATAGCGCCACCACCAATAAAGCCAATTCCTGTGATGATACCGTACATGACTCTGGCTTCGGCATCTTCACTGGTGCTGTAAACATCCATAGCGACCAGCATAAACGCACAACATGAAATGGCAACTAAAGGGAAAGTGCGTAACCCTGCACCCTCAGATTTGTTCTCACGATTGATAGCAATGGGTATAGAAAGTAAGAATGCGATTCCCAACTGATAAAAGTGGAACCAAATGAGTGCAACATCAATATCTATATCGAATTCATGTTTCATAAAGCTAACCAGTTATTGTTTTTATTATAAATTTTTAGGGTGTATTTTCTAACGTTGAAGCATCAAGCAACCTGTTGATGATCACTTGTCAGTCTAGAACTAGGGGAGATCGGATGCAACTTTATTCGTGTTTCATCTTCGTTCTGGTAAGCTGTGTAGGTAAACGATTTCTTATCCGCTCGAAGTTTTGTTTAAATGGAAGAAGATATAAATCAATCAGCCTCGGATGCCCTTTATCGCCCCCTCCAACGCCAAATTGTAGTCGTTCGCCAGCCTTATAATTGATAGTTGAGGCTTTCACAAGGGTGCCGAAAAGCTTGTCCCAAATGGCAAGTGCTGAACCTAAATTCTTATCGAAATGTAGCGGGTTATCGCTATGATGAATTTGGTGTTGTGCAGGGCTAATGAATAAGTTTTCTAGTTTATTGCCCCAACTTAGCCAAACATGTGAGTGGCGTAAATTTGCGCCCATCAGGTTAAACAAGAATACAAAAATGTTTGCCCCAGCAATATCCATCATACTTATGCGTGGGCCAAATAAATAATATGCGATGCCAACGGCGATCCCTTGCGCAATTGCCATGCGACATGCATAAAAATAGCTCTCGATAGGGTGGCTACGATATATGGTAAAAGGGGTCAGTACCGTTGCGCTATGATGCACTTTGTGAAAGTCCCATAGGATCGGTACTTTATGCAGCAAGAAATGCAATATAAAGCGGGTTAAGTCGTCAATAATAAAGAGCAGTAAAGTAAAAAAAAATATAATGGTGCTGCGATCTTTTGTCAGAGGGGAGATATCGCCAAACCAACTCGATAACCAATCAGAAAAGCCAATGGCGATAGGAACCATAGCCACAATAATTGGGGCAAATATCAATGCTCGGATAAACCGATTGATTATCCATAATCCATAATCATGCTTTGCGCTCTTTGCCAGCCATATCCGTTTAGGAAAAAGAAAACCTATGAAGCCAGCGGCAGTTTTTTTACTGGTGTGATTCTTGGAGCTATCAACATGATGGTAAAAAAAGTATACGGGGATTGTTAGCACAAGTGTTGATAGCAAATAGCCATAATAAATGCGTTGGTTGGCATCACTAAGGTAGCCAACCAGCGCATACAAGTTACTGTTTAAGATGGTAAGTAGTTGCTCAAACATACTTATTAAACAGTACTTTTTGTGTAGCTAGATAAACACTCATTTAGAAACGGTATTTATAACCAAGGTAAAGTTGTTGAGGTTTGCTAGGACGTGCACCGTAAGGGCGGCGACTAACTATTTCAACGTTATCGAATAAGTTATCGACTTTTGCATAAATAGAACCGTATTCACCAAAGTCGTAACTTGCCGATAAATCCACTACCGTGTAAGCGTTAGTAGTGATGCCGCTTAATGATACATCGTCACCTGCCGCTTCATGCATTTCACCAACATATTTCACTAACATATTTGCTTGCCAGTTATTAGCGGCAAGACCAAACATCAGTGTTACTTGATGGTCTGGTAAGTAAGGTACCTCGTCACCCGGTGTGATGTTACCCCATAATTCAAACGTTGAATCTAGCGGCTCTTTAAATTCAGACTGAGTATGAGTATAGGTCACAGACCAAGGTAAATCGTAGCTGCTAGTTAGGTTTACAGTGTTTGAAAATGATGCTTCAAGACCGTAAACATCGACTTCTCCGCCATTATATTCTTGATCTAACCGAGCTGAATTCGCGCAGCTAGCAGAGGTTGAAAATGAACAGCTTTCTTTTAAATTCTCAAAGTCGTTGAAAAAGCCAACTAACTCAGCTTTCATCGTGCCATTATTGTAACGACCACCCAGCTCATAATTAGTACTTTTTTCTGGTAACACTTCAGGAGACTGTTTTGGGCTGGTTGGCACATAGCCTTCATGTATGCCTGCAAATAATCCAGCGCTATCTGACAGCTGATAAAATGCTGATACGCTTGGTAGCCATACCCGAGTCGTTTTTTCTAACCAGTCTTGTTCTTGGCCTGATTTCAAATTTTGATAACGACTATCAACAAATTCGCCACGTACACCTGCGGTAACTTCAAGTGCTTGCCATTTGATTGTATCTTGTAAATAGACTGAAATGGCTTCGCTGTGCTCATAATTTTGTGATGTAAATGTGGCTGCATCAGATGCTAATGTCATGGCACCAGATTGCATCGCATAGTTTTCTTCAAAGTGATTACGGGTAATACGATCTTCGTGAAAACGTATACCGGCTTCAAACACTTGCTCAACGCTGTTATGTGCTAAACGATAGCTGGCATCTGACTGTATGCCTTGTGAATAGTATTCGCGGTCATTAGTGCCAACGATAAACTGTTCAGCTCTACTTTCACTGTCTTTTTGGCCAGTTAGTATTTCATAGTAGGTTTGATTAATGCCGTTAGTAGGATCCGCTAAAATATCTTGCAATGTACGAGCGGTAGATTGCGTAGTAGCAGAAAAACCATTTACTTTACGCCATGCGCGCTCAAACTCATTTCGATAAAGGCGGGTAGTCACGGCAAACGTTGACGACGACACATTATGCGTTAACTGGAATTGTTGATGCTCCCAATCCATTAAACCCACTTGCGTTGCTGCATACCGACGAAACGGGTTGGCATCAAAGTCTTGATCAGTTAAGCCCAAGTATGTTTCGTTAGAGGTTTCATCAGCATAGGCGAGTTTTAGCTCGAAATAGTGGGTTAAGTCGTTATTGTCTAATTGGTAGCTCAGCTTAGTCATGATGTCGTTTTTATCAAAACCAGAATCTTCGCTAAATTGGCTGTTGTTAGCGCCGTCGATAGTTTTAAAGCCGTCAGCTTGACTGTGAAGTGCTTCAACAAGAAAGCCAATGTCATTCTTACTAGTGCCTGCATACGCATGAATTTTGTTATAGGCATCAGAGCCAATCGCAAAATCGAACTGCCCTTCAAATTGTCCATTAGTATCTGCCGGTATACTGCGAGTGTTCATGTTAAGTGCACCAGCAACGGTATTTGGGCCATGCTTAATGGCTGACGGTCCTTTAAACACTTCAACAGCGGTCATGCGGCTAACCGTAGGGAAGTAATAAGCCGCAGGAGCAGAGTAGGGGGCTGGACCAATTAATACGCCATCTTCCATTATGGTAATTTTCTTACTACGTTCAGGTGTTACACCACGAAATCCGATGTTTGGACGCAAGCCATAGCCGTCTTCTTGGCGAATATTCACGCCAGGCACATTGGCTAATACGCGGTGGATGTCGTCATACTCAAACGTTTCAAGTTCCATTTCGTCGATTAATGTAGCAGAGCCTGCTTCAGTACGAAGTTTGTTCTCATGTCCAATAATTTGAATATGTTCAATTACCCCAGTAGGGTTTTCCTGTAATTTCGCTTTTTTAGCTTCAGCTTGTTGGGTTGGTACACTTGGCTGTATATCTTCATTTGCTAACACCGGCGAACTAAATATTCCACTTAGCGCAATCGTGATTAATGACAACTTGTGGCGCGATAATGATGATTTCATTAGTCGTTATCTCCTGCTGACGTTTCAGGTAAGTCCAATGCTAAGGTGGTGATAAAAACGGTTTTCAGTTGATCGGTAACATTTTTGACGTGCTGATGAAGGTCTTGCGCTTTTTGCTGATCATTAATAATCATATGCTGAAATGAATGCTCAGCACTATCAATTGCTTCAATTGCAGCATTAATGTTGGCTTGCATCTCTTGAGCAGCATTAGCAGCGTCTGCCGCAATTAAGTAATCATCGAAGCCTAATCCGTCAGTTGCGTTTTGTCGATGACCCAAGAATAAGTGAGAAAAACCAATTAAGTTGTTTTTAATATTTGATAACGCATTGGCGCTTAATGTTGACTC
This sequence comes from Flocculibacter collagenilyticus, assembly GCF_016469335.1. Taxonomy (NCBI): domain Bacteria; kingdom Pseudomonadati; phylum Pseudomonadota; class Gammaproteobacteria; order Alteromonadales; family Pseudoalteromonadaceae; genus Flocculibacter; species Flocculibacter collagenilyticus. The sequence continues at coordinate 1,115,157 of NZ_CP059888.1, forward strand.
TATATCGTTAATACAAGGCGCTAAATTACAGCTATTGTCTTGCAAACCAATTGGTACGGCCATTTTGGCGTCTTTCGTAACACTATCAATATAAAATAAGCTATCGCTGATATGATTAATAGCGTCATTTGCTGTTGGGAATAGCGTATTACTATTTTCACCTGCACTTGTGAGTTGAGCAGCGAACCCATCTTGAGCCGTCCATTCAGTTAATAGTTCGTTTGCGCTATGTGTTAAATCGTTAGCAACTTCAACCGCAAACGAACATCTTGCCGCTAATCGCTCTGCTTCAGGGCGCGCATTCCAACCTGACGGTGCTAATGCGTCACTGCTACAGCTATGAGCTAAGCTCTCATTAAATAATAAATATTCAAGTGCATCTAAGCCTCGGCGAGTGTCGGTACGGCGTGTGATGTCGTAAGGTACACCGTTTATTTCACCGTTCTCAAAGTGAGCAACATCTTGATCAACAGCGCAGTGTCCAACCAGTGGCCAAGAATAAATTTTATTACGTAGTTTACTGCCGTCAGTTAATAAAGGACCTACTTGCATGACTTCTATTTGTTGCCATGTATTCATGGCATTTTGCCATGATTGCTGCGCGGCTTCTTTTAGCGCTGCAATGTTGTCAGTGTTACTTTTTGCCGCGTCGCAGTATGCAAGTGTTGCACTTACTTGTGCTTCAGTTAACGCTTTGAAGTCAGTAAAAGTGGGGGTAATAACCTGATCGACAATCTGTGTAATCATGGCTTTTTTATCGAAAGTGGTAGTGTTATCGTTGCTGCTGGTTCTAAATTGCGAACCTTCTGAACTACTAGTACTTTCACCGCACCCAGAAATTGCAAAAAGTGCAATTAACGCGATAGAAGACGATTTAACTATCTGATTATTAAACATTCTTTTACCTATAAATCTTCAAGTGTATATGTACGACAAAGGGCGATAGATTAAAAATCTATCGCCCTATTAAGTTATGTATTGATTGAGTTGCTGTTACCAGTTCTCAACATTTTCTGAATCAAATCCGTATGCATCTTGTAATAAAGCACGCGCAGTGATTAATTTTGCGCGGTAAGTTGCAATTGCTTCAGCATTTAATTCTGGCATATCACCAATGAGTGACTGCATAGTTGTATAATTTTCATCAGAAACGGGAGAGTGAGGGTTAAACTGTAAGCCCAATGAAAACCCTTTTAGCTCTGACCAGTGTTTAGCAAGATTTTCATAATTGAAATCGTCACTGCCAAATGCATCATAATCTGCTAATACGTCGTTGATATAATGAACAACCGTTGCAGAAATAGACATTTCCCAGTTACTTAGAGCAATATCGCGCTGTGCTTTAAGCTCGCTCATTTGTTCATCTGTAAGTGCTGTTGCACCAGCATTAGTAATGATTTCACGACCTTTTAAGAACGCGTTCATTGCATTTGCTGTGAAGTCGGTTGCGTTAGTATTGTCTTTCGTACCACGATCACGCTTTGCTGCATTAGTAGAGTTACCGAAGTTGTACTCTGAATTCAGGTCGATCATTGCATCACCATCAGTATCGTGGTGACCTTGCCAATCTTCACGGCCATCTTTTGCGGCAATTTCGTCATCAGAGTAATCTAAATAGTCACGAGCCGCGCCAAAGTAACCAAAACCTTCGTCGTAATTATGCTCTAGTGCGGTGTAAGCTTTACCGTCAACTTGTTGAGTATTGTCAGACAACAATCCTTTGCCTGCAACATCATCATCTAAATAGTCGTCAGCGCCTTGTGAGAATGCAACCGCGCCTAGTAAAAACTTTTGTACTAGTTGCTTTAAATCTTGACCATTAGCCGTTAGGTAAATTTTGTTAATGTCGTTACCTAATGCATCTTGGCGAATAGCACCATCTAAATATGCTTGTGCGTGATCGCCTAACATATCGAAATATAATTCAACGAGTGATTCTGGCGTATAAGCGCCTTTTGCTCCCCAACCTTCAAAGTCTGTGCTCCAGTCTTTATGTTGACCAGTTGCGTCGTTGCCTGCAATTTTACCGCTTAAGTCTTTCTTAGAAGAGGAAATGTCTTTCAGGGTTTTTTGTTTGGTTTCAGGAGAGGCTGTAATTGTAAGAGCACGTTCACCCAGTACTAAATCATATTCTTCGCTGGTCACTTTATATAGTGACATAAGCTTTGCGACAACATCCGCTTTATTAGTAAGCTCACCTGCATCTAAATCGGCTTTCAAGCCAGAAGAAATGTAGTTAGTTAACTCTGAAATTAAAACATGACGAGCAATTTGACCGCTGTAATTTACGCTAGATTCATTGGTGAAATTGCTTGTAAAAGCATATACGTCTAATACGTCTTCAACAGTGATGGTAAGAGTTTTTGTTAAACTATTATTTGCGCTGTCTGTTACAGTTACATCTACATCAACACTATTTGTTTGTTCAAAGTTAAGTGAAGTAGACTCTGCAAGTTTTAGTTCGTTTCCAGAAATAACAAAACGTTCGTCATTTATAGAATAAGTGAATGTGTCAGTGCTGTTTGCATCAGTTGCACTTAGTGTTCCAATCGTCGCTCCAGCTGCATTTTCTGAAACAGTAGCAGATGAAAGTGTGATCGCTGTTGGCGCTGTATTGGTAGGCGTTTCTGTAGCAGGAGTGTCTGATGAAGAGCTTCCGCCACATGCGGTAAGACCAGAAGTAAGCAAAATAACAGTTGTTGCAATCAATGACTTTTTAAATGCTTTCATTGTTTTAAATTCCTAGTACGACGAACGTGTTGTTTTAATCTAACCACTTTATTTTAACGCTCTTCACTATTATGTGATTGTATTGAAAAGATACTCATTAATAATGATATATAGCGCGTTTAATTTTATATAAAGCCGAAATTAGAATACGAATAATTCTCAATTGCGATGGATTATAACAGCATATCAATGAGAATCAATCTCATTAGCATTACTTTACGATAAAAATTTAATCAACAAATTTTCCGCAAGTGCACAAGCTGGATGAATGAGTAATGCGTTGGATTTATTGATAGGCTAAAATACGTTGAGAATGAATAGTCTTTTAATGTTGAGAGAATAAATTGAAAAACGTATTAATTTTACTACTCAGTTTTTTAGTGGCTGCTTGTGCTAGCACGCACCAAAATACCCGTGGTAATGCTGCAAAAGATTCAGCGTATGAAACATCGGACTACAGCAAAAACATATATTATGTACAGCATAAATTGATACCTGACTGGTTGTTTGTAAGCGAAGGAGAGTTTTTTAATGATCTTTTGACCCAGAAAGACGGTCAAATAAGGGGCGCGATGTCAGAGATTATTTCTCCTGAATATGCAGCGGCTGTGCAAATTAGGCCAATAGAAAAATGGGGTGTTGAAGCGGTATTATTTATTTTTCCAAGACCAAAAAGCCCAGCCAATTGCTTTTATACCTTGGCATATTTAGATGATGATAAGCTTCATTATCGAACCTACGAAATGGCTTTAAATTTATATGATGACGAGCTTGTTGGTATTGTAGGAGGCTGGACAAGTGATGGTTCTCATAAGAATTATGGTGGTCGCACCTATCAAGATCATGAAAGCTTTATAGATGATATTTTAAGTCACGTTAAATAATTTCGCTTAAAGTGATTACAAGTTAATATCGAAATTTTGTTTCTCAGCGTACAAGTGTAAGTTAATTGATGTATAATCGCCGCTCAAATTTTTGGAGGATTGTTGTGTTAGCCGTTATACGTTTACTTATTCTTGCTTTATTTTTTGTAATGTCGACGATTGCGATGATGTTATTTTGCATAATAAGGCCATTTCATCGAAACAATGTATACCATGTTGCAAAGCTATATGGTTCGATGCATAAACTTTTTGGCGTTGAGCTTGAAGTGCGTAAACACCCTTCAATTAAAAGCGATGAACAATATGTCTATATTGCGAATCATCAAAATAATTATGATTTATTTACAATCTCTGCGGCGGTTCAACCACGCACGGTAAGTATTGGTAAAAAAAGTTTAAAATGGGTGCCATTTTTTGGTTGGATTTATTGGCTAAGCGGCAACATCCTTATTGATAGAAATAATCGCTCTCGTGCAGCAGGCACCATTTCTCAAGCTGCTAATAAAATAAAAGATAATAAATTATCTATTTGGATGTTCCCAGAAGGAACGCGTAGTTATGGTAAAGGTTTATTGCCATTTAAAACAGGGGCATTCCATACTGCGGTACAAGCTGACGTTGCTATGGTGCCAGTATGTATGAACTCAACCTGCAAACGTATTTCATTAAATAAATGGAATAACGGCAAAGTGATTGTTGAAATGTTAGAGCCGATAAAACTGCCGAACAATGCCAAAGAAAATATACGAGAAATCACCAATCAAACCCATGCACTAATGCACGATAAAATTAAGCAATTAGATGCCGAAGTGGGCATAAAGGAATAATTCCTTAATTTGGGAACTTGTACTACGTATCACTTATAATCAAATGCTCGTATAATAGTGCATGTAAGCTTCTTTTGAAGTGATACTGAATAACACGAATTGAAAATAATAAGGCGCAACCATGCAAGACTGGCAAGAATTTACTGTAAAAATTATTGATGAACTTTTAGAAGATGGAAGCGATCCAGATGCGCTACACACGATTGAGCATCACTTTTCTGCCGAGCGATTTGATATACTTGAAAAGGCTGCTGTAGTGGCATTTAAACAAGGTTATGACGTGGGAGAGCCGGAAGAGTTTGAATTGGAAGATGGCAGCCGAGTGCTAGGCTTTGATATTGTTATTGAACAACCACTTGAAGAAGAGTTAATGCTTGAAGATGTGAATAAACTGGTGCAATTTGCCAAAGAAACAAATATTGAATATGACGGCTGGGGCACATACTTCGAAGATGGTACAAACCAACAGTAATTGGTAAAACTAATCAACCTGCGTTTTCCAAGCGCTCGCCGATTTTTAACCAGTCTGGGCGCTTGGTTAGCACATAAAACGCAAGATAGTCGTATATAGAATGTGCAGCTATTACTACTAACATGCTGTTAATGCTTACATAAATCACACCTAGTACGACTCCAATTAAGCTCGTCAGCAAAATATATACCTTAGAAATAGGGTGTGCTAAACCAAATAATAGTGACGATAAAAAAATCCCAGACATTATACTTAACAGGCTCACCGATACACCTTCTGATAGCATGATTAGCTTGGTTAGCTCTATTCCCAAAAGCGCTACGCCACTTTCTATTCCAATCGTTAACCAATAAAGAAATACGCCTCTAAATAGAAGTTCTTCAGAAGTACCTGCCAACACGGCTAGTAAAACTAGTTGTGGCTGTGAGAAGCTTGTTAGCATTGGCCTAATTGCGCGTACTAACTGGTGAAATGTGTCAGTGAAATTCAAGCTAACGATGAGCAGTAAATACAGAAAAAAGTACATGATAATTGCTACAACAGACCCTAACCCTAACTCAAAAAACCAGTTATCGTTCCACCAGTTAATAGCAGTTGAAGGCCAAAATACTAAGACTAACGCAATTACAAGAATAACGCCTTGCCCAGCAACGGCTTGTAAAAACGGACTCTTTTGCTTTGCTGTTGGAGGGGCAATCGTTGACATGTGTTTTCCAGTTAGTATCAGTATGACTAAGGGTAGTAAAAATTATAAATCCTCGCTTTGTTGTATTGAATAAAAAGCCCTACTAGGGCAGGTTGACCTATAAAGGTCAACACGCCCTAGTAGGGCTTGAAGTTACTTTTCAGTAATAAAAGTTGGATTATTCATAATTCCAGTTTTCATCTATACCTGCGCTGCGGCGATAACCGTATACACCAACATGCCACGTGCCTGCGGCAGGGTTATTGATTACACAAGACTCTTGGTTACTGCTGTTCCATGAGCGGCAATCATAGTTGATGGTTGATGGCGCTGATCCTGATCTTAAATATAAGTCAGCATCGCCACTACCACCTGTTGTTGTAACTGTTAACGTTGATGTGCCAGCAGGTACTTCAATAGTGTGTCTAAACCAATACCCTTGGCTTACACTGATATTTAAGTTGCTGCCACTATCCCCTGGAGTGCCACCAGTACTATATGAGCCAACTAACGTTACCCCTGAATAAGCTGCGTAACCGCGAATCATTACATGGTAAGTACCTTGTTGTGTTGGATCAATATTACAGGTTTCGTTATTACCGTTTCTCCATGGTCTACAGTCATAGTCACCCGTTGTTGGCGCAGAACCAAATTTCACATATAAGTCAGCATCACCTGTGCCGCCCGAGATAGCAAAACTTAACCCCGTTGCATCGGCTGGAACTTGCATTTCATAGCGTTTCTCATCACCTTGACTGCCCGATAAGCCTGTTATAGGTTGACCGTTCACTAAACCATTACTGGGATCAACCAATTCAACAACTTTATTAATTGATGCAGTGTTATTGTCGTTATCAGTGACGGTAAGCGATACAGTGTAGTTACCGTAGGCTGCGTAAGTATTGGATGCATTTACGCCAGTGCCGCTACTGCTGTCACCAAAGTCCCAACTATAACTAACAATATTGCCACCTACATCGGTAGAGCTAGATGCGTCGAAGTTACAGGCTAGTTCTGTGCAATCAAAGGTAAAGTTGGCTACAGGATCGCCAGCTCCGCTATTGTCGATATTTAAAAATACAGCGCTAATTGCTCCCCACTTATCAGAACCGTCTTTAGCACGAACATAAACGATATGCTGACCTTCGCTAAGACTTCCTGTATTGATGGTGCCGTCGAACGCTTCAGTTTTTGAGTTAAAACTGCCGTCACTTGCGTTTAAGCTAAATGCTTGAGCGCCTGCCTCCCAAGGCGGCACATCAATATAGTATTCTGCTTGGGTTAAGTTTTGCGTACCTTCATTACCATTAGCATTACTAAATCGCTGATCGCTTGCACTACCCGTAATGTTAACTGGCGTACCCGCAGGAACGCCAGTGGTAGAGGCATTACCCGCTAAGCTAACTGCTGTAACATCAGGGCCACCTGGTGTTATATAAGGTGTACGGGTTACTTTGGCAGCATAAATCAGTGCTGGTAAATTGTTAGGCTTAATGGTGTTTTCATACGTAGAACAACTTTGGAAGAAGCTAGTACCTAACTCAAAGGTAAATGCCGCTACACCCAACTCAGCATAACTGACCGAATCACTGGTTCCATCAGTTGGATATAAACCAATGGATTGCTGTGGGTAATAGTTATTGAAAAACGCAAATTTACGGCCAAGAGTTTGTAGCTCTATGCCATTAGGAGCAACTTGATTGGTGCCTCCCCAAGGCCATAAAATGAGTTCACTGTAACTGTGTAAATCAATGTGAATACCGCTTGTGTCCATTGGTGCGGGATCGTTCTGATTAGGTCCCCGGCTGTCTGGCCACAAGCTACGAACATAACCTTCAATGGCCTGTGTTTCTGGCTCAGAGCCTGCACTTGGGCCGCGGTAGGTGGCATTACATACATTACCACTTGAGCCGCCCGAGCTATTCCATGTAAATGTAAAGTTTCGGTTTAAATCGGCACCGCGACTGTTACTGTTGGCGCCACAATAGTTTTGGTTAGTATTTTTACGCCAAGAAAGGCCCGTTTCAGCTTTCTTACGGCCGTCTGGGTTTGTTTGCAGCATCAAGTGCACTTCATGGTGATTTAATATCCATGTTGCATCTGCATTTGTTCCGTAGCCATCTATGAGCCAACGTGCAAAGTCTAGAGCGAGTGGCGCTGTCGTATATTCACGCGCATGAATAGCAGAATTGATAAACAGCTTGGGCTTTGTTGTGATGCCATTATTTTTGGTGAGCTTTAATACTTTCATGTCAAAGCCTGTTTGTCCGTCAGACTTTTCCCAAGAATCACCAACATCTGTCCAAGTAGCTAATGTAGGGTTGTTACTGGCAATGGTTTGCGCTGCTGCAAAGCTCTCTTCTACCGTTTCATAACATGAGTAACCGGGAATGCCAGCGGTAGGTGTAATGCTGCTGTCGGCAGCAGCGATGTTTTTTTGAAGCTCGGTTAATCTTAAATTCCGATTTTTAATAAATGTATGAGCGATTTCGAACCGAAAACCAAACTTACTTAGTTTTAGTTTTTCTTCGTCGCTTAATTCTAAAATTAAATAGCCTTCTTCATGATTACTTTCAAGCAAAAATGAATGCAAGCTGATTGCAGCTTTGCGCGCCGTGTCCATATTGGGATAGTACGCTCGATAAATATTTTGCTGGGCTTTTTCTTCTTCCATCAGTTGTTGGATATCTGCGGGTTCATTAGCAACACTCGCTAACGGAATGCCTGCCATGCTACCAAAACAAATTGAAACAATGGCTGCTCTAACCTTGTTCATATATTTCACTTCCTTCGTTATTTTATTTATTAGAAATTAGAGCGTGTTGAGCTTTGCTGTATTATTTTTTATTCAATACTCATCGCACTTTTGTAACGTGCTGGCCGTTAGTTTTGATAAATCAAACCTCCAGCCTGCAATACAAGATCAATGCGATTAAATTGAATGTTTTTGGCAGCGTGTTAGTGTCAACCGCTCTATTATTTTCGCTCAATTGTGATACTGAGCTAGGAAAGCTTAGTAACAAAAAAGTAACAAAACAAAGTTTTGCATGAAAAATAATCAAATAAATTTTAATGGCTGTTAAAATTTATGAATTTGTGTATATTTGTCTGAAATTTATAGAAAAAGCGAATAAGGATATATTATGACGCATTATGATGAATATAAGGTGATCCACGTTGTTGAAGGTGGTTGTGGTACTCTTTTACTTGGTTCAAGTGGATTGCCACTTAAAAAGCTAGAAGCAACGCTAAATGCTGAAGCTGCTGATGGCTGGCAAGTTGTGTTTCAGGTGTTAGAGAACAAGCGCTTTATGTTATTTTGGTCTAGAGAAGCCGTCATTGTAACACTTGGACGAAAGTATGGTTAAAAAGCTAATTCTGTTAGCTATTAGAAAATATCAAACAACAGGTGGCTCGAAACAGCACTTTAATCTTGAATGCAATTTTGAGCCAACTTGTTCTGAATATACGTATCAAGCCATTAGTCAATACGGCGTATTGGCTGGTGTAAGTAAAGGCTTACAGCGCATTAAGCGGTGTAATGATCCTGACTGTATTCATAAAATAAACGACCCGCTGGTTTAAAGGATATTAAGCATGGATATTGATTTGTTGAAAATGGAAGAAGATCAGCTTCGAAAAGAAATCGCAACGCTGTCTGATGAACAGAAGCGTATTTACTATCAAATTGAAAAAAGCCAAGTAAAAGATCCCGATACTTATGCTGTTTTGAACTGGTTTTTTGTAGCAGGACTACATCACTTCTATTTGGGAGAGAATGGCCGTGGCATGATTAATGTTATTGTGATGTTAGTTGGACTCATCACGATTAGTAGCTTTGGTATTTGGATTATTTTGAGCATTTTTATTTTTGAGCTACCCCAGTTATTTAATAGTCAAAAAATTGTGCAGCACTATAATAACGAAGTGATGAAATCTGCCCTAGAAGAATGTAAAAAGATGCATTCAGGGATCGCTCGATCTGCCTCACATAGTCATTATCATGACTAACCATCTTCATGAACAATTTCAAAAGAGTAATAACCAGCAATGGCTTAAAATTATAGCTGTTTCTTTACTGGTTATTACTATCGCTATTTATCAATTTACGTATGTTGGTTTGCCTTATTTTTCAGAAAAAATTGCAAGCAACATTCCAGATAAAGCCTATGAGTATTTAGATGAGAACACATTAAAGTCCCTCGACGAGGCTGAATTTAAACCTACTGCGTTAAGTGTTGAACGTCAGCAAGCAATACAAACGCTGTTTAACAGGTTAACGGCAAAGCAAGCGTCAAAAGAAGCACTGAACACTAACAAAAAAGAGCTTGAGCATTCACGCGATGGTAGACAATATCAATTGATATTTAAAAGCTGGCGGGAAGAGCCTAACGCGCTAGCATTGGCAAATGGCACGATTATCATCACGGATCAAATGGTTGCGCTGGCAGAAAGTGACGAAGAAATTGCGGCTATTCTGTTACACGAAATAGGGCATGTTGAAAATAACCATGTGATGGAGAATTTGGTAAGCGTATCGCTTGTGTCAGTTTCGATATCATTACTATTTGGTGATATGTCAAGTGTCGTTGATGTGCTATTACAAGGCACAGCACTTGGCCTTGCTCTTAACTTTTCACGTAGTGCCGAAAAAGAAGCCGATCAATTTGCTATTCATCACCTCAAATTAAAGTATGGTAATACCGATGGCATGGTATCGATTTTTGAAAAATTAAAGCGTCATGAAAAAGAGGAGATCTCATGGTTAAGCACTCATCCAAATTTAGATGAGCGTATTCAGCTGGCCAAACATCCAATCCATTAAGCTCATCCTACGATAAGTGACTCATTAAGTTTACACCCAGCTTTACATTCATATTAAAACGATCCCCCCGTCAAATTATCTTATATAAAATCAAAGTGTTACCTATTTATGATTTTATTGTTAAATTTCATGCAACAACTGATTTATGCCCTATACTTAGCGTGGCAGTAATTGGGCATTAAGCTCACCATCGTTTACATTTTTCAAATTAGGAGAAATCAAATGAATAAAGATATTGCTGAAGGTAAATGGAAACAAATGAAAGGGAGCGTTAAACAAAAGTGGGGGAAGCTTACTGATGATGATGTTCAGCAAATAAATGGACGTTGCGATAAATTCTGCGGAAAAATGCAAGAAAGATACGGTATGCAAAGAGAAGAAGCAGAGCGCGAATTTAACCAGTTAAACAAATAACTACGCTCACACATATATCAATGCCAACTGAATTCGGTTGGCATTGTTTGTTTATGCTTATAACAAGACTTAATGAAGTTCCCACACCTCCCATGATGCAAGCTGCGCCTTACTAGCAAATTTAATCGCTTTTTGGTGATGTTTGTCAGCTAATTCTTGTTTGCCTTGAGCCGCTAATACTTTACTTAACTGGCTGTGCCACTCTGGAAAGTGTTCGGCCGACGTTTGAATAGAGCGTAATAATTGTTCAGCTTTATCAAGATTCTTCTTGGCCAGAAATCCTTTTGTTAATTGCGTAGTGACTTCTACGTACGACTCAGGAAAGCGCTTTTTCACTGCGGCTAGAATCTCATCGGCTTTATCCACTTGTTTTGACCAGAAAACATATTTAGAGAATTGATAAGCTTGCAGCCATCCAAATGTGAACCCGCCCCATTGCTGTTTTTGTTGCTCAAAATAGTCGAGTACTGCGTGGTAATCGCCTAGTGCAACTAAATCGGAACCGTCTTTGCTATAAGTAGGTGATAAGAAAGTGATACCGTCATATAGTGCGGGTAATGAGGTGGTGAAGTGGTTTTCTTCAGGGTATTGTTTAAATTTCCAGCGAAGATCTTTAGGTGCGTATTTTTCAAAAGCTAGGTTAATTTCAGTGACGCCCATGCCTTCTTCATTCGCGACCGATAAAAACACTGGGCTACTTGGTTTAGCATGTTGTAAATACTGCTCTACTTTAGTTTTTAGTTCATTATCGTCGTACCAAGCGCTTGGGCTCATGGCAATGAAGGCATTAAATGGCGTGTCAGCATTCATCATGCTATATAGTGAGAATAAGCCTCCTAACGAGTACCCGGCTAACGCTTTGTCCTTACTTGTACGGTAACGTTTATCAATTAATGGTACTAACTCATTTTTTAAGTATTTGTGAAATTGTTCCGCCCCGCCAAATGGGTCGTCTGACTTTTGATCCGTTTCTTGTTTTTTCTTTGAGCTCCAGGTTGTTGCGTACATGTAGTCCTGATTACCTTGATTGGCAATGCCTACTACAATCATGGGCGGAAGTTTTCCAACGCGGGCTAAATGCTTGGCGGTAGCCGCAGTGTGGTGAAATTGAAAATCTGCATCAACAATATATAGCGCTGGGTAGTTTCGCTGTTCTGAATTTTCTAAGAAGTAACGCTCTGGCAATGAAATCATATATCGGCGCTGCTCGTCTAATACTTCAGAGCTATGCTCAAATACATATCCTTCAACAATAGGGGTTTTTGCTAAACTGGTAGCTGAAAGCATACTCAAAATAAATATCCCTAGGCTACCAAGTAATGAAAATTGAGGCATTTTCATATTTTCTAACTCCATGTTCGTTATTGTTATTTTTCTTATAGTACCAATTAATTTAAACGTTAATATAATGCTTTGCGTTAAATGATGAAAAAAGAAAGATCAAATGAGGCTATACGCTTATTTTTTTGCGCTTGTTTTGTGCGCTATTTGGTGCATTTATTTTCGTAGCTGGGTGCGAGTTTGTTATCATTACAGCAATTAACTAAATGTAACCGCTGGAAATAACATGAGTGATGCGCAATTAACCGATAAGCAAGTAGAAGTCATTAACAATATGTCGGACGAAACCCGTTATGAATATATTGTCTCTCAAGCTAAGCAACATCAAAAAATATGGACATTAAGTGACGAGAAGGGCTGCTTACTGATTAATACCGGTGAAGAGCAATGTTTAGCGATATTTTCGCATAAACAATTAGCGACAACATGGGCGGCAATTGATCACCCTGAATGCACGCCGCTTGAAATTGAACTCAGTGCTTTTTTAAATGCTTGGGTGGTAGGAATGGAGAACGATGGCTTTCAGCTGGCTATACAACCAAATGTTGCTGGAGAAAGCTTAATCGCAACACCTAGTGAATTTGCTTCTAACTTTGGTATATAAGCCAAACTTTTAGGCTGAACGAAGAGCAAGAATATGAGGTCACAATTCGATAGTTTAACTTCTACGCTTATTGCACAACGTCAGCAGGTGCATGAAATTTGCCGTCAGTTTGCACGCAGCCCAAGTAAAGGTAACTTAAAACGTTTAAAGGCGTTATTTGGCAGTTGTGGCGAGCAAGTCGTGATTGAGTCAGGGTTTTATTGTGATTATGGCGATAAAATTCAGATTGGCGATCGTGTATTTATCAACATCAATTGCACCGTGTTAGATGCGGGGAATGTGACGATAGGCGATGATTGTTTAATTGGACCAAACGTACAGATTATGGCTGTTGAGCATGGTGTTGAGCCGCAAGCGCGCTTGTTAAAACATAATTATGCAAAAGACGTGAAAATAGGCGCTAATGTGTGGATTGCAGCAGGTGTTATCATTTTACCTGGAGTAACGATTGGTGATAATAGCGTGATAGGGGCAGGGAGCGTGGTTACAAAATTGGTGCCTGATAATAGTTTATTTGCGGGTAATCCCGCACAATTTATTAAGTCGCTATGATCGATAATTGCGACCAATAATTGTGAACAACAATAGCAACCGACTGTTATGACTGATTATTATGGCTAATTACTATGACTGAATGCAACACAACTCCTAGCCAATCAAGGTCATCAGCGACCCGAAAATACTTCATCATTGGTTTACCTCGAACCGCAACCACCAGTGTGTGTGTTGCAGCGCTAAAGTTAGGTTTTAAAACGGCGCATACCGCTTACGTAAAAGAGGCGTTCGAGCAGGCTGAGGTAATTGCAGATACACCAATATTTTGTGACTACCCTCAATTAGCTGAGCAATATCCAGCTGCGAAGTTTATTTATTTAACGCGCAAACCTGAAAAGTGGCTGCCTTCAATTAAACAATTATTGCAAAGAATGTACGTTAATCTACAGCGTCAAGATGGTGGGTTTAATCCAATATTAAAGCGTTGTTATAACGAGGTGTTTTTTCCCTTAACGCTTGACAATATTGACAGCGATGACTTTTTGTTAGGTTGCTATGTGCAGCATCAAACTCAAATAGAAAAATATTTTAAATCAGCCCCCGAGCGACTACTAACCATAGACGTTAGCGAAGCAGGCAGTTTTGCAACGTTTACTCGTTTTTTGAATGCGAGTAACAATGTAAATGAAGACGCAGGATTTGAAGTAGTTAATACAGGTAACAAAGTGACTACTTGGAAAAGTATTAAACATCCGTTGAAAGTAGAGTCTACCCGCAATGGTAAGGTTGATAGCGGGTTGTAAACTAATTGCGTAACTTCTTCATGAAATGCTCAATCGCTTTGTGGCTACATTAACCGCCTTAATAATTTCACTTCACTTTCGTCAAATCCAAAGTAGAATCCTCCTGTCTTATAAATGTTATAAAGAAAAAGAATGTTTGAACTTAAATACTTAACGCCAAGTGCTTGGACAGATGCAGTTTTGGCTGATTTTGATACCTTTTTGCAAGACCATGCCGCAGCAGAAAAAAAAGCATCTGGCATGGCGCTATCTATGCTGTCGCATTATCCAGACCGTAGAAAGTTAGTTAAAGCAATGACAGATTTGGCTTTAGAAGAGTTAATCCACTTCAAGCAAGTGCTAAAACTGCTTTTAGATCGTGATGTCAACTTAGGTGATGATAAAAAAGACACTTACGTAAAACAACTGCGCGCGCTATTTCGTAATGGCAGTGAGGTATTTTTAATGGATAGATTGCTGGTAGCAGGAGTTATTGAGGCAAGGGGGCATGAACGTTTTTCACTTGTGGCTGAGGCATTACCACAAGGTAAAGAAAAAGAGTTTTACGTTGCGATTGCTAAATCAGAAGAAAAGCATAAAAATTTGTTTGTAGAGCTGGCGTATGAATACTTTCCCAAAGAAACGGTAGATGAGAGGCTAGAAGAAATATTAATAGCTGAAGCCGAAATTTGCGCTAAATTACCGTTCAGGGCTGCACTGCATTAGAGTGTGTAGGCCTTATGGTTAACCGATAAAAATAATAAAAATAGAGTAAGTGAAAACATGGAACAAGAAGCCCTACAAAAAGAATGGTCACTATTACAAAACCAGTTTGATAGCTATGAAAAGTATTCGCTAATGATTAAGTTATTGAGTATTAGCGTACTCACAGCCATGTATATAACGCATAGTCTTAGCGTATTTAGCTTATTGCTATTAGGTATTATTTGGGGGCAAGATGCTATCTGGAAAACGTTTCAATCACGCATTGAGCCAAGGTTACTGCAAATTGAGTCAAGCCTGGTAAATTGTACTGACCAAACGGCGTTCCAATTCAATTCAGAATACCAAAAAAGCGCTTCAACAGGGCTTGGCTTGATTGGTGAGTATTGCCGCCAAGCGATTAGACCAACCATTGCGTTCCCACATGTTGTATTAATACTTTTAGCCAGTGTGGCATTGTTCGTATTGCGGTAGCTCAACCTGAATCCAAAAACTTAACATATAAATAACTTTTCAACACTCATTTATATGAGCCGAAAATGTGCTATGTTATGCGCGCAAATTTATCTGATTATAAGCTACATCGACTAGGGAAAATTAATGGATTTGTCAGAATACCGCGAGTCAGATCGAGAGAAGCAAAGAGAAAGTGATTTGTTGCGCCTCATTAACGCTTCTGAGCATGCTGCAGGAAAAGCATTAGATATTGGCGCTAGAGATGGGCATTTTTCACTATTACTTGCTAGTTGCTTTGAAAATGTAACAGCGCTGGACTTAGTAAAACCTCAAATACAGCATGAAAAAATCACCTGTGTAAAAGGTGATATTACAGACTTAGCATTTAATGATAATTGCTTTGACTTTGTGTTTTGTGCAGAGGTGCTTGAGCATATTTCCCCTCATTTACTTGCAACAGCATGTACAGAGTTAGGGCGCGTTGCAAATGAATATATACTCACCGGTGTTCCCTACAAGCAAGACTTACGGGTAGGTAGAACCACCTGTTTAAGTTGTGGAAAAAAGAATCCGGCTTGGGGGCACGTCAATAAGTTCGACGAAGACCGTTTACAGCATTTGTTTTCAGGGTTCGACGTTTGTGAAGTGTCGTACGTGAGTAAAACAAACTCGTTTACCAATCCAATATCAACATGGTTATTAGATTTAGCAGGTAACCCTTACGGCACGTATTTACAAGATGAGCCTTGTGTCTACTGTAACGCAAAATTAATGCAGCCACCTCAAAGAACGATGTTACAAAAGCTGTTTACTAAAGCCTCATTTTATATCAGAAATATACAAAAGCCGTTTATCAAAGAGCAAGCAAATTGGATACACGTACTCTTTAAGAAAAAATAAATGCGGTTGAAGATGGAAAGCTTGTGTTACGCGCTTTCCATCCTATAAATACCACTTTTAAAGTGGATTATTGACTTTAACTACTGTTTTTCCAAAATTCTTTCCGTTTAACATATCATTGAATGCAGTAACGGTGTTTTCAAATCCGTCTATCATGTGCTCCTTATAATGAACTTTGCCTTCGTTAAGCCACTGCTGCATATCTTTGGCGAATTCGTCATAACGATGGCCGTAATCATCAAAGATAATAAAGCCTTGCATTTTTATACGCTTAGTTAATATATGTCCCATTAATGCAAACATGCGATCAGGGCCATCTGGCAACGAGGTTGCGTTGTATTGCGAGACTAAGCCACATAAAGGAATGCGAGCGGATATGTTTAGCAAGGGTAAAACTGCATCAAATACCTTACCACCTACATTCTCGTAGTACACATCGATACCATCAGTGCAGGCTTCTTTTAGTTGCTCTTCAAAATTATCCGCTTTGTGATCAATACAAGCATCAAAGCCAAGTTTTTCTACCGCGTGTTGACATTTTTCGGTGCCACCAGCAATACCGACCACTTTACAGCCTTTAATTTTGGCAATTTGTCCGACGGTAGCACCCACCGGGCCCGTAGCCGCTGCCACAACAACAGTTTCACCTTCTTTAGGTTCGCCTATATCTAGCAAACCCATGTAAGCGGTAAAACCTGGCATTCCCATTACACCTAGTGCGTATGAAGGACGACTAGGATCATTACCCAGGGGCATTAGTTCTTTCCCATTCGAAATGGCGTATTCTTGCCAGCCCGTATATGCAAGTACCCAGTCACCCACGGCAAATTTGTCGTTCTTGGATTGTTCAACTTGGCATACCGTGGCGCCAACCATGATTTCGCCAATGTTAACAGGTTCAGCATATGACTCTGCATCATTCATTCGTCCTCGCATATAGGGATCTAGCGATAAATAAATAGTGCGAAGCAATAGTTCACCGTCTTTTATCTCAGGTAATTGTTCGGTTTTAAAATCAAAATTATCTTCTGTTGGTGCGCCTGTTGGACGTGAGGCAAGTACAAACTTCCGGTTATCGACTGATGTCATGTGAGTCTCCAAATTGAAATGATGAATAAAAACACGGCTAAAATTAAAAAATATTTTACATTTAATATTATCGGTACACTATAGTGCACTTTGGGCGCTGGAGAGCAAATTCAAGTATTAAACATATATTTAATATTCAAATAGTTATTCAGCGATAGTGAGTGCAGTAAAGGTAAAGGCATGGTGAGAAGCATAGATAATAAATTTAGTTGTTACCCTGAGCATGTAAAGCCAGTTATGCAGGAGTTGCGTTTACTTATTTTTGAAACAGCTAAAACGTTAAAGCTTGGTGAGGTTGAAGAAAGTTTAAAGTGGGGTGAGCCAAGTTACAGAGTAAAAGGAGGCAGCACGATTAGAATTGATTGGAAGCCAGAACAACCAACTAAGTACTTCATGTTTTTTCATTGTCAGTCAAAGCTTGTTGATACATTTCGCGAGTTGTATTCACACACTTTGGAGTTTGAGAGAAACCGTGCCATTGTCTTTTCGTTACATGATCCACTTTCATGCCATTCAAGTAAGAGCCTCATTGTTCGGCACTGTATCGAGCTAGCTTTCAGCTACCATAAAGTTAAACATTTACCGCTTCTGGGAGCGTAATTGATTAATTGCTTTATTTTCACAATCATCGACATTCTAGGTTAGATGAACTAACGTAGTATGTCAGGTGAGTAATAATACAAAGCTAACAATGCGTTGTATTTGTTATCAGCTTGAAGTCTGGATAATCGAGTGCGCTGATTTGGGGTTAAACGTCTAAATATTTTGCTTAATCGATTATTGGTGTTTAGCATTATTCGATCAGTAGTAAGCAGCCATGACAAAAATAAAGTATTTGACTGCCTTTGCAGTATCCATTTTTCAGCGCTATCCGCGTTTGCTCGCTGTCATTAGTTTTATGTCAGGAGTGGCAAGCTTTTTCTTAATAAATCGGCAACATAAAACGGGCGGGGTTATAGCCGTAGTTTTAATTATTTGCTGGATTTGGTTAATGCTGGAAAACATCGTTGTCGATAAAATTAATCAGCATTTTGCTATAAAAGTGCCTTCCACATTATTGCGCTATGGCACACAATTAATTCATCAAGAAAGTTTGTTCTTTGTGCTGCCATTCTTTTTGATCACCACGACGTGGGACAGTGGCCAAGCAATATTTACAGGCTTGTTGGTTGTTGCGGCATTGTTCTCAGTGATTGATCCCTTTTATTATCGATGGTTAGCCGCTCGTCGCTTATTATTTATGGCATTTCATACGCTTACGCTTTTCATCATGCTATTAACCGTACTGCCAATTGTCCTTCACTTGACAACAGATCAAAGCTATCGGTATGCAACTGTGGCTACTGTAGTGCTCGCAATTCCCACACTATTTCGTTTGGCTGCACAATCGGGGCGGTGGGCAAGCATTCTACGAACGGGAGTATTAATTGCTTCACTGGCAGCAGTGCTGTGGTATGGACGACTTTTCGTCCCACCCGCAACCTTGTGGTTAACTCAAGTTCATATAACCAGTGAGAAAAGTGAAAAAAATGAGAGCAGTGAAGGAATTAAAACGCTAACCGATAGAGCATTACACTCTCAAGGATTGTATGCCTTTACAGCCATTAGAGCGCCACGCGGTTTAAATGAAACGGTTTTTCACGTATGGAAACATGAAGGTAAAGAGGTAGACAGAATTGCATTGTCAATTACAGGAGGGCGCAAAGATGGCTACCGAACTTGGACACATAAAAATAATTTTCCGGCAGATTCTGTAGGTAAATGGCAAATACAAGTACTTACAGATGCCGGGCAAATGATTGGTGTACTACGATTTACGGTTACTCCTGAAGGCAAAGAGTAATTGAAGAGAATGCATAAACTATACTGAACGTATGTCACGCCAATTTTATGTATTAACTGGAGGTTTTATGAAGTTAGTAGTGTTATTTACGTTGTTAGTATTGTTACTGGTAGGTTGTGCTAGCCCAACGACTTACGAGAAGGCGAGTAATAAGCGGGACTATGGTTACTCGCAAACAAAGCTGACTAGCAATCAATACCGTATTACTTTTCGCGGAAACAGGATCACCGATAAAGAGACGGTGAAAGATTATGCATTGCTGCGAGCAGCAGATTTAACAATAGAGCAAGGGCATGACTGGTTTTTAGTTATTAGTCAGGATAGTGAAACTGAAAAACGTAAAGTTACTCAAACTTCACCCGCAATTAGAACGGGCACTACCGTGTATCGTAGCTGTGGTGCATTAGGATGTAGAACAGTGGTCACGCCGCACTATATTGGTGGATTTGTTACTACTACAGAAGAGGACGGTGCCTACGTATCTTCAATTGAAATCACAATGGGATCTGGCACACCTGAAGATCGTAATCGTGTTTATGATGCCAAAGAGTTGGCTAAAAATATTAGAGCGCAAATAAAATAAGCTGCCATCCATATAAAAAGCCTACACTTTAGTTTTAAGTGCATAGTTTTAAGTGCAGGCTTTCAATTGTCAGTTTAAAACGCTAGAGAAGCTGAAAAAGTGATTATATTTGTTTGTACACTTCTTCAACTTTAGCAGCCGCACTTTTCATCGCTTGCTTAACTAACTGATCTAAATCGCCCGCTTGAAATGCGTTGATTGCTTGCTCTGTAGCACCTTTTGGAGATGTTACTTGGCGACGAAGTTCAGCAAAAGAGTGGGGGCTGTTAGCCGCTAGCATAATAGCGCCTTTAGCACTTTGCATGACGGCGTTAGTTGCTCCTTCCTCATCCAGTCCTTGTCCTATAGCCGCTTTTACCATTGCTTCCATAAATAAGAAAAAGTACGCTGGAGAGCTTCCTGCCGCGGCAACAATAGCGGGCATAGCGTTTTCACTTTCTACCCAAACCGTGCTGCCAACTGCATTCATAATATCGTCGGCTGTAGCTTTATCTGTATTACTACAACTGCTTTCAGCAAACATACCTGTTAGCCCCTCACCAATTGCGGTAGGTAAATTAGGCATAGTAGCAACCACACGTGGCGAGTTATTTAAACTAGATGAAATAGCTTGTGCAGTCACGCCTGCGGCAATTGACATAAATAACTTATTTGCGATCACTTGATGATCATCGTTACTGGCGTGTACTAACTCTTCGCACACTTCTTTTATTAAATACGGTTTAACCGAAAGAATAACGACGTCAGCAAATTTAAGTACACTACTATTATCTTGATTAGTTATAACGCCATATTCTTCTGATAATCGGTTACGTGTTTTATCAGTAGGTGCGCAAACTAAAATGTTTTTGCTATTGTGGCCGCTTTTAATTAAGCCAGCGATAATTGCGCTAGCCATGTTGCCACCACCAATGAAAGCGATTTTTAAGTTTTCGTTTAAAATGAGATGCTCCTTTTTAGCGACGTTTAATTACGGATTTGACCGTGACCATTTACAATATATTTTTCAGCAGTTAATGACTCAAGCCCCATCGGCCCATAAGCATGTAGCTTGGTCGTTGCTATGCCTATTTCTGCACCTAAGCCAAGTTGACTGCCATCGGAAAAACGCGAAGATGCGTTAACCATAACAACGGATGCATCCACAAGACGTTGAAACAGGTTGGCTGTAGTTGCGTTTTCAGTACAAATGACCTCAGTAT
This sequence comes from Flocculibacter collagenilyticus, assembly GCF_016469335.1. NCBI lineage: Bacteria > Pseudomonadati > Pseudomonadota > Gammaproteobacteria > Alteromonadales > Pseudoalteromonadaceae > Flocculibacter > Flocculibacter collagenilyticus. The sequence continues at coordinate 1,136,012 of NZ_CP059888.1, forward strand.
GATTACTGCCAAACTCTGCGATATGATCAAATGCACCTTGTAAATCGTCAACTAGCTTAATAGCAATTTCCAAATCTAAGTACTCTTGACCAAAGTCATTATCGTTCAGCACATTATCAAGTGCAATGTACTGTTGAGTTTGATTACAGCCATTTAAAACTACATTGTGTTGACTAAGTATGTCGGCGGCTAGTGGCAAAAATTTATCAGCAATGTCTTTATGAACGATTAAACCTTCAAGGGCATTACAAACGCCAGTGCGCTGAGTTTTTCCATTCACTAATAAATTAATTGCGCGCTCAAGATCCGCGTCTTTGTCGATGTATAAATGGCACACCCCTTTAAAGTGCTGAATCACAGGTATTTTACTATTATCAGTAACATACTGGATTAGCCCTTCACCACCGCGAGGGATGATAACGTCAATGTATTCGCGTTGTGCCATCAGCTCCATTAATAATGCGCGATCAGGATTTGGGATAATCGTAATAAGTGCTTCAGGCAACTCATGTTGTCTTAATACTTGATGTAATACTTCAGCAATGGCTTTACTGCTATTTAAGGCTTCGCGTCCACCGCGTAAAATTACTGCATTACCAGACTTAAAACATAATGCCCCTGCATCCGCGGTTACATTTGGACGCGCTTCATAAATCATACACACCACTCCAAGAGGAATGCGCATTTTACTGATTTTTAAGCCATTAGGACGTTGTCCTAAATCGCGTAATTGTCCTACTGGGTCGTCTAATTTTGCAATTGTTTCAATGCCTTCCGCCATATCATTGATACGCTCAGCGTTAAGCGTAAGACGGTCGATCATAGCTTCTGCTAAGTTATTCTCTCTTGCGCTAACTAGGTCGATTTCGTTACCGGCTAAAATAGGTGTCGCATTAGCTCTCAGTGCGTGCGCCATATCAAGTAATACCGCATTCTTTTTTTCGGTAGTGAGCGACGCAAGAATACGTGATGATGTTGCTGCATTTTTTGCCAGTTGTGTAATTAAACTCATTATTTCTCCAGAATTGCGATGTTTTCGTCTGATACGATAGGACCGGTTTTTTTTATGTATTGTGCAGTTGTTGGTCCTGTTTCGTTTTCAGCAATGTAATTTAATAAACAACTACTGTAATTAGTGCGCGCTTTAGCGATTTTTGTACCGTCGTTCTTACGTAACAAAATAGTATCACCAATAGAAAAGTTACCTTTTACTTGGATGATTTCGTCTCCGGTAATTTGTTCCACTTCATCTTCATTCGGCATGTCGAATGTGCTATCAACAATTAACTCACCTTGTTCAGTTGATGTATGTTTCATCCAATGAACATTTTCCTGCATAGGTGTTTTATGGCTATGGAAATGCGTTCCGGGGTTTCTACCTGCAAGCAGTTCATTGAATACCTGCTCATTAAAACCATTGATAATAAAGGTGCTAATACCATGTGATACGGCTTTTTCGGCCGCTTCAATTTTAGTACGCATACCGCCTGTGCCTACGCCGCTGGTGGCACCGCCTGCCATAGCATAAATATCATCATTAATTTCAGCCACATCTGACAGTAACTTGGCGTTTTTATCAAGATTTGGGTTGCTGGTGAACAATCCATCAATATCAGAGCACATGATTAAGGCATCCGCATCGGCGGCGGTTGCTACCATAGCTGATAAATTGTCGTTATCACCTACTTTTAAATTGTCTGTGGTAACCGTGTCATTTTCATTAATAATGGGTAACACATCATGTTCTAACAGCGAAAATATGGTGGCACGAATACTTTCGTAGCGCTCTCTATCACGAAGGTCGCCATGTGTTAATAAAATTTGGGCAGAAGGGAAATCGAATAACTTGTCCCACGTTGCCATCATTTCAGTTTGTCCTGTTGCTGCCATTGCTTTTTTCAGTGCAATATCACGCTTTTCGCCTTGTGCGAATTGGTGGGCGCCTGCGGCCACTGAGCCAGACGAAACTAAAACAACTTGTACGCCTTGCGCGCGACAATGCACAATAAAGCGTGCGATGCTGAGCAGGTGATGGGGACTACATCCAGTATTATTAGGCGCAATGAGTGCGCTACCAACTTTTACTACGATGCGTTTCCAGTTAAACGATTTCATATAACCTCAGGTGTTAAGCGTTGTTTGACGAAAAGTGCTGTTGAACTTTGTAAAACTGAGTTGTTACAGCGTTTGAAGGTTCTCTGCTTTGAAGGCTCACAAAATAGATAAATAATGAGCTAACTATAAAGCCAGGAACCATCTCATATATAATGCTAGAAAGTGGTTTTGCATTAGCCAAAATTGGGAATTGACTCCATACGATGACGGTGACAGCGCCTGATACTATGCCTGCAATAGCGCCTTTACTGGTGAGTTTTGGCCAGAACAAACTGAACAGTACAAGTGGGCCAAATGCCGCGCCAAACCCCGCCCATGCATTACTTACAAGGGATAAAATACTATTAGACTTGTCAAACGCCAGTATCACCGCGACAAGTGCCACTACAAGTACACCGATGCGACCAATGTTGACGAGTTGTTTTTCTGATACTTCTTCTGTAGTAAATACGCGGTAGATATCTTCAGTGAGTGAACTTGATGACACTAATAATTGAGATGAAATCGTACTCATGATTGCAGCAAGGATAGCTGCTAATAAAAAGCCACTAATAAAAGGGTGAAATAAGATTTGCGAAAATACGATGAAAATTGTTTCAGGATCGCTAATAGGGTAATTAAACTTGTTAGCGTATGCGACACCCACAAAACCTGTGGCTAATGCACCTAAAATAGTGACCGTCATCCAGCTCATGCCAATATTTCGCGCAGTGGAAATATCATTCACCGAGCGGATAGCCATAAAGCGAACAATGATGTGCGGCTGTCCAAAATAGCCGAGTCCCCACGCTAAACTAGAGATGAGACCAAGTACGGTTAAACTTCCCAAGGCGTCTGAAATGCTTGGAATGCTATTAGCTGCATAAGCAGGTACCTCTGCGGCATTATCGAATGATTGCAAGGCAACAATGGGAACTAATACCAATGCGATAAACATGATACATCCTTGCACAAAGTCGGTGAGACTTACGGCTAGGAAACCGCCTAATAAAGTGTATGCAACCACTACAGAGACCGTGATAATTAGTCCCATATGATAATTAATGCCAAATGCTGACTCAAATAACTTACCGCCAGCCACTAGGCCAGCAGAGGTATACAGAGTAAAAAATAGAATAATGACACAAGCAGAAACAATGCGTAACGTATGTTGACTATTTCCAATTCGTTTTGAGAAAAACTCAGGTAGTGTTAAGGCGTTATCTGCCATCTCTGTATATACACGCAATCGAGGTGCAACAAGTAGATAGTTAAATAGTGCACCGATTAGTAAACCTATAGCAATCCATATTGTGTCGTAGCCAGCAGCAAACATTGCACCGGGCAAGCCCATAAGCATCCAACCACTCATATCAGAAGCTCCCGCAGAAAGTGCGGTAACTTGTGGACTAACTTGTCTACCGCCAAGCAAATAACCTGAAATGTCGCTCGTTGATTTACGGTATGCGAATAACCCTATGGCAAGCATTGCGACAAAATAAATGCCGAGAGATGCCAAACTTTCAACTGCTATCGTTGTATTCATTGTTCTATTCCGTTTGTAAGAAATTAAGTAATTTATTAATTGTTATCGTTTTACTTTATTAAGGGGCGAAATTGATAATGCCACAATGTTGCTGTGGCTCAACTTTCCTTAGCGTAACACCGAATAGGAGATGAACCGATAGCTATATGTGGAAGAGGGGGAGTTTTACCAGATTGCGCGTTGCGCTCATTTGAAATAAGGATGAAATTAGTGTTTACGGTGTACATAAAATACTTTTGCTCGTTGTGTAAATTGAGGTTATTTCATTTGAATACTAATTAATGCTTTATGTGTGATATTTGACAACTTCAGAAATTAATTAGTATTAAAATGATTAGTGTTCGAATTAAAATTGTACGCGCATTAAACATTAATATCAAATTTTGTTCGTTATTAATAATTTCAAGCTTGTTTTATAGCGCTTTATATCTTTTAAATTGATTTTATATGAGTTTAGTACTAATTAATTATGCGATGGTTCTATTAATTTATCAGCGATATTCTTTATATAGTCGAATAAAATCATTTGAATACTAACTTTTGCTGGTATGATTGCTTGGGTTTACCATTTAGCGGTGTGCGTGAGTAACATGTTATGTGTTTAGCTTGACGTGCTGACCATTCGAATCTGAGTTTAGTAGTAATTAAGCGTAAAAATTATGATGAAAAAATATGATGAGTTATTTATTTCGTTACGACGAGTTATTCGTGCGATAGATCTTTATTCTAAAAAGTTAAGCAAAGAAACAGGCTTAACCAGTCCTCAGCTAATTGTTCTACAGGAAATTGCTGCGGGGAAAGGGATCATGGTTAAGCAAATCGCTGAAAATATTAATTTGAGCTCAGCTACTGTCACTAGCATTCTTGATCGTTTAGAGAGCCGTGGATTGGTTACTCGTGAGCGCTCTACTGCAGATAAACGTAAAGTGGACTTATTTCTTACCGATAGGGGTAACGAGGTGCTATCTTCGGCCCCTAAACCGCTCCAAGATCATTTCATTAATCGGTTTGAAGGCTTAGATGAGTGGGAACAAACACAAATGGTTGCCACAATGCAACGACTGGCGAAAATGATGGATGCAGAAGAGCTAGATGCTGCGCCATTGCTGGAGGTTGGTACAATTCAAACAAAGCAATAAATGAGAGAAATCTTAATTGTATTACTTGTATATTGCATTAACGTTAAATTTTTTTGTTTAAATATTAGACAGTTTAAAAATTATCTCCTAGGTTAAATAAACTTGTTCATTTGGTTAAGTTCCTGAACAAGTTACAATAATGCTCAGGGCAGCAAGTGCTTTGAGCAAACCAATAAAATAATAATTATTTGGAGATACCTCAATGCAAAGCAAAAAAGTTGACCGCAAGTCAACAGGCTTATTGCTGCCTGCTTGTACCCTACTACTATCAACCATCGCTGTATCTAACGCTGTACACGCGGTTGAAAGAGGCATGATAAGCAACGATTTTTCTAATTTAACACAACGTTTTATTGTGACTTACGAGTCTGACGAATCGAAAGATTGGCAGAACGAAGCGCAAGTGATTTCAATGTTTGCGGGAAATGATGTTAAATACATGCGTCAATTGGCGGTAAACAAGCATCATCTTTTCAAGCTAGAAAAGCCAGTCGACAGTGTAAAATTTCAATCTATGATTGAACGATTAGGCGCGATGTCTGGCGTTGTAACCGTAGAAAAAGATTCAATCATGACAATTCAGTCAGTTCCTAATGATACGCGTTACAACGATCAATGGCACTATTTTGAAGCGACCGGTGGCATTAATGCTCCGTCGGCTTGGGATAACTCTACTGGTAGCGGCGCCGTTGTTGCGGTTATCGATACTGGTTATGTATATCACTCAGATTTAGACGCAAATATGCTACCTGGTTATGATTTCATCAGTGATACGTCGGTTGCAAATGACGGTAACGGACGAGACTCTGACGCAAGTGACCCAGGTGATTGGTTGTCGGCAAATGAGTGTGGTTTCTTCAACCCACCAAGTGCGGTAAGTAGCAGTTGGCACGGTACTCATGTTGCAGGTACTATTGCTGCCGTGAGTAACAATGGTGCAGGTGTAGCAGGTGTTGCTTATAACGCTAAAGTAGTACCAGTAAGGGTATTAGGTAAATGTGGCGGTTATTTATCTGATATTACAGACGCCATTGTTTGGGCATCTGGTGGCAGCGTGTCAGGGGTTCCTGCAAACGCAAATCCAGCTGATGTTATTAATATGAGCCTGGGTGGAAGTGGTTCTTGTAGCAGCAGTTATCAATCGGCCATTAATACGGCAAGAGCAAATGGCACCACGGTTGTGGTAGCAGCAGGGAACAGTAATGCTGACGCAAGTGGCTTTAGTCCTGCAAGCTGTAACGGCGTTATTTCTGTCGCATCAAATGATCGTCAAGGTAACCGCGCTTCTTATTCAAACTACGGTAGTTCTGTTGATTTAGCAGCGCCAGGCGGCGAAACTGCAACAACGTCAAATGGAGTGCTTTCTACACTCAACTCTGGTAGCCAATCTCCAGCTTCAGAGTCTTATGCATACTATCAAGGTACGAGTATGGCAGCACCACATGCTGCGGGTGTAGCGGCATTAATGTATGCTGCAAATTCAAGTATTACGCCTGATCAAGTTGAAACGGCAATGAAAAATACTGCACGTACTTTACCTGGTAGTTGTTCAGGTGGTTGTGGTGCAGGTATAGTAGATGCGGCAGCAGCTGTTGCAGCAGCAGGTGGCGGCGGTGGCAATCAAAGCCCGTCTGCAAGCTTTGGTGTATCAACTAACCAATTAACAGCAAGCTTCACAGACGGTAGTTCGGATCCAGATGGTAGCATTGTAAGCTGGAGCTGGAACTTTGGTGACGGTGCAACGTCTAGTGCACAAAACCCATCTCATACTTACGGAGCAAGTGGTACTTACACGGTTTCTTTAACAGTAACTGATAATGATGGCGCGTCAAATAGTACTTCTCAGTCAGTTGATGTTTCTGATGGTTCGGCAAATACCGGCGGATTTACAGAAGAAAACTTGGCTGCAAGTCGCCGTAGCTGGATCCGTCGTACAATTGAAGTGCCAGCTGGAGCAACGAGTCTAGATGTTGATATTAGTGGTGGTAGTGGTGATGCTGACTTATATGTTCGCTTCGGTAGCCAGCCAACAACTTGGTATTACAACTGTCGTCCTTACTTATATGGTAATAACGAAACATGTACTTTCACAAATCCTCAAGCAGGTACTTGGCACATTGGTATTCGCGCTTACAGTGCATTCTCAAGTGTTAAGCTAGATGCTTACTGGAATAAGTAGTTTTTATTTTAGAAATTAACTTAGAAACGAAATAATAAAGGGAGCCACATGATTGGCTCCCTTTGTATTTTAAAGCGTTGTCGTTATTACGCGATTTTCATGCAGTCTTTACCTGCTGTTTTTGCTGTGTATAACGCATTATCTGCACGGCTAAAAATAGTGCGGCAATTGTCTTCCTGCTTCCAGCGAGCACAACCGATACTTGAAGAAACTTGATACATACGCATAACTTCATTGGTACTGCTGAATAATTTAATGCGCTGAGCCACTAAGTTGGCAGTATTGCTGTCGCAGTTATCAAGTAAAATAGCAAATTCATCGCCGCCAAAACGAAACAAGGTATCATTTCCTCTTACCATGCCTTTCAACGCTTGAGCAAATTGTGACAGCACAACGTCACCCGCTTGGTGGCCATATCTGTCGTTAACTTGCTTAAAATTGTCTAGATCTAAAAGCATTAATACGTAAGGTGCGTCGTTTCTTGCCGCACGTTGCTGCATGCGCTCTTGTGTTTCGTCAAAGTATCGACGATTTCCTAGCCCCGTTAAACTGTCGACTAGTGCATAACGTTGTACTTTTTCGAAAGTAATCGCATTTCTGAGTGGGTAACCTAATTTTTGGTGAAGCGTTGCAAGTTGCATTTTTGCAATTGCATTTATAGGTTCACTAGTATGATAGATTAAGTGGCCAATGACTTCGTCTTCCACCATTAATGGGAATTCATGGATGAGATTGCCTTTATTTGAGCCTCTTACGGTGATTTCAGTGCCTTCATAGAGAAAGCTCAAGCCATTAAATGCTGTAATTTTTGCAGCCTCCATGGAAAAAATTTCCAATAATCTAGGCAACTCAAGCGTAGTTTGTAGTAGCTCAATTAAGCTGGTCTTGTCTGCATTTTCTTGCATAGCGTACGACGATACGGACGGAACATGTAGATATTCGTTATTCGATACACTTACAACATCAAGCATTTGCATATTTTCCACAATAACACTCCTCATGGATGGCGCTAGCTATATTTAGATAATGAGCTTTATGCTAATAGTGTGCCAAAAATGCAAGCAGTTGATATAGCAAAGTAAATGTATCGATACTATGATTAAGGATGATAACTGTACAAATTGTTCAAAAAATTGGCGGCAATAGACTGCCTCATGAATATCAAAAATAAGATGGATGGCTAATATGGAGTGCGTGTGGATTTTACAGAGATAGCTAATAGCGCCTATTTAGAATTGCTGGGGTTATTATCTGTAGCCGTAGTATTGGTGTGGGCGTTTAAAAAAATGAATTTACCGCCTATTCTTGCGTACTTGGTAGCTGGGGTTATTACTGGAAGTAGTGGTATTGGCTTAATTACCAACCAAGACGACATCCATGTAATCGCTGAATTAGGCATTGTGTTTTTAATGTTTTCATTAGGGTTAGAGTTTTCAGTGCCAAAGTTATTGGCAATGAGGCATTTAGTATTTGGGGTTGGTAGTGCCCAGGTGATATTAAGCATGTTTTTAATTATGTGTGTCGCTGTAGGGCTGAATTATACGTGGCAAAGTGCGATTACCATAGGCGGCATATTAGCTCTATCATCAACGGCCATTGTGATTAAATTACTGAATGAAAACGGAGCATTACATTCAAAGCGCGGACAAATTGCTGTAAGTATACTGCTATTCCAAGATATTGCAGTTGTTCCATTACTTATTGCTATCCCTATTCTGTCAGGCAACAGTATTGATAGTTTATGGACTTCTTTAGCGTTAGCGCTAGCAAAAGGGATTGTTGTTGTATTTATTTTATTTTCCGTTGGAAAGTGGCTTCTACCCAGAATATTCAATCAAATAGCGCAAGCAAGAACAGATGAGTTGTTTGTGCTTAGCACTATTTTGGTTGTTGTGATTGCGGGGGGTATTACGTATCTATTTGGGTTATCAATGGCGCTAGGCGCATTTTTGGCAGGCATGATGTTAGGGGAAAGCCAATATCGTCATCAATTAGAGTCTGATATTAGACCATTTAGAGATATTTTAATGGGCTTATTTTTCGCGACGGTTGGCATGCAATTAGACTTAAATGTATTGGCTGATACTTTACACTGGATTTTGATTGGTGTGTTGGCGCTGTTACTCATAAAAACAGTTGTCACAATGGCCTTGGCAAAAATGAGTGGTGAATCATTAGTCAATAGTTGGGCGTCGGGCTTGATCACATTTCAAATGGGAGAGTTTGGTTTTGTGCTTATTGCACTGGCATTACAAAATAGTTTATTAGACAGCATCACGGCGTCCTACCTTATTGGTGTTGGAATTATCAGTATGGCGATAACGCCATACTTAATGTTGCACAGTGTAAAACTAGCTACTTGGTTAAGTGGTAGAGATCCACTAGTTGATCATTTTAATGAAAAAGGAAATGCAGAAAGTGCGTTGCACGACCATGTCATTATTTGCGGCTTTGGCCGAGTGGGACAAACAGTAGGGCGGTTTTTAAAGCTAGAGGCCGTACCGTTCATTGCATTAGACTCTGATCCCATCAGAGTGCAAGAAGCTCAAGCAGCAGGTGAGAACGTGCAATTCGGTAATGCAAGAGATAAAAGCATTATGAAATCTGCCAACGTAACCAGCGCTAAGCTTGTTATTATTACTTTTGGTGATTTAGCAAAAGTGGAACCTATCATCAGTACCATTAAAGAAATTGCGCCTGATGCCAAAATATTGGTAAGGACGCCAAATGATGATGATTTAGAAGCATTCCAACAAGCTGGGGTAACAGAAGTCGTGCCCGAATCGTTAGAGGGAAGCTTAATGTTGGTTTCTCATGTACTTTATATGACTGGGGTGCCAGTCGCTCGTGTAATAAAACGCGTACGTGAAGAAAGAAAAAATCGGTATGGTTTTTTACATGGCTTTTTTCCGGGTGAAACCACTGATATGAGCATGACGCAACGCGACAGGTTAGAGTTTTTACATGCGGTTTCCTTGCCTCGTAATGCTTATGCCATAGGTAAGTCAATTCAATCATTAGCACTAGAAGAGCGCAGAGTAATGGTGCATGGACTAAGGCGAAACGGTGAAGAGTTTGCCGAACCCGATGGTGACATTATTTTGCAAGAGCATGATATTTTAGTCATAAAAGGCAAGCCAAGAAGGGTAGAGCGGGTAGAGCGTTTTATGCTTGAAGGGGACTAATGCAGCTTCTATTGGTTAAGTGGTGTTCCAGCCTCTACTGAGGCTGAAACCTATTCATCATTGAAATGGATTATAAAGCTACATCCATTGATCTTCACCACGTCGTTTTCTTGGAATCAAGTGAGGTAAAATTAAGCCAAGAATTAATCCACCAAGCGCAATACCTGCGCCATATAGCATTTGCTGGTTGGCTTCTTCTTTTCCCTTTTTATCGGCTTGTTGTTTTAATGTTTTATTATTCGTTGTTAGTGTTTTTACTTGTTGAGTAAGCTGATCATTTCGACCACTTAATTCATCCATTTGTTGTTGCAGTGGCGCATTAGCTTCAGCAATTTCATTCAGTTCTGCGCGCGTTGATTCTAGCTCTTTACTGAGTGCGTCGTATTGAAGTTGAATACTTAAGTCGGTTGAGTAAAAACGACGGTCAATCCAGCCTTCACGCGCTTTTTCATCTTTAATTTTGATGTAACCGGTTTCTTCGTTTGCTTCAAGTACGTTTATTTGTGAACCAGCATTTATGCTACCAATAATGCGATAGTTACTACTTGGTCCAGCGTGCATAAAAATATATAAGTCATCTTTAACAAAACCATCGGTTTCACGCTGGGTGGTGTCATTACTAACAGCAACATTAGCCGTTTCTGACGTAGATTCCTCTTGCGCAAATACAACTGCTGTGCTGCTAAGCGCGATTGCGAGAATTATTTTTTTTATCATAACTGTCCTGAAACTTTTTGAATGTCATTCAAACGTTGCGAGTTATTTATTTATAGTTTGAATATTAGGGGGTTAGCAGTTTGATAGCAAGTGCTAATCTATTTTGTGCAAAAAGTAAGAGGTGTACGCTTCTATACGCCATTATGTTGAAGATTGATTGTGCTTAGGGATGGGGAATTAACAAGTGTTAGGCTTTTTTATTGATTTGCATAGTGCTTACAGCTAGAGTATGTCTTATTGTTAAAGCTTTTTCCGAGATATCCTTCAAACTACCCCTTATGGAAACAGAGATAGAACTAAAATTTCTTGTTGCTCCTACCGATCAAGATGTTGTTAGTCAAATACAGTCAGTGTCTGCTGATGTGCTTAGCCATACCGTTAATAAATTATCCAATACATATTTTGATACGCCTGAAAGGCTGTTAAGACAATGGGATATTGGCCTACGTACTCGTGAACACGAAGATAAAATTGAGCAAACCATTAAAACAGCAGGGCAAGTAACAGGGGGCTTACATCAACGACCTGAGTACAATGTGCCTTTATCGTCACGTTGGCCTGAGCTGGTATTATTTCCTGAAAATATATGGCCGAATGAAGCCAATATAGAAATGCTACAAGACAATATTGAGGCGCTTTTTACCACTGATTTTGAACGTACTAAGTGGCATTTACGGATGCCATCGGGAACGGAAGTGGAGTTGGTTTATGATGTCGGTGATATTCGTTGTGGCAGTGACAGTCAACCTATCAATGAAATAGAAATAGAGCTCATTACCGGTAATGTTGATGATGTGTTTGTATTAGCTGAGCAACTGAATGAATTGCTCTCTGTTCGGTTAGGTTTTTTAAGTAAAGCTGCAAGAGGCTATCAATTAAGCGAGCAGTGGCAAACAGAACCTAAGAAAATGATGGAGTGCGTTAAGTTAGCGCCAAATGACACTGTTGAACAAGCATTTATTAAATGCATTGAAAGCGGCATTCATTTTATTCAGCATCATGAACAGTCGTACAGTGAAGAACCGTCCTTATTGGCTTTAAGACGATTAACAGATGGCGTTGCATTAGTGCGACATAGTGTGTGGTTGTTTGCAGGCATGCTAGATCCTGATGCAACAGCAGCGCTTCGTATGGAATTAAAACGTTTATTACGTTCTTTTCTATGGGTTGAGTCAGCAAGGCAGTTAAAAAACATCACTTCTAAGAAATCATCCTTTCGCAAACGTTTGGCTGACTGTCAGCAACTTATCAGCGTTATTGAAGAGCGAAAAGGTCGAAACCCAACCCCTGATGAAGTGAATCAGTTTTTCTATTCAACAGAGTATAACCATACACTATTGCAGCTAACGCGCTGGCTAGTTACACGTGGTTGGCGAGCACATTTATCTGAAGAGCAGCGTGAATATGGTAATAGTCCTATTCAGCATAAATCACCTGAAATGCTAACTCGCGCATGGCAAATTTTATGTGATTTAGTGACAGATAAAGCAGAGTTAACGACACAAGACTACCAAGATTACGATGCCCGTTTAAAGCGTCATTTACTGACAGGTGTTTGTTTGGGTAACTTGTATGAAAGAGAAGATCGAAACCCGTTCAGAGCACCGTGGGTTGATTTGTCGGAAGGTGTGGATGAGCTTAAGATCTTATGTTTATTACAGCAGATTTATGACGACGCGATAAATGAACAGGAGCAGGCAATAGAAGAGGATTTAGAAGTGATAGTGACTCAGAAGCCTGTTACTAAAACAACAACTAAGTGGTTAGATGATAGAAAAGAAAGCCTGTTAGTTGCACTAGAGCAAACTAAGCGCTCTGCCTTAAATATGGAACCATATTGGTAATCGCTCGAGTTAAAGAAGCTTTATTGTTCAAGATAAAGCTTCTTCAATCTTCTTTAAGCTTCACATTACATTAGCTAAAACTAAACAGCATTAATAATGCGTAAGACACCATAATACTCATTTCTACTAGCGCCACCCCAAGATTATCTTGCTGATCAATTTCGACATTCGTTGGAATGTTTTGCAATGCAAATCGGCTCAATAAAAAACTGGTTAACGTCATCACTAAAACAGTCATAGAGCCAACTATAAAAATCGCCATTAAACTGTCGAGCTGAGAAGCCGCTTGATAAGCTGTTATTTTATTAGCTAACGGAAAACTTAAGCCTGTCACTAACAAATAGCCGCACTGGCGAAGCGCCGTCGCGATATTATTTTGACCAAGAAAGTGCTGCATTGAACACCCCTGATTGTGCCGCTTAAATAAACGTTCACGCCATCTAATGGTTAAATATACAGGGATCTGACACAGAAAAAAGCTGATGACAACAAAGGTTAATTGAGAATATGAGTTAATCCCAAACCAGCTCATTAACGCATAAAGCAAAATGCCGTTATGTAACATTGCGCCAACGTCCATTAACGCTGAGGCGATATTCTTTTCTTTTATTTGCTCGTATTCATCAAGGTGGCTGAAGAATACACGGTTATGTAACGAACGACCTATTTCAAGTAATACAATGGTAGTAACAACCGCAAGAATAAAAGAAGGCGCATAGTCTAGGCTGTTCAGTGCGTTGAGCTGAGCGACAGGCTCGGACAAACTAATAAAGTAACCAAATAATGTTCCACCATAAGCGATAGCGTATGCGAAGTTGTCACGCTCAGCTAATTCGTCGGTTAAGCGGCGTTTAAAGCGAAAATAAGTAAAGTAGCGATTACCTTGAATAATAAACAGCAGTAGCGCCAATAACACGCCAAAATGAATTAAACTGTCTTGGTTAATACGAAGATATTCCATTGTTTCCCTTTATCGGATTAAAATCAGTTAATTAGGAGATGGCCTAATTGTTAATACAGAATAAAGTTAGTATAAATGTTTTATAGTTATTAAGCCTAATTAAAAAATATTGGAGCAGATCAATTGGATACAGCTACTTTGCATAACATGGTAAATAAGCGAGCAGCTAATGCACACGCTTTTGATTTGCTACCTGAAGAAATTAAAAAAAGATCAGAATGCAATACTCAACAATTTAATGCTAACACGCGAGAAAGGTTTGAAGCGCTACCAAAGGCGCAACAGTTACAGCTAAAAATATTGGCAGGGCTAAGTGACTTTATTGCAATGCAATTATGCCGATATAAAGAGTTACTACCTGAATTAAGCGCCCAAACGATCGGCATCAATCCAAATTATCACAGTGAAATTCAGCAATACGTTAATGCTGAGCAAAATCAAGACGAGTTTTTTAAAGCTTTACGTAAATTTAGGCATACCGAGCTGGCTAAAATTGCTGCTGCGGATATGCTTGGGCAGATATCAATTGCGTCCGCCATTCAATACCAGTCACATTTAGCCGATGCTTTGATTCTGATGGCTTATGATTGGGCGGTGCAGCAAATATCCAACCGCTTTGGCTTACCTCTTGATAAAAACGAGCAGCCTATACCAATGCAAATATTGGCGATGGGAAAGTTAGGAGGTGAAGAGCTTAATTTTTCTTCCGATATCGATTTAATTTTTATTTATCCTTGCTCTGGGGAGACAAAGGGCGGAAGAAAGTCATTAGATCATCATGAGTTTTATACCAAGGTAGGGCAAAAGCTAATTGCTGCGCTTGATCAGCAAACGCAAGATGGGCAAGTATTTCGTGTAGATATGCGTTTACGTCCGTTTGGTGATAGTGGGCCATTAGTGATGAGCCATGCCGCAATTGAAGACTATTACCAGGAACAGGGGCGCGAATGGGAGCGTTATGCCATGCTTAAAGCGCGAGTGCTAGGCGAGCCTAATAAATATTCCCATGCATTATACGCACTGTTGCAACCTTTTGTTTTTCGTCGATATATTGACTTTGGTGTCATGGAGTCGCTACGAAAAATGAAACGGATGATTCAGCAAGAAGTGAGGCGACGCGGGCTTGCAAATAACATCAAGTTAGGGGCAGGTGGTATTCGTGAAGTGGAATTTATTGTTCAAGCGTTGCAATTAATTAAAGGTGGTAGAGAGCCTAAAGTGCAAGTGAAAAGCTTACTAAAAGCCCTTCCTGTGTTAGTTGAAATGGGGCTTATTTTAGAAGACGAATGCTTGCGTCTGCAATCTGCGTATTTGCAACTAAGGCAGTGGGAAAACTACCTACAAGCGTTTGAAGATCAACAAACTCAAACGTTACCAGACGATACGCTTAATCAGTCTCGGTTAATCTATCTTTGCCAAGCTGAAAACTGGCAAGCTGTATTAGATAAAGTACAGCAAATTACTGCACAAGTCAGCCGTGAATTTAAGTGGATAATAGGCGATGAAGCAGAGCAACATGTTACCGACTACGAACATTTCCAGCTTCTATGGGGCTTAAATAAAATAGAAGATAAATTGGATATTCAGCTGCCTTGGTTAGCAGGCGACGACACCGAAAGCTTTATTCGATCTGTTCATCAATTTAAAGCTGAAATGCGTAAACGCTCTTTAGGTACTCGCGGTAGAGATGTATTAGATAAAATGATGCCAATCTTACTGCGTTCGTGTGAAACCGAAGAAGTCTCGCTTGCACAGTGGCGTTCAGTATCGAGAGTGATTGGAGCAATTGCTACTCGCACTGCTTATTTAGAGTTGCTGTATGAAAATCATGGCGCCATGCGTCAACTGGTATATCTGTGCGCTGAAAGTGAGTGGTTAGCTGAGCAACTAGCAAAATATCCTATGTTACTGGATGAACTAATTGACCCTCAATATATTCACAATCCTATTTCGCCACAAGAATTTGCCAGTGAATTGCGCCAGCACATGCTGCGAGTAAATGAAGATGATCTTGAATTACAGATGGAGGTGTTACGACAATACAAGCAGACACAACAATTAAGAATTGCAGCTAGTGATTTGTCGGGGGCGTTGGCAGTAACCAAAGTAAGTGATCATTTAACCCATTTAGCTGAAGTTATTATTCAAGAAGTGGTCAATATTGCTTGGCATCAAATGGTACATCGTTATGGTTATCCGGCTGGTACAAGCGAAGAAAACAAGCAGTTTGCGGTTATTGCATACGGCAAACTCGGCGGTATCGAGCTAGGCTATGGCTCTGATCTAGATGTGGTTTTTATACATGAATGCGATATAAAAGGCGCAACTGATGGTAACAAAAGTATCGACTCAAGACAGTTTTATATTAAGTTAGCTCAACGTATTCAGCATATTTTTACCACTAATATGCAAACTGGAATGTTGTACGAATTAGACACTAGACTTCGCCCTTCAGGTGCTTCAGGGTTACTGGCTATTCATATTGACACTTTTCAACAATATCAGTTAGAAGACGCGTGGACTTGGGAGCATCAAGCACTTGTTAGAAGTCGTATTGTGTTCGGGCAACCATCAATTACTGAGAAATTTTACAACATTAAGCAACAGATAATAGCACAATCACGTGAGCAAGCAGTGCTGCGTGAACAGGTAGTAGAAATGCGCGAAAAGATGAGAAATCACTTATCTAAGTCAGCGCAAGACCAAGCAGATTTAAAGCAAGACAGAGGTGGAATTGCTGATATAGAGTTTATTGCTCAATATTTAGTGTTGCTACATGCCGAAAAACATTCAGTACTTGCAGAGCACTCTGATACCTTGCGTATTTTTAAGGAACTGGAAAAGTTATCACTGATTTCAGGCGCGCAAGCCACAGCGTTAAAAGAAGGGTATTGCTTGTTAAGGGATGAAGGGCACCACTTATCATTAAAAGGGCTGCCACTTGTCAGCAATAAAGTTAAGATTAAAAGCTGTATGCAAGCGTGTGCTGAGATATGGCATGAAATCATGGCATGAAATTATGGATAACCAATAGTGTTTAATCGTGCATGCTGCACAACTATCAAGCCGCCGCATTTATCAAAAGGGTGGTAGCAGGGTATATAAATTAAATCTTTGCTCGAATGCAGTTACGCTCTAAATAGCCTGAAGGGCTTTTGGCGATAACTGCTGCACGTTCGTTTGGACAAAAGTAAGCGACTACTTCTACTTCAAAATCGCTGCCAATTGCTTGTGCAGTTTTAGCTAAGGTGTGAAGAAAAGTAGAATCAGTTTGAAAGTAATGTTTTATTTTGTAATCGCGCTCTAAACGCCAGTACATGACTAAGCCCTCTTCTTGAGCAAAGTCTTCCATTTTGTCTTTTAGGGTATCGCCGGGTCTAAACCGTCGGTCTCTAACTGCGCCTTTCCATTTACGTGGCATTGGCTTAGTGAAGCGCTTACGTTCGGTTAAATCTTCCTCAAGGGTGTTATCACTAAGCTTTAAATTGATGATGAACTCGTCAATGGGATCGCTCGTATTACTTAGTGCCTCGCGAAATTTTTCATACGCTTTTGCAAATGAACTACCAGACGACGTTGCAGGGCTGTTATTGTTACCGCTACCTGAAAACAACGCATCTTGGTTGACTAACAGCAAGACCGCTAAAATCACTAATACTAGCGCGATCGAAATATGTCTAACCCAAAACCACATCGTTGTTCCTTTCAAATTAATCCTTGATACTACTCGTAATAAATAACATTGCCAATAAAAAACTTACCACCGAACAGCTTAACTATATAATGAGGGGGTGTTTTCAGGGCGCGTTTTAAACCGTCTATGTAACCACATATATTGAGTCGGGTTTCTTTTTACAGCATCTTCTACCCATTGGTTGACTCGAGTCACATCGGCTAAATCATCACCTGAAGGAAAGTTATCAAATGCGGGTGCAGCTTCTAGCTCGTAACCTTGAGTGCCAGGTAGTCGTTTAGTGTAAATGGGCATAACTACACAATTTGCTTCTTTAGCAAATAATAATGTGCCTGTCGTGGTCGCGGTGTCTTTTACGGCAAAAAAAGGCGCAAATAAACTGCGTTTTTTACCGTAGTCTTGATCTGGTAAATAAAAGCAAACTTCACCGTCATTTAACGCACTAATAAGTCCTTTCACGTCGCGTTTCCCAATCATGTATTTGTTAGAGCGTGCGCGTCCATGATATTGAAAGTATTCCATTAAAGCGTTGTTATGAGGGCGATAAAAGCCAACACTAGGATGTGTGTACCCAAAAATTCTACAGCCCATTTCCAGATGCAGAAAGTGAGAGGCAAGCAGAAGCACCCCTTTTCCTTGATCTAAGGCTTTTTGAATATGTTCAAAACCTTTAAAGTGCGCCACCTGTTTCACGCGCCATGTTGGCCACCACCATGCCATGCTTGACTCCAGCATAGCTGTGCCTGTTTCTTTAAAGTTTTGCTTTACTAGTTGGGTGCGTTCGTCTTTTGGCATATCTGGGAAACATAGCTCTAAATTACGTTCAGCAACTTTTCGGCGAGATTTTGCCAGCAAATAAAATAAGTTGCCAAGTCCACGACCTAGCGCAAGCTGAATTCTGAAAGGTAACCACGAGATTACCCACATGATGAACAACATTAGCCAAACTGGCCAAAATACCGGAGACAGAAATTTCAATTGAAATTGAGGGGCTGAAGTCACAATGCATCCTCGTTAGTTAACCTATTCAGATTAACGTACTTAATTGTATGGCAAAAATAATGGGGCGCTATTGTAACTAAACTAGCGAAAAAGTGGAGTGTTTAGTGCAATTTAGCCTGCGGGTCAGATGAGTTACGTATTGAGTGAATAAAGTGAAATAACTGAATGAAAAATGGCGACATCAATGAGTCGCCATTTTATTTTTACTAATATAGAGCAAAGGTTAACTATTTACTTAACCCTTTGTTAATGGCTAATAAGTCTTTTTGCGATAGTGTGCCCGCAGACTGTTTTAACGCCAAAATAGATAAAACATAATCATAACGTGTACCAGCAAGGTTACGCTTTGCATCATATAGATTACGTGTGCTTTGTAATACATCGACAATAGTACGTGTACCTACTTCAAAACCTGCTTCTGTTGCTTTTAGAGCACTTTCTGCAGATACCACCGCTTGTTCTAATGCGCGAACGGTTGGAATTAATGACGCAACGTCAGCATAAGACGTTCTTACTTTACGAATTACATTTCGATGTGCTTGCTCAAGTGTTTCACTAGCATCGACAAATTGAGCTTGAGCTTGTTTAACAATCGCTGTCGTTGCACCGCCGCTATAAATAGGCAAGTTAAGTGTTAATCCTAAGCGGGTTGTTTCAACAGTAGGTGGCTCAGTCACTTGATTGATAGAGCCATTAGCGAAGATATTTGTGTCATTATTTTCTTGTTCTGTATAACTCTGGCTTGCGCTAAATGAAAGGGTAGGCATGTGTCCTGCTTGTGCCGCATCTATATTACGTTTAGCAATTTCAACCGCTAGCTGATTTGCTTTTAGCTCAAGATTATTTTGCTCTGCTAATGAAATCCACTCCTGAACGGTTGCCGGAACAGGGTTATTCGTTGAAAAACGAGCTGTATTTAATTGATTTAATTCATTCGGATAGGTATTCGTGATTTCACGTAATACTTCTTTAGCAATTTCAACCCCGTTTCTTGCGCGAATTTCTTGCGCTACAGCGTTATCAAACTGTGCTTGTGCTTCGTGAACGTCAGTAATTGCGGTTAAACCAACCTCAAAGCGCTGCTTAGTTTGCTCTAACTGCCTTTCAATGGCTTTCTTTTCAGACTGAACAAACTCTAAATCGTCTTGAGACTTAAGAATGTCGAAGTAAGCTTGAGTAGTACGAACAATTAGGCCTTGCTTAGCGAACGCGTAATTTGCTTCTGCTTGAAGTGTTCTTTGTTCCGCGGCGTCTAAGTCGTACCATTTACTCATATCGAATAATGACTGTCTTAAACTAATCGTAGTAATTAGCTGGTCAACTTCACGTTCGTAATTGAATGGCGTTTGAACTAAGTTGCCGTCTTCATCTGTGATCGGAACGCCTGTGAATGGGTCTCTGTCGTAAAACCCACCACCATCAGTATCAGTACGAGATAAACTTGATTCTAAATCGATTTGTGGTTGCAACACTGCTGAAGTTTGGCTTTCGCGTGCTTTATTTAAATCGATATTTGCAGCGGCTTTCAATAATTGAGGGTCATTTTTTAGCGCTAATTGATAAACACTGACTAAATCATCGGCTTGAGCAGAAGTAACTGCTGCCACACTGATAAGTAATGAGAGTATGGTTTTTTTCATTGTGTTATGTTCCGTCATCCGGTGGCGAATATTATTATTTATAATGGGGTTATTGTACGGTGAATAATTAATTTGTTAACCACTCATTCGTAACCACAAGCGTTCAAGTGTAACATAATGTTTTTATTAAACTTGTAAAAATTTAATCCAAAAGCGGGACAACATTGAATAATGTTTAAACATTCAGATATCAATATTGAAAAAACAGAGACAGTTTACAACGGATACTTTTCGGTTGAAAAGTATCTTTTTCGTCATCGCTTATTTTCTGGTGAGTGGAGTGAACTAGTTTGCCGAGAAATTATGGAAAGAGGCAACGCCGCTGCATTACTGCCCTATGATGTTAGTAATGACAAAGTGGTGTTAATTGAGCAAGTTAGAATGGGAGCAATGTCTTCGCAGCATTCTCCTTGGTTATTGGAGTGCGTAGCGGGAGTGATTGAGCAGGGTGAGTCGCCCCAACAAGTGGCAATTCGTGAAACTAAAGAGGAGTCAGGATTAGATGTAACAGAAGTGATGCCAATGCTAAGTTATTTATCTAGCCCAGGCGGTACCAGTGAGCGGTTACACCTATATATTGCTAATGTAAATAGTGAGTTGGCTGAAGGTGTGCATGGGTTACCGGAAGAACATGAGGATATAAAAGTGCATGTTATGACCCGCGAGCACGCAATGAATTTATTAAACGACGGGAAAATAGAAAATGCGGCTACCGTTATTAGCTTGCAATGGTTACAATTAAACTTGGCAAAGGTGAAAGCTGCATGGTTATAAATGTTACACAGTTTATTACTTGTAGCTAATACAAATTAAGGCGTATTCATTAATGGGTGTATCGAATAGCACAAATTCACATATATTAGGTAACAAGCCGAAACGCTATGTGCCAAGTATTAAGCAGTTTATGACTCTGTGCGAAGGGAATTACGCCAACTTGCTGAAACTGCTACCTCAAATTGAACCTGTAGGCTTTCATAGTCAGTTTTTTGTAAATGATGGCTTAACGTACCAACTCACCATTAAAGAGTGCAGTAAATACACTACATTAGTTGCGTGTGAACAATTGCAAAATGGCTTACCTGAATACTTAAGGCCGCATATGGATGTGAGGTTGTATCATGATGCACGCTTAGCAGAAGTGATCAGTAGCCAGAACATTAGTCGTATTAAACCGAGCTATGATTATCCTAATGAAAAAATGCATCAACAGAATGAGAAGTTTTTAACTAATCAATTCTTAAAGGAGTGGGTTCAGTTTTGTCTTAATTCTGGCCGAGTTAATATCGCCGTTAATTTTTAATTCTACTGCAACGTCGTATTTGAGGTATTAAGTTTGCCGTTAGATGACCCTTGGTTTAATCCGCCATCTTCATTACCAGTATCAAAAAATAAGCAAGGCAATGCTAATGCGCATGCTGCAAAGCTTATTCAAATAACAGATTTACATTTATTTGCTGATCAAGAAAGCTGCTATTTTCATGGTAATACGTATCAGAACTTACTTAATGTACTCTCACACATTGCGCAGCACCACGGTGATGCTGATGCATTAATTATGACTGGCGATATAACACAAGATCATACGACAGCTTCTTATCAACTTTTACAGCAAACTTTACAGCAAGCAATAGCTAAATCAAATTTGGCTTTGCCAGTGGTATGGTTGCCCGGGAATCATGACGAAGTTGCGCTTATGAATGAACACTTTTTTGCCGCGCCATTTATGACTGAGAAATATTTAAAAGTGGCTGATTGGCATATTTTGCTTTGCAATTCTAAAGGCAGTACGCCCGCTGGTTGGATAAGTGAAGAACATCAAAGTGAAATAATCCACGTATTAAACGCTATTCCGGAAAATGAACACGCCATCTTATTTTGTCATCATCATCCATTACCCATTGATGGATACTTAGACAAACACATTTTGGAAAACGGGAGTGGGTGGTTAACGAATGTGTCTCAGTATCCCCAAGTTCGTTGTATATTCCATGGTCACGTTCATAATGAGTACCATATTAATTTTAAGCAAATAGATATATTCGCTACACCCGCAACCTCTATACAGTTTGAAAAGCAGACAGTCGACTGGCAAATTAGTCAGCTACCGCCTGCTTATCGAGTCATTTTATTACCTTTGTCTAAAACAGAAGCGCACTGTACGCAACCTGCTACTATTGAAACGTTTGTTGAGTGGCTAGCATGAATAAGGAGTTAGCACTTAATAATGATAAATACAAAGTGTGATAATTTACACACATTCAACCTAAAGCAAGACATTGCTCACTCCACATTGCCTGTGATTATTTACTTACATGGCTTTAATAGCTCGCGATACTCTGAAAAAGCGACTCTGACACAAGGTTACTTTAAAGATAACAACATCCAAGTGCATTGCGTGATTCCGCAATTATGTAATACACCTAAAGCTGCGCTTGAACAAATAACAGAATTGATAAACAGGCATCAAGATAATTTAATTGGTTTTATTGGTAGCTCGTTAGGTGGTTATTTGGCAACGTATTTTGTTGAAAAGATTAAAAAGCCGTTAAAAGCGGTATTGATTAATCCAGCCGTTGATCCATACAACTTATTTCCGCAATTCTTAGGCGAGCAGGTAAACCTTTATACCGAAGAGCGATATGTTTTGGCTCCACATCATGTAAACGAGTTACATGAAATGAATACACCCACGATAAATTTTCCCAAGCAGTACTGGTTATTGCAACAAACGGAAGATGAAGTGTTAAACTATCAGCTGGCAGTAGAAAAATACAAATATGCACGGCAAACAGTAGAAGTTGGCGGCAATCATGCTTTTATTGGTTATGAGAGATTTTTACCAGATATTGTGAAATTTTTCGAATTAGCGTAAAACCAATAAAAACAAATTCTTAATTAATAACACCACAGCATTAGACTTATTATTTATGGCAGAACAAGATTACAACGCAGAATCCATTGAAGTCCTCAATGGTTTAGAGCCCGTTCGTCGTCGTCCGGGTATGTATACCGATACGGTCCGGCCCAATCACTTAGGACAGGAAGTCATTGATAATAGTGTGGATGAAGCACTCGCTGGCCATGCAGATAAAATTGAAGTGATACTTCATGAAGACCAATCTTTAGAGGTCATTGATAACGGGCGTGGTATGCCGGTTGATATTCACCCTGAAGAAGGTATACCCGGCATTGAGCTGATTTTTTGTAAACTGCATGCGGGTGGTAAATTCTCCAACAAGAATTACGCTTTTTCAGGCGGTTTGCACGGTGTTGGTATCTCAGTGGTTAATGCTTTATCAACGCGTGTAGAAGTGGTTGTAAAACGCGATTGTATTGAATATGAAATTGCATTTGAAAACGGTGATAAAGTACAAGATTTAACCCAAATTGGCACAGTAGGAAAGCGTAATACGGGTACCAGAGTACGTTTTTGGCCAGATGCGAGTTATTTTGATACGGCAAAGTTTTCCGTTGCTAGGTTATTACACCTTTTGCGCGCTAAAGCAGTGCTTTGTCCGGGATTACAAATAAAATTCAAAGACAAAATTACAGGCAAGCAAGAAGACTGGTGTTATCAAGACGGCCTTCGTGATTATCTTTTTGAATCAGTAAAAGAGTGGGTTTCATTACCTGAAGAGCCATTTATTGGCTCGTTTAAAGGAAATCACGAAGCAGTAGACTGGGCGGTAAATTGGTTACCAGAAGGCGGAGAGTCGGTTACTGAATCCTATGTGAACCTTATTCCAACCGCGCAAGGTGGTACACATGTAAACGGTTTACGTCAGGGCTTACTCGAGTCTATGCGCGAATTTTGTGAATTCAGAAATTTAATGCCGCGTGGTGTAAAACTTTCTCCAGAAGATATTTGGGACAAGTGTAATTATATTCTTTCAGTAAAAATGCAAGAACCGCAATTTGCTGGGCAAACTAAAGAACGGTTGTCCTCACGACAGTGCGCGGCGTTTGTTTCTGGTGTGGTAAAAGATGCATTTAGTTTGTGGCTTAATGAACACACCGAAATAGCAGAGCAACTTGCTGAAATCTGCATCAATAATGCGCAAAAACGACTACGCGCGAGTAAAAAAGTGGTGCGTAAGAAGGTAACTTCAGGACCTGCACTACCGGGAAAATTAACTGACTGCTCTAGCCAAGATGTAAATCAAACCGAACTGTTTTTAGTAGAAGGTGACTCCGCTGGTGGGTCTGCAAAACAAGCGCGAGATCGTCAATTTCAAGCCATTATGCCGCTGCGCGGCAAGATCTTAAATACATGGGAAGTTGAATCGGGTCAAATTCTTGCCTCGCAAGAAGTGCATGATATCTCAGTAGCCATTGGTATCGATCCAGACAGTGAAAACCTTTCATCTTTGCGTTACGGTAAAATATGTATCCTTGCAGATGCTGATTCAGATGGATTGCATATTGCCACATTATTGTGTGCGCTATTTGTACAGCATTTTAAAACATTAGTAGAGCAAGGCCATGTATATGTTGCAATGCCACCGTTATATCGCGTGGACGTTGGAAAAGATGTGTATTACGCACTAGATGAAGCAGAAAAAGAAGGTATTCTTGATCGAATTGCCGCCGAAAAGAAAAAAGGAAAAATTAACGTACAGCGCTTTAAAGGGCTTGGTGAAATGAATCCATTACAATTACGCGAAACCACCATGGATCCTAATACCCGTCGCTTAGTACAACTAACTCTTGATGATGTTGAGCAAACAATGGAGCTAATGGATATGTTATTAGCGAAAAAGCGCTCTGGCGACAGAAAAGTGTGGTTAGAACAGAAAGGTGATAAAGCCGAAGTGGCCTTACCTTAGCGTTTTACCTGAACACAACCCTAGGCAACAGCAACTTTTAGCGCAGATAAAGATAATTGAGAAGTGAATAATGACTGATATGAATGATTTAAGCCTCGATGGAGTAGAGCAATTGCCATTAAGGCGATTTACAGAAGAAGCTTATTTAAACTATTCAATGTACGTAATTATGGATCGAGCATTACCGCATATTGGTGATGGCTTGAAGCCAGTACAACGACGCATTGTGTATGCAATGTCGGAACTGGGACTATCTGCGCTTGCTAAATATAAGAAGTCTGCAAGAACAGTTGGTGATGTACTTGGTAAATATCACCCTCATGGAGACTCGGCTTGTTATGAAGCCATGGTGCTAATGGCTCAGCCTTTTTCTTATCGATATCCTTTAGTTGACGGCCAAGGAAACTGGGGGGCGGCGGACGATCCAAAGTCATTTGCTGCGATGCGTTATACTGAAGCTCGGTTATCAAAATTCTCTGAAGTATTATTATCTGAACTTGGTCAAGGTACGGTTGATTGGTTGCCTAATTTCGATGGCACATTAAATGAGCCTAAAAACTTGCCTGCTCGCCTCCCTCATATTCTATTAAATGGGGTTACGGGAATTGCAGTAGGTATGGCGACCGATATTCCACCCCATAATGTACGTGAGGTGGTAGCGGGGTGCCTGCATGTGCTTGATAGCCCTAAATGCACCACAGAAGAGTTAATGGAACACGTTAACGGGCCAGACTTTCCTACCGAAGCTGAAATCATCACGCCAAGAAAAGATATTCAAAAAATTTATGAGACAGGACGTGGCAGCATAAAAATGCGTGCCGTGTATATTGTTGAGCAGGGTGAAATAGTTATTACTGCGTTGCCGCATCAAACGTCGGGTGCAAAAGTTCTCGAGCAAATAGCGCAGCAAATGCAGGCGAAAAAATTGCCTATGGTCACAGATTTACGTGATGAATCTGATCATGAAAACCCGACTAGAATAGTGATTGTTCCGCGTTCTAATCGAATTGATATTGAACAGTTAATGGCGCATATTTTTGCAACTACCGACCTTGAGAAAAACTATCGCGTTAACTTAAATATGCTTGGCCTTGATGGCAGACCACAAGTTAAAGACTTAAAAATGATTCTGTCTGAGTGGTTGCGTTTTCGCCGTGAAACGGTAACGAAACGACTTCAGTACCGTTTAGACAAAGTATTAGCGCGTTTACATATTTTAGAAGGCTTATTGGTTGCATTCTTAAATATTGACGAAGTTATTGAAATAATAAGAAATAACGATAAGCCCAAACCCGTATTAATTGAGCGGTTTGGTATTTCAGAGATTCAAGCAGAAGCTATTTTAGAGCTTAAATTACGTCATTTAGCGAAACTTGAAGAAGTAAAAATTCGTGGCGAGCAAGACGAGCTGGCGAAAGAGCGTGATCAAATTGAATCGACTCTGGGTTCAGCAGCTAAAATGACGCGATTAATTAAAAAAGAATTAAAAGAAGCGGCAGAAAAGTACGGTGATGAGCGCCGCTCTCCACTAGTTGAACGTGGTGAAGCGAAAGCATTAACTGAAAAGGAGTTGATGCCGAGCGAGTCAGTGACGGTTGTATTGTCAGAGAAAGGCTGGGCACGTTGTGCAAAAGGGCACGATGTTGATGCCCAAGCTCTAAGCTATAAAGCAGGCGACAGTTATCGCTCGTCGGCACAAGGTAAAAGCAATCAACCCGCTGTATTTTTAGATACCAGTGGACGAGGCTTTGCTACGGATGCGCACGGCTTACCGTCTGCACGCAGTCAAGGAGAGCCGCTAACAGGCCGATTTAATTTAGCCGCAGGTGTTAACTTTGAACACGTATTAATGGGCAATGACGACCATTATTATTTAATGGCATCAGACGCAGGTTATGGTTTTATTGTAAAGTTTGCAGATTTAGTTAGCCGTAACAAAAATGGTAAAGCGGTCGTGTCATTACCCAAAGGCGCTAAGTTATTACCGCCTTCACCAGTACAGAATGTAGAAAATGACCTATGTTTAGCCATTTCTAATGAAGGACGAATGCTTGTATTCCCACTGGCCGACTTACCTCAACTGAGTAAAGGCAAAGGTAATAAGATTATTTCTATTCCTTCAGCGCGCGCTGCAAGCCGTGAAGAATTTGTTAGCGTGTTAACCGCAATCCCTAGCGATAGCGCAATCACGCTTTATGCAGGTAAGCGTAAGTTAACGTTAAAACCCTCTGATATTGAACATTATCGCGGGGAGCGAGGGCGAAGAGGGAATAAGTTACCACGCGGCCTTCAGCGCGTTGAAAGTATTGCCATAGATGCGGTTGAAAACAATACAGAAGAGACGGTTTAACAAGCACTAACGTAAAGGCTCTACTAAGGAGCCTTTTTACTTATTTGCTATTATAAACGGCGCATTTAAATCAAAAAAAACGTCTATCATAAATACAATACTCAGGCGTGTTATTGTTGGTTATATCAAAGCACAATAACTTGCCCGCACGCTGTTGATACTAATTAAAAACAATAGAGGCTTTATGAAACACACTCAATACCTATTCATCCCCTTACTTTCCACCGTATTACTTGCGGGTTGTGCAGAGTCGCCTACTGGCAGAAAGCAGTTAAAACTATTTTCTGAATCAAACCTTCAAAAAATGGGTGTTGATGCATTTGATGAAATGAAAGAAAGCACTAAGCTATCAACCAATCCAAAGCATTTAGCTAGAGCAAACTGTGTTGCGAACTCAATTACTGCAAAGGTTGGAAAAGAGGTATTTAACGGCACTTGGGAAGTAAAAGTGTTTGATGATGAACAAGTGAATGCATTTGCGCTTCCTGGTGGGAAAATAGGCATTTACACAGGTTTATTAAAAGTAGCTGAAACTAATGATCAACTCGCAGCTGTTGTGGGGCACGAAGTCGGCCACGTAATTGCAGAACATGGTAACGAACGTATGTCGACCAGTGCGGTAGCACAAATGGGCTTACAAGTGGCTGATACGGTGTTAACCGCGAACGATGTGGGTGGCAAAGCGCAGTGGATGTCTGCACTTGGTTTAGGTATGCAGGTTGGTTTCACTTTACCATTTAGTCGCACACACGAAAGTGAAGCAGATTTAATTGGCTTAGAGTTAATGGCAAAAGCAGGGTTTAATCCTAAAGAAGCTGTTCAGCTATGGAAAAATATGGATAAAGCAGCAGGAGGCAAACGCCCACCAGAATTATTATCAACTCACCCAGCGCCACAAACACGGATTGAAGATCTACAAAAAAATATGCAACCCGTGCTAAAAATATACAAGTCAGCGCCTAAAAATAACTGTGCTTAACTAGCGCAACTCTCCTTTAAGCATCATTTCTGGCTAGTGTTGTAAGTCCGCTACCTTAGTGTTGCGGGTTCACAGCCTCAGCCAATTTTCTTAATTTTAATATATTGTCAAAGCTAGTTGATCTAGTTATATAACTTCTTCACCTTGCCTTTTATATTGCTCAATATATTCAATGAGGTTTGTTCTAGTGTCAGCGCATCATGAGTAGTGTGCTGTGTTACTTCAAAGCACTTGGCTCGTCCTCGTAGGGTTTTCAATATCTTACCGTAAGCCTTTAAGTCAATTTTCATACTAGGGTGAGCTTTACTTATTCACGGCTCTGCTTTTTCTACCAAGGAGGAGGCTTTTAATTTAAATATCACAATAATAAAGAATAAGTTAATAATTGATTAGGCCACAATAAATCAATAGTGGTGAGGCTCGAAAGTTCACAGTAAATAAAACTTGTTAAAAGGAGCTTGCTTATGCATCAATGTGTTTCTGAATAGATTGCTCAGAATTGTTCTCTAATTTTTTTCGGTCGGCCTTGCTGATGTATCCCGGCTTATTGCTTTTTTGTTTTTTTGCATTGGCTTTTTTAGCTTTACGTTTAAGTGTTTCGTTAATTTTTTTACGGCGATTCATTGAGGATATTCCAATTTATTTTTGATTTTCGCAGATAAGGTGTTCGGCTCTTAATTATATCGCACTCTGTATGCGCTGTTTATAAATAGTTTAGTGTGGAATAAATACTATAATGTTGAATGCTACTCACATTGTGGGGGATGTGCTCGTTTTTCTAAGTCATTTTTTACTATTTCAAGCGCTTGCAGTGCGGTGTTAGGGTCAATTTTATTTTGCTCTAGTAACATAATTAAATCGACCGCTAATTTAATGTGCTCAGGGGCGTTGTCTAATGTATTAGGTTGTTTCATGCTGTTTGCGAAGGTCTTTGCTGTCTAAATAATTAATGGCACGCTCAATGGCTTCTTTTACTTTCATTTCCATTTCAATGCGGTCATGTTGTGGCATATAAAATGCCATGTCTACTTGAAAACGTATATAACGCGGAGGGAGTTGATTAAGCACAATGCAGCTTAAGTCAGATACATAATCAGCGCTTTTGGTTTTATCAATACCTAGCTCAGTAAGATGTTCAATCACTAAATGCTCATAATAATTATGAATGTCGTTATCTAATTTCATCGTTGAGACCCTTCGGATTAACTTTCTAATTGTTATAGCTTTAGCATAAGCGTTATTGGCGAAAAGCTCTAATTATTTTTTACCTGTATTTAACAATGACTTTGTGAAAAGATATACCTAACCCGCTTGAAGATGCAGTGTTGCTGTCTGCGCTGTCACCTCAATTATTCAGTTTATCTGGTTTATTGGGGCTCAGTAATCTATTGCTTAGCGACGTCTTCAATTGCTTTGGGTATCAGTAAATATAGGGCTATGTATGAACGCAAATTGCGGTAAGGCGTTCGCTTAATAATAATTAGAATTAAAAGCAACGAGAGTACAATGCAAAAAAACCAGCAACCTTGTTACTACGGCGATTATTTACAGTTAGACAAAATTTTAAGTGCGCAAGAACCAGAAAGCACGAAATACGGCAATGAAGCTCATGATGAAACACTTTTTATTATTGTGCATCAGGCATACGAGCTATGGTTTAAGCAAATTCTACATGAGATTAAGTCCGTACTTAATGACTTTTCTGAGCAACAAGTGCGCGACGATAAACTCATCACCGTGGTGCATCGCTTGAAGCGAGTAATTACTATTCAACAATTGTTGAATCAGCAAATTGGTGTTATGGAAACAATGACGCCGCAAGACTTTTTATCATTTCGTGATTACCTTGTTCCTGCTTCTGGCTTCCAATCGGTTCAATTCAAAATGTTAGAAATGGGGTTGGGCTTAAAAAGTGAATATAGAATCGACTTTGATAAACAATCATTCTACTCTCGACTAAATGAAAACGATCGCGAATTTTTACTATCATTTGAAAAAAGCCCTAGTCTGTTTGAGCGGGTAGAGCAGTGGTTAGAGCGCATGCCATTTTTGGAGTTTGGTGAGTTTAATTTCTGGCAAATGTATCAAAATGCTACGACCGACATGCTTAAACGAGATAGTGAAATTGTTGAGAGTATTGAAGCTATATCTGATACCGATAGAGAAGTGCAGTTAAAAGAGATTGAGGCAACCAGAGAAAAGTTTGCGGCATTACTCGACGAACAGAAATACCAAAAATTAAAACAAGAGGGCGTATTTCGATTATCTCAGCGTGCTATGTTGTCGGCACTGTTTATCAGTTTGTATCGTGAAGAGCCAGCCTTTAATTTACCTTTTCAATTTTTAACCTGCTTAACTGATATCGATGAAAACCTAACAATATGGCGTTATAAACACGCGATGATGGTTCAGCGAATGTTAGGTACAAAAATTGGCACAGGTGGTTCATCAGGACACGATTATTTAAAACGTACTACTGAAAAAAATCGTATTTTTTTAGATTTATTTCAAATGGCGACGTTTTTAATTGGTAAAGATCAGCTGCCAGAATTACCTGCTACATTAAAGCAAAGCTTGGGTTTTTATTTTACTAAAGAAGCAGAGTGATCAGTAATTAAAATTATGTGCTTAAGCTTATTTATGATGCGGGAATAAACTATGTGGTTTATTCACAAGGCTTAAGCACAACATTACGGCTGTATTAACGACAGTGTTAGTTTTTCCGTATTAATTATGCGAATGTAAGCCCAAACGGTTGCCTTCGGTGTCGGTAAACATGGCAATATAACCAATTTCATCTGGCAGTTGAGTTTTAGCCATTAATACTGAGCCACCTGCGTCTTGTACGCGGTTAAGTACGGTATTTAAGTCTTTCCCACCGTTAAGGTAAATGGTAGTGCCTTCAGTGCAAGGTTTGTTGTTTGGATCATTAATAATGGCACCGCCCACCCCTTCCTTTTCACATAATAGAAAACCCATTTTCATGCCTTCCATTTCATGCTCAGGCATATCGAAATCAAAAATTTTACTATAAAACTGTTTTGCACGATTAAAATCTTCTACTGGAATCTCAAACCAGTTAATCGCATTCGTTACCATTTCCATTTGTTTATCCTTATTATTTATTTGAATGAGAAAAATTAACTATGATGATTGAAACAAAACCTGCTAATTAAATAGAATTCACACAGGCATCTTTAAAACTAGCATAGTTACCATGTTTAGGTTAATAACGTAGATGCCAAAATAGTGAAGCACGCCAATATAAGTCGCTTTCACTTGCTATTAAAGCGTGCAATCAATAGACTAGCGCCGATTTATTTTTCACCTGATTTAAGTAAAACAACAGGCTTATTATGCAAGTATCTAAATTCACTTTTAATTTACCAGATGAGTTAATAGCTCGATTTCCTAAAAAGGCAAGAAGTAGTAGCCGGCTAATGCATTTAGATGGTAACTCTGGTGAGCTTGTTCATCGTCAATTTACCGATATTGTGTCGTTAGTGAATGAAGGCGATTTACTTATTTTTAATAATACCAAGGTTATTCCTGCGCGTTTGTTTGGCAGTAAAAGCTCTGGCGGAAAAGTTGAAGTGCTCGTAGAGAGAGTACTTGATGAGCACTCAGTTTTAGCTCATGTTCGTGCTAATAAAGCCCCCAAGCCTGGTAATCGCATTACGTTAGAAAACGCAGTTGAAGTGGAAATGGTTCAGCGCCAAGGCGACTTGTTCGAGCTTAAGTTTTTAGCGGAAGAAAGCGTACTTAGCATCCTTGAACGAGTAGGGCACATGCCACTACCGCCCTATATTAACCGTCCAGACAATGACGAAGATAAGCAGCGTTATCAAACGGTTTATAGTGAAAAGCCGGGCGCTGTGGCTGCACCAACCGCGGGTTTGCATTTTGATGAGACGTTAATCGAGCAACTAAAAGAAAAGGGCGCAGAAGTTGCGTTTGTTACGCTGCACGTGGGTGCTGGTACTTTTCAGCCGGTTCGAGTAGACACGGTTGATGAGCATATTATGCATTCAGAGTACATTGAAGTGCCTCCACATGTAGTTGACGCTATTCAGAGAACTAAGCAAAACGGCAAGCGTGTAATAGCCGTGGGGACTACTTCCGTTCGTTCAATAGAAAGTGCTGCTTGGAAATCAACAACGGGTGAAATTGCACCTTATTATGGTGATACCGATATCTTTATTTATCCAGGATATGAATTTAAAGTTATTGATGCCATGGTAACAAATTTCCATCTACCAGAGTCTACGTTATTAATGTTGGTGAGCGCGTTTTGTGGCTTTGAAAATATCATGAATGCGTACAATGTCGCAGTTGAAGAACAGTACCGCTTTTTTAGTTACGGCGATGCAATGTTTTTAGAAAAACAAGAACGCTAATCCACATACTTTTTAACACCCTTATCCTGGTTCTGCTACGCTTCTAGGAATACTTATTTTAGGATTAAACTACAATTAGTCCGCTAAGCGAACACCGCTTAGCGGATGAGGTTAAATCTAACTTTAAACTAACGTGAATCAGACTGTTTATCTGATAAGAGAAAAAACATGAAATATGAACTAATTAATACTGACGGTAAAGCACGTCGCGGTCGTTTAACTTTTGAGCGTGGTGTGGTTGAAACGCCAGCTTTCATGCCTGTTGGCACTTATGGCTCAGTAAAAGGTATGACACCAGAAGAACTAAAAGAGTCTGGTGCGCACATCTGTTTGGGGAACACCTTTCACTTAATGTTACGCCCGGGCACTGAAGTCATTAAAAAACATGGTGACTTGCATGACTTTATGCATTGGGATAAACCAATTCTTACTGATTCAGGTGGCTTCCAAGTATTCAGTTTAGGTGATTTACGCAAAATTACAGAAGAAGGTGTGTTATTTCGTTCACCAATTAATGGTGAAAAAATCATGTTAACACCTGAGCGTAGCATGGAAGTTCAGCGCGATTTAGGTTCTGATATTGTAATGATCTTTGATGAATGTACGCCGTATCCTGCAACGAAAGATGAAGCTCGTAAATCAATGGAGTTATCGCTACGTTGGGCTGCTCGTTCAAAAGAGGCACACGGTGACAATCCTTCTGCGTTATTTGGTATTGTTCAGGGGGGGATGTACCCAGAGTTACGTGATATTTCATTAGAAGGACTAGAAAAAATAGGTTTTGATGGTTATGCAATTGGCGGCCTGTCGGTAGGTGAGCCGAAAGAAGACATGATTAATGTGCTTAACCACACAGTGAGTAAATTACCGGATCAAAAGCCACGTTATTTAATGGGAGTAGGTAAACCCGAGGACATCGTGGAAGCTGTACGTCGTGGTATAGACATGTTTGACTGCGTGATGCCAACACGTAATGCTAGGAATGGCCATTTATTTACGACTGAAGGCGTAATTAAAATCCGTAATGCTCGTCATAAAGATGATACCGCACCGTTAGATGAACACTGTGATTGTTATACTTGCGAAAACTACTCACGTGCATATCTTCATCACATGGATAAGTGCAATGAAATTTTAGGTGCACGTTTGAATACAATTCATAACTTACGTTTCTATCAACGCATCATGCAAGAATTGCGAGATGCGATTGCTGAAAATAAATTAGAAGAATATGTAAAAGTTTTTTACGGCCGCCAAGGCAAAGACGTCCCAGCGTTAGAAGAAGCTTAATCATTTGTTAATCAAGGCCTTAATTTAAGGCCTTTTTTATTTTTAGTGAAATATGTACTCAATAAATATTAAATACAGCAGATAAATGTACATGATTGGCGTGACATCCATGCACCTTTTAGGTAAAAATGCCTTAGCCTATAGAGTAGTGAGGTCAAATGAATAACTTATCCATAAAACAAAAAATCATATTTACACTAATTTCATTCGTTGTTTTTACCAGTGTATTGATTGGTTCGCTGAGTCAATGGACTGCTAAAAATATCATTGAAGAAAGGGTAGTAAGCACAGAGCTGCCAAATATTATTAAGCAAATTAGTGGTCAAATCGAAAAAGAAATTGCCTTGATGAAGGTGATTTCGCAACAGATAGCGAGCGATGCATTTATTCTTGATTGGAATGTAAACAAGCAAGATGCTGCTGGTGAAGCAATACTAATAGAAAAGCTAAAAAAAACGGTTGAACAAAATAACCTTAGTGCCGCCTCTTTTGCTGATAGATCTACTGCTAAATATTGGAATCAAGACGGCTTTTTAAGAACGCTACAGCGCGGAGCGGCAGATAGTTGGTTTTTCTCATATATCGACAGTGGCGAACCTGTCATGGTGAGTATTTATCAGGAGCCTGATACAGGTAAAACTAACTTATTTGTAAATTACCAGCAGCTCGGCGGTAGAGGCTTGTCAGGTACTGCAAAATCGTTCGACAACATTGTTGATATGCTTAACAGCTTTAAAATTGAAGAATCTGGCTTTGTGTACTTGGTTAATAAACAAGGTGCCATACAAATTCACAAAGACCGTAGTAAAGTAGGTAAAAAGTCGTTGAGTGACATTTTGGGCGCTAATACGGCGAATAATTTGTTATCTGAAAAGGCATTCAGCGCTTCAATACTAGAACTTGATGGTAAAGAAACAATAGTCGCCACAAGCTATGTGCCTAGTATGCAGTGGTACGTTGTAGCACAGGTGCCTTATCATGAAATGTTTTCCAGACTAGATGCGGCATCATGGAAAATGATGCTTTGGACATTACTGGTCGTGTTAATTTCTGGTGTTGTTGCGATGTTTATTGGCGGCTCAATTGCTAAACCTATTAATCATTTAGCTGAGCTATTTTTGCAAATGGGTAAAGGCGATGCAGATTTATCATATCGTTTACCTGAGTCGGGGCAAAAAGAGCTGGTTGATGTGGCAAAGGGTTATAACCAGTTTGCGCACAAGCTAGAAAGCGTTTTTGGCAGAATAGCCAGTAGTGGTCATAAACTACGTGATGTGGCTGAAAGCTTAAAGCATAAAGCTGAAAATACCTTAGCCAGCTCGCAAGCGAACGACGATAACACTGCGCAAATTTCAAATACTTTGAGTGAGATTAACGTATCAGTGGTTGATGTAGCCAGAAATGCTGGTGATGCGGCAGATGTAGCAAGTCAAATACAGAAGAACGCCTCTATCATTCGCGATGTTGTAAGTAATACCATTGAAGATATTAATGGCTTGTCTCACAACATACATGATGTATCTAAAGTCATTGACTCATTGAATGAGAATACTGAAACAATAGTGAGTGCGCTAGAAGTCATTCAAACGATTTCCGATCAAACTAACTTACTTGCATTGAACGCCGCAATTGAGGCCGCGCGTGCGGGCGAACATGGAAGAGGCTTCGCGGTTGTTGCAGAAGAAGTTAGAAATTTAGCGAAGAAAACCGCTGACTCCACGCATGAAATTCAATCTATTATGGATGCATTAAAGTCTACGTCTGTTTCGGCATCGAGTGAAATTTCTCAGATTATTAAGCAATCTGAAATCACGACGAATTCAATCTCCAAGGCGGAAGAGATCTTACGTGCCAACCGTGAAAACTTTAATCGAATATCTGATATGAACCGTTTGGTTGCTACTGCGACGGAAGAACAATCAGTCAGTTTAGAGAACATTAACCTAAATATGACCGACATTCAGGCTAATTCGCACAGTAATATGGAAAATGTATTAAGAATTGCTGATGAAACTAGCGAGCTTCATAAGCTAGCTGAAACGTTGGATCAGCTGATTGGACAATTCGAAAGTGTTACAAGCCGTCGCTAGGTCTTAAATACGGCGTTACTTTCGTTTATTTAAGCTTTGCCTGAAGATGTATCCCTAATTCGTTTAGGGATACAAATTTATCTGGAGATTTTTCGTTAAAATCTGCTGAAAAACTCCACACCTCCTGTGTTCCTTCTGCTAGAATAGCTGCAATTTTTGTGCTGGGAAAGTACAACAATGAATAGCAGGGTTGAGAATGTAAATTTAAGCCCCCACTATTCCTTCAATAACAAAGTAAAGTAACTTAGCTTTTACTTATGGTTGCTTTATATAAAACAAGTCTATGTAGTAAGGGGATCCTCAATGTTTATAAGTAATGCCTACGCGCAAACTGCTGCACCACAAGGTGGTGGCATGGAATTTTTAGTAATGATCGGTATTTTCGGTCTTATTTTCTATTTCCTAATTTATCGTCCACAAGCTAAGCGTGTAAAAGAGCACAAAGAATTGCTAAATGCGATTAGCAAAAACGATGAAGTATTAACACAAGGTGGCTTAGTTGGTCGTGTTGTAAAAGTCTCTGATGAAAAAGATTTTGTATTAGTAGCATTAAATGATGAAGTAGAAGTGACTGTTCAGAAATCGTCTGTTACTGCTGTTTTACCGAAAGGCACGATGAAGTCGCTGTAATAACAATTAGGGATTATTAACTGTGTTAAACAAATATCCATTATGGAAATACATAATGGTGCTGATGGTTCTAGCAATAGGATTTTTATACGCAGCACCAAATTTGTACGGGGAAAATCCTTCCGTACAAATATCAGGCACTAGAAACGCGGTAGTAGACGTAAGCACTCAAGATAAAATTAAAGCTGCACTAGATGAAAATAGCATAAGCTTTTTAAAGATGACGTTGGAAGATGAGCGTATTTTAGTGCGTTTTACAGATACTAACGATCAACTTAAAGCAAAAGATATTATCGCTAATACCTTAAGCGACAAATATATTACCGCTTTAAACTTAGCGCCTGCACAACCTGAATGGCTGAAAAACATTGGTGGTAATCCAATGAAGTTAGGCTTAGATTTACGTGGTGGTGTTCACTTTACTATGGCGGTAGATATGGACGCGGCCATTGATGCTGCAAAAGAAGGCATGGTAGCTGACTTTAAAAGTGACTTATTAGGCGAGAAGATCCGTTATAGTTCAATTAAAGAAATTTCTGGTAAGCAAGGTGTTGTGGTTAAGTTCCGTAATGCTGAAGACTTAGAAAATGGCCGAAAGCTATTAAAGAAAAACTATCGCGATTTAATTGTTGAAGAAGATGGCTCAACGGATGCACTTGACGTTACCGCGGTAATGACAGAGC
The DNA here is from genome assembly GCF_016469335.1 of Flocculibacter collagenilyticus. Lineage (NCBI taxonomy): Bacteria > Pseudomonadati > Pseudomonadota > Gammaproteobacteria > Alteromonadales > Pseudoalteromonadaceae > Flocculibacter > Flocculibacter collagenilyticus. The sequence continues at coordinate 1,173,258 of NZ_CP059888.1, forward strand.
AAAAACTAAAAGAAACGAAAGAGTATGCGCTACAACAAAACATAACGATTATTCGTAATCGTGTAAATGAAATTGGTGTTGCTGAGCCACTGGTTCAACGCCAAGGTGCAGATCGTATTGTTGTACAACTTCCGGGTATTCAAGATACCGCGCGTGCCAAGCAAATTCTTAATGCGACTGCAACATTAGAATTCCGTTTAGCTGATGTTAAAACCGATATGCGAGATGCGCTAAATGGTCGTGTACCAGGTAGTTCAGAAATTATCCCTCGCCGTGATAATGGTCAACCCGTGTTAGTTAAAAAACGTGTAATGCTTCGTGGTGACCGTATAGTTGGTGCTTCTTCAAGTTTTGATGAAAATGGTCGTCCTCAAGTAAACATTAAGCTTGATGCAAAAGGTGGCAATATCATGTCACGCTTTTCAAAAGATAACGTTGGTAAGCCAATGGCATCGGTATTCATAGAATACAAGCCAACAACACGCGTTAGTAAGGACGGTAAACCAGAATTCAAAAAAGTGGTTGAAATCTTAAACGTAGCAACGATTCAAACGCGCTTAGGCCGTAACTTCCGTATTACTGGTTTAGACTCTCCTCAAGAAGCACATAACCTTGCACTTTTACTTCGCTCTGGTGCGTTAATTGCGCCAATACAAATTGTTGAAGAGCGTACGGTTGGACCAAGCCTTGGCCAAGAAAATATCAACAAAGGCGTACAAGCTGTGGTGCTAGGTTTCGCACTAGTCTTGTTATTTATGCTGGTTTATTACAAAAAGTTTGGTTTGGTTGCGAACTTAGCGCTAGCTGCAAACTTAGTATTAATCATTGGTGTGATGTCGATGATCCCAGGTGCAACACTTACCTTACCGGGCATTGCGGGTATTGTATTAACCGTAGGTATGGCGGTCGATGCTAACGTGCTGATATTTGAACGTATACGTGAAGAAATTCGTGACGGTCGCTCACCACAACAAGCTATTCATCATGGTTATGATAGCGCATTTTCGACCATTGCAGATGCCAACATCACTACATTTATTGCAGCGGTAATATTATTTGCTGTAGGTACAGGTCCAATTAAAGGGTTTGCGGTAACATTAGCAATAGGTATTCTTACCTCAATGTTTACAGCAATTGTTGGTACCCGTGCAGTCGTAAATGCAGTGTGGGGCGGTAAGTCTGTTAAAGAAGTTGAAAAACTGTCCATCTAACCGGAGACGATGATGCAATTACTTAAATTAAAAGAAACCATAGGTTTCATGAATGTACGCGTTCCGGCGATGTTATTGTCAGGCTTATTGTTAGCTGCTTCAATTATTTCGTTTGCTACGCAAGGCTTAAATTGGGGGTTAGACTTTACTGGTGGTACGCAAATAGAGGTAGGGTTTGAAAAACCAGCCAATTTAAAAGAAGTGCGTACACTGTTAGCTGATGCAGGCTTTACGGATGCCGTAGTACAAAACTTTGGTACTAGCCGTGAAGTGCTGGTGCGTATTCCTGTGCTTGAAGGTACTGACAATAAAACATTAGGCAATGACATTGTTGCTGCAATTAATGCGGGTGCAGACCAAGCTGAAATGCGCAGAATAGAATTTGTTGGCCCAAGTGTTGGTAATGAACTACGCGAACAAGGCGGGTTAGCAATGCTAGCTGCACTATTGTGTATTTTAGCTTACGTTGCGATGCGATTTGAATGGCGCTTCGCTTTAGGCTCTGTTATTGCACTTGCGCATGATGTGATTTTAACGGTCGGGTTATTCTCGATACTAGGTCTTGAGTTTGACTTAACTGTATTAGCAGCAGTACTCGCCGTAATTGGTTATTCACTAAACGATACAATTGTTGTGTCTGACCGTATTCGTGAAAACTTCCGCAAAATTCGCAACGGCACACCTAAAGAAATTATTGATATTTCATTAACGCAAACGTTAAATCGTACGTTAGTTACCTCAATAACAACGTTGCTTGTACTAATGGCGCTGTTTTTCCAAGGTGGCGCATTAATACACGGCTTTGCTACGGCATTATTGTTTGGTGTATTTATTGGTACTTATTCATCAATTTATGTAGCTAGCTCAGTGGCGCTATCTTTAGGTATAAGTAAAGAAGACTTAATACCAGTAGAAGTTGAAAAAGAAGGTGCAGATCAAGAAGCGATGATGCCGTAGAGGCTTTCGTGGTATTATTGCACTTTATATCTTTTAAAACCGCCTAGTTCAGGCGGTTTTTCTTTTTATAAGCGTTTGAAATTTTATTTAAAAGGTATATTGCACTCCTACCATACCATTAATGCTAGGCTGCGGAATAACTGCATTATCCACTTCTCTAATGCCAACATGCTCAATGTTGCGATTCAATAAATTATTTATTTTTACATACCAACGCCATTGTTTATTGTGTTTAGGGCCAGTTATCGCCGTATCTATTAAATGATAACTTGGGCCTTGTTTACTGTCAGAAAATAGTGGGTTACTAGGTAGCGTTGTAGGATTGTCTACCCATTTAAACTGTGTGGATAACGTAAAGTGATCGAATTGATAGCTTACGCCAGCCCACAGTTTATGCTTAGAGATTAATGGTGTTGGCTGAGGTACTGGCGAGCTTTTATTTGTGGCATCGGCAAATGAGTAATGTGCATAATAAGTAAATTTATTAAATTTAGCGTTTAGTGATATATCGACCCCTTGGGTATTTTCTTTTCCGATATTTTCAAATCGTAACCCAGCAGTGTAGTCATTGGCAATTGGGTTATATATTCGCTCTAAGGGGGTATAGCGTATTAAGTCGCTTAACTGACTTTCGTAATAAGATGCTCTAAATATATAGTGTTGGTTAATTCGATTGAAGTAGAGTAACTCCCAGCTTTTCACTTGTTGGTTTTTTAAATTGAAATCTTGCGTGGTGTTAGGTGTCATGTAAAGCGCGGCATTTCCCCATTGTTCATTAACATAATAAAGTGATGGAGCCTGAAAGGCAGTGCCGTATAGTAGCTTTATACTACTGGTTGGGTTTAGGGTGTAACATAAAGAGATACGTTCAGTTGTGTTACTGCCATACTTTGTGGAGTGATCGAAGCGAAATGCAGCTTGTACCGAAAATTTATCATTAACCCTGTAATTAATTTCATTGAATAGTGCTGACTTAGTTTCCCACTGGCGAGTGGCTTTTAGCTGAGTTGCTGTTTCTTTACTGTAGGGTATGGTGGACGTGCCAAATACAGCGTCGTTAGCGAAAGGAGGTATACTGCGAATACGGATGGCTTCACCACCAAACAAAACATGCCATTTGGTTTTAGGTTTATAGGTATAGGTGATTCTGGCTTTTAGACTCTCATCTTCGGTATAACGATAAATTGGTATAAACTCTTGATATGATATATCGGTAAACTCAAGAAATTTGGCATCTTCATCCACTGCAAAGTCGTGATATGAAAAATCAATATCTAATTCAGCGTATTCGGAGTGGTACTGCCAATTTAACCAATAAATATCATTAGTAAACATCCACCGGTTTTCTTTATTAAGAATGGTAAGGTGAGGTGAGCGACCTTGACCAATGCCTCTGCCACCACCTTCTTCAAACTTTTGTCGAAAGAAGCCGCCTTTTAAATTATTCCATTGCCACTCAAGTAAAATATTATAGTCATTAATAGGTTGTTCAAATTCAGGATTTAAAGGAGGTTGATACCTAGCAACTGCTTGTTGATACGCCTCACCATCAAAATCAAATCCATCAGATTTAAATTGGCGTGCAAAAACGCGCAGCCACTTGTTTTCATTCTGTTTGTATTGGCTTTCAAACCAGAAGTCATAACTGGAATAACTACCCGCTGCAACACCAGCACGTTGCTGGTTTATTGACACATTATTTGCAGTCACAATATTAATAATGCCAGAAAACGCATCTGGTCCGTGAACAACAGATGTTGAGCCGTACACAACTTCAACTGAGTGGGCGAGCTTTAAAGAAATAGAATTACCAATAGAAATAGGAAAACCCGTTTGAGCATTTAGCCTTCTGCCATTTAACATAACAAGAAAGCGGTCATTCCCGTTAATACCGCGAATTGAATAATACTCACCGTACCAATAGCTATTATCAGTAAGGTCGATCCCCGGCACATGTTGTAGTAATTCACTTAAATCATTTACCGCCATGGTGTCTAAGGTTGCTCTGTCATATACCAGTACCCTTGCTGGCGACTCTAAAAGGGAGTTATTGAGCATTGAGGCACCATATACGGGCAACTGTAATAGTTCAGAGAGAGATAATGAAAACAAGTCATCAGTATTGTTAGCTGAAGTTGCAGAGCAGCTAATTAAGCAACACAAAACGCAAGCGGTTCTAAATAACATAAACACCCAAACGCTGTAACTAAGTTAATGAGCTTTAATCATAAAAGCTGTGTAAAGACATTTCACTTAACTATAGTACAGTTATTAAAAGCTAGGGCATGATGACTGTTTATCAATGAACTTGAATGATGGTGGTGTTTATTACTTACACTGTGTTATTGCGAATAACTTCACTTATTATCCCTTGCCTATATAAATGATAAATACGTACTAATTACTTATTGTTATACTTAAGATTATGTCAAAGTGATGGGAAAAACATTTATGGATCACAGTCCTCAATTTGTGAATATAGTGAACGATGCTAAATCGCGTATAAACGAAGTAAGTATCAGCTTTATTCGTGAGCAATTCGCCAATCAAAACCAACTTAATCTTATTGATGTGCGTGAAGAAAGTGAGTGGCAACAAGGTCATTGGCCTTCAGCTGTGCACATTGGTAAAGGGGTGATTGAAAGAGACATAGAGAAGCGTTTTCCTGACTTTGCTACGCCGCTGTATTTATATTGTGGTGGAGGATATCGTTCAGCATTGGCTGCTGATGCATTGCAAAAAATGGGGTATAACAATGTATTTTCAGTTGATGGAGGCTATCGTGCATGGAGCGAAGCTGGCTATCCTATTGATACTCAATAAAGATAACCATCAATATGATAGGTGTCGGCTGTAGCAAACCAAAAGTCATTTTACATGTTCAAAATCACCCACCTTTGGACGAGTATAAACAACTTATCAATGAAGGCGTATATCGACCACTTAGAGCCGACGAGATAAAAAATATTATTAGTCAGAGTGGTAATCATTGGCGCAAGATATTTTCAATTTATGCCAAGTTGCTTTTCGCTATTACAAAGGCTCAATACCAGCATCATTCTCAAAGAAGCCTACCTAACACTTGGCAAGACTATCGGGATACCGTGCTATTAACTGAACACTGTATTGGTGCAATTCAATGGGAGAGTGATGCTCATTGCTTTAGTTGCGCTGGGGTACATTTAATTTGTGGCTTTACTTATGCAGCAGCTTTATTGCCTGATGTGAACTGGCAAAAAGAAAAAAATGGTGAACCTGTAAGGTTATGGCAATTAACATCTGAAGTTAGCAGCATTGATAAGGCAGAAGATGGTTCAGCAATATGGACAGTACCATATTTTGATTACCGGCAATTTCCCAATGCATTAATTGAAGAGGCACTAAATACGATTTTTTAACTGAATAAAGGAAATGATAATTTAAAAAGCGGAACTGTTGTCAATTTAGCCACAGTGGTATTTGGTGTGTGTTTTCATCTACTCATTTATTCTAGAATACACACACTTACTAATGGTATTTACAAGTAATTATCTAAAGAAAGTCCAAAGTTATTAAAATTAATCACCGCCTGAATTTGTTCATCATGAAAGGGGTCAGCTAAATCGACTTCTTTCACATCAATGTGATGATTGTACTTAGAATGATAAACGACTTTAACTCTGGGTTGGGTAGGCGTGTTGTGATTTCGTGCAACAACGATACCTAATTTACCACTGCTTAATTTAACGGTCGTACCCACTGGGTAAATGCCAACGGCTTTAATAAATAATTGTAATAATTCTTCATCAAAATGGTTTGGCACCCGTTTTAGCATTTCTCGGTAGGCAACAATAGGGCCTACGCCAGCTTGTCGAACAGTTCCTGCGGTTAACGTATCGTACACATCAACAATAGCCATCATTCTACTAAAGCGATCAATTTGGTTAGCGTTTAAACCCGCTGGATAACCTGAGCCATCTAAATACTCATGGTGCTGCATTGCGATACGATAACTTATATTCGATAACCCGCTAATATTGCTTAAAATAGGTTGATTGTAATTAACATGACGTTGCTCAACGCGTTGTTCAAATTCACTAAGGGCAGTTTGTTTATTTAAGATGTCTGATGGCAGTTGAACTTTACCCACGTCATGCAGTAAGGCTCCGATAGCTAGATCGTGAATAATCGATTTATCTAAATTAAGATATTTAGCAAATAAAATAATTAACACTGCACAGCTAATACTGTGTTCAAATAAAAAGTCGTTACAATCACGAATATTAATCACTGCAGCTAACGCACTGTCGTTTCGTGATAATGAATTAATCATTTCATCGCTAACAACTTCAACTGACGTTAAATCAATATTTTTCTCGGTTTGAATATTTTCAAAAAGCTGTTGTTGTATTACTTTCGCTTCGCTAAAGATAGACTTTGCTTTGTCAATTTCAACATACAGATCTTGCGTGATAATAGTAACATTCGGCTGAGGATCATTAGCAGCATTTTGAGTAGGATCAGAGGTGGTTTTGTCTTCAGGCGAACTGATTTCAGCCGTATCAGTAGGCTGATCAGCAAATTGATAGCCCGTCGATCGACTTTGATCAACCAATACTTCAACAATACCTAATTTTTTAAGGCGAATAATAGATGCGTAGTCGCGTACACGGCCACTTTGCTTAACAACTACGTCGCCAATTTGTTTAGTTACCGCTTGTACATAGGTACCTGGCTGTAACTGTGTTATAGGAACACGTACCAACTGACTCATACCTAGTAATCCTTGTTTGATTGCATTGTATATCTATCGGCTAAATTAAAATAACTTTAAGCTATTCTGCAATTACCGCATGTTTAAAGAATTTGAGCAAATCTATTTTAAACTCTTCAGGTTTAATACTTGACTCAATTTCATCATCAACTTTTTTACTTGCCAAATCGAGATCGTTTACCGCAGTGTAATGCTCGTATTTTGCATTAAAGAAAACCTTCACGGTTGGCCTTAATGGATCATCGAAGTTTGATTTTGTGACAAGTGCAAGCTTACCACTTTTTAATTTTACTAACGTGCCAACCGGATGCAATCCGATACAGCTAATAAAGGCACCCAAAAGAGACTCATCATAACAGTTTGGGCAGTCTCGTCGAAGCTTTTTAAATGCCTGAATGGGGTTACTGTCTTTTCTGTAACTGCGCTCAGAGGTCATTGCCTCATATGAGTCGATGATGGCCATCATTCTTGCATATTGCGAAATATCATCACCAGCTTTAGCTTGATAACCGCTGCCATCTAAGCGCTCATGGTGATTTAGCGCTACATCTAATACAATGTCTGATATGCCATTCGTTTGTTTCAGTAGTGTCCAGCCTTCATGAATATGCTGTTTTACTGTGTCATATTCTTCGGCAGTTAACTTTCCTTTCTTGCTGAGCAATTTATTAGGTAACTTAACTTCGCCTAAATCGTGTAATAACGCTCCCATAGCTAGCTGTTCGATAATGTCTTCATCAAATTGCATATGCTTAGCAAATATCGACATTAAGATAGAGCTATTGATTGCATGATCGAACAGATAACCTTCTTTATCATGTAAGCGAGTAAGACACGCCAAGGCATCTTGATTGTTAAAAACAGACTCAATAACGCCTTTCGTTAAGCTTTCCAACGGAGCTACATTTAAAGGCTTCCCAGACTTAACATCGTCCAAGGTTTTCTTTTGTAATTCGACTGCTTGTTCAAACAGTTTATTCGCGTTACCTAATTCTTGCTCTAATGCGACGCGAGGAATAGTTGGGTGTGGAGGTACAGGCTTTTCTGGCTCTTTAGGTTCAGGCTCTGGCTCAGGCTTTTTAGGTTTATCCGTGATCGTTTTGTCGGGATCAATGGTAATTTCGGTGATCCCAACTTGACGTAATTTGTCTATTGCTTGTTGTGTTTTTACCCAGCCACTAGATTTAACTTTGGCTTTTCCGGTTTGCTTAAGAACACCTTGCACAAACATTCCAGGCTTGAGCTCATCAATAGAAATATTTTCCATAATTGAATACAAAATCTAACCAAAAATACTTACATCAACATTATTTAACTTTAGCAGAACAAATAATAACCAAGACTATTTATCGCCAATTTTTTTGTGTTTTTAGCAAAAAAATGAGTTCTTCAATTGATTCAATTACTTGGGTGAAAGGTAAATATAAATCATTAGTAAGCGCAATGTTGTAATAATGATCGAGCATATTTACGCCAATAATATTACCTAAAATAGGAATGACAAAGAGCAGTATTTTCTATTGCGCTGGTAGGATTAGTTCACAAAATAAATCACAGTGCTGGTAAGGGATTACGGGTTGCGTTAATGTGGCAAAAATTACTGGCGTGAGCGACAAAACTTACTATAGAATGCGCGCCAATTATCCATTATCACAACTATTTATTGAGGATCAGCTTATGCTTTTTAGCGGCACTTTGCTAACTGACTGTCCGATCAGACAAAAGATCCGTGATTTTTATCGAATTGATGAAAATGTAGCTGTACAACATATTCTGCCTGAAGCTGAAGTCAACATGCGCGCAAGAAGCCGAGCATGGGAACGTGCTCGTAACATGGTGCTGCAAATTCGTCGAGATAAAGAAGGTCATGGTGGCATAGATGCGTTATTAAATGAATACTCGCTATCGTCTGAAGAGGGCGTTGTATTAATGTGTTTGGCAGAAGCATTGCTACGTGTACCAGACAAAGCCACACAAGATGAGTTGATTCGTGACAAGTTATCGCAAGGTAAGTGGAGTTCTCACTTAGGTTCAAGTGACTCATTATTTGTAAACGCGTCATCGTGGGGCTTATTACTGACCGGTAATATGGTGCGATATGCCGACAAAAATGCAGACAAGCAATGGGGTATTTTAAAGAAAACCCTAGGCCGTGTGGGTGAGCCTGTTATTCGTCGTGCAATGAATTATGCAATGAAGATAATGGGCAAGCAGTTTGTAATGGGTGAAACCATTGAAGATGCTACCGAGCGAGCCGAAGAGAAAGAACAAAAAGGTTACGTGTATTCCTACGATATGTTAGGAGAAGGCGCACGTAATATGGAAGACGCAGATCGCTATTATCTGGCTTACGAAAAAGCAATTAAAGTAATTGGTGATGCTGCAAAAGGCCGTGGCCCTAGAAAAAGTCCAGGGATCTCCATCAAACTTTCTGCCATTCATCCCCGCTATGAATTTACACATAGTGAGCGTGTGATGAATGAATTAGTACCAAAGCTAAAAGCGCTATGCTTATTAGCGAAAAGCTATGATATTGGATTAACGGTAGATGCCGAAGAGTCTGAGCGCTTAGACATTTCATTAGACGTTATTGAAGCTGTTTTTTCAGATCCTGATCTAGGTAACTGGACGGGCTTTGGCTTAGCTGTACAGGCTTATCAAAAAAGAGCGTTATTCGTTATAGAGTGGTTACGGAAGCTAACGCTAGAAGTAGGCCGTAAAATGATGGTGCGCTTAGTTAAAGGTGCATACTGGGATACGGAAATTAAAAACACGCAAAAAGACGGCTTAGAAGATTTTCCTGTCTTTACACGTAAATCTTCTACGGATGTGTCTTATCATGCCTGCGCGAACCGCCTCTTAGATTACCGTGATTCAATATATCCTCAGTTCGCCACGCATAATGCTTATACCGCTTCTGTTATTTTAGAGTTAGCAGGTGATGATAAAGAAGGTTTTGAGTTTCAGTGTCTACACGGTATGGGCGACTCCCTATACGACCAAGTAGTTAGTAATGAAGGTATTCAGACGCGAGTGTATGCCCCTGTTGGAGTACACGAAGATCTACTTGCTTATTTAGTACGTCGCTTACTCGAAAATGGTGCCAATTCATCTTTTGTAAATGCGATTGTAGATGACAGCAAACCTGTTGAAGAGCTACTGGAAGATCCTGTCGAAAAAACTCAGCGTTTAAAAAACATGTTCAATTCACAAATCGATATGCCGATTGAGCTATATGGTGCAGAACGTGAGAACTCGCGCGGTGTCGATTTAGTTGATATCAATAAGCTCATACCGCTAAAAGACAATTTAGATAAGTGGGATGAAACGCACGCATTTACAGTTGACGATCTACCAGAGGGGGCGCATGCCGTAAGAAATCCTGCAAACCACAGTGAAATTGTTGGCTATCACGTATTTGATACATCGGAAAAAATGCGTCAAAAACTCGATATTGCTCATAATGCATTTGCATCTTGGTCAAATACACCCGTGAAAGAACGTGCTGATTTGCTACGCCGAGTGGCAGATATTTTAGAACGTCACACTGACGAACTGATTGCGTTATGTATTAAAGAAGCTGGTAAAGTTACCCAAGATAGTATTGATGAAGTGCGTGAAGCGGTTGACTTTTGCCGTTATTACGCAGCTCGTGCTGAAGAATTAAGTGAAGATGAACGCTTAGTTCCACGTGGCGTTATTCTATGTATAAGCCCTTGGAACTTTCCGCTTGCTATATTTTTAGGCCAAGTGGTTGCCGCATTAGTGACAGGTAATACAGTTGTTGCAAAGCCAGCTGAACAAACAAGTTTAATCGCGGTGCGTGCACTTGAGCTTATGTTATCGGTTGGTATGCCAGAAGGTATTATGCAGCTAATCATTGCCAAAGGTGCAGATGTAGGTGACACGCTGCTTCCTGATGTGCGTGTTCAGGCTGTTATGTTTACAGGTTCAACGCAAACAGGCACATTAATTTCGCAACTATTAGCCGCTCGTGGTACTGAACAAGTTCCACTTATTGCTGAGACGGGCGGCCAAAACTGTATGATTGTTGACTCTACAGCACTACCTGAGCAAGTAGTAGATGATGTTATCGCATCAGGCTTTCAAAGTGCCGGGCAGCGCTGTTCCGCACTACGTGTATTGTTTGTACAAGAAGATATTGCAGACAATGTGGTGCGTATGATTAAAGGTGCCATGAAAGAGCTACACGTTGGTAACCCTGCCATGTTATCTACTGATGTAGGTCCCGTAATCGACGATAAAGCATTAAATAGTTTGAATGCACATGCAGAATATATGCAGCAACATGGCGAACTACTGTATCAGTGTGAAGTAAGTGAAGAAGCAAATAATGGTACTTTTTTTGCGCCACGTTTATATCAAATTGATAACCTGTCAGTGCTTAAAAAAGAGGTATTCGGTCCATGCGTACATGTAGTGCGCTTTAAAGGTGAGCAAATTAACCAAGTAATAGAGCAAATAAATGCAACGGGTTATGGCTTAACAATGGGGATACATTCACGCATTGAAGAGCGTGCGTTAGCGCTAGCTAAGCTATCTCGTGCCGGCAATATTTATATCAACCGTAATATGATTGGTGCAATCGTTGGGGTACAGCCGTTTGGTGGGCGTAACTTGTCTGGTACAGGCCCTAAAGCAGGTGGTCCAAATTACTTACCACGTTTAGTAAAAGAAAAAGCAACACCAAGAACCCTTGATGCGCAGTCTTTACCTGAACAAGATAAAGCGCTGGCAAGTACCACTGAATCTGTTAAAGAAGCAGAAGCTATTATGGCGCATGCGCAAGCTTCAGAGAATGAGTGGCGCTTAACAGATTTAAACACTCGTATCTCGTTAGTTAGGCAGCTACTGGCTAAAATTGCGAAGGTTGATATTGTTGACGATCTTGCTGATGACTTAAATCGTACACTTGCGGCTGCACGTTCTCAGTTGATTAGCATTGAAAAGAAAATGAAACGTCCAATGCAACTACCGGGGCCGACTGGTGAGTCTAATGTTCTTTACTTAGAGCCTAGAGGTATTTTGGTTTGTTTTGCCGATAAAGACGTTACATTCCATTACTGGGCAATGTCAGTGGTTACTGCATTAGCAACGGGTAACACCGTAATAGCTGTTGTATCAGACTTATTCTACGATGAAGCGATTGCATTTAGAGATAAGTTTATGGCCACAGGTGCAGAGCAAGGTGTATTGTCTGTCGCAAGACTACAGCATTTAGAACCGTTATTAGAGCATCAAGCATTAGCAGGTGTTGTTATTGACTCTAACTGTGATCGTAAAGCGTATATGGCAAACATGCTGGCACAGCGTGAAGGTGCGATTTTGCCTACTATATCAGCAGAATATGATGACAACCTGATACAACGTTTGTTAACGGAAAAAACCATTAGTACTGACACCACGGCATCGGGTGGTAATACGTCATTGATGACGTTGACTGAAGATGATGAATAAGGTTAAGAAGCTTCTATAAAGGGCTTGTTTGCCATTTACTAAAATATAAATGTAAAAGCCGAACTTGAAAGGTAAGTTCGGCTTTTTTATGCCTATCAATTACCTGATTACCTGATCAGCCGTATGGTAAAAGGGTAGTTAAGTGAGTACAAGATATCAGATACAAAAAAGCCCTTAAAAAATAAGGGCTTGATATTAAAAAGCACATCAGTGATACAAGGCTGTTAAATCGCGTTGATCTCTTCTTGCTGTGCAATTAGCTTAGCTTTAGTTGATTCCATTTCGGCCAACTTCGCTTGCTCTTTTTCGATGACCGCTGGCGGCGCTTTGCTCACAAAGTTTTCATTTTGTAATTTGCCTGCTGTGCGCTGAAGATCTTTCTCGATTTTTTCAAGCGCTTTTGCAATACGCGCTAGTTCAGCATCTTTATCAATTAACCCAGCCATTGGAATGAGTATTTCCATATCGCCAAGAATCGATGCTGCTGATGCGGGTGCTTGTTCATTTTCAGTTAGAACCGTAATAGATTCTAATTTTGCCATTGCGCTTAAGAACGTTTGGTTTTCGTCTAGGCGGCGTTGGTCGTCTTCAGAAACATTACGTAGTAGCACATCTAGTGGCTTGCTTGGTGCAATATCCATTTCACCACGCACGGTTCGAATAGCAAGAATAAAGCTCTTAAGCCACTCTAAGTCAGCCATAGCCTGTGTATCCACTTTATCACTTTCAAACTCAGGGTAGGCTTGGTTCATGATAGTGTTAGCTTGACGGTTTGCTAATGGTGCTACGCTTTGCCAAATGGTTTCTGTAATGAAAGGCATAATTGGGTGCATTAACCTTAACAGTGATTCCAGCACGGTTACTAGGGTATGACGTGTACCACGTTGCTGCGCTTCATTGCCTTTGAATAATACAGGTTTAGTGAGCTCTAAATACCAGTCACAGAATTGATTCCAAGTGAACTCGTATAAGGTTTGTGCTGCAATATCAAAACGGTAGTTATCCATTGCATCACGGTACGCTTTTATCGTGTTTTGATATTGCCCCATAATCCACTTGTCCGCTAACGAGAACGTCATTTCGCCAGGGCTGTCGCCAAAACCACAGTCTTGCTCTTCTGTATTCATTAATACATAACGACTTGCATTCCATAATTTGTTACAGAAGTTGCGGTAACCTTCAAGGCGTTTCATGTCCCAGTTAATGTCACGACCAGTAGAAGCAAGCGCTGCTAATGTAAAGCGCAATGCGTCAGTACCGTGAGCTTCAATACCATTAGGGAATTGCTTTTCAGTTTGCTTTTTAATTTTGGCAGCAAGCTGAGGTTGCATCATGTTGCCTGTGCGTTTTTCGAGTAAATCTTCTAATGAAATACCATCAATCATGTCTAATGGATCAATAACATTACCTTTAGACTTAGACATTTTGTTGCCTTCGTCATCTCGAATTAAGCCAGTAACATATACTTTTTTGAATGGTACTTGTGGCTTATTATTTTCGTCTTTAATAAAGTGCATCGTCATCATAATCATACGTGCAACCCAGAAGAAAATAATGTCAAACCCTGTCACTAATACGTCAGTAGGGTGGAACGTTTTCAAGTCTTCGGTGTTTTCTGGCCAACCTAGAGTTGAGAATGTCCATAACGCAGAAGAGAACCATGTATCTAATACATCATCATCTTGGCTAAGCTTAATATCGTCAGCAAGGTTATTTTCACTGCGTACTTCTGCTTCAGTGCGACCTACATACACATTGCCTTGTTCGTCATACCATGCTGGGATACGGTGGCCCCACCATAATTGGCGTGAAATACACCAATCCTGAATGTCACGCATCCATGAGTTGTACATATTTTCATATTGCTTAGGAACAAATTCAATGTCGCCGTTCGCTACCGCTTCTGTGGCAGTTTTAGCCAATGGTGCAACACGTACATACCACTGGTCGGTTAGCATAGGCTCGATAACTACACCGCCACGGTCGCCATAAGGAACGGTTAAGTCATGATCTTTTACTTCATCGAGTAAACCTAACGCTTCAAACTTAGCCACAATTGCTTTACGCGCAGCAAAACGTTCTAATCCATGGAATTCTGTAGGCAGATCGGTAGGGTAGGCATCTGATGCTTCACCATTTGTATTGTACACTTCCGCTTCAGAGCGAATATCAGCATTAAACGTAAGAATGTTGATCATAGGAAGTTGGTGGCGTTTACCGACTTCGTAATCGTTAAAGTCGTGTGCGGGGGTGATTTTTACACAACCTGTGCCTTTTTCCATATCGGCGTGGTCGTCGCCAACAATCGGAATGCGTCTGTTTACTAGCGGTAAATCAATATATTTACCAATCAGATCTTTATATCGTTCATCGTTAGGATTAACAGCAACACCTGTGTCGCCTAACATAGTTTCAGGACGTGTAGTTGCTACAACTAAGTAGTCTTTACCATCTGCGGTTTTTGCGCCATCTGCTAATGGATAACGGAAGTGCCACATGTGGCCTTTTTTGTCTTTATTTTCAACTTCTAGATCAGAAATAGCTGTTAGTAACTTAGGATCCCAGTTTACTAAGCGCTTACCGCGATAAATTAGGTCGTCTTTATATAAACGAACAAATACTTCTTTTACCGCCTCAGATAAGCCATCGTCCATTGTGAAACGCTCGCGTTCCCAGTCTACAGATGTGCCTAAACGACGCATTTGGTTTGTGATTGTGCCACCTGAATGCGCTTTCCAATCCCAAATTTTATCAATAAATGCATCACGGCCTAATTCTTGGCGAGTAGGTCCATTTTCTGCGGCTAATTTACGCTCTACAACCATTTGAGTGGCAATACCCGCATGGTCTGTACCTACTTGCCATAAGGTATTGTTACCTGACATGCGCTTATAGCGCGTTAATGCGTCCATGATTGTTTGTTGAAAAGCATGCCCCATGTGCAAACTACCTGTGACATTTGGTGGTGGGATCATGATGCAATATGACTCACCTTCACCTGACGGTTTGAAGTGGCCTTTCTCTTCCCATTTTTGGTAAATGTCTTGTTCAATATTTTGCGGATTATATGTCTTTTCCATCGTCAATCATGCGACCTTTTGTAACAGTACTGGGCTTATTGCCCTATAAAATTAATGTATTTCAACAATAGACTTTTAAGCGGTTATGACTATCGTGAATAATATATTGCTATTACTCTTTATTTGTAATTGCGAAGTGGCAGTTTGTTATTCTTACTAAAGTCGTTAATTATTTAAAACATTATCAATTTCAAATAACGATTAAACGAAGTCACTTCTCGTTAAATTGAGTAATACACCTAAATTCTTTGTGAGCGATATTGGTAACAGTTGTTGGTAAACAATTGGATTTTACGCTCATTAGCAAAACTGATGTAAGTTATCACATCAGCAGCCGTTAGATAAGAGGGTTATTCTAACGTGTTTATATCAATTGTGCTTAAATTAGTGCCCATTTGACGAAGAAATTTATATCTTTCTCTTGCTTGCTGTTTTTCATTTTCAGTTGCAGGTACAAAATCAATCACTTGCTGAAATTGTTGAGCGAACGGTGGCACTGTTTGTTTTAAATTAATTAAAACATTGCGATTACCAGAGCTTGGTAGCTGAAAACCAATTTCAACGGGTGCACCTTGTTTTGGCCCTTCACCTGTTAGGTTATGTGGCACAAATCTATCAGCATCAAATGCCCATAAATAATCGTCAATGGCATGTGCATCTTCAATATTTTCTGTCGCGATAAAAACGCGGCTTTGTTTACGGTAAAGCGTTGCTGCCAGAGTACAGGCAAGATGAAAATGAGCCGGCACAGGTAATGTCGGCTCATTTTCTAGCTTTAATACATAAAAGGTTGCATTCATTAACTACAACTTATGTAAAAAATTTTTGACGTAGTACTTAGCATTAATGCTCTGTTTCTACGCCAGCTTTGTTCATCAAAAATTGGCTTAACATAGGTACTGGGCGACCCGTCGCACCTTTGTCTTTACCGCCACTTCGCCAAGCTGTACCTGCTATGTCTAGGTGAGCCCAGTTATACTTTTTGGTAAAGCGTGATAGGAAACAAGCCGCCGTAATGGTGCCAGCAGCACGGCCACCAAGGTTAGAAAAGTCGGCAAATGGACTTTCTAGCTGATCTTGGTATTCATCCCATAATGGTAAGCGCCATGCACGGTCGCCACTTTGTTCTGAAGCGTTTAGTAGTTCATGAGCTAATGGATTATGACTACTCAACAAACCAGTAGCGTGTTTCCCTAAAGCAACTACGCAAGCACCTGTTAAGGTTGCTACGTCGATAACAAGTTCGGGGTCGAACGCTTCAACGTACGTTAGGGCGTCACATAATACTAAGCGGCCTTCAGCATCTGTATTTAATACTTCTACCGTTTGACCAGACATAGTTGTGAGCACATCACCTGGGCGATAAGCGTCACCACCTGGCATGTTTTCACAACCTGCAAGTACGCCAATAACGTTAATTTTTAAATTCATTTCGGCAAGCGCTTTCATTGTGCCGTAAACGCCTGCTGCACCGCCCATATCGTATTTCATTTCATCCATGCCATCGCTTGGCTTGATTGAAATGCCACCAGAGTCAAAGGTTAACCCTTTACCGACTAATACAATAGGTGCTGTTTTTTCATCTGTACCTTGGTAGTGGATCACCGACATCATAGATTCGTTTCTCGAACCACGGCCCACCGCTAAATATGAATGCATACCGAGTTCTTGCATTTCTTTTTCACCAATAATATTGGTGGTTACAGTGTCGTAAGTCATTGCAAGATCTTTTGCCTGTTCAGCAAGGTAAGCAGGAGTACAAATATTTGGCGGCATGTTTGCCACGTCTTTGGTTGCCTTCATACCCGCTGCAATGGCAACGCCATGTTCAATTGCGTTTTCACCTAAGGTTAACTCGCGGCGTGTTGGTACATTAAAAACTATTTTACGCAGTGGTCTGCGTGTTTCATCTTTTTTGCTTTTAAGTTGGTCGAAGGTATAAAGGCTGTCTAGCGTGGTTTCAACCGCGTGGCGCACCTTCCAATAAGTATCTCGGCCTTTAACGTGCAGCTCGGTAAGAAAACAAACGGCTTCCATCGAGCCTGTATCATTTAGGGTGCTGATTGTTTTAGTAATAATTTGACGGTATTGGCGCTCATCAAGCTCACGCTCTTTACCACAACCTACTAATAAAACACGCTCACTTAATACATTTGGAACGTGATGTAGCAACAACATTTGTCCTGGTTTGCCTTCTAAATCACCACGACGCAGTAAATTACTAATATATCCATCACTGATTTTGTCTAACTGCTCAGCAACGGGAGAAAGGCGGCGAGGTTCATATACACCTACAACAATACATGCACTGCGTTGTTTTTCAGGGCTACCGCTTTTTACGCTGAATTCCATATTGGCTCCTAAAATTGCAAAGTTGGATTGCAAAAAAGTTTGCGTTCTAAATGACTGCTAGTGAACGCTTGGGAAAAAGAAAAATCTTGCTTTTATTTTTTTAAATAATAGCCTTATTTAGCTTTTGTTACTTGTGAAAACAGCAAGTTTACTCAATATTTTAGTTTAAGTGTACTAAATCAGCAAAATTAACGTGTGAATCAGCGCCTAGTTTTTGCAATTAAAAAAATTCTTAATAAGTAAAGTTTGAACCGTACATAGCCAGAGTTTTGGTATAAAATATAGGGTTTTAACGTCGCGCCGTATTCTATAATGTATTTGTTTCAGTTGCGTGAATGTGTTGGAAATAAGATTAGGAAAACAATTTGATTATTTTTCGATATTTAATTGCCGAAGTATTTAAAGCGCAATTAGCTGTGTTTTTAGTGTTAATGACGATTTTTGTGAGCCAAAAATTCGTAAAAATTTTAGGTGACGCGTCTGAAGGTGAGTTACCCGGTCAGCTAGTAATGTCTATTATTGCTTTTAAATTACCCCAATTAGCAGGGCTTATCCTTCCTTTAAGTGTTTTTCTGGGTATTTTATTGGCGTATGGTCGTATTTATGCTGATTCAGAAATGAGCGTATTACACGCATGTGGTGTTAGTGAGTGGTATGTAACACGAGTGACGCTCATTTTCGCTTTAATATTAAGTATGATTACTGGTGGCGTAACGCTTTTTGTTGCCCCGTGGGCTGCTGAACAAGAATACCAAGTGCGCGATAAAGCTGATGCTGACACGGGATTATCCAGTATTATCTCTGGTCGCTTTCAGGTTTCAGGCAATAAAAAAGCGGTTATTTTTGTTGAAGATATAAACAGGCAAGGCAACATGTTAAACCGTGTGTTTGTAGCGCAAATGCCTCAAATTGGCGAAGCTGACGACAGAACAACGGTTGTTTATGCTGAGCGTGGCGACATTGCTGAAGAAGCAACTGGAGCGCAAAAACTAGTACTTCATAATGGCAAGCAATATCAAAACAGTTTAGGCGATCAACAATTTCAAAAAATAGAGTTTTCTGAATACCAAATTCAGATCCGAGAACAAGAAGTAGAGCAACGACGCCGAAAATTAAGTGCTGTACCAACAGCTAAGTTATTGGAAGGGCCACTTACCCCAGAAATTATGGCTGAATTACATTGGCGCTTATCCATTCCAATTTCAATTATTTTACTTACATTAATTGCTGTACCAATGAGCTCAGTGCAGCCACGTCAGGGCAAGTTTGCCAAAATGCTACCTGCGTTAGGCCTATACCTAGGTTATTTCATCTTATTAATTGCCGGGCGAAGTGCCATTGAAGATGGCAAAATACCACCACACATTGGGTTATGGTGGATTCACATAACTGCATTATTTATAGGTGCATTTCTTATTATTAGAGGCCGGCCGCTCGGTTCCAAACTTCGCGCTAAAGTAAAAAGGAGGCCTGCATAATGCGAATCCTTGACTGGTATTTAGGGCGTACAATTCTTACTACCACCTTTGTAAGTTTGTTTATATTAACTTGCATTAGTGGCATGTTTCGCTTTATCGAGCAATTAAAGTCAGTTGGTAAAGGTAATTACGACATGGTGCATGCCGCACTATTTTCGTTATATAGCGTGCCAACGGATATCGAAATATTTTTTCCGATGGCGGCACTGGTAGGCGGGCTTGCCGGATTAGGTATGTTAGCAAACAGCTCAGAGCTTATTGTTATGCAAGCCGCTGGCCTTTCGCGCTTTAACATTATTATTTCGGTAATGAAAACCGCCTTACTAATGATGGTAATGGTGATGTTGTTAGGGGAGTTTGGTGCACCAGCAGCAACTCAAAAAGCACGTGAAATTAGAGCGCAAGCGATTTCAGGGGGGAGCCTAATTTCCGGCTCACAAGGGGTGTGGGCCAAAGATGGCGAATACTTTGTGAATATTGGCGAAGTAAAAGACACCGGTAATTTAAAACAAATTAGTATTTACCAGTTTGATGAGAGCTTAACACTACAAGGCATAGTAAAAGCGGATACGGCTGTATTTGCAGATGGTCAATGGCATTTAGAGAATGTAGTAGAACAGTCTATTAGCCCAGACGAGATTATTACCACCCAAAAAGGGGTAGAGTCATGGCAGTCTACCTTAACACCAGATAAATTAGGGGTAGTAACAGTAAAGCCTGAATCATTACCTATTTCAGGCTTAAGCGAATACTTAGATTATCTACTAAGTAATAAACAAGACACCAGTCGTTACGAGTTAGCACTGTGGCGCAAAATCTTTCAGCCGTTAACTATTGCTGTGATGTTATTAATGGCGTTATCGTTTATTTTTGGGCCACTCAGAAGTGTAACCATGGGTGCTAGAATTTTACTTGGTATTATTACCGGGTTTGCTTTTTATATGAGCAGCCAAATATTTGGGCCTTTTAGTCAAGTGTATCAATTACCGCCAATCCTAGGGGCACTATTACCAAGTATATTATTCGCAGGCATCGCTTTTATACTGTTGAAACGAAGAGCCTAGCTACCTACAAAAGCCCTGAGTTTAGGAAGTTTAAAATCTGGGCTTTAGCCACCACCACAACGGCGCAGCTAAAAACAGCATTTAAATTTTATGGCTTTTATATAGTTTGCCATTGGCTTCTTTAGTAAGTGTTACTATTTCTGTATTAGATAGCCTATCTTGCAGTGCCTTTTTGTTTTTGAAATCAATTAACATTAATAAATTACCTAATCCACCAAGTGCAGTGAATAGCCGAATAATGGCTTGTTTAATTGACACCGGAGCAGCGTGAAGGGATGAGGCATCGCTGCTTTTTACGGCATTATCCACTAAATGTAATCGCCATGCTCGCATACCAATTGTTTGACCACCATGTGTCCAAAACCACACTAAGAACAACCCACACCAACTTAGCCCCCAAATATTCATTAGCGATTTAGCCACAAATGAATTGTTTAACAGATCACTGGCATGCTCATAACCTTGGTTTGCAATCACACCATTTTGAAATAAAGCCAAAAAAATGGCCGAATAAATAAGACCCGCCACCATATACAGTGCGACACACACAAGCCAGTCATACACAAGTGCAGCTAAACGTCTAAAAAATCCTGTGCGCGGAAACGAAGAGAGAGAAGGGGCTACATTGTCAGTCATGCGATACACTTAAAAAGTCAAAATATTTAAAGGGCGCAGTGTAGCAAACCAAAAGAAAAACACGAAGTATGAAACGTTAATATATTTAATGTGAGAAGCTCTTTTCGCCGAAAGGGTTATGATTGATAAAACATCATGACGTATAAAGTTTAACCGTTCATGCATCTTTTTAAATAAAGTACTTGCTTGCGCGCTGTTCTTTCGTATAATCCTTTCTCGCTACGAAGTAAGTTGTTGATAACGCTATTAACAAAATGCTAAGTAACCTGTAGCAAATCTAAAGTGCCAGCGTGATGAAATTGGTAGACATAGGGGATTCAAAATCCCCCGCCTTCACGGGCGTGGCGGTTCGAGTCCGCCCGCTGGTACCATTTTAGTGTTTCCAGTTATAAACTCACTTTTGTATTCTCTTTATCTAAGCAAGAATTTGCCTTTCTTGATATATAGCTTTTTCGTTTTAGTAACCTATGCATTGAGAAGTGTTCAGTTTTACTGAGCCAATCTTCCCTGAATTCTTATTTCGTTTAGAGCTCATTTAACAGTATTAACTTGCGCTAACCTTCCTCTCCCTAAATCAACAGACCGTAACAAATTTATATTCTGAACTAAAATATTTTGCGACTTTTTAGCCATCATCACCCTCACACGCTATTACAAAGCAATTATAGTGAACTCTAGTTTTTCGTTAAAAATCAATGCATTAAAAAAATGTCCGTAGGTTTAAAGTTTATGGCCGTTTTCTAATAGTGTTTTTTAAAAGTCCCGTGATAAGTTTTTGACTTGACTCAAAAGTCATGCCTCATCTTGTAAAAGTAATGGGGTTATTTCAAAGCGTTAAAAACTAAAAAACTTTATATTTAAGGGAGAATTTTTCGAATGACGAATTTCATAAGAAGGCGCTCACCCGCCTTTAAAACACCATCTGTTATGGCGCTGTCGCTTCTAAGCCTGTTTTCAAGTCCTACAGCCCTCTCAGAGGAAACTATCACAGTCGTCGGTGACAGAGTTGATCGATGCCCCATTGGCCAAGTAGTTGTGGGAGCTGAAGAGGGCAGTTATCGGTGTGAAGATTACGGCGACTTAATGGGATCTTTGAATCAGTTGATGGCTGATAATTTGAATGTGGCACTTGGTGGAATGACGCAAGCATTTATTGACACTTTCAATGATTCAAATACAGGGAAAACAGATTGCGGTGAAGGCAATCCTATTGATTTAGCCACGCAAAACAAGACGCAAACCGAGGTTGACTTTCGTGGTTTTGGGCAATTACCACTAGTCGTATCTCGTCAATATAACAGCCGCGGAAATGGTATAGGACATTTTGGCAATAACTGGTCAACCAACCTAGGCTCATACTTAGCGTGGAGCACTCGTCAAAGAAACGGGCAGCCAGTGGTTGAAGTAAAACTGTTTCAAAGCGATGGCAGAGTGATTAAGATGACCTTTGATGATGCAACTAAAGAGTGGAAGCGGGACAGTGGACAAGTTGAGTCCCTGATTAAAGACAGTAATGATCATTGGTTGTACTTGAACGGGGATGTTGAAGAAGTATATGAGAACTCTGGTCGCTTACTGTATGTGAGATCCGGCAACGGTGAAGTTATTTACTACCATTATGATAGTGACACTTCAACCAAAGTTACGCAACTGGAGCACAGTTCGGGTCAAACCATTAATTTCATCTGGTCAGGTCATCGTATTATTCAAATAAAAGATCCAGCGAATCAAATTTATACGTACGATTATGATGCCAGTGGAAATCTGCTTTCCGTGACTTATCCGTCGCTCTCAGGCTCGACAAAAAAGCAGTATATTTATAGTGGCACACGCTTAACTCGTATCATTGATGAAAACGGTGATGCCTATGCCAGCTGGGAATATGATTCAAGCGGAAAAGCCACGCGCAGTTATCATGGTGATGAGCAAGAGAGTGTGACCATTGTGGCCTCCGGTGTTGAGGCCGGTGGTCGTTACACCCGCTCACGCAATGCCCACGGCAAAGAAACCACCTATCATTTTGTGGACGTGGGCGGCCAGTGGAAAATCAGACAGGTGCAGGGCCATGCTAAAGGCAGTTGTTACTCGGCTCACAAGAACACCTCTTATGATGCCAATGGCTTTGTGAACACAAAGACCGATTGGGCGGGGAACCTCACCGACTATGACTATGATGCTTACGGTAACCTACTCAAGGTCATCGAAGGTAAAGGCACTGCCTATGAGCGCACCACAGAATACCAGTGGCATTCCATCTTGAATAAGCCACTGGAAATCAAAACTGATTTACTCAAAACAGAGTTTGTTTATAGTGACAACGGGTTGCTTGAAGAGAAAAGAGAAACAAACCTCGTTAACCACATTACGCGCAGTACTCGCGTCACCTATACCTTTCATGATAACGGCTTAGTAAAAAAGAAAGCTATTAATGGTCCGCGTACTGGTGTTGCCGATACCCTAGAGCTCTTTTACAGCTCAACCGGGTTTTTAACGTCGATGAAAAATGCATTAGGTCACTGGACAACTTTTGCTAATCACAACCAATTTGGTAGCCCTGGTAAAATCACTTACCCTGATGGAAGAGTGGATACCTTTACCTATCACCCTCGAGGTTGGCTACTAACAGAAAACAAAGACATCAACGGTGACAAGCGAACAACCATCTACAGCTATGATAAAGCCGGTCAGCTCGAAAGCGTCACTCGCGCTGATGGTTCTAAACTTACTATGACTTATGACAGTGCGCATCGTCTGACCAAAGTTACTGACCTTAACAATGACTCGAAAGAATACCTCTATGATGTAGCCAGCAACTTAACGCAAGAACGCATTCGTGGTTGGATAACCAAACTGGTTCCTTGCTCAGGCGGTGGTTTTGGTGGTGGCAATGGCTTTGAAATGTGCACCGAAACTACCGAAGAAACCTTAAAGGCTACGAAGCGCACTTATGATGAATTGAACCGTTTGAAAAGCATTATTGAAGGCAGTGGGCAGCAGCTGAATGAATTTGGCTGGCCAGACGGCGCTTTTTCAGAAGGCAAAGTGGTACAACACTATGGTTACAACACCAATAATCAGCCGACGCAAGTTTTAGATGGAAAAAGTAATGGCAGTACTCATCACTACGGTGCGTTAGGCCGAGTGGGAAAAATCATTGATCGAAACGGAGGTGAAACTTCCTATTGGTATAATGTACATGATCAGATTGTACGTATTCGCGATCCGAAAGGCCTGAACACTTTTTACGATTATGATGGCTTTGGACACCTTAAGCACATCACCAGTCCCGACACTGGATTAACCACCTTGCGTTATGATTTAGCGGGAAATCTTATATTAAAAATTGATGCTAAAGGCATAACCTCTCGTTGGACCTATGATGAACTCAACCGCATGAAAACTGAAACCATTGGAGATATTACCCGTACCTATACCTATGATCTGGCGCACCCAGGCCGCCTTTACCGTATTAGAGATGAAGCTGGCACCCATACGCTCACCTTCAATGCTCATGGTGAACTCATTCGTAAAGCCTCTTCTTTGGCTGGCTTATCTATGACCCAGTGGTGGGCCTATAACAAAGTAGGGCAGGTGAAATCCATGACTTACCCCAATGGTGAAAAAGTTACTTACGATTTTAATAATCTCGGCCAGACCAGTACTATCAAAGTGGGTAATAGCACCTTAGTGCAAGAGGTAAACTATAAGCCCTTCGGCCCTGTCTTCAGTATCAAGTTTGGCAATGGTGCGCAGCTTTTTTCTGACCGCGATAACCGTTATCGCCTACGGGGCAAAAGCAGTAGCAGCACTTCGGGCACTGTGATGGACCTTGATTATTATTATGACTTGAATGGCAATATCACGAAAATCAACGATGCCAAAGCTTCCACAACTACCAAAACGCGCACCTTCAGCTACGATACTTTGAACCGTATCACCTATAGCAATGACTATGGGGCAAGCTACACCTATGGCTATGATGCCAATGGCAATCGCACCCATAAAGGCTCCACGCCCTACCAGATAGCCACCGACAGCAATCGGTTGATGTCTTATGCCTCCATTAATGTTCAATATGATGATAATGGTAATATCAAACAAAAAGGCAGTGCCACCTATACCTACAACGATGCTAACCGCTTGATTGGTTATAGCAAGGGCAGCACAAGCGCGACTTATACCTACAACAGCGTTGGTCAACGAGTCTCTAAAAAGGTCGGCTCAACTATAACTTATTTCGGTTATGATTTGGATGGCAAATTGATTTATGAGCGCACTGGCTCAAATCATATTGCTTACATTTATCTCAATAATCAATTAGTGGGTGTTAGCAAAAATAATGACCTTTATTATGTGCATACCGACCATCAGGGCAGGCCTGAAGTTATGACCAACAACAGCAATACAGTGGTGTGGAAAGCTAAGAACTGGGCCTTTGACCGGAATGTGGATTACAGTGTGATAGGTTATGTTAACTTGGGTTTTCCTGGTCAATATTACGATGAGGAAAAACAGAGTTGGTATAACTATTTTCGGGATTATGATGCGGAGTTAGGGAGATATTTGCAGAGTGACCCGATTGGGTTGGCTGCTGGACAGTTCTCGACGTATCAGTATGTGGATTCGAACCCGGTTAGGTTTGTTGACCCGTTTGGACTAAAAAGTTGTTCATGTAGTGGTTGGGATAAATTTAAAAAAGAGTTTAAGTCAAGCTGGGACTCTGTGGACTCTGTGATCGACAATCACAACCCTGTGCCTGCTATCCAGCCTGATACTGCTGCCAGCTTTCTACTGGGTGGTCCCGCAGCAAAAAGCTATAATGGCTCAACAATTGTGCAAGAGACCATAAGATACACTAGAGGTAGGATCAATGCACCTAGGAGTCAATTCAAAGCTTACCCTAGGTTTGGATGGAGCACTGTGGCAAAAACAACTGCTATAAACCGTTCTGCAGCGAGTCTTTCGTGGTATGCAGGTAGAGCAGTAGGCGCTACTGTTAACTCTGCCTATAATCTAGCCGTATACGGAGGTGATTGTGAATAATTATCCGTTGAAGTTTTCAGAGCTATGTGTCAACTAGATAAGATAAATATCTTGTTTATCATTTAAAAGTTGATGATTGATTGTGACAATGCCAAATTTTAATGATGAGTTGGCATTGTCCGTTTCGTTTATGTATTAAGTCTCTCATCATAGATACCTATTCAAAAATTGCTGGAACCTATCATTTGAATCTTATAGATTAGCTACTCACTACAGAGTCGGATTTAACTGATGTTCAATACTTCCTTATGAAGAAAAGTACTTATTTATTTTTGTTTTTTAGCGTTCTTATGCTTAAGCCTAATGCTCTGCTTAGTGCAACTATTGATGCTTATGGAGCAAAAAATATAGTGAAGGACGCACAGGGGAATTTGTGGTTGGGCACGGCAAGAGGTTTAGTCAGGTACAATGGCTACGACAGAATAGAGAAAATTGATACAGTTGCTAATGATGTTAACTGGGTTACAGCTTTGGTTGTTAATAAGAGAAACCAATTAATTGTAGGAACAGAGCAGAATGGCGTTTTGGTTTATGATGCTTATAAATACGAGAAGCCACCAGTAATTCACCCCTTGAATGCTGAGATTAAAGATATCTACCTAAACAGTTTTGATGAACCAGTTATCGCCACTGATAAGGGGTATTATAATTTATACACGAAAGATAGTGGGTTAAAAAAGTACGAGCTAACTAGTATTGTCCAAACTAATCAAAATACACTTTATGCAGGGAGTAAAAGTGGTCTTTTTAAAGTAACTAATGGGAAAGAGTCTCTACTCAATAATAAACCCGTGAAGAGACTTAAGTTATTTGGTGGAAGTGTGTGGGGGGTAACGTATAAAAGTGAGCTGCTTAATTTAGCGGAAAATAATACTGCATCTATTATTTTAAGTGATGTGGAAAATATTTTTAAACACCATTCAAATCAAAATGTTTTTTGGGTTATAACTATTGATGGGTATCTAAAACTTTTTGATATTACAAGAAAAGTATATATAGAGCATAATTTTAAACAGTATTTTAGCTCTTTATATAACCTATTTCATGATAATGCGGGTATTTGGGGGGCTGACCGCCAAAAAGTCAAATTATACCGTGAAGGTATTCTTGATCATCAAGAAGAAAAAAGCTTCTCATTCGGAAATACTGCTTTTGGTTTCTTAAATGAAACGGATGTTTTTGTCGCAAAACATGGAGTGGGAATATATAAAGGTAAATTTTCAAGCTCTGGAAAAATAGAAAACACAAGCCTTTTTTTGAGTTTAGAAGACGCTTATGTAACTAAAATGATTACGGATAACGATATTCTATGGATGTCAACAAGTAAAGGTGTGAGGAGAGTTAATTTAGCTGACAACACTTCAAAATACATTTTACCCAATATGTGGATTATATCGATTAATTTGTACCACGATAAAGTTTATATTAATACTGATTCGAAAGGTCTGGTGATTATTGATAAAAAAGGCCAAATAATTAGAATTATTGATTCTAAAATGGGCCTACCTACGGACGAAGTTTTATTCTCGTTACCTACAACAGACAATAAAGTATGGATTGCTACCAGCAAGGGGATAGGTGTTTTTAACTCCAAGAATAACAGTGTTAAGGTACTCCATGCACAAAGCACGTCACGTTCAAAATTCACCTCAATTGTAGAGGTAAGCGGAAAGGTTTATCTTGCAACTTTATCTAATGGTATATTCATATTTGATATGGAATCACTTAAACAGGTTGGGCACTTAACAATTTCTGACGGACTGATTAGCAATGAGTCATATAATATATGGAAGAACAAAGATTTTATATGGACAATTGGCGAATTGGGTCTTAATCGAATTGATCAACGCACATATGCTATTGATAGCAAATTTTTTAGTGAAAGGTATACCAAGAACAGCTATATCAATAAAGTTGATGATAAGGTTTTTTGGCTATGTAAGGAAAGGTTAAATAAATTTTGTCTTCGAAGTTTTGATATGAGTGCTGGCTTTATTAAAACGCCGCTCAAAATATCTTTAAATCAAGTTATTCTTAATAATTCCCACCAATTGATAACTAAAAAGTACTACCTGCCTCATAGTTATGGGCATCTTCAGTTTTTGTTTTTAGCTAACGATTATGGTGGTTCTTCATTTGAAACTTTTCAAAATAATCAATGGAAAAAACTCCGAGGGAATATGCTCTCATTTTCTCAATTAGAACCAGGAAATTACGAATTTTATGTTCGGGCTATAAAAAATAATGAAACTAGTGAACCTATAGCAATTCACATTGAAGTTGCTAGCTCAAAAATTCGACTCGCAGTTTTTGTAATTATTGGATTAGTTATTATTTTTGCTTTTTTATGGACGAATACCAAACGAAAACAAATGAAAAAAGAAAAACTGACTTCAGAAAAGCATTCTGATGAAAGGGAATTATTATTAGCCAATATATCCCATGAAATAAGAACTCCATTAACTTTAATTGCAGGTCGTGCAGAGCACATTGCCAAAGGTATTCGTTCAGAAAATACACAGGAGTACGCGGGAGTAATAAAAACGCATACTGCTAGAATTCTTAATATGATTAACCAATTAATGGATGTATCTCGGGTAAGGTCAGGGAAAGCTGAGAAAAGTCTTGTTAATATACAGTCAGTAGTTGAGTTTATCGTGAATTCGTATTTACCAATACTAGAAGAGCGAGGGATTTATTTTGAGTATCAATATAAGCCTGACAGAGTATTATTTGCAAACCTGATCCCTGATGCTTTAGAAAAAATCTGTACTAATTTGATTTCAAATGCGATCAAATATGGAAACAATGAAATTATCATCACCCTTGAAGAAAACCAAAAAAAACAAATGATGTTAAAAATTTCTGACAATGGTATGGGGATCTCTGAAATAAATCACGAACTGATATTTGAATACTTTACTCGTTTAACTAATGCCACAGATGTTGAGTCAGGTTCAGGGATTGGGCTAGCTCTGACTAGATTTCTGGTCGAAGCAAATGATGGGGAAATAAGCGTTGCTAGTAAATTAGGTGTTGGAACAGAGTTTCAAGTCTTACTACCTGTTTTAGCTGAAGGAGTTGAAAAAACTGATACACAATCTCCTGTACTCTATGAAAGTGAAGCAATGGCTGTGCTGTCTGAATTTAATAACTCGGCGTCAACATGTGACTTGAGTAGTGGAACCAAAGCAGTAGCTTTAGTGATCGATGATCACAGCGAAATGCGTAATTATATCGCTGACTGTTTAAATAAAGAGTACCTTGTTCTCCAAGCTGAAAATGGAGAATTAGGTATTGCATTAGCTATCGATAGAGATCCTGATATTATCATTTGTGACGTAATGATGCCTGTTATGAGTGGTTTCGAGGTCAGTGATAAACTAAAAAAAGATGACCGTACTAGTCATATTCCACTAATTCTATTAACTGCAAAAAGCGATAAATGTAGTCGCTTATCAGGGTGGAAAAGTCAGGTAGATGGTTATTTGACTAAACCCTTTGATGAAGAGGAATTGCTTTTAAGGATATCAAGCTTGTTAGCTATTAGGAGCGTTTTGCGTCAGCGTTTTGGTGAGATGCTAAAGTCGAATAATGGTGATGAGTTAAAAAAATTAAAAAAAGAGCTATCTCCAAAAGATAGCTTGTTTTTTGACAAATTGAATCAAACCATTGAGGCTAACTATTCAGAAGAAAACTTCTCTGTTAGTGATATGGCTGCTCAGATAAATATAAGCGAGCGACAATTGCGTCGTAAAGTCAAAGCATTGTTCAATTACAGTCCAAGTGAGTATTTGAAAGTTTACCGCTTAAATAAAGCTAAGGAGCTTTTAGAGAAAGGTTATATGGTTAAAATTGTCACATTTGAAGTAGGCTTTTCGTCAGTATCTTATTTTTCAAGCTGCTTTAAAATACAGTTTGGAAAAACTCCGAAGCAAATCAAAGATATAACGGATGAAATCATTTGCACTTAAGTTTATATCAATTTTCCTGACATTATTGAGCAATAGAATACTAACGATATTTATTTTTCTTTTAAAATCAATGTGTTGAAATTGGTATGCTTTTTGCTTTATCAACATCATAATCCAGTCTTCAAATATTTGACGCTCGAGAGCGGGAGCTTATTATGATGAACCTTAAAGCTGATATGTTGTATGCCGAAATGCAGTCAATGCGTGCTCAGGCCACAAATAACCCGATTGAAACAAACAAAATTCCTACCCAATCAAGCAGTGCAGATTTTGGTGGTTTACTTAAAAATGCCATTGATAACGTAAATGGCTTGCAGCAAGACTCTAAGCAAAAGGCTACTGCTATAGAAATGGGTGATAGAAGTGTGTCACTTGCGGAAGCGATGATTGCTTCTCAAAAGTCGTCTATTGCTTTTGAAGCTACGGTCCAAGTAAGAAACAAGTTAGTTGAATCTTACAAAGAAATTATGAACATGCCAGTGTAATGGTCCTAAGTAATTAAGAACAGTGTAATGAGGTACTATTGTGGCTGACTCGACCCAATCAACAGAAGTTGCTTTATCAGGCGATAGCTACGACGCGGGTGATGTTGTAGACAGCGAACAGCAGGAGCAAAAATCGGGCTTTTTGAGTGGGCTAGGTGGTGTCGACATTTTACGCCAAGTTACCCTCATTATTGCCCTTACCATATGCTTGGCCATTGCTATTTTTATTATTATTTGGGCGCAAGAGCCTGATTTACGTCCGTTAGGTAAAATGCCAACAGACGAACTCATTACTACTTTAGATTTCTTAGATAATAATAAAATTGAATATAGTCTTGAAGGCGGCGATACCATTTATGTTGCTTCAGATAAATACCAAACCATTAAGCTGATGATGGCACGCGAAGGGCTGGATAACCAACCCCAATCCGGCACTGACATTTTAATGCAGGATATGGGATTTGGTGTGAGTCAGCGCTTAGAGCGCGAGCGTTTAAAGCACAGCCGTGAGCAGCAGCTAGCGCGTACAATTGAAGAGTTGAATTCTGTTGCACGTGCCAAAGTGTTATTAGCCATTCCAAAAGAAAATATTTTTGCTCGCAGAGAAAAGCATCCGTCTGCAACGGTGTTAATCACACTTAAGCGTGGCAAAATGGCAACTTCTGAAGAAATTGACTCGATTGTTGATATTGTTGCTTCCGCTGTACAAGGGCTCTCCCCTGAGCGAGTGACGGTAACCGACCAAAATGGTCGTTTGCTTAACTCCGGCTCACAAGATTCTATTTCCGCTCGTTCTCGTAAAGAATATGAAATTAAGCGAAAACAAGAAACGGAATACCAAGCTAAAATTGATGGCATTTTAATTCCTGTGGTGGGATTAGGTAACTTTACCGCTCAGGTAGATGTAACGATGGACTTCACAACGCATGAAGAAACGCAGAAGCGTTATAATCCTGATTTACCTGCAGTGCGTTCAGAAATGACGATTGAAGATAACAGTATTGGTGGAATAGTAGCAGGGATCCCCGGCGCATTAACCAATCAGCCTCCGCTAGATTCAAATATCCCAGAACAAGCAACAGGTGGAAACACACGCACGGTTACGCCTGGGCGAAACCATAAAGAATCAACGCGTAACTATGAATTAGACACTACAATTAGTCATAAGCGCAGACAAACTGGGGCATTGAGACGATTGAGCGTATCGGTAGCTGTTGATTATATTCAAGGAGCCGATGGTGCAAAGGAACCTCGCTCTCAAGAAGAGTTGGCAAACATTAGACGCCTATTGCAAGGTGGGCTTGGCTTTGATTTGCAGCGTGGTGACACATTAGAAGTAGTCACCATACCGTTTACGCGTATTGGCGAGTTAGAGCCGTTAGAAATTCCACTTTGGGAGCAACCGTGGGCAATTAAAGCGCTTCGTTTATTGCTTGGTGCCATTATTATCATTGTCTTGATATTAGCGGTAGTTCGTCCGATGATGCGTAAACTGATTTACCCAGAAGATACAGTGGAAGAGTATGATGAAGATTCACTAGGCTTAGACTTAGGCGATGAAACCATTGATATGCTGTCGACTGACTTTGATGAAGGTGCAGTAGGGTTTGCGGCAGATGGTACATTGCAGCTGCCGGATTTACATGGTGATGAAGATTTATTGAAAGCAGTTCGAGCGCTTGTAGCTAACGAGCCTGAACTTTCCTCTCAAGTAGTGAAAGCGTGGTTAACAGAAGATGACTGATGTAGCAGAAACAGAAGATAGTGGTGGGCAACCTAGCTTCGATGTCAGCAAGCTAGAAGGTATAGAAAAAGCTGCCATTTTATTATTAAGTTTGTCGGAAGAAGATGCGGCACAAATACTTAAACATTTAGAGCCAAAGCAAGTACAAAAAGTAGGTTTGGCGATGGCGACCATAGATGACTTAAGTCAGCCTAAGATTTCGGCTGTTCATCAGGCATTTATTGAACAAATTCAGAACTTTAGTACTATTGGCTTCCAGTCTGAAGACTTTATTAAGAAAGCGTTAACCGCTGCACTTGGTGAAGAAAAAGCCGCTAATTTAATTGACCAGATTGTGGCGGGTAGTGGCGCTAAAGGGCTAGATTCCTTGAAATGGATGGACTCGAAGCAGGTTGCTAACATTATTAGAAATGAGCACCCGCAGATCCAAACTATTGTATTAGCCTACTTAGATCCTGAGCAGTCTGCCGATATTATTGGTCAATTCCCAGAAAAAGTCAGACTCGACTTAATGATGCGTATAGCTAACTTAGAAGAAGTACAACCAGCAGCATTGCAAGAACTTAATGAAATTATGGAGAAACAGTTTGCGGGTCAAGCTGGTGCACAAGCCGCGAAGATGGGTGGTCTTAAAGCTGCTGCTGACATAATGAACTACTTAGATACAAATATTGAAGGTCAGTTAATGGACTCAATTCGTGAACATGACGAAGAGATGTCTCAGCAAATTCAAGATCTTATGTTTGTATTTGATAACCTTATTGACGTGGATGACCGTGGTATTCAAGCTATCCTGCGTGAAGTTCAGCAAGATGCGCTTATGAAGGCAATTAAAGGTGCCGATGAAGCGCTTGCAGATAAGATTATGAAGAATATGTCTAAACGTGCAGCTGATATGATGAAAGATGACCTAGAAGCAATGGGACCAGTAAGAGTGAGTGAAGTTGAAGGTGCACAAAAAGAAATTCTTTCCATTGCGAGAAGGCTGGCTGATGCAGGTGAAATTATGCTTGGCGGCGGTGGCGGCGAAGAGTTCTTGTAATATGCATGTTATAAATGGATTACAGTATGTCTGATGACTCTTTAATGGATAAGCCAATTAAGCCAAGCCCAGAATTGCTAGAGGCACTTAAAAACTGGCAGTTTCCTCAAATGGATTCAACCGAAAAAAAACGCTCTAAAACTGACGCGCTCGGTCATACCGATGAATGGTTGGATAGCAGAAAAGTGAAGGCGGTTGACACTGAACTTGAAGAAGACGAAGTCCCTAAGTTACCTACGCTTGAAGAAATTGAAGACATTCGTCGACAAGCATTTGAAGATGGTTTCGAAGAAGGTAAGCAAGAAGGCAGTCAAAAAGGCTATGAAGAAGGATTAACGAAAGGCCATGAAGCAGGCTTTGAACAAGGGCTAGAGCAAGGTAAAACGGAAGGTTTTGCATCAGGCGAAGAAGAGGTTAAGCAGCAAGTTGAGCATTGGTCGTCGTTAGTAGAAGCGATCCATAAACCATTGCGTGATGTTGATGCAGCGGTAGAAGAACAGTTAGTTAACTTAGCTGTACAATTAGCCAAAGCAGTAATAGATGTTGAAGTGCAAACGAATGAGCAAGTAATTTTACAAGCTCTTAGAGATAGTATTTCAGCATTACCAGCCAACCAAGCCACGATAGATATTAAATTAAATCCTGAGGATTACGAGACAATAACGTCGCATTTTGACGAAGAACAAATTGCTGAAAGAAAATGGAATTTATCAAAAGAGCCGACAATTGCCAAAGGTGGCTTATTGGTAGAAAGCGAAAGTTCGTCAATCGATAGAACCTTAACCACCCGAATTAAAGATACGCTTGAACAATTCCTTAACGATGCAGAGCAATCGTAATTGTTCGTTATCAGTATTATTTTTAGGTAACAATAACAATGGCCGAAAAACTTGCCTCATTGCAAGAACGTTTAAACAAATACCCCAAACTGGTGAAGTCTGCCAAACCAGTTGTTGCTGGTCGTTTAACTCGGGTTGTTGGGCTAACGCTAGAAGCCATTGGGTGCCGAACGCCAGTTGGTAGCCAATGCCTAGTTGAAACCGTATCAGGCGATATTGAAGCTGAAGTGGTTGGCTTTAATGGGGAATATACGTATTTGATGCCTTGTGAAAATGTGCATGGTGTCTTACCCGGTGCGCGAGTTGTGCCGAAGGCTGGAAAATACGGTATTCCTGTTGGTATGGAGTTGCTAGGGCGGGTGGTTGATGGTTCAGGCAAGCCATTGGATGGAAAAGGCCCGTTAAATACAGAGCATCATGTTTCCCCGAAAGCAGAACCACTTAATCCATTAAATCGTAGACCTGTTAGTGACCCCTTAGATGTAGGTGTAAAGGCCATTAATGGCGTAATCACAGTAGGGCAAGGTCAGCGTATGGGGCTATTTGCCGGCAGTGGTGTAGGTAAGAGTGTGCTGTTAGGGATGATGACACGAGGTACCACGGCCGACGTGATTGTTGTTGGCTTGATTGGTGAACGTGGCCGCGAAGTAAAAGAATTTATTGAAGAAATTTTAGGTGAAGAAGGCAGAGCACGCTCAGTGGTGGTGGCGTCTCCAGCAGATAACTCGCCATTAATGCGCATTAGAGGATGTGAAACGGCGGTAACGATTGCCGAATATTTTCGTGATCAAGGACTAAATGTATTGCTGTTATTAGATTCGGTCACGCGGTATGCCATGGCACAACGTGAAATTGCATTAGCAGTGGGCGAGCCACCAGCAACAAAAGGTTATCCCCCCTCGGTATTTGCCAAACTACCGCAATTGATCGAACGAGCAGGCAATGGTGGTGAAGGACAAGGTTCGATTACAGGGTTTTATACGGTTCTGTCGGAAGGTGATGATTTACAGGATCCGGTAGCCGACGCTGCCCGAGCTATTTTAGATGGCCATATCGTGCTCTCTCGTCAACTTGCTGATGCTGGTCATTACCCTGCTATCGATATTGAAAAATCAATCAGCCGCGTAATGGCGCAAGTGACGAGTAAGGAACATCAATTACAGGCTAGAGCATTGAAGCAGTTCTATTCAATTTATCAACAAAATAGCGACTTAATATCTATTGGCGCTTACAGCCAAGGCTCAAACCCTCAACTTGATCATGCGA
The DNA here is from genome assembly GCF_016469335.1 of Flocculibacter collagenilyticus. Taxonomy (NCBI): domain Bacteria; kingdom Pseudomonadati; phylum Pseudomonadota; class Gammaproteobacteria; order Alteromonadales; family Pseudoalteromonadaceae; genus Flocculibacter; species Flocculibacter collagenilyticus. The sequence continues at coordinate 1,208,660 of NZ_CP059888.1, forward strand.
TTAATATGATGCCCCAAATAAAGCAGTATTTAACTCAAGAAATGACAGATGTCATACCTTATGATGAAGCACTCGCAGGGTTAAACCAGCTTATTCCTTTAGCGCAACCTCAGTAGTAATTTATGGCTATTGAACAGTTAAAAACCGTTTTACAGGTAGAACAGGATAAGGAAGATAAGCTGGGAATCGATTTACGGCAAGCACAGCACCACCTGATTGACAACGAGCAAAAACTTGAAGGTATTCAACAATATCGCCTTGATTATATGAAGCAACTTCATTACAAAGCGCAACAAGGTATTGAAGGGAATTTTTATAATCAGTACCAAGCATTTATGAAAAAGTTAGACTCTGCATCTGAGCAGCAAATTAATGCCGTTAATACCGCAAAACGTGTTGTGGAACAACGCAAAGAGCTGTGGTTGAAGCAACAACAAAAACGCAAAGCACTTGAAATGCTGATTGAAAAGCATGAACTGGCAAAGCAAGAGCGGCTAGATAAAGCAGAACAACAAATGTTAGATGAAATTGCCACCAACCAGTTTATTCGAAATCAGAAGCGGTAACCGCTGCTTTCTTAATATTTTAAATCCATAAAAAATAAACTTGGCCTAGTTATTGAATGCTTCTGAGTACAGACGTTGGATATAGCTGTTTATCCACAAAAGAATAAGCGCACAGTTTAGATAGTAGAGTTAGGTTGCTGCTGATTTAGTAGCCATTCAATATACGAATACATTTGCGAGGCATCGATGAGAACACCCATGCACATACTGCCAGAGCCTATAGAAATGGAGGCTCCTAAAGCACCAAAGAAAGCGCCTGAACGAAATTCAGATGCTAATTCAGAGTTTAATTCAGTGATGCAACAGTCTCACCAAAGGCAACAACAGCAACAAATGGATGCAAAGCGTGAGGCAGCAACAAAACTTGCCGATGGCAGGCAAGAGCAACGCAATACAGACATTAGAAATGCCGCAGCAAGAAGCGAACAAGTGCGCAACGAGCAAGCTCGCAATAATGAAATTAATAATAAACAATTACAGAATGAAAAAGCACAAGCAAAGCAGAAGCAAGAGCAACGAATAGCGCAGCAAAAGCTTGAACAAAGCAATACATCGTCTGACCGTAAGGAGTACAGCACTGCGACCGAGCAGTCTAAAAGCGCGAGTGAAATAGACTCTTCATCGGAACATAAAAAAGATTTAACTCCGCACTCATCAAATGATGAGTCAGCTGCGCATGAGCCAGAGAACGATAAAAAGTCAGAAGCAACTAAGATACTCGCTATTATTGAAAGTGCTGCTGAGCAGCAATTCGAAGGTAAGGCTGGCGCTGCGCACTTTGATAAAGTAGCTTCTCAGGAAATAAATGGTGAGCAAAGCGCAGAAAAAAGCGCGTTTAATCCTGTCCAAAATATAATAAATGAGTCTGATGAAGCTGCAAATAACGCTAACGCGTTAGCGGAAAAAAATAATGGGATGTTAGCCGCAGAAGAGTTGGCTAAATTGAATCAACATACCTCTAAGTCAGTTGATGACGATGCTGATCCTATCGCTGATAAAGCTGCAACAAAAGAAAATGACTCCACAATTAGCGGCGCTCATGCTGCTAAAACAACTAACCCTGAGACACTATTAAGTAAAGCAACTCCGTCAACTAATGCAGAGCCTTTACAAGCTGAACAGTTACCAAAGAACGAAGATGCTGAATTAACGGCACTGATTGAGTCGACAAAAGCATTGTTAAGTAAGAACAGCCAAACCCTTAATGACATGGTTAATAGTGATAAAACAGCACCGAAAGCGTCATTGATTTCAACGAGCGTACATAAAGCAATAGATGAGTCAGCGGGCACTGGCTCAGATAAAGCACTAAGCTCAGCCTTGGAAAGCGCTCAGCGTCAGGACGATATGTCACTTGAAGATAAATTAGCAGCATTGAAAGCGGCAAACTCAAATGACCGCACGTTATCTATGAGCGAAATTAGTGATGGTCGTGTTTCTATTCCATCCATGCCAATTGAAGGGCCGAGTAAACCAAGAGTGCCGATTTTTGATGGCAACCCAATTCAGTTAGATGACGGGGCTTCGTTAAAGTATAAGGAAAAGGGTAGCCAAGCTGCAGAGTTAAAAGCGGGGGCCGAAAGTTCGGTAACGATTGCGAAGAACGAGCTACCGCCTGTAACAAAAGTACTCAATATTGCTGGTGACGCTGTAAATGGCACGACGACTAATGGCAGTGTAAACCAAGCCAATGCTCATCAAGCTGCCGAGTCGACTAAAGATGAAATACTAAAAGATAATGCCGAAAATAGTGCAGCAAAATCTGATGAAAAAATGCTACGAGCGCAATTGTCTGCGGCAGAACAAGCGGAATTAGCGGCGCTGACTTCAAATAAAGTAACCAGTAAGGCTCCTAATCAGCAAAATGTGTCAGCATTTCAGTCTACCCTTGAAGCGGCAATGAACGTTAAGAACGAACAAGCTAATATTAAAGTGAACGAGAAGGGGCAAAAAGTGCTCCAAGAGACCATTAATATTCTTCGCTCGGATTTTGCAGCCAATATGAAAGAAAAGCTTTCATTAATGCTGGGTCGAAAAGTCCAAATAGCCGACATTCGTTTAGATCCTCCAGAGCTGGGTAAAATGCAGGTGAAAATGACCATTCAGCAAGAGCAGGCGAGTGTGAGTTTTGTCGTACAAAACCCGCAAGCCAAAGAAGCGCTGGAACAAGCAATGCCTAAACTTAGAGAGTTGCTGGAGGAATCAGGTATTAACTTAGGTGAAAGTTCGGTTGAGCAAGGTGACAAAGAGCATAATGCATGGAGTGATGACGAGCCAAATACAGGTACAGACAGTTCGCTCCACTCAAAAAACGAGCAAGCTGAAGATGCAGAGGCTACTATTGTTCCAATAGTTGGCAATAAAATAGGCGGAATCGACTTTTATGCATAAATTAATTGCAGACTACGTATAACGTTAGCAATAATATGAAGATGCACTTTATGTATATTTAAGCTTGGATGAAAAATGGCCGAAGAAGAAAAAGAATTAGAAATTGAAGAAGGCGGTGGAAAAAGCAATAAGATGATGATCATTATTATTGCTGCTGTAGTACTTATTGGTGGCGGTGTTGGCGCTTTCATGTTTCTTGGCGGCGATGACGCCCCTGAAGAGGGTGCTGCTGAAGAAACACTTGCTGAAGGTGAGGCAAAGTCTAATGATGGTGATGCACCATCAGCGGATATTGGTGACGCAATTTATGTTGCTATGCCTCGCCCATTTGTATTTAACGTGCCGGGTGCATCCCGAGATCGTTTAGTGCAAATAAAAGTACAAATGATGATGCGCGGCGAAGAAAATGAAGAAAAAATTAAAAGTCATATTCCACTATTAGAAGGTACGCTATTAAAAACGTTTAGTAGCACCAACGCAGATGATTTAGGTACACCAGAAGGAAAGGATGCATTAAAAGCAAAAGCACTTTCTGATGTGCAAACAACGCTTATCGACGTAGCAGGCGGAAAAGTAATAGAACGCGTGCTATTTACCGGCTTTGTAATGCAATAAGAGTAAAAGAATGGCAGTTAGCGATTTACTATCACAAGACGAAATTGATGCGCTACTCCATGGTGTCGATGAGGTTGAGGAAGAAGACGGCGACGACGGCGAAGGCGGCGAAGGTGGCGGCTCCGCATTAGAGTACGACTTCTCCTCACAAGATCGAATAGTGCGTGGGCGTATGCCTACGCTAGAAATAGTGAATGAACGTTTTGCAAGACATATGCGGATCAGTTTATTCAATATGATGCGTCGAAGTTCAGAAGTGTCGATTAACGGCGTGCAAATGATTAAATTTGGTGAGTATATACATACCTTGTTTGTACCAACCAGCTTGAATATGGTGCGTTTTAGACCTTTAAAAGGCACTGGCTTGATTACAATGGAAGCGCGGCTTGTCTTCATTTTGGTGGACAACTTTTTTGGTGGTGACGGTCGTTATCATGCAAAAATTGAAGGGCGTGAATTTACGCCAACGGAACGCCGAATCGTGCAAATGCTCCTTAAAATTATTTTTGAAGATTATAAAGAAGCATGGGCACCTGTGATGGACGTGTCTTTTGAATACTTAGATTCAGAAGTGAACCCTGCCATGGCGAACGTGGTGAGTCCAACAGAAGTGGTGGTTATTAGCTCATTTCATATAGAGTTAGATGGCGGTGGTGGCGACTTCCATATTGCGTTACCTTATTCCATGTTAGAGCCCATCAGAGAGCTACTCGATGCCGGTGTTCAAAGTGATAAAGAAGATACCGACTTGCGCTGGAGTAAAGCCATGCGCGATGAAATTATGGATGTAGAAGTAGATGTTTCAACGACTTTTGTTGAAGTTGATTTGTCTTTACAGCAATTAATGGATTTAGAAAAAGGCGATATTATTCCTATTGAGATGCCTGAGTTTTTGACGGTATATATTGAAGACTTACCTACGTTTAGAGCAAAAATGGGACGTTCAAGAGATAATGTTGCATTAAAGATTGTTGAAAAAATTAAGCGGCCTGAATCTGTTAAGTCTGAACTTAACGTATTCACGAAAGGCGGTAGGCGTTTAGATAGTGATGCAGATATCGCTATCTTGGAAGAAGATTTGAATTTAGATAATAGTGGCGAGAGTACCTGGTAATGAGTGATGAAGATGCAATGGACGAATGGGCTGCGGCCCTAGCTGAGTCTGGTGATATTGAAGAAGGCGAAACAGTCTCGGATCCTAATGTACCTGCCGATGCTGGTGCGCTAGGCGCCGACCAAGTTGAAGCAACTGAGCTTGAAGAATTGACCGATGATTCAGCTCCAATAACAGCCGACGAAAAAAAGAAATTAGATACCATTTTAGATATCCCAGTCACTATTGCGATGGAGGTTGGGCGCAGCAAGATCAGTATTCGTAATTTACTACAGTTAAACCAAGGTTCAGTGGTTGAACTCGATCGCGTAGCAGGTGAGCCATTAGATGTGCTTGTTAATGGTACGCTGATTGCGCACGGTGAGGTAGTTGTGGTTAACGATAAATTTGGTATTCGATTAACTGACGTTATCAGCCAAATTGAACGTATTAAAAAATTACGATGAATGCAGTTATCTTCTTATTAGTATCTTGCTGCTTGTTTAGTCCATTTTTAATGGCTGCTGAACAAGCGCAGGGATATACGCCTGACTATTTATCGGCAGTTCTTTCCTTATTACTTGTCTTATGTGTTGTTGTATTGTTAGCCAGTATAGTTAAGCGCTTTAATCTAGGTATGCCTGCAGGTCAGCACATGAAGGTAGTTACCAGTTTACAATTAGGCCCTAAAGAGCGTATCTTAGTAGTTGAAATTCAAGGAAAACAGCATGTATTGGGTGCCACGGGGCAACAAATTAACTACTTGTTGAGCTTGGATGAAAATATAACAGCAAATGTCCCGCAAGTAGACATGGCAAATAAATTTAAAAAACTACTCCAGCAAGGAAATCATGAATAAGCTTTATTCAGTAATCTTGATAGTTTTGTTATCAATTGGTTCATTTTATTCATTTGCACAAACAACAAAGGATCAACCTCTTTCTACATCGGCCAATAATCAGGTACCTCAGTCTGCGCCAGTTAATCAGGCGGCCCAAACATCTCAAACTTTGCAAGCGGCACAAACACCTCAGGCGAAGAGTATTGGTATACCAGCGTTAACGGTAACCACTAATGCTGACGGCACTCAAAACTATAGTGTAACCTTGCAAGTGCTATTTATTATGACAGCACTAAGCTTTATACCCGCCGCTGTTATATTAATGACGTCGTTTACGCGTATTATTGTGGTATTGGCAATATTGCGTCAAGCAATAGGTTTACAGCAAAGTCCATCTAACCAAGTGTTAATTGGAATGACGCTATTTTTAACGATTTTCATCATGACGCCCGTGTTCAATAAAATACACGATACTGCCATTCAGCCTTATATTAATGAGGATTTACAAGCTTTAGAGGCATTTGAAGCTGCCCGCGAGCCGATTAAGCAATTTATGCTCACGCAAACACGTATTAAAGATATCGATACTTTTGCGCAAATCGGTGGCTATGAAAATATCGACTCTCCTGATCAAGTGCCATTTATGGTGCTAGTACCTGCATTTGTAACAAGTGAGTTAAAAACAGCGTTTCAGATTGGCTTTATGTTTTTTATTCCGTTTCTTATTATTGACTTAGTTGTCGCATCCATTCTGATGGCAATGGGTATGATGATGTTATCGCCCATGATTGTTTCCTTACCATTTAAGCTCATGATGTTTGTACTTGTTGATGGTTGGAGCCTAGTGATGGGGACATTAGCAACCAGTTACGGAGTAGGTACTTAATGTACTACTTAATGCGCAACGTAATCTCTTATAGCAATACCGACTATGTTGCTAACGCAATGTTAGGGAGTAACTATGTCTCCTGAGGTATTTGTAGATATATTACGAGATGCATTGTTCATTGTTATTTTGCTTGTCTCTGCGGTTATCGTCCCTTCTTTAATCGTCGGTTTAATTGTGGCGGTATTTCAGGCTGCCACCTCAATTAACGAACAAACCTTAAGCTTTTTACCTCGTTTAATTGTGACTTTACTGGCCTTAATTTATGGTGCTCACTGGTTGGTACAAACCTTAATAGATTTTACCCTTGAGCTTGTAAACCGCATTCCTTCTACCATTGCTTGACGGGCTGAAAGAGTAGCATGTTTGAATACCCGTTAGACGTCATCATGCAGTGGTTAGCAGACTTCTTATTACCTGCCATTCGCATCAGTGCCATGGTAATGCTGATGATAGGGATTGGCGCAAAAACCATTCCAATGCGAATTAAGTCAGCATTCGCCTTAATGACCGCATTCGTGGTTGCACCTGTACTACCACCTTCAACTTTTACAAATTTATTCTCGTTTGAAATGATTTTAGTTGTCATGCAAGAGATTTTGATTGGTAGCATTATTGGCTTTATTTCTACTTTGATGATTAATACTTTTGTATTGGCAGGACAAATGCTTGCAATGCAAACAGGCTTGGGCTTTGCGAGCATTATTGATCCCTTAAATGGTACTTCCGTGCCTGCAGTTGGTCAGTTTTATCTTATTTTAGCAACGTTGTTATTTTGGATATTTGATGGGCACCTGACTATGATCCATATGATAGTGCACAGCTTTAAGGTGTTTCCAATTGGGCAATATGTTTGGGATATTCAATCGTTTAAGGATATCGCCAATTGGGGGGCATGGTTATTCGCCACAGCGTTAGTATTGGCGTTAGCGCCTATTACAGCCATTATGGTTGTTAATTTAGCATTTGGCATTATGACGCGTGCTGCCCCACAATTAAATATATTTACAATCGGTTTTCCGGTCACTATGACATCAGGTTTGATCATAATTTGGTTAACGATGGATAACTTTACCATGCACTTTGAAGGGCAATGGGAAAATGCAGTGCAACTAATGTGTGATGTAATTAAATGCTAACGCTACTTAGGTAACAAGAATGGCTGAAGATAGCGATCAAGAAAAAACAGAAGAACCCACGTCCAAAAAGCTCTCGGACGCCGCGAAAAAAGGTCAGATTGCGCGTTCAAAAGAGCTTGGCACCATGACGGTATTAATTGTAAGTGCGGTAGCGCTGCTAATTTACGGTAAAGGGCTAGCGTTAGGTTTAATGGAGGTCATGAAGCGCTTATTTACCTTAAATAGAGCGGATGCATACGACACCACAAAAATGTTCTCAGTGTGGAGTGATGTGGCAAGCGCCATCGCGGGGCCGTTTATTGGTATTTTTGCTCTGATTTTAGTTGCTTCATTTATTGGTAATATTATTTTAGGCGGCTTTAACTTTAGTTGGGAAGCAATGGCGCCTAAGTTAAATAAGCTATCACCAATGAAAGGCTTTAAGCGGATGTTTGGCCCTCAGGCGGCGATTGAGCTAGTAAAAGGGATTTTAAAGTTCGGGGTAGTAGCAACGGTTGCATTTTTCTTACTAAAAGCGTATTTCATCGATATTATTCATTTAAGCATTCAGTCAGTACCTACCAATATATTTGATGCTGTTGAGCTAATGGCTTGGATATTTTTAGGGCTTACCGTCAGCCTTGCCATTATTGCGGCAGTGGATGCGCCTTTTCAAAAGTGGAATCATGCCAAGCAATTACGCATGACCAAACAAGAAGTTAAAGACGAATATAAAAACCAAGAAGGTGATCCGCAAGTAAAAGGGCGGATTAGGCGTACGCAGCGTGAAATGGCACAGCGTAGGATGATGCAAGACGTACCTGAAGCGGACGTCGTGGTGACTAACCCTACGCATTACTCGGTGGCAATAAAATACGATACAGAGCGTGCAGGCGCACCTATTGTGATTGCCAAAGGAATCGATAACATGGCACTGCAAATTAGAAAAATTGCAAAAGGCCATGATGTGCCTATTATTGCGTCGCCAATGCTGGCGCGGTCACTTTATTACACCACAGAAGTGAATGATCAAATACCCGAGCAACTTTTCGTGGCAGTTGCTCAAGTGCTTGCTTACGTGTTCCAGTTAAAGCAATTCCAAACAAAGAAAGGAACCAAGCCTAAACCTCTAAGTAAAAACCTACCCATACCGCCAGAATTCAGTTACTAATTTTTGGCGTACTACTTGCTTAATCGCTTAGGTAGCGTGTGATTAAGTAGGTTGATGTATGGAATTAAGTGCGGTTTTAAATTCGTTAAATAAAGATAAAATGATATACCTCAAAGGTATAGCGACGCCTTTAATGGTTTTAGCTGTGCTGGCCATGGTGGTATTACCGTTACCTGCATTTGTTTTAGATATTCTATTTACCTTCAATATTTCGCTAGCACTGGTTGTGTTGCTAGTGACCGTTTATACCCTGAAGCCGCTCGAATTCGGCGCTTTTCCCAGTGTGTTACTCATTGCAACGATACTGCGACTTGCCCTCAATGTAGCGAGTACCCGTGTTGTATTACTAGAAGGCCACAAAGGGGGCGATGCGGCTGGAGCCGTTATTGAAGCCTTTGGCTCGGTGGTTATTGGTGGCAACTACGCTGTTGGTTTAGTTGTATTCCTGATCTTAATTATTATTAACTTTGTGGTGGTAACTAAAGGTGCGGGACGTATTTCAGAAGTTACAGCACGCTTTACTTTGGATGCAATGCCGGGTAAACAAATGGCGATTGACGCTGACCTAAATGCAGGCTTTATCACGCAAGAACAAGCCAAAGCACGACGGGAAGAAGTGACGGCTGAAGCTGACTTTTACGGTTCGATGGACGGTGCCAGTAAATTTGTAAAAGGTGATGCAATTGCCGGCATTATTATTTTATTTATTAATATTATTGGTGGCTTATTTATTGGCATGATTCAACACGGCCTAGAATTTGGTACCGCAGTTGAGATTTATACATTACTAACTATTGGTGATGGTTTAGTTGCTCAAATCCCGGGATTATTACTTTCAGTAGGGACAGCTATTGTTGTAACACGTCAAAATACCGAGCAAAACATGGGCGATCAATTTGTTACGCAATTAGGTAACGACAAGCCACTGTTTATTGCAGCAGGATTGATGTTTGTTATGGGGGTTATTCCTGGCATGCCGCATTTCGCATTTTTACTATTAGCCTGTATTTTGGCAGGCGTACCAGGCTATGCCAAATGGAAAGCAAGTAAAGCAGCCGCTAACCCCGTGGTTGAAAGGGAGCAGGAAGTGCAGCCGACTGCGCCTGTAGAAATAAAAGAGCTTGGTTGGGATGACGTTCAACAAATTGACACTATTGGCCTAGAAGTCGGTTATAGGCTAATTCCGCTTGTAGATAAATCACAAGGCGGTGAGTTACTGGACCGAATTAAAGGGGTACGGAAGAAACTCTCTCAAGAGCTTGGCTTTTTAGTGCCTGCAGTACATATTCGTGACAATTTGGACCTAGATCCTAATGCTTATCAAATCGCAGTAATGGGTGTTTCCACCGGCGATGGTGAGTTAAAGCACGACAGTGAACTTGCGATTAACCCAGGGCAAGTATTTGGCCCTGTAGATGGTGTTGCAACGAAAGATCCTGCATTTGGCTTGGACGCAATATGGATTAACCGAAAAGATAAGGAACATGCACAGTCTTTAGGGTATACCGTAGTGGACGCAGCAACGGTTGTGGCAACACACTTAAGCCAAATTTTAACGAATAATGCCGCACTGTTACTCGGTCATGAAGAAGTGCAAAATTTATTAGACATGCTGGCCAAAAGTTATCCTAAGTTAGTTGAAGGATTGGTGCCGGATGTATTACCACTCACCACGGTGGTTAAAGTGCTACAAAACTTATTAAACGAAGGGGTGCCAATTCGTGATATGCGAACGATTGTTCAAACCCTTGTTGAATACGGACCAAGAAGCCAAGACACTGATGTATTAACAGCAGCGGTGCGTATTTCATTACGCCGTTTAATTATTCAAAACTTAGTTGGATCAAGCCCTGAAGTATCTGTCATTACTTTGGCGCCAGAGCTGGAACAGATGTTGCATCAGTCGATGCAAATGGCGGGCGATGAAGGCGCAGGCATTGAGCCTGGTTTAGCAGAGCGCATTCAAAAATCATTGAGCGAAGCGCATCAAAATCAGGAACTGTCTGGCGAGCCATCAATTTTACTAACATCAGGAATGTTACGTTCGGTACTTTCTCGATTTGTTAAGCACACTATTCCGGGGTTAAGTGTTATTTCTTATCAAGAAATTCCGGATGAAAAACAAATTAAAATTGTTAGTTCTATCGGCCAGTAAAATTGCACTAGGGGTAGAAAATGAAAATCAAACGTTTTGTAGCAAGAGACATGCGTACAGCGCTTAATGAAGTTAAAGAAGAGTTAGGTGTAGATGCAGTTATAATGTCTAACAAAAAAGTGGCTGAAGGGGTCGAAATTGTAGCGGCAATTGATTACGACTCACCAAAAGCTGCAGAAACAAAACAGCCTGAGCCTACTCAATCACCTACTAGGGCAAGTACCTTACATGCTGTTGCTGATGAAGAAGATAGGGCTCCTGTGATGCACCCTAGTCACGAACCTATTAAGCCCACTGCTGAATTTGAAGCGCTATTAAATAATGCAGCTGAGGGTGCGATTAACAATGACAAAGAAAGTATTGCTTCATCTTTAGAGGCGTTACTGTCGCGTCAGCATGCAATTAAGGCACATAAAGCGGGAGCTACTCATTCTCAATCAACACCAACTGCTAAGCAAGCGCAACCTGCACGGCCAAATAGAAATAATCATTTAAATAGTAAGCCTGCGAATTTAGCTCGCGGTTTCGATACGTTAGATAAAACAGAAAAAACACATGCTCCGAAGGCCGCTTATAATCAAACGGCAAGCCATCATCAAACTGCGACATCAGAAACAGCTTCTGTACAGCATCAAGCCGACATGCAAAGCATGAAAGGTGAAATTGCATCTTTAAGAAAGTTATTAGAGCATCAAGTATCTGGCTTATTATGGCAGGAACTGGAAAGAAAAGAGCCGCTACGCGCAATGCTAATTAAAAAATTAAAAGCACTAGGTATTTGTGATGAAGTAGCGGATCAAATGGCGTGTTTTATTCCTGAAGATCTTGCAGACCATGAAGCATGGCCTAGTGTACTCGAATTACTTGAAGGCCAGTTAAGTACAACTCGTAACGATGTGATCCATAAAGGTGGAGTGTACGCTTTTGTTGGGCCTACTGGTGTAGGTAAAACCACGACCATTGCTAAACTTGCCGCTCAATATGCAAAAATGCATGGGGCAGAACATATTGGTTTAATTACTACCGACACATACAGAATAGGTGCGCACGAGCAGCTTGCTACTTATGGTAAAATCATGGGGTGCCCAGTAAAAATTGCAAAAGATGCGACGGAACTTGAAGCGTTATTAAAATCAATGAGAAGCAAGAAATTAGTACTTATTGATACTGCAGGACTAAGCCAACGCGATTTAAGATTAACACAACAACTTGATACATTGATTACAAGCACTAATATTAACATCAAGACCTACTTAGTATTATCAGCAAATGCACAAAGAAGAGTACTAGAAGAAAGCATTGAGCACTTTAAGCGCATTGCACTTTCTGGTTGTATTTTCACCAAGCTTGATGAAAGTTTGAGCTTAGGAGAAATAATTAGCGTCGCGATCCAAAATGCATTACCAATTGGCTATCTTACTGATGGACAAAGAGTACCTGAAGATATTAAAGTAGCGTCTGCAAAGAAACTCGTAGAAAATGCGGCAGATTTGCTCGACTCTCAAAGTGGCTCGGAACATGTTTGGTACACCCAAACAGAGCCTCAAGCAGTAGGAATGTATGAATAAAAATCTTTTCGACCAAGCTAGTGGCCTGAGGAATATGAATCAAAGTAAACCCATTAAGGTGATATCAATAACAGGCGGAAAAGGAGGGGTAGGAAAAACAAACGTATCTCTTAATACTGCTATCGCAATGGGGCAGTTAGGAAAAAAAGTACTCGTATTAGATGCGGATCTCGGGTTAGCAAATTGTGATGTGATGCTTGGATTACGCGTTGAAAAAAATATTTCCCATGTTCTTTCTGGTGAATGTTCGCTAGAAGAAATTTTAGTGGAAGGGCCTCACGGCATTAAGATTGTGCCTGCAACATCCGGCACTCGTTCAATGGTTGAGCTATCAGCGGCTGAGCATGCTGGGTTAATTCGTGCTTTCAGTGAAATAAAGTCTTCTTTTGATGTATTGCTTGTAGATACCGCAGCAGGTATTTCCGAAATGGTACTGAGTTTTTCACGTGCCGCACAAGACGTAGTTGTGGTTGTTTGTGATGAACCTACATCGATTACCGATGCTTATGCGTTAATGAAAGTACTTAGCAGAGAGCACGGCGTATACAAATTTAAAATTGTAGCGAATATGGTGCGTAGTTTACGTGAAGGACAAGAATTATTTGCTAAACTGTCCAAAGTAGCGGATCGTTTTTTAGATGTTTCACTAGAAATGGTCGCGACCATTCCGTTTGACGAAAATATAAGAAAGTCGGTTAGAAAACAAAAGGCTATAGTTGACGCGTTTCCTAAATCTCCAGCGTCAATTGCGATTAAAAATTTAGCCGCTAAGGCGATTAAGTGGCCTGTTCCAGTGCAACCGACAGGGCACGTAGAGTTTTTTATAGAGCAGTTAGTCAGAAATCATACTGAGTCAAGAGACGAAATTTGAGTAAGAAAATTGCCACTTATGAAAAAAAAGATACGCTATCCCAGCTTGTTGAAGCCCATGCAGGGCTTGTAAAGCGTATTGCGCATCACTTAATGATGCGGCTACCTGCAAGCGTTCAAGTAGATGATTTAATTCAATCTGGCATGATTGGTTTGATTGAAGCAGCAAAAAAGTTTGATGGTAGCAAAGGCGCAAGCTTTGAAACGTATGCAGGCATTCGTATCCGAGGCTCAATGCTAGATGAAATTAGACGTGGTGATTGGACGCCTCGCTCAGTTCATAAAAATAGCAGAATGATTGCCGAAGCGATTGCTGAATTAGAGTCAGAACTGGGAAGAGATGTTTCTGACACAGAAGTTGCTGAAAAACTTGATATTCCACTAAATGAATACCATCATATGCTTAACGAAGCGAATGTTGGCAAAATAATTGGTATAGAAGACTTAGGCGTAACGGAAGATGTATTGTCGGGAAACAATGATGATAAATCTGTGAATGAGCCTTTTGAAGGAATTGCAAACCAAGCTTTTAAGCAATCATTAGTGAAGTCGATTAAAACATTACCAGAAAGGGAAGCGTTGGTGCTTTCACTTTACTATGATGATGAACTAAATTTACGCGAGATTGGTGAAGTTCTTGATGTAAGTGAATCAAGAGTAAGCCAAATTCATAGTCAGGCAATGCATAAATTGAAAGCAAAAATGCGAACTTGGCTATAATAGAAATAATAATTAATAAAAGTTAAATTGCCTCAATGGAGGGTGTTTTGGATAAGAATATGAAGATTCTTGTTGTTGATGACTTTTCTACAATGAGACGTATCATTAAAAACTTGTTAAGAGATCTTGGCTTCACAAACGTACAAGAAGCAGATGATGGCAGTACGGCACTTCCTATGTTACAAAATGGCGATTTCGACTTTGTAGTAACTGACTGGAACATGCCGGGCATGCAAGGTATTGACTTGTTACGTAACATTCGAGCCGACGATAAATTAAAACATATACCTGTAATGATGGTAACTGCCGAGGCGAAAAAGGAGCAAATTATTGCTGCTGCTCAGGCGGGAGTTAATGGTTATATTGTTAAGCCATTTACAGCGGGCACGCTTAAAGCAAAATTAGATAAAATATTTGAGCGTCTAGGTTAATCCTGTTCAAGGAGAGTAAAATGTCAGCATCAAATGCTTCATTAATTAGTCTTGAGCAGGCAAAAGAGTTGGTTCAGTTATTGGAAGATGGTGAAGTCGATAAAGCGAATCAAATCATTCATGATACCAGCTCTCCAGAGTCCTCCGAATTGTTTGCGGAAGTAGGCAAACTTACTCGTGTGCTACACGACTCACTTCGTAACTTCCAACTTGATGCGCGCATCTCAAATTTAGCAAATGATGACTTACCAGATGCTAAAGAGCGACTTAATTACGTAATGAACTTAACTGAGCAAGCAGCCAATAGAACGATGGATGCAGTGGAGTCAAGTTTACCAATCGCTGACAAAATCAATAATGACATCGCACAGCTAAAACCACACTGGAATAAGCTAATGAGTCGTGACTTGAAAGTGGGCGAATTTAAGGCGCTGTGCCGCAATTTAGACAACTTTATCAAACAAGCTGAAACAGATGCCGCTCAGCTACACGTGCTGTTAACAGAAGTATTGATGGCTCAGGATTTCCAAGATTTAACCGGACAAGTAATTCGACGCATTATTGAATTGGTGCGCGAAGTGGAAGATAGCTTAATTTATCTTCTTAAGGTATTTGCTGGTGAGGATGCTGCGCTTGCGCAAGCTGATGATAAATCTAAAGATAAATTAAGTCAGTCCGATAAAGAAAAAGCGGAAGGTCCGATCATGAATGCAGAAGTGCGTGAAGATGTAGTTACGGATCAAGATGAAGTAGACGACTTATTGTCAAGTTTAGGCTTTTAAAAGGGGAGCAGCTGCATGAGCTTTGATTTGGATGAAGACATATTACAGGATTTTCTGGTTGAGGCTGGAGAAATCCTAGAGTTATTATCCGAGCAGCTTGTTGAACTCGAAAATAATCCTGAAGATGCTGATTTATTAAATGCAATCTTCCGCGGCTTCCATACAGTGAAAGGCGGCGCAGGATTTCTTTCTTTAACAACGCTAGTTGATGCCTGTCACGGTGCTGAAAATGTGTTTGACGTATTGCGGCAAGGGCAACGTAAAGTAACCCCAGAATTAATGGATGTTATTTTACAGGCGCTAGACACCATCAACATAATGTTTGCAGCTGTTCAAAATAGAGAAGAGCCTGATCCTGCTGATCCTGAACTTATTGAAGAGCTACATAGATTAAGTAAGCCTGAAAGTGAAGATGAAGCGGTAGAGCAAGCGCCAGCCGAAGAGCCAGCAGCCGAAGCTCCTGCATCAGCGCCCGCGGCTGGAGAACCAGAGTTATTCGATGAAGTAAGCACGCCAGCCGCCCAAGGCGATGGTGAGAATATCGATGATATTAGTGAAGACGAATTTGAGGCACTACTAGATGAGCTACACGGTGGTGGAGCGCCATCTGGGAAGCCTGCAGCAGAATCTGCGCCTGCCGCATCGGAGTCGTCTGATTCAGGTGATGAGATTTCAGATGATGAGTTTGAGTCGTTACTCGACGAACTACATGGTAAAGGCTCATTTAAAGCTGACTCAGCAGACGAAAGTAAACCCGCCAGCCCAGCTGCACCTCAAGCCCCAGCTAGTGATTCATCAGATGATGAAATTAGTGATGATGAATTTGAGTCGTTACTAGATAATATTCATGGGCAAGGTAAAGGGCCGGGTGAAGTTAAGTCTACACCAGCTGCGCCTAGTCAAAGTGCAGGGCAAGCAGCAAACCAAAGTACCCCTAAAGCTACACCGCCTCCTGCTCCCAAAAAAGAACCAGCAAAAGAGCCGGCAAAAGAACCCGCTAAAAAAGCGGCACCTGCAGGTAAGCCTGCAACTGAACCTAAAAAGGCGGCATCTCCTCCGCCACAAGCTGAAACGACCGTTCGTGTTGATACTAAACGTCTAGATCAAATAATGAATATGGTTGGTGAGTTGGTATTGGTACGCAATCGCTTGGTCAGCTTAGGCAGCTCAGTAGAAAGCGAAAACATGTCTAAGGCTATTTCTAACCTCGACGTGGTTACTGCTGACTTGCAAGGTGCAGTAATGAAGACTCGAATGCAGCCAATTAAGAAAGTATTTGGTCGTTTTCCTCGGGTTGTTCGTGATTTAGCCAGAAGCTTGAAAAAAGATATTGTATTAGAGCTGGAAGGTGAAGAAACCGATTTAGATAAAAACCTTGTTGAAGCACTTGCCGATCCACTCGTCCACTTGGTGCGTAACTCGGTTGACCACGGTATTGAGATGCCAGATGTTCGCGAAGCTGCGGGTAAGCCTCGTACGGGGGTTGTACGTTTGTCAGCATCACAAGAAGGCGATCATATCTTACTGACCATTGTTGATGATGGTGCGGGGATGGACCCTGAAAAGCTAAAAGATATTGCTATTAGTAAAGGGATTTTAGACACCGATGCTGCTGCACGCATGTCTGACAATGAAGCATATAACTTAATTTTTGCACCGGGCTTTTCGACCAAGACTGAAATCTCTGATATTTCAGGCCGTGGTGTGGGAATGGACGTTGTTAAAACTAAAATTACCCAATTAAATGGGTCATTACATATCGATTCTGAGCGTGGAACGGGCACCACGCTAGAAATTAAAGTACCGTTAACACTTGCTATTTTGCCTACCCTAATGGTGGTTGTAGGTGTTCAAACTTTTGCCTTGCCTTTAGCAACGGTTAATGAAATTTTCCATCTAGATTTAACCAAAACTAACATTGTTGATGGCCAGCTAACGATTATTGTTAGAGAAAAAGCAGTCCCATTGTTTTATTTGGAAAAGTGGTTAGCTACAACCAAATATGACAAGGATGAGAAGAATGCAGGGCATGTTGTAATAGTTCAAATTGGAACTCAGCAAATGGGATTTGTTGTAGATTCGTTAATCGGCCAGGAAGAAGTAGTCATTAAGCCATTAGATGATTTACTGCAAGGAACACCTGGAATGGCTGGTGCGACAATTACATCAGACGGGGGGATCGCATTAATTATTGATGTGCCTAGCTTGCTTAAACATTATGCTAAACGTTCAATGAGATAGCTTTATTGAGCCAAGCTAAGGATGTCCAATGTCGATCAAAGTGTTAGTGGTAGATGACTCTAGTTTTTTTCGAAGAAGAGTTAGCGATATACTCAATCAAGATAGTGATTTAGAAGTTATAGATACAGCGGTAAATGGCAAGGATGCTATTGAAAAAGCTAAGCTATTAAAGCCTGATGTGATCACCATGGATGTTGAAATGCCAGTAATGGACGGTATTACATCTGTAAAAGGGATCATGAAAGTTCAGCCAACGCCGATTCTGATGTTCTCGTCTTTAACTCATGAAGGCGCGCAATCAACGCTAGATGCGTTAGATGCAGGAGCGGTTGATTTTTTACCTAAAAAGTTTGAAGACATTGCGCGTGATAAAAAAGATGCGATTGTAATGTTACAAACAAGGGTTAAAGCAATTGCTAAAAGGCCCGGCCGCGCTAGCCCATTTAGCGGAACACCAGCGCCTAGCACTAGTTCTCCTAAGCCGTTAAGTAGAAGTCGCCCCTCCTCATTATCAAGCTCCTCTTCTAGTGCAAGCTCACTGAGCAGCTTACGAAGTTCAAGTGTTGGTTCAACTTCTTCGAGTGCGTTGAAACGGACAGAACCTGAAAGTAAAGCAGCTACCGCACCACCTCCTTTAGTAACAAGAAAAGGAGGCAGTAATGGTGACTATAAATTATTGGCAATAGGTTGCTCAACTGGCGGTCCTGTGGCCTTACAAACAATTTTGACGCAATTTCCAGCCTCATATCCTTACCCCATTATTATTATTCAACATATGCCAGCCGCGTTTACTGCAGCCTTTGCTGCGCGGTTAAATACATTGTGTAACATCACCATTAAAGAAGCTGAAAATGGCGACACACTTAAGCCAGGCGTTGCCTACTTAGCGCCAGGCGGTAAACAATTAGTACTTGAAGGGAATAACAGTCCTAGAATCAAAATTATCGAAGACGATTCACCCAGAATAACGTATAAACCAAGTGTTGATATTTCATTTGGCAGTGCAGCTAAAATTTATCGGAACAAGGTATTAGCAGTGGTATTAACAGGAATGGGAGCAGATGGTAAAGAGGGGGCACGTTTATTAAAGCAAAGTGGGTCAAAGATATTAGCGCAAGATGAGGCAAGCTGTGTTGTTTATGGTATGCCCCAAGCAGTGACTGCGGCAGGTCTAACTTCAGGCTCTTATCCATTAAACGATATGGCAAATCAGATTTTAAAGGAAACAGGTTATGGATAAATTAAGTATTGCTGGTTTGCTTTTGGCTATATTAGCTGTTATTGGTGGCTTTGTTATTGAAGGTGGTGCATTAATAACGCTTTTTCACTTTCCTGCATTCTTAATTGTTTTTGGTGGCACTATCGGTGCTGTCATGCTCCAATCACCAGCCAGTCAGTTTCAGCGCGGCTTACTAATGTCTAAGTGGGTGTTTGCGACGCCAGTATACGATGTTGATGAAGGCATTGAGCGCATTTCGCATTGGGCAAATGAGGCAAGGCAAAACGGCTTTCTGGCGCTTGAAAATGAGGCTATTGCAGAGTCTGATACCTTTATTAACAAGGGGCTAAACTTACTTGTCGATGGCGCGGAATCTGAAGTGATTCGAGATGCTTTGGATATCGAGTTAACTTTAGAGCGTGAGCACTTGCTAAAATCGGCTCGTATATTTGACTCTATGGGCGGATACAGCCCAACCATTGGGATCATCGGTGCGGTTCTAGGCTTAATTCAAGCAATGGCAAATATAAAAGATCCTACGAGTTTAGGTAATGGCATTGCAACGGCCTTTGTAGCAACTATTTATGGTGTTGGCTTTGCTAACCTGTTATTTATCCCTGTGGCGGAAAAGTTGAAGGCAGTGGTATATCAACAAATGCTTTATAAAGAGATGCTGATTGAAGGGATTTTGTCTATTGCTAACGGTGAAAACCCTCGAAGTATTGAACTGAAACTTTCTTCGTACAGGAAGTAGTTGATGTATCGCCATCGAAATAAACATACTAAAGTTGATGAAGATAATTTAGATCGTTGGTTAGTTTCTTATGCTGACTACATGACGTTAATGTTTGCGCTATTTGTTGTGCTGTATGCTTTGTCTTTAATTAAAGAAGAAGAGTATAAGATCTTATCAGATACTTTAGGTGAAGTGTTTGAGATAAAAGGCGGAGAGAGTAAAGGCGCCAAGAACCATGATATTTTAGTCACAGAACAAGAAGATACCGACTTTCAGCTGTACGGGGACGGATTACTCGAAGTTAAAGGGCCGGAATTACTCGAAAGTGATTCTCAGTTATCTAATATTCATGAGAAAAAACTGGGAAATCCATTAGCTGCACTAGAGCAAGATCTTAAAACAGCGCTTCATGATTTAGAGCAAAAAGGTATTGCTGAGGTAGAGCGCGATGATGACTGGCTAACTATTGAGTTAAATAGTGGCATGCTATTTCCGAGTGCTAGCTCAACGACAACGAATAATGCCAAGCTGGTATTAAGCCAAATTAGTAAAATTATAGAGCCCGTAAATAACTACATTCGTGTGCGCGGTTATACCGACAATATTCCAATTAATAATGAAATATACTCATCGAATTGGGAGCTGTCAGTCGCACGCGCTACCGCTGTAGTAAGAGAATTTCAGTCATCTGGTCTAAATCCTGCTCGTATGGCGATAGAAGGGTATGGAGAATATTATCCTTTTGCCGATAACAGTACAGCGCAGGGCAGAGCTAATAACCGAAAAGTAGTTATAGCGGTTTCTAAATACGCTTTGGATGTACCGCTTGATGAAGAGAATGATTCACGAACTGAAATGTTGAAACAGTTAGTGAGTGATGTGCAAGCAACTCAGCAGCAGTCGAATGAAGGTGCTGAAAGCGAACAAGAGAATAAAGTGAGAATTATTCAGCTTCCAAATGGTGGCATACGTGTCACCACTGCCCCTGAAGAAAACGCGACCGAAAATAATAACTAAACTAATTCTTAACGAGAAAGTTGTAATTTTGAAAATTTGGACAATAGCAAATCAAAAAGGTGGAGTAGGTAAAACAACCTCAACTGTAACACTTGGTGGGTTGCTAGCGGCTCGTGGCTATCGGGTTTTATTAGTTGATACAGATCCCCATGCTTCACTTACCTATTATTTTGGTATTGATTCTGAAGATCTAGAAGTGAGTGTGTTTGATTTATTTTCAAGAGGCGCGCAAATAACCAAAGAAGAAATTTTGCAGTCTTTGTGTCCGTCGACATTAAGTAACCTAGATATTTTGCCTGCAACCATGGGACTGGCAACGTTAGACCGCACTTTTGGTAACAAAGGCGGTATGGGATTGTTGCTAAAAAAAGCGTTAAATAAAATTGCAGATGAATATGACTTTGCTTTGCTTGACTGCCCGCCTGTACTAGGCGTACTAATGGTTAATGCACTTGCAGCCTGTGAGCGTATACTTATACCTGTACAAACAGAATTTTTGGCGCTGAAAGGTCTTGATAGAATGTTACGCACGATGGATTTAATGAACGCATCGCAAAGTAAAGCGTATGACTTTACGATTATTCCAACGATGTATGACAAACGAACCAAAGCATCGCTGGATGCGTTTAAAAAGCTGAAAGAGTTATACCCAGAAAATGTATGGCCGAGTGTTATTCCCATTGATACCAAGTTTAGAGATGCAAGCTTAGCACAACAGCCACCATCAGTTTACACACCTAAATCAAGAGGCGTGTTTGCTTACAACACCTTATTAACCTATTTAATGCAGTTAGAGCCAATGAGTGAAATGAATGAGTAAGCAAAACTTTGCGAATGAAAAAGTGATGAAAAAGTACCTTACGGCACTTTTGACCGAGGATGAGCCTGAGAATGAAGAGGAGCACCTCGAACCTGTTGCTAAATTATTAAAGCAGGTTCAAGTGGTCAATAGAGCTGATGAAGAAGTTGAAGCTTATAAAGAAAAGCTGCTAGTTGACGATAAAGCTGTAACAAAAGAAATAGTTACTGAAAAAATTGAAGAAATTGAACTAGACTTAAAAGCAGCTAAAGTTACTAGCGAAGAAAAAGATTACAGAAAAGGGAGTTTTCAAGCGTTATTCTTCAAAGTGGCAGGTTTAACCGTTGCTGTACCTTTAACGGAACTAGGCGGAATACATAATTTATCAAAATTAAGTAGTTTAATCGGTAAGCCGAGCTGGTTTATGGGAGTAATGGTTCACCGTGATGAGAAGCTGAATGTGGTTGATACAGCTAAATGGGTGATGCCAGAGAAATATGACGATCAGCTAGAGGCCGCGTTAGATTATAAGTATGTAATTATGTTAAGTGATAGCGCATGGGGAATGGCATGTGAGCAACTGGTCAATACCGTAACCTTAGAACAAGATGATGTTAAATGGTCTGACAATAAAACGCGACGTCCATGGTTGGCGGGATTAATTAAAGACAAAATGTGCGCTTTGTTAGATGTAGAAGAGCTAACAAGTTTGCTTAACAACGGTTTAGATATTAGTGAAGAAGAATTGTAAGTTAAAAGTGCTTGCGAGGGAGCAAAGCGAATGAGTGAAGAAAGAAAAATTTCTGCAAATAACGCAGCTGATGTAAATGATGAAGTGTTGCAATGGGTGACTTTCCGCTTAGAGGATGAAACTTATGGTATTAACGTTATGCAAGTGCAAGAAGTGCTGCGTTATACCGAAATAGCACCAGTTCCAGGAGCGCCAACTTATGTGCTTGGTATCATCAACTTGCGTGGTAACGTTGTTACAGTTATTGATACCCGTTCACGCTTTGGTTTACCACCTACAGAAGTAACCGACAATTCACGTATTGTTATTATTGAAGCAGAAAAGCAAGTGCTTGGTATTTTAGTTGATAGTGTTGCTGAAGTGGTATACCTGAGAAGCTCTGAAATTGACAGTGCACCGAATGTAGGCACAGACGAAAGTGCTAAATTCATTCAAGGTGTTAGCAATAGAGATGGCGAACTACTTATTTTGGTTGATCTTAATAAGCTTCTAAGTGACGATGAGTGGGATGAAATTTCAAACTTTTAAACATAAGTGAATACTTGTGTATTAAAGATTATTAGTGATCATGAATGAATTTGTATTTTTGGGTGGCCTTGTTGCCACCTTGTTGTTAGTTGTAGTTTTATTTATAAAATTAATATCTTTCAATAAAAAGCTCAGTTCTTGTTATCAGCGGATTGTTATACTGAAAAAAGAACTGGATGTAGCCAAGAACGAAGTGCAAGAGCTTCGTAGCGGCCTCATGGGGATGGGGAAGCGTATAGCTAAATTACAAAACATGACGCATGAGGTTTCTGAGAAGCAGGTAGAAATACAACATGTGGATGCAGATTCAAAACTGTATTCCCGCGCAGTAAAAATGGTAGAGCTAGGGGCTGATATTGAAGAGATTATCTCTGAATGTGAGTTACCAAGAGCTGAAGCGGAATTACTTTTCTCCATACATGGTAAGAACCAATAAATTCTGCTGTCATACCTTTTCTTTAATGCGATTGTGCATATTGTTCCAATTATCAGGAAACTCGCCTTTTAAAATATATGAAAACGCGATAAGTTCGGCAATGACGATATAGAGCTCTTTCGGTATTTCATCGCCTAGTTCTAATGTCGCTAAAATTTGAGATAGCTGTTCATCTTCATGCACTAATACACCATGCTCTTTTGCTATAGCAATGATCTCTTCTGCAATTTCTTGCTCACCTGTAGCAATAACTTTAGGCGCAGAGCCAGACTCATACTTAAGTCCAACTGCTTTTTTAGTTTTCCTTGGTTTATCAGACATAACAATCACACTTTTATATTTAATATTTCTGCATTAGTAGTACGAATCGTCTCAGGAACCTGAGTGACTACACAAGGCGTATAATCTACGGATAGGTCGAAAGACAAAAGCCGCTCTTCTAAAAACTCAACATACGTGTCTATTTTAGCTTTTACGGCATGCTCATCAGTAAAAAAATTAAGCTTTAAATGGTTATCTATAATTGCCCCCTTTATGAGCAGGCGACCTAATGGGCTTAAATCCATGTTAAGTGTAATTTTCCATGTTGATTGCTTAACGTCTTTTGCATGTTTTTCGCTTTCTTGCTCGAATAGTATTTCATGCTCTTTTAATCCTTGTTCGTATTGAATAGGAAGTGTGACGAAATATAAATTGTTCTGATCAAGTTGACGCTCTAATGTATGTAACTGACTTAGACGTATATGGCTATGTGTATTTAATAAGCTGCCCGCAAGAGATGAAGACTTGTCGGCATGACTCAATAATTGCTTTGCCCAGTTTTTTTTCTGACCGTCTGAAAGATTGGTTAATTGCGGGGCTAACGATCTAATTAGCGTGCTTATTTGTGGGGCGGTTAGCGTGGTTGCTGTTTTACTTTTTGAAGATAAAAAAAGTAGATTAATTGCAGTTTGTAATAAGCTGTTATTTTCGACTTTTAGGCTGGGCGGTAGTGATGCTGTACTAGTAACTGATGCCGAGGTGACTATGTTACTTTTCATGGGCTCCGTTTGCATGGGCTCCGTTTGCATGATATCCGTCAGTTTAGCAGGCGAATCTGGCGAGGTAGCAGAGTGTCTGTTTGTTTCGCTACTGAATAATTTGCCAGTATCGTAATTAAGCAGGTTCTGCATCACATTACTCACCAATGCGGCAGTGGTGCTGGGCTTAGTAACGGTAAGTGACGCCAGCTGTAATTTAATAGTGTTTGTAACCTCTTTTAATTCAGTAAAACTTTCAAGCTTGGGGGCAAGGAAGCTCTGTTTGAGAGTTTTATCATGAGCAATATATTTCGGTAGCAATGTAAATATAAGTTGTTTGATTTCAGGCGCAACATGGGCCAGCTTTTGCTCTTTTGGTAGATCTTGTTGAACGATATGCAACAACTGATTTTGTAGTTGAGCGGGAAGGTTTTTAAATTGAGTACGCCCCAGCATTTGATTAATTTCGGCGCTTTTTGAATTGGTGGCTTGTGGGTCGTGTACGGTTGATTGTTCATGATTGGCTGTACGATTTAATTCCATCGCTTGAGGAGCATTTTTAATAATCTGTGCTGCCAGCTTATTACTTAAGTTAATTTCTACAGTGGATGATGTGGTCGCGCTTAGTGAAAGCGGTGTAACTTTAAATGAAAGCTGGCCACCTTTTTCATTTAGTGCCAGTTGTAGCGGGAGTGGCTTTTCCAATGGTGCTATTTTGGGGATTAAGTTAGGCAATCCTTTACTAACAGACTGTTGAGGTAAATTTAGTTGAATGTTGGTGTCTATGTTTAGTGTTAACTTACCTTTAATTTGGCTTGGCGTAAGCTCGGCGGTCAACAATTTGTTAGGAGGCACAACTTCTCTAGCAAGGCTGTTAAGTAGCTTTGTTGAGTGGTTAGCTGTTAATGAAAAACTAACTGGGGCTGTTTTACCTTCCTGACTTAACTTATGAATTGCATGCTGAATTTCATTGGTATTCCTTGCTAGAAAATTCATATTTATTGGCGCATTGCCACTCTTGTGCTGTGGCGCGGCAAGTATATTAACATTAAGTTGGTTGCCTTTTGCTTCTAAAACGAGTTTAGCTGGATAGCTAGTGGCAGTAGAATGTGCTTTGTAGTTAAGTAAGTTAGCCAGCTGTTCTGTAATACTTTTATTTAGTTTTAACAGTTGGTTGGGATGAAGTGTCAGTGTTCCTTGGATGGTAGCACTATCGGAATGTGAAGATGCTGGCTTTGTGGAAGAAAGCAATAAAGGAACCAACCCCTCTAAGGTGCTGTGCTTTAAGTTGAAATGTGGCAAGTAAGACAGTAATTTCAGCTTAACATCGGTAGGTATGACAATATCAACACTTTGGGCTTGAGAGTGGGAAGGGGATAGATTATTAGGTTGTGTGCTTAGCTTTAAAATGAATTCATTGCCAGTGGATGGATTCGGGTTTTGAATCACCTGAGCAAACTTAATATTTTTACTGAGTTCCGGTGATGTTGCTATTTGCAGTGTGACAGGCTTAGGCTCAGTTAAAATTTTGACTGATTGTTTGTTTGGGGAAGTGCTAGTAATTTCAACTGGGTAGCTTTTACCAAATTCAATTTTTTGCGTGGATGATGCACCGCTTTCTAACGAAATAGAGGTTGCAGATGCTGCATTGCTTAATGTTTGATTAGGGTGGTTAGTGGATATTGACATAATAACTGCCTAACCGCTTTTTCATAAAATTTTTCCCCTTAATGATATTCATTAAAACTAACCGATTTCCTTTCTATATAGCAGCATAATAACGTTATTTTTAGTCACTTTAATAACTACCGTATTCGATATAGCATTATGCAATATAAGTTACATTTAAGTTATGAAATCCATTAGATATCAGTTGGCTGTACTCTGTAATTCTATGCTATTATGCGCGCAATTTTAATTGAAAACAAAGTAGCCTGAATTTTGTTATCTGCGCAGTCACTTACTTCTATCAGACAAGATCGATGTTTATTCGACGATCTTAGTTTTCAGATCCAAAAAGGGCAGATATGGCAGGTTGAAGGCCCTAATGGTGCGGGTAAAACAACCTTACTAAAAATGCTTGCAGGGTTATTAAAACCTTATGAAGGGACTGTTAAGTTTGACGACCCGGAGCAAGAAATATTGTATTTGGGTCATAAAGCTGGGATTGCTTCGTCACTCAGTGCATTAGAAAATATGCGTTGGTGGCACGCCACCCATCAAGTGGATGATGTTTTACCCTTTCCTCTGCTTGAAAAACTTGGACTAGTTGGCTTGGAAGATTGCCCTAGTGGTTTGCTTTCAGCTGGCCAGCAGCGCCGTATTGCGTTGAGTCGATTGTGGACCTCTACCGCTAAATTATGGTTGCTAGATGAGCCTTTCACCGCAATAGATAAACAGGGTGTAAGCCTTCTACAGGAAAAGTTTTCATCTCATATTGAAAATGGTGGCACCATTATTTTAACAACACACCAAGATTTAACGAATAAGTTTGATTCGTTACATAAGATTGTTTTGGAGTATCGTTTTTAATGATGACCAATATTTCTTATGCTTCAGCCTTTTTCGCACTAATACAAAAAGAATTTACGCAGGTATATCAACATAAAGCCGACATTGTAAATCCATTAATCTTTTTTGTGGTTGTAATTACACTGTTCCCTTTAGGGCTTGGGCCTGAGCCTAACTTATTAGCGCGAATTGCGGCGGGTATTATTTGGGTCGCGGCTTTACTGTCTACCATGATGGGGTTAGAGCGTGTTTTTAAAGCTGACTATGATGATGGAACGATAGAGCAACTACTCATTTCTTCTACGCCTTTCTTTATTTATGTGTGCGCTAAAATGGTTGTGCATTGGCTTTTAACAAGTTTACCGCTCATTATTTTATCGCCTGTTGCTGCATATATGCTGCATATTCCCACTCAGGGATTTGAAGCATTAATGTTGACGTTATTACTAGGTACTCCAATCTTAAGTATGATTGGTATTATTGCAACTGCACTTACAGTGAGCCTGCCTAAAAGCGGTGTGTTACTGAGTTTACTGGTGCTACCTTTGTATATTCCTGTATTGATATTTTCAACCTCTGCAGTTGATGCTGCCAGCATGGGAATGGCATATAATGGTCATTTAGCAATGTTGGCGGGTGTTATGATGCTATCAATTGCAGTGAGCCCGTTTGCAACAGCAGCAGCATTAAAAATTAATATTAATTAAGTGATTATTGAGAAATTCTATGTGGAAATGGTTACATCCTTATGCCAAATCTGAAAAAACGTATCAGTTATGCGGCGCATTAACACCATGGTTTAGTCTTTTGGCATTTGGGTTAATAACGATAGGGATGATTTGGGGATTGTTGTATGCCCCGGCCGATTATCAGCAAGGTGACAGTTTTCGTATTATTTACATGCACGTACCTTCCGCTATGCTGTCTATGAGCGTGTATGCGGCTATGGCAATTATGGCGTTGGTTGGCTTGGTGTGGCAAATCAAAACAGCGGATATGGCGGTATCGGCAATTGCTCCTGTTGGTGCTGTATTTACCGCAATCGCGCTGTTTACCGGTGCCGCATGGGGAAAACCTATGTGGGGTGCATGGTGGGTGTGGGATGCAAGGCTCACCTCAGAGCTGATTCTTCTTTTTTTATACTTAGGCGTGATTGCGCTTTATAATGCGTTTGATGATAAAGCGAGTGGTGGTAAAGCCGCAGGTATTCTTGCATTAGTTGGAGTCGTTAATTTACCGATTATTCATTACTCGGTAGAGTGGTGGAATACCCTTCATCAAGGTGCAACCATTACACGATTTGATAAACCATTAATTGATTCGAGTATGCTGTGGCCACTATTAATAAATTTAGTTGGGTTTGGCTGTTTTGTTGGTGCAATTGTTTGCCAACGATTAAGAAATGAAATTTTATTGCGTGAGCAACATAGACCTTGGGTTAAATCAATAGCAATGAAAGTAGCAGGTGAAAAATAATATGCAATTTTCTAGTTTTTCAGAATTTGTCGCGATGGGCGGGTATGGTTTTTATGTATGGCTTTCTTACGGGGTGTCATTTTTATTATTACTTGGTTTAGTGATGGTAACAAAAACTCAGCATTCAAAAATTAAAAGAACGATAGCCCAATCTATATTACGTAATGAACGTATTAATAAAGCACGTAAGGAATTAAGCCATGAATCCTAGACGTAAAAAACGACTCACTGTTGCGATTACATTAATATTATCTGTTGGTTCGGCAATCGGGTTTATTTTATATGCATTACAGCAAAATATTGATCTGTTTTACACTCCATCAGAAATCGTGAACGGTAAAAACGAAACAGGTATTAAGCCAAGTATTGGTCAGCGGCTTCGTATAGGTGGCATGGTTAAAGAAAATTCTGTAAAGCGAAGTGATGACTCTCTCGATGTAGAGTTTGTGTTAGTGGATGTAGGGCCTGAAGTTACCATCAAATACAACGGCATTCTGCCAGACTTGTTTCGTGAAGGACAAGGCATTGTAGCACAAGGCGTGCTAACTGGTCCTTACACCATTGAAGCGTTTGAGGTGTTAGCAAAACATGATGAAGAATATATGCCGCCAGAAGTGGCAGAGGCGTTAAAAGGTATTAAACATGTTAAGCCACAGTACGGCAAAACAGCATCAGAATCGTCAAGTGGCGAATCAAACACGCTTGGTGGGAGTAATTAATCTGTGATCCCTGAACTTGGTTATTTATCACTCGTTATAGCATTTATATTTTGTTGCTTTCTTTCTTTGTATCCTATACTTGGTGCGCATAGAGGTAACTTAAGCTTAATGCGATCTGGTCCTGTGTTCGCTTATTCAGCTTTATTTTTTACTTTTATTTCATTTTTATGTTTAGTTTATGCATTTGTAAATAACGACTTTACCGTAGCTTACGTTGCAAACCATTCAAACTCCTTACTTCCATTAATTTACCGCATTACTGCTGTATGGGGAGGGCATGAAGGCTCATTTCTGTTATGGGTATTAATTTTAGCTTGCTGGTTTGCTGCTGTTGCGTTTGCCTCTAAAGGACTTAACTGGCCGTTTCGCGCTAGAGTACTCTCTGTGCTTGGCTGGGTTGGATTAGGTTTTTATTTATTTATTTTATTAGTGTCTAATCCGTTTGAACGCTTATTGCCTTACTTTCCTATTGATGGTCAAGATTTAAATCCGGTATTACAAGACCCTGGGATGATCATTCATCCGCCAATGCTATACATAGGGTTTAGTGGGTTCGCAGTATCATTTGCATTTGCTATTGCTGCGTTAATCTCTGGTAAGTTAGATGCAAGTTGGGCGAAATGGTCAAGGCCGTGGACGTTGGCTGCATGGGTGTTTTTAACATTGGGTATTGCGCTTGGCAGTTGGTGGGCTTATTACGAACTTGGCTGGGGCGGTTGGTGGTTCTGGGATCCTGTTGAGAACGCATCATTTATGCCATGGCTGCTAGGCACTGCTTTATTGCACTCACTGGCAGTAACAGAAAAGCGTGGTGTGTTTAAGTCTTGGACCGTGCTACTGGCAATCGCAACGTTCTCACTTAGTTTATTGGGTACATTCTTAGTTCGTTCTGGTGTGGTGGTGTCTGTGCATGCTTTTGCCTCAGACCCTACGCGAGGACTATTTATTTTAGGATTCTTATTTCTTGTTATTGGCGGTAGCTTGCTTTTGTATGCATGGCGAGCGTCTTCAATGCGTAGCACAGGCAAATATAAATTATTCTCGCGTGAGGTAATGTTGTGGGGGAATAATATTCTTCTTACCGCTGCAATGCTCGTGGTGTTACTGGGCACATTACTACCATTAGTACATAAAGAATTAGGCATGGGCTCTATATCTATAGGCGTGCCATTTTTTAATGAAATGTTTACTTACCTCATCGTGCCATTTGCAGTACTGGTTGGTATTGGCCCACTAGTTAGATGGAAACAAGAAAAGTTTAAAAAAGTTGGTCGAGCGTTAGTACTTACTATGCTTTTTAGTGTTGCAATTACTTGGTTTGTTGCAACGATAGGGTTTGATACGATGGTATCAATTACACTATTAGGCATTTTATTAGGTGTCTGGGTAACGCTTTCAACTATTCGTGAGTTGACCATTAGAATGAATCACTTTGGTTCATGGCAACAGGGCCTAGCCAAATTATCTGGTAGCCATTGGGCGATGATTTTAGGTCATTTAGGCTTCGCAGTCTCCCTAATAGGTATAGCGGTGACGAGCCAATATAGCACTGAGAAAGATGTCAGAATGGCGGTTGGCGAACAAATAGACTTAGGTGGTTACCGCTTTGTATTTAGCGACATTAAACGTGTTGAAGGCCCTAATTACGAAGGTCATGAAGG
This sequence comes from Flocculibacter collagenilyticus, assembly GCF_016469335.1. Classification (NCBI taxonomy): domain Bacteria; kingdom Pseudomonadati; phylum Pseudomonadota; class Gammaproteobacteria; order Alteromonadales; family Pseudoalteromonadaceae; genus Flocculibacter; species Flocculibacter collagenilyticus. The sequence continues at coordinate 1,238,980 of NZ_CP059888.1, forward strand.
TGTGATCAATATTTATCAAGAAGATAAACAAGTTGCTCAGTTATTACCACAAAAGCGTATGTATGTTGTACAGCGTATGCCGATGACAGAAGCGGCAATAGATGCGAGCTTATGGCGAGATCTTTATGTTGCGCTAGGAGAGCCAATGAACGCTGCTCACCCAACACAGGGAGAGTGGGCGCTAAGGGTTTATCATAAACCTTTTGTTCGCTGGGTATGGTTAGGTGCAATTTTTATGGCCTTTGGTGGTTTGTGCGCACTATTTGATAAGCGTTACAGAAGGAAAGCTGTTGCCCGCAATTTTTCTGCGACGACTTCTTTTAGTGGTGTTAATTCATGAATAAAAAATTAGCCTTTTTTTTACTGCCCTTTTTTATATTTTTAACGTTAACGTTTTTTCTGTTGAAAGGGCTCTTTTCAGATCCACGTGAGCGTGAATCTGCACTGATTGGAAAGCCATTACCAGAGTTTCAGTTAATTGACTTAATGGAACCGAATAAAGTTTGGACTGATAAAGAGTTATTAGGGGAACCTGTGCTGCTTAACGTGTGGGCAGAGTGGTGCCCAACCTGTAATGAAGAGCTTGGGTTCCTTACAGAATTAAGAGAACGGGGAGTTAAAATAGTGGGGGTATATTATTTAAACGATATAGATCCAGACTTTGGTGATAAAGTCGACTTACCGAGAATTCAGGCTGTGGTTCAAGAAAAGTTAACTAACCGTGGTAACCCCTACCAATATAATATGTTAGATACTCATCGTAGCTTGATTTTAGATCTCGGCGTTGATGGTGCACCAGAAACTTTCTTTATTGATGCAAAGGGGGTCATTCGGTTTCACCACAAGGGCGATATTAACCAAAGAAATTGGCGTACAAAATTTGCTGATATCTATCGCGAACTGGATGAGACATCTATAGCTACAATCAACACTACAAATGCGAGCTTATAATCACATGAAATATGGATTAATTAGTTTACTAGTCTTAGTTATTCACCTACCAGTGTTTGCGGTAGAAGAAATTCGCAGTTTTAATAATGCGACTGAACAGCGAATCTACCAAGAGTTAATCGCAGAGTTACGTTGCCCAAAATGTCAAAACCAAAATGTTGCTGATTCAAATGCAATTGTGGCGATTGATATTAAAGATAAAGTTTATGAACTAGTCACTGAGGGCAAAGACAAGGATGACGTGATCAGTTTTATGATCGATCGTTATGGCTATTTTGTTCATTACAAGCCACCAATCACTATGGTCACTATTTTGTTGTGGGTGATTCCTGTGGTGTTTATATTATTAGCCATAGTAACAGTACTGTTCAAAACGCGTCATCCAGCAAAAGATGAAAGCGCTTGGAATGAAGAAAAAGAACAGCAAGTTAACGTATTAATTTCTCAGTATGGCTCAGGGCGTAATCAATGATCAATATGTACATTATTTTTGCTTTAGCTATCCTTTTAGCAAGCTTATTATTTTTGCTGCCGTTTATTCGTACCTCTTCAAAATCGTCTGAAATGAGAAAGGTTGAGCTTGCTCAGCAACATGAAATTAAGCAAGGCATCATTGCTGACCGGGTGGCTTTGTATGAATTACAAAGCAATGAGTTACAAGATGATCTGGCTCAAGAGTTGATTGATGAACAAGACTATCAAGCTTCTCAACAAGAGCTTAAACAGCGTTTGCTTAGAGAAGTGGAGCCACATCTGTCAGCGTCTAAGCCGATCAATTTAAGATTTTTAGCAACGTGTGGGTTCTTATTTTTAATCAGTTTTTGCGTCATTTTCTATTATTTTCATGGCGCTCACAGGCAATTAACATACTGGCAGAGTGCAGTTGAGAAGCTGCCTGAATTTGGTAAACGTTCTATTTTGAGTCAAGGGGAACCCTTAAGTTTGCAAGAAACGCAGCAGTTTGCATTAGCACTTAGGACTAAGTTAGCTGATACAGACGGCGACGCAGTAGCGTGGATGTTATTAGGGCGTACACTATTGTCGTTGCAAGACGTTGAAGGTGCGTTGGCTGCTTTCAATAAAAGCTATCGTCTTGATCCTAATAAATTATCCTTGTTAGTCAGTTTTAGTCAGGCATTGATCATTCAAAATACGGAAAAATCCATTGCACAAGCAGGAACTATGTTATCTAAGGCGCTAACGCTTTATCCTCAAAATCCTGATGCATTATCTCTTCTGGCGTTGTTAGCATTTAACAGAGGGGATTATACGGAGGCAAGATCGGCTTGGAATTTATTAATATCTCAATATGAGCCAGCAGACCCGCGTCACCAATTTATCAAGCAAAAATTAAGTGAAGTAAAGAGCTTATTGGCAGGTAATACGACGGATATCTCTCCAGATAGCGCTTCAGATGTCGCTAATGGTAGACAAGATAGTATCAACGCCTCTAATGATGCTAAGCTCAATGTAACGGTGAATTTAGCACCTTCTTTAAAGGACTCAATTCCTGAAGGGGCTACATTATTCATTTTTGCGCAGGCAACAACTGGGCCGAAAATGCCACTTGCAGTAGTTAAGTCAAACGTGACTAGCTTTCCTATAACCGTTTCATTAAGTGATGAGAATGCGATGATGCAAGGGTTAACACTTTCTAGTGCTTCTCAGGTAGTGGTTACTGCAAGAATTTCAAAGGATGACAAGGTTGATAAAGGAGCAGGAGACTTACAGGGGACTTCTATAAGTATCGATAAACCTTTTTCTAAATCTGTTGCAGTAGAAATAAACTCAGTGCTGTAGATATAAGGGCAGCATAGCCTAATTATTTAAACTTATTTTTTGGACCTAAGTAAATCAATGAAAAATATCCTTTTATTAATTATCCTGAGCACTATGCTTGCTGGTTGTGCATCTACATCTAAACCCAATGACCCGACAACTATCGGTGACGAGCGTGATCCTTTTGAGCCAATTAACCGCGACATGTGGTATTTCAACTGGGACATTCTAGATGAAAATGTTTTGCGTCCGACGGCTGTTGCGTATAGTGAGTACGTACCCAAGCCTGCGCGTGAAGGACTATATAATGTAACATTGAACCTAGAAGAGCCAGCTACAATTATTAATAGTGTGCTGCAGTTAAAATTTAAAAAAGCGGGTGTTTCTACAGGACGCTTTCTAATAAATTCAACCATAGGTATTTTTGGGATATTTGATTTAGCATCTGAAATAGGCCTAACACGCGAAGATGAAGACTTTGCTCAAACGTTAGGGCTGTGGGGCGTAGGTTATGGCCCTTATTTAATGATTCCAGCTCGAGGCCCCAGTACAGTGCGTGGCACAGTTGGTGATGTTGTTGATGGCATGTACTTCCCGTTAGCGCTTATTGAATTTTGGCCAAATATGTTACGCCTTTCAGTAAACGCGTTAGAAACACGCTCGCAGTTAATGGAACAAGAAAAGTTACTATATGAATCTTTAGACCCATATAGTTTTATGAAAGAGATTTACTTTCAAAAAGAAGACTTTCAGTTATTTGACGGTAATGTACCTATCGAAGAAGAAGCAGAAGAATTTCCAGAAGGTGCTTTAGATTACTAACTGTTAATCATTTGAAAATAAGCTATTTTAATAAAAAACCATTGAATTTATTCAATGGTTTTTTTTACATCTACAGGCTTAAGGAACAGGGCTTTAGATATAGAAATAGAACTAAGGTCTATGCGGGTAAATTGTTAAGCAGCCGAACAAAATTTCTCAACCTAAATCTATTCTCCTTAGCCGTGCAATATCACGGATGTTGCTTTTTGATTTCTCCGGCAGCTAACGTTAGCTCGATGGGTCTAGTAACTATTGGATAAAGTAGTACGGTGACAATGAGCCCAACCACAGAAATCCAGCCGTGGAAGTCAGTTAACAGCCAAAATAGCGGGAAAAGAAACAAGATCTTAAGCAGTTTAATTAATACCTGTTTCCATGGCGACATTGATTGTAAAGCGTCATAAATAGCTTGGTTACGCTCTCGATGTGAAAGATTTTCTAAGGTTGGAATTTGTTTACTTTGGAAATACATATTACTCAATTTGCTAAAGATTAACGAAGGGGAAGTTTAAATAAAAATGGACTCCGTAGAGTCCATTTTTAGCAATGATAAAGCTATATACTACAGAGGTGATTTTTCTGGCATACCTTCATGTGTACCTGTCACACTTAATTCTTCATCAAGCTTTTCTTCTTCACTGTCAGTATGGTCACCCTCAGCACCGTGCATCCAATCAACAAGTTTGTTTGCACTTAGGAAAATGATCACAGCAGTAACTATTCCTGCCACACCAACTGAAGCAAAGATAGTTAAAGCATTCTCAACTTGTTCTTCACCTTCACCTACAAATGAACCTACGAAACCTGCGACTTTATTTGCTAATGCAGTGAATAAGAACCAAACACCCATTAGTAAAGAAGTAAACTTAAGCGGTGCTAGTTTCGATACCATTGAAAGGCCGATAGGTGAAAGACACAACTCACCAAGTGTATGGAATAGATAAGCAAAAACAAGGAATAGCATACTTACTTTCACTGACGTATCGCCACCTTGAACCATTGTCGCCCATACCATTACAAAGAAACCTAAAGATAAAAATATCATGGCTAAAGCAAACTTAACGGGTGAAGTTGGTTCTTTACTGCCCATTTTCACCCAAATTGAAGCGACAACTGGTGCAAGTAATATAATAAACATTGCATTTAAAGATTGGAACCAAGTCGCAGGAACTTCAAAGCCCATGAAGTCACGATCAGTAAATTGTGAAGCGTAAATATTGAATAAACCGCCCGCTTGTTCAAAGCCAACCCAGAAGATAATAGAGAAAATACTCATAATAAGGATTACTTTAGTGCGATCTTTTTCTTCTTGAGAAAGTGCTGCTTCTTTCAATTCTTTATTGTTATTTTTCGCAATTTTAGCAGAAGGGACAACACCGATTTGCCCTAAGTACTTATCTGCTAACGTCAACTGTAACGCTAGACCAATTAACATACCTGCACCAGCAGCGATGAAGCCATAGTGCCAATTAACCTGTTCACCTAAGTAACCAACAATTAATGGCGATAAGAAAGCACCTAAATTGATACCCATGTAGAAAATTGTAAATGCACCGTCACGGCGATGATCACCTTCGTTGTATAGGTCACCAACAAGGCTTGATACGTTTGCTTTAAATAGACCATTACCACAAATGATTAAAACAAGTCCAAGATAGAATACTTGTTCTTCCATTCCAGGGATCATTGTTTTTGGAATACCTAACGTGAAATAACCAAGGGAGAATAATATACCACCATAGATTATCGCTTTACGTTGGCCCATAACGTTATCAGCTAACCAACCACCAATAAGCGGGGTTAGGTAAACAGCCATGGTAAAAGTACCGTATAAGCTAAGTGCTTCTTGAGTAGTCCAGCCAAAGCCACCGTCTTGAACAGATGCTACGAGATATAAAACAAGTAATGCTCGCATTCCATAGTAACCAAAACGCTCCCACATTTCGGTTCCGAAAAGAAGAAACAAGCCTTTCGGGTGTCCGAAAAGTGTTCCTTGTGCCATCGGTTTATTCATGTTGATTTTCCTAAATTTAACTTTATTAAATAAAGAGCTCAGCTTGAAAACGTATTATTTGTGATTTTAATTATAATTTTTGAGCTGAAATCTTACTACAAAACTGAGAAAACATACCGCATAGCGGCACTGCAATGCAACAGTTTGCGCATAATTTTAGCTTTATTGCACTATTAATAAGATTAAATGTTTAAAAGAAGGCCGGATTACTCTAAAATGCGCGGGTTTTGTATAAGTATTCTTGGTTAATAAACTCAAATAATGTAAATGGAAAGTAAAGTGTCGGTACGTATTATATATATTTTTTTGTTGGTGGTAGTGTCATTTACAGTAAGCGCGGTTACTCCAACGCCTGCGCAAATAGAACAGTTCAAGAATCTACCGCCTTCGCAACAAAAAATGTTGGCAAAGCAATTAGGTATAGATATTTCGCAATTTAAAAAAGCAAGCCAGTCTCAATCATACGAAAATACAATAATGCCCCCTGCTGAACGAGCCAGTAAAGAAGAGTTCAGTGAGTTAGAAGAAACTTTAGAAGAAAAGTATTTAAAAGATAAAGTAGAAGTAAAACCGTTTGGTTATGATTTATTCGCTAATGAGCCATACAGCTTTCAACCAGAAAATAACCAAGTTGCTGTGCCTGATGATTATATTGTAGGTGTAGGTGATAACTTTTTAGTTAATACTTATGGAAAAGAAGGCAACACGTATGAATTGATGGTCAATCGTGATGGTATGCTACATTTCCCTGATTTTGCGCCTTTAAATGTAATGGGTTTAACCTTTCAAGAAGCAAAGCAAGCTATTCATAATCATATTTCCTCACAAACAATTGGTCTAAAAGCTTCAGTTACAATGGGGGAGCTTAGATCGATTCGCATCTTTGTTATGGGAGAAGCGTATAAGCCAGGTGTTTATACGATTTCTTCATTATCCACAGTAACAAATGCGTTATTTGCATCTGGTGGGCTATCTGATATTGGCTCATTGAGGAATATTCAAGTTAAAAGGGCAGGCAAACTTGTTGGTAAAGTAGACTTATATGATTTCTTAATTCATGGCGATAATTCTAAGGATGTCATATTAAAGTCTGGCGATGTTGTGTTTATTCCTCCGGTAGGCAGCACCGCTACGATCAAAGGAGAAGTTAAGCGACCTGCAATTTATGAATTAGTAGAAAGTGAAACAATAAAAGACTTATTGACAATGGCTGGCGGTGCAAAGTCTTCTGCATTTTTAAAAGAAAGTGTACTAGAGCGCTTTAATACGAGTAATTATAAAACACTGATAAATTTAGACCTGAGTAAAGAAGGTGTATTTGAAGAGCCTGTAAAAGACGGTGATGTGTTAAGAATTAATGCAACGTCTGATGAATTTAAAGATTCGGTATTATTGATTGGGGCTGTAACCCGACCGGGCGCCTATCAATGGCATCAGGGCATGAAAGTTTCAGACATCATTGAAAGCTTCCATAGTGACTTACTTAAAATTGCTGACCTAGAGTATGCGTTAATTGTCCGAGAAACAAGCAAGTTAGGTGATATCGAAACACGTCAAATTAGCTTAGCAAATGCCTTAGAAAATAAAAACGCAACAGATAATATTTTATTGAACTCTAACGATAAAGTGATTGTCTTTAGTAAATATGAAAAAAGAGATATTGAGCAAAGAACATTAGCTCGGTTAGCTCATACGCAAGAAGAGTTAGCTATTTTGGAGAGGGAACAGCTAATTAAAGAGTATTATTCTAAAGAGTTTAAAAGGGATTTAGGTTTACTAAAAGATGAAGAGTTTAAGAACGAAGCTAATATGCAGTTCAATTCTCAGCTTTCCAATCAGGAGCTAAATAGGCGTGACTTACAATTAGCTCAAACAGATTTATTAGAATTATCTAAGCCATTTGCTGAGCTTGAAAAAGAAGAAGATGAAGAAGAAAATTTAGAAGAGTTTAGCCTTTATTCAAGAAAGTTATTATTAGCACCAGTTATTTTAAAACTACAAAACCAAGCATCAGTTGGTCAACCTATGGAGTTAGTAGAGGTTGTAGGAGAAGTTAAAGTTCCTGGTGTATACCCTTTATCTAAAGGTGCTAAAATTAATGATTTAGTAATGGCGGCAGGAGGCTTGAATGAATCTGCCTACCTTGAGAGAGCTGAGCTAACCCGCGTTAATAAGCAAGGCAGTAAAGCCTCAATAAAACACATAACATTTAAACTTGGCGATGCAATGTCTCTTGATGAGTCAAGTAATATTAAGTTAACCAGTAAAGATCGTTTAAATATTTCTCCAATTCCAGAGTGGCAAGAGGATGTAACAATTACCCTGAAAGGTGAAGTGTTATTTCCAGGTGTTTATACTATACGACGTGGTGAGACATTAGTTGAAGTGATAAAGCGCGCTGGTGGATTCACTGATTTCGCATCTGCTGATGCAGCGGTATTTACTCGTGAATCATTGAAAGAACAAGAGTTCGAGCAAATTAAAAAGCTTCTATCAGATTTGAGAAAAGAAGTGGCGACTAAGAGTTTACAGCCCTCTAAAGCGACGAGCAGCATTTCATATAGTGAATCAAGGCAGCTTTTATATGATTTAAGTCAAGTGACTCCTGTTGGGCGACTTATTATCGATGTGCCACGCCTAATGCTTGGTCAAACTGATTATGACATTCAGCTTGAAGATGGTGATACCTTATATGTTCCAACTAAAAAGCAGTCAGTGAATGTAATTGGTGAAGTTAATGTCGCAACTGCTCATATGCATGAAGATGAATATGATTTGTATGAATACATACAAAAAAGTGGTGGGTTTAAGTCAAGAGCAGATGAAGATCGAATATATATCATTAAAGCTGATGGCTCGGTTGAAGTACCTAGTGGAAATAGCTGGTACGCTATTAATGCTAAAACTACGCAAATTCAGCCAGGCGACACAATTGTTGTACCACTTGATTCAGAATATATGGACAACCTAACATTGTGGAGTACAGCCACGCAGATTATCTATCAGGTTGGTGTAGCATTAGCTGCAATATCAAGTATTAACTAATTTTATTAAAAATAGATACTTAGTTTAAAAATTATAATTACTAGGCTATTTTATATACATTACTAATGTATGTAAGTAGCCTTATCAAACATATAGAATATTGATAAACAATTTATGCTAGACACTTTATTGCCACTAATTTTCACAGTATTTGCCACATTACTTTCAATAATGGTGATTAAACCCATTGCTGTGAAAGTTGGGTTGGTAGATAAGCCCAATGAAAGAAAAAAGCATGTAGGTTCTATACCGCTTATAGGTGGGGTAGCTATTTTCTTTAGTGTATTAATGTCCGTTTCATTATTTTACCCGCTTGGGCAATCGATAAGTTACTATCTAATTTGCGCAGCTAGTATCGTTGTACTAGGTATGTTTGATGACTATAGGGACTTAAGTGTCGGACTTCGTTTAATGGCTCAAGCGCTTATAGCAATAGTAATGATCTCGGGTATTGGCTTATATATATCGGATTTAGGTAACTTATTTCAATTTGGCAACATTAGTATTGATGTATTTGGTATACCGTTTACGATTTTAGCGGTTATTGCAGCCATTAACGCATTCAATATGATTGATGGGATTGATGGTTTAGCTGGTAGTCTTAGTTCTGTCACTTTTGTTTCGATAGCCATCCTCTTTTTTATCAGTGGACATAATTCAATGATATTATTGCCTCTGATATTAGTAGCTGCATTACTTCCATATTTGGCATTCAATTTAGGCCTTGGAGGCAAACCCCATCGTAAAATATTTATGGGTGATGCTGGTAGCATGTTTATTGGTCTATCAGTGATTTGGTTACTAATAATAGGAACCCAAGGGGAAAACCATTCATTTCAGCCAGTGACTGTTTTGTGGATTATTGCTGTGCCGATAATGGATATGGCCGCGATAATGTTTAGGCGAATTAGAAAGGGGCGCTCACCTTTTCAAGCGGATAGAGATCACTTGCATCATATCTTTTTAAAGTTAGGGTTGACGTCTAAACAAGCTCTATTGCTAATTACTACGATGTCAATGATGCTGTCAGCTATAGGTATTACTTTTCATGTCTTAGGGGTAAGTGAGTGGTTTAGCTTGCTCTGTTTTATGATATGCTTTATAGCATATGCATATGCATTACAACACAGCTGGAAGTTTGTAAGAGCAGTAAAGCGAATTGCTTTAAAAGCAAAGCGGCAAACTAAAGGCGTATAGCTTCTTAAATTAATCTGTTACAAACTAATTTTATTACCTCTTAAAAAAATAATTAAATAGCGATAATATGCTTATCGCTATTTAAGTACAATTTTCTCTTTTGAAATGTGGAATATATAGAATGAAAAGAAATACTGGTTTTACGATGATGGAATTATTAATTGTAATCGTAATTTTAGGATTATTAGCTTCATTAGTTGCACCAAAAATGTTTAATAAGCAATCATCTTCTATGAGAAAGGTTGCAAAAGCGCAAATGCAAATGTTTGAAACAGCATTAGATACTTATCGTTTAGATATGGGCGATTACCCAGCTAATATCGATGAGCTACGTAAAAGTGATAAGCCTAATTGGGATGGCCCGTATCTTCCAAAAAACGTCCCACTAGATCCCTGGGGAAACCCTTATGTTTATAAAACGCCAGGCGAAGATGGCCAGCCATATTATTTAGCCTCTTTAGGCAAAGACGGTCAAGCCGGCGGTAAAGAAGACAATGCGGACATTGTACATCAATGATATCAATGAATACTTTGCTTCTTGATAAATATCAAGTACATAAAACTGATTTAGATAAAGCAGTTAACTATCAGCAGCGCTTTGGTGGAAGGTTAGAGCAAATCCTAGTAAACATGGGAAGCTTATCGGATGATCGTCTTCCCTCATTATATAGCGAATTTCTCTCACTGCCCTTATTAAATACTCAAGAGTGGTTAGAGCAACCAAGTGTTGAACTTGACAGTAATACATTGGAGTTTTTACTTGATAAACAATGGGTGCCTTTAAGTGTAGAAGATATAAACTGGATCTTCGCTGCAAAGTATCCACTTGATCTAGAAGTAAATCAATTTATTCAACAAAACAGTATTAATCCTACTGTTTATGTCGCTTCAGAGTCTGACCTACAAGTACTCGCTGATAAATATAGCAATCAAGTTGTAGATAACGAAGAACTTGAAACACTAACAGGCGATGAAGAGGAAAGACTCAAGGAGCTAGCAACTGAAGCGCCTACGGTGAATTTACTGAATTCATTAATTACACGTGCATTAAGAGATGGCGCGTCAGATATGCATCTAGAGCCATATAATGGCCGTTACAGGGTGCGTTATCGTGTGGACGGTGTGCTTCATGAGGTTGAGCAATTAGCTACTCGCATGCAACTTCCGATTGTTACTCGTCTTAAAATCTTGTCTGGAATGGATATCGCAGAAAAGCGACGTCCACAAGATGGAAAGATTGAAATGCGAATTGCTAATCAAGAATTAGATATTCGTGTGTCCGCTTTGCCTTTAAATGAAGGCGAAAGTATAGTGATGCGCTTCTTACGCAAAGACTCTGTTAGATACGATATGTCGGTGTTGGGGTTATCTCCTGATATCCAAGACTTAATAAAAGAAGATTTAACCTCTACTGCAGGTGTAATTCTACTGACCGGTCCGACAGGTTCAGGTAAAACCACTAGCCTTTACACATTCCTGAATGCGCTTAATAACGATGATGTAAAAATTATTACGCTTGAAGATCCAGTTGAATATCAACTTGAAGGTATCAATCAAGTACAAGTCAAATCTGATATTGGTTTTGACTTTGCCGCTGGCTTAAGAAGTATTGTTCGTCAAGATCCAGACATCATTATGTTAGGTGAGATTCGAGATCAAGAAACGTCGCAAATTGCGTTGCAATCAGCACTAACTGGGCACTTGGTATTTTCCACGGTTCATACTAACGATGCGCCTAGTGCTTATACACGATTATTAGATTTAGGTGTGGAAGAGTTTTTATTAAATGCGGCATTAGTGTCCATCATAGCTCAACGTTTAGCTCGTAAGGTTTGTGAGCATTGCGCTGTACCCCATAGTAATCAGCATAGTTTAATTACGAAGTATCAACTTGATAAATTTGCGCAATTGCAGCAAATTCAAGAGCTTAATCTAGTCGAAGCGAAAGGCTGTGATGAGTGCTCTCATACTGGCTATAAAGGCAGGTTAGCCGTTATAGAATATTTACGTTGTGATGACTTTATTAAGTCTGTACCAAAAGATGAAAACTTTATCCCAAAAGCCAAAGGCCATAATCAAAGTTTAAATAGACGCACATTATTGCAAGATGGTTTCTATAAAGCATTACACGGTCTAACGACTATTGAAGAAGTTATCAGGGTTGCAGGCTAGCACGTTGAGTGATTGCTTAAGTTTAAATGGGGTAGAGATAGCTTGAAATTATTTCAATACAAGGCTTTTGATAAGTCAGGCGCTAAAATTGATGGGCAAATAGAAGCAAGTGATATTGCTTCAGTTCAAAAGCAATTGAGTACGCAAGGCCTATACCCATCAGAAATTAAAGAGTTTAAAGAGTCACAATCCTTATTTGGTTTTTCACAAAAGGTTTCACTTGCAGACTTAGAATTTCTGACTGCTGAACTTAGCCTCTTGCTTTCAAGTGGCGTTCGAATTGATAAAGGTTTAGATATCATCAAAAAGACTAAAGCAAAACCTGCTTTAGCTAAACTTTTAGGTGAAATGAGTGCATCATTAAAAAAAGGGAACAGCTTATCTAAAGCTGCGAGTGAACATCCAAAAGCGTTTGACCCACTTTATGTTAACCTAATTGAACTGGGCGAAGCGTCTGGTCAACTTTCTGATATATTTTCTGGGTTAGCCACAGATTTAAAGTTTAGGCGCGACTTGCAGCGAAAAATCATTCAATCCTTGACTTATCCCGCAGTTATCCTTTCCGTGTGTATTCTATGTGTGATATTTATATTTAATTTTATTGTACCTCAAATGTCATCACTGTTCGCAGATGTTGAAGATTTGCCATGGTATACACAACTATTGTTAAACGTAAGCGACTGGTTGCAAAATTATCAAGGTTTTTTACTCCTCGGCATTATTTTATCCGGTATTGGTTTAGCAAGTGTTTGGAAAAAAGAATCTTTTCAACAGAAGTGGCAGCAACTCTTATTAAAGCTCCCATTGGTAAAAAACTCTGTGTTAACAGCTGAAAGAATACGGTTTAATTCAGGTCTTGCAATGATGCTTTCTGCGGGTGTTCCAATTGATCAAGCATTATCACTTTCCACAGGAAACATAAAAAATCTACTTTTACGACGCGAAATGGATATAGTGCGCCAAAAAGTTAAACGCGGCTCAGCATTAACTCCAGCGCTAAGACAAACTTCCTTGTTTCCACCGTTTTATGTTTCATTACTTGAGGTGGGCGAAGAAAGCGGAAATTTAGATAAAATATTTAATGAAATAGCCAGTAGAAGTAGACAAGATTTTGAAGAATGGACTCAGAAATTAACTACATTAATCGAGCCAATATTAATTTTGACTATGGGAATAATCGTTGGAGGAGTTGTGGTGGTTATGCTTCTGAGTATGGTTTCTGTTAACGATATTGATTTTTAAAATGCACTTAATAAAAGGTAGTGGTAGAGAGCGAATTCTCGGTTTTACTATGGTGGAGCTACTAACGGTATTAAGTTTAATGATATTTTTAATGTCTTTAATAGGGCCTTTAAGCGTTAGTACTTTTGAAAAAGCAAAGGCAAAGAAAGAGTTACTTCTGTTAAAGGATATTTTAAAAGAAACGGGTAAGATGTCTTATTTAACGGGTAAGAAATATCAGTTGTTATTAAATAAATCTAGTATTCATATTAAAAGATTAGAAAGCCAGATTCTAACTGATATAGGAAAAATAGATTTTGAAAATATAACCTTTGAATCCCAAGTGATTTTATATGATAAGTACGGGCATTCAGATATTGCAAATATAAATGTTTTTTTTCGACACGAAGAGCTTAAATTAAGATTGCAAGATTTATGAAACTTGTTAAAGCAGATAAAAATATAGGTTTTACCCTCATTGAAGTTTTAGTTTCAGCAGTTATTCTTTTTGCTGGTATATTTATTTCAATGTCCTTAATTAAGGGGGCTTATTTATCAAGCGAGAAAGCGGTATCTCAATTAAATACAGTCGCAGTAATCCAACCTATTTTATCTGTAATACGCCATGATATTAGAAGTAAGGGAAACGAACAAGTAACTAATTTGTCGGGAAGGGGGGATGTATGGTTCGGGCGTTTTTCATGGACTGCTACAATGATTAAATTTAGAGGCGCGCCTAACAGGTTTGATGTCGATAAAGGCTCATTTGTGACGCCTCCACATAAATATAAACTTTGGGAAGTACAGTTAAAACTAACAATTAATAGTGTTGAAACAGAATTTGAGTTTAAAGAGTTAAGCTGGAATGAAAAATAGTAAAGGCTTTTCATTAATTGAACTAATGATATCAACCACACTATTGGCAGGTGTGTTGTACCTAGGGACATTTTCATACGGCTTAATATCCTCTATTTGGAATAGGTCTTCGACTGAATTTGATTCGTCTTTTACGCAAGGAAAAAACCTTTATATTTTGCAAAAAGTTATAGGGGGTATCTCACCTTATGTTATCAGTGGAAGCAATAATATTCCTGCTTTCTATTTTGTAGGTGGAAAGAGTAGTCTTTTATCGTTTAGTAATATATCTCCATATTCTGCCCAAACCCCCGAATTTTTTCGAATATATAGCACTATTGACAGTGATGGGAAGGTTGATGTTATTTATCAGTCGGTACCTGCTGCAGAAACCTTACTTACTGACACAAAAGATGAGATTACACTTAACCAAACGATTACTTTATTAAAAGGACTGGATGAGTTTAAGATTGAATATTATGGATGGAAGAATTTGACGTCTAAAACAGGAAATAAAGCAAAGAGTTTTAGGAAATGGTTTGAAATATTTTCAGGTATAGATAATCAAATCTTGCCTGAATTAATTAAGTGCACTTTAGTTAAGGGTGGTATAAAACTTGAGTTTTATACCACTTTGGATATTAGTAGTGAAAAATGGCTATCTCAGTACTACTATGAAAATGATTAAATTGGAGCGTAAAAATGGAATTGCTTTGATACAAGTATTACTAATATCGGCAATAATATCAGTAATATCGCTTTACATTTCTCAAAATGCTAGAAAGCAAGTTGCAATGGCTATCGTTGCGAAGCAGAAAGCAGAGGCTTTAATAATTTCGCATAGTACTGAATCCGAAATTATTTTTGAGTTATTAACAAGTAGTAAAGGGAGAGCTGACACTGCAACGGTAAATTGGAACTTTCATGGTGACCTTTTCTCATTTTCAAATGACAATAAGGCTATGGATGTGAAATTATCTATTCAAGATCGCTCAGCATTGATAAACCTACATTACCCAGATAGAGATAATCTTCTTAAGCTTTTGGAGCAATCGGGTTTATCAGCCTTAAAAGCAAGGGATATTGTAGCTAGTCTTATAGACTGGCAAAAAGCAAGAAATTCTAATGTGTCCTCACAGAAGACAAGAGGCGGTAATATTCCCTATATAGGTGACTTTATTCATGTTGAATCTGTTGATCAGAAGATAATAGAATTGTTGCAAAGGAATGCTACTTTACATAGAGGGGCTAATTTTAATCCTATGCTCTCCCCATTTGAGCTCTTATCGGCACTAACTAATTCCTCCACAGCAATGGCTGTAATATCAGAACGTAAAAGCGGAACGCTTACTAAGAACAAGTTTGTTTCGATTACTAAGTTGGAAGAAAATGAAAATTCAATTTTTTATCCTTCCAACTTATTAAAAATCACAATATCTAGTAGTGTAGGTAAGTCTAATGTAGAAAAGCAGTTTAATATCGATTTATTTCCATATGCATCTAGTTCAGCTCCACCATTTAATATTCTTTCAATTACAAAGTGATTTTAAGGTAAGTACATTTTTAAACCAGAGATAGTAAGTATGTTGATTGACAAGTTTTCATCGTTTATTCTTAAATTTTTTTGTGGATACTTTGACGGAAATATAAATCGTTTTGTCGAACAAAAAAGTAAACTTATACTTAATAGTGAAGAAAATAATAGACCGCCTTTAGTTTTAATTGTATCGAGAGAGTTTTATGCTGAAGAGCATATTATTTACCCTGTTGATAATATTTCAGATGCTAAAAAAATGATAGCTCTAGAGAAAGCTGACGTTAGCAATAATATATATATTTATTACAAGCTTAATAATTCGTCGATTCATGTTTTGGTTTATTCTTTTCAAGACAATGTTCCTCACTCTTTGATTCGAATTCCGGAAAGTCAATTAATAGGTAAAACTCTAGAAAATAACTATATATTAGAAATTGAAGTTAGCACAAATAACTCGTATTTTATTACTAAGGTTAATAGCACTATAGTTAGTGCATGTAAAACTCCACTATTGAATTCTACGATGAAGTTTGCTGCTTCTGTTAACTTGAATGAAAGTGCGGAAGCTAATACAGTTACAAAAGAGTGTATTTTTCAATTCTTTAAAAGCGCAATTCTTAGTTCATTGAAGGAGTCTTGCGTTCAAGGAGTTGTTAGTTTCTACAAAGAAAGAAAACAAAAACTTTTTAAAACAGTGACTTTTTCACTATTAATTCCGATTATTTTTATTACAGCTTTATATATTGGCCTTACTAGTATATTTCTGTTTCTTTATGAGGATAAGCTCTATTACGAATCTGCCCAGATTGATGAGGAAGTTATAAATCTTGTTGCTGTAAAAAGTAACTTAGATAATAAGCTAAAAAAGGCTGCCTTATATAATGAGTTTATTGAAAGTCAAAATCGTACAGCATTAGTGTGGTTAATAGTCAAAGAGCATGCATCTTATGTTCAGTACACAAATGTACGGTTTAGCAATCAACGATTTATTATAAGAGGAAAAACTAAAAGTGCTACAGAGCTACTGACAAAATTGAGCGCTAATCAGCAGGTTGTAGATGCTAAATTTGATTACCCCACACGAAAAAGCCGAGGGGAAGAGTACTTTGTGATTAGTCTTATAATTAATGAAATCAATTAGGTGATAATAATGAGAAATAAACATTTAGTATCAATGTTTATTATCGTTTTGCTTCTGTGTATGAAATTTTTATTATATCCAGTTTTAGAGTGGCAAGACGCACAGATAATAAATTTACAATTACTTAAAAATAAATATTTAAAAACTACAGAGTTAAATAAGCAAAAGGACACCATTGAAAAGTATTACCAAGATATTTCTATGAAGCTACAAGGTGTAAAAGGTGTTGTTTTTGAGCCGATGAAAGAAACAGAGCTTCAGTTACAACAGCAAAAGTGGTTAGAAGGCCTACTTGCGAAAAATTTCATTTCATACAGAAATATTGGTTGGGAGAAACCAACTTTAGTAGATGGTAATAACGATATAATTAAGCACTCAGTTAATTTATCATTAAAAGGAGATATTAATGACATAGTATCTTTATATATAAGCTTGGAAACAAATATACATTTCACATCTATTGATAGTTTTAATTTTAATATTAAAGGGAATGATCAAACCAAGTTGGATGGTAGACTTGTTTTGAGTTTTTATTCATATGGACATAATTCATAGAGAAAAGTATGAAAGAATTTAACCCTATAATTTTGATATTAGCGTGTACTATGATAACTGCCTTTTATTTTATAGATTTTAATAATCGGTTTGTAGGACTTCTAGATAATAACTCATTTAAACCATTCAATATTGAAGAAAAGGAGCTGATATTTAAAAGTCACATGCTTAATAGTGAGACAGTGAAACTATTAAAAAATAGTTACAAAAACCCTACTTCAACTATTAAATCAGTGAACAGTATTGATAATAAGCGAGTAACTGAGGACAATACCACATCTTTGAAAACTCTTAATGGAGAGCATAAAATATTATTGCAAGGGATTGTTAAGAAAAATAATTTAGCAGGTATTCAAAAAATATATTTTTTAATCCAGCTTATAAATGAGTCTGTTGATGAAGAAAACAAAGTGATTAAGCTTTTAGATGGCGAGTCGATATTTGATTATCGCGCATCTATTTTATCAAATACGTCAATTCAGTTAGTTAATAGTAATACTAAACATGTTATTTTATTAAAAATGTACAAGGGAGTCGGCCAATAGGCTGCAATTTATGAAGAGTAATTCTACCGTTAATCCAACAATTTTTTTATTTATAAGTTTCTTTTTAGCTGGTTGTGTATCTAGCCAAGGAGTCAAAACGGAGCCTGTAAACTCATTTTTATCTGAAAAAATAAATACTAATGATGCGTCAGTTAATAGTCAAAACGATAAAAGTATAGATGATCAGTCCAGGAATACGGGGGGGTTATCTTATGTTCACAGCATTAAGCATGAAAGTGAGTTTATTAAAAAACCATTGGATGTCGAAGAAAAGCTTAGTGACAATGAGATGCTTACAATTTCTGCGGATCAACTTTTCTTAAAAGACTTTATTCATTACGTACTTGGTGAAGAGCTAAGTCTTAGCTACATTATCGGCAATGATGTTAAAAATGATACTGATAGAATAAGTCTGAACCTACAATCTGAGATTAGTAAACGAAAACTATTTAGTTTAAGTGAAGAAGTACTTTCCGAGAGAGGCTATGTAATACGGTACGACGACGGAGTTTACTATATACACAAGCGCGCGGGAGGTATGGCTAGTCACAATATTGTTTATGGATATGGTGGAGAAATTGAAGATGTACCAAATACAGCAACTGAAATTATTCAAATGGTACCATTTAAATATGGTCAAACTAGCTTACTTAACCTTATGCTCAAACAGATTGTTAATGTTCAGCTTTTTATTGATCACGAGCGCAACGCTGCCTTACTTAGGGGGAAGCGAGCTGAAATTTTACGGGCTTTAGAGTTTATTCAGTTAATTGACAGGCCAAGATTTAGAGAGCGTAAAGTTGCAATATATAAAAGCACTTTTATTTCCACGCAAGAGCTCTTACAGAAATTGAAGGAATTATTAGTTCAGGATGGTGTATCTGTTAATAATGCAAACCTTACCACCAGCGCTGTATCGCTGGTACCTCTAGAGCGTATAGGCGCATTGGTTGTTTTTTCTAACAGTAAGGACTTGATAGAAAGGGTGGGATATTGGGCTGAGGAAATTGATAAACCTCTGGTTACCACTGAAAAACAGTACTTCGTGTATACACCTCGCTATTCTAGAGCAACAGATTTAGGTCAAAGTTTACAGTTACTTATAGGAGGCGCTAGCAACTTATCAAGGAGTAATGAAGGTAATAAGGTTAGTGCAAATAGTCAAAATAAAGCCGTTAAGTCGAGCATGAATACATCTAACAGCTCAGTGAGTCATGGGCAAGGGAGAGATGTGAATTTTGTTGTTGATGAAAGGGCAAATACAATCATTATCGAGTCTACAGGAGAAAAGTATCAACAGTTGCTACCCTTGATAACGAGATTAGATGTGCTTCCAAAGCAGGTCATGCTCGAGGTTCTGATTGCTGAAGTAACTTTAACAGATGAGTTTAAGCAAGGTGTAGAGTTTGCTTTAAGCAATGGAAGCTACAACTTGTCAACTTCAGGAGCATTTGGTTCAAAGTCATTTGGTGGGTTATCTTACTTAGTAAGTGGTGTTAATGGTAGCCTTTCATTAAACCTTTTTGAAACAAACAGTAATGTAAATATTATATCAAAACCTTCAATTGTTGTTAGAGATGGGGTTCAGGCTCAAATAAGAGTTGGTACAGACATTCCAATTGTTGGCCAAACAGTGCAAGATCCTTTAAGTGGTGAAAAGCAAGTTACATCAATAGAATATAGAAGCACGGGTGTTGAGTTAAGTGTAACACCTGTTGTAAATGCTCAAGGTGTAGTCATTATGGAAATTCAACAAAGTATTAGTAATGAGGCGGATGGGGGGTCAACTGTTGCTAATTCACCTTCAATTTTTGAAAGGAGTATTTCTACCGAGGTTGTTGCGGAAAGCGGTCAAACGGTTATTTTAGGTGGACTAATTAGTGAGAACAAGAGTAATAAGCAAACAGCTGTACCTGGAATATCTGATTTACCTATTATAGGAAGTTTATTTGGTGCAACATCTAATACAGGCACCAAAACAGAATTAATTGTGCTGGTTACACCTAAGATTATAGAGTCAGCTGAAGAATGGGTTGAGATAAAGGAAAAGCTTCATCAAGGATTGGATCAGTTACAGATATTTTAAAAGTGAAATTGTTAAATAATGCTTTATCTTTGAATAGAAAGATATTTGCATAAATTAAATAATTCATTGATAATCTGGGTTTACTTGCTTGACAGTCTAGGTTTCATCTGCGTAAAATTGCAACCAGCTTTGCTATATTTTCTCTTTATGCTAAATTTTAGTCTTAGTATAAGAATTTTTACACTTTCGATATAATTTCGAAATTAATTATAAGTATTGGAACGCCTGTTCCAGAAAAATCAGGTCATACCATTTAAGGTGTGTTCCTGTTTCATGAAACTAGGAGAATGGAAAAAATGTTAAAAAAATCTCTAATCGCTTTGGCGATCGTGGGTTCTGTATCTTCAGTTGCAAATGCATCTGTTGTTAGCTATGAATTGCAAATGAATGGCGCAGGAGCGGATGTAACTGCTATAGATGTTACTGTTGCAACTGCTGATGTTGTGATTTCTAAAGAAGGTTTGGCAGGTGCAGGCTCAATCTCAACTTTAGATATTCCAGCTGGCGATGACAATCCGTCTACAGAATTTCAACCTGACGCTTCTGAATTTGCTCTTTATATCAAAACTGATGTTACAGTTCAAAATGGTGATTTTGTATATGTAACTTTCCCAGGTGCAGCATTTGATACTACTGGTGCTAACCCTGAGCTTAGTATGCTTACGGTTGTTAATGCTGCTGGTAATGATGATGATATCGATACTCCAGATTCAAATCTTTCTTTCATCAAGTACGAAGGTGATAGTATTGTTTTTGGTGCAACAGCTGCTGTTAATGCGGGATCTATTTTGGCACTTGATAATGTAACACTTAAGTCAACTTCAGCTGCTTCCATTGCGCCAACTTTCCGTGCGGTAAATACTGTGATTGGTGATTATGCTACTGGTACAGCTAAAAAAGCTCTTAAGCAAGTATCTGAGTTTTCTGATGTGGATGTTACTGCAAACACAGGGGCGCTTGATGGTGTTATTGATGTATCACAAGACCGTTTAGAGTTCACAACTGGTAAAACAGATGCCCTTGGTTTAGATCTGGCTCTTACTCCTGTAGATAAGCTGCCTATCTCTACCGTGAGTTTTGATCTTACTCTTAATGGTGATTTCACTTCGCTTGATACAGACAGTGATAATAAATTGGAAGCGGGCGAAGGTTCAATTACTGCTAGCTCTGGTACAGTTACTGCGGCTGCAGACTTATCATCTGTAACAATTGAAGGTATGACAGCAGCAACTCCAGCTACAATTACAATTACTGTGCCTGGTGCGTCAGCTGAAGATGCAAAAATGCTTGCTAAGCAGTCTTTCACGTATTCAATAACTAGTGATTATACTGCTACTTCGGCCAAGTCTGACGTTAAAGTTATTACTGATGCAAGTGCAGGTGCTTGGACTCTTAACGGTTCAGTAGTTAAAATTCCTTACATGCCTTTTGGCGATAATACTCAGGTTGTATTACGTTTAACTAACACTTCTTCTAAGTCTGGCGATATGTCAGTACGCTATATTCTTGAAGATGGTCAAGACTCTTGGAAGTCTTTGGGGGTGGTTAGTGAGGTTAGTGCTGGCTTAACTGATATCTCTAGTATGGTTATGGATGCAGTTAAAGCGGATGCTGGTGCTACTAAAGGTAAAGTTGCTCTAGAAATTACTACTAACGTTCCAAAAGATAGTGTTGATGTTACAGCATTATTTAAAGTTCTTTCTGAGCAAGATCGTGCAGTTATGGCTGCCGAAGAAACTGCTAACTAACCTTTAATTTGGTATTTGTAATAAGCGAGCATTGCTCGCTTTTTTTGTAAATAGAAACCGTTTTTAAATAGTGATTAAAATTGAAAATTGCGATTTTTGTTGAACAATTTCCTGCCTTATCGCAAACCTTTGTTTTAAAACAAGTAACTTCCCTTATAGACCTAGGTTTTGATGTTTCCATTCTTTCAATACATTGTCCCAAAAAAATGGATATCATGCATAAAAACTTTGTTGATTATGGGCTACAGGGTAAGACGCAATATCTAACGCCAAGTTATAGTTCAACGATTCAAAAATTTCTGCAGCGTTTGCGTTGCTTGTTTGAGGGGGGGGCTAGTTTTAAAACTCTACCTACAGTACTTAGAGCTCTTAATCTAAAGCGCTTCAATCATCACGCGAGAAGTGGTTTACTTTTATCTATAGCTGCTAATGAAAAAAACTACAAACAGTATGATGTTGTAATTTGTCATTTTGGTACAACAGGAGTTATTGCAAACAAATTAAAGCAGCTAGGAGTAATTAACGGTAAGATTGTTACAATTTTCCATGGCTTTGAGCTTTCTATGCATAATGTTCTAAAGAAAAATGATAGTGATTATAAGAACTTGTTTTCTCAAACTGATTTAATGTTACCAGTAAGTGATAAGTGGAAAGAAAAACTAATTTCATTAGGTTGCCCACCTGATAAAATACAAGTGAATAGGGTGGGAATAGATTTAAAAGAGTTTGCTTATCAACACCCTAGGCATACTACTTCAGCTCTTAAAATATTTACAGTTGCTCGTTTTACAGAAAAAAAGGGACTCGATATTGCGCTTAGGGCATTAGCAATAGTTAAACAGAAGGTTAATTTTGAATATATATTAGCGGGCTCTGGCGAACTAGAAGCGACACTTAAACAACTTGTAAAGGATTTGGGGCTTTGTAAGCATGTTTCATTTATAGGTGCCATAAGCCAAGAGGAGGTTGTGAAATATATCAGCTCTTCCGATATATTCTTACAGCCAAGTATAACTGCATCAAATGGAGACATGGAGGGGGTTCCTGTAGCACTAATGGAAGCGATGGCGCTTGGGACTCCTGTTATTTCAACTTTCCATAGTGGTATTCCTGAATTAATTTCCAATAACTTACATGGATTATTAGCGCCTGAAAGAAATGTTGACGTACTTGCTCAGTGCCTTATTACTTTGATGGAAGAAGATAAGCTTAGAGAAAAGTTAGCTAAAAACGCTAGGATACAAGTAGAGAATATCGCTGACTTGAAGAATAATAATAGAAAATTAATTTCAATATTAAGAAAGTTGAAGTAATAGATTAAAGGGTATTTTAAGTGATATCACACAAAGACAGGTGTATATTTGTGCATATACCCAAAACAGCAGGGCAAAGTATTGAAAGTGTGTTTATTAAGCGTGCTGGACTGACATGGCAACAACGCTCCCACCTATTACTCAGGCCTAATAGTGATCCAAGCTTAGGTCCACCCCGATTAGCTCATCTGACAGCAGCTGAATATATAGAATTAAAGTATATTTCTGAAAAAAAATTTATAGATTACTTTAAATTTAGTTTTGTTCGTAACCCTTGGGCCAGAATAGTATCAGAGTATAGATATCGTAGATTGCAGGCAGTATGTCAGTATCAGCATGACTTTAAAACATGGTTGTTTCAGTATTATCCCAAAAAAACTGACGATAATTATGATCTATCTCAAGACTTGTATAGACACATTATCCCGCAGTCAAATTTTTTATATGACAAGTCAGGTAACTGCTTAGTTGACTTTGTTGGTAAATTTGAAACTTTACAATCTGACTTTAGTAAGGTCTGTAGCAGACTAGATATTTCAAACACAGAGCTGCCACATAAAAATAAGAACACTGCCACAGGTATTAAAAATAGAATTAAGTTAGTTTCGAAGCAACTTTTCCAAAATTTGCAACTTACCTCTAAAGATACTCAGTGTTATAAGGCAATGTATGATCAAGAGTCAAAAGAGTTCGTAGAGTCTTTATATGAAGAGGATATACTACTTTTTAATTACACATTTGAAGATTGATTTTATTTCATGAATAAGCGAAATAAACAATTTTGGCTAAAAGATACGGCTATAGTTTTTGTATTGAAAGTCTTTTTCACGTTTTGCTCTTTTGTTTCAAGTGTACTTTTGTCTCGTTACTTTGGTGGAGAAAGGATTGGAGTATACTTTAGCTTCGTATCGGCGCTAACTATCGCTTCTGTTCTTTGTCGTTGTGGAATAGATAATGTGATAACGCGTTTTATAGCGAGTAAAGTGTCTATAAAAAAAAGCGCTATTTTGATGTGGGCGTTTTCTAAGCTGCACATTACATCATACATATCTGTGTCCATCTCAGTAGCTATTTTCGGAATGAGCTACTTTAGTTCCTCACACAAAGGTATACATTTAGCTATTGCTTTTGCGGCCCTTTTTGCTCCGTTGCTGAGCTATGGGGCTGTTTATGAGAGCGCTTTCAAAGGAATAAAAAATGTTAAGCTATATGGTTTTTACAATGGCGTTGCTCGTTTTTTACTACTCTGTACAGCGTTTGGTGTTATTCATTTTTATGAATACTTGGATATTGAGACGTACATTGTTGTACACGGAATAGTATTGTCTTTTTACTTACTTTTTATTTATTGCCATTGGTTAATTATAGAAAAAAACCTTGATATGGAAGTCGGTTCTACAGATATCGTGATGCTTAATCGTTCAAGCCCTGATAATTGGATCATTGCAGTATTATCTGTTTTTATGCTTCATTCTTTACAAGTAGGTGTCGGTTTTTTGAGTTCGCAACAAGAAGCAGGTTTATTTGGTGTTTCTATGCGAGTTGCGAGCGTTTTAGTATTTCTCTTAGCTGCATTTAACACTGTTCTTGCGCCTCGTTTTGCTGAGTGTTCAATGGCAAGTAGCAATGAAGCTCTTAAGTTACTTTATAAAAGGACTACAATTATATGTGGACTGATTAGTGTACCAATTATTACTTTAATTTGGCTATTCTCATCAGAAATACTTTTGCTTTTCGGTGCAGAGTTTATTGACGCTAAACTCACATTACAGGTTTTATTGTTGGGGCAGCTTTTTAAAGCTTTAGTAGGGCCCACTGGAAATCTTCTGATAATGTCTGGAAATGAAGCTGTGCAGAAAAAAGCAGTTTTTATATCAGTAATTGTACTAGTTTCACTTGGGGGGGGGTTAATTCCAGTATATGGTGCACTTGGAGCTGCCTTATCTGCATCAGCGGCTGTTATTGTAAATAATGCTATTAGCTTCATATACGTAATTGATAAATTCAAAAATAGGGAAACAACGTGAAATCTTTTAACTTTTATGTTCGTTATAAAAAGCTGTTTCAACGTTATTTGAATAAGGATAGTGTTTTTATATATCAAATGGGTAAAGTAGGCTCGACCTCATTAGAGGGTAGCATTGACGGAGCTGTTCACGTTCATACGTTCCATGCAAGGAATCATACATGTCCTGTTAGGCTCAGAGGTATGGCTAGATTTGGGGGGAGGTATTATTTAAATCGTCTAAAACAAGAGCTTGTATACATAGTATGTAAGTGTTTATTCAAAAGAAGGAGGCAAACTAAGATTATAAGCTTAGTGCGCGAACCCTTATCAAGAAATATTTCTATGTTTTTCCACGACATAGATGCTTATATATTTTCTGCTTATACAAATTGTTTAGGAGGTGGAAGGCAACTATCTACGAGAGAGCAATCCTCAAACTTCCTTGTAGAAGTTTTTTCAAGTGAGTTTAATCATGAATACCCTGTTAAATGGTTTGATGAGGAATTGAAGGCGACCACAGGCATTGATATCTATGACTATTCGTTTGATATTAATAAGGGCTATGCTCTAATACAGTCGGGAAAGTTTTCTCTTTTATTGCTTAGAAGTGATAAGCTCACTCAAAATATTGCAATTATTGAAAGTTTTGTGGGGAGGGAAATTAAGTTGGGAGCTAAGAACCTTGCCAGAGATAAATGGTATTGGGAGGCTTATCAACAATTTATTGATAATTATAAGCTATCAGAGTCTATGTCGAAACTGTTATATGATAATAGATTTATGAAACACTTTTTTTCAAAAGATGAAATTAGCGCCCTAAAAGTAGAGGGGAAGTGTGAAGTGCCCTGATGGCCACGCTCGAAAATGCATTTGGGCTTTATGGCTATGCTTTACTCTCTTTGAATTGATATATACATAGAGATGATATTATCGTGGTAGAAAAGCTGAAATATAATCAATATAAATGTAAAGGCTACATTAATATTCGGTTATAGATAAATTGTATTCTATCTCATAGCAATGTTGCTTTCAGAAAGTGCAAAGATATGGATTTATGGCAAAATCAATATATCTCAATTATTAAAAATGTCTTGATATTAATTTATTGCTATTTGAGCGTGTGCGGTAAATTGAATGCGGCAACTCAGTAATATATTATTCCCTTTTATCATTGAAGGTTATCCGTGTGTTACAAATTAAAAGTACTTAAAGTTTTGCTGTTTTTAGTGCATACATAAAACACTATGTTGTCTTAGCTTGTATGAGTATTTATTTGAACATGTTAGAATTGAAATGTAATAGCTGAACAGAATGGATAATTATTTTAAAGTGAATAATATTGTTTCAGAAACAATACCCTCTAATTCCAAGCGCCCTTTAATATCAGTATATATGCCAACTAGAAATCGAGTTGAGCTAATTACTAGAGCTATAAATTCGGTACTTGCCCAGGATTATGAAAATTTTGAACTAATAATTGTTGATGATGCATCATCAGATAACACAGTGGAGTTCTTAAATTCATATTATGGAAAAAACAAGCGAATATCTGTTTATCAGCTTGATAAGCAAAGTGGGGCATGTAAAGCAAGAAACCTGGCAATAAAAATGGCGAAGGGGGAATTAATAACGGGAATTGATGATGATGATGAAATGCTTCCAAACCGCTTGTCTACGCTTTATAAGTTTTTTTCCAAGGATGTTTCGTTTGTTTGTTCAGCGTATTTTTGGGACTATGGCCATAAATCAGTAGTTAAATTTCCTAGCAATAAAAATATTACACTTCATGATATGCTAAATGTAAATGAAGCGTCTAATCAGGTTTTAGTTGAGAAAGATAAAATATTATCTTTGGGAGGATTTGACGAAAAATTTGTAGCATTTCAAGACTATGATATGTGGGTGAGATTGGTTGAAAAATATGGCATTGCAAAAAGAGTGGCAACTCCAACTTATATTGTTCATGTGGGGCATTCAAAAGAGAGAATATCGGCATCTCCAAAAAAATTAACCGGACTGGCTCAATTTTTTGAAAAGCACAGAGCTAAAATGTCTTCCGAAAACCTGACGAATCAAGAGTTTCTTAAGATTAAAACAAGTAATCAAAAGCTAAGTTTTTCTAAGCTTATAAAGCAATTAGTCACTGGTGATAAAAGGCTTAAAGTTCAATATTATTTGTCGAGCAACCTTTCTTTCTTGGCTACATTACGTCAAAAGTATTTAAGACGTGGTGCGAAGCTAAAAAATAATGAAAAATAATTTCATTCAGATATAGGAAGGGCAATGGAGTTTTTTGTTGAGCTATATAAGTTCTGGTTTACACCGCTAACTATTTCTATCTATCTGCTTGTGTATTCATGCTTTTCTTCTATCTATCAAAAAAATATAGGCAGATCGGCGGTTTGTTTATATTTAGCTACAACGATATTACTTGTATTTTCTCTTCCTTATGTTCCAAATTTTATGATTGGATTAATAGAAAGTAAGCCTACAAAGTTGGTAAACGCCAATGCGCGTAGTTATAAATACGTCGTTGTGCTTGGCTGTGGTCATACTGATGATGAAAGTCTTCCGCTCACGAGTAAAATATCCAGTTGCTCGCTTCAAAGGCTTATTGAGGGAATAGTACAATTTAATAAGGTTGAAGGTGGCGCATGGCTTGTTTTAACAGGAGGGAAGGGGGTTGGAAATGTCAATTATCATGCTGATGTACTAGCAGAGTTAGCTATTAGTTTAGGTGTATCTAACAAATCAATTATCAAGATACGAGAAGTCAAAAATACAAAAGATGAAGTTAAAATAATAAGTAAAATCATTAAATCGGAAACATTTTTGCTGGTAACTTCTGCTAGCCACATGCGTCGTGCAGTTCAATTTTTTATAGAGAGCGGAAGCTACAATGTTCTTGCTCACCCAACTGGATACTTTGTTAAGCGCCAAAAAAGTATAAATAAGTACTTTTACTTCACACCGTCATTAACTAATCTTTATAAATCCAATCGTGCTACCTACGAGCTGAGTGCATCATTATGGGAACAGGTAGCTAGATAATGAGATTTAATGGCGTATTTAATAAAATTTGTATAATATATGCGACGGGTGCTTTTGGTGGTACTAGACTCTTATTTTCCACACTTTTAACCTATTATTTTTCAAATGAGAACAGTACGAATATTGTTCTTTCAGATATATCTTTCGTTTTGGCAATAAATCTTTTTTTCACTATAGGTTTTTCTATGGTATTGCTTAAAGATATATCTTTAGCTCCGCAAGAAGCAAATGAAATAGAGAATAGATATAAAATAGAGAGTTTGGTGGGATTGCTCTCTGGTATTTTTTTTATCACGTTAGCTTTTTCATTTGATGTAGTAGCGCATCCTATTTTATGTATTGCACTTTTAGTTAGTATTACCTTTTATCAGAACTTGAGACATAAACTACTAGCACTGAAGCTTTTTAGGAAACTGACAGTGGTCGAACTAGTAATAATGTTGCAGATCTGTTTGGGAGTGACATTGCTGACTTACATTGAGTTAATAGAAGCGGTTTATTTATTTCTCGTATTTATTACCCCATATTTGTTCATTTTCTTTGGAGCTATTATGACTTTCAGGTTGAAAGCGAAGATGAGCATAAACTTTAGCAAGATTAAGGAGTCAATGTTCGTTGGCTTCTCAAATGGTTTATCTGGAGCGTTAAGTTGGCTGATACCTCCCTTGATTCTTCCATTTGTAGCAACATCTATGTCTTATGTAATGACAGCAACCACATTTTTGTTAGGAATGGTAATGTTAATACCAAGAGTTTTTGTGAACGCAAAGCTGCCTGAGTTTATAAAAGCAATAAATGCACCTGATGATTCTAGTTATAAAAAAATTTACACGTCGCTCAGAAGGGTAATGTTATTGATTTATTTACCACTTCTAGTATTCAGTAACTCATATTTTATGCTCTTAGATATGTCCGATGGTATTAATTTTACAGGAAGTGATTATTTGCTTGTTTCACTAATAATCACATTTGGTTATTTGAGCCAGTTTGCTCTTTTAGACACACTAACTTTAAATATGAGTGAGAGATCATCGATTGTTTTAAAATATAATTTCCTTTATTTCTTTTTCAGTAGCAGTCTGGTGTTTACGACTATTGCAATACTGGATACACATCAAAGTTTAGTAGTTTATTCAATTTATTCTTTGTTAATAATAATTGTTCTTGTCAGAAACTTTTTTTTAAGAAGATACTGTAAACTCTCACGATTAAATTTATATAATACTAATCTAACTAATTTCACAAGTGGTGGTCAAAAAGTATGAAGGGGCTTTACCTAAATAGTGACTATAGAAAACTATTTCGAACAGTGGAGTATTTTCAAGGTATTCATCAAGTGTTGGATGTGGAGCTCGATTCATCAAATAATCTCACAGTAGTTTATTCTGAAGAGGAATGGCCTGTAGAGCCTATAGTGTCAATTGAAAATGTAATAGGCGTTGTAGCAGGGTGGTTTATTTTCAATGGAAAAAGAAATGATCTTAGAGGGTTTATACAAGAGTATCAAATTAGCCCTGATAACGCGGTTAATAAAATATCAGCTGGTAGTTTTGTTATATTAATAAAAGATAGAGACATCATTAAGTTATTTACAGATCCATTAGGAATTTCAGCACACTATAAGCATGATAGTCTCGATAAGCTAGTTATAGCGCCTTCTATTCAAGCCTTCAATGATATAGAAAAGAATATATTCTTTGATGGAATTCAAAAGAAGCATGGGTGCTTATTTGGTAACTTTACTGCTTTTAAGAATGTTGAGCGGCTAGAGCCTGGAGCTATAATTATGAAGGATTCTATTAGAAAATATTATAGTGTTAACACTCATAAATATAGCAAACATAGCTGTATTTCTAACTTATCGGCTGAAATTAATGAACTTGCTAAGCATTGGAATACAGATGTTCGAGCTTTAGCCATAAGTGGAGGCTTAGATTCAAGGTTAATTTTAGCCTCTTCCAACTATAGTTTTGGTTACACATATGGACCAGAGCACAGCGGTGATCGTCCTGTCGCTAGACACTTTAAAGCGGACTTTACTCATTATATAGAGTTTGATTATGACTATCCTCGTAAGGTTCAGCATGAAGATGATATTTGCGAAGAAATATTTTTTGGTTCGTCGAAGGCGGTATATAGGCTTTTGACTACCTACAAGTTTGCTAAAGAAAATAGCAATGGTGCATTTGCATTTTTTGATGGCTATGCGGGAGATACTTTACAACGAGGAGAGTTTATAAAATTTCAAGGATGGTTAGGTGAATTGTTTCGCATATTTCCCATTCTTTATTCGCTTCCTTTAAGTGCTAAGTATATTTTATTCAAGAGATATTCTAAATTAAACAAGAAAGAAAAAGAAGTTTTATATAGTGACTTTCAAAATAAAACAAAGGGATTGTCTCTTACTGATTATCAAAAGGTAACATATTACGAATTCGTATACGGTCGCGGTGCTAGATTAGCCGTTAATGGTGGAAATATTATAGGTGGACAATTTTTTACTGTCATTCCTGTCTTTACCAAACTGAGTATTTTTGAACCCCTGTTACTCCAGTCACATGCAAAGGGAATTCAGTTTAAATTAATAAATAAAATATGGAAAAATATACCGAGCAAATATAAATCAGTAAAAACTGAGACTGGTTTTAAACCTTCAACACCTCCATTTTTTATTCCTTTCATCCATTTTTTCACTCGTGTGAAGCTCCACTTTCTGCCTGGAGATGGAAATTATTCGAAGCAATTAGAAAGCGCTCGTAGAAATAATACATAATATAATTAAATTTTAAGCTACTAATGAATGTATTAATATTAACAAATATGCCTGAAGATCCTTCCAAGCCTTATTTAGGTCAATTTGTTAGGGATCAATATAAGGAGCTTAAGGGCTCAAGGTTTTGTACAGTTGATTATTATTGTATGAAGGTAATGACTTCCAGAATTACAAGTAAATTCAAATATATAATTTTCTTCATGTCTTTTATTAAACATATAATTTTAAAAAGAAAGCGATATGATATTATTCATATACACTTTTTTTATCCGACAATTATTTTAGCGCTAACATATAAGCTATTTAGAAATACCAAGTGCAAATTAGTAGTTACTTTTCATGGTAGTGATATATATCACTACTCCCCCCCTTCGAAGGTTTATCGTTTAGCTACAAGGTTTATTGATTATCCGATTTTTGTTAGTCGAGAACTAATGAAGAGGTTTTTTCAACCTGTAACAAACTACGCAATACTTAGTGCTGGAATCAGTAACGACTTTTATCAAAAGAGAACATTTGATAGAGACATCGACATCCTCTTTGTTGGCACGTTAGATAAAAATAAGGGCACAGATAGACTCATAAGCCTTTTAAAGCAGCTGAAAAAGCCAATGAAGGTTACAGTGGTGGGTTGCGGAGAGTATCATAGCGCCTTATCTAGCCTTAGAAGTGTACACGATGTAAAGCTATTGGGAAGTATGAAAAGCTCTGAGTTAGCAATTATTTATAGTAGAAGTAAAATACTTCTCAATTTAAGTAGGAATGAGTCATTCGGACTTGTTTTAACAGAAGCTATGGCAAGCGGATGTATTGTTATTGCAACTAGCACAGATGGAGCCAAAGCGCAGATTACTAATAATAGTGGTTTTATTATCGACTCTGAGAATTCAGAAAATGCTTTAATAAACTCTGTCGAGAAAACAGTATTAAAAGCATTAGCTCTTAATGATACGCAAAGATTAAATATTAATAATAATGCGCTTAAGTTAAGCAAAATTCACTCTATTAAGAATGTGTCATCTGAAATTGAGAAGATTTATATTACATTAACGCACGGCGGAAGGTAGTGTTAAATCCGCATTACAATTGTATCAATGCTTAGTTTTTTGCAAGTTAATTTTATTTAACTTTTTAAATGCAAAAAAAATTATATTAAAATGTTGTAACTATAGGAGTTCAAGTGGTTCATTCAACTGTAAAAGAGGTTGAGTTAGACGCTGTGTCTAGCCTAACTTTTTTTGTGCAAGGAATTCGAAAGTATAAATACTTTATTTTAGCTTTTTCAGTATTAACGATGATTGCGAGTGTCTTTTACGCAATTTCGTTGCCTAATATTTATCGAAGTGAGGCTCAATTAGTTCCAGTTACAAGCTCGAGTAACTCTGGTCTGTCGGGAATGTTAAATCAGCTTGGTGGTCTAGCCTCAGTAGCTGGAATCAGTTTAGATGGTGGAAAGGGAAAAGATACATATAGAATTGAGGAATCAATCAAATCTAGAGATTTTTTGATTGATTTCATAAATAAACATAAGCTAAAACCATATTTATTTGCTACTAAAGAGTGGCAGCAAGAGTCGAATACATTAATTCTCGACCATGAAATCTATGACAAAAATAACAATTGGATCCGTGATGTCAAATACCCTAAAAAGAAAACCCCTACAGATGAAGAGGCATATGAAAAATTCAGAGAAATTTTTAATGTAACCTATATTAGAAAGAAAAACTTGTTTAAGTTATCAATTGACTTTTACAGCCCTTTAATTGCACAGGAATGGTTGAGTGAATTGATTAAAGATTTCAATCATTATAATAGAATTAACGAGTTAGCAGAAATTAACCGTAATTTAGATTTTCTTAAGAAGTATATAGAGACTACAGAATTAAAAGAAATTCAACAAACAGCATTTGCGCTTATAGAAGAACAAATGCGTGCTTTAATGCTTGCTAAGAGTAAGGCTGAGTATACATTAGAAACTATTCAATCAGCATATATTCCCGAAAAAAAGTACTCTCCTAGCAGGGCTTTGATTTGCATAGGCTTGTCAGTCTTAGGGTTTATTTTGGCCACCGTCACTTTTTTAATTGTTTATGGGCTTAGGCTGAGTAAACATAGTGTTAAATGAATTATTACTGATATTTATTATCAGTACAGCCAGTTTAATAGTTTGCATGTTCATCCTTAGAGATAGGCTTGGTTTTGTTTATTTCATTTCATGTTTTCTTTACATTACAATGTTTCTGTGGATCCCGCTTAGCTGGACTGCTAATACGTTGTTTGGATTAGAGCTTTCATCAGATGAAATTTATATGCCTGGGCTTTGGTTAACATTATTATTTTTTAATTTGTATATCTTCTTAAGCCTATTTTTGACGCGAAATGTAAGGGCCTCAGAAATTCCGATATACCCTCCAGATGTAAATAAGTTAGTGATGTTTATATCATTATTTGTATTTATTATGGCAACATTGGGCTATGTAGCAATTAATGGGATTAGTTTTAGTGCTGGTAACTATGGCGACCGATTAGCATCGAATGCAGGAAATGGCATTTTTATGATTTTTTTCTACTTGTTTATTCCTGCTGCTTTTGTGATTCTGCTCACATATAGGACAAAAGGTGCATTAATTACAGCATCCGGAGTAGCTATTCTAGGTGGCGTTGCAGTATATTTTATTTTGGGGGGGTCAAGAAATGTATTAGCAGCAGCGCTATTGGGTACTATAATACTTGCTCAGAGATTAAAGTTAATATCTCTTAGTACTCTTTTTAGTATAGTTATTGCTTTGATATTTGTGATTAATTATCTTGCATTTGTAAGATATGGACAAGGGTTAGATGATAGTACACTTGAACTAGGTTTCCGCTATTTAATTGATAGCTTGTCTCCTT
Source organism: Flocculibacter collagenilyticus (assembly GCF_016469335.1). Classification (NCBI taxonomy): domain Bacteria; kingdom Pseudomonadati; phylum Pseudomonadota; class Gammaproteobacteria; order Alteromonadales; family Pseudoalteromonadaceae; genus Flocculibacter; species Flocculibacter collagenilyticus. The sequence continues at coordinate 1,272,685 of NZ_CP059888.1, forward strand.
ACGACTCTTTTAATAACATAATCACTTTTTATAATGAAAGTGATGAAGAGTTTCTCGGGCTAAATAATATTGCAGCACAATTTTACGGTTTAGTGCCAAGAGTTCTTTGGCCGGAAAAACCAATCGTTCCGCTAACTAATGCATTGTATTATACCGATGTAATATTAGGTTCATCTAATGAGTCTATCATCATTTCTCCTACCCTAGTAGGAGGCTTTTATATGATGGCTGGCAGTATAGGGATGTTATTAGGGTTGATTTTTTTATTAGCATTTAGTTATGTTTTAGAAGTGTCAATTTTTTCTTCAAAGCCGTTCCCAATTTTAATCTGTTACACATTACTTCCGTATTCATTTTTTATGATGCGAGAGTCTTTAGAATTATTCATTTATAAAGTTATAATAACCCTTTTTACATTCACATTTGTTTGGTCGATTACCGTTGTTTTTCAAAGTATAAAAGAGAATATGTATTTAAGTGGTGGTAGTACTGGAAAGGTTAAAGTCAGCTCTTAGGTTACTAGGTGTTGTCAATTTGCCAATGTATTTAATTTTTAAGTAAGAAAGATATGTCGGAAAGTAAAAGTGTAACTGCTCTAAATGAAGTTGTTACGGTTGAAGTTTTGGGAGTTCCTATTCATTGTTTTGATTCAATAGAAACTATGTTATCTACTATTCTTTGCGAAGCGGGAGTAGTTCAGCCTGGTTTTGCTATTGCGATTAACCCAGAGAAAATAATCAAATCAAATGAAAGTATTGAAGTAAAAAATATCTTATTATCAGGAACAATCCGTTATGCTGATGGTATTGGTGTTGTAAAAGCTCTTCAAAAGAAGACAAGGAAAAAGTTAGATAGAATCCCTGGTGTTGAATTGTGGGAGTCACTGTTATCTAATACTGCTCCTTATAGAACAAGAGTTTATATTCTTGGTGCAGAAAAGCACGTTTCTGAGTTGGTTTGCACGAAATTAAAGTCGAGAGGAGTTAATGTAGTAGGTAGTCACAGTGGTTATTTTTCTGATGAAGATGCTCTGATAAATGAAATTAAGAACTCAAAAGCTAAGATAATTACTGTAGCTCTAGGCTCTCCAAGACAAGAGATATTTATACAAAAGTGTCGTGAGCAGTATCCAGATGCATTTTATATGGGGGTTGGAGGAACATACGATGTATATGTAGGGAATGTTAAAAGAGCTCCCAAAGCATGGAGAAAAGCAAACTTAGAGTGGTTGTATAGGGTGTTGTCTCAACCTTCAAGGTGGAAAAGGCAAGTTCCATTGTTAAAATTCTTAATGAGATATCTATTCAATCGTCTATAATGCAAGCCAAAGTTTTTCTTTTGATTAAAACTCCTCAACACCGTAAAGGAATATCAGGCAAACAATCTGGTTTGTGGAGCAATATAAGGTTTAAGTAATTCTCTAAATGAAAAAAATACTCTTAGTTTTCGGGACGCGCCCTGAAGCGATAAAAATGTGCCCACTTGTAAAAAAGCTTAAAGATAATGAGAGCTTTGAAGTGGAGGTTTGTGTTACAGCTCAGCATAGGGAGATGTTAGATCAAGTCTTGTCACTTTTTGATATTACGCCTGATTATGATTTAAATGTGATGAAACCTGGTCAGTCGCTTTCAACGCTTACTTCAAATATCCTATCTGGAATGGAGTCAGTATTAAACCAATCTAAGCCCGACATTGTGCTTGTGCATGGCGACACCTCTACAACATTTTCAACTAGCTTATCTGCTTTTTATCAGCAAATTCCTGTTGGACATGTTGAAGCAGGTTTACGTACAGGGAATTTATATTCGCCTTGGCCTGAAGAAGCTAACAGAAAGCTTACCGGTGCAATAACGGAGCTACATTTCGCTCCTACAGAGCAATCAAAAGAAAACTTATTACAAGAGAATATTGATGCTCAAAGCATACATGTGACGGGTAACACGGTTGTTGATGCTTTATTAGAGGTTGTGAATGCAATAAAGTCAGATGAAAGCTTAATAAGAGATTTTGAGCAGCAGTTTGACTTTTTGCAGCAAGATAAAAAGATGATTTTGGTTACCGGGCATCGAAGAGAAAGTTTTGGTGATGGCTTTGAGCGGATCTGTGAGTCTTTAGCGTTAATCGCAAAAGCCAAACCAGATGTAAATGTTGTTTATCCGGTGCACTTAAACCCTAATGTACAAGAACCCGTTAATCGCTTATTAAGCGGAATTGACAATATATTTCTTATATCACCACAAGACTACCTTCCATTTGTGTATTTAATGGAACGCTCAAACATAATTTTAACTGACTCTGGTGGCATTCAAGAAGAAGCGCCTTCACTTGGTAAGCCTGTATTAGTAATGAGAAATACTACAGAGCGTCCAGAGGCCGTTGCGGCTGGTACCGTTAAACTTGTTGGGACTGATGTTGATGTTATCACATCAGAAGTGTTTAAGTTGCTTGAAGATCCTGATTACTATAATGCTATAAGTTTTGCACATAACCCGTACGGTGATGGTAAAGCGTGTGAACGTATTGCACAAGCGTTACAGAGTTGGAAAAATACTAACAAAGTATAAATATAATATGGATTTGCTATGAGTTTTGAGACAATTTCAATTTTTGGGCTGGGTTATATTGGCCTACCTACTGCTGCAGTATTTGCTTCTCGTAAGATTAAAGTCATTGGAGTGGATGTTAATCAACATGCTGTTGATACTATTAATCAGGGAAAAATTCATATTGTTGAACCTGACTTAGATATTGCTGTTCAATCTGCTGTAACTGCTGGCTATTTGACGGCAACGACTCAAGCTCAAGCTGCGCAGGCATTTATCGTTGCCGTGCCTACGCCTTTTAAAGATGATCACAAGCCAGATTTAAGTTATATACGCGCCGCTTGTGAAGCCATTGCACCAGTACTAGAGAAAGGCAACTTGGTAATATTGGAGTCAACGTCGCCTGTTGGTGCAACAGAGCAGATGGCTAGTTGGTTGGCTGAGTTTAGAGTCGACCTAACCTTCCCTCAAACCGATGGGGATAATGCTGATATAAATATCGCTCATTGTCCTGAGCGTGTGTTACCAGGGCATGTAATGCATGAGTTAGTGGCTAATGATCGGATTATTGGCGGCATGTCTGAAACTTGCGCTAAACGAAGTGTAGAGTTATACAAAACTTTTGTTAAAGGTGATTGTATAGTCACAAATGCGCGTACTGCAGAAATGGCTAAATTAACAGAAAATAGCTTTAGAGACGTGAATATTGCTTTTGCAAATGAGCTATCTATTATTTGTGATAAGTTAGATATCAATGTTTGGGAACTAATTCAGCTTGCCAATCGTCATCCTCGAGTGAATATATTACAACCTGGTTGTGGCGTCGGAGGGCATTGTATTGCTGTTGATCCTTGGTTTATTGTTGATTCGGCACCTGAGCATGCAAAACTTATCCACACCGCTCGTTTAGTAAATGACAGTAAACCTGACTGGGTAGTTGAAAAAGTTAAATTGAAATTAGCGGAGTTTTTGACTGAAAACCCAGAGAAATCTGCGAAAGATGTTACTATCGCCTGCTATGGTATTGCTTTTAAACCAAATATTGACGACTTAAGGGAAAGCCCTGCATTAGAGATCACGAAAGAGATCGCAGATTGGTTCGCTGGAGAGGTTCTGGTGGTTGAACCGAATATTAATGAGTTACCTAAATCATTAATATCTACTGTTACTCTTTCAGAAATTGATAGTGCGAGAAAAGGTGCAGATATTTCGGTATTACTTGTAAAGCACGAAGAGTTTATTAGTATCAAAGATGTATTAAGTACTAATAATACTATTGATACGATTGGAATGCTTAGTTGATATTCTAAGCCGACTTCGAGTGTTGCATAGGCTTGATTACGTTATCGTAGTTTACGATGAGTTGCAGTTGAGCCTATAGTAAAAGCACTTGAGCACCTTACACTAATTTATATTTGTAAACAGCTTCATTGTATGTGACATTTTGAGCTCATTTCTTACCTGCTGTTACCCATTCAGCCCATTCATTAGCTAATAATGTCCTATCAAACTGTTGTTTTGCTAACTTATTTGCGTTACAACCAAATTTAGCTAAGCTATTCCTCTGTTTTAATTCTAGAGCAAAAATTAATTTTTCAGCAAATATGTCTGTACTATTCGGGGGCACAACAAAGCCACAGTTATGGTGTTGAATCAAGTCAGCTAACCAACCAGGGTAGTTGACTAATACAGGTAGGCTTGCAGAGATATAATCAAAAAACTTGTTGGGAGATGTACCATAATAGAATGCAGGCACATTAGCTAAAATTTGTAATCCTATATCAGCAGAGGAAAATAATGCCGCTAAAGTAGCTTTATCAACTGGTGGCAAAAATATCACATTGTTGAGATTCATGTGCTTGGCTCGTTTTATTAATTCAGGCTTAAGCTTTCCTTGACCTATAAGTACAAATTTTATGTCATCAACCTGTTGTAGCTGCAGCTCCTTTGCTACATCTAAAACGCTATCTAATCCATTTGCGATACCATGTGTTCCAGCAAAAATAGCCATTAAATCTGTTTCTTTGACACCGCTAGGTCGAGCACCGTTATGTTTATTTTTAAATAATTCGATATCTGAACCATTCGAAATAAGCTTAATTTTGTTTAGCGGAATGCCACGGCTCGCTATTCCTTCAACAATACCTGGTGATAGGCCAATGCACCTGTCAGCCATTCGATAAGCAAATAACTCTAGTAATTTTAGCAATGTTAATATAATAGGATTTTTGATGACCCCCATCTTTTTTGGTAATTCAGGCCAAAGATCCCTAACTTCGAAAACAAACTCTTTTTGTCTGAATATCGACGCTATAATACCTGGAATTGCGGCGGTTAAAGGGGTTGATGTTGCAAAAATAATGTCATACTTTTCTGTTAGTGCCAGTTTAATGCTCTTTAATGCAAACTTAATAAATGTCCTTGAACGCTTAAAAAAACCATCACTATTGGAGTAAGAAAGCTCAAACTCAATTACATCAATGCCATCAATGGATCCTTTTCTAACTCCTTTCTTAAAGCGCTTAGTGATTCCAGTGTTACCTCCCGAATAACTACCGCAAACCATTGTAACTTGATGACCAGAGTTAACGAGCTTTTTAGCCATTTCATACGAGCGTATTCCCGTAGAGCCGTATGGGGTAGAGAAATGTTGATGAAAATAGATTAACTTCATAGTTTGAATATATACTCTGTTTTTATTGTGCAAGCGCTACTAACAGTGACTTCTAACACTGGGGTTTTGTTTTTCTTAAGGTAATAAAGAGATTCCCAGCCAGTGGTTAGAGACATTTTTTTTATAGATGTGTTTGCTGATACTTTGATTAGGTGTTTGCCATCACTCAAGGTGTTTTTATGTAACTTCCAATTAGAGTTGCTAAGTCGCCATCGTAGGATTGCTTCATCTTTAAACCCTGAGACATTATCTATGACACGTAAACCCCCTTCTGATAACTGAACTTGACGTAAATGATAATGTTGTTTGTTATTTTTATACGATGCAGAAAATGAAGCTGTATCACTTTCTATCAGTAATGCAGATGACTTTTTACTTTCTAGCCAGTTTCCGAATAGAAACCGGCTTATTCGGGGCATTTGTTGTGTGTTGTCGAACTGAATTGTGTTGTGATGTTCAGTATTTTCAAGGTGCAAGTCTTCTGAAGAGTTGTAACTATATGAACCTGCATCTTTAAGTAAGTTTTCCCCGTCAATCCAAAAGTCAACATGTAAAGCATCACAATGACTTGGTCTAAAGTGAAACTTTGGGTAGCGCAATAAGACAAATGCAGAGCCTAGCCTTAATACTGCATACCCTCCATTTTCGAATAAAGTGCTTCGCTGTTTGGGGGCTGGTGTTGTAGGTTTTGTAATATTGAGCCAATCAAATACCTCATCCCAAGCTCCACTCTTAACAATAGCTCGAGAGTCATTAAATAAAGCCATCGATAATTGTAAAGAAGGGCGATAATCTCGATAGTCGCACGAAGTTAAAGGTAAAAGTTTAGCACCATCATTTGCTCCTAAATTAGGTGTTAAACCTGTGGAAAGCTGAGTCATCTCATATAGCCACTCTGAAGCTTTAGCTAGCTTAAAATAAAGCGATGAAGAAAATGCATGTAGATTCAAATGCTTTCTCCAAACTTCAGTAAGACAAAATGTATCTAGCATTAAACGATGATAATTCGTAGAGTATTGGCTAAAGCCTCCATCCGCATCGATTAGTTTGTTAGCTCTTTCTTCGAGCCATTTTCGTCCAAGAGTAGAATAATATCGTCCCTCTTTAATACCATATCGCTCTAACCATGATCCTCCAATGAAAAGCGCAGCAGCCTCTGAAGTACCGTGATTATTATTTTGAGCAAGAGCGTAACCGATAGTGACTGAAATGCGCTTGAGGTGTAGCTGAATTAACTCAATTAATGCTGGTTCAGTTTTGGAGTTGTTAATAATGAGTGATGCTGCGGCCAAGTGCATTACTCTAATTGATGCTTCTTGCCCACACTTCCAGTTTGGTCCGAGGTAAGGAGGGTTTTTACACAACCAATCTTTTAACCATTTATTAATTTTATCTAATGCCTCACTATTACCTGTTTTTACTAGCTGTGCGAACTTTACAACCCATTCAAAGCGTGATAATTCCCAAACGGTTTTTATATCCCCCACATTGTTATCAAAATCACTAATTGACCACCAAGGGGTATTATTATGAGTCATTACTTGTTGATTAAATACGTTTTGAAACCAATTTGGTGTCGAGTGGTTTTCTACTTGGTACCATCCAAAATACATGCGCCCACTGAGCCAACTTTTATCCGCTTTAGCTTGTTCTATATCACTTGCTTCTTGAAAAAAAAGATCAGAAGTTGAAAGTTTAGGTTTTGTTGGCGGAAATAATTTCCAGTATTTAATTTTTAACTTGTAAATCAAGACTCGCAGCAGGTTTATAAACCCAAGCCGCCAAAAGGTATCTATATGCTTAAGTAACGTCATTTACTTATCGCGCAACTGTGCAGCAGCATCTATCGTAAACTTACTTACTTCATAGAGCTCATCAAAAGGAATAAGTGCGGCTTTATTTGCCTTTATTGATGTTATAAACGACGAAATACATTCATTATGTCCCTTATTTTGCTTCCATAGCGTGGTACTTTTAAAGCCTTTCCATCCATAACCTTTTAGTTTTCTAAAATTATCAATCTGAAGGATTTTTCCTGATGTGAAGACTTCTAAGCGTTCTTTGGGATAGGAGCTACTTCCATTTGCCAAATAATGAATAGAGCCAAATGAGCCGTCCGCGAAGGTTATATTTAATGTTGCAACATCTTCAATGTAACTTGGAATGGATGAGTCATACATTTTGGTTGCTTGCACAGATGTAATTTTACTAGACGATAGGTGCCTCATTAAATCTACGAAATGGCAGGCCTCACCAATAATTCGGCCGCCTCCAACTTGGATGTCTTGTGTCCAATGTGAAGGAGGGAGGCTCCCAGAATTAACAGTGAAAATAAATGATTTTGGGGCGTTAACATTTTCGAGAAGAGATTTCATTTTAACAACAAGTGGAGAAAAGCGGCGATTGAACCCTACCATCAGCTGTAAATGAGGTACCTTTATTTTAGCAGCCTCATACGCTTTTTTGATATCTTCTAATTCCGTATGAGTAAGTGCCAGAGGCTTTTCAACAAAAGTATGCTTACCGCTATTTAAAGATTGAATCACGAAATTTGCGTGGCTGTTATGTCGTGTCGTAATAGCAACTGTATTAATATCTGCTTCGTCAAATATGTCGTCAACTGAAGTTGACGCTAAATTAAAGCCAAACTTTTTTCCATGAATGACACTGTTTGTTCCCCCTGATGAAACTAATGTGTGCAGCAATGCAGGTGTTTTAGCTAAAGCTGGAATAAACACCCGAGAAGAGTAATTACCCGCGCCAATTAAGCCAATTGTTACATTATCACAACTTTCAGAACTTAATATTTTAGAAGGGGTGATCTCAACTTTTGTTTTGGTTTCAAGTTCTTTTTTGCTCTGATATTCAAGTATTACACCTAAAGGTGCTGGAGATGTGGTTAATGTGTCGTAAGCTTTTACTACTTCATCTAGTTTAAATGAGTGGCTTACAATTGGGGATGGATCTACTTTATTTGTCGCGATCATGTCGAGTATGGCTTCAAAATTTCTCTGCTCTGTCCATCTTACGAAGCCAATTGGATAATCATTCCCATCTACCTCATAACTTGAGTCATATCTACCTGGTCCATATGAGCAAGAGACCTGAAAGGTGAGCTCTTTTTCGTAGAACTCCGCACGGTTTAGTGTGAGGCCTGTGACACCTACTAGTATAATCCTACCACGTTTTCTTGAAATATTCGCCGCTTGAGAAATTGGATCGCTTGAAGTTGTGGAGGCAGTAATTATTACACCGTCAACACCATTACTTCTACTAAATCTCAGCGCGGTGCTAATCAACTCCTCACTGTTATTCGCGTTAAAAGATTCAGCGCCGAATTTTGCTGCTAGTTTAAGTTTATCTTCATCAAAGTCTACAGCTAATACTCTGCATCCGTTTGCGATAAGTAATTGAATGGTCAGTAAGCCAATTAAACCAGCGCCTATTACCACAAAACATTCACCTAAGGTTGGTGCTGCCAATCTCACGCCTTGTAATCCGATACTTGCCGGAACAGTGAAAGCAGCTTGCTGGTCAGTCACATTTTTAGGCACCTTGGCACATAAATTCTTATTCACACGTACAATATCAGCGTGAGAACCGTTTGAGACAACCCTATCACCAATGCTTACATGCGTAACATTAGAACCTATATCAATTACACGCCCAACGTTACTGTACCCTAAAGGGATAGGTTGTGATAATTTTGAATTAAGCGCGCTAACAGTACTTAGAACTCCATCGGTTCTAATTTTATCGATAACCATTTTTACTTTATCTGGTTGTTGAAGAGCTTTTTCTACAAGGTTAGCTTTACCAAAGTTAACGAGCATTTTTTCTGTGCCGACAGATATTAAAGACTTATGTGTACTTATGAGTACATCATTTTTATTTACTATAGGCAAAGGGGTATTTACCAAAAAAGTGTCACCATTTTTTAGGTCTTGTAATACTTGTTTCATAATTCCTCAATGGATTTTGTTGCTTCAATCGCGAAGCCTAGAGCAAACATAAAAAAATTACCCATGAGTGAATAACTAAAAATAGGTTGAAATAACCCATTGATAAGTAAGGGGAGTAATACACTCATAAGCATTAATTTGTATAGTTTAATATCTACTTGATGGTTAAAACAAAGCTGTTTGAATTTAATGCAAAACAGATATATACAATACATGTATATAGAGAACCCTATTATGCCACTTTTAAACAGTAATTCGAGATATTGTTGGTGGGGCGTATCGAATTGAGGCATGTAGATAGAGAAATAATTAAATCCAAAGCCGAATAGTGGGCTGTGTAATATTAAACTTGCTGCAGCAAGCCATATATCAGTTCTACCAGATGTTATTTCATTTCCAGCAGTGTAGTAGTTAAATTTATTTAATACGCCATCAAACAAGCTCGTATTGATAGGTAGGTTCCAATCAAAAGCAAATAGCAATATTATTAAAATAGATAAGATATATAGGTAGAGTACTTTCCTTTTAATATTAATAGATACCAAGAAAGTAAAAAATAGCCCAGTAGTAATGAAAACCCAAGCTGAACGTGAGATGCTTAATAGAGCTATAAAAGCAGAGATGAGTAATGCTAACGTCAATAGTTTTGTAGAAATGAGTTTTACATGATGAAAAAGAATTAATGTTAAGCTTAAAAGTACAATGTAAGATGTTGATGAATTCGGAAAGCCGTAAACTTCAAATTTTGCCAGGCACCCCCCCCATCTGCCCTCATAGCCGCATCCTCTTGGCCATGAACCGTAAATTAAGTCACTAAGTAAAATTGCACAGAGTATGAATATAATACTCGAGGAGAAGCTTTTAACCCCCCGCCACCCATAAAGTGTAAAAAGTAATGCGCCACATGGGATGAGCAAAAATTGTTTAGAGAAGCGTAAAGACGAGGCTAAGTTACCTATAGAACCATACTCCGTAAACGATGCAACAATAGCTATTCCCAAATAATATCCAATTGCAACTAGAGGGAGGAGAAAAATAGCCTTAGATTTGATTTTTAAACCATAAAGAAAAAAGAATGGAAGAAGTATGAAGGGATAAAAGTCAGAAATGATCATATCCATGGGCTTACTACCTAAGCTACCAACTCTAATTGAAATAGGTAGGCAGAGGCTGATCCCAATAACAAATGAGAGGTATTTAGATGCTGGCTTATGCATAATTTAAAAGTATATGCCTATAGCTATTAGCCGCATGTGCGATGTTAAACTGTACTTGCAACTCGCGGCAGTTTGATAAAGTCTCACTATATTCTTCGGGTGATAATTTATACAGCTTTAAAAATGTCGTTGTGAGTGAAGGTTCAAAATTGTTATTGTCGACCAGGAAGGAGGCTTTTTTTACTGGAGCGTATGACGCTAAATTAGAGAGAATAGGGACACTTTCACAGGTAATTCCCTCTAATATTGCGGAGCTCAGCTGATCAGACTTTGGTGTTGAAATAAAGAAGTCACTTGCAGATAAAATACTTGAAAGTTCTTCTTGAGATAAAAATTCACATTTGAAAGTAATTTCGTTATTTTGATATTTATTTCTGAGCAGAGCTAGGTAATCAGGGTCTGCATCGCCAGCTAATACAAGTAGCTTAAATCGTGATTCACCTTTGAAGGCTTTCATAAAGCATCTTAATACTTGCTCGGTGCGATATAGTGGCGTCACTCTTCGATTAATAACAAACAATTTATCGTGACTATCTAACTTTAATGCGTTTCGGACCTTTGCTCTTTCAATATGACTAAAGTGAAATGTAGAGGCAACTCCTAAAGAAAATGTACTTATTTGTTTATTTGGAATATGAAAAATATTGTTAAGTGAAGAGGTCATAGTGCTCGATGTCGAGGTAATAAAACTGGCAGATTTAAGGACTCTTTGAAGAATAAGTTTATATAGATAGCTTTTGTTTTGAGCGCTGAAAATTTCACTACCATATGTTGTCACACCAAACCTAAACCCTGATAATAATGCAGCGATACCGTAGCCACTGGTGTTATGTGCATGAATTAGGTTTTGGTTTTTAGTTACTCTTAGTTGTAGACCTAGCAGAATGTACTGAAATGACTCCGGTAGGAACTTTAACCAGCTTGGGACAATACACTTCATTTGTACATTATTAGCTGTAAAATGGCATGGCTGTTTTTTATGATGAATATGCCAAATAACAATGTTTATATCTTCAATTTTTTGGCAAATATCAACCCAGTGTCTTACATGTGGGCTATGTGGATTTGCTAACCAATTAACGGTGTTGTTCACGTAGCTTCCCTCTAAAGTAGATGTTGGTGCACATATATATAGAGCCGAAAATATATGCGATACCGAGAGCCGTCCAAGCTGAAAGCAAAGAAGGTGGATTGAGAAGAAAAGTGACTAATGCAGTGGTTGCAAAGATTAAAGCAAATTTTGTTAGTACAAAAAAGTTTTTGGAAGCAACGATCTGCTGATTTGAAAATGCATTAGTTGAGGATAATATGCAAACTATAGTGAATACAAGTAACTCATGCTTGATAGCTTCAAAGCTTGGTAAATTAAAGTAAGAAGCAACTTGAGGGTAGGCTAGTAAAAAGGTTTGCGTAAGAATTACTGCTATTATTATGTAATATAAATACACCATATTTGAGTGGCCAGTTCGTATTAATTTAGGAACCACTATTCCGCCTAGAACGGAAGGAATAAAAATAATAAGAGAGAATATTTGGTACATAAATGAAAATGTTGCACCGTCAACTGCGTTATATTTTAAAACGTTATTTTGAAGAAAGAAAAGTACTCCTGAAATGGATAAACCGAATATAGATATTAAACAGGTGTTCCCAAGCGTACCCCATTTAAATTTAAAACAATTTAAATTTAGGAAGATACTTTCCTCCGATTTACTTAGTATTACATAAGCTACTACTCCAGACGCCACTGAGCATATACTTAAAAGAATAAGCAGTTGTTTAAGCGTATCTAATAAAAAGTACCATACTGTTAGGTTAATAAGAGACAATACTGCAAAGGTGAGCCACGCCATAGAAGCCTCAGTATGTCGCTGTTTGTTATTTAGCTTAGATGTGAACGCATGTATAAAAAACTGGCCAAGAGAATATATGATTACAACGAAGGGAGAGAAGTTGTTAAAACCAACAATAGCATTAGGTAATAAATAATAAACTCCAAGGCTTATTAGGCAGGCTAAGGTAAAGCAAGTTAGACCCGAAGTTAATATTTCATTGAATTGTGAATGGGCATGAGGTTCATTTAACGATATGATTTGAGGTGTGCAGCCTAAAACTGATACGCTGGATAGTAGGTTTGCTAAGAGTAAAAAAGAAATAAAAATAGAGTAGTCTAAACTTGAGAGTTTTAATGCGGTCACTGCCCCGACTATGATAGGAAGTGCTTTTGCAGATGCACTACCCGCTATAAACAAAACCATTGTTGTCAATAGATGGTTGAACTTGTTGATATTCAGATACTGCATTTTGTAATTTGATAGCTTTCTTTGCTAAGTCAATAAACAGACTTCCGCACTAATAAGCGTAAGTCACTACTTAAGTCATATTGATTACAATATTAATGGAATATAGCGTAACCCGAGACGTTAAGCTTAAGTCCATATTTTAAATATACACTTTTCCCTTTATGATGTGAACGTGATTAATAATATACAGCAGATTATTTACTGAGCAACAAACGAATAAACTATCTAACGAATAAACTTTTTATGTGTAATAGGTGTAATAGGTGTTAAAACGCATTTTTGATTTTTTAAGTTCATTTGTCCTGCTACTCGCATTTATTCCAATATTATTGAGTATCTCAGTACTCATTTTGGTAATGTTAGGTAGGCCTGTATTTTTTATGCAAAAACGAATTGGTAAAAACAATAAAGTTTTTACAATGTACAAGTTTAGAACGATGAAGGCACAAAAAAAGGGTGAGTCATTAAGTGATAGTGAGCGCTTAACGCCGTTTGGACGGTTTATGAGGGCAACTAGCCTAGATGAATTACCAGAACTCTATAATATTTTGAAAGGCGAAATGAGCTTTGTTGGCCCGAGACCGTTATTGGTTGAGTATTTACCGTTATATAACGATGTGCAAATTAGAAGGCATGAGGTCATGCCAGGCTTGACAGGTTGGGCACAAATTAATGGACGTAATGCGATTAGTTGGGAAGAAAAGTTCGCGCACGACGTTTGGTATGTTAATAACAATTCTTTTTGGCTGGATCTTAAAATAATATTTAAAACAGCAAAGAAGGTTTTCTATAGAGAAGGTATCTCAGCTAATAATCACGCTACTATTGAAAAGTTTACTGGCAGTAAATCAAGTTGAGGTTAGCTATCGTTGGTGCCGGTGGGCACGGTAAAGTTGCTGGCGAAATTGCCGAACAAAATGGTTGGGATGTTTATTTTTTTGATTATAACTATCCTGAATTGAAGGCTTGTGGAACATGGCCTGTTATAGGTAATGATGACGAACTTTTATCATACAAAGAACGCTTTAAACATGTGTTTATTGCAATTGGAGATAATAAGTTACGCAAACAAAAGTCTGAGCAATTTATTCAAGCTGGATTTGAAGTGATTAGCCTTATTTCAAAACATGCCTATGTAAGCCAATATGCGACTATAGAGCAAGGAGCGTTAGTTGTCGCAAAAGCTTGCATTAATCCTTACGTTACTATTGGTGAGGGGGTAATAATCAACACAGGCGCAACAGTCGATCACGACTGCAATATTGAATCCTTCTGCCATATAAGTCCTGGTGTAAATTTGGCTGGCGGCGTTACAATCTCAACGTTAAGTTGGGTGGGTATTGGTGCCACAATTATCCAAAATGTCTTTGTCGGTAAAGGCGTTATCGTAGGGGCTGGCGCTACAGTCATTGACTCAGTTAAGCCCTACCAAACAGTTGTGGGTTGTCCAGCTGTTTCTATTTCAAATAAAAATTCCTGATTAGAGTAGTGCATAATGCTTAATACATCATTTCCCAGCTGGCCACATTTTTCACAAGAAGAAGCAGATATCGCTGCTAAAGTGTTACTTTCTAACAAAGTAAACTACTGGACAGGGCAGGAGGGGCGGTTATTTGAAAAAGAATTTGCTGAGTTTGCTGATACCCGTTTTGCTATTGCAGTTGCAAACGGAACTCTTGCATTAGATCTAGCATTAATTGGTTTAGGTATTGGAAAAGGAGATGAAGTCATTGTGACTTCAAGAACCTTTATTGCGTCAGTCAGTTCTATTATTAATGTGGGGGCGACACCAGTATTTGCTGATGTTGATCTTAACAGCCAAAATATTACTGTCGACACCATTCTAGAAGTACTCACTCCAAAAACGAAAGCAATAATGTGTGTACATTTAGCAGGCATGCCGTGTGATATGGATCCAATTAATGAACTCGCTGAACAACATAACTGCTTTGTTATTGAAGATTGTGCGCAAGCTCATGGAGCAAAATATAAAGGCCGCCCAGTAGGTAGTTTAGGACATGTTGCGGCTTGGTCTTTTTGCCAAGATAAAATCATGACTACGGGTGGTGAAGGCGGTATGGTTACCACAAATTGCGAGCAGCTATGGAAAAAAATGTGGTCTTATAAAGACCATGGTAAATGCTATGATGCCGTTTATCATACCAAACACCCTGATGGATTTCGTTGGCTTCATAATAGCTTTGGCTCTAATTTCCGACTTACTGAAATTCAATCAGCAATTGGGCGCTTTCAGCTAACACAGATGCCATCATGGACAGCTAAAAGACGCCAGTATGCGAGTCAAATTATATCCACATTATCAACGTTTAATATTATTAGGGTGCCCAATGTTTTATCTGATATTGAGCACGCTTATTACAAGTTGTATGCTTTCGTAGAACCGCAAAAGCTCAAACATAGTTGGAGTCGTGACAAGATTGTTAAAGCATTAAATGAGATGGGGGTACCGTGCATGCAAGGTTCATGTTCGGAAGTCTATTTGGAAAATGCATTTGATGAGAAAGCGTACAAACCACAACAGGCATTGAAAAACGCTAAAGTGTTAGGTGAAACAAGTTTGATGTTTTTAGTGCATCCAAGTTTGACTAAGGACAATATTGATCAGTATTGCAAAGCTATTAGCAATGTACTCAGTCAAGCTGTTGATTAATATATAGATAAAATAACTTAACTTATACGGGAAGCTAGTATTGTTATTTAATAACCGTTACACTGCGCTGCCCGTACTTTTATTAAACAGTTATTGCTTTATATCCTCACTATCAATCAATGCAAAATAAAAGTGGTGTGAGTTATGCCTTATTTGGTAATGCATGACTAAATAGCATAAAAAATTCAATTAGAAACAAAATTGCACGGATGTAAGAATAATAATATGTAGTTGGTTTTATAGCATGAGTAGTTTGTTGTTCAGGTTTTTCGAAATACCACGTATCGCAAAGCGGATCGTCACGATTAGTGTAGATGTACTTTTTATTATTAGTGCTTTTTTCTTATCATTAATTGTTCGTCTGGGTGAAGACTTCATCAGTTGGTTAGCTTTTCCCCTCTTACTCACGCTAGCTTTATCAACCCTTTTGACAATTGTTATATGGGCTAAGCTTGGCTTGTATAGAGCAATTATCAGATATATTGATGCCAAAGCGATTTCAAATATTATATTTTCTAGTTTCGTATCTGCGATTATTCTAATGTTGACAGGCTTCATATTAGACGCCGCATTACCTCGCTCTATACCAATACTTTATTTTGCTTTTGTTTTAATATTTGTAGCTACATCTCGCCTTACTATTCGTGCCATTCTTCAAGACCAACATTTCGTAGATAAAGCTCCTGTCATTATTTATGGTGCAGGCATAACTGCGCGTCAACTATGTCTTTCATTGCAACATGCTAGCGAATTCTTGCCTGTTGGGTATATTGATGATAATAAAAACCTTGTAGGGCGGCATATCGGTAACGTGCCTGTTTATTCTACAGAACATATCGCTTCTTTGATTGAAGTAAAAGGGGTCAGCAAAATATTACTGGCTATACCGGATGCAAACGTAGATGAAACAAAGAAAATAATTGAACAACTATCACGTTACGAAATTCAAGTATTAAAAGTGCCAAGTAGTGCAGATATTGTTAACGGTAAATTTAAAGTGGATGATTTACGTACAATTGCTGTTGAAGACTTACTAGGAAGGGAAGCCGTAACACCGAAGCCTAGCCTACTGGGTATTTGTATTAAAGAAAAAACGGTACTAGTAACTGGTGCTGGTGGCTCAATAGGCTCAGAGTTGTGCCGTCAAATAGTTAATTCACAGCCATCTCAGATTATTCTGTTTGAGATGAGTGAGTATAATTTATATGCAATAGAGAAAGAGTTAAAGCACGTAAATCCTTTATTGGAAGTCACCCCTATACTAGGTTCAGTGTGTGATAAATCATTAGTTAACAAAGTAATTGACCGATTTAATGTTAACACTATATATCACGCAGCTGCATACAAACATGTGCCATTAACTGAGCTTAATATTGCCAATTGTTTAAGGAACAATATTTGGGGGACTCAACACGTTGCTGAAGCTGCACTGAATCATAATGTTGAACACTTTATATTAGTTTCTACAGACAAAGCGGTTCGACCGACAAATATAATGGGGGCGTCTAAACGGATTGCGGAGCTCATTTTGCAATCTTTAAATGATTTAGTTTATGAATCACCAGAACATAAAACAGTCTTTAGTATGGTGCGATTTGGTAATGTGTTGGGGTCGTCGGGGTCAGTGGTTCCCTTATTCAAGCATCAAATTGAACAAGGTGGCCCAGTAACGGTTACTCATCCACAAATGACAAGATACTTTATGACTATTCCTGAAGCTGCCTCCTTAGTGATACAGGCCGGTGCAATGGCAGAAGGAGGGGATGTTTATGTACTTGATATGGGGGAGCCAGTTCGAATTCTAGATTTAGCGATAAAAATGATTCACCTTATGGGTTTTAAAGAAAGGCTTCCTAATCAAATATCTGGTGACATTAAAGTGACTTTTTCAGGTTTAAGACAGGGAGAGAAGTTATTTGAAGAGTTGTTGATAGATGGTGATGTAATATCAACTCCTCATCCAAGAATTGGTGTCGCGCAAGAAATTAAATTAACGTCTCAGGAGTTGTCCGCTTTATTAACTAAGCTTGATGGGTTTATCGAAGCGGAGGAATTGAACAGTATTAGAGAGTTACTAAAAAGCGCTAATTTGGGATATATGCCGAACATGCCGATTTCAGACTTAATGTTAACGGAAAAAGATAACGGAAATACTCCAGCAGAAAACATATTGTTAAACACTAGGGCACCGCAAGTTATAAAGGCTAACTCACTAGAGTCTTTAAATTAATTATCAATAAATGCTTAAATTGTTTCTGTTGTAGATTAATAATCGTTAAATTTACTCTTACACCATGTAATTCTAAATTATAAGTTTTTAGTCCTGTCTTTTGTGATGCTATTGATGCCATAATAAAAACAGTATTAGAATGATGCGAAGAATCGCATTTGATGATGAAAAAAGGGTTAAAGAGTGAGTCAATATAACGAAACGCATTTAAAGCAACTTGAAGCTGAAAGTATTCATATCATAAGGGAAGTGGTTGCGGAATTTGACAACCCAGTCATGCTTTACTCTATCGGTAAAGATTCCTCAGTATTGCTTCACTTAGCCCGTAAAGCCTTTTATCCAGGTAAAATTCCTTTCCCGTTACTGCATGTTGATACAAACTGGAAATTCAAAGAAATGATTGAATTTCGTGATCGTTTGGCAAAAGAATATAACTTCGATCTCATTGTATATAAAAACCCTGAAGGCTTAGATATGGGGATTAGCCCGTTTAAACATGGTAGTGCAAAGCACACCGATATTATGAAAACTCAAGGGTTGAAAAATGCGTTAAATATTCACGGGTTTGATGCAGCATTTGGTGGCGCACGTCGTGATGAAGAAAAATCTCGTGCAAAAGAGCGTGTATATTCATTCCGTGATGAAAACCATCGTTGGGATCCAAAAAATCAGCGTCCAGAATTATGGAACGTATACAACGGCAAAGTGAATAAAGGCGAAAGTATCCGTGTCTTTCCTTTATCTAACTGGACTGAACTAGATATTTGGCAATACATTTACTTAGAAAACATCGATATTGTTCCTTTATATTTAGCTAAAGAACGTCCTGTTGTAGAGCGAGACGGCGTTAAAATAATGGTTGATGACGATCGTATTCCTTTAGCTGAAAACGAAAAGCCAAAAATGGAAAAAGTAAGATTCAGAACACTTGGTTGTTACCCACTAACCGGTGCTGTTGAATCGAATGCTGAAACGTTACCAGAAGTTATTCAAGAAATGTTGCTGACAAAAACCTCTGAACGCCAAGGGCGAGTAATTGACAGTGACTCTGCGGGCTCAATGGAAAAGAAAAAAATGGAAGGGTACTTCTAGCGTTAATGCGCTAATGGCTGGTATCTAATATTTTTATATCAAAAAAAGAGTCACAGTTAATGAATTCTATTAACGAGAATATTGTTTGGCACTCTCAGCATGTCGACAAAAATGATCGAGCAAAAATAAAAAATCAAAAACCAGCAGTGCTTTGGTTTACCGGGTTAAGTGGCTCAGGCAAATCAACACTTGCGAATGCGGTCGAGCGTAAATTAAACGAATTGAACTTACACAGTTATTTGCTTGACGGTGATAATATTCGGCATGGATTATGTGAAGACTTAAGCTTTTCGGATCATGACAGACAAGAAAACATTAGGCGCATAGCGCATGTTTCTCACCTATTCGTTGATGCCGGTTTATTTGTTTTAACGGCATTTATATCACCTTTCAAACAAGATCGTGAACAAGCAAGAAAGCTACTTGCTGAAAACGAGTTCATTGAAATTTTTGTTGATACGCCAATTGAAGTTTGTGAGCAAAGAGATCCTAAAGGGTTGTATCAAAAGGCCCGTGCTGGCGAGATAAAAGATTTTACTGGTATTTCTTCTCCTTATGAATCGCCAACAAACCCTGAGTTAGTTTTAAAGACAGCTGAGTATTCTATTGAAGAACTCGTCGGACAGACAATTAACTACCTTGTTGAGTGTGGTTACATTGTAGATACTCAAGAAAACGTAAAGGATTAATGTTGATGGTCACAGTTAAATTAATAGATGAAGTGAAAGCTATTGCGATAGAAGCGGGAAGTAAAATTCTTGAAATTTATCATCGTGAATATACTGCTACTGAAAAGGAAGATAACAGCCCTTTAACAGAAGCAGATTTGGCTGCAAATGAAGTCATTGTAAATGCCTTAAACAAATTATCTGACTACCCAGTACTAAGTGAAGAATCTTCTGCTATTTCATGGCAAGAAAGGCAGCAATGGGGAACTTACTGGTTAGTTGACCCATTAGATGGCACGAAAGAATTTATTAAGAAAAACGGTGAGTTCACCGTGAATATAGCTTTAATTCATGATGGTTTCCCAGTAATGGGCGTAGTGTATGCTCCTGTGTTGGGTAAATGTTATTGGGGCAGTGTGGAATATGGTGCTTTTGTTGAAGAGGCTGGAAATATTACTGAGCTATCAGTAACTTCGGCTAATTTAACGTCAAACTCAATGACTCGAGTTGTGGGTAGTCGTTCACATCCTAGCCCACAATTAGCAGACTATTTAGAGCAGTTTGATCAAGTTGAAATGGTGCCGATGGGGAGCTCGCTTAAATTTTGTGTCATTGCTGAAGGAAATGCCGATATTTACCCTCGACTAGGACCTACTTCGGAGTGGGACACAGGTGCTGCGCAAGCAGTGCTAGAGGCCGCTGGTGGTAAAGTTATTGATTTTGAAACGAACGAAAGATTGGCTTATAACCAAAAAGAAAGCGTACTGAACCCGTTTTTTATCGCACAATCGTAATTGCATATTTTAATACTTAATTTCAGGTGAAGAGAGAAGGAAGCGTATAACTCGGTATTAATACTTTATGGTGATGCCGCTTTCTGAGTAAATAATTATGAATAATGAAACTAATTTAATTGAAAAAGATATCCATGCTTATTTAAAGCAACACGAAAACAAACAATTACTTCGCCTACTTACTTGCGGCAGTGTAGATGATGGAAAAAGTACTTTAATTGGTAGATTACTGCACGACTCAAAAATGATTTTTGAAGATCATTTAGCTGCACTAACCGTTGATAGTAAAAAAATGGGGACAACCGGTGAGAAGTTAGATTTAGCTCTTCTAGTTGATGGCCTCCAATCTGAGCGTGAGCAGGGCATTACGATTGACGTTGCTTATCGTTATTTCTCTACTGAAAAGCGTAAATTTATTATTGCCGATACTCCTGGGCATGAGCAATACACCAGAAATATGGCTACGGGCGCTTCGACCTGTGATTTGGCGATTATTCTAATTGATGCGCGTTATGGCGTACAAACGCAAACTAAGCGCCATAGCTTTATTGTATCTTTACTTGGCATTAAACATATCGTAGTTGCCATTAATAAAATGGACTTAGTGGATTACAGTGAAGAGAGATACAACGAAATTAAACAAGACTACGCAAACTTTGCAAAGTCGATAGGTTTAAAAGATATTAATTATACGCCTATCTCAGCACTTAACGGTGACAACGTAGTTCAGCAAAGCGATAACATGTCTTGGTATAAAGATCAGCCATTAATGCCGCTGTTAGAGACAATCGAAATATCAAAAGACAAAGACTTTGCAAACTTTAGGTTACCGGTGCAATACGTTAACCGACCTAATTTAGACTTTAGAGGCTTCTGTGGCACTATTGCTGCGGGTACCATTAATGTTGGTGATGAAGTTATTGCTTTACCTTCTAAGAAAACCTCTAAAGTAGCAAGTATCGTTACTTTTGATGGCGATTTAAATACCGCCTATCCAGGTCAGGCTATTACACTAACATTAGAAGATGAAATTGATGTAAGCCGAGGTGATGTACTAACGAAGCCAGGTATGGAACCATTACAAGCTAAGTCGATAAAGGCTAAGTTAATTTGGATGGCAGAAGAAGGTTTAAGCCTGAAAAAAACTTATGATTTTAAATTAGCTACCCAAACCAGTTCAGGTAAAGTAAGTAAAGTGGCGCATCGTATTGATGTAAATACGCTTGAGCATAATGATGCTGAGACGTTAGCGCTGAATGAAATTGGTGAAGTGAATATTTCATTAGAAAAGCCTTTTATTTTTGATAACTATCAATTTAATCAAACAACAGGGGCGTTTATCGTTATTGATAGACTCACTAATGTGACTGTTGGCGCTGGAATGATTGACGCTGCTGCGGATGAAAACTCTGATGTTGGCACAACTGCAAATGAAGTGAATTGGCCAGAATTTGAGTTGGAGCTGAACCAACTTGTTAGAAAACACTTTCCACACTGGGAAGCAAAGGATATTACTAAGTTATAAATAGTTATATCGCACATTATTGGTGGCTAACATGGTTTATTAGGTGTTAGCCATCATTAATCATTCAATTATCACACGATAAGAGTAAGTGATTGTAACTGAGTCAAGTTAAGGAATTAGACATAATGATGGAATGCTTATGTTAGGTCATTACTTTCCACTTGTTGTATTTTGTGGCCTTTTTGCGTCACTTATCTTTTCTAATCTACATCCTTCTAAATTATTTCTTACAGCTGTAATTGTTTTGCTTGCATCTGGCTATATTGAAACCAACCAAATATTACAAAACGGCATTAATTCAGGTGTGGTCACACTTGTGCTGCTTATTCTCTCTGCCAATATTTTAGAACGCACAAAAGTATTACAACGTGTTGCTGATAGATTATTGAATACCTCGTTTTCTATGAGTTATTTGCGGATGTCAGTACTTACTATCTTAATGTCCTCTGCATTGTCTAATACTGCGGTGGTAGCATCTTTTGTTAGTGTAATAAATGCAAGCGCACGTCCCTATGCGCGTAAGCTGCTTATTCCGCTTTCTTATTGCGCAATTTTGGGTGGTACCCTCACTATTGTGGGAACATCTACAAATTTAATCGTAAATAGCTTTTGGTTAGACAAAGGGCATAGCACGCTAGATTATACTGTGTTTCTTAAAATTGGTATTCCAACGGCAATCATTACGTCGTTTTGTTTATTTTATTTATCGCGAAATGTGAAAGAAGCAAAAGCGGGGCAGCAGGCTACAGAGGATTACTTTGTTGAGGCTAAAGTAAAAAGTGGTTCAGCTCTTATTGGAAAGTCAGTGGCTGAGAATAATCTTCGTCAACTTGAGCAACTTTTTTTAGTTGAAATTTATCGCGGTAATCGTTTAATTAGCCCTGTAGCGCCTAACGAGAATATATGCGAGGGCGATAAGTTAATATTTAGTGGTAGCGTAGAGAGTGTAGGTTTACTGCAAGGCTTTGATGGGTTAGCGCTTTTCGCCTCGCCTGAAGGCGCATTAACAAGAAACTTAACCAAGGTGATAGTGTCGAATAAATCCACTTTGATAGGAAGAACACTTAAACAGATTGAATTTAGAACTCAGTTTGATGCCGCTGTGGTTGCCATTAAACGCGACGGTGAGCGTATATCCGGTGGTTTGGGTAAAGTTAAGTTAATCGCTGGCGATTTGTTGGTCTTAGCTACTGGAAGTGACTTTTTGAAGCGCCAAAACGTTCGAAAGAACTTTTATTTAATTGATAAACAAATTGCTCATCGATATTCACTCAACAGAGTGCAGGAAATTTTCGCAGTCGTCGGCTTTATTTCTGCCATCGTGGCTGGTATTGCACAACTTGTTCCTTTTGAACTTTCATTAAGTCTTTTCATTTTTTGTGCCGTAGTATTTGGGTTGGTTAATACGGCCGATCTTAAACGGCGCTTTCCATTTGAGTTATGGATGCTTGTTACTTCTGCCTTATCCATTGCATCAGTCATTGAAAGCTATTACATTCAGCAGTTTACCCAGGTGGTATTTAGCTTTGATATTGCCAGCCCGATAATCTTGTTGATTGCAATATATGTCTTAACTTTAATTCTTACAGAGCTAGTCACCAATAATGCCGCCGCAGCTATTGCGTTTCCTATCGCTTACTCAATAGGTCAGATGCTAGGTGAAGAATATATGTTAGCAAGCATTATGGCTGTAGTGTTTGGTGCCAGTGCAAGCTTTATATTCCCTCATAGCTACCAAACGAATCTTATAGTGTTTAATGCGGGTAACTTTACTAATCAAGAGTTTGCAAAAACTGGTTATAAAGTATCAGTAATTTACTCGCTATCTGTGGTTGGAATGTTATATTTTCTGTATGGATAGCTGCAGATAAATACTTTTCTTTAAAAAATAATTAGTTAGCAAAAGCGCTTTGATTGAATACCAAATGCCAGATATGTGGAATTATCAATGCCAGTGTAACACTTTATTCTCATTTTAATGAAAGTGTAACATTTTGCGTTGAATTAGAGGTTGAGATTAAGTATAAATAAGCTGCTTCGGCAAATAGGATAATTTTAACAAAAGGATGTTAACTATGAACAAAACACTTCTACACGTATTCTTCGTGCTTTTTATCGCAATTTCTTTTACTAACCAAGCCTCTGCAAATAATGATGAGCAAAGTCGTGCTAGTCAGCAGGTGGTTAAGGTTATAAATATTAATAGTGCTGATCAACAAACTTTAATGGAAATTAAAGGTATTGGTGAAAAGAAAGCACTTGCGATTATTGAATATCGAGATGCGTATGGAGCGTTCAGCACAGTGGAAGAAATAACAAACGTCAAAGGAATTGGCAAAAAGTTCTTAGAAAAGAATAAAGAGCGCTTAACACTATAAAAGTTACTTTGACAGTGTTGAAATTAGAAGGGAGATAAATCTCCCTTTTTCGTGTTTTTCGTATAGGTAAAAATAGCGTCGATGCGAACTATTTTAATCTTAGCTAGCTTTGTTCATTCATCGCTTTCATCTGCTCATTAGACCATTGAACAGCATCGTGGTAAATATTTGGAATTTGTTGAGACGGCAGCGTTAACTCTGCTATTTTCTCGTTAGCTTTATCCCAGTCAGCACTTTCATAGTGTTTTACCAGTGTTAAGTAATCCGCTAATAAACCCTCTCCATTAATTAATGCATTTTTGATATCTTGAGCTAATGGCAGCTTTTCTAAAACGCTTTCCATTTTTTCATCTAGTATTGCATCAATTAATGACATCATGCCGGTCAAAAATGCCATCGGTGTGTCTTGAATTTTATTGTGTAGCTCTGCTAAACCTTCACAAAAGCGAGCACGGGTCATCGCCATTCCCATTAATTCAGCAGGTTTGTCATTTGATACTTGCGCTGTGAACAGTACAGAAAGGAATTTTTTAAGTTCAGCACTGCCTAAAACAATCAGTGCTTGTTTAATGGTACTAATCTCGGTGCGTCTCTTAAATGCGGCGCTGTTTGAATATCTCAATAATTTATATGAAAGATTAATATCACGTTCAAATACTTGAGTGATTTTTTGTAAATCCATCTCAGATTTAGAGGTTTCATACAATAATTCAGCGAGTGTCATTTGAGAGGGAGACAAGCTTTTAGCGTGCATAATTTCAGGCTTTGAGAAAAAGTACCCCTGAAAATATGCAAAACCTAATGATTTTGCGGTCTCAAATTGTTCATTTGTTTCAACTTTTTCAGCGAGTAATTTGATGTGCGGGTAGGGCTTTAATACCGTAATTAACTGCTTGATATCGTCAATTGAACTAATTTGAAAATCAATTTTAATAATATCGATATACGGGAAAAAGTGTTTCCAAACAGGTTGATGCTCATAGTCATCTAATGCAAGCGTATAGCCTTTCTCTTTTAACTCTTTACACTCTCGCAGTAATCGCTTACCTGGTTGAACAGTTTCTAACACTTCAACCACAACTTGGTGATTAGGAATCAAAGTGGGATATTTTTTTTGAAGTGTTTCAAGGGTAAAGTTAATAAACGCAGGCTTGTCTCCAGTAAAGTCTTCTACACTAAATGCAAATTGACTCCCAGTAATTATTTTTGAAGTAGCTTCATCTCCATCAATATTTGGGAATACGTTGTCAATTCCTTCTCTAAATAAAAGTTCGTAAGCAAAAAGCTCTTTATTAACATCTAAAATTGGCTGACGAGCGGCATAAAATAGCATAAGGAAACGTCCATACAAAAGCTAATGAGATAAGGTCTGTGAACCACTGTTTTTAAGGAAGATAGCACTTTATACAAAATAATGGAACATGGTCACTAGCGTGTATTAACTACGGTGGCTACATTTTTCAATAAATTGTTTACTGTTTATACAAATAAGGTACAGCCTGTATTTGCAGGTAGAGGGTTTCTACTGCATTTTTCCCACCACGTTATAGACAACTTTATAACTGACTTTTAAATTAATGATGTATAAATGAAAATTTTTGCTAAATTAACTTAAGGTGTAATTGTTTTTACCGATATAACTGATATGTGATTGTTTGAACAAAATAATTAAGGAATAAAAAGCTATGTTGAGTTGGTTGAAACCGAGCATTCCAGAAGGGCAAACCCTTGTTGATACGCAAGAGCTGCAAGAGTTAAAAGCAAAAGCAGCGAAACTAGATGAAATTTCGGGAAGTGCTGCAGGAGAATTAGCTGAAGAAATTGCTGTTGCAACACAGCAAATTAATCGCTCAGCTAATCAAGACATAGCGCAACTAGAAGACAGTCACCGTATTGTAAGTGGTTTTGTTGATCAATCCCGCGATATTGAAAATTTATCTCAAACCTCTTTTGAGTCAGCATCAGAAACAAGTAGTACGAGTAAAGACTGTATTGATCAAATTAATACCTTAGTGTCGAAAATTGGTAACTCTGCTCAACTTATTTCTGAGTTTACGGATTTGTTATCGAGCTTGAGTGAGAACAGTAAGAATATCGACCACCTAGTAGAAGCGATTAAAGGCATTGCTGAGCAAACCAACTTACTTGCGTTAAACGCTGCAATTGAAGCCGCGAGGGCTGGTGAACACGGTCGTGGTTTCGCCGTTGTTGCGGATGAGGTTAGATCATTAGCAAATACGGCGAACAGTTCAGCCGATCAAATTCAAACTGAAATGAAAAAGATAATGGATATTTCAGACTCAATTATTACCAAGCAAAAAGATGTAGAGGTATTAATTGATGAAAGCGTGTCAATTGCTGACGAAACCTCAGAAAAGCTAAATACACTGACTGGCATTGCTCAAGAAAGCTCGAAGTCGGTTGAAAGTGTTATTGATCAAGTCAGAGAGCAAGTTAGCAATTCAGATATGATTGTAGAACAAATGGGAAGAGCATTAGGCTCGTTAAGAGCGTCTTTAGAAAGTGCAGCTCGAGCCGAAGAATTAAGTAATACGTTGGTTTATGAAGTTTCCCAAATGAAGCGCTAGTGTAATTGGGTTAACCGCTGAAGCTAACAGCGATATACTCTGTTAGCTTCACTTTGGTGATAGATAATTTAGGTAGTTATTGCTCTTTCTTCTCTTCTTCTTCCTCAGGTAAATACTTGTAAATCATTAAAATATTAATGAATACAAACACAAAAGTAATTGCCGTTATGCCAAATACCTTGAAGTTAACCCATGTATCCTGAGACATACTAAAAGCAACATACACATTTGCTACCGCGATGAGAAAGAATAAACTGGCCCACGCAAGATTGGTGCGATCCCAAATGTTATTCGGCAATTCTAACTTTTCTTTTAAACCTTCGCGTAGTAGATTTTTTTTGAAACCGTAGCGGCTAACCAGTAGCGCTAAGCCAAATAAGCCATACACAACGCTAACCTTCCATTTTAAGAAAGTGTCGTCTTGAAAAAACAACGTGAGTCCACCTGCAAAAAGTACGAACCCGTATAGCACTAAGAGTCGTTTACTAACCGTTTTTTCTGTTGCGTATATATAGGCGACACTAATAACAGCACCTACCATTAAAGCGCCCGTTGCCCAGTAAATATCAAATAGTTTATAAAAAACAAAAAAAACAATTAACGGGCCATATTCTAAGATAGCTTTCATTCAGAATTCCAAGTTCAAAAGTGAATCAACTTAGTGAACAAACAATGTTCACAGAGTAGATGATACCAAGGAGCCTAGACGAGTAAAAGAGTAATCTAGCGATGGGCTACATGATTACAGGTAGTGCTTGGTGCTGAGTGTTTGGAAAGGCTGTGTAGAAAAACACAGCCTATTAAGGCGGGAGGTAAAATAATTATTTGGTGGCTTGTTTCATATTTTCAATAAACTCCCCCAGTTGTTTTAGCATCGAACTTTCATCATCCAAATGCTGCTCGATAATGTTAACGACTGCAGAACCTGAAATAGCACCCGCTGCACCATTAGCAATTGCTTCTTTTACATGTTCTGGTTGTGAAATACCAAAGCCTAAAAGTGGTGGCGCAGCATGGTAGTTAAGCAGTTTCTTGATGGCACCCTGAGCTGGCATTTGAGCAACGGTCTCAGTACCAGTTACACCCGCGCGGCTAAGTAAATAGGTATAGCCTCGGCCATAGGATGCTAATTCACGTAAACGATCATCGCTGGCGTTTGGTGTGGCAATGAAAATAGGTGCAACGTTATACTTTACTGCTGCTTGACGAAAAGGCTTGCACTCTCTTAACGGCACGTCGGCAACTAACACCGAATCGACACTTATTTCATTCATTAATGCGTAGAAATTGTCGATTCCTTTTGCCATAACTAGGTTGCTGTATAACAGCAGGCCGATTGGCATATTAGGAGCGTACAGTCTTATTTCACGTAATAATTCGAAGCAGTCACTTGGTGTTACTCCAGCGTCAAGTGCTCTAATATTTGCCGCTTGTATGGTCGGCCCATCCGCCACGGGATCTGAAAACGGTATGCCTAGTTCTAACGCATCGGCACCATTATCGATGAGCGTTTTAATTATGCGTAATGATGTTGAAAGGTTGGGATCACCAATAGTAACAAACGGAACAAATGCTCCTTGTTTTTGTTCACGTAAGTGATGAAACATGGCGTCATAACGGGTATTCATTACGCTTCTCCTTTGGTAGATGAGGTTGGCTCTAAAATCGCGTGAACGTGGGCTAAGTCTTTATCGCCTCGACCAGATAAGTTAACCAGTAACACTTGCTCTTGTTCAGGATTTTCTTTTGCTAATTTTAATGCATATGCTAGTGCATGGGAGGACTCAAGAGCTGGGATGATTCCTTCGCGCTTCGCTAAATCTTGAAATGCGCTTAATGCTTCTTCGTCTGTGGCAGCAACATATTCAGCACGACCAATTTGCATTAAGTGAGCGTGCTCTGGCCCAACGGCTGGATAATCAAGTCCAGCCGATACCGAATACGACTCTTCAATTTGACCATGCTGGTCTTGCATAATGTAAGTAAAGGCACCGTGCAAAATACCAGTAGTCCCTTTATTTAATGCTGCACCATGTTCGTGCGTATTAAGTCCTTTTCCTGCTGGTTCAACACCGATAAGTTGTACACCATCTTCTTTGATAAAATCGCTGAACATGCCAATTGCATTCGAGCCGCCACCAATACAAGCAATGACTTTATCAGGTAGTTGTCCCTCTGCTTTGAGCAGCTGCTGTTTAGCTTCTTCGCCAATCATTTTTTGAAACTCTTTCACTATAGTAGGAAATGGATGAGGGCCAGCTGCTGTGCCAAGTAAATAATGCGCAGTATCGTAGTTTGCTGCCCAGTCGCGGAGTGCCTCATTTACCGCATCTTTTAATGTGCCGCTACCTGCTGTAACTGGAATGACTTCAGCACCCATTAATTTCATTCTGAATACGTTTGGCTGCTGACGCTCTACGTCCTTCGCCCCCATATAAACGCGGCATTTTAACCCTAACAAGGCGCAGGCTAACGCTGTTGCGACACCGTGCTGACCAGCACCGGTTTCTGCTATCACTTCTTTTTTGCCCATGCGCTTTGTTAGCAACGCTTGGCCTAGCACTTGATTGGTTTTATGTGCGCCACCATGTAGTAAGTCTTCGCGTTTTAGGTAGATTTTTGTTTTAGTCCCTTTGGTTAAGTTTTTACATAGTGTAAGCGGTGTAGGGCGACCAGCATACTCTGTGAGTAATTGGTTAAACTCGGCTAAAAACTCAGCGTCTTGGTACGCGTCAGAAAAAGCCTGTTCAAGCTGTTCAAGTGCGGGTACTAGCAGTTCAGGAACGAACATGCCGCCGAACTCGCCAAAATAAGCGGATAATTTTTTCATTACTCTATGTCCTAATAGTGTTTAATTTTTTCGAAAATTTGATTGATTTTAAGCAGATCTTTTTTACCCGGACTCACTTCTACCCCTGAGTTTATATCTAGTCCGTTTGCTGCAATATTTAGGGCTTCATCGATGACATTTGGATTGATACCGCCAGCAAGAATGAAGTTATCATCTAAACTTAAATGACTTAGTAATGCCCAATTAAACTGTCTACCAGTTCCGCCACTTACCCCTTCGCCTTTAATTGCTTTTGTATCAAATAGCGTGCGGTCGGCTAATTCATTGATTGTTGCAGAGGTATTTGAAATTGCGTGCGCTTTAAATATTTTGCATGTTTCAGGTAATGTTTCTTTTAGTGTTTGTATGTATCCGCTACTTTCATCACCATGCAGTTGCACAGCGGCTAAGTTCAGTGCATTTACGATTTTTAATACGTTATGTGTAGGCTCGTTTACAAAAACCCCTACATATTCAAGGGGAACCGTTTGCGTAATCGCTTTAGCACAGTCTAGATCTACATAGCGTGGTGACTTGGGATAACAAATTAACCCGCCATAAACTGCGCCAGCCATGTATGCAGCTCTGGCATCAACTATTCTAGCTAAGCCGCATACTTTGTTTTCGCCCCAAATAAGCTTCTTACAAGCAACATCTAAATTTGGTTCTGCCATTAAAGAGCTGCCAACAAGAAAGCCATTTGCAACGTTACTGAGTGTTTTTACTTGTCGATGAGTATAAATGCCAGACTCTGAAATAATTAATCGGTCTTTAGGAATAAGTTCAGCTAACTTAAATGTAGTGGCTAAATTAGTTGATAAGTCCCGTAAGTTACGATTATTAATACCTATGATTCGCGCATTTAAATTTATAGCACGTTCAACCTCTTCTTCATTGCTGACCTCAGTTAACACGTCCATATTAAGCGAGCTGGCCAATTCAGCTAACTGTTTATACTCTGCATCTTTTAGCACTGAAAGCATCAGCAAAACAGCATCAGCGCCTACATGCCGAGCTAAATAAACTTGGTATTCATCAATAAAAAAGTCTTTACAAATAATAGGCTGTGACACCAGTGCTCGAACTTTTTGTAGATTCTCAAAGCTGCCTTGAAAATACTTCTCGTCGGTAAGAACGGATATACAGTCAGCATAATTTTTATAAACTGAGCAAATCTCATTAAGATTAAATTCAGGGCGAATGAGGCCTTTAGAAGGAGATGCCTTTTTACATTCAAGAATGAAGCTGGTTGTGGGTTTGGCCAAAGCGTCATAAAAACTCACTGATGAGGGTTGTAGATTATTTACAAATGTACTTAACGGATGAGATTTTTTGCGTTGTATGATTTCATCGCGTTTGTCAGCCACGATTTTTTCTAAAATATTAGTCATGATTTATACTCTTTTTTTATTCTTCAATCGTGTTACTGCTTTATAGCGCCGCTATGGCTTAGCTCGGCAAATTCGGCTAATAATTGCATTGGTTTACCACTTTGCAATACCTCTAAAACAAATGAACTTGCTGCTTTATAACTTGCTTGCAACCCTAGCATGACCAGAAGTGGGGCTACATTAATGGCAATCACGGCATTGTGTGCCTCAGTACCTTTGCCAGCCAATATTGCTTTGGTAATTAAGGCATTTTGCTGCGGGCTGCCGCCTTCAATATCTGTTAGCGTGTATGTGCTTAGTCCAAAATCGCTTGGTGACAGTGTGTATTCTGTGATTGTGTGATTTCGTAAATGTGCGACTTGGGTTTCACCATGAATCGCCATTTCGTCAAGTCCGGCGCCATTGACAACCATGGCTTGTTCAACACCTAAATTTTGTAAAGTATGTGCAATGGTTTTGATTAGCGCAGGATCATAGACGCCCATTAACTGAAAGTTGGGGGCAGCAGGGTTGATTAAAGGCCCCAATAAATTAAACAGAGTGCGGATTTTTAAGCCAGTTCTAACTGGCATTGCGTGTTTTACACCTTGGTGATAATGCGGGGCAAAAAGAAAAGTAAGGCCTGTTTCATCTAAACATGTTCGGGCAACTTCTGGCGACATGGTTAAGTTTATGCCTAGTTCTGTTAATAAGTCTGAAGATCCTGATTGAGACGATACGCTCCGATTGCCATGCTTGGCAACTTTAACCCCGCAGCTAGCTGCAACAATAGCTGCGGTAGTAGAAATATTAAATGTATTGCTGCCGTCCCCACCAGTGCCACAACTATCAACAAAGTCATAATCTGGACGTGAAAATGGTAGCGCATTGTTTTTCATAGCAATGGCTGCACCAGCAATCTCTTCAGCTGTTTCACCACGAACTTTCAGTGCACTTAATGCCGCTGAAAGTTGAATGTCTGATACTTCACCTTGCATGATTTTATCAAAGAAAAATGTGCAACTGGCCTGATCCAATTGGCCGCCATTTAATAACACGTTTAATACATCTTGAATGGTATTAACCTGACTCATGCTATATCTCCTTCACACTGCTTGTTGTGTTGTTCTTTGTTAAATAGGCCAAACACTGTTGAATTAAGGTTGCGCCTTGGGTTGTAAGGATGGACTCGGGATGAAACTGTAAACCAATGATGCAGGCATTTTCATGGATAACAGCCATAGGAACAGGGAAATGTTCGTCTTCAAACTGTGCAATTACAGAGAGTGTACTTGGAATCGTGGTTGCCATTAATGAGTGGTAGCGCGCTACACTCATTGAGTGGCCTAGGCCTGCAAATATAGGGTGAGAGGTTAATTGAATATCAGACACTTTACCGTGTATTGTTTGCCCAGCTTTACCTACTGTGCCACCAAAATGCTCCACAATGGCTTGATGCCCTAAACAGACACCTAACATCGGGTAATTACCCTCACAAAGCTGTATTATTTTTAATAGGTTTCCAGCCGTACTGGGTTTGCCCGGTCCGGGTGAAAGGACTAATACGACCGGCTCGTGCTCTACATCCATCGACGCTTTAATAGCGTCAGCACTCACATTGTTGCGGTAAATTTTTAGGTTAAAGCCTAACTGTGCAAATTCATCAACCAAGTTATAGGTGAACGAGTCAAAGTTGTCGATTAAATATATTGTTGTCATGGCTTAACTCTTATTTTGGCTTTGTGTATTGGCGGTTTGAATGGCTGTAATGACAGCTTGTGCTTTCTTACGTGTTTCGTCTGCTTCTGCTTGCGGCACAGAGTCAAATACTACGCCAGCACCTGCTTGAATATGCGCCTTTCCATTTCGAACAAATGCTGAACGTATCACAATGCACGTGTCCATTTCTCCTTGCCCCGTTAAATACCCTACAGCACCACCGTAACTGCCACGACGTTTTTGTTCAGTATGGCGAATTAGCTCGGCGGCTTTCACTTTTGGCGCGCCAACCAAGGTGCCCATATTCATACAAGCTTGATAGGCATGAAGGGCGTCTAAATCTTCTCTAAGCTGCCCCTGAACTCGAGAGACTAAATGCATTACATGTGAATAACGGTCTACTTGAAGCAGGTCTTTAACAAAGCGAGTGCCACTTTTTGAGATTTTAGCTACATCATTTCTTGCTAGGTCAACAAGCATCATATGTTCAGCTTTTTCTTTCTCGTCATTTCTTAATGAAAGCTCTATGCGACAGTCCAGATCTAAATTAATACTTCCATCCGCATTGCGTCCACGGCCTCGTGTGCCTGCAATGGGATAAACTTCAACGGTATTATGAGTGGCGCAATATTTTAGTGCTGACTCAGGCGAGGCGCCAAATAACGTAAAGTCACTATCGTTAACATAGAACATATATGGGCTTGGGTTTTGCTCTTTGAGGACTTGGTATGCATATAACGAGTCTGGGCAGTCTAAGGTAAAAGTACGAGAGGGCACTACTTGAAATACGTCGCCTTCAACAATGTGTTGCTTTAGCTTTTGAACTTGCAGGCAAAAAGCGTCATCACTAATGTCTACCGTTATGTCGCCGTTCGTTGCTGGTATGGCGTTTCTGGTTAGAGGTGGAATAGTCGACTGTACAGTTTGCTGTAACATTTCTAAACGGCGACCTATAGCAAAACAATTTGCAATAGCGTCTTGACCAGAAAAAACATTACCAATTAATTGGGTTGTTTTTAATTTATGATCAATAACGAACAAGGTTTCTGCTAAGTAAAAAACATAATCAGGGCAATTATTTTCATGTGAAGAAACGTTTGGTAACGACTCAAAGTTAGCAATCATGTCGTACGCAAAGATCCCGCCTAAAAATACCGCAAAGGGTTGTTCATTATTTGCTGAGATACTATTTAGCAGCGTTCTTATCCCATCAAATGAGTTTGTTGCCTTTAACCTAGAGTCTTCATCATACTTTGTTAAGGTGTTGGCAAAGGTAAGTGTGAGCGTTTTCCCTTCAAGGTGAGATGTAACTTTGTCAGTATGAAGGTGGTTAGCCTGATGCTGTAAAAAGGGCAGTAGACTCATGCCGTTTTCAGAGAGAGCGTCGAGTGTTACTTGCTGTGCGTTGCAGCTAATTCTTAATGCACTGTCAATGAGCAGTATACTTTTTAAATTATCTTTACTGCTCACATCTGCTGACTCCAGCAGCATGTTGTTTTGAGTAGATTGGCTTAACTGAGCAAACAGCGCGAGCGGATCTTCTATGTAGTCCGCTTCAAGCGATATGCTGGTAACTTCACCTGGGTGATGATTAATATTGCTAAATAACATGCTAATTCCACTTAATTTTTCTATTTAAATTGACATAAAAAAACCCGCTAATATAGTGAAGCGGGTTTTCTCTTAACTTATAACGACCAACAGTTGGCCACAGTTAATGCTCCCGCTTGCGAGATTGCCACCACCATTGCCAGTTGTTTGCACTGTAAACGCAATTTGTATAATTATGTTGATTAACATCACGGTGCTCTTTACAGCTTATTACTTTTTCTGTGTACATTTGTTCAATGTAAGCGACTGCGCTCATGTTATGCCTTGTTATAAAACTTTTTATAAAATATTGAAAGCTATAAAAATTATTTTTATCTGTCTGGTTTAAATTGTGTTGAAAACTAAAACTCAGACATAAAAAAACCCGCTTTATGCGGGTTTAATGAAACTGGTTATCTTCGATAAAACTGATAACTACACGTTACACGCCACCCTTAAAGGTTGCGCCACCACCATTTAGTAGAATGTGTAGAAGAAGTTTTATTGAACATAATCATTATCACCAAATATTTTAAATATCACCGTATCGTTTGGATATTGAAATATTACTATCTCTCTATCCAGTAGTGCTTAGTAAAACAGCCTACTGCTAACGTTGTCAATCCCCCTTAGGATATTTATTTAAAAAACGTTTATGTTTTAGAGTATTTATATAATGGTTGTATTTCCCACCTTGTAGTTTATGAGCTCCGCAAGTTACTTAACAAAATATTAATGAAATCAAAAAGAAAGCCATTTACAGTCCCTATTATCGGGTTAACATTATGTTTTTAAAGGATTGTTTTTATTTTCAAAGTGTAAATAAATGTTGCTCAGTATTGCTTTGAACCGCTAAAATTTGATTTTAAGTGTAGTTGTGAATAGCAATATCCATAACAACATACCGCACTTAATAAAAGCGAAAACATGCATTTAGCGTTAGCTTTCAGATCTTCATTAAGTTTTTGCAAGCTCATCAGTAAGTGCATGTGGCAGCCAATATATAAATATAATAAATTGAGAAATTTAAACATGAGATTTAAACCTTCAACGTTACGTTTTGCTGTGTTAGGAGCAATCACTTTAGCGGGCACGAGTGTTGCCCATGCTGCTGATCTTTCAGGCCTTCATGGCTTTAATAACCAACGCGTTTTGAATGTAATGCAGGCAAGTAAAAATGCTGCGCAAAATGCGAATCTAACTATCGGCGCACAATTGAGTCAAGATGGCATGAAAGTGGACTATCAATTAGGTCCATTTAACATTGGTATTCAGTGTGCTGATGGGTGGGAAGACGTTTCTTCAGAGTACCTAAATGCAACAGGTAATCACAGCTATTATTTTTGTGATAGCAGCGCCACACTTTCTGGCTTAAATGGTGTGATGACTAACATGTCACCAAACTACATGTTAGTGGGTAGTGACGGTCAGTTTTATGGTGAATTGTCTGATTTACCAAACAATTATGTAAGCTCGGCATCTTCACAGTTTAACTTTATGTCTGCGGGTGGCCCAAGCGTAGCGTTCGGTATTGCTAATGGCCTAGTGATGCAGAATATGATTGATGTGAACGGGGATTGGGGGCTTGAATTTGGCTTAAAAGATACTCAGCACTATTTCTTATTCGAATTTGACACCAATGCTGGTGCTGAATTTATGAGTGGTTCATTAACAGCAAGTTCAGATACTGGTGGTCAGAAATTTAGAGTGATTTTCGACCCACTTGACCCAATGGGGTACGTTGAAGGTGACGTATTAGGCAGCGGAGGCTGGGTGCCAAGCGGTGTAAGTGACGACTCTTTAGCGGTGGGGGTTTCATACCATGGTTACATGACTTTTACTGCTAACTATCCTGTATATGACGGCAATGAGTGGGTTGGTCTAGACGGCAGCGATCCATATACGTTAGATGGTAACTTGTTCGTAAAAGGCGGCTTCCAACTTGGTCAATATCCACTGTATGTGAACGGTCACATGATGGTTGATTTAGACCCTGGCAATGTTGGAAACATGAAAGATGTTTTCAAACTGCTTATGCCAATGTCTGCTATTAATAGCGTGAACATCGCCTCTAATGCTGAACTTGAAGCTAGCTTAGGTTCAGTTGGCCCTCTTGATCTTAGTTTAGTGCTAGGAGAAGGTACTTGGTCTTGGAATAAAGATTCTGACGTATTGTCTTTTTGGGCTGAAGATACCGTTGACTTTAGCAACATGGGAGGCGTGGGTAATGAAGTTGTACGTCTTTTAAACCAATCAAATATGGATACTGATCCAAACTTTAAAGCAAATGGTTACATAAAGTTTGGTGGTAATTATGGTATTCAGGACTTTTCATTTTACGCTGAAAGCGACATTAAAATTGCTGGCTTAGATATGCTAAATGGTTACCAGCAAATTGATATGTCTGGTTTAACATTATCAGGTACAACAAAGGTAATGGGCACCGACCTTACGGCAAGCGTTAAAGCAAGTAAATCAAGCTGTAGAACAGAGCTATCTAGTTCACAATCTTTAAATATTGGTGGCAAAAATTTAAGTAGCGTATCTGTTGACTTGTGTAAAGGTGCCGCTGGTATTGTTGATGTTGTGGGTTATCTAAGTGTAGCGGGTGAACAAGTATTGATGGCTGGTCAAGCTGCGGCAAATGCTGCTGCAACTACATTCAGCAGTGCTAAAGAGAAAATTAACGATATCTCTGATTTGACGGTTAGCTTGGCTCAGTCTGGCGCAGTAAGCTTTAGTAACGGTAAAGTATCGGTTGGTGGCAAATCGTTTAATGTAAAAAACGTTGCTCAGTCTGCTGGTAAGATGATAGCTGATGGTATCAATAGCTTCTCTATTAGCCCTAAGCTAAATCTAGGTGTTTTTAAATTTGAATCATCTATTAGCTATAACGCTAAAGTTGAAGCGGGTGTAGCAAAAATTAAATACACAGGCTCGTTCAAAATAAAAGCACGCAACTGGAAAGGTAAGTGGAGAACGAAAGCTCAATCATCAAAAAGTGGCACTGCTAGAGTAGATAGCGGCGGCGCGTACATTAAAGTTGGTGATGTTTTCGGTCAAAGCTGGTTACCTGGAAAAAGCACTAAAATTCGTTTCTGGTAATATCTACAAACGTTGTTTTTTAGGGTACATCCCAGTTTAAGAACATAGCGTTAACTTATATCAGCCACGCAAATAAGTATATTTAGCGTGGCTTTTTTGTAACTTCTCACTTTCATAAGGCATTAAACCTTGTGTTGCTTTGGTTGATGGGGGAGTCGTGTTAGTATGTGTGCATTCCAATTATTGCTTATGCACGCAGCCATAGCGCAACGCGCTCGTAAAACCTAAGGCGATTCACCTTACATGCATCAAATTTATGATCTTCATTCCCATACAACCCATTCGGACGGAAATTTAACGCCAATTGAGCTTATCGATCGCGCTATAGAGAGAGGTGTAAATATTCTTGCTATTACCGATCATGATAATATTTCGGCCTTACCGGTTGGGCAGGAATATGTAAGTAATTTACAACTACCATTAACACTAATAAACGGCGTAGAAATTTCAACATCGTGGACAAGTTTTGAGATCCATATTGTTGGTTTGAATGTTGATGTGAATTGCGAACAATTTCAGCAGCGGCTGTTCACGCAGCGTGAAAAGCGTGAAGAACGCGCACAGGAAATTGGACGACGCTTAGCCAAGGCGGGAATAGTCAATGGTTATGAAGAAGCTAAGAAACTAGCCGGTGATGCCGCGATAAGTCGTACGCATTTTGCAAAATACTTGATTCAGTTAGGCCACGCCAAGTCAATGCAGGGTGTATTTAAAAAGTACCTTGGTCGTGGGAAAACTGGCTATGTCCCAAGTCAATGGATTGATATTGCAACAGCTGTACAGTGGATTCACGATGCTGGTGGGGTAGCAGTAGTCGCGCATCCTGCACGTTATGATATGACCGCAAAGTGGCTGCGCCGATTATTAATTGAGTTCAAGAATGCAGGTGGAGACGGTATGGAGGTGTCTCAGCCACAACAAGCATTGTCTGAACGGCAACAAATGGCAATATACGCTAAAGAATATGGACTTTATGCATCGGTTGGTTCAGACTTTCATTATCCATCGCCATGGACAGAGCTTGGAAGAAATTTATACCTTCCGAAAGGTTGTGAACCAATTTGGACCCTGTTTCAACACTAATGATTACGTTTCACCTAAATTAGGATAAATAATAAATGAGCCAGTTTTTCCACGTGCATCCAGAAAACCCACAAGCACGTTTAATTAATCAAGCTGTTGAAATTATTAATAACGGTGGTGTTGTTGTTTACCCTACCGATTCAGGCTACGCAATTGGTTGTCATTTAGGTGATAAAAAGGCGTTAGATAGAATTATTCAAATCCGTCAACTTTCTAAAGAGCACGACTTTACTTTAGTGTGCAAGGATTTATCAGAGCTTTCGGTATATGCGCGGGTTGAGAATACTGCGTTTAGGTTGTTAAAAAACAATACCCCTGGAGCCTATACATTTATTTTTAAAGGTACCAAAGAAGTACCAAAACGCTTGTTAAATCCAAAAAAGAAAACCATCGGTATTCGGGTTCCCGATCACAACATTACACAAGCGTTAGTTGAAGCACTAGACGAGCCATTAATGTCGACGTCGTTAATATTGCCGGGCAGTGAGTTTTCTGAAACTGATCCTGATGAGATCCGCAATTATTTAGAAAAGCAGGTCGATTTAATTATTCATGGTGGTTATTTAGCAGAAGCTCCAACTACAGTGATTGATTTTTCTGAAGGGGATGCAGAGATAGTGCGGGTAGGGCATGGTGACCCATCACCGTTTGAATAATTACTTCGTATAATTTTTGATGACAAAGCAACAAGTTACGAGTAAACAAGCTGAGGTAAAAGATAATTTTACAGATATAACGGTTCAGCAGCCACTGCCATTAGCGTTTGTTAGAGGTGAAGTGGTAGTTGAGCAACCGGAAGATCTTTATATTCCTCCTGAAGCACTTGAGGTGTTTTTAGATGCTTTTGAAGGACCACTCGACTTTTTGCTTTATCTAATAAAAAAGCAAAAATTTGACATTATCGACTTACCGATTCAAGAAATTACTTTGCAATACATGGAGTATGTAGAGTTAATGAAAGACTTAAAGCTTGAATTAGCGGCTGAGTATTTAGTTATGGCTGCAATTCTAGCTGAAATAAAAAGTCGACTATTACTACCAGTTCATGCGCACCCGTCAGATGAGTTTGACGACCCTAGAGCTGAATTAATAAAACGCCTTCAAGAATATGAAAAGTATAAACACTCTGCGCAGGAGCTCGATTTATTACCACGTGAATCGCGCGACTTTTATCTTGCAAATGTTGATGTTGCTGAGGGATGCTCACCAACAATCATATTACCCAACGTGG
The DNA here is from genome assembly GCF_016469335.1 of Flocculibacter collagenilyticus. NCBI lineage: Bacteria > Pseudomonadati > Pseudomonadota > Gammaproteobacteria > Alteromonadales > Pseudoalteromonadaceae > Flocculibacter > Flocculibacter collagenilyticus. The sequence goes on from NZ_CP059888.1 coordinate 1,312,258, forward strand.
CGCTGCAAGACTTAGCCATCGCCATGCAACAAGTTTTAAAACGTGCTTCTGCATTTAGTCACCACCATATCGAAAAAGAAGCACTTTCTACCCGAGAAAGAATGAGCGCTATTTTAGCTTACTTAAATGGTACCGATGGCTTTGTACCCTTTGAGGCCTTGTTTACTGTTGAGGAGGGGAAGCAAGGTGTGGTAGTAACCTTTTTAGCAGTGTTAGAACTGATTAAAGAGTCTTATATAGATATTGTTCAAACAGCGCCTTTTACGCAAATCAATGTTAAAGCGCGTCACTTTCAGGCATAATGTCGGCCAAAATACTCCGCCTAACATTAGGCTAGTCAACAAACAATGAAATAACGATATGGCGACAAAGATAACGGATGAACAATTAAAACAGCTGATTGAAGCCGCTATTTTTGTATCTGATACGCCTCAAACAGCTGCATCGTTGAAAGCGACTGTGTTATTAGATTTGAATGTGAGTCATTCTCGTATTAATAAAATCATAAAAGATTTAGAGTTAGATTACGTGGCTAGAGGGATAAACTTAGTTAAAGTTGCATCGGGTTATCGATTTCAAAGCAACACATCGCTAAGTCCTTGGTTGTCAAATATGTGGCAAGAAAAAGCGCCGAAATACTCCCGCGCTTTACTCGAAACGCTCTCTTTAATTGCGTATAAACAGCCAATTACAAGAGGTGAAATTGAAAATATTCGAGGTGTTAGCGTAAGTTCTACTATTATTAAAACGCTAATCGAAAGAGATTGGATAAAAGTGATTGGTCATAAAGAGGTGCCGGGCAAGCCCGCACTGTATGCGACAACTAACGAGTTCTTGAATTATTTTTCGTTGCAAGCGTTAGAGCAATTGCCAGAGTTACAAGATGTTTCAATATCTGATTTAAACAGTCAAGGAGAGTTAACCAGCTCTCTTCAACAAAATAAAGAATACAACAAAGAAGAAGTCACAATTAATGAGTGAAAAATTGCAAAAAGTACTTGCGCGAGCAGGTGTAGGATCGCGTCGTGAGATGGAGTCTGTCATTGCAGAAGGGCGCGTAAGCGTTGATGGCAAAGTAGCTACATTGGGCGATCGTGTTGAACCAACTCAAAAAGTAAGAGTTGACGGCCGCGAGATAAAAATAAGCAGTGAACAAGACACGGTTTGCCGTGTACTTATGTACCATAAGCCTGAGGGTGAATTATGCACTCGCCATGATCCTGAGGGCAGAAAAACGGTATTTGATCGGCTACCTAAGTTAAGAGAAGGACGTTGGATTGCGATAGGTAGGTTGGACATAAACACCAGTGGCTTGTTGATGTTTACCACTGATGGCGAACTGGCTAATCGTTTAATGCATCCAAAATTTGAAATTGAGCGTGAATATGCGGTACGCGTATTTGGTGAAGTTGATGATGCAATGTTACAGCGTTTACGCAATGGCGTAACCCTTGAAGATGGACCAGCTAAATTCAAAAGCATAAAGAATGCGGGTGGAGAAGGCATTAATCATTGGTTTCATGTAATGCTAACCGAAGGTCGCAATCGTGAAGTTAGGCGCCTGTGGGAATCTCAAGGGGTGCAAGTTTCGCGATTAATTCGTGTACGTTATGGCGATTTAGAGCTTGAAAAATCACTACCGCAGGGCGGCTGGAAAGAGCTTGAGTTAGGTAAGGTGAACTACCTGCGTAAGTTAGTTGAGTTAAGACCCGAGCGAGAAACGAAAGTTAAGCCAATAGAGCGACGTTCTGCTAAGAGAAAGCAAACGGCACAAATTCGCAGAGCGGTAAAAAAGCATAATATCAGAAAGAAAAGCGGTAAGAGTTAATTAATCGTTTTGAGCTGTATGAGTCATGATCAAAAAAGGTGCGTAAAGGCACCTTTTTTAGTGTAAAACTAGTCAAAGGCTAGTTTTTTGGTTGAGCATCAATTGATTGACCTGTTGTATTCACACTTTCATCAGACATTAAATATAGATACGGTGACATAATATCTTCAGGTGTTTTAAGGTTTTCAACGTTCTCTGACGGGTACGCTTTTGCGCGCATCATCGTACGCGTCGCGCCAGGGTTAATACAGTTACAGCGAATGCTTGTATTTTCAAACTCATCGGCAATAGTTTGCATTAAACCTTCAACTGCAAACTTTGAGGTAGAATAAGCACCCCAAAAAGCCCTGCCTTTTCTGCCAACACCGCTTGAGGTAAAAATGATTGATGCATTTTCAGCTTTTTTAAGTACAGGCAGTAGCGCCTGAGTCATTATAAACGGTGCATTAACATTTACCTGCATAATATCTAGCCAGTCTTTTTCTGCAATATGTGCAAGCGGGCTTAACGCAACAAATAAACCGGCATTATGCAAAACACCATCAAGCTTACCGAACTGTTGTTCTATTGTTGATGCCATATCAATGTAGTTTTGCTTAGTTGCACCACGTAAGTCGAGCGGAATAATAGCTGGCTGCATTTTATTTAAAGCCACAATCTCATCGTATACGTACTCAAGTTTTTGAACCGTTTTACCTAATAAAATTACAGTGGCTCCATATTGAGCATATGACAACGCGGCTTGACGGCCTATACCATCACCAGCACCTGTGACTAATATTGTTTTACCTTCAAGACAGCGGTCACTTGCTCTAAAATTATGCATTTTAGCCCCTTTATTAGTGAATTATGGAATTTTTTGCGCATAGTAGCGTTTAGCCTAAAAAAATGCACGGGAATTAAGCTAGAATGAGGAAATTCTGGTAGCTTATTTTTTTATATTGGGTTAATTTAACTGGTCTAAGGTGTTATACCATATAAAATATAAATCAGAAAAAGAACAAAAATATCTGCATTTTGGGGAGAAAAAATGAAAAAGCTATTATTGAGCATTTCGATAGCAAGTGCTCTAGGCCTGACAGGCTGTGGCGGTGGAGAAAGCCTAGAAGATGTTAAAAATAACTCTGAGCCTGTTGTAGCAGCATCTCGAGTTCTATTCGATCCTTCCAATGGTGTTTTATCTGCGCCGAACGATTTATTATTTAGTGGCACTACCGATGGCACATTAAACATGCCAGACGAATCAGCAGCAATAGCTGCAGGCATGGCGCCTGACTATTCTGATCCGGCTGTTGCACTGGGTGCATTGGATGGTTGGTCGACTCAAAACCCATTTGTGATTAATTTAGCTTTCGACCAAGGCGTTTCACTTAATGCTGATTCTGCGCAACAGCCAGGCTCGGTAAGAATTTATGAAGTAGAGCTGACTGGCCCATTGAGTGCTGATGCAGAGTGTCAAGCGGCTCCACAAGCTGGATTACCATGTAAGCCAATTGCAGAGCTTACGTTTGGCGTTGATTTTGTGACCAAGGCTCAAGGCAGTGGCGTAGCGGTTGTTCCACTGAAGCCGCTTAAACCTGCGACGGGTTATATTGTTGCGTTAACTAATCAGTTAAGTGATAGCAATGGTAATGCACTTCAACCTTCTTCAACCTATGGCTTAGTAAAACAAGATATTGAAACTAAACCATTGGCAACCGAAGCTCAGCTTGGTCTACAAAAAGTTATTAATAATTATGAAAATATAGTACAAAGCTTTGGTGTAGATAAAGAAGCCATTATTTATACATCAGCGATGACAACGCAATCGGTTGGTAATGTGCTTGGAACTGTGAAGCAGTTAATGGCTGCAAATCCAGCACAAATGCCTGCTGTTTCAGTAACAAATACAGGTGTAACTGTATTTGATGCGCTTGTTTCACAGCAACTATTAGACCCTACCGATCCCAATTCAGCTGTATTTAAAACGGCACAATTGTACTCAGGTAGTATTACGGTTCCTTACTATTTAGGTACTCCTACACTTGAGCTGGATGCTGAAGGCAATCCTAGTGTTAACTTTACTCCTTGGAGTGCTGCCTGTGATAGTGCCGCGACTTTAGCAGGTTTTGTTGCTCAAGGTGGAGAAATACCACAGCAGCCAGTAAGTGAAAACGATGGCTTCTGCCAGCTGGTAAGTAGTGGAACGTTACGTGATTTAGGTGTTGATACAGCTAGACATTTGACAAAATATAACACTATTCCAGAGGTGAAAAGCCTACAGACGCTTGATGTGCAAATGACAACGCCTGACATGACCATGATGAATGGTGTTCGTGCATCTTTAGGGCTGTCGCCGTTAACAATGCCGGAAGCAGGCTGGCCAGTTGTTATGCTACAACATGGTATCACTTCCAAAAAAGAAGATATGCTAGCAATTACTGGCGCATTATCTTTGCAAGGCTTTGCAACAGTTGCAATTGATCACCCATTACATGGTTCTCGCGGGTTTGATTTAACTGGAGATGGTGTTGATGAAGTAAATGCGTCAACCGTTTCTGCTACTCATTATTTAAATTTAGCTGACTTACTAATCGGTCGTGATAATTTACGCCAAAGTGTGTCTGACATGCTAGCATTACGTCTTGGTTTAAATATGACGACCGGGGCTGATGTAGATGGCAGTACAGTGTATGTGCTAGGTCACTCTTTAGGTGCTATTTCATCTACTAAATTTACTGCAGTGACGAATGCACCAACTGGTGTGCCAATGTTGGATGCATCTTATCAGGTTAAAGCTGCCTCTTTAGCGATGCCTGGAGGCGGGATTGCTCCATTGCTTATTGAGTCTGGTTCATTTGGTGATCTCGTGAAAGGTTCAGTGTTACTTGGTACTGGGGATAATATTTCTGCTGAATTAGCAGCATTTATAGAAAACCAACCCGACGCTGCATGTATTCCACTTGCCGCAAGTGCTGAAGCATATGCTGCATGTCAAACAGATGCATATTTAACTCAACTTGTTACTAATGGTGAATCAGCGAAGTTAGCGCAAGTATCAAGCACGATGGCTAGCTTCACCTTTGCAGCGCAAACTGTTATTGATGCGGGCGATCCTAACAACTACGCTCAACATATTGTGGTGAATGAAACACCAGTGCATATGATTGAGGTTGTAGGTGACGGCGACCAAAACTTAAGTGACCAAGTTATTCCAAACCAAACAGTCAACACGCCACTTGGCGGCACCGAGCCATTGGCAGGTATTATGATGTTGAATGGCATTTCTGACACTACAGCAGTTGCTGAAGGTAATGTGTCTGGCATTGTAAGGTTTACTAAAGGTCATCATAGCTCTATTCTTGACCCGCGCACACGTGACTCTTCACCAGATGCTGCGATGAGTGCACGGGCTACTGCTGAAATGCAGCAACAAGTTGCTACCTATTTTGCTAGTGGTGCTAAAGTGATTTCTGTAACTGACTCAGAGGTTGTTGCTGGAAACTAACATCTAGTTCAAACAACTAAATTGCTTTATATATTAGCCCGGCTTAGTCCGGGCTTTTTATTTTTATAAATATCCCAATATTAGTTCAATGAACTTGTATGTGATGAAGTAAAGGATAAAAAGTGGAATTTTTATATGATTATGGTTTGTTTTTCGCGAAGGCGGTAACAATAGTATTAACTGTATTAGTTATTGTGGGTATTGTGGTGGGTGCTACGGCAAAACCTAAAGCGAAAAGTGGTGAACTTGAATTAGAAAATCTTTCTGAGCATTTTGAAGATGTTAAGCACTCTCTAGAGGCTGAAATCCTGTCCAAAGACGAATTAAAACAGCTTGAGAAGAAAAGAAAAAAAGAAAGTAAGAAAGCACTAGAAAATAAATCGAGATTATTCGTAATCGATTTTAAAGGCAGTATCGACGCTCATGAAGTCGCATCATTAAGAGAAGAGATAACGGCACTTTTGACATTCGCTAATGAAAAAGATGAAGTATTAGTAAAAGTAGAAAGTGGAGGAGGTGTGGTTCATGGTTATGGCCTTGCAGCATCGCAATTAAAACGCATTAAAGACGCAGGTATTAAGCTAACTGTTGCGGTTGATAAAGTGGCCGCGAGTGGTGGCTATATGATGGCATGTGTAGCTGACAGAGTAGTAGCGGCCCCGTTCGCAATTTTAGGCTCAATTGGTGTTATTGCACAATTACCAAACTTCAACAAACTACTACAAAAGAACAATATTGAATTTGAACAATTAACTGCTGGTGAATATAAGCGTACTCTGACGATGTTTGGAGAAAATACGGAAGTTGGAAGAGCAAAATTTCGTGAAGAACTTGAAGAGACACATACTCTTTTTAAACGCTTTGTTGAAGAAAATAGACCGTCGCTCAATATAGCAGAAGTTGCTACTGGTGAGCACTGGTTTGGCACCCTAGCGAAAGAAAAGGGATTAGTAGACGAATTAATAACGAGTGATGATTATTTAATGAATCAAAAGGATAAGATGATTTTTGCTATTAAGTATAGCGAGAAAAAAGGACTGGCCGACAAGTTGAATATTCCGTTCACAAAAGCCATTGATCACGTATGGAATAAGGTTTTTCAACAAGGCATAAATCGTTATTAAACGTGACGATAATTAGTGATTGCTAGAAAGACCACGCAATAAGCATCGAAAAGGTGCTTATTGCGTAGAAAAGATACATATTATGTAACTCTTTTAGAACAATAGAGAGCAGTAAAACTCGTTACAGCCTCATCGTCTTACTAAGCTTTTTCTGAGCTCCCGTGTAAATGGTGGAAATCTACCGACTCAGCTTCAGTACCTGCTGCTGGGTTATTAAATACGTTCGCATCAAATTCTTTTTCTGATTTACCCACTATACATGAAACCATACAGTCACCGGTTACATTCACAGCGGTACGAGTCATATCTAGTAAGCGATCTACACCTATAATTAGTGCTATCCCTTCAACTGGTAAGCCAACTTGCTGCAATACCATGGCTAACATGATTAGCCCTACACCAGGAACGCCTGCTGTACCAATTGAAGCTAGAGTTGCAGTTAAGATTACCATTAAATAATCAGACACTGTTAAATCTACATTAAAGGCTTGCGCAATAAATACCGTGGCAACACCTTGCATAATTGCAGTGCCATCCATATTGATAGTTGCGCCCAACGGTACAGTAAAAGATGCAATACTATTTTTTACACCAAGCTTTTTAGTCGCTGTTTCTAGTGTTACCGGCATAGTTGCATTACTACTAGATGTGCTAAACGCAAACAGTGTTGCATCTTTCATCTTCTTTAAAAAAATAGCAGGATTTAGCCCAGTAAGCATCTTCAGTAGGACAGGGTAAACCACTAGTGCATGTATAAATAACACCGCTAAAACTAACCCAAAGTACAGTGAAAGTTTTATAATTATACCGAGGCCAATCGTTGTGAATAGCTTTGCCATTAAACAAAAAACACCATAGGGTGCTAAATTCATTAAAATGGTAACCAGCTTCATGATCACAACGTTTAAGTCTGAAAATAATGTATTTAAACGTTCACCGGTAGTGCCAGATAATGCTAGTGCAATGCCAAAAAGCAATGCAAAAACAATAACCTGTAACATGTTCCCTTTTGCCATAGCATCAATGGGGTTAGTTGGGAACATGTCAATAAATACTTGTGCTAATGATGGTGCTTCCTTAGCTGTGAAGTTAACATCAGCTGTTAAATTCGCGCCGACGCCTGGTGATACAATCAGGGCAAGCGTTATCGCAGTAGTGATAGCGATCGCTGTGGTTAGTAAATATAAGCCAACGGCTTTTCCGCCTAATCGGCCAAGCTTAGAGGTATCGTTTAACGAACAAGTACCACATACCAGTGATACAAACACCATAGGTACCACAAGCATCTTCAAACTTGATACAAATATTTGCCCACCGATATTAAAAATACCGTCTACAAAAAATTCCTTTACAGAAAAAGTAAAAACGCCAAGATCTAACGCAAGCGGGTTTTGGCCACTGTCAGTCAGAAGATTAAAGAACATGCCAACCGTTATACCTAAACCCATACCAATCAGTATGCGTGTGGTAAGACCTAGTTTTTTATTTGAAGTCATAGATGTACTCATATAAAAATAAGTAATTAGATTATTTTTGTTGTTGTATAAAAGCGTAGATTACCAGTCTCGGGATATTTTTTCAGTGAGAATTGTTAATTTTTTTAACTTAATAATGACGCAAGAAAGAATATTGAGTTAAGATAGCGCTCTAATAATTACAAACAATAATTTTGCAAGGGAGTAGTTTCATGCAAATGATTCGCCTATTTGGGGCTATATTTATTTCAATGATTTTGGCAGCGTGTGGCGGAGGGGGCTCCCTTTCTAAAGACAATAACAACGGGGGAGGTACTACTGGAAATGAAACATTCGTACTTTCTGTTACTGCCACAGGCGTAACTAGTGGTGATGAGTCAAGAGTCGTCTCTTTTGACGATCCAGTCCAAATTTCCGTCAAAGTCACAAACCAAAGCGGTGCAGTTCAATCTGGAAAAGTCGTTAGCTTTTCAGTTGAAGATGGCACGCTGTTTTCTTTCTCGAAAGAAAACTTGAAAGCAATTACAGATGCTGATGGTGTAGCGACGATCCAAGTATCGCCTACGACTGTGAGTGGCGCTGCAACAGTAACTATATCGCTTTCAACAGGCGAACAAACTACGATTGGTCTAGAGTCGCTAGGTGATTTCCCTGTTGGAAATATTGCAATTGGAGAAGTAAATCTACTTGCAGATAAGCTTCAGCTTAATACAGGTATTAATGATAAAATTGAGCTAACGGTGCTTGTTAAAGATATTAATAACAATTTGCTGGCCAACCAAAATGTGAGCTTTTCAGCTAATAATGACGCTGAAATATTAGTGACTCAAGCATCAACAGATGATTCTGGACAGGCTACGGCAATTTTAACGACGAAAAACAACCCTCAAAACCGAACGATTACAGTCTCTGCTACGGTAGGCACAACCTCTTCTTCTTTAATTGTTGATGTTGTAGGAACTGGCATTGACGTAAATGCGCAATCATCAGCGGTATTAGATGATGTAATTACAGTAACTACATTAGTCACAACCTCTGAAGGGATACCTCTTTCAGGTGTGCCGTTGGTTATTACCTCTAAAAACGGTAATGCAATTAATAATGCTACGCCAGTAACAAACTCTGCGGGACAGGCAACAATTTCTTACACCGGTACAAATAGTGGGCAAGACATTTTGACGGTTTCAGGTTTAGGTGTAAGTAGCACAATCACCATTGATGTTCAATCGGACGTATTCACTTTTGTAAATGCGAAAGGTAAAGAGCTTGAATTAAACAAAAGCAGTATGATAACGCTTAATTGGTTAAAAGATGGTGAGCCTGTAGAAGGGGAGTCTATTTCATTTACTTCCACTCGAGGTACGGTAACCAATGTAAAAAGTACGGATGAAGACGGGAATGTAGAAATTAGCTTATCGTCAACTACGTCTGGTCCTGCTTTAGTTAGAGCGGTTGCGCAGGGTAGTAATGAAATGGAATTGGTCACACAAGTTGAAGTTGAATTTGTAGCGGTTGATGTTGATTCGATAAATGTTCAGTTGTCCCCTGCTTCAATTGGTCCTAGCGGCGAAACAAGTACAGTTACAGCAATTGTGCGAGATAACGAGGGCAATTTAGTTAAAAATAAAACTATAAACTTTTCTGTAGATGATGTGAGCGGGGGAAGCTTATCACCAGCTTCAGATACAACTGACTCTCAGGGGATCGCATCTTCAGTTTATACCTCTAACTCTATCTCAGCAAATAATGGAGTCACAATTACAGCCACTGAAAGTGTTTCAAATAAGTCTGACAGTGCATCTATTACCGTTGCTGATAGAGCATTATTTTTCCGTTTTGGTACATCATCAGTAATTAAAGTGGAAAATGAAGAGACTACGTATTTACAAGATTATGTGGTGTTTGCGTCAGATGCTGATGGTAATGCTATCGCGAACCAAGAGTTAACAGTTTCGTTTGTACCTATCTCATATGAGCTGGGTGCTTGGTGCCAGAAGAACAAAGATGGTGAATTTGACTCTTACCTACCTTTATCTGCACCAGGTAATGAATTTCCATCTGAAGACGTGAACCGTAATGGTATTCTTGATGCTGGAGAAGATGCTAATAATGATGGTTTTATAACACCTGGTACTCCTTGGACTATTTCGAGTAAGGTAATTACAAATGAACAAGGAGCTGCGTTAATTGAGCTTCGTTATCCTAAACAGTACGGGGTTTGGGTTAAAGGAGATCTCTCTGTTTCAGGTAAAGTGAGTGGAAGTGAGTCAGTGAGCACAAGAGAAGTTCAATTAACTTACTTGGTTGATGATGCTAAGAAAGAAGGCGCTCCACCTCCAGAAAACCCTCTGGGTGATGGTGGATTGGAATGCCCAGATCCTAATACTCTCTAAGACTATAAATTTTTCTCTTACGCTATAGGTTAAGTTTAGGCTTAGCCTATTTCGCTTTTTATTTTTTTCTGCACGATATTTATTATCTACTCCCTATTGAGCCCACAATCAAATACATTAATTAAAGAGGACAAAACAAGCAGGATGAGCTGGCTTCGGGTGTTCAGTTGAAGGTAGTTCAGTCGAGAGAGTAGTTGATGATGAAAGATAATGTGTATAGATTATGAGGAAATCAACTAACGTTAAATATAACGTTAGTTGAACTTGGTTTATTTTACAGTTGAAAAGGATAAACCGAACCTAACTTCAATATCTGAGTTAATTCATCCAACGCTGTACGCGACTCAATTAATAGCTGAGGATCGCGCAAGTCATTTTCCGATAGCGCATCTCTATAATGTTTATCTACCCATGAATTAAGTGTGCTGAACAACGCTTCAGACATTAATACATTTTGATTAAGTGCGTTCTTTTCTTGTTCGGTCATTGCTACGCGTAAACGCAAGCATGCTGGGCCTCCGCCATTTCTCATACTCTGTTTTACGTCAAAGTATTTCACTTCTTTGATTGGCGTGTTCATGTTTACCAATGATTGTAGATAGGCGTGCACACGCTCATTTTCTTCACATTCAGTTGGCGCTATGATGGCCATATGTCCATCAGGTAACGTAATGACTTGAGTGTTGAACAAGTAAGTTTTTACTGCTTCTTCCACTGATACATCAGCAGTGTCAACTTTAATGAAATGCATTTGAGTATCACCCATTTTGCGCTGTATTTCATCAAGCCCTTGTTGTGTATTTAAAAATGCTTGTTCATGATAAAACAGCACGTTTTGGTTACCTACTGCAATTACGTCGTTATGAAAAACACCTTGGTCGATTACATTAGGATTTTGCTGCATATAAACAATATTATTATCATTTAATTGATGTAAGCGAGTAACAGCTTCGCAGGCTTCAAATGTATGGCGAGCGGGGAACTTAGTTGGTGCAGGCTTGCTAGCATCGAATGCATAGCGTCCAAAAACAAATAACTCTACACCCGCACCTCCGTATTCGCTACAAAAACGCGTGTGATTAGCGGCCCCTTCGTCACCAAAATGCTCGTTATCTGGTAAGTGCTGATGATGCGCGAAATGCTTTTCATCGTTAAACATCGCTTTTAAAATATTACCGCTGGTAACAGGCTCAAGTGAGCGATGGTACTTATTGGTTAAGTTAGCGGGTGTAAAATGAATTTTATTGTCAGCAGTATCGCCGCTTGGTGAAACGGTTGCCGCGTTTGCTGTCCACATGCTTGACGCAGAACAGCATGCTCTAAATACTTGTGGGGCTTTCTTAGCGGCATCTTCTAACACTTTAGCATCAGAGCCTGAAAAGCCTAAGCGACGTAGTGCAAAGATATCCGGGCGCTCTTGAGGGGCCAATACACCTTGAACCATGCCCATATCATGCAACGCTTTCATTTTTTGCAGCCCTTGTTTGGCTGCTTGGCGAGGACTTGATGATTCTTTAGCGTTACTAAGTGAGGCAACGTTACCAAAGGATAAACCTGCGTAGTTATGAGTAGGACCGACTAGGCCGTCAAAATTTGCTTCAAAGTGCTTCATTTATGGTTTTGCTCCTATTTTAAACGGCTTTTATTATTATTTTTGTTTTGCCTGTTATTTTTTGCTCTATTATTACTCTATTCATAGCGATACAAAGCAAATTAGTATACTCCTATTGTACTCGCTGATAAATGTCTGGATAATAAAATAAATATAAGCTTGTAATAGCTATTGTTCTAGTATCATATAAATATATGCAAATTTTGAATTATAAATCGGGAACTGTTGATTAACATGGGTAAATCGCTAGTTATAGTCGAGTCTCCAGCGAAAGCTAAAACGATAAATAAATATCTAGGTAAAGACTTTGTAGTGAAGTCAAGCGTCGGTCATGTTCGTGATTTACCAAC